>CAWBOU010000012.1:0-243764 GCA_963790365.1 uncultured delta proteobacterium
TGTTCACATACAATTCGTCGAAGATTTTTGGGTGTTTGCGCAGGGCAGCCGCCAGAGTGGAACCGCCTTCGACATCCTGATGGACAGCTCCCAGGGTTTTGCAATCAATTTGTTTTCGGTTTGCTCGGCGAGGATATCCAGACATTGAACGATCGGCAGACCGGCGTCGATCATCGTCGCCAATTGGCGGGTCGACAATGAAAGATCTTTGGTCGTAACCTTGTCGCCGAAACCGGGAATCATATCTCTTTATCAAACCCTTTGCCTTTTTCCCTAACCCGATTTGCGATCGGGCGTATCCTTTGTCCGCAAACGCGTGAGCGCCGCTTCTAGACTTGGCGCCTCTAGGTTGTCGCCTTTGATCAGCCGTCCTTGTGCGGTCTGCCTTCCCAAACAAATATAGCCATGGTCGTCTCTGCCGAATGTTATCTAAGTCAAAGAGTCTTTGAGCATTTAAGGTCACGATCCAACGAATAACGTCCACAATTACGATTAAAATCCAAACGAAAACACCGAACCAAATCCTTTATCCGTATCGGTAACCCGGATCGTTTCATCGACGGTGGTCATGCCATCGCGCACTTTTTGCAAGGCGCTCATCCGTAGCGTGCTCATGCCAAGCTTGACCGCTTCGCGTTGAACTCCATCGCCGAGGCGCCTTTGAGAATCAGTTCCTTAATAGGCTTCGTGCATAACCATAACTTCGTAGATCGCCAGTCGGCCGCGGTAACCGGTGCCACCACAATTATTACAGCCGCGGCCGTGAAATGTCGCAAATCCAGCACTATATCTGCCGTATCCACGCCTAGGTTGATCAATACTTCCGGTTTAATATTGATGGGCTCTTTGCACTTATCGCAGATTTTTCTGACCAATCGCTGAGCGAGGATTAGATTGATCGAGGACGTCAGGAGAAACGTCTCCACGCCCATATTGATCAAACGATCGACGGTCGCTGGGCAGTCATTCGTATGCAAGGTGCTAAGCACCAGATGGCCAGTTAGCGATGCCTTAATCGCGATCTGCGCGGTTTCTAAATCGCGGACTTCGCCGACCATGATGATGTCTGGGTCCTGGCGCAAGAAAGATCGCAAGCTGCAGCAAAGTTAAGCCCTATCTGTTCTCGCACCTGAACCTGATTGATACCCACCAGATTGTATTCCACCGGATCTTCCGCCGTGGAAATATTCACATCTGGCTTGTTGAGCTCGGATAGGGCAGAATAGAGCGTGGTCGATTTGCCGCTGCCTGTGGGCCCGGTAATAAGAATCATGCCGTAAGGCTCATGAATCGCGTCCTGAAAATCTTTCAGATTTTGCGGATCGAAGCCAAGTTTCGACATATCCAGTTGCAGATTGGACTTGTCCAACAATCGCATCACGACTTTTTCGCCGAAAAGAGTCGGCAGCACCGAAACGCGAACATCCAATTCGCCGCCGGTGCCCATCTTAAGTTTGATGCGGCCATCTTGGGTAAGTCGTCGCTCTGCAATATCAAGACTGGCCATGACCTTTAACCGGGACACTAACGCGTTCTTTAAACGCAATGGCGGGCTCATGATCTCTTGGAGCACGCCATCAATGCGGAATCGCACGCGAAATACTTTCTCATAAGGTTCGATATGAATATCGCTACAGCGGCGCTTGGCGGCGTCCGCCAAGATAGCGTTGACCAAAGTCACCACGGGTGCGTCCATGGTGGCCCGCTGCAACTCTTGGAGGTCGACGTCGTCGTTTCCTTGGACGACCTCCATCTCGCCATCGCCAAATTTCTTTAAAACGTCATCGTAACTGACCCCACCGAAGCGGTGTTCAAGCGTCTTTTTGATACCAGCCGGCGTGCTAAGAACGATACGCACGCCATAACCCGTGACGAACTTGACTTCATTGACCGCCACCAAATCAGTTGGATCGGCCATCGCAACGGTCAAAGTTGAGCCGAGGAGTTTGTAAGGAATGACTTGGTGCTTTTGAACAATTTGCGGCGGGACTAAGCTAAAAACTGCCTCCTCAATATCGCCAGGAACAAGCTCGATAGTTTCGATACCGAACTGTTTGGCTAGGAAGTTGGTTAATGTCTCTTCATTGGTGAAACCTAACCGAACAATCTCTTTCGGGACGCTGGAGCCATTTTCACGTTCGCTTTTTTGCGCTTCATAAGTTGTTCGCGGGTGACGATCCCCCCCCGAACTAAGAAGTTCAGCAAATCTCGGTTCCATAGGCAAATAACAAAAGGTAACAAATTATCGTCGATCCCCAAGTGACTGTCAACAAAATGTCCACAAACTGACCGATACAATATTAGTTGCGACGGTATGATTGCTGCTGAAATTAGATCGTTATTTTCAGAGGTTTTTCGCTAAAGCGGCTCGGGCTGCAGCGAGCTTGGCGATGGGAACTCGATAGGGCGAGCAGCTCACATAATCGAGTCCGATTTTATGGCAAAAAGCGACGGATTGGGATCGCCGCCATGCTCACCGCAAATACCCATTTCGAGCTGTTTGCGTTTCTTACGACCTTTGGCAACCGCGATTCGCATGAGCGCTCCGACACCATCCTCATCGATGCTGACGAAGGGATCCGCAGGAATTAACCCTTGAACAACGTAGCTGGGGAGAAACTTGCCTGCGTCGTCGCGGGACAAACCAAGGCAAGTTTGCGTCAAGTCGTTGGTACCGAAGGAAAAGAACTCTGCTTCCTCGGCGATTTCATCGGCCACCATACAGGCCCGCGGCAGCTCGATCATCGTGCCGATCGAATAACGCACTTTGACACCAAAGGATTTTTGAGTTTCGCGAGCAATTCGTTCGACGATCGCCTTTTGCTCGCGCAGTTCTAGGCGCGAACCGACAAGCGGAATCATGACTTCGGGAAATGGATTTTTCCCCTCGCGCCGCAATTCGCACGCGGCTTCGAAGATCGCTTGTGCCTGCATCTCGGTAATTTCCGGATACGAGATTCCCAGGCGGCACCCGCGATGGCCCACATAGGGTTAAATTCTTGCAAGACATTGACTTTATTCCGCAAGATTTCGAGCGGTACACCCATGACTTCCGCGAGTTCGATGATTTCCTCATCATTTTTCGGCAGAAACTCATGAAGGGCGGATCAAGGGTGCGAATGGTCACGGGTAATCCGCCCATAATCTCGAGAATGCCCTTGAAATCTTCCTTCTGCATCGGTAAAAGCTTGGCCAACGCACGCCGGCGGCCGGCTTCATCCTCGGCAAGAATCATTTCACGCACAGCCTGAATCCGATCCCCTTGAAAAAACATATGTTCAGTGCGGCAAAAACCGATACCCTCGCTGCCAAAAGCCTTGGCGATCGGTGCTTGATCGGGTTGATCGGCGTTGGTGCGCACTCCCAGCACACGCACTTCATCAGCCCAGCGCATCAGCTTGGCAAATTGTCGGTAAACCCGCGATTGGTTGTGATCCATGGATCTGGGATACCAACACCTGTAAAACTTCCGAGGGCAAGGTCGGAATCTCGCCCTTGATCACCTCGCCGGTGCTGCCGTCGAGGGAAATCCAATCGCCCTCTTTGAGTTCGGCATGATCGACGCGCAGCGTGCGCGCCGCATAATCGATGTGAGGCTTCGCAACCTGCGACGCAAACTTTGCCCATTTGACGCGCAACCAGTGCGGCATGAGAGGTCATGCCGCCTCGAGCGGTTAAAATGCCTTGGGCGGCGTCCATACCACGAATGTCGTCGGACTGGTTTCAATGCGGCACAAGACCATCCGCTCGCCCCGTTTGTTCCACTCAACGGCGTCTTCGGCATGAAACACAACGCGACCCGTGGCCGCCCCTGGCCCCGCGGGTAGTCCTTTCGCAGCAGACGTCCTTCTTTGTGCGCCAATTCTTTTTGTCGCTGGTCGAAAATCGGCCGGAGCAGTTGGTTCAGCTGATCCGGCTCGATACGTTTCAATGCTTCGCGCTTATCGATAATCTTTCGCCAACCATGTCGACGGCGATTCGCACGGCCGCAAAGCCAGTGCGTTTACCGGTGCGAGTCTGCAGCATCCAGAGTTGCCTTCCTCGATCGTGAACTCGATGTCCTGCATTTCAGGTAGTGCCGTTCGAGCAGCTTGGAGACGCGCCTGAGATCGCGCGGCGGCTTTGGGCAATGTTGCTGAGTTCGGCAATGGGCTTTGGCGTGCGAATACCGGCGACCACATCCTCGCCTTGGGCGTTGACAAGAACTCACCATAGAAACGTTTCTCGCCGCTGGCGGGTCGCGCGTAAAAGCGACGCCGGTCGCGCAGTTTTCGCCCAAATTGCCGAATACCATCGCTTGAACGTTTACCGCCGTGCCCCACTCGTGGGGGATTTTATAGAGTTCCCGATAAGCGATTGCGCGATCATTATTCCACGAACCGAACACCGCGCCAATGGCGCCCCATAATTGCTCAACGGGATCTTCGGGAAAGTTTTTACCGGTCGTGATTTTAATTTCGCTCTTGTACTCCGGGACGAGTGCTTGAAGATCCTTGGCACTGAGTTCCGTATCGATATGGGAGCCGACCGCTTGCTTCTTCCGCTCGAGAATCGATTCGAAGTGGATCGCTGCGATTTATCCTTGGGTTTAATTCCGAGCACTACGTCGGCATACATCTGAACGAAGCGACGGTAAGAATCATAAGCGAATCGCGGATTGTTCGTGCGCCGAATCAATCCTTCAACCGTTTGGTCGTTGAGGCCAAGATTTAAGACCGTATCCATCATTCCCGGCATCGATTCGCGGGCTCCCGATCGAACTGAAACCAATAGGGGATTATCGGCATTGCCGAAGCTTCGGCCGAGAATTTTTTCCATTCTCCAACGCCCTGATGACTTGGGCTTTTAGTTTCGCGGGTACGGCGCTCATGAAAGTAATAATAACTGCAGATCTCGGTGCTGATGGTAAAGCCAGGCGGAACCGGAACACCGATCCGAGTCATTTCATGAAGCCCGCGCCCTTGCCGCCGAGCATATCGCGCATTTTGGCGTTGCCTTCGGCTTTGCCGTTGCCAAAACGGAGGAGCGGCTACTCGTCGCGATGATCTCCTATGCCTGCCTCGCCACGTTCTCGTACGGAGTGCTGCTCGCTCGCTATCACCAGTACGATCTCTTCCTCTCCGTGCCATTCCTGATCGTGTTCCTCGCGTGGTTCTTTCACCTCTCGTTTCGCGAGGACAGCATCGTCAAAGAGCCGGAGCGTCTCTGGCAGGAGCCGGCGTTCGCGCTCTACGCGGCGTTCGTGTTTCTGCTCACCGTCTCGCTCACCGCGGTCGACCTCGGGGCGCTGTGGGAGTGGCTGAACGGGCTCGAGATCGGGGTGCCACTCGAGAAGCAGCCGCTCGGATAAAAAAACCCGACGGCCTCTTCACGCCCCCGACTTTTCGCCGGGTGCGGCCCGTGGGGTGACTCACACGCGATCGTCTCGTCCCGCGTGCGCCACGGGAGCCGTCGGGTACGGTGGTGCCTGGAGGTCACTCCAAGCCTTCCACCCGAGTTTCAAATCTCAGGTTACGGATGGTCCAGCTTAGGGACCCACCACCTCACGCGTCACCACTGGGGAATTCATCATGGCTGGACCACCTCCTTTCTCGGCGCGCCCATTTCGCAGGTGTCCGAGGGCACCTGCCAGCCAGGAACCGACCGCCGATTGTCGGCCCGAGGCCCGGTCCGCCGTCGTCCCGCCCCATTGCGGGAGCGCGACGCAAAGGAGCTCGTTAGGCTCCGACCGTCGCCGTCACTTTAGAGACGGTGCGAACGGTTCGCAACCGGGCGCGGGCGCGCTCAGGCGCGGATCGTGTCCTCGCCGCCGAGATACGGGCGGAGAACTTCAGGCAGCACGACGGCGCCGTCGGCGCGCTGGAACGTTTCGAGCACGCCGATCATCACCCGCGGCAGAGCGAGACCGCTGCCGTTCAAGGTGTGCACGAGCTCCGGCTTGCCGCCGCCGGCCGGACGGAAGCGAATGCTCGCGCGCCGCGCCTGGAAGTCACGGAAGCTCGAGCACGAGCTCACTTCGAGCCACTCGCCGCATCCGGGCGCCCAGATCTCCACGTCGAACTTCCGTGCGGCGGTGAACGAGAGATCGCCCGTGCACATCTCGACGACCCGCCAGACGAGGCCGAGACGTCGGCACACGTCTTCGGCGTCGGCGAGCAGGCTCTCGAGCTCCCGATCCGATTCGTCGGGGTGGACGAACTTCACCATCTCGACCTTGTCGAACTGGTGCCCGCGCTTGATGCCCCTGACGTCGCGCCCGGCACTCATTTTTTCTCTTCGAAAGCAGGGACTATACGCGACGTGACGGATCGGCAGCTTCGCGCCGTCGAGGATCTCCTCGCGGTAGAGATTCGTGACGGACACCTCCGCGGTCGGCACGAACCAGAGGTCTTCCTCGGCATCGCGGTAGAGGTTGTCGCCGAACTTCGGCAGGTTGCCGGTGCCGACGAGGCATTCGCGCCGCACCATCGCCGGCGGATAAACCTCCTCGTAGCCGTGCTCGCGCACATGGAGGTCGATCATCCACGTAATCAGCGCGCGCTGCAGCCGCGCGCCCGCACCGCGGAGCACGTAGAAGCGCGAGCCCGAGACCTTCGTCCCCCGCTCGAAGTCGATGATGCCGAGCGCGGGGCCGAGCTCCCAGTGCGGCTTCGGCTCGAAGTCGAGCTTCGCCGGCTCGCCGACGGTCCGGACAATGCGATTCTCGCGCTCGTCCGCGCCGACCGGCACCGCCGGATGCGGCAGGTTCGGCACCTCGAGCATGCGCACTTCGAGCTCGCTCTCGGCGACGGCGAGCTCGCGCTCGGCGCGCGCGAGCTCCTCGCCCGTGCCCTTCATCGCCTCGACGGCGCGGGTTCGCTCGGCGGGATCCGCGATGCGCCCGATCTCCTTCGAGCCCTTCGTGCGCTCGGCGCGCAGGCGCTCGACCTCGTGAAGGAGCTTTCGCCGGCGCTCGTCCGCGGCGAGCAGCGCATCGAGCTCCGCGCTCCCGTATCCCACCTTCGCGAGCTCCGCCCGAACGGCCTCGGGATTCTCGCGGATCTTTCGAATGTCGAGCATTCCTTCTCAATCTCCCACGTCGAACGCACCTTCGAGGTGCTCGACCTGCGGCTCTGCCCCGCCCCAGTCGACGCCGATCACGTCGAATCGCGCGACGCGATCCTCGAGGCGACGACTTTGCAGAAATGCGGCCGCTGCGCGACCCAGGCGCGCGCGCTTCCGCGCGTCGACGGATTCGAACGGCGTGCCGAACTGCACGCCTTCCCGGCCCCGGACCTCGACGAAGACGACGACTCCGTCACGGCTCGCGACGAGATCGATCTCCCCTGCCCGCGTCCGCCAGTTGCGCGCGAGGATCGCGTAGCGGCGCGCCCGGAGATAGGCCTCGGCGACATCTTCGCCACGCCGTCCGCGATCGCGCCGCGCCATCGTCATCGGATTCGAAGACAAAGCAGGAGCCGGGCGCCCTCTCAAGCCCCGGCACTCGCGGAAGCCGTGCTCAGGAGCCGGCGGCTCCGGGCGGGAGCTCGTCGAGCAGGCGGTTCATCTCCGCGATCGACCGCTCGGCCTCCGGACGGCCCGAGAATCGCACCGCCTGGTAGAGCGCGGTGAGCTCGCCGATCGGCCGCGCAGTCGAGCCGAGCTTCGGCGCGATTCGGATCAGGAAATCGTCCGGGGTGTCGGCCTCGTGCTTCTCGAGGCCGCGCTTCCGGAGAAGCTTGAGGAGGCGCTGATACTCGGCGCTTCCCGGATGGACCGGGCTGACCGCCGTCCGCGTTCGCGAGCGCCGCCAGCGCATGAGCACGAGCGGCAGCGCGACGAGGAGCACGAGCGCCGCGAGCCCCCAGCGATCAGCGCCCTCCGCCGCCCGCTCGCGCAGCCGGCGTGCGAGATCGGCGAACGAGACGCTCCGGAGGTTTTGCCACACGCGCCGCGAGCCGTCCCGCATGGCGAACGCCATTTCGATCTGGTCCCCGGCGCCGTAGTTCACCACGTAGCGATACCAGCGCATTCGCGCCGCATCGATCCACGCGGAGAGGTTCGTCGATCGTGATGGGAGCCCGCCCCGGCGGGCGTCGGATCGAGGAGCTGCCACTCGTCGTCGATCCACGCCTCGACCCAACTGTGGGCATCGCTCTGTCGGACGAGGAAGTACTTGCCGTACTCGTTCCACTCGCCACCGCGATAGCCGTTGACGATGCGCGACGGCACGCCGGCGGCGCGGAGCAGCACGGCGAGCGACGAGGCGAAATATTCGCAATGGCCGAGCCGCGTCTCGAAGAGGAATCGTGCGAGCGGATCCTGATCGCCGACGTCGCCCGGCTCGAGAGAATAGCGGAAGCCGCTCCGGAAGACGTCGAGCAGTGCGCGAGCGCGCTCGCCGTCGTCTCGCGCGTCGGCCGTCCGCTCCTCCGCGAGCGCGGGGATCCGCGGATCGACGTCCGGGAGCTCGAGAGTCTCCGAGGTGGGTTGCGAGCGCTCGGAATCGAGCGCGGCGATCACCTCGTAGCGGATCCGCGCCGGCGGAAACGCGCCGCGCAGATTCCCGAGATCGTCCATTAGAATCCCGGAAGCGGCCGCGGATCTCGAGCGGCCGGCCGAGGACGACGATCGCCGGGATCTCCATCGGCTCGAGGATCACTTCCTCGCGGATCTTGATCCTCTCCCTCGCCCGCTCACCGGTCGCGAAGCCCATCGGGAAGACGCGGTCGAGCGATCGATAGCGCTGCGGCGAGCGCGACCATTGGCGCCCGTCGAACTTGTCGAGAATCGCGCCGCGCCAGTAGCGCGGCTTCTCGAGGAGCGCATCCGGCTTGTCGACCGAGACCCGCATGGCGACCGTCTCGTCTAGCTGCAGGCTCGCGACGTCGCCGAGATCCACCTGATCCGAGAAGCCGGAAAGGCCGGACGAGCGGCCGAGAGGGTTCGCGAAGAGGCCCGCGCCCATCCGCGGGAAGAAGACGAAGACCGTGAGCGTCGAAACGAAGAGGATGAGCGTGACGCCGACGATGCCGCGGAAGAGCGATGCGTCGACGAACGCTTCCTCGGAGAGCCTCCGTTCGTCGCCGGCGGCGATCGCCGTCTTCCGGAGATGGAACAGCGTCATCACCCACGGTGCGAGGAGCAGGAAGCTCAGGAACACGACCGCGAACGCGAGCTCGACCGTGAGCGCGGACGCCGCGACGACATCGAAGAACGCGAGCACGTAGAGCTGCAGCCAGTCGCGCTCGCCCTTCGGCCCGAGCGCCTTCAGGGCGAGGAGGACGAGCAAGAACTCCGATATGCCCTGGAGCGGAGGAAGCGACTCGTTCGCCACGCGCACGATCAACGTGACGAGGAGCGCGATCGACGCGGCGTTCACGATGCGCGAGTCGAGGTCGAGCCCCGCCCCGCCGTGAGCGCGCCAGAGGCTCCACGCGAGCGCGACGAGCGCGAAGATCACGTAGGCGATGCCGACCTCGTTCGTGAGGGCGAGAGCGACGACGCCGATCAGAGCGAGTGCATGGCTCGCGAGCAGGAATTGGCGCTCGAACGTCATGCGACGTGGAGGACGGTGGCGCCGTCGGCGCTCGGCGCCGTACCCGCCGTGATGAGGATCCCGCCGACGCCGCGCGCGAGCTCCGCCTGCCAGCGCGCGAGCCCCTCACCGCCGCGCAGGTCGCGCGCCGCCGCGAGCTCCGCGAGGAACCCGAAGGCGACGCGCAGCGAATCGCGCCCGAGCCCCGGAAACGCGGCATCGTGCGTGAAGAGGTGCACGACGCGCCCTTCCTGAACTCCTCGCCAGAGAAGAGAAGCCGTCCGCTCGATCGAGCGCTCGAACGCCTCGCCGGCCGACACCCGATCGTCGAGGAAGATCGCGACGGGGTGATCGCCGCTCCGGCCCGGCTCGCGAACGAGAAGCTCACCGACCCGCGCCGAGCTCCTCCAGTGGATCATGCGGTGATCGTCCTCGACGAGCATCGGCCGAACCGCGAACGTCTCCTCCCCGAGCCGATGCTTCCGCATTGCGCGCGAGGTCGGGTCGAGCGAGACACCGCGCGCGGCTTCGCCCTCGACGGTCGGGAAGACGACCACCGAGTCCGCGATGGGGAGGATGCGCGTCTTCGCGAAGAGACCAAACGGAAAGCGCGTGACGACGTGGATCGAGCGGAACCCACGCCGGCCGCGTCGCGGGAACGTCCAAAGCCCGTGGAAGTGGCGCTCCGCGCCCGGCTCGAGCCGCGAGATCCGCCCGATGACCCGGCGGTCCTCACCCTCGAGGCCGTCGAGGATCTCGACCGCGTAGGAGGTCCGCCGCGGGCTCGCGTTGCGGACGAGGAGCTCGACGACCGCGGGCGTCCGCGCGAATACCTCGCGCGGCAACCGGCGCTCGACGCGAAGGCCGCGGATCGCCCGCTCCGAGAGCAGCCCGGAGACGACGATCAGCGACACGAGCATGGCGAACACGAGGTAGAAGAGATTGTGCCCGGTGTTCAGCGCGGCGAGGCCGATCGCCATCGTGACGAGGAGGAAGAACCAGCCGTCGCGCGTGAAGCGGAGCCGGCGGTACGGGTAGATCCACTCCGTCCACGACTCTCGCCGGCGCGCAGATGCGCGGAGCGCGGCGAGAGCGCGTCTCACAGGGGAACCCGGATCGTCTCGAGGACCGCGGACATCACGCCTTCCTCGCGCGCGAGATTGCCCTCGACGCCGCCCTCGAGCTGCAGTCGATGGGCGAGCACCGGGACCGCGAGTGTCTTCACGTGCCGCGGCAGCACGTAGTCGAGCCCTTCGAGGAGAGCGAGCGCCTGCGCCGCCCGGTAGAGCGCCTGTGCGGCGCGCGGGCTCGCACCGACGACCACCGCGGGCGACCGCCGGGTCGCGCCCACGATCTCGAGCACGTAGTCGACGAGCGACGGATCCACGCGCACCCTCTCGACCGCGTCTTGCGCCGCGGAGAGCTCGTTCGCATCGATCACGGGCGAGAGATCCTCCGGCCGCGTACGCGAGGTGACGATGTGCCGCTCCGCCGCGGCGTCGGGATAGCCGATCGCGATTCGGATGAGGAAGCGGTCGAGCTGCGACTCCGGCAGCGGGAACGTGCCGTGGTATTCCTTGGGGTTCTGCGTCGCGAGCACCATGAACGGACGAGGCAGCGCGTAGGTGTGATGATCGACGCTCACCTGGCCTTCGTTCATCGCTTCGAGGAGCGCGCTCTGCGTTCGCGGCGTCGTCCGGTTGATCTCGTCGGCGAGCACGAGCTGATGGAAGATCGGCCCTTCCTTGAACACGAACTGTTGGCTGTCGCGCTCGGAGATCGTCACGCCCAGGAGGTCGGACGGCAGGAGATCGCTCGTGAATTGGATCCGCTGGAAGGTCGCGCCGATCGACCGGGCGAGGGCCGAGGCGAGCGTCGTCTTGCCGACGCCCGGGACATCCTCGATCAACAGGTGGCCACGCGCGAGGAGGCAGACGACCGCCAAACGGACGGCGTCGTGCTTGCCCTTGATCACACGCTCGACGTTGTCGATGAGCTTGACGAGATCGGTCATTCGCGTCCCGATCTCCCAAGGTACGTGACCCCCTCCCCACCACGCAATCTAGGAGCCCGTCCGAGGACCCGGCTGCCGTCGCCTGCGAGCCGATCGCCGGCGCATCGCGGCGTCATCGCCCCTCGAGATAGCGCAGCGGCTATCGCTCGGGGCTCTTCCTTGCGCTGCTTGGCGCTCGACTCGCATGCTCGGTCCGGGGTCCCCGGACGGACTCCTGGCCGGCCGGGAGGCTCAATTGTCGCTCCCCACGCCCTGTGTTACTTCGTGCGGATGAAGATCTCGCTCGAGCAAGTCCGGCACATCGCCGAGCTCGCGCGATTGGAGCTCACGGCGGACGAGGAGACCCTCTTCGCGAAGCAGCTTTCGGCGATCCTCGACTACGTGGACCAGCTCGCGGCGCTCGACCTGGACGGCGTGCCGCCGACGCGACATGCGCTCGACGACGCGCCTCGCTTCCGCGACGACCGCGTGACGAACGGGCCCGACGTGGACGCGCTCCTCGCGAATGCGCCCGATCGTTCGGGCGGCTTCCTCCGCGTCCCGAAGATCATCGAGTGAGCACGCCCGCCACACTCGCCGGCGCCGCGGAGCTCCTCCGGCGCCGGGAGATCTCGTCGACGCATCTCACACGCGAGTGCCTCGCTCGCATCGACGCGACGGAGCCGACGGCTCCGCGTTCCTCACGGTGACGCGTGAAGAGGCGCTCGCGCAAGCCGCGGAATCGGATGCGCGGCACGCCACCGGCTCGCCGCTCTCTTTGCTCGACGGCGTCCCGCTCGCGCTGAAGGACGTGTTCCTCACACGCGGCGTGCGAACGACCGCGGCGTCGCGGATCCTCGAGAGCTTCGTGCCCTCGTTCGACGGCACCGCAGTCGCGCTCCTCCGTGCCGCGGGCGCGGTCTTCGTCGGTAAGACGAACCTCGACGAGTTCGCGATGGGCTCGTCGACCGAGAACTCCGCCTTCGGGCCGACGCGGAACCCGCGCGATCCGTCGCGCGTGCCCGGCGGATCCTCCGGCGGCTCGGCCGCCACCGTCGCGGCCGGACAGTGCTTCGGCGCGCTCGGCACGGACACGGGCGGCTCGATCCGGCTACCCGCCGCGTTCTGCGGCGTCGTCGGCCTGAAGCCGACCTACGGGCGCGTCAGTCGCTTACGGCGTCGTCGCCTACGCGTCGTCGCTCGATCAGGTCGGTCCGTTCGCGCGCGGACGTGCGCGACGCGGCGCTCCTCCTCGAGACGATCGCCGGCTTCGATCCGCGCGATTCGACCTCCGCCGACCGCCCCGTGCCACGATACACCGAGCGCCTGGACGGCGACGTGCGCGGGCTTCGCGTCGGCGTGCCCCGCGAATACTTCGTCGAGGGCATGGACGCCGACGTCGAGGCGGCGGTGCGCGGCGCGATCCGCGCGCTCGAGGGGCTCGGGGCGGTCGCGGTGCCGATCTCCCTGCCCCACTCCGCCTACGCGCTCGCGACGTACTATTTGATCGCCACAGCGGAGGCGAGCTCGAACCTCGCGCGGTACGACGGCATCCGTTTCGGTCACCGGACGAAAGACGCCGCGAGCCTCCGCGACGTGTATCGGCGCTCGCGCGACGAGGGCTTCGGCGCCGAGGTGAAGCGCCGCATCATGCTCGGTACCTACGCGCTCTCCGCCGGATATTACGACGCCTACTACGGCCGCGCGCAGCGGGTTCGCACGCTCATCCGGCGCGACTTCGAGCAGGCGTTTGACTCCTGCGACGTGATCGCCGCGGCGACGGCGCCGACGCCCGCGTTTCCGCTCGGCGAGAAGATGGGCGATCCGCTCATGATGTATCTGACGGACGTGCTCACGTTGTCCGTGAATCTCGCCGGCCTCCCCGGGCTCTCGATTCCTTGCGGAGCCGACCGCCGCGGGCTCCCGATCGGTCTCCAACTGATCGGCCGGTCCTTCGGCGAGGAGGAGCTCCTTCGCGTCGGCTTCGCGGCGGAGCGCGCGCGATGAGCTGGGAAGCCGTCATCGGCCTCGAGGTCCACGCGCAGCTCCTCACCGAGTCGAAGCTCTTCTGCGGCTGCTCGACCGGGTTCGGCGCCGCGCCGAACGCGCACACGTGTCCGGTCTGCATGGGCTTCCCGGGCGTCCTTCCCGTGCTGAACCGGCGCGCGGTCGAGCTCGCCGTCCGCGCCGGCCTCGCGTGCCGGGTGCGAGATCGCAGCGAGCGCGGAGTGGGCGCGGAAGAACTATTTCTACCCGGATCTGCCGAAAGGCTACCAGATCAGCATGTACGACTCGCCGCTCTGCATCGGCGGCGAGGTCGAGTTCGCGGAAGGCGGCGTCGAGAAGCGCGCGCGCCTCACGCGCATCCACATGGAAGAGGACGCCGGCAAGAGCATCCACGATGCCGACGGTCGGCGAGCCTGGTCGATCTGAACCGCGCGGGCGTGCCGCTCCTCGAGATCGTGAGCGAGCCCGACCTCCGCTCCGCCGCGGAGGCCGGCGCGTATCTCCGCGCGCTCCGCTCGATCCTGCAGTACCTCGAGGTCTGCGACGGCAACATGGAGGAAGGGAGCCTCCGCTGCGACGCGAACGTCTCCGTCCGCCGCGCCGGCGAGACCGCTTTCGGCACGCGCGTCGAGATCAAGAACCTGAACTCGTTCCGCTCGATCGAGAAGGCGATCGATCACGAGATCGCCCGGCAGATCGCGCTCATCGAAGAAGGCGGGCGCGTCACGCAGGAGACCCGGCTCTGGGATTCCGATCGCGAGCACACGCGTCCGATGCGCTCGAAGGAAGAGGCGCACGACTACCGCTACTTCCCCGAGCCCGATCTGCCCCCGCTCCGTGTCGACCGCGCCGTCGTCGACGAGATCCGCGGCCAGCTGCCGGAGACGCCGCGCGAGCGCCGGCGCCGGTTCGAGGGCGAGCTCGGCCTCCCCACCGCGGATGCCGAGGTGCTGACCGCGCGGCGCGACGTCGCCGACTACTTCGAAGCCGCGCTCGCCGCCCACGCCGCGAGCCCGAAGACGATCGCGAACTGGGTGATGGACGCCGTGCTCCGGATCGTGCGCGAGCGGAAGCTCGACGAGGCGCTGCGGATCACCGAATGGCCCGTGACGCCGACCGCGCTCGCCGAGCTCGTCGCGCTGATCGACGACGGCACGATCAGCGGCAAGATCGCCAAGACGGTGTTCGAGGACATGGCGACGACCGGCAAGAGCCCGAAGGACATCGTCGCCGACCGCGGGCTCGTGCAGGTCACGGACACCGGCGCGATCGCCGCCGCCATCGACGGCGTGCTCGCCGCGAACGCCGACAAGGTCGCCGAGTACCGCGCCGGCAAGGACAAGCTCTTCGGCTACTTCGTCGGCCAGGTCATGAAAGCGACCGGCGGCAAGGCGAACCCGAAGGCGCTGAACGAGATTTTGAAGACCAAGCTGGGAGGCGGCTGAGATGTCCGAGCATCGCGCGACCGTGAAGTGGCGGCGGACTTCGAGAGCTTCGCCTACGAAGCCTACAACCGCGCGCACACGTGGTCGTTCGACGCCGGAATCGAGCTCCACGAGCAATCGCATCGCGAGTGCTTCATCGCGAACTCGGTCGCGACGACGGTGACGGTCGCGCCGGAGGGTTGAGCGCAGCGCAAAGCGCCTCGACTGCGGTCACGACGGGAGAGAGACAATCGGACTAGAAACACCACGCGCCTGGCTTCTCCGGCTCGTAGACGCAAAGCGCGCCGAGGTGGATCGCGTTCGTCAGGTGCTTCGCGAGCGTCGGGTGCTCCCGCCGAATGCGTGAGATCGAATCGTTCACGCGGCTGGAGACGGCCTTTCGCGCGCGGACGACTTCGTCACGGCGCTGACGGGAGTGG
This sequence comes from uncultured delta proteobacterium, assembly GCA_963790365.1. GTDB lineage: Bacteria > Desulfobacterota > Binatia > JACPRU01 > JACPRU01 > CAWBOU01. The sequence continues at coordinate 15,382 of CAWBOU010000012.1, forward strand.
CCGCCGCCTCCGAGCGCGGCCGCTAGCTCCTCGGCGATGAAGTCGAGCTCCTCCTGTAGCCGCCGTGAGCGCTCGGTGTCGTTTCGCTCGCGCGCTTCATCGAGCTCGATTCGGAGAGCCTCGACCCGCGACTTGTATTCGGCGCGCGTTCGGCGATCCAGCTCACCCGTCCCGGAGCTCGCGCCGCCGTCGGAATCCCCACGTACGAGAGCGAGAACGGGGAGCTTCTGCCCGGGGTTTCGCAGCAGCTCGGCGATGTAGTGCAGGCCCTTGGCGTCTCGCATGGCGAACGCCTTCCCGTCGTAGGCGATCGTCCAGAAGTCTCCCGCTCTCCGGAATACGTTCGAGTCTACCCGGGTAGACTCGTCGCTTGCGATCGGGGCCTCGGGCAGCGCTCCATCCCAGCCGACGGCGCAGACCTCGTGGGTGCCGGAGATGTCGGCGAGCTCGATCGCGCGGACATCGCCGAGCGGAACTTCGGCATCGCTCGCGGTCAAGTCGCGCACGATGCGTGAGATGAGGATTTCTCCTGCCCGCGCCCGTGCCGCGATCGCCGCTGCGACGTTCACCGTTCGGCCGAAAAACGCGTTCGCCTCACGGATCACCTCTCCCGTATGCACGCCGATACGAACGCGAATGCGCTCCCCGCTCGTCGCGTTGTACGCGGCGAACGCCTGTTGGATGCTGACTGCGCACGCCAGCGCTCGGCGGGCGCTCGAGAACGCGAGCAGGAACGCGTCGCCCTGGAGCTCGACCTCCGTGCCGCCGGTCACACGGAGCGCATCGCGGATCATGCGGTTATGCTCACGGAGCACGCCGTGTGCCCGTTCGTCGCCGAGCCGCTCCGTCATGCCGGTGAAGTTCTCCATGTCCGTGAAGAGCAGCGTCACCGTGCCGTCCGAGCTGGAAAGCGGACGGAAGTCGGGACATCTCTCTCCGATCGAGGAAGCGACTAGAGCGATCGAGGAGCGCGGGCTCGCACCGCCGCCTTCGAGCTCGAGCTTCGCTGCGAGCGCGTCGGCGACGAGCTTCTTCATCTCCATCGATTGCGCGACTTCGATCGCGCCCTCTAGCAACGAGCGAGCGCGGCCGCGATCTCCGGGCGCGCCGCGCTGCACGAGGAACCGCGCGTACTCGTAGCGCGTCTTCGCGAGCGACCGCGGTACCCGCTTCTCCATCACGAGTGCGGCTTCGAAGTGTTTCGCCGCGTCGTCGGACCGCGACATCATCTTCGCGAGGAGCGCGAGGTAGTGCGCGACCGAGCCGAGGCAATAGCCCTGGGCCGCGAGGCGATCGGCAAACGGCAGCATCTGCTCGTAGATCGGTCGAGCGCGCACTGCGTCGCCGATGGCGATCGCGGCGACTGCCCACATCGTGATCTGCGAGTACCAGATGAGATCGCGGGGGATCTCGGCGAAGTCCTTCACGCTCATCGACGAGAGGATCCTCCGGCCGCGCTCTCGGTCGCCGGACTCGGCAGCGTACGCAGCGGTCACAGCCCTCGCCATCTCGTGGGCGAACCCCGCCGCCCGAAGGATTTGCTCCGCCGCCCAATCGCCGCCCTCATCGAGGCGGCCCTGGTCTCTCAGGAAGGCGAGCTTTTGGAACGTCGAAGCGAAGATGCCGAGTAGGTTCTCGCCCCCTCGACTCGCCATGTCGAGCGTGTGCTGCACGAGCCGGTCGCCCTCCTCTTGCCCGACCGTCATGAGCGCGATGCCGGTCTGAAAGAGATTCGCGAACCATTCCGCATATGGCTGGTGGAGGTCGTGGGCGAGCTTCTGCATGATCGCCCCCTCCGCTACCGCGCGGTCGAGATCGCCGATCTCCCAGGCGGCACAAGCGGCGAAGATGTGCGCGTAGACGAGAAGCCGTGCGTCACGAATCGCTTCGAGGCGATGGATGATCTCGTCGGCGAGCTGCAAGCGCTCTTCCGGATTGTCGGGCGCCCACTGCGGCGGCAGCGAATATCCGAGGACTTTGGTGAGCGTGACCTCATCTCCAAGCCGACGCGCCATCGCCACGGCATCCTTCGCGAGCGTGATCCGGCGAGGCCGCCCGGAATATGCAAGCGCGCACGCGAGGCGCCCCATCAGCATCGCGCGGAGCGGGCTGTCGTCGGGCGGCAAGGCCACGAGCGCCCGCTCGAGGATGTCCACCATCGCGTCGTCGATCGGACCGACGGTGAGCTCGAACGCGATGCCCGAGTACGCGAGCGCTGCCCGTGCGAGCGCTTCGAAACGTCCCTGACCCTCGGCGAGCTCGAACGCCCGGCAAACCGTCTCCTTCGATCGCTTGAACTCGCCGGAATCCCATTGCGCAGCGCCGAGCCCGAGGAGGAGGTCGCATCGCATCCCGTCGTCGGGGCCGCCCTTCGCGTCGAGCGCCTGCAAGGCCCGGACGTAGAGGGTCGTGGCTTCCTCGTACGCCAAGAGGCGCGCGGCACGTTCGGCCGCGCGAATCGTGAAGGCGATCGCGCGATCGACGTCACCGCCTGGAGCCGCCTCGAAGAAATGATGCGCGAGCTCGGCGAGATGCGGCTCGATGTCCGAGGCATACGCAGCCGCGAGCGCGTCTGCGATCTTGCGGTGCAGGTGTACGCGCTGCGTGACATTGAGCTCGGCGTAGAGCGCCTCGCGAACGAGCGCGTGCGAGAAGCGGTGGCGAAGCCCACGCTGCTCTTCCTCCACGATCCGGGCGGCCTGGGCTTCCGCTAAGAACGCCTCGAAGCGTGCGGCTTCGAGACCGGAGACGCTCCGGAGAACGCCGCGATCGAATTCGCGTCCGATGACTGCCGCGGCCAAGAGAAGGGCACGGCATTCCTCGCTCAGGCGTGCGAGTCGGCGCCCGATGACCTCGCGGATGCCCTCCGGGAGGCCGATGTCGTCTAGCGCCGAAATGCTCTTCCAGCGACCGCCTTCCCGGCGGACGACGCCTTCTTCGATCAAGTGGCGAAGTGTCTCCTCGACGAAGAACGGATTGCCCTCCGTTTCACGATGGATCGCCCGCACGAAGGATTCGGGAGCTCCCTGGCCGCCAAGCGCATCGATGAGTGCCCGGACGTCGTCCTCCGGAAGGCCGCGCAGCAGGATCCGCTCGAACGCGCGCTCGCGCCGGAACGCCGGCAGCAGATCCGCGAGCGGATGCCCGTGCTGCACGTCGACGTCGCGATAAGTTCCGACGACCAGGATCCGCGAGTCCGCGATCTCGCGGGCAACGAACTGGAGCAAAAGCAGCGAGGGCTTGTCCGCCCAGTGGAGATCGTCGAGCAGGATGAAGAGCGGGTGCGCGGCGGCGGCGCGTTTGAGGAAGGCCATGAACGCGTCGAAGAACCGGAATCTAGAATCCTCTCCTTCCGTCGCCTGCGGCGGACCCACGTCGGCGAGGGCTTCGCCGACCGCAGGCACCAATTGCGCGAAATACGGTGCGCCCGCGCCTAGCTCCGCCCGGAGCTCCTCGCGACTTCGTGTCTCGACGTAGCTCCGCAGCACCTGGACCCAAGGCCAGAAGGCGGGGGCGCCCTCCCCTTCGACCGCGCGTCCAGTGAGCGCCAGACATCCGCGCCGCCGGGCATAGCCGGCGACGAGCTCCGCGGCGCGAGTCTTGCCGATGCCGGGCTCGCCGACCAATACGTAGAACCGCCCGCGGCTCGCGAGCGCCTCGTCGAGGCCCTTACGGAGGCGCGCGATCTCCTCTTCTCGACCGACGAAGACTTCCCTGGCCGGAGGCGCCAGCGCTTCGCGCGGCGCCGCCGTAGGAGTCTCACTCGGCGAGAGCTCGCGGAGCGCCTGCCGCACGGCTGCGGCGCTTTCGAACCGCCGCTCGGGCGCCTTGGCGAGGAGCTTCAAGACCAACGCATCCAGCGCCGCAGGAACGTCCGGGTTTCTCCGCGACGGCGCTTCCGGCTCGGTGCCGATGTGCCGCGCGATGACGTCCGCCACCTTCTCGCCGTCGAACGGCGGGCGTCCGGTCAAGAGCTCGTAGAGCGTGGCCCCGAGCGAATACAGGTCGCTTCGCTGATCGAGCTTCCTGCCGAGCGCCTGCTCCGGCGCCATGTAGAGCGCCGTGCCGACGGTCACCCGATCTGACTCGCCGCCGCTTCGCGCGAGCTCCGTCGCGAGCCCGAAGTCGCCGAGCTTCGCGAAGCCGTCGTCGGTGAGCCAAACGTTCTCGGGCTTCACGTCACGATGAACGACGCCGAGCGCATGCGCGTGCGCGAGCGCCTGGCAGATCTGGTCGGCGAACACGAGTGCGGAGGCGATCGGCAAGCGATTCTCCGGCGCGCGCAGCAGCAATCCGCCGAGCGTGCCGCCCGCCATGTACTGGCTCACCACGTAGGGCACACCGTTCTCCTCACCGTAATCGAAGACCGGGGCGATCCGTGGATGTTCAGCGAGCCTCGCGACCGCACGCGCCTCGGCCTCGAAGCGCACGAGATCGGCCTTGCCGAGATTCTCCGCGCGGAGGAGTGCCACCGCGACGTCGCGGTCGAGCCGCGTGTCCCGCGCGAGGTACACTCGCTTGCGCGCGCCTTCGCCGATCAGCCGGCGAACGCGGTAGCGTCCGCGATCGAACGACGCGGGAGACGGCTCGGCGACCCCTTTCGCGGACGCGGCTTCGCTGCTCGCGGCCGCGATCGCGAGGGCCGATTCCAGGTACGGCCGCGCCTCGCGTGTGATGCTGATCTGCGGGTCGAGATCGCGGCCGCTTCCCTCCATCACGATGATGGCAACGTTCGCGACCGTGAACGTCGCCTCGAGGCGGATCCGGTGGCGGCGGAGAATGTCGTACAGGCCGATGATGACGGCCGTGATCTGCAGCTGTTCGATCGGCCGGTCGTTCAACTGCGCGGCATAGTCGACGAATTCCTGCTCGTACGCGGCGTAGTCGACCACCTTCTGCGAAATGGATTCCTCGTAGAACCAGCGCGCCGCCTCAGCGCCCTTGTTCGCAAGCATGTAGTACATGGCGAGCGCCAGCCTGCGCCGGTCGCGCCCGTCGAGCTCGCCGACGAGCCCTAGGTCGAGAAATGCGACCCGGTTGCCGGGCATCGTGAGGAGATTTCCGGGATGGAGATCGGCGTGCACGAAGCCGTGATGGAAAATCATCCGCGAGATCGCCTCGACGCCGTTCCGTGCGATCACGCGGGGATCGTTGCCGATCTCGCGGATCTTCTCGAACTTGACGCCGTCGATGAACTCCATGGTGAGGACTCGATCAGTACAGAGCGAGTCGACGAGCGCCGGGAACACTGCCAGCGGCATGTGCTCGAAGTTCTTACGAAAGCGCCGGTTGTTCTCAGCCTCGAGTCGGAAGTCGAGCTGCTTGTTGACCGCAGCGCAGAACTCGCCCGCAGCTTCGAAAGGAGAGATCAACGATAGCGTCGGCACGAACGAGGCGAGGCGCGCCGCGAAGCGGAGGATCGCCTCGTCGAGGAGCGCGCGGCGGACGATTTCCGGCCGGCGCACCTTGACCGCGACCACCCTGCTCGGGAGCGTCGGCGGCAGCTCGGCTTCGTGAAGCACGGCGCGATGAACCTGCGCGATCGAAGCCGCGGCGACGGGAGCCTCGTCGATCTCGGCGAAGATCTCCTCGAGGCGGCGACCGAAGTCCTCCTCGATCGCGCGCCGGACGTCTTCGAACGGGAACGACGGAACCCGATCCTGAAGCGCCATGAAGGGCGCGAGGAAATCAGCCGGGAACACGTCCGGCCGCGAGCTCATGATCTGGCCGATCTTGATGAACGTGGCCCCAAGCCGCTGGAGGAGAGTGACGATCGCCTGCCCAGCCGCCGCCTGCCAGCTCCGCCGCCGGAGCCGTAGAATCGGCACGCTCCAAAGCGCTATCGCCGACCAGAGCGAGATCTGTAGCGCGCGCACGACGATACGCGGAACCTCCGCGATCCCACGCACCGGGTTCCCCGCGATGTCTATCTCGCGTGCTCGGGCTTTCATCGTTTGCTGTCGGATGAAGCAGATCACGTTCGGGGATCAGAGGTGAAGAAGCCGCGTGAGATCGGCGTCCCCCACGTCGAAGAGATTCGGTCGTCCCGCGCGATGGAGCGCTTCGTCGATCCGGCGGAGGGGTTCCCACTCCGGCGGCTGATATGAGTCGAGCACCGCAACTCGGGACTCGCGCGATCCCCCGTGATCGAGAATCGCGTTCGCGGCCATGCGCCCGGTGCGGCTCGCCGTCTCCATGTTCGCCATCAGCGCGTCACTCTTCACGTAGTCGCCGGCGAGCATCAGATTCGGGATCGCGGTCGCGGCCTCCGGGCGGTTCAGCCAGGCGCCGACCGACGGCGTAACCAGCGGATCTTCGTCGTAGAACCCGCCGGGACGCGCGATGAGCCCGGGGTCCAAGCGCCACGAGTGCACCAGGTCGTCGGTGAGAACCGCATCGCCGGAATCGTTCACGTGGCGCTTCATCTGCTCCCACGCTTCGTGGGCGACTTGCTCGGGCGTGAGCTCGCGCGCGGGCTTTCCGTAGAGGACGCCCGGCGTTTCCCAGTCGCTGATCACCGCTGACAGACAGTCGCGAGCGCCGCCGTCGCCGTACGTGTTGCCGAAGTCGTTCGCCCAGAACTGGGCCTGGCTGATGGAGGACAGCGCCCACGGCGAGTCCAGGTAGATCATGTGCCCCCGAACGAGCGGCGTCTGCTCGCGGAGGTAGAACTGGATCCCGTTCATCCAGGCCGTCTCGAGGCTCGACATGCGCTGGAGCCGAGGGTCGGCGGCGAGAATCGCCGGCGTCCACAGCCGCCACGCCCGCTCGACGGGAAGCGCACAGACGCACCAATCGGCGGTGACGTTCTCGACACCCCCGGAGGTTCGAATCGTCGCCCCCGCGATTTCGCCGTCGCGCATCTCGAGACTCTCCACCGCCGCACCGAGGCGCAGGCTCACGCCGAGGCGGTCGAGCTCGACGAGCCACGGAGCGATGAACGCTTCATTCGTCGGGCGGTCGAGGATCCGATCGACGGGTCCGTTCGAGCCTCGGCCGAGAAGCGTGTAGGTTATGAGCTCGATGATTCGACCGGCGAAGTTTGCGCTGGTCGTGTCGGCGTATGACGACTGGAGGAAGTGCGTCGGAAGCTCGCCGAAGATCTTCCGGACGTCGCCGTCGTAGCGATCCGCGCGGATGAAATCCCGCCACGACGTCTCTTCCCACTCGCTGAAGCGTCGCGCGTCGCAGCTCGAAAAGTAGACGACGAGCCGATTGGCGAGAGCTGCGGCCCCTTCGGGCGATAGATCGTTCTCGAGCAGCAACGCGAGCACGAGCTCATGAACCTGCTGCGGCGTGTAAGGACGAGGGTCAAGCCCACCCAACGGAAGCACCAGGTCGCGCTTGCCCAACCGCGAGCAACCGGTCTGCGGCGCAGCGGCGAAGTTGTCGAAAACCCCATTCGGATTCGACTCGAAGGGAATCCGCCGCATCGTGTCCGGCAGATTCTGGTAGAAGCCGAAGAAGATCCGGAAGCCATGCTCGCCGGGTAGCGGCCGGCGGCCACCGCTCGCGCTATCCGGGACCTCGGTGCTCCGCGCCTTGCCGCCGAACGCGCGCCGCTCGTAGACCGTGACGTCGAAGCCACGCTCGGCGAGCTCGTGAGCGGCGGTGAGGCCGGCGATCCCGCCGCCGAAAACGGCCACGGTCTCTCGCTGCCCCGCCCTATATGCGCGTGAAGCCGCGCGTGCCGGGCGAGCGAGCGCTCCGCCCGCCATCCATGCAGTCCCTAGGAGTGCTCCCCGAAGCAGGCCTCGCCGTGAGATCCCCTCGATTGATCCGTCGCGTCGTCCCTTTGCCATCTGCCTCGCCCTCTGACGGCGAGGCGCCACGCGGCGGTGGGAAAGGACAGGGCGGGGGAAAACCCAACGATTCCCAAAAGATGAAGGCCGGAGAAATATCGCGAAGACCGCCTTCTGGTGGCGGTCGCCGAATACCGCGCCGGCAAGGACAAGCTCTTCGGCTACTTCGTCGGCCGGGTCATGAAAGCGACCGGCGGCAAGGCGAACCGAAAGCGCTGAACGAGATCCTCAAGGCGAAGCTCGCCGGCTGAGCCCGATCGCGACCTCTCGTCGCAATTCCCCAAGCGATTCACTGATCCGTTCGAGCACCCGCGCGATCCCCCCACAAGCCGAGGACGGTCGCGACGGTCTCGACCACCAGCATCAAGCCTAGGAGCGTGATCGCGATCAATTCGGGACTCATCCGGTGCGACCTTCCAGCGAGTGGAGTCGGCGCTCGTGATCGTCGACGCGATCGCGAAGGTCGAGGCGATCGCGCAGAAGGTCCCGGACGTCGCCGATCACGCGCGCAAGCGCGGTAAGCTCCGTCGATAAACGGATCTCGGACTCGGTCTGGCGGCGCGCGAGTGCGCGCACCTCCTGATGCGTCGCTTCGAGGCGCTCGTTCGTGGCTTCGAGGCGCTCGTTGGTCGCGTCCAACCTGTTGTTCGTTCCGTCGATCCGCTGGTTTGTGCCACGCAGTTCGGTGCGAATCTCGCGCAGCACCTGCAACGTCGGATTCTTCACCTTGGCCACTCCTCCGACTGTAAGGACGCGGATGCCCGCTCGTCAACACGGCGAGAAGGCGGAGGGCGGAGCCTCGCGGCTCCGCCCTCCGTGCCACCCTCTGGCGCCTCCGGTCGAAGACCCGGAGGTCTCACGCGGATCGGGGGCGAGGCGACCCGCGCGAGACCCGCCGGATCAACGCTTGACCGAATCCTTGGCCTGCGCCGCAGCGCCGACCGTCAGCATGCCCTTGAGGTTCTCGAACGTGCTCTCACCGATGCCACGCACGTTCATCACCTCTTCGATGCTGCGAAACGGCGTCGCCGAGCGGTACTCGACGATCGCCTTCGCCTTCGACGGGCCGATCCCGGGCAGCGAGGTGAGCTGCTCCTCGCTGGCCGTGTTGATGTCCACCGTCGCCACCTCGGCCGCCGGCACCGGCGCCGCCAAGGCGAGCGACAGCGCGAGCGCCGCGAGGGCGCCTGCGAGCCACTGCTTCGTCTGCTTCATCGTCATTTCCTTTCCGCCGCGTTCGCGCGGCATGGAGCGATGAGGACGACGAAGAGCATCCGACGTGCCAGCGGGCACACGTCGAGAATGCGAGGTTTTCTCACCGCGATCGCGCTTCGCGCGAAACGCGAGAAACGCTCCGTTACGACGAGTACTCGGAGTTGAACTTCACGTACTCGACGCCGAGATCGGTGGTGAGCACGCGGCGCTCGTGACGGCCGAGGCCGAGATCGACTTCGACGGTGAACTCCGCCGCCCGCATCGCGCGATGAGCGCGAGCCGAGGATTTGCCGTCCGTCGGCGCACCGCCGCGCGCGACGAGAACGCCGCCGATCGCGATCGCGAGGCGCTCCGAGCGCATCTTGGCGCCGCTGTAGCCGACCGCGCAGCCGATGCGACCCCAGTTCGGGTCCTCGCCGCCGAGCGCGCACTTGACGAGGAGCGAGTTCGCCACGGCGCGCGCGGCACGCTCCGCATCCGCCGCCGACGCGGCTCCGCGGACGACCACGTCGACGCGCTTCCGAGCGCCTTCGCCGTCGGCGACGATCATCTCCGCGAGGTCCGACAGCACCTCCGCGACCGCCTCCGCGACGCTCGCCTCCGCGCCCGAGCCCGGCCGGAGTCGGACCTGGCTCGCGCCGCTCGCGAGAAGGAGCGCGGTGTCGTTCGTGCTCGTGTCGCCGTCGACCGAGATCGCGTTGAAGCTCCCGGCGAGGCCGGCGCGGAGCATCCGCCGCAACCGATCCGCGCCGATCGCGGCGTCGGTAAAGACGAACGCGAGCGTCGTCGCCATCTGCGGATGGATCATGCCCGCGCCCTTCGCCATGCCGGCGACCGTGACCGTGCCGGCACGCGTGCGGACGCGGCGTACCGACCCCTTGGTGAACGCATCGGTCGTCCGGATCGCCTCCGCCGCGTCCCAGAAGGCGTCCGACGAGAGCCGCTTCGCGGCGAGGCGTATGCCCCGCGCGCATCTTCGCGAGCGGCAGGGGCTCGCCGATCTTGCCGGTCGAGCACGGAATGATCTGTCCGACGGGGGCCTCGAGGATCTCCGCGGTCTCGAGACAGCAGCGCTCGGCCGCGACGAGGCCCGCCGCCCCGGTGCCGGCGTTCGCGGTCTTCGTGTTCACGAGCACGGCACGGATGCGCCCGGCCCGGATTCGCTGCCGTCCGAGCAGGACCGGCGGCGCCGCGAACCGGTTCGTGGTGAACGCGCCGGCCGCGGTCGCACCTTCGTCGCAGACGAGGAGTGCCAAGTCCTTCCGCTTGCCGTCCTTCAGGCCGGCGGCGACGCCGGCGAACCGAAAGCCGGGCACACGCACGGCGGGTGCGGGCGATCGAGAGCTTCATCGGGGCGACCTCCGGTGTCGGTGGTCAGGCCGCTACGCGCCGTGGCACTTCTTGTACTTCTTGCCGCTGCCGCAGGGGCACGGGTCGTTCCGGCCGACCTTGTCGGCGTCGCGCCGAACCGTATCGGTCTTCGCTTGCTGGATCTGGTTCCCTTCGGCGACGCGCCGGCGCTCGCGCTCGGCACGCTGGCGCTGCTCGAGACGAGCGACGAGAGCCGCCGCTTCCGGCGAAGGCGTCGGAGCCGGGGGCGGCGCCTCGACCGCCGCGGCGGTCGCGGTGGGCGCCGCGTCCGCCGGCGGACCGAAGCTCGCTTCGTACCGCGCCGGCGCACCCGGCGGCGATGCCGCCGCGGCCGGAGCCGCCGCAGCTGCACGGTCGCGAGCCGCTGCGACGACCTCGGACTCGAACCGCCCGATCATCTGCTCGAAGAAATCGAACCCCTCCTGCTGGTACTCCTGCAGCGGGTTGTTCTGGCCGTAGCCGCGAAGGCCGATGCCCTCCTTCAGATGATCCATGCTGAGGAGGTGGTCCTTCCAGAGCGTGTCGAGGGTCTGCAGCATGATGATCTTCTCGAGCTGGCGCAGGATCGGCGAGCGTGAAGCGCTGCTCCTTCTCCTCGTAGAGCGCCTGTGAACGCGTCGAACGTGAGCTCGGCGAGCGCTCGGCGGCCGTCATGCCCGCGCGCTCCTCGTCCGTGCAGCGCGAGGCGGATGTTGAACTGCCGGAGGATCGCCTCGTCGAGCGCCTTCCAGTCCCATTCCGCCGGCGGCGATCTCGGCGATGGATCGAACTGCTCGATCGAGGCGTCGGCGAGACCCTCGGCGATCTCGAGCACGTCCTCGCGCGAGCCTCTCGCCGCCGAGGATGTCGCGGCGGCGCGCGTAGATCGACCTCGCGCTGCTTGTTCATCACGTCGTCGTACTCGAGCAGATGCTTGCGGATGTCGAAGTTGTGGCGCTTCGACCTTGCTCTGCGCGTTGGCGATGGCGCGCGTGATCAGCCGGTGCTCGATCGGCTCGCCCTCCTCCATGCCGAGGCGCTCCATCGAGGCCCTGGATGCGCTCGGCGCCGAAGATGCGCAGCAGGTCGTCCTCGAGCGAGAGGTAGAAGCGCGACGCGCCGGGATCGCCCTGACGGCCGGCGCGGCCGCGCAGCTGGTTGTCGATGCGCCGGCTCTCGTGCCGCTCGGTGCCGATGATGTGCAGGCCGCCGGCGGCGACCACCTGCTCGCGCTCGCCGGCGCAGATGCTCCTTGTACTGTCGCGAGCATCTCCTCGTAGCTTCGCTGCGAACTCGTGCGGCGCCTGGTCCATCTGCTCGCGCACGTCTTCGACGGCCTTGGCGTACTTCTGCCGCTCGTCCTCGTACGTGCTCGTCGCGCCGCGGCGACCGCTTCCTCGAACGGCTTGCGATGCTCGAGGAACGCTGCCTCGGCCTCCTTGTAGGTCGCCTGCGGCGTCGTCGTAGCGCGTCGGCGCCTGGCGACGTCGCGTGCCCGTCGCGCCGTCGGCGACGGCACTCCGTCTGCACGGCGCGCTCGTAGTCGCCGCGCGCGCGTTCGAACGCGGTGCGCGCGCCGGCGATGCTCGGCGGTCCTGCGCCGGTCGCGCATGCGGCACCAGTCCTCGAGGAGCGCGGCGAACGCGCTGCTGAGCCCTCGCTCGCCACGGAAATGCCGCGAGCGCCTCGGCGCCGCCCGCGCTTCGAGCAGGGTCTCCTCGAGCTCGCCGCGCACGCGGTCGTACGCCTCGCACCGCGCGGCCGTCGCCGATCGCGGGCGATGAGATCGTCCTCCGCATGCCGCACGTAGCGCTCGCGGATCGCACGGAACGGCGACGCCTCGAGCAGTCGCGGTGGGCTTCCGTCTCCTGGCGGAGCTGCGTCCCGCCGCTTCTCGTCGTGCTCCTTCAGGAGCGGCTCGTAGTGCGCGCCGGATCCGCTCGACCTCCTCCTCGTACTGCTCGCGGATGTCGCGCAGCGCGTCCTCGTAGCGCTTCGCCGGGCCGGCTTCGGGATTCGCAGCTTGGCGACCCGCTGGATCCACTCGTTCTCCATCTCGGCGCGGGCGAGGAACTCCGGATTGCCGCCGAGCAGGATGTCGGTGCCGCGGCCGGCCATGTTGGTGGCGATCGTGACCGCTTCGTGGCGGCCCGCCTGGGCGATGATCGAGGCCTCGGTTCGTGGTTCACGGCGTTCAGCACGTTGTGCCGCACGCCCTGCTTCTTCAGCAGCTTCGAGAGCCTGCTCGCACTTCTCGACGGAGATCGTGCCGACGAGCACCGGCTGGCCGCGCTCGTGCGCAGTCGGCGATCTCCTCGATCACCGCGTCGAACTTCTCGCGCTCGGTTCGGTAGACGACGTCCGGGTGATCCTTCCGGACCATCGTCGCGGTTCGGCGGGATCACGATGACGTCGAGCTTGTAGATCTTCTTGAACTCGACGGCCTCGGTGTCCGCGGTACCCGTCATGCCGGCGAGCTTCTTGTACATGCGGAAGTAGTTCTGGATCGTGATCGTCGCGAGCGTCTGGTTCTCGCGCTCGATGCGCACGCCTTCTTTCGCCTCGACCGCCTGGTGAAGCCCGTCGGACCAGCGGCGGCCCGGCATCAGGCGGCCGGTGAACTCGTCGACGATGATCACGCCGCCGTCCTTCACGACGTAGTCGACGTCGCGCTTGAAGAGCACGTGCGCGCGAAGCCCTGGACGACGTGATGAAGCATGTCGATCTCGGTCGGGTCGTAGAGGTTCGAGATGCCGAGCATGCGCTCGACCTTGGCGACGCCATCCTCGGTCAGGACGCAGCGACTTCTCGGCGATGGTAGTCGCCCTTCTCGTCGACCGCTGTAGTCCGACTCCTTGCCGAGGCGCGGGATGATGCGGTTCACCGAGTAGTACTTGTCCGTCGAGTCCTCGGCCGGCACCGGAGATGATCAGCGGCGTGCGCGCCTCGTCGATCAGGATGTTGTCGACCTCGTCGACGATCGCGTAGTTGAGCTCGCGCTGGACGTACTCCTCGAGCGAGAACTTCATGTTGTCGCGGAGGTAGTCGAAGCCGAACTCGTTGTTCGTGCCGTAGGTGATGTCCGCGCCGTAGGCGTCTTTCCGGTCGATCGGGCGCAGGCTCACGAACCGGTAGTCCTTCGTCGAGGAATGTCGGGATCGTAGAGGTAGCTCGCGTCGTGGATGATCGACGCGACCGACGAGGCCGAGCGCGTGGTAGATCGGCCCCATCCACTGCACGTCGCGACGCGCGAGGTAGTCGTTGACCGTGATGAGGTGCGCGCCCTTCCCTTCGAGCGCGTTCAAATACAGCGCGGTCGTCGCGACGAGCGTCTTCCCCTCGCCGGTCTTCATCTCGGAGATGCGGCCGCTGTGGAGGACCATGCCGCCGAGGAGCTGCACGTCGAAGTGGCGCATGGCGGTCGTGCGGCGCGAGGCCTCTCGGACGGCCGCGAACGCCTCCGGCAGGATCTCGTCGAGCGTCGCGCCGCCAGCGAGGCGCTCGCGGAACTCGGCCGTCTTCGCTCGGAGCTCGTCGGCGGAGAGCTTCTCGATCTCGGGCTCGAGCGCATTCACCTGCGCGACGACCGGCCAGAGCTTCTTCAGCTCGCGATCGTTCTTGGTGCCGACGATCTTCTTGAAGAGATCGAGCACGATCCGTCTACGACGCCGCGGCGCGAATCTCGCCCGGCGGCCGCCCGATCGTCCCCTCGCGCCGATAGCGCTCGAAGAGCTTGCCCCACTCGGTCTCCCCGAACTCGCGGATGCGCGCTTTGCCGATCGTCGGGTACCAGAGCATGTCGTGGTAGAAGTTCGACGCCATCGGCGCCCACACGACGAGCGGCGAGTGGAGCGCGACCTTCTCGAGGAACTGCAGCGGTCCGAGCCGCAGCATCTGGTCACCCCAGATGACGAAGCTCTTCTTCGTCTCGAACCGGAAATTCACGCCCGAGACGTCCTCGCCAACGACGTCGATCTCGCGCGGGTCCGCGACGCCGAGCCCCATCTCGTGGCACATGCGGAGGTATTTGATCGACAGCGGATCGAAGCCCATCATCTTCGCCGCGATCGCGTCGATCGCCACGCTGTCGGCGCTGGCGAGGAGGTAGTTCTTCACCTTCGGGAACATCGTGCGCGGGCCGGCGCCGTCGCCGCAGACCGTGCCATCCATCACCGCGAACACCCCCGGATGCAACTCCTTCTGCATGAGAACAAGGTCGACCATGACCTCGTGGATGTACTTGTGCGCGTAGTGCCGCACTTCCTTGAGGAGCCCGCCGAACGCGTTCTTGATCGCGCCCGTCGTCGTCGAATGCCCGTGCGTCTTCACGGTCGGCAGGTGGATCACGCTCTTGCCGACGTAGATCTTCGGGATCTCGATGCCCTCGGGGAAGATGTGGTTCAGCTTCAGGAGCGGAGACTTGAAACGATAGACCTCCCACGCCTGCTCCGGCAGCGGCAGGAACGGCAGGCCGTAGGTGTCGAGGATCGGGCTCCAGAGGTTGTTCTTGCAGCCCTTCCGCGGGTTCGTGACGACCGTCTTGTTCTCGACGGGGTAGATCCGCTCGCGCGGGTACCCGTCTTCGAGGAGCGTTCGGACGACGCCCTCGACCTGCCACGGCTCGCTCGAGCACGCGGGGAAGTACTGCGTCCAGGACAGGTTCAGCTTGAGAAGCGTCTCACCGTCTCGCGCGATCGCTTCGCGGTACCCGCCGAGACGCATGACGGTCGCGTAGTCCTCGAGCACGGACTCGGGACGCGTTTTGACGACGGCGACTGTTGAGCGGCTCATGAATCCCTCAAGAATAGAGTAACCAAACGGCCGTCGCGATCCAGAGGACGATGTTGATCCACAGCGGTCGATCGGCCACCAGGAGCTGCGTCGGGTTTCCTCCCTCGGCTCGCTGGTGAATCAAGTATAGGTACCGGAAGATCCCGAACAAGACAAAGGGGACGGTCAAGTAGAGCGAGTCCGTGTGGAGCTTTTCCCGGACCTCGGGGGAGACGGTGTAGATGGCATAGGCGACCACCGTCGAGGCGGTCACGACCGAGATCATCTGGTCGAGGAAATACGGGCTGTACTCGGCGAGGCTCGCGCGGTGCTCGGCGGCGCCGCGTTCCAGAAGCACCACCTCGTGCCGCCGCTTGCTGAAGGCCAGGAAGAGCGCGAGCAGGAACGTACAGATCACCAGCCAGGGCGAGATCTCGACGTCGATCGCGATCCCCCCCGCGACCGCGCGGAAGACGAACCCCGCGGCGATCGACATCGCGTCGAGAATCACCACGTCCTTGAGGGCGTAGGTATAGGCGACCTGCAGGGCGACGTAGGCGACCGCGACCATCACGAAGTCGCTCCCGAGCGCGATCGCCAGCACGAGCCCCACCGCGAGCGAGCCGAGCGCCCACATCCACGCCGTGCCCACGGAGATGCGGCCGGAGGCGATCGGCCGATGCTGCTTCTCGGGATGACGGCGATCGTGCTCGGCGTCGTGGAGATCGTTGCCGACGTAGGCTGCGCTCGCGAGCGCGCAGAAGCTCGCGAACGCGACGAGCGACGCGCCGAGCTGCGCCGGATCGAAGAGATGCTTCGAGAAGATGAGCGCGGCGAAGATCAGGAGGTTCTTCACCCACTGCGTCGGGCGAAGAAGGCGGACGACGTCGCGGTTCATCGCTCGATCCGCACCGCCGACTCGACCCGTTCGCCGAGGAAGCTCCGGCCGACTTTCACGAAGCGGTCCGGGACGTCGGTGACGAAGAAGCTCGTCGACCCCTTCCCCGACTTCCTGCGCAGCCCCATGCCGGCGAGCTTGTCGCTCACCTCGCGCGCGGTCTCCTCCGCCGAGTCGACGAGACGCACCCGTCTCCCCAGGAACCGGGCGATCGCCTTCTTGAGCAGCGGATAGTGAGTGCAGCCGAGGATCAACGTGTCGATGCCGCTCGCCTTGATGCTCTCGAGATATGCCGCCACGGTCGCCCGCGCGATCTCGTTGTCCGTCCAACCTTCCTCCGCGAGCGGCACGAAGAGCGGACACGCCCGCGTGAAGATCTCGAGGTCAGGCGCGAGCGCGCGGAGCGCGCGGGTGTAGAGCCCGCTCGCGATGGTGGTTTCCGTTCCGATGACCCCCACTCGGCGATTCCGTGTGCGATCGACCGCGGCGCGCGCGCCCGGCTCGATCACGCCGATCACGGGCACGTCGACGCGCTTCCGGAGGGAGTCGAGCGCGACGGCGGACATCGTGTTGCAGGCCACGACCAGCATCTTCACTTTCCGCGCGAGGAGGAATTCAGCGTTCTCGATCGCGTAGCGGGTGACCGTCTCGGCGGACTTGTTGCCGTACGGATAGCGGCCGGTGTCACCGAGATAGATGAGATTCTCGGCGGGCAGCGCCTCCATCACCCGGTGCATGACGGTGAGCCCGCCCACGCCCGAGTCGAAGATCCCGATCGCGTCCCCTGGCACGCCGCGTGGCTACTCGATCTCGGCGCCTCGTGCCAGCGCATCGACGAGGGCCTCACGGCCTTCTCCGGTCGTCGCGGAGAAGGCAATCCAGCCGCCGGGCATCGCGGCTTCCAAGCTGCGGAGCCGCCGCGCGCGCTCGCCACGTCCGAGCTTGTCGACCTTCGTCGCCACCCGGATCAAGCGCAGATCTCGCCGCGCCGTAAACTCGGTGACGACCTGCTCGTCGTCCTCGGGATCTCGGCGAACGTCGAGCAGGAGCACGATCGCCGCCAGCGCCTCGCGACCGACGAGGTACTCCTCGATGCCCTGCCCCCATCGCTCGCGATCCTCACGCGAGGCGCGCGCCCAGCCGTAGCCCGGAAGATCGACGAGGCGAAGGCGGAGCGCCCGGCAGTCGAAGAACTGGAGCCGCTGCGTGCGACCGGGCGTCTTGCTGACGCGCGCGACCGAGCGTTTGCCCGCGAGCGTGTTCAGCAGCGACGATTTTCCCGCGTTCGACCGCCCGACGATCGCGATCTCGGGCGTCTCCGGCGGTGGGCACTCGGCGAGCCCCGCCGCCGAGCCGAGGTACTCGAGCCCCAGAGCGCGGGCGCCTACACGCGAAACGGCCTCACCTCGATCGTGATGCCGAGCACCTCGGTGAGGAGGAGGTAGATCGCCAGAGAAGCCGCGAACAGGATGCCGAACGCGCCGAGCGCGACGCCGGACAGCACCGCGAGGCTGATCAACGTCGCGAACGATGCGACCGGCGAGAGGAGCGGCGAGCCGTCGTAGGGCGGGATCGGGCGAAGCAGCGGCAGCAGCCCTTCGCTGCCAGCTTCGGCGCGGAGCTGCGCCCAGAAGGCCTGCGCCTGCTCGGTCAAAATGCTGAAGAGAGAGGACACTAGTGCGTGGCTTCCTCGGCATTGATCGAGATCAACAACGTCCCGTCCGGATGCCGCGGCCCCGCGAGCCAGATGTTGCCGTGGTTCGGCACGCTGAAGAGCGTGTCGAGCGGCGGCGGGCTCGCGCCCTCGAGGAGCACGACCTTCATGCGCAGCCGGTCGTTGCGCGTGCCGAGCGGCTTCACTTGGAGGTAACGGCCGCCCGGGATCTGGAAGCTCTGCGCCGAATCGACCCCGCACTCCCGGCTCTCCTCGCTGACGATGCGAAACGACGAGTAACGGAAGAGATTGATGAGCTGGCGCCGCTGCCGCTCGTCGAGGCGCGCATCGAGCTCGCTGCCGGTGTCGGTCGCGAGCACCGTTCTCACCCGCACGAGGAAGGCCGGTTGCTGCGCGAGCGCAACGGCGCTCGTCACCATCACGATGAGCGCCGCCACCGTCGCGCGACGAAGAGGCAATCGAAGAGGCAAACGGCGCGGAAGCTCCGGGCTCATGGCTCGTGACTCGCGAACCAGATCGCCGTGGTGCGCTCCGACGGCTCGCTCCACACGGCGACGTGCGAGGTACTCGCGTCGAGATGCTCGATGTGAGCCTCGTTGTTGGCGACGGTCACGACCGGCGTTTCGTTGCCGCGGAACCCGGCGATCGTCACCACCGCGGCGAACGATGCCGCGGCGGCCAACGCGGGTGCGAGCCAAGGGCTGCCCACGCGGTCGCGGAAGCGCTCACCAAGACGCGCGAAGCGCGAAACAGGAAGGACCGAGAGGCCCGACTGGATGCCCTGCCAGAGCTGCGCGACGTCCACGCGATCCACCTCGCGCTCGATGACGGCGACGAACGCGGCGTGCGTGCGCTCGTAGAGCCGGAGCTCGCTCTCGCACGATGCGCACTGCGTCAGGTGGAGCGCCAGATCGCGCATCATCCGCCCGTCGGTCTCCCCGTCGAGGAAGACGTCGAAGCGCTTCTGCACTTCCTGGCAGCTCAGCAAGCCGCCCCCTTCCGGGAGATCGCTCGACAACCGACGATCGAAGGTGGGGGGGTCATTTGAGAAGGTCGGCTAGGCGGCCCTGCAGCTTCTTGCGCGCGTAGTGGAGGCGGCTCATGACCGTCCCCTTGGAGCACTGCATGACCTTGCTGATGTCCTCGTAGGACAAGCCTTCGATCTCGCGCAGAACTATGGCCGCTTTGTGTTCGGGGGTCAACTCGTCGATCGCGCTGAGCAGCGTCTGGCGCAGCTCCGCGCTCGATGCCCCGGTGTCGCGGCTCGCTCGTCCGCTCGGCGGCGTGCGTCTCCTCGAGCATCTCCGTGTCGGATGGGACCTCCGACACGCCGCGCGTCACGCCGCCGGTAATCGATCGCGACGTTCACCGCGATCCGATAGAGCCAGGTGTAGAAGCTCGACTCGCCGAGAAACGATCCGAGGTTTCGGTGCGCCCGAAGGAACGTTTCCTGTGCGACGTCCATGGCGTCGTCGGGGTTGCCCGGTCATGCCGACGGCCACCGCCAGCACCTGGCGATGGTAGCGGTCGAAGAGCTCGCGGAACGCCTCTTGGTCGCCGCGCCGGCTTTCCCGGACGAGATCCCAATCGCTCCGTTCCACCCTTCGAACACGCCCTTTCGACGGCCCCTTGGCCGGGAAATTCACCAGGTAGCGTCCCTGGTGGTGGAAACAAGGACTCGCCCTAGTGGATCTCGGCCCAGTTGGCGCCGATCCCGACCTCCACCACGAGGGGAACGGCGAGCTCGGCCGCACTTTCCATCTCCTCGCGGACGATCGCGGCCGACGGCCTCGACCTCGCCGGTCGGCGCCTCGAGGAGCAGCTCGTCGTGGACCTGGAGGATCATGCCCGCGCGGCCGCCCGGCCTCCGCGAGGCGGCGGTCGATCGCCACCATGGCGAGCTTGATCAGGTCGGCGGCGGTCCCCTGGATCGGCGTGTTGACCGCGACCCGCTCGGCGAACTGGCGCACGCCGCCCTCGCGGGCTCGCGAGCTCGGGAATCGGGCGCCGGCGGCCGAACAGCGTCGTCACGTAGCCGACCCGCGCGCGCCTCCGCGATCGTCCGGCGCATGTACTCGGCGACGCCGGCGTAGCGCTCGAAGTAGCTCGCGATGTACGGCTCGGCCTCTTCGTGCGAGATCTCGAGCTCCTTCGCCAGACGCGCCGGGCCCATGCCGTAGATGATGCCGAAGTTGATCACCTTCGCCGCGCGCCGCTGATCCGCCGGACGGCGGACGGCTCCACGTGAAAGACCTCGGCCGCGGTGCGCGCGTGGACGTCCTCGCCGCTCGCGGAAGGCATCGACGCAGCCGCTCGGTCGCCGGAGAGTGCGCGAGCACGCGGAGCTCGATCTGCGAGTAGTCGGCCGAGACGAGCACCGATGCCCGGCGCGGGCACGAACGCGGCGCGGATGCGCCGGCCCTCCTCGCGTGCGGATCGGGATGTTCTGCAGGTTCGGCTCGGTCGGAGCGAGAGCCGCCCGGTCGCGGCGACCGTCTGGTTGAACGAGGTGTGCAGGCGCCCGTCGCGCGGGTCGACGAGCGCCGGCAGCGCGTCGACGTAGGTCGACTTGAGCTTCGAGAGCGCGCGGTAGTCGAGGATCTTCGCGGCAGCGGGTGGTCGCGTCGCGAGCCGCGTGAGCACGTCGACGTCGGTCGAGAGGCCGGTCTTGCCGCGGCGGACGCCGCTGCGTCGAGATCTTCAGCCGATCGAACAGCACCTCGCGCAGCTGCGGCGGCGAGCTGATGTTGAACTCGCCGCCGGCGAGCGCGTAGATCTCGCGCGAGGAGCAGCGTTCATGCGCCGCTCGAGCTCGCGCCGAGCGCACGCGAGAGCTCGACGTCGATGCGCACGCCGCGCGCGCTCCATCCGGCGCGAGCACGTCGACGAGCGGCATCTCGATCTCGCGGAAGAGCGGCTCGGCGCCGCTGCTCCGCAAGCCGCCCGCGTGAGCCGCGTTCGAGGCGGAGCATCGAGACGGCGCGCGTCCGCCGCGGATTCGCCGCGCGGTCGTCCGCGAGCAGGGCGGGCGGCGCCGCCGAGGATGTCGAGCGCGACGTCCTCGAACGATGGCTCTGGCGCGACGGGTTCGAGCACGTAGGACGCGACGCCGACGTCGAAGTCGAAGCCGGCCGAGGCGACATCGCCGGCGCGAGCGAGGCGGAGCATCGTCGCTTCAGGTCGCCGCCGACCTTCAGTGGCGACGCGGTTCGAGGAGCGAACGCACGATCGCTGCGACGTCGGCCGGCCCTCGGCGCCGAACCGAACGACGCAAGCTCGTCGGCCGCCGATCGCCGAACGCGACGGCCTCGACCTGCCGCCCCGTCGCCGAGCACCGGCTCGACCGAACGCGCGGACGAGCGGCGACCCGCGCCATGAGCGGGCTCAGCGCGTCGCGATCCTCGACCCAGCCCGTCGTGCCGGTCCGGCGGCCCCTCCGCCGGCGCGAGCTCGCGCGGCGAGCGACTGGAACTCGAGCTCGGTGAAGAGCGTGCGCGAGCTGCAGCGCGATCGGGCCCGCCGAAGCGCAGGTCTTCGAGCGTCGAGCTCGAGCGGAACGTCGCGCCGGATGGTCGCGAGCTCGCTTCGAGAGCGCGCCGTTTCGGCCTCGCGCTCGAGCGTCTCGCGGATCCTCTTCGCGCCGCGCAGGCCGATCTGCTCCACGTCGCGCAGCCGCGCGAGAGCTCCTCGACCGTGCCGAAGCTCGGCGATCAGCGCCTGCGCCGTCTTCTCGCCGATGCCCTTCACGCCGGGGATGTTGTCGATCGCGTCGCCCATCAGCCCGAGGACGTCGACGACCTGTCCGGGCCGACCCCGAACTGCTCCGCACCTCCGCCACGCCGAACCGGCGGTCGCGCATCGTGTCGAAGGGTCACGTTCGGCCGACGAGCTGCATCATGTCCTTGTCGCCGGTGACGATCACGACCTCGGACGCCGGGCCGCGAAGGCGCGACGAGCGTGCCGATCACGTCGTCGGCCTCGACGCCCGGCGATCTCGAGCAGCAGCGGAGCGCAGCGCCTCGACGACCCGGCGGACCACGGGAGCTGCGGGAGCAGCTCGTCCGGCATCGGATCGCGGTTGGCCTTGTAGTCGGCGAACAGGCCTCGTCGCGGAACGTCGCGCCGCGGCGCGTCGAACACGACCGCGATCCGAGTCCGGCCGCTCCTCGCCGGAGCAGCTTGAGCAGCATGTCGTGAAGCCGTAGGCCGCGTTGGTCGGCAGCCCGGCGGTCGTGAGCGCCGGCAGGGCATGGAAGGCGCGATAGACGTAGGCGCTGGCGTCGACCAGATAGAGGCGCGGCCGCGCAGCGGCGTCGGCCATCGCGCGGCAATCGCTAGCAGAGGCGTCCGGATTGTGCAATTACGACGCAGCACGTGCGTCGCCGCAGCTCGCGTCCCGGGCGAGACCCGAACCTTGACTTCACGGGGGCCGCGTGGCTAAGCGCTCGCCGAATTTCTCGCGGCGTGCTCGTCGAAACGATCCGGATGATCGAGGTTCGCAACCTGACCAAGCGCTACGGCGACCTCGCCGCGGTCCGCGACGTCTCGTTCACCGCGCGCCAAGGGCGAGATCCTCGGCTTCCTCGGCCCCAACGGCGCCGGCAAGACGACCACCATGCGCATCATCACCGGCTTCATGCCGGCGACCAGCGGCACCGTCACGGTCGACGGCTTCGACGTCTTCGAGAGTCGCTCGAGGTGCGGCGGCGGATCGGCTACCTGCCCGAGAACCCGCCGCTCTACAGCGACATGACGGTGGCGTCCTACCTGCGCTTCGTCGCGCGCATCAAAGGCATCGCCGCGCGCCGATCGGCGGACGCGATCGAGCGGGTGCTCGAGCACCTGCGGCTCGACCGACGTCCGCGGCCGCCTGCTCGGCCACCTCTCGAAGGGCTTCCGCCAGCGCGTCGGCCTGGCCCAGGCGCTGATCCACGATCCGCCGGTGCTGGTCCTCGACGAGCCGACGATCGGCCTCGACCCGCGCCAGATCATCGAGATCCGCAGCGCTCATCCGGCAGCTCGCCGGCGAGCGCACGGTCATCCTCTCGACGCACATCCTCCCCGAGGTCGTCGCAGATCTGCGAGAAGGTCGTGATCATCAACGACGGCCGCGTCGTCGCTCGAGGACGACTCGCGAACCTGACGCAGGCGGCGACGCTCGAAGACGTCTTCATGCGCGCGATCACCGCGACGAGGCGCGCGAGGCGGCCGCCGTGCCGGCGCGAGGCCGCAGCGCGGAGCCGCTGAGCGTGAGGAACGTCCTCACCATCGCCGGCACGCGAGATCCGCTCGTACTTCGTCTCGCCGATCGCCTACGTGGTGCTTGACCGGCTTCCTGCTGCTCGGCGGCTGGTTCTTCTTCGACCTGCTCGCGCGCTTCAACTACCTCTCCAGATCTACTCGAGCATGCAGGGCCCGCAGGTGCTCGAGCGCCTCAACCTGAACGAGTTCGTGATCGCGCCGCTGCTGCACAACCTCTCGGTGATGCTCGTCATCCTCGTGCCGGTGATCACCATGCGCAGCTTCGCCGAGGAGAAGCGCGCCGGCACCTACGAGCTGCTGCTCACCTCGCCGCTCCGCGTCAGCGAGATCGTCGCTCGGCAAGTTCCTCGGCGCGTTCGCCTTCGTCGCTGCTGATGGTCGCGCCTGACCGGCGATCTATCCGCTGATCCTGGTCGTCTACGGCAACCCGGAGCCCGGCGTGATGCTCGCCGGCTATCTCGGGCTCCTGCTGCTCGGCGACGGCCTTCCTCGCGATCGGCATGCTCACCTCGTCGTTCACCGAGAACCAGATCATCGCCGCCGTGACCTGCCTCGTCGCGCTGCTGCTGCTCTACATCATCGCCTGGCCGGCCGAAACGGCAGGCGAGACCATCGGCGCGGTGCTCCGCTACCTGTCGCATCACCGAGCACTTCGGCGAGATGGTGAAGGGCGTCATCGACACGAAGGACCTGGTCTACTTCGCGTCCGTGATGATCGTCTGCGCTGTTCCTCACCCAGCGCTCGGTCGAGTCGATGCGCTGGAGATGAGAGGCATTTGAACGTGCGCTCGAGCGGAACGACCGGCCTCGTCGGCCTGATCCTCCTCTTCTTCGGAGGCGTCGCGTGGGCGCTCACGCAGCAGATCGGGCTCTTCGTCGGCCTGAACCTCCTGCTCGGCGGCGTTCGCGCTCGTCTCCTACCTCGCCTCCGGGCGAGAGCGCGTGACCTCGTTCCTCGGCGAGCGCTCGACCAGGTACGGCGCGAACGCGATCCTCTACTCCGCGCTCTTCGTCGGCATCGTCGCCATGGCGAACTTCCTCGGCCGTCCGTTACAGCACCCGCTTCGACACGTCCGAGGCGAAGGTCTTCAGCCTCTCGCCGCAGTCGGCGGCCGTCGTGAAGGATCTCGCGAAGGAGCTCGAGATCATGGCGTTCGTCGAGGGCGGCTCGAACCAGGCGCTCGACGATCTCTTCAAGACCTACGCGCACGAGTCGGACAAGGTCCGCTACCAGATCGTCGACCCCGACAAGCAGCCCGAGCTCGCCGAGAAGTACGCGATCCAGAACTACAACACGGTGCGGGTCGCCTACGGCGAGCAGTCGACGGTCATCGACGAGCCGACGGAAGAGAAGCTCACGAACGCGATCATCAAGGTCACGCAGGCGAAGAAGAAGACGGTCTGCCTGGTCGAGGGCCACGGCGAGCCGGACGCGGAGGACGTCGAGAACGCCCGCGCGTACGGCCAGCTCCACGCCGCGCTCGCGAACGAGAGCTACGAGATCCAGCGCATGCTTCTCGCGACGCAAGAGAAGCCGCCGACGGATTGTTCGGTGATGGTCGTGCCCTCCGGCGAGAAGCCGTGGCTCGATCCCGAGGTCGCGCTATTCAAGGCGTATCTCGCGCAGGGCGGCCGCGCGATCGTGCTCTTCTCCGCTCGGAAGCCGACGCAGCTCGCGCCGATTCTCGCGGAGTACGGCGTCGAGGTCGCGAACGACACCGTCGTCGATCAGGTGATCCGCTTGTTCCAGGGCCCGGCGCTCGGCGTCGAGCCGATCGCGAACACCTACGCGCCGGATCATCCGATCACCGAGAAGTTCAATCAGCGGACGATCTTCCCGCTGGCACGCTCGATCGAGCCCGCGGCGACGCCACCGGACGGGGTGACCGCCACCGCGATCGTCAAGAGCGCGCCCTCTGCGTGGGCCGAGATCGATCTGAAGGGCGTCTTCGAGAAGGGCGAAGCGGTGTTCGACGAGGGCAAGGATCGCAAGGGTCCCGTGACGCTCGCCGTGGCCGCGACGATCGCCGCGAAAGCCCCCGCCGAGGCACCGAAGGAAGGCGCTACGGCTCCGGGCGAATCCCGGCTGGTCGTCTTCGGCAGCGACGAGTTCGCAAACAACAAGAACCTGCAGAGCTTCTACAATCGCGACCTCATCCTGAACGCGATCAACTGGGCAGCCGGCGAGGAGAACCTCGTGTCGATCCGCCCGCGCGGCATGCGCTCGTCGCGCGTGCAGCTCACGGGCGCCGAGATGACGACGATCTTCTACCTCTCCGTCCTCGGCCTGCCGGAGCTCCTGCTCCTCGTCGGTGTCGTCGTGTCGCTGCGCCGCCGCGGCGCGTGAGCCTCCCCTTGCGGTCATGAAGTTCCGCAACACGCTCATCGTCGCCGTCCTCTTCGCCGCGCTCGGCACGTACCTCTGGTGGGTCGAGCGGCCGAAGCTCGAGAAGGAAGGCAAGCCGAAGACCGTCTTCGACACGAAGCTCGAGGACGTGAACCGCGTGACGCTCGCCTACCCCGACAAGACGATCGAGCTCCTGAAGACGGGCGGCGGCTGGTGGGTGAAGAAGCCGGTCGAGCTCGAGGCGGATCAGGATTCGGCGGAGAACCTGGCGCGCGCGATCGTCGAGCTCGAGCTGAAGCGCACGCTCGAGGGCAAGCCCGAGTCGCTCGAGACCTACGGGCTCGACAAGCCCGTGGTCACGGTCACGGCGGGGCTCGTCGACGGCAAGACGTTGCCCGCGATCCGCGTCGGCAAAACGTCCCCGGTGGGCTGGTCCACGTTCGTGCAACTCGAGGGCTCCGAAGCGGTCACGCTCGTGCCCTCCGCGTTTTGGTACGGCATGAAGAAGGAGGTCTCCGACCTCCGCAAGAAGACGATCCTCGATTTCGAGGATGCGGACGTCGTTCGCGTGTCGATCCTCGGCGGTGAGCGCGACGTCGAGCTCGCGAACGAAGGCGACAAGTGGAAGCTCGTGAAGCCCGACGCCTCCGCCGCCGACGAAGGCGAGGCTCGCGCCTACCTCTCCTCCCTCCGTGCGCTTCGCGCCGAGGACTTCATCGACGAGCCGGCGTCGCTCGCGGAGTACGGCCTGGACGCGCCCCGCCGGCGAGTCATCGTCGATCTCGGCGAGAAGAAAGGCACACGCGAGATCCTCATCGGGGCGGAAAAGGCGCACGGCAAGAAGGACGCGCTCTTCATCAAGGACGCGGCCGGCAAGACGGTCTATGCGGTCGGTAGCTGGGCTTGGGCGAGCCTCGCCAAGGAGGCGGCCGGCTTCCGCGACAAGACCGTGCTCGCCTTCGAGAAGGACGCGCTCCACCGGGTCGAGATCGCGCGCCGGGGCGGCGAGAGCTTCGTGCTCGAGAAGTCCGCGCCGGCCGCGCCCGCGAACGCGACTCCGGGAGCGAGCGAGCCCCGCTGGATCGTCGCCGGCGCGCCGGGCTCGCGGAGCGAGACGATCGGACAGCTCGTCGCCGACCTCCAATCGCTCAAGGGCTACGAGGTGGCGGCCGAGAATCCGAAGAAGCTCGCCGACTTCGGGCTCGAGGAGCCGGACGCGATCTTCACGCTCCACGGCACCGACGGGAAGCGCATCGGCGCGATCCTGATCGGGCGCCACGGCGCGGCGGACGAGACGGGCGCGGAGCCCACGTACGCGATGGCCGAAGGCGGCCCGGTCGTCTTCCGCGTTCGGGACTACGTGTTCTCGCACGTCGACAAGAAGAAGGAAGATCTCGTCGAGGCGGCGGAGGCGAAGCCGGAAGGCAGCGAGACACCCGCGCCGTGAAGGACGCTCCTCCTCGACGCTCTCGTCGCGGAGGCAACGTACGTCGCGTCGGAGAGGAACGTCCCCAACGCAGTCATAACGGCCTTCAGCCGTTCTGACTGCAAAAAGCGAGCAGCCAGCTTTCGAGCGCGGCGCCCGCGTCGGCGCGGCCGCGCTTCAGCGCCACGTCGACGTCCGCGAGCCGCTCGAGCGCGCGGCGGAGCTCCTGCGGGGAGAACCGCGTCGACGCGGTTAGGATCGCGTCCGCCTTGAACGGCGGCGTGCCCGTCTCCCGGACGAGGCGATCCTTCCGATCGGGCGACGGCGCGCCGTCGCGAAGCGCACGCGCGAACAGCAGCCGGCGCAGTTGCGCGGCGAGCGCGCCGAGCACGACCTCGGGACCTTCGCCATGGTCGAGCGCGTCGCGGAGGAGCCGCACCGCGCCGGCCGCGCGTCGGGACGTCATCTCGTCCTGCAGCTCGTAGAGCGCATGGGCGCGCGCCTCGGGAACCATCTCGACGACCGTCTGACGATCGATCGTCGCCCCCTCGGCGACCGCGAGCGAGAGCATCTCCAGCGTCGATCGGAGGCGCAGGATGTCGGTACCGACGAGATCCACGAGCAGCGCGGCGGCGGCGGGCTCGATCTTCCGGCCGAGGCGTCGCGCCTCCTCCGGCACGCGCTCGCGCGCTTCGCTCGCGCGCGGCGCGGCGAACTCGCGCTCCCCGCCGCGCCGGGCGATCTCCTGGAAGAGCTTGCGGCGGCGATCGACGCTCTCGTCCCAGAACACGACGGGCGGACCACCCTCCGGCGCCTCGAGCACCGCGAGCAAGCTCTCGCACACGGCGGCCTGGAGACGTCCCGCGTCGCGGACGACCACGGCGCCGACCGGCTCGAAGAGCGACACGTTCTGCTGCGCGTCGAAGATCGCCGAAGCGTCGACTTCACCCGCGTAGAGCTTCCGCACCGCGGCCCGATCGCCGGCGACGGCGCGCCGAAGGCGATCGAGCGCCTCCTCCTTCAAAACGTCCTGGTCGCCGAGGAACAGATACGCGGGAAGGATCTTGTCGCGCGACGCCCGTGAGGAGGAAATCCTAGAAGTCCTCCATCATCTGGTTGTAGGTCTCGCGCGCGAGGTTCTCGAGCAGCCGCTCGGTCGCATCGCGCCGCTGCCCCTCGGAGAGCTGCACGTCGGTGAAGAGCCGGAGGTCGCCCGGATTGAGCGTCTGCTTCTGAAACCGCGACGAGCTCGTCACCACCACGCCGGGCACGGCGCTGTAGTCCTCGACCGCGCGATAGTTGCGGATCTGCCAGAGGAGCTTCGCGTCGGCGCGGCGGCGGAGCTCGAGATCGACGGTCAGAACGGCCTGGTACTGCAATGCCTCGTCGCGGCTGTTGAACGCCACGGGACGCGTCTCGTAGTGGACGAGCGCGCCGGTGAACACCGCATCGGCGCCGTCGCCCTCCACGACTTCGAGCCGCCCGCGCAGGGATACTTCGTCCTCGATCACTTCGAGGAATTGCTTCTCGAGGCCGATCTCGCGCGTGGCGTTGCGAATCGGGCCGAGCGAGACGGTACGGACCTCGGCCGGGAGCCGCGAGCCGGTGCCGGCGAAGCCGTAGCCGCACCCCGACGCGGCCATCCCGACGATCGAGGCAAGCACGAGCAGCCCACGCACGATCGCCGCTCCTTTTGCGGCGGGCCGCAGCAGGTCCCGCACGCCGAGCCGGTCGGCGACTCGATCGAGCACGCCATTCACGAATTGCGCGGCCTCCTCGCCGCCGAAGCGACGCGCGACCTCGATCGCCTCGTCGAGAACCACCGCGGTCGGGACCTCGCCCGGGTGGCGGAGCTCGTAGGTACCCACGCGGAGCACGTTGAGATCCACGCGCGAGAGCCGCGCGACGCTCCAGTTCTCGAGCACCTCCTCGAGGAGCGCGTCGATCTCGCCACGCTCGGCGACGACGCCGTCCACCAGCGAAGAAGCGAAGCCGCGCGCCTCGGCGGTGGACTCGAAGTGCTCCCAGAGCCCCGCCGAGCCGGACGCGCTCTCGTCACCGGTGAGCTCCATCCGGTAGAGCGCCTGCACGGCGAGCTCTCTCCCTTTGCGACGCGCGCCCATCAGACGCCCTATCAAGCACGATTTGGCGAGCGCGTCACGTGCGCCGGCTCTTCAATGCCGCGAGCAAGCCGATCATCTCGAGCACGGTGCGCGCCGCCTCGGCGCCCTTGTTGCCTTCGCCTTCGGCGGAGCGCGCGAGCGCCTGCTCGACCGTATCGGTGGTGAGCACGCCGAAGGCGAGCGGCACGCCCCGCTCCATCATCACGCCGAGGAGGCCGTCCGTCGCGGCCTTCGCGACGAAATCGAAGTGCGGCGTGTCGCCGCGGATCACGGCGCCGAGGCAAACGATGCCGTCGACCTCGCCGGACTCGGCGAGCGCGCGAGCCGCGAGCGGAACCTCGAACGCACCCGGCACGCGGAGAAGCGTGACGTCGTCGTCCGCGACACCGGCATCACGGATCGCGCCGACAGCGCCCGCGAGCAAGCCTTCGGTCACGAACGCATTGAAGCGCGCGACCACCACGCCGATCCGCAAGCCCGCGCCCGACGCCGCTCCGACGATCTCCCGCACGCCGACCTTTCTACGTGATGACTTTCAGCCCGCCGAGAAGGTGGCCGAGCTTTTCCTTCTTGGTACGGAGATAGTCGATGTTGCCGTCGTGCGGCGGAGACTCGAGAGCGAGTCGCTCGTCGACCTCGACGCCGTACTCCTGGAGACCGGTGATCTTCCGCGGATTGTTCGTGAGCAGCCGCACGCGGCGGACGCCGAGGTCGCGAAGAATCTGCGCGGCGATGCCGTACTCGCGGAGGTCCTCGTCGAAGCCGAGCTCGAGGTTCGCCTGTACGGTGTCGCGCCCGCGATCTTGCAGCGCATACGCGCGGATCTTGTTGCCGAGGCCGATCCCCCGCCCCTCTTGGCGGAGGTAGACGAGCACGCCGGCGCCGGCGCGATGGATCCGCAGCGAGGCCTCGCGAAGCTGATCGCCACAATCGCAGCGGAGCGAGCTGAACACGTCGCCGGTCAAACACTGCGAGTGCACGCGAACGAGCACGGGTTGATTCCCCGCCACCTCGCCGCAGACGAGCGCGACGTGCTCGAACGGATCGACTTCGCTGCGATACGCGATC
Organism: uncultured delta proteobacterium; assembly: GCA_963790365.1. GTDB lineage: Bacteria > Desulfobacterota > Binatia > JACPRU01 > JACPRU01 > CAWBOU01. The sequence continues at coordinate 45,318 of CAWBOU010000012.1, forward strand.
GCCTCGAAGACGCCCGCTTCCATCTCGATCGACGTGCGCGCGACGCGATGGACGACCGTCTCGTAGCGCAGTCGATAGGCGACGAGGTCGTCGACGGAGACGATCGGGAAACCGTGCATCTTCGCGAACGCTTCGAGGTCACTCAGATGCGCCACGCCGCCGTCGTCGCGGAGGATCGCGCAGGTGACGGCGGCCGAGGTGAGACCCGCGAGCCGGACGAGATCGACGGCCGCTTCCGGAAGCTGCCCGCGGGAGAGCACGCCCCCGCGCCGCGCTTGCACCGGCACGACGTGCCCGGGCATCGCGAGGTCGGCGACGGTCGCGCCCTCGGCCACCGCGCAGCGGATCGTCCGAGCACGATCGCCGGCGGAGATTCCGGTCGTGACGCCCGTCCGCGCTTCGATCGAGACGCCGAAGCAGCGCCGCGCCGTCCCCTCTCCGGGAACGAGCGGGATCCCGAGGCTCCGCATCCGCTCCTCGGTGAGGGCGAGGCACACGAGGCCGCGGGCGTGCGTCGCCATGAAGTTGATCGCCTCGGGCGTGACCTTGGCCGCGGCCTGGCAGAGCTCGCCACCGCCCTCCCGGCGGTCGACGAGGACGACCAAGCGTCCCTGGCGTACGTCTTCGAGGATGGGTTCGAGCGTCATGCGCGGCCGGCACGAATCCTAACTCGCCGCCCGGGCTTCGGAAAGGCAGGGCGCATCTCGATCGCCAGGTCCGGCCCGAGCGGCTCCACGAGCAAAATCTCGAGCGGAACCGCGCGGTTCATCCGCCGGACGCCGAGCGGACCGACCGCCGGCACCCCGTCCCCGCCGACGAGCTTCGGCGCGAGGAACAGGATCAGCCGGTCGACGACCCCGTCGGTGAGCGCCCGCGCGGCGAGCCCCGCGCCGCCTTCGACGAGGACGCTCTTCACGCCGTCTCGAGCGAGGTCGCGGAGCACGCGGCGAAGGCTTCCCGGTCGATCACGTCCGCCGCGGCGGACGTCCGTCCCGCGCGCGCGAAGTCGCTTCGCCTTCGCCGCGTCCGGGCTCCGCGTGTAGAGGCGGGTCGGCGCCGCACCGTCGAATACGCGCGCGGAGATCGGCGCCCGCAGCCGCCCGTCGAGCACCACGCGAAGCGGATTCCGCCCGCCGCGGATGCGACAGGTGAGCTGCGGGTCGTCGGCGAGCACGGTCCCGGAGCCGACGATCACCGCATCGAGTCGGTTCCGGAGCTCGTGCACGCGGCGGCGCGACGCCGCGCTCGTCACCCACCGCGAGTCGCCGGTCCGCGTCGCGATCCGCCCATCCATCGTGACGGCGAGCTTGAGCACCACGAACGGCTCGCCGGTCGTGATGAGCTTCTCGAAGTCCTCGTTCATCCGCCGCGCTTCCTCGCCGAGCACGCCGGTGTCCACAGACACGCCCGCCCGCCGGAGCTTCGCGAGCCCGCGGCCGCGCACGCGCGGATTCGGGTCGACCGCGCCGACCACGACACGCGCGCACCGCGCGGCGAGGACCGCTTCGACGCACGGACCGGTCCGCCCGTGATGCGCACACGGCTCGAGCGTCACGTAGAGCGTCGCGCCGCGCGCCCGCGCGCCGGCTTCGCGAAGCGCAAAGATCTCCGCGTGCGGTCCGCCCGCGCGGCGGTGCCAGCCGCGACCGATCACGCGGCCGCCGCGCACGACGACCGCACCGACGGCCGGATTCGGGCTCGTCCTTCCGAGGCCCTTTCGCGCGAGACGGAGCGCCTCGCGCATCCAGCGCTCGTCGTCCCGCTTCATCGGCTCGTCTTCTTCGCGCTTCGGCCGGACGATCGCGCCGCGCGCCGCGGCGGTCGGACGAGCCCCTGGAGCTCGCGGAGGAACTCGTCGAGGTCGCGGAACGATCGATAGACGGAGGCGAATCGCACGTAGGCGACCTTGTCGAGCTGGTAGAGCTCTTCCATCACCGCCTCGCCGATCCGCGAGCTCGCGATCTCGCCGTCGCCGGTCTCCTGGATCGTGCGCTCGATCCGGTCGGCGACCCGCTCGATCGCCTCGACGCTCACCGGGCGCTTCTCGCAGGCCTTCGTCAGGCCGACGAGAATCTTGCCGCGATCGAAGTCCTCGCGCCGGCCGTCTTTCTTGACCACCTTCGGCAGCGTCTGCTCGACGCGCTCGTGCGTGGTGAAGCGCCGGTCGCAGGCGAGGCAGACGCGGCGGCGCCGGATCGCGTCCCCTTCCCGGGACAGCCGCGAGTCGACGACCTTGTTGTCGAGCTCACGGCAGAAGGGGCATCGCATGCGACGGGGGCGGTCGTTGCGCCCCGGGGGTTCGGGAACTTCTAGCGCTACTTCTTCTGAGTCTCGATGTAGCCGATCACGTCACCGACGGTGCGAAGCTTCTCGGCGTCCTCGTCCGGGACCTCGACCTCGTATTCTTCCTCGAGGGCCATGACCAGCTCCACGATGTCCAGCGAATCCGCTCCGAGATCCTCGATGAAGCGGGACTCGGGAAGGATCTCGTCCCTCTCCACGCCGAGGTGCTCGCCGATGATCTCCTTGACGCGCGTCTCGATAGCCTCTCGCTCAGGCGAAGCCATAGTTTCCTGAACCCTCCTGTTCCAAACCTTCCCTCACGAACCCGGCGTCCCTACCACAGAGCAGAAGGGGGAGCTAGGAGCCCCGACCGAAGGGAAGTCAGTCGGTCTTGCCCTTCGGCGGTTCTTCCGGCGGACGAATCTCCGCGGGACCGACCGCGTTGTCGTCGATCGTCGGCGGCGGTCCGTGTCCGTCGCGCGAGGCGCGGAACCGCTCCTGCAACCGCTTCCAGAGCTTCAAGCGACGTTTGTCCGCGCCCGACGACACCGCCATCTCCGGCACGCTCCGCAGACCCTCTTGGATGTACCCGTTGACGTTGCGTGCGGCGGCGTCGGCGGCGACGCGAATCGCGTTCCGGATCGCCCACGCGCTCGACGAGCCGTGGGCGATGATGGCGACCCCGTTGACACCGAGGAGGGGCGCGCCGCCGACCGCGTCGTAATCGAGCGTGCTCTTCAGCTTGTCGACCTGCTTGCGGAGCAGCAGATAGCCGAGCTTCGTCCGCCAGTTCGCGGTGAACATGCCGCGGAGATGGAACTCCATGAAGCGGGCGAAGCCTTCCATCGTCTTCAGCACGATGTTGCCCGTGAAGCCGTCCGTCACGGCGACGTCGACGGTGCCGAGGTTGATGTCGCGCCCTTCGATGTACCCGACGAAGTTGAGGCGCATCTGGCGGAGCACCTGCGCCGCAGCACGCGTCGTGTCGGTGCCCTTGCTGTCCTCCTCGCCGTTGCTCAAGAGCCCGATCCTCGGCGCGCGGACGCCGCGGATCGTCCTCGAGAGCGCGTCACCCATCACGGCGAACTGCACGAGGTTGAGCGGCGCGCACTCGACGTTCGCACCGGCGTCGAGAAGGATCACGGGATTCTGCTTCGAGGGAATCTCGAGCGCGATCGCGGGGCGATCGACTCCGGCGAGATTCCCGAGCACCATCACCGCGGACGCCATGGCCGCGCCGGAGTTGCCGGCGCTCACGAACGCCGCCGCTTCGCCCGCGTGGACGCGCTCGAGCGCGACCCCCATCGAGTTGTCGCGCTTGCGACGAAGCGCCTCGACGGGACTGTCTCCCATCTGGACCACCTCCGAGGCATGCACGACGCGGATCGGGAGCCCCTCGGTCGGATGGCGTCGGAGCTCGCGCGCGATCACGTCTTCCCGGCCGCAGAGGATGACCGGGATCCCGAGCTCGCGAGCCGCCGCGACCGCGCCTTCGACGATCGCTCCCGGGGCGTGATCCCCGCCCATGGCGTCGACGGCGACGGTCTTCATCGGCAGTCGGTCACTCCTCCGCCACTACGACGACGGTGCGCCCGCGGTAGGTACCGCAATGGGCACACGCGCGATGGCGCTGCATCCGCTCGCTGCATTGCGGGCAGGCAACCCACTGCGGCGCGACGAGCGCGTCGTGCGCGCGACGCTGGTCGCGCTTGCGGGTCGAGGTTCTTCGCTTCGGAACGGCCATGATCGTCTCCCTTATCGCTTCCACTCTCGCAGCTTGGCGAGACGCGGATCGGTCCACTCTTCGACGCAACCACACCTGCCGAGGTTCAGATTCGCCCCGCAGCGCGAGCAGAGCCCCGCGCACGCTTCGTTGCAGAGCGCTCGCGTCGGCATCGCGAGCAAGAGCTCCTCCCGGACGAAGGGCGAGAGGTCGACCTCGTCGCCCTTGTAGAAGGCGAGCCAAGAATCGGCGCGCTCGTCCGCCTTTTCCGCCGCCTCCGCGGCCGGCTTCAGCACGAGCGAGAACTCGCGATCGAGCCGGAACGGAAAGCTCTCGAGGCAGCGGGCGCAGGTGCCTCGCACCGGGGTCCCGAACGTCCCGTGGAAAAAGAGATCGGAGCCCGCCCGGTAAGCGCCCATGGAGACGTCGACGTCGTGCTCGAGCTGAAAGTCGGCGGCGCCGCGGCCGGCCAGGACCTCGTTCAGCTCCGCGACGTCCTCGCGGAAATCGAGGAGTTTTTCCTCGTCGTGGATGTCGTCGACGCGGATCTTCATGGAAGCGCGCCAGAATAGAGGACGTCGGGGCCGAAGAAAAGGTCAGCTGTCGTCGGGCTCGCCCCGGATTCCCGAGGCTTTCTCCAGGCGCCGCACCCGCCGGACGAGCTCGGGAAGATGACGGAGCGAGGCGATCACGCGTCGATAGGTGCTCAACTCGAAGGCCGGTACCCCGCTCGCGACGGTCGCGCCATCGGCGACGTCGTTCGACACGCCGCTCTTCGCCCCGACCCGCGCGCCGGCGCCGATGCGGAGGTGCCCCGCGACGCCGACCTGGCCGCCGAGCTGCGCGCCCGCCGCGATGGTCGTGCTCCCGGCCAGGCCGACCTGCGCGGCGAGGAACGCCATCTCGCCGACGTCGCAGCCGTGACCGATCTGCACCTGGTTGTCGATCTTCGCGCCGCGACGCACGCGGGTGGCCCCGATCGTCGCGCGGTCGATCGTGGAATTCGCGCCGACCTCGACCTCGTCCTCCAGCACGACCGTGCCCGTCTGCGGGATCGGCCGGATCCGCCCGGCTTCCGGGTCGAGCAGGTACCCGAAGCCGTCCGCGCCGATCACCGCGCCCGCCTGGAGCTTGACGTCGTCGCCGATCCGCACGCGCTCGCGGACGACGACGCCCGCGTGCGCGACGAAGCGGCGACCGATCGTGACGTCCTCGTAGACCACGACGCGCGCGTCGAGGCGCGCATCGTCGCCGATCACGGTGCGATCCCCGACGACGACGTGCGGGCCGATCGCCGCACGCTCGCCGATCCGCGCGGAGACCGCGATCACCGCGGTCGGATGGATGCCCGGTGCGACCGGCGCGACCGCGTGGAAGAGATCGAGCGCGCGCACGAACGCGAGATACGGATCGCTCGCCCGGAGCGTGGCGCCGTTCGGCACCGCGAGCCCGGCCCGGACGATCACCGCGGACGCACGGCAGTCCTTCAGGCGCGCCACATAGCGCTCGTTCGCGACGAACGTGAGATCGCCCGGCCCGGCCTCGTCGATCGGCGCGATACGCCGGAGATCTCGAGCTCGGGATCGCCCTCGAGCGTCGCCCCCACGGCCCGCGCGATCTCGCCGAGCTTCATCGCGCGACCGATTATCGGATCGGTCGCGGGGTGACAAACCGCCCGGGGACCGGGACTTTCGCCGCCCGGGTCACCGGCGGCTCGATTGCATTCGCCGAATCCTTCCGGGATATTCGCCGACTTCACAGGCAACATGCCGAAGATGCAGGAAAAGCTCGACATCGACTTCGCCAAGTGCGGCGGCCTCGTGCCGGTGATCGCCCAGGACGCCGACACGGGCGACGTGCTGATGCTCGCCTACATGAATCGCCGAATCGTGGGCCGAGACGCTCGAAGACGGGCCGCGCCGTCTACTGGAGCCGAAGCCGCGCGCGCTCTGGCGCAAGGGCGAGGAGTCCGGCCACCACCAGGACGTCCGCGAGATCCGCGTCGACTGCGACGCGACACGATCCTCCTCAAGGTCGTCCAGCACGGCGGGGCCGCCTGCCACGAGGGATATCCGGAGCTGCTTCTTCCGCCGCACGAGGCCGGCAGCGAATGGCGGACGATCGCCGAGCGCGTCGTTCGATCCCGCGAGCGTCTACAAGTCGAAGGCAAAATGAACGCCGCCCGACAGCTGAAGCTCGGGATCCCGAAGGGCAGCCTCGAGGAGCGCCACGATCGAGCTCTTCCGCAAGGCGGGCTGGAAAGTGAGCGGCACCGAGCGGAGCTACTTCCCGTCGATCGACGATCCCGAGATCCGCTGCGCGCTCGTGCGCCCCCAGGAGATGGCGCGCTACGTCGAGGACGGCGTCCTCGACGCGGGCATCACCGGCAAGGACTGGATCGTGGAGAACGGCGTCGACGTCGCACGTGGTCGACGACCTCGTCTACTCGAAGGTGAGCCTCCGGCCGACGCGCTGGGTGCTCGCGGTCCCGACGCGATCGCCGTGCAGAAGCCCGAGGATCTCGCCGGCAAGCGCATCGCGACCGAGCTGTCGAACTTCACGCAAGCGTTACTTTGGTTCCCGAGCGGCATCGACGTCCACGTCGAGTTCTCGTGGGGCGCCACCGAGGCCAAGGTCGCCGAAGGGCTGGTCGACGCGATCGTCGAGGTCACCGAGACCGGCTCGACGATCAAGCGCGCACGGCCTCCGCATCGTCGCCGAGCTGCTCGAGTCGGACCCGCAGCTGATCGCCAACCGCGAGGCGTGGGCGGATCCGTGGAAGCGCGAGAAGATCGAGCAGATCGCGCTGCTGCTCCGCGGCGCGCTGCGCGCCGAGAGCGCAGGTCGGCCTCAAGATGAACGTCCGCAAGGACGCGCTCGACGACGTCATCGCGATGATTCCGAGCATCACGGCGCCGACGGTCGCGAACGCTCTATCCCACCGCCGCGCTCCACGGCGAGGAGTGGTTCTCGGTCGAGAGCGTGATCGCAGAGGCCGTCGTTCGCGATCTGATCCCGCAGCTCATCAAGGCTGGCGCCGTCGGCATCATCGAGTACCCGCTGAACAAGGTCCTCTGATCAGGAGCTTCTTTGATCCTCATCTTGAAACCAGAGGTCTCGGAGAACAGCCCCGAGATCCAGACGATCCTGAACGCCATCAAGATTTACGACGGCGTCACCGCCCGTCTGCACGTCGAGCGCGGCCAGAGCCGCTCGCTGATCGAGGTGCACCTCATCGGCAACACCGCCGCGGTTCCGAAGGAGCAGATGGAGCTCCTGCCCGGTGTGCAGCAGGCCGTGCGCGTCTCCGACCGCTACCGCCTGATCGGGCGCCACAAGGGGCAGATCGGCGCCGTCGGCTTCGAGGTGAACGGCGTCACGTTCGATCAAGACTCGCTCCATGTATTCGCCGGGCTCTGCGCGGTGGACAGCCGTGAGAACGTCGAAGAGATGATGCGCGCGTGCCGAGATGCCGGCCTCGTGACGACGCGGATGGGCGCCTACAAGCCGCGCACGAGCCCCTACGACTTCCAGGGGCTCGGCAAAGACTGCCTGCCGTGGGTGTTCGAGCTCGCGGGTAAGTACGGGATCCGCGTCATCGCCATGGAGATCACGCACGAGCAGCAGCTCGGCGAGCTCGCGCGCGCGCTCGACGCCGCCGGCGATCCGACGAGCGTGATGGTGCAGATCGGTACCCGGAACGCGCAGAACTTCGAGCTCCTGAAGAGCGCCGGGCAGCAGACCCGCTTCCCGGTTCTCTACAAGCGCGGCATGGGCATCACTCTCGAAGAGGCCTTCAACGCCTGCGAGTACATCGCGAGCGAGGGAAACCGGCGAATCGTCTTCTGTCTTCGCGGCGTGAAGTCGAACCTCGGCGATCCGCATCGGAACTTCGTGGACGTCGCGCAGGTGCCGGTCGTGAAGCGCCTCACGCGGCTCCCCGTCTGCGTCGATCCGTCCCATTCCGTCGGACGCCGCGATCTCGGGCTCGACCGCATCCTCGATCTCACGCACATCTCCGCGCAGGGCGTGATCGCCGGCGCGAACATGCTGCTGGTGGATTTCCACCCCGATCCGGACCATGCGCTCTGCGACGGACCACAGGCGCTGCTCGTCCGCGACCTCCCCCACTATCTCGAAGACGTGCGACTCGTACGCGACGCGTACGACCGCCGGCGCAAGCTCGCGACGACGAGCTGAAGGAGAGCCGCGAATGGCCGAGATCCTCCTCCACCAGTACGACCTCTCGCCGTTCTCGGAAAAGATCCGTCGCCTCTTCGGGCTGAAGCGGCTCGCGTGGAAGGCGGTCGATCAGCCGATCGTCGCACCGAAGCCGAAGCTGACGCCACTGACCGGCGGCTATCGCCGCATCCCGGTCATGCAAATCGGCGCGGACGTGTGGTGCGACACGGCGATCATCGCGCAGAAGCTCGAGGAGCTTGCGCCCGAGCCTACGATGTACCCGCAGGGCCAGGTCGGCGCGGCGGAGATCCTCGCGAACTGGGCGGACCATTGGCTCTTCCTCGCCACGGTGCCGCCGGCGCTCGCCAAGCTGATCCCCGTACTCCCGCCGGAGTTCATGAAGGATCGCGCGGCGATGTCTCCGGGATTGACGACGGAGGCCATCATGGCTTCGTTGCCCGATGCGAAGAGCCGCCTCGTCGTTGCCTTCGAGTGGCTGGACGCACAGCTTCGCGCCCGGAAGTTCCTGCTCGGCGACGCGCCGAGCCTCGCCGACGCGGCGGTCTTCCACACGCTCTGGTTCCTACGAAACGATCCGGAGAGCTTCGCCGGGGTCGAGCGGCGCACAGCGCTGCGCGGCTGGTTCGAGCGCATGGAGGCGCTCGGCGTCGGCTCGCGGAGCGACCTCTCGGCCGACGAGGCGATCGCGATCGCCCGCAAGGCCGAGCCCGCGACCGCGCCACGCGCGGACGGCACCGACCCCGACGGCATCGCGCCCGGCGACGCGATCGTCGTCGCAGCCGACGACTACGGCTCCGATCCGGTCCACGGCGAGGCGGTCGTCGTCACCGCGCAGGAGATCGCCGTTCGGCGCCACGACCCAGAGGTCGGCAACGTCGTCGTGCACTTCCCGCGCGCCGGCTACCGCGTGCGTCGCGCAAAGTCCCGGTAGGCTTCGAGCGTCAGGCGGGCGGTGCGCTCCCAGCGATAGCCGAGCGCATGCCGCGCGCCCGCGTCGCCGAGCGCACGCGCGCGCTCCGGGCGGTCGAGCAGCGTCGTGACGGCTTCGTCGAGCGCGCGGGCGTCGTCCGGGTCGACGAGCCACGCCGCGTCGCCCAGCACCTCGGGCAGCGACGTGCGACGGGCGGCGACGACCGGGGCGCCGCACGCCATTGCCTCGAGCGGCGGAAGCCCGAAGCCTTCGTACGCGCTCGGGAATACGAACGCAGCGGCGCCCGCGTAGAGCGCGGGCAGCTCTTCATCGGCGACGAAGCCGAGAAGGCGGACGGCGCGCTCGAGGCCGAGCGCGTGGATGCGCGCGACGAGCGCCGGGTAGTCGGGATCGTCGCGATAGCCGCCCGCGAGCACGAGCTCGACGTCGGGGCGCTTCTCGAGCAGTCGGCGCGTGAGATCGAGCAGCAGATGCACGTTCTTCCGCCGGTCGATGCCGCCCACGTAGAGGAGGTACGGCGGGCGGAGCTGCATCCGGCGCCGCAGCGCTTCGACCGTCGCCGGCGTCGGCGGGCGAAAGCGCTCGTCGACGCCGAGCGGTGTGACGACGACGCGGTCCGGGGAAACGCGCGCGAGGTCGACGACGTCGCGCTTCGTGTACTCGGAGATCGCGAGGAGCCCGGTCGCGCGGCGTAGCGCGCGGCGCTCGAGCCAGCGGGCGATGCGGTAACGCGCGCGGCTCTTCCCCGCGACGTAGAGCGCTTCCATCCGGTGCGGGATGAGATCGAGGACCGACACGACGTAGGGAACGTCGAGCCGCGCGGGCGCGTCGGTCTGCGAGCAGAAGTGAATCAGGTCGAACGGCAACGTGGGCAGGCTTCGCGGCCAGACGATGTGCTGGCGTGCGTGCACCGCTTGCGACCCCAGCCGCTCGACCCAGGGCGGCGACTCGACGCGTGCGACGCGGCCGGGCGGCGGGAAGCGTCCGAGCTCCGCACCCGCGTCGGCGACGAAGCCGATCGCGTCGCTCCCCTCCAGCGCGAGCAACCCTTCCACGAGCGAACGGACGTAGCGGCCGATGCCACGCCCCCCGTGCGATTTGAACCCGCGCTGGAGCGCGCGAACGTCGATCGCGACCCGGGGCGGGCTCACGAGAGCGGCCGCCCCGCCGCCCTTACGATCGCGCGGCGATAGACGTCGAGCACCCTCGGCCAACCGCATTCGGCGAGCGTCCAGCGACGGCCGGCCTCGCCGAGCGCGCGCGCCTCCCCCGCACGGAGACGGTCGACGGCGTCACGAAATTCCTCGTACGAGCCGTAGACGAGCCCGCCGCTCGAGCGGCGGCACTGCGCGGCGACGACGTCGCCGTTCGCCGTCGCCAGCACCGGGGTGCCGGCGGCCCAGCTCTCGAGCGTGACGATCGACAGGCTCTCGAAGCTCGACGGCGAGACCGTGGCGAGCGCGCCGGCAAGCGCTTCCTGCTTCTCCGTCTCGTCGAGGTAGCCGACCGCGTGCACGCCCTCGGCTCGCGGGATCTTCATGTACGTCTTGCCGGCGAGTACGAGCTCGACGCCGCCGCGCTCGCGGCGATAGCGCGCGAAGTGATCGAGGAGCTCGGGCACGCCCTTGAACACGTCGATACGGCCGAGGAACAGCAGGTAATCCCCGAGGCCGTGGCGCGAGCGGAAGGCGTCTCGCGATGCCTCGATCGACGCGACGCCGATGCCACCGATCTCGCCTTCGGGAGCGACGCGGAAGAGGCGAACCGCGGTGTCGCGCTCCTCGGGCGTGTTCCAGATGATCGCGCGCGGCAGGTGGAAGATCGGATGGAAGAGCGCGAAGTGCGCCGGCGGCTCGTCATGGAGCGTCGGCACGAGCACGCTCTTCTCGCAGACGAGCGGGAGGCCGAACGCCGTCGGATAGTAGAGGTACGTGTAGAAGACGAAGGCGTCGAAGCGGTCTCGCTCCGCGCGGAGCGCGTCGAGGAGCGCCGGCACGCGGGGACCCTGGCGCTGCATCCAATCGATCTCGTCCTCGAGCGAGTGCGGCGTGCGATACAGGCGCTCGGAAAGCCGCCCGAAGCTGCGCACCCGCCGCCGCGAGGCGACGGGGAAACGGCGCACGCGGACGCCGTTCTCGACCGACGTTCCCGCCGGCAGCTCGTTCGCCCACGTGAGATAATCGCGTGCCGTGCTCGTCCAGACCTCGAGGTCCAGCTCCGGCGCGAGGCGCTCGGCGATCGCCCGGCAGTGCGCTTCGGAGCCGCCGTCGACGCCGGCTCCGTAGCGCTGCACGACGAAGGCGACTCTCATCCTCCGGTGATTTCGGGGAGGAGCTCGCGGAGCCGCGGAAGCATCGCCGTGGCGGTAAACGCCGCGGCACGCTTTCGGCCACGCTCGACGATGCGCCCCCGGAGCGCGTCATCCTCGCGCACCATCCCGACGACTTCCGCGATCTCCGCGAAGCGCTTCTCGCGAACGAGGATCCCTCCGTCGGCGACCGTCTCCGGCACCGCCCCCGCCGCATAGGCGACGACCGGCACGCCGAAGTGCATCGCCTCGACGAGCGGTGCGCAGAAGCCTTCGTGCTCGCTCATACAGAGGTACACGTGCGCGAGCCGGTAATACTGCGCAAGCTCGCGCGGCGAGACGCCCCCGGTGAACACGACGCCGGGCAGCACGAGATCGCCGACGAGGCTGCGAAGCGCGAACGAGTAGAGCTCGGTGTCGGTGTCGATGCCGACGATGAAGAGCCTGCTGTCGGCGTCGATCTTCCGGCGATAGAACCAGAACACCTTGATCACGTCCTCAAGCCGCTTGTTCGGCACGAGGCGCCCGACGTGCAAGAAATTCGTATGACCGTCTCTGTACGAGCGCTCGAGTCGAGCGATCGGGCTCTGGTCGAAACGTCGCGTGTCGAGGACGATCGGCAAGATCGCCGTCCGAAGATACCCGAGAGTGAGGAGCTCTTGCCGGTTGAACTCGGAATCGGCGAGCGCGATCGCCGCAGTCGGACGCAGCGCGGCCAGCTCTTCGCGGCCGTGAGCGCAGAATCCCGCCACCTTTTCGTTCACGCCGCGGAAGAACTCCGGCGGGGTGATGTTGTGGTAAACGAGCACCCGTCGGTTCGAGAGCTGACGGTACTTGTCGGTGGCCGTGGAGGCGATCGAGAAATGGTAGATCAGGACGGCGTCGCGATCGAGGGTGCGAAGCTCGCTCGACGCTCGAGCCTCACTCGCGAGGCTCGCGTGTACGTGCTCGACGAAGATCTCCGAAGCGAACCCTAGCGTCCGCAGCATGTCGCGCAAGGCGAGCACTTGCTGGGAGATCGCGTCACCGACGACCAAGTTCGGGACGAGCTGATGGACCGCTCTCGCCATGCGTTCGAGGCTACGGCGCGCGTTTCTCGTCCCGCGGCGGCAGGCGCTCGGCCATCTCCTGGAGCACGACGAGAACGTTTCGATTGAACTCCGCTTGACGCGCGAGCGGCACCTCGACGTGGAAGCGAAGCAGCCGCCGGACGACGCGCTTCATGGCGACGAGCACGGAACCGATCAGCGGGCGGTGCGATTCGAGCTTCACCGGTGCATCGACTTGCGCGACGACACAGAGCCGACGAAACGCCTCGGAAGCGCCGCCTCCCGGATCGAACAGGCGCACGCGTGCGCGCGATACGCGTTCGATCTCCGCGCGATCGACGACGCCGGCGCCGATCCGACCCTCGAGCCGTCCGCGAGCGCGCTCGGCGAGCTCGTCGGCGTTCTCCTCCCCGAACGACAGCCAGGTCACGTCACGCCGCCGCGAGCAGCCGATCGAGCGCGGCGGCGAATCGATCGCCGACGGCCGGCCAAGCGTATCGGTCGAGCACGTACTCTCGACCGCTTCGACCGAGCTCGTGCGCCTCCTCGGGATGCCATCGCAAGTGATCGACGAGAGCCGCGAGCTCCGTCACGTCCGCGAACCACAGGCCGCCGCCGGACTCGCGGGCATGACGCCGAGTCACCGCGCAGGCAGCATTCACGAGCACCGGAGTGCCCTGCAGCCACGCCTCCATGATCACGATCGAGAACGATTCGTTGACGGATGGCTGACAGAGCGCGAGCGCGCCCGCGCAGGCTGCGCGCTTTTCCCGCTCGTCGAGCCGCGGCAGATCGACGACGCCGTTCGGCCGCACGCTTTCCGGGATCGATCCGTCACCCGCGACGACGAGGGAGAGGCCTCGTCCGGAATCACGGCAAGCGCGGAACGCCTGCAGCAGAAGGGGCAGGTTCTTTCCTTCTTCCTTGCGTCCGAAATAGAGGAGATAGTCCCCCTCGATGCCGTGGCGTCGCCGAAATTCGGGGACCTCGTCTGCGGCGGAAGCTTCCTCGTCGAAGCCAAATCCGACGACCGGAGAGTCGCGCGAGACCTCGTGGATTCGGTGCGCGAGGGTACGCTCCGGCGCGCTGTTGAAGATGCACCCGCGCACGGAGCGAAAGAGCTGTCGAGTCACGGCCAGATAGGCGAAGGGCTCGTCGTGGAGACAGGGCACGAGAATCGACCGCTCCGGACACACGTGCGCGCCGACGAGCGTCGTCCCGAAGAGGTACGGCAGGAAGAGAAGCGCGTCGCGCTCCGCGCCGTGCGTGGCGATCCATTCGTAGAGCTCTTCGGAATGGACGCTACCCGCGAGCCAATCGATCTCCTCGGCGAGCTCCAGCGGAAAGCCGATCGAGAGACGCTCCTGCACGGCGAGAAAGCGCCCGACGTCCCGCGGTGAGACCGGGAAGCGCCGCACGACGACCCCGTTGACCTCTGCGGCTCCCGGCGCGACCGCGTTCGCCCACGTGTGATGGTCCATCGCGCACGTCGTCCAGACCTCGACCTCGAAGCGTTCCCGCGGAAGCCGCTCCGCGAAACCGCGCGCGAGCGTCTCGGCGCCGCCGACGATCTCGACTCCATAGCGAGGGACCACGAACGCGATCCGCCGTCGGGGTGACGTCGGCAGGTCGAGAGGAGCCGGAGCGGCGCGCTGCACGCCGCGGTGAATAACAGATCGCAATTTTGACAACCATCCCTCGCTCGGTTACGGAGCCAGCAATGGACCTCCCGCGCCGCCGCGCGGCGCTGCGACGGCGAGCTTGGGTGAGCGGTCTCCTCTTCGGAATCGGCCTCGCGGCCTGCACGCACGACGCGGCGCGGAGCGAGCCCCCGCTCGTCGATCTTCTCTCGATCGCACCGAGCGCGGTCGAGCTCGAAACGCGCCGCTACCACTTCGGCGAGGACGATCGGGCGCCGCTCCTCTCGGGTTGGTCGCGGCGACGAGATCGCGACCGCCGTCGCGGCCACACTGTCGTCTGGGCAGAGGCTGCGGAAGCGCGCTTCGGACTGACCGTGCTGCGCGTCGAGGACAAGCAGGTGCTCGTCAGGCTCAGCGCCTATCCGGCGAACGCGCGGCAGGAGATCGAAGTTGCGCTCGACGAGCGCCCGATCGCGAAGTTTCGCGCCGAGCACGACGAGCGCGAGTACCGCTTCGTGATCCCGGGCGAGCGACTTCGAGTCGGCGAGAACGTTCTCACGTTTCATCACTCCGTGGTGAGCCGCGGTCGGAATCCCCGTGAGTCGCGCCGCTACGCGGCCGCCTATGCTTCGCTGCTCGTCGGCCCCGCATGCCTGAGCCTCCGGCCGGATGGGGAGCCGAAGCCGCCGCACGTCGAGCGGGGAGCGGGCGGCAGGTCCTTCTCGGTGACCGGCCCCGCGGCGATCTCGTGGACCGTCGACGTCCCGCCCGGCGCGAGCTTTGCGACGAAGCTCGCGGTCTCGCCGAAGAGCGCCGGACCCGCGGAGCTGATTCTCGAAGCGCGCACGGGCGGCGACTGGACGCGACTCGCCGAGCAGACGCTCGGCAAGCGCCGGCTCTTGCCCGCAGGCGCCGCTCGACTCGCCGCGGATGCGTCCGCGTTCGCCGGCCGGCGAACCGAGCTCCGGGTCCGCGTGCTGCCGCTCGCGTGCACGACGATGCTCGCCTCCGTGCGCGTCAAACGCGCCACCCTCACTTTGCAGACCGCCCATCGCCCCTGATACACCGGAGGCGTCCGGAGGTCGCGCTCATGAAGACCGTCAACGAGATTCTGGCGCGGAAGACCCGCGTCGGCGTCGTCGCGGTGAGCGTCGGGGCCAAGGTGTTCGACGCGGTCCGCGAGATGGATCAGGGAAACACCGGAGCGGTCGTGGTCCTCGACGGGGATCGCCTCGCAGGCATCTTCACCGAGCGCGATCTCATGCGCCGCGTCGTGCTGAAGGGCCACGACATCGGCGCGACGCCCGTCGCCGACGTCATGACTCGCGACCTCATCTACGCGAAGGGCGAAGATCCGGCCGAGAGCGCGATGGCGAAGATGACGCGCCATCGTTGTCGCCACCTGCCGGTGATCGACGGCGAGCGACTCGTCGGCGTCCTCTCGATCGGCGATCTCATGAAGGAGATCTCCGAAGAGCAAGACGTCGAGATCCACTTCCTCAAGGAATACATCTACTCGCGCTGAGCGACTACTCACCCCCCGGGCTTTCGCCCGACCCCCTGAGGGGGTGTCGTTGGTCGCTTCCGCAAGGACGCAGTGAACATCGGTTTACTGCCCGAGCCTTTCCAATTGCGGCGTTGCGCGAGCGGGTGGTAAGGCCCTGCCCGGGAGAGGGGACCCCGCATGCTGCCCAGGCGCTACGTCGAAGCGTACCTGTTCTTCTTGCTCCGCCACCGCTGGGCCGTGCTCGGCGCGATCGCCGGAACCACCCTCTTCCTGCTGTACTTCATGGTTCAGCACCTGGCGATCTACACGAACTTCTTCGACCTCTACCCGCCGAGCCACCCGTACATCCAGCTCTACACGAAGTACCGGGGCATGTTCGGCACGGCGAACGTCGTGCAGGTCGTCGTCGAGGTACAGAAGGGCACGATCTTCGACGACGTGGAGACGGTGCGGAAAGTCGATCGCATCACGCTCGACCTCCTGAATCAGGTGCCCGGCGTGAACCCGGATCAGGTGATCTCGATCACGCATCCGAAGCTGAAGACTGCGCTGACCGCCGGCTCCGGCATCAAGGTCGTGCCGCTCACCTACCCGCGCCTTCCGGAGGATGCGGAGGATCTGAAATTCCTCCGCCAGAAGGTCTACACGACGGAAGGCGTTCGCGGCTTCTTCGTCTCACCCGACGACCGCGCCACGCAGATCATCGCCGGCTTCTGGGAGGAATACTTCGACCTCCAGACCGTCTGGACGAAGATCAACGAGATCGTCGCGCGCGAACAGGACGAGAACACCAAGATCTACGTGACAGGCTTCCCGATCCTCTACGCGTACTTCATGCAGATGATCCCGTCGCTCCGCTGGGTGCTGCTCGCGAGCGTGGCGACGATGATCGTGATCCTCTGGTTCGAGTTCCGGAGTTGGCAGGGCGTCTGGGTGCCGGTGCTCTCCGGCGTGCTCTCCGCGGTTTACGGGCTGGGCTTCGCCGCGCTCTGCGGCATGAGCCTCGACCCGCTCGTGTTGGTGATCCCGCTCCTGTTGTCGGCACGGGCGCACTCGCACTCCGTGCAGTCGATGGAGCGCTACCACGAGGAATATCACCGCCTGAAAGATCGCGATCAGGCGATCGTCAAATCGTACACGGAGCTCTACGCGCCGGCGATGGCGGCGATCCTCTCCGACGCGGTCGCGCTCTTCACGCTTCTGATCGCGGGCATTCCACTGATCCAGAAGATCGCCGTCCTCTCGGGCTTTTGGATCCTCTCGATCTTCATCACCGTGATCACGCTTCATCCGGTGATCCTGAGCTTCGCCAAGCCGCCAGCGCACGCGATCACGGACTCCGAGCCCGGCGTCCTCGGCCGGCTCTACGGCCGCTTCGCCGACTTCGTGGTTTGGCTTTCGACCGGTTGGCGGATGTCGGCCTCGGTCATCGGCCTCATCCTGCTGCTCGCCGTCGGTGTCTTCTATTCGATGAAGCTGAAGGTCGGGAATACGACGCCCGGCGAGGCCCTGCTCTACCCCGACCATCCGCACAACGTCGCGTTCGACAAGGTGAACGAGCACTTCGTGGGCGCCTCGCAGCTCGTGATCATCGCCGAGGGCAAGAAGAAGGAAGCGCTCAAGAATGCCGACACCCTGAACCAGCTCGAGATGTTCGCGCGTCAGATGGAGAAGGAAGGAGCCGGCGGCTCGATCACCGCGGCCGGGCTCCTGAAGAAGATCTTCCGCACGTTCCACGAGGGCGACCCCAAGTGGAACATGCTGCCGGACCGTGACGATCACGTCGGCCAGATCTTCTTCCTCCTCACCTCCGGCACGCGACGCGGTGAGCTCGATCGGTTCTTCGACATCTCCTACACGAACGCGACGATCACGCTCTTCTACCGCGACTACAACCACGACACGATCAAGAACGCGATCGAGCAGGCGAAGGCATACATCGGCAAGATGGCGAAGCCGGAAGACAGCGTCCGCTATCTCCTCGCCGGCGGGCTCCTCGGCATCCTCGCGGCGACGAACGAGAACGTCGAGTGGTCGTATCGCTGGAACCTGGTGCTGATCCTGACGGTGATCCTGCTCCTCAACTACCTCACGTACTGGTCCGTGATCGGCGCCCTGATCGTGATGGTCCCTTCGCTCATCGGCCAGCCGATGTGCGAGGCCGTGATGTACTGGCTCGGGATCGACATGAACATCAACTCGTTGCCGGTCGCCGCGGTCGGCATCGGCATCGGCGTCGACTACGGGTACTACGTGCTGTCACGGATCGTGGAGGAGCACAGCTTCGGAGAGGAGACCGGCTCCTTCGATGCGGCGATCCACCGCGCCCTCCTTTCCACCGGCAAGACGGTCACGTTCACCGGCCTCTCGCTGACGGCGAGCATCGTCTATTGGCTCTTCTTCCCGATGAAGTTCCAGGCGGAGATGGCGCTCCTCCTGATGTTCCTCCTCGGCTTCCATCTCCTCGGCGCGCTCGTCTTCATCCCGCCGATCCTGAACTTGATCAAACCGAGCTTCGCGTTCCAGGCGGCGCAGGCGGCGCGCGAATCCCGGCAGTCTTCGAATGCCGCCGGGGAGCAGATGGTCAAGGAAATGCACGCGTTATCGTAGTCGCTGGCGACGGCGACCACGACGGCAAAGTTCGACGTCGCCGGAGACCGCTCGCGAGGCGCTTGGCGCACCTACCCACCGGCGCTACATTCGCGCCATGAGTGAGGCTTTGCCGGAGCTTCGGCCCGGCCCGGTCGCTCAAGTCGAAGCGACCGACAATCTGGATCTGCTGCTCGCCGTGCTGCCGGAGCGCGTGCGAACCGCGCTCGTGGCCGGTCCCGTCACGGATCTCCTCGAGATCGTGCTCGATCTCGGGCGACCGGCTGAAGCGCGCTTTCCGCATGCGGCGAGAACGCTCGGCGCCGGCCCGGTCACGCGTGACGAGATCGAGACGACCGTCGCCCGGCTCGGGACGTTCACGTCCGACAATCGAGCCGGCATCGAAGGCACGCTGCACCGAATCGCCGCGCTCCGAAACCGCCGCGGCGAGGTGATCGGCCTCACCTGCCGCGTCGGCCGCGCCGTCACCGGCGTCATCGAGATCGTCCGCGACGTCTTCGCCGAGGGGCGAAGCGTGCTCCTGCTCGGCCGCCCCGGCGTCGGCAAAACGACGCTCCTCCGCGAGGCGGCGCGCGTCCTCGCCGACGACCTCGACAAGCGGGTCGTCGTCGTCGACACCTCGAACGAGATCGCCGGTGACGGCGACGTGCCGCATCCGGGGATCGGCAAGGCCCGCCGGCTCCAGGTGCCGAGCCCCGAGCAGCAGCACGCGCTGATGATCGAGGCCGTCGAGAATCACATGCCCGAGGTCGTCGTGGTCGACGAGATCGGCACGCATCAGGAAGCGCTCGCGGCTCGCACCATCGCCGAGCGCGGCGTGCAGCTCATCGCCACGGCGCACGGCACCACGCTCGAGAATCTTCTGGTGAACCCGACGCTCGCCGACCTCGTCGGTGGCGTCGAGTCCGTCACGCTCGGCGACGAGGAAGCCCGCCGCCGTCGGACGCAGAAGACCGTGCTCGAGCGGCGCGCCGCACCGACGTTCGACGTGCTGATCGAAATTCAGGACCGCCACCGCTTCGCGGTGCACACCAACGTAGCCGAGGCGGTCGACTCGCTACTCGCCGGTCGTGAGCCTTCCGCCGAGCTTCGCTCGCGGCGCGACGACGGTGCGATCGAGATCCATCCGGCCGCCGACCGCAACGAGTCGACGCAGATGCCCTCGTCGTTCGGCGAGCGCGGCGACCGGCGTCCGCCGCGGAAGATCTTCCCCTACGGCGTGAGCTTCACGCGGCTCGAGCGCGCCGTCCGCTCACTCGGCTTGCCGACGATCGTGACGCCGCATCTCCGCGAGGCCGACGCGGTGCTCGCGCTACGCGGCCAGGAGCAGAAGAACGCGCCGAAGCTCGCGGAAGCGCGACGCCGCGGGATCCCGATCCTGACGATCCGGAGCAATACGCGGACACAGATCGAGCAGCAGCTCGGCCGTCTGTTCTCGGTCGAGGTGCTTGAGAAGACCGCGATGCAGGAGGCCCAGGACGCCGTCGATCTGGTGTTGACGGAACAGCGACCCGTCGACCTCGAGCCGCGGCCGCCGGGCATCCGCCGCCTCCAGCATCTCGTCGCCCAGGAGCACGGCCTCGCCTCGGAGAGCCGAGGCCGCGAGCCGCACCGGCGCGTGACGCTCTATCCGCCGGTCGCGCCCGAAAGACCCGCGTAACTCACGCCTCCGGACAGAACGGCGCAGCCGTTATGGCCGGGACGGGGACGTTCCTGCGAGCGCCGGGCGGGGTCCGGGCGGCGCCTGCAAGCGAGGAGGAGCGTCCCTACTTGCGATACGCGGCGAGCGCGAGCAGCGCCCACCCGACGAGAAGAAGGACGCCGCCGATCGGCGTCACCGCGCCGAGCCAGCGCTGATCGGCGAGCACGAGCACGTAGAGCGATCCCGAAAAGACGATCGTGCCGGCGAGGAACGCCCAGCCCGCCGATGAGGCGCTGAACGTCGGCACCGCGAGCAAGGCCAAGGCGTGGACCAGTTGGTAACGGACCGCGGTCTCGAAGATTTCCATGCGATCCGGGGCGTACGAGCCTTTCAGCCCGTGCGCCCCGAATGCGCCCGCGGCGACACCGAGGAAACCGAGGATTGCGCCGGCGACCGCGAAGTTCATGCGGTGCACCGATATCATCGGTGCACCGCACGGTCACGGGCTCGCCTAGGCGAGCCCTTAGTTCATGCGGGCCTCCGATATCATCGGTGCACCGCACGGTCACGGGCTCGCCTAGGCGAGCCCTTAGTTCATGCGGGCCTCATGCCGCTTTGACTTCGATCTTGCGAGCCTTGACGCGCTCGGCCTTCGGAAGCTCGATCTCGAGCACCCCGTTCACGACGCGGGCTTCGATGCGTTCGACATCGATGTCGGTGGAGACGCGGAAGCGTCGGACGTAGTCGCCGACGTTGTACTCCGTGTAGAGGGGCCGCAGGTCCGCGTAGTCGTCGACCGCCACACGTCCTTCGATCGTGAGCTCGCCGTCGTCGAGGGTGACCGAGATCGACTTCTCGTCGACTCCCGGCATGTCCGCCCATAGGAGCAACTTGTCCTGGTTTTCCGCGACGTCGACGTCCGGCTGGTAGATGCGTCCCGGACGGGTGGCTTCCTGCTCTTTCAACTCTTGCTTCTCTCGTACGGTCATCGAATCCGTCATGTTCCTTCCTCCAGAAAATCTCTTCCCGTCAGCTGCTTAAGCAGCCTTGACGGTGATCGTCCGCGGTTTCGACTCTTCGCGCTTGGGGATGCGGACCGTCAGCATGCCGTTCTTCACGGCCGCCTCGGCCCTCGAGAGGTCGAGATCCTCGGGCAGCTGGATCGATCGCGAAAACTCGCCGCCATTGCGCTCGCGGCGGTGGAAGCTGCGGTTCTCGAGCTCAGAAAGCTCGCGCTTACCGGAAACGGTGAGCGTGCGGCCTTCCGCCTTGATTCCGAGGTTCTCGGCGCGACTCCCGGCACTTCCATGCGAACGATCGCATGCTCCTTGTCGGCGAACACGTTTACCGGCGGGAACACGCCTCGTCCCGAGGGACCGTAGTCGAACCTCCAGAGCGGGTGCTCGAAAACCCGCTGGAGCTCTTCTTGGAGACTGTGGAGCGGGTGAAATCTGACGATTGCCATCGGTGGGTCCTCCTGTCGCGGAGAAAGCTAAGATCGATCTTCGCGACGTCAAGGCCCGGAAAGCCGCGCCAGATGCGGATTCTAGACGCGCTTCTTCTTGTGCCCGATGTAGTCGACGAGCAGGTACTCGCCGAGGTGGTCTGGCCGCGTGTAGAGCGCGCGCCCGCGATTGATGCGTGTCATCTGCTCGACGAAGGCGCGCAGCGCCGGCGAGTCGTCGAGCATGAAGGTGTTGATCACCACGCCGCGGCGCGTGACCCGCTCGACCTCCTTCAGCGTCTCGTTCGCCGCGCGCATGCTGATGCCACCGAACGAGAGCGGCCATTCGCAGTAGAGCCGGCCCTTCGAGAAATACGCGGTCGGCTGGCCGTCCGTGATGATGATCACGTGCTGGTTGCGGCTCGGATGGCGGTTCAGGAGCTCGGTCGCGAGGCGGAGCCCGTCCTGTAGATTCGTGAACGGATCGCCCATGTTCCACGAGGCTTCCGGGAGATCTTTCAGCTTGAGCTCGACGGCCCGTGTGTAGAAGCCAACGATGCCGAGGTAGTCGCGCGGATACTTCGAGCGGACGAGGCTCTCGAGCGCGAGCGCGACCTTCTTCGCGGCGGCGAAGCGGCCCTCCCAGCTCATCGACCAGCTCATGTCGAGGAGCAGGACCGTCGAGGTCGTCGTCGAGGCCTCGGTCTCGTAGACCTCGAAATCGCCGGGCTCGAGCGCGAGGGGCGTTCCCACGCGGCGCGCCAGCGCCTTCTTCAACGTACCGACGAGATCGAGGTTCATCGGATCGCCGTAGTGGTACGGCTTCGTGGACTCCGGTCGTACCTCGACGCGCCCGCGTACGTCGGTCGAGTGCGAGCCGAGACGATCCGAGACCAAGCCCTGATAGATCTCGTGAAGCGCGAGCTCGCCGATCTTGCGGACGCCTTTCGGCGTGAGCTTCGCCTTCCCCTCCTCCGTCGTCAGGTACCCCGAGTCCTTGACGAGGCTCATCATCCGCTGGAGCGTCTTCGCGTCACGATACGCCGGCTCGCCGAGGAGCTCCCGCAAACCCTCGAGATCGAGCCCGGAGAGATTGCCCGAGAAGAGATCCTCTTCGAGCTTCTTCAGCTGCTCCATCTCGCGCATGAGCTCGACCGCCTTCTCGTAGTCGAGCGATTCGCGGCCCTGGAAGAGATCGCCGTATCGGCGGCGAAACTCCTCGAGGTCACGGACGTCGCCGAGCTTCTCCAGAAGCTCCTGGAAGCGGCGCGCCGCCTCCTCGTCCTCGAACGAATATTCGTCGCGGAGACGCTCGACCGCGTCGGAGAGCCGCGTCGGCAGCTTGTCGAGCTGCTTCCGCTTCTCGTCCGCCGCCGCCTGATCGGCGGCGGCATCGAGCGTAGCGCGCTCGCGAGCGAGGATCTCTTCGAGCTCCTTCTGGACGTCGTCGAGCGCGTGATCGAGATTGAACTCGCGGTAGCGGTTCCGCATCTCCTCGCGGAGCTGCTCGAGGATCTCGTCGAGGCCGACGACCTTCTGGTCGTCGAACTCCATGCCCTGGCGGAGGAGCCAGTCGAGCGCCTGCTGGAGGTCCTCCGTGAAGGAAAGCGCGTCCGAAAGCTTCTCGAAGATCCGCGACGGGTGGAGCGCCGGGACCTGCGACCCGTCCCAGCGCGTATAGCGGACGCGGATCACGAAAGGACGCTAGGCGCGATAGACGTACCGACCGCCTTCGCGCTCCTTGTTGAGCTTCTGATGGAGGTGGAGCCCTTCGAGCAGGAACTCGAGCGCCGACGCCATCAGGCCCGGCGTCTCGAACGGCCCGAGCGCCTCGATCGACTCGCGAAGCCCGGGGATCCCGCGCACGCCTTCCAGGTACTCGTCCGCGGTCATCGTGTCCGAGATCTCCACGCCCCAGCCCGCCTCGAAGTACTCGATGATCTTCTTCAGCTCGTCGACCTTCACGTACTGGTCGAACACCTTGAGCACGGCCCGATTGAGGAGGCGCTCGATCAGCTCCTCTTCTTTTCTGTCTTCGCCCGCATACTCGAGCTCGATCTTGCCGGCGGTCGAGGCGAAGATACTCGGCAGATCCGAGAGCCGCGGCACGATCTCGGGCTCGCGGAGCCGCACGGCGCGCTTCTCCGCGTTCGACATCAGGCTCTCGTAGTTGTTGATCGTCACGCGCACGCTGACACCGGAGCTCTGGTTGATCTCCGTCGAGCCGCGCGCCTCGAGCGTGAGGTTCGCGAGGATCTCCTTCAGGAACGGAGGCACGCGCACGGGCTTGCCGCCCTCGCGCATCGGAACCTCCTGCTCCATGATCGCGATCTCGTCCTCGATCTTCTTCGGGTAGTGCGTGCGGATCTGGACGTCGAAGCGGTCCTTCAGCGGCGTGATGATGCGCCCGCGGCTCGTGTAATCCTCGGGGTTCGCGCTCGCAACGATCACGAGATCGAGCGGCAGCCGCACGCGGTAGCCTTTGATCTGGACGTCCTTCTCTTCCATCAAGTTGAAGAGGCCGACCTGCACCTTCTCGGTGAGGTCCGGCAGCTCGTTGATGGCGAAGATGCCGCGGTTCGTCCGCGGGATGAGCCCGAAGTGGATCGTCTCCTCGTCAGCGAGGTACCGCCCCTCGGCAACCTTGACGGGATCGATCTCCCCGATGAGGTCGGCGATCGAGACGTCCGGCGTCGCGAGCTTCTCGCCGTAGCGCACCTCACGCGGCAGCCACGCGATCGGCAGGTCGGGACCGGCCTCGGCGACCCGCCGGCGGCACGCACGGCAAATCGGGGCGGTCGGATCATCGTGGATCTCGCAGCCCTCGACGACGGGGACCACCTCGTCGAGGAGCGACGCGAGCGCGCGGATGATCCGGCTCTTCGCCTGACCGCGCTCGCCGAGGAACACCATGTGGTGCCCGGAGAGGATCGCGTTCTCGATCTCCGGGACGACCGATTCTTCGTAGCCGATGATCCCCGGGAAGAGCGTCGTGTTGCTCTCCAGCTTGGCGATCAGGTTTCGTCGCATTTCTTCGCGAACGGAGAGCACGCTCACCCCGTCGCGTTGCAGCTCGCCGAGAGTCCGTTGTCGCATCGGCGCGGATTCTACCGGGGGCTTCGCCGCTGGAGCAACCACGGCTCGAGCGGCGCGGCCTCCGAGTCTGAGCGGCGGCCGCGGGGGCTCGCCTCCGCGGAAGTAAAGCGCAGCCGAGCAGCGGCCTACGCCGGCAGCCGGGGGTCTGGCTCGCTCCATGGCTCGCCGCTGTTGCGAGTTGCTTCCTGCGAGCGGACTGCGCGGACTGCGCTTTACTTCCGCGAGCCAGACCCCCGGCTGCCGACTAACCACGCACGATCGGCGAGCCATGGAGCGGAGGCGAGCCCCCGCGACCGACCGCGATCCCGCGTTCGGCTACTTCGATCGGAGTCGCGCGAACTTCGGCGCGAGGGAGTCGTAGCTCTCGAGGAGATGCTGCGGCATCGACTTCGTCTCGGCGATCACGGGCATGAAGTTCGTGTCGCCCGACCACCGCGGCACGATGTGCCAGTGCAGATGATCGGCGATGCCGGCGCCGGCGACCTGACCGAGATTCAGACCGACGTTCATGCCGTCGGGTCGCAGCGCGCGGCGTACGATCGCGATCGAGCGGCGCAAGGTCTCCGCGAGATCGGCGCGTGCCGTCGCGCTCAGGCGATCGAAGTCAGCGGTGTGCCGCCGCGGCGCAATCATCAGGTGCCCGTTGTTGTACGGGTATCGGTTCAGCATCACGACGGAGTGGCGCGTCACCGCGAGCACCAGCCGCTCACGGAGATCCGGCGACCGCGCCGTGATCCCACAGAAGATGCAGCCGGGCCGTTTGGCGGACTGGATGAACGCCATCCGCCAGGGCGCCCAGAGGACGCGCGAGGACTTCAACCTTCCTGGAAGTCCGACTCGCCGCCGCCGCCTTCGGCCGATTCGGGCGGTACGGGCTTGCCGTCGACGCGAAGCTTCAGCTCCTTGCCGACCTTGAAGAAGGGCACCCGCTTCGCGGCCACCGGACACGATCTCGCCCGTCTTCGGGTTCCGCCCTTCCCTCGCCTGGCGGTGCTTCACGACGAAGCTGCCGAAGCCGCGGATCTCGATGCGCTCGTCCTTCTGCAGCGCCTCGGCCATGCTGTCGAACACCGCGTTCACCATCATCTCGGCGTCGCGGCGCGCGAACCTCGGGAACTGCCGCACCACCTCGTCGATCAGGTCCCGCTTCGTCATCGTCCGCTCCCCCGGGCAACGTCCTTACGCAACCTACGAAGATTTCGGACACTTCTCGCCCGAGGGGGGGCCGGTCGTCAACCCGTGGAGCGGGGCCCGAGGTAGAGGAGCTGGAGCCCGGTGAGGCCCGGGGAAGGCTGCCGACGGCCCGGCCGAACATGCGCCAGACACCAGGACTCCTCGCCCTCGCGGTATTCGAGCCGCGCGGCTTGCCGACGATCCCGGCTCGCTCGGCGGCCAGGGCGACTGCGTCCTGGAGGCCGCCGAGCTTGTCGACGAGGCCGAGCTCTGGGCCTGCTCGCCGGTGAAGATCCGGCCGTCGGCGATCGGGCGGACCTGACCTCGACCTCGAGCTTCCGCCCTTGGCCACCGCGGCGACGAACTGCGTCGTGCACGTTCGAGAGCAGCCCCTGCATGAGCTCGCGCTCTTCCGCGGTCATCGGCCGGATCGGCGAGCCGATGTCCTTGTGCGGCCGGCCTTCAGGATCTGCCGGATGCACGCCGATCTTCTGCATCAGCTCCTCGATGTTGCGGGAGCTCCATGAGGACGCCGATCGAGCCGGTGAGCGTGCCGGCGTTGGCGACGATCGCGTCGCAGGCGGCGGCGATGTAGTAGCCGCCCGACGCCGCGACGTTGCCGAGCGAGGCGATCACGGGCTTCTTCTCGCGGAGCGCGCCCGATCGCGTCGTAGATCTCCTGGGACGGCGCGACCGCGCCGCCGGGCGAATCGACGCGCAGCACGACCGCGCGACCGCCTCGTGTCGGCGAAGGTCGTCGAGCGTCTCGACGACGTCGTCGCTCTCGTAGATCTCGCCCTCGACCCAGACGACGGCGACGAGCTCGCGCGAGAGCCAGCCGTCGCCGAGCTCGCCGCCGTCGACGGTCGAGCGCGAAGAGCGCGAAGAACAGCGCGACGATGAGGATCCGAGCCCGATGCGGCGCAGGCAGCGAGGCGGAGCCGGCCCATGATCTCGCGGCCTCGGGAGGCCTCTAGGACTTCTTCGCTTCGGCCGAATCGTCGCGATCGAGCGCCAGCTCCTCGACAGGATGTCTCGGAACGAGAAGCGCGCGTTCTCCTGCTCGCGCCGGAGGTACGCGTCGACCTCGCCTCGCTCCTCCGAGCGACGCAGCGCCTTGATCGAGAGGCCGATGCGGCGCTCCTTACGTCGACGCTGATCACCTCGGCCTCGATGTCGTCGCCGACCTTGAAGAGGTCTGCGGCCGGTCGACTCGCTCGGTGGAGAGCTGCGAAACGTGGATCAGGCCCTCGATGCCCTCTTCGATCTCGACGAAGACGCCGAAGTCCGCGACGCTGGTGACCTTGCCCGTGCACCTGCGAGCCGACCGGATGACGCTCGGAGAAGCTCGCCCACGGATCGCCTGTGAGCTGCTTGATGCCGAGCGAGATGCGCTCGTTCTCGACGTCGACGCCGAGCACGACCGCCTCGACGTCGTCGCCCTTCTTGAAGAGCTCCGAGGGGTGCTTCACCTTCTTCGTCCAGTGGAGGTCGGAGACGTGCACGAGGCCGTCGATCCCCTCTTCGACGCCGACGAAGATCCCGAAGTCGGTGATGCTCTTCACCTTGCCGTTGATCCGCGGTGCCGATCGGGTGGTTGACCTTCACCAGCTCCCAGGGATTCGGCTCGGTCTGCTTGAGGCCGAGCGAGATCCGCCGGTTCGCCGGGTCGACGTCGAGGATCTGCACCTCGACCTCTTGCCCCTCGCCAGCGACCTCGCGCGGATGCGCTCACGCGCTTTCCACGACATCTCGGAGACGTGAACGAGGCCCTCGATCGCCCTTCTCGACCTCGACGAACGCGCCGTAGTCGGTGAGGCTGACGACCTTGCCGCTTGACCCGCATGCCGGGGGACAGGCGATCGCGCGACGGTCTGCCACGGATCCGGGAGGATCTGCTTCATGCCGAGCGACACACGCTCGCGCGCCGGATCGTACTTGAGGATGACGACGCGGACCTTGTCGGCGACCTTCACGACTTCGGAAGGATGAGCGATGCGCCCCCACGACATGTCGGTGATGTGGAGAAGGCCGTCGATGCCGCCGAGGTCGACGAACGCGCCGTAGTCGGTGAGGTTCTTGACGACACCTTCGAGGATCACGCCCTCTTCGAGGACCTTCAGCGTCTCTTCCTTGAGGACCTCGCGCTCGCGCTCGATGACCGCACGGCGGGAGACGACGACGTTCCCGCGCGAGCGATTGAACTTGAGAATCGCGAACCGGCCGCGCTGGCCGATGTAGCGGTCGAGGTTGCGTGCCGGCCGGATGTCGGCGTGCGAGCCGGGTAGGAACGCGGCGACGCCGATGTCGACCTTCAAGCCGCCTTTCACCCGCCCGACGACGGTGCCCTCGATGTAGCGCTGGTCGTTGAAGGCGCGCTCGATGTCCGTCCAGACCTTGAGCTGCTCCGCGCGCGAGCGTGAGAGCGAGATCGTCCCGTTCTCGCTGTCGCTCGAGTCGACGTAGACGTCGATCTCGTCGCCGGTGGCGACCTCGGGGTTCCCGTCCGGGCCGATGAACTCGGAGATCGGGATCTGGCCTTCCGATTTGTAGCCGATGTCGACCGTCACGAAGTCGCGAGTGACTTGCACGACGTGACCGCGAACGACCTCACCTGCCTTCACGCTGCGGAGGCTCTGCTCGAACAGAGCGCTAAAGTCCTCCTCTTTGCCTTCGTCAACCATTACCTAGAGGGTCCCCTTTCGAAGGAACGGAAAATCTACGCGAGCTTGAATCGAGACGCCCTCGACGGTCGAAGCGAAAACTGGTGGCGAACAAAGCCTTCGCTGAAGCCTGTGGTCATGGGGCGGACGATCCCACCTGTCTTAGCCTTGGAGGGTGGCGAGTTCAAGGGCAGATCGCTTTCCCCCTCACTCGCGCGAGGATGAGGTCGATCACTTCCTCGACGGGAAGCGCGGTCGAGTCGATGTGTTCCGCATCCGGGGCCTGCCGGAGCGGCGCGTGGCTCCGCGAGGAGTCCCGCGCGTCGCGCGCATCGCATCTCGTTGACGATCTCGTCGAGCTCGGCCGCGTTCCCTTTCGCGCGAGCTCCTTCCAGCGCCGCTCCGCGCGGGCTTCCGGAGCTGCTTCGAGGAAGAACTTCGCCTCGGCATCCGGAAAGACGACCGTGCCGATGTCCC
Organism: uncultured delta proteobacterium; assembly: GCA_963790365.1. Lineage (GTDB taxonomy): Bacteria > Desulfobacterota > Binatia > JACPRU01 > JACPRU01 > CAWBOU01. The sequence goes on from CAWBOU010000012.1 coordinate 74,067, forward strand.
GGCCTTCGACGACGACGCCGCCGTCCCGACCGATCGCGCGCTGCAGCGCGACGAGCTTCTCGCGGACCTCGGGCCGCGCCGACACCTTCGAGGCCCACTGGCCGATGTCCTCCTCCCGGATCGCCTTCGTCACGTCGCGGCCGTCGGCTGTGACGCGCTGGCTGCCGTCCGGCTGCGGCGTGAATCCGATCCGCACGCCGCCGGCGAGCGTCGCGAGGGCCGGACCGTCGTCCGGATCGACGCCGCGCTCGCGCGCGAGCCAGCCGACGACGCGATACATGGCGCCCGTGTCGAGGTACACGTAGCCGAGCCGGCGCGCGACTTCGCGGCTGACGGTGCTCTTGCCCGCCCCCGCCGGACCGTCGATCGCGACGATCACGCCGTTCGGTCGCTTCGGGCTCGTCACGACCCGACCGTCCCGCGCGCAGGCGTTCGATCGCCGCGAAGTAGCCCGGAAACGTCTTGGCGACGCATTCCGGATCGCGGATGCGGATGCCGGGCACGCGGAGCCCGACGAGCGCGAAGCTCATCGCGATCCGGTGATCCGCGTACGTTTCGATGTCGCGCGCCGTGCGGCGAAGCCGGCTCGATCTCGAGCGCATCGTCGTGCTCGACGACGCGGACGCCGATCCGCCCGAGCTCGGTCGCGACCGCGGCGACGCGGTCGCTCTCTTGCCGCCGGGTGTGCGCAATGCCGCGGATACGGGTCGGACCGGACGCGAACGGCGCGATCGCCGCCGCGGTGAGGAACGTGTCGGAGATCCCGCGGAAGTCGCGGTCGACGCCGCGCAGTCGCGCATTGCCCGCGACCGTCGCGCCCCGCTCGTCGAAGCGCACCGTCGCTCCCATCTCGCGGAGCACGTCCACGAACGCGAGGTCGCCCTGCAGCGAGTCCTCGCCGAGGCCCGGCACCGTCACCTCGCCGCCGACGAGCGCGGCAGCCGCGAGGAAGTATGACGCCGCCGTCGCGTCGGGCTCGACGTCGATCGTGCCCGCGCGATAGCGCTGGCCGGCGCGCACGCGAATCACCACCCCGTCCCGCTCCACCTCGACTCCCGCTCGCCGCATCATGCCGATCGTCATGTCGACGAACGGCGCGCCGACGAGCTCGCCGCGGATCGAGGCTCGACGTCCCGCCGCGCGTAAGGAGCGGAGAGCAAGATCGAGCTCGCGAATTGGCTCGACGTCGAGCCGTCCACCGTCGCGGCGCCCCCCTCGATTCCACGCGCTTCGACGACGATCGGCGGGCGCCCGTGCTCGCTCCGCGCCCGCACGCCGAGCGCCGCGAGCCCGTCGAGCAGATCGCCGATCGGCCGCTCGCGCATGCGCGCGTCGCCGTCGACCCGGTGCTCACCGTTGCCGAGCGCGACGAGGCTCGTGAGGAAGCGGACGACGGTGCCGGCATTACCGCCGAATAGCGCCGAGCTCGGCGCGGGAATTACCCCGCCCCGTCCCTCCACGCGGATCGCTCGCGCGGCGCGATCCCACTCGACGTCGAAGCCGAGCGCGCGCAGCGCCTCGACCATCCAGCGCGTGTCGTCGCTCTCGAGCGCGCCGCGAACGGTCACCTCGCCCTCGGCGAGCGCGGCGATCACGAGCGCGCGATTCGTGAGGCTCTTCGAGCCGGGAACGGTGACGGTGGCGAGAAGCGGACCCTCGAGCGGCTCGATCTCGAGGACGCGAGGAGCGGCGCTCACGCCGGGTTCCCCCGATCGCGCGGGGCGGGAATCCGCGAGCGGGCCTGCCGAAGGCGGTCGAGCTCCCGTTCGAGCGCCGCGCCGTCGTCCTCGGCGACGAGCTTCCGGAGCTTGGCGATCCTCTCCGCGAGCTCGTCGATCGCGCGCACGCATTCCGCGCGGTTGTCGACGAAGATGTCGCGCCACATCTCGGGATGGCTCGACGCGATTCGAGTCGTGTCACGGAGGCCTCCACCCGAGTACGCGAGCGGATCGCGACCGCCGACGCGCTCGCCTTCGATCGCATCGATGAGCGCCCAGGCCGCGACGTGCGGCAGGTGGCTGACGAGCGCGAGCAAACGGTCGTGATCACCCGGATCCATCGATTCGACCCGCATGCCGACCCGCTGCCAGAGCTCGCCGATGCGACGCACGGCGTCCGCCGGCGTCGCCGGCGTCGGCGTGAGGATGCACCGCTCGCCTTCGAAGAGCGTCGCGAACGCGGCCGCCGCGCCGGATTGTTCGGTGCCCGCGATCGGATGGCTCCCGACGAACGCGCGCGGCGGAGTGACCACCCCGTCGAGCGCGGCGACGACCGGTGCCTTGACGCTCCCCGCGTCCGTGACGAGCGCCTCCGCCGCCGCGTGCGGGAGCAGCTCCGCGGCGACGCGCGCGATCGAGCGGACCGGAACGGCGAGCACGAGGAGGTCCGCGCCGCGCGGCCGCTTCGGCGGCGTCCTGGCTGAAGCGATCGATCGCGCCGCGCGAGCGCGCGACCTCGAGGTTCGGACGGCCGCGGCCGAAGCCGACGACCTCGCCCGCGAGCTTTCGCTCGCGGAGTGCCATGCCGAGCGAGCCGCCGATCAGGCCGACGCCGGCGATGACGACCCGCTCGAAGAGACGGCTCATGCGCGCGCCGTCCGGCGTTCGCCCACGATTTCGCGCAGCGCTTCGAGAAAGCGCCGATTTTCCTCTTCCGTCCCGACGGTCACCCGGATGTGCTCGGGGAAGCGGTACCCGCCCATCGGGCGGACGATCACGCCGCGGCGGAGCAGCGCCTCCGTCACCGCGGCGCCGTCGCCAACCGCGACGAGCACGAAGTTCGCCTGGCTCGGCACCGGTTCGAGCCCGAGCTCGCGAAGCCCGGCCTCGAGCGTCGCCATGCCGCCGCGGTTCACACGCGCGGCTTCGCTCGACGTGCTCGTCGTCGTCGAGCGCAGCGAGCGCACCGATCTGCGCGAGCGAGTTCACGTTGAACGGCTGGCGGATCCGGTCGAGCACCTCGACGATCTCGGCGGGCGCGACGGCGTAGCCGATGCGAAGCCCGGCGAGCCCGTAGATCTTCGAGAACGTCCGACACGTCACGAGGAGCCGACCCGGCGCCTGGTAGCGCAGCGAATCGGGCCATTCGGGATCGACGACGTACTCCGCGTACGCCTCGTCGGCGATGACGACGACGTCCTTGCGGATGCTTTGGAGGAAGCGCTCGAACGCCGCACGCCGGTAGATCGTGCCGGTCGGGTTGTTCGGGTTCGCGAGGAACACGAGACGGGTCTTCGGCGTCACCGCCGCGAGGATCGCTTCGAGATCGTGCGTGAATTCGCGAAGCGGCGCGCTCCGGGGAATCCCCGCGGTGGCCTGGACGACGCTCGCGTAGACGACGAACGCCTGGTCCGACCATCACGGCTTCCTCGCCCGGACGGAGGAACGCACGCGCGGCGAGCTCGAGCACCTCGTTCGAGCCGTTGCCGATGAAGATCTCCGCCGGCGCGACGCCGAGCTTCGCGGCGAGCTTGTTCCTCAGCGCGAAGCCGCCGCCGTCGGGATAGCGATGGAGATCGCCGAGCGCCGCCTGGATCGCCGCCACCGCCTTCGGCGACGGCCCGAGCGGGTTCTCGTTCGAAGCGATCTTGATCGAGTCGGGATCCCGTACTCGCGCTCGACTTCCTCGATCGGCTTCCCCGGCTGGTACGGCACGAGCGAGGCGAGCCAGGGCGGCACGAGGTGTTGGATCGACATCTCGCTCTATCTCCAGACCGGGTAGCTGCCGAGCACCTTCAGCATCGTGCAGACGCGCTCGAGGCTCTCGAGCGCGCGGCGCACGCGCCGCTCCTTCCGGTGGCCGAGGAAGTCGATGAAGAAGACGTACTCCCACGGCTTGCCCTTGATCGGGCGCGACTCGATGCGCGTGAGATTGATGCCGTGCACGCCGAACGGCCGGAGCATCCGCTGCAGCACGCCGACCTCGTCGCGCACCGAGAACACGACGGACGTCTTGTCGTCACCCGACGCCTTCGCGGAATCTTCGTGCGCGAGCACCACGAAGCGCGTCGCGTTGAACGGGAAGTCCTGAACGCCCTCGGCGATCGGCACGAGACCGTAGACGTCGCCGGCCATGCGGCTCGCGATCGCCGCGGCGCCGGTGTCGCTCGCCGCGATCTCCGCCGCTCGTGCCGTGCTCGCGGTCTCGACCGTCTCGACGTTCGGGAAATTCGCGGCGAGGAATCGCTTGCATTGGCCGATACCCTGCGGGTGCGAGACGATCCGCTTCACCGCGGCGCGCTCACCGGTTTTCGAAAGGAGGTAGTGGCTCACTTCGAGGCAGATCTCCGCCGAGATCTGGAGATCCGAGTCGAGGAACCGATCGAGCGTGTAAGCGACCGAGCCGTCGGTCGAGTTCTCGATCGGCACGATGCCGAAGTCGGCTCGCCCGCGCTCGACCTCGTCGAAGACCTGCGGGATCGACGGCGCGGGCACGACGGTCGCACCGCTGCCGAACTGCTCGCGCGCCGCCATGTGGGAGAACGTCGCCTCCGGCCCGAGGTAGGAGACGCGGAGCCCCTGCTCGAGCGAGCGGCAAGCGGAGATCACCTCGCGAAACACGGCGCGCACGGTCGCCGCGGGCAGCTTCTTCCGCGCGCGCGTCAGCCGATCGAGAATCTTCTTCTCGCGGCTCGGCACGTAGACGCCGGCGCCGGACGCCGCCTTGGCGCGACCGATCGCCTGCGCGGCCGCCGCCCGCTGCTCGAGGAGGGCGAGCAACCGGTCGTCGACGCGATCGATCTCGCGTCGCCATTGTTCGATCGTCCGTCGCGCCATTTCGGGGATTCTCTCGGGAAGTCCCCTGCTTACCGCATCACGGCGCGCCAAGAAAGCGCTCGACACGGGCGCGCACGGCCGCCCGATCGCTCGACTTGTCGAACCATTCCGCGCCCGGCTCGCGGCGGAACCAGATCCTCTGGCGGCGCGCAAAACGCCGGGTCGAGCGGACGAGCTCCTCGGTCGCCTCCGCCACCGTCCAACGGCCGCGAAGGACTTCACCTGCTTCGCGGTAGCCGATGCTGCCGAGCGGGCGCAGCGCCGGATCGTAGCGACCCCAGAGCTCGCGCAGCTCGTCGACGAGCCCGCTCGCGAACATCCGCTGCGATCGCTCGACGATCCGTGCGTCGAGCGTCGCCGCGCCAGGGTCGAGCACGATGAGAATCGCTTCGCCGAGGGCCTCCCCGAACGCGTGACGGCGCTGATGACGCGAGAGCGGCTCTCCGCTCGCGAGCGCGACCTCGATCGCGCGAACGAGGCGGACGGTGTCGTTCGGATGAACCCGCGCCGCCACCTCGGAATCGAGACGACGGCACCAGCGCGCGAGCGTCCCCGGACGCTCACGCTCGGCGCGCTCGAGAAACGCGCGGAGGCGCGCGTCCGCGCCGGGCCCGACGAAGAGCCCGCGGGCGAGGCTTCGCACGTAGAGCCCCGTGCCGCCGACGACGATCGGCACGCGGCCGCGGCTCGCGATCTCTTCGACCGCGGGCTTGGCGCGCGCGCGGTAGATCGCCGCGTCGAAGGGCTCGTCGGGACGGACGACGTCGAAGAGGTGGTGCGGCACGCGGCTCCGCTCGGCGAGCGTCGGCTTCGCCGTACCGACGTCCATGCCGACGTACACCTGGCGCGAATCGGCGTTGACGATCTCGCCGCCGAAGCGCTCGGCGAGATCGAGCGCGACGTCGCTCTTGCCCGCCGCCGTCGGCCCGGCGACGATCAGGTAGCGGATCACGGCCGTCGAGGCTGGCGCGCGGGGGGGCGCCTCCGCGGAAGTAAAGCGCAGCCGAGCAGCGGCCTACGCCGGCAGCCGGGTGTCTGGCTCGATCCATGGCTCGCCGCGGCGGCGATTCGCTTCATGCGAGCGAACCGCGCGGACTGCGCTTTACTTCCGCGAGCCAGACACCCGGCTGCCGACTACCCACGCGCGATCGGCGAGCCATGGAGCGGAGGCGAGCCCCCGCGCGCCAGCCTCGACCATTGTCGAAAGGCACTCTCACCGGCCGAAGAGGCGCTCGATCTCGCCGCGCGGGAACGCGCGCGCGACCGGGCGGCCGTGCGGGCAGTTCGTCGCAAGATCGATTTCGTCCATCGAAGTCAGTAGCGCGCGGATCTCGCGCTCGTCGAGCCGCTCGCCGACCCGCACCGCGGAATGACACGCGACGGTCGCGAGCATGCCTTCGATCTCTTCGTCGAGCGCGCGACTGTCGCCGACCTCGCCGAGCTCGGCGGCGAGCGCGCGGACGAGCCCGTCGACGGCGGACGGCGCGAGCGCGGCTGGCACGGCGCGGACGACGACGGCGCGATCCCCGAACGCTTCGAGCTCGAGCCCGGCCTTGGCGAGCGCGTCCGCGGAGCCGGCGAGAAGCTCGGCGCCGCCCGGCGCGAGCTCGATCGTCTGCGGCACGAGGAGCGCCTGCTGCGCGACGGCGCCCTCGCAGCGTTGCTCGCGCAGGCGCTCGAAGCGAACGCGCTCGTGCGCGGCGTGCTGGTCGATCACCACGAGCTCGCCCTCGCCTTCGCAGACGAGATAGCCGTCGAAGACCTGCCCGAGCACGCGGAGCGAGGCGAAGCGTCCCCGGGGCGGCAGAAGCGCCGCCGAGCGCAGCGGCTCGGCCGCCGTCGCCGTCTCGACCGGCACGAGTCGGAGCCGCGCCCCGCCGCCGGAAGCTCGGGACGGCTCGCTCGCCGCCGTCGCCGCGCTCCACGCCGCGATCGGCTCGCGGACCTCGGCCATGGCTTCCGTCGCGGGCGCGACGACGGCGCGCCGCACCGCGCGACCGATCGCCTCATGCACCGCCGCCGACGAGCGGAATCGAACCTCGAGCTTCGCGGGGTGGACGTTCACGTCGACCTCGTCGGGCGCGAGGCGGAGGAACAGCACGGCCGCCGGCGATCTCCCGTGGGGCACGAGCGTCGCATACGCGGAGAAGAGCGCGTGCGTGAGCGTGCGATCGCGGACGAAGCGGCCGTTCACGAAGAAGTGGATCGCGCGCTGGCTCGGGAGCGTGAAGTGCGGATGGCTCGCGAACCCGCCGACGGCGATCGGCCCGTCCGCGTCGACCGGGCGGAGCTCGTTTGCGAGCTCACGCCCGAGGATGCGCGCGATTCTTTCCTGTCGCCCTTCGGCCGGGCAACGAAGCGCTTCGCGTCCGTTTTGCACGAGCCGAAACTCGGTTTCGGGAGCCGCGAGCGCGATCCGTCCGAGCAGCTGGGCGACGTGGCCGGATTCGGTCTGCGCGGACTTCAGGAATTTCCGCCGCGCGGGCGTATTGAAGAAGAGCTCTCGCACCTCGATCCGGCAACCGGCTGGCGCTCCGGTCACACCGCCGCCCACAAGCTCGCCGCCGCGGAGGTGCAAATGCGCGCCCGACGCGTCCGCCGCGCGGCGCGTCCAGACCTCGACGTCGGCGACGGCGGCGATGCTCGGCAGCGCCTCGCCGCGGAAGCCGAGCGTGGCGATCTGCAGCAGATCCTCTTCCGTGCGGATCTTGCTCGTCGCGTGCGGGCGGAACGCGAGCGGTAGGTCTTCCGCCGCCATCCCTTCCCCGTCGTCGGTGACGGCGATCCGGTCGACGCCGCCGCCGTCGACCTCGACCACGATCCGCCGCGCGCCCGCGTCGAGCGAGTTCTCGACGAGCTCCTTCACGACCGAGACGGGTCGCTCGATCACCTCGCCGGCGGCGATCCGCCGGGCGACGGCGTCGGGCAGAACCTGAACGCGTGCCATCAGACTACGAAGCGCGGGTTCTTCTTCTGCATCCAGGCGTCGACCTCGGCCCTGCCCTCTTCGTAGCCGCGCCGCCCCGCCATCGCGTAGGTGAGGCGCTTGCCTTCCTCGATGCCGCCGGCCGTGAAGGGATCGACGCGCGCGAGCGCGGCCACGAACACCGTCTCGACTTCGAGAAGATAGACGAGCTGCCCGATCGTGAACGCGTGGATCGAGGGGAGCTGAATCGTCGTCGTCGCGCGCCCGCGCTTCGCGAGCGAAATCTCCGTCGCACGCTGCTCGAGGTTCATGACCTCGCCGAGAGACTGCTTGCCGAGATAGCCGACCTCGGCGAGATCCCCGTAGCCTTCCGGGATCTCCACCTTCGGGCCGGGATCCTCCACGCGGACGAACGTCACGACCTTGTCGTCGGGGCCTTCGACGTAGAGCTGGAGCTGCGAGTGCTGCGCGCCCGGGCCGACGGCCGTCACCACCGTCTGCCCGGAGTGCACGACGCGCCCGTCGAGGTCGTGCTCCTTGCCGAGGCTCTCGGCCCAGAGCTGCGCGAACCAGTCCGCGACTCCCGCGAGACGGTCGCTGTACGGCATGATCACGCGGACGCTCTTGGCGCGCGCGGCGCGCATCAGGTGCTGCACGGCTCCGTGGAGGTACGCCGGGTTCGTCTCGAGCGTCGCCGCCTTGCACCGCTCGTCCATCGCTTGAGCGCCGGCGATGATGTCGGTGATCTCGATGCCCGCCATCGCTGCCGGGAAAAGGCCGACAGGCGAGAGGATCCCGTAGCGCGCCGGCACCCCGTCGGGCATCGCGAGCGAGCGGAACCCCTCGTCGTTGACGATCTGCCGGAGGCCGCCGGCTTCGGCGCCGGTCGTGATCACCACGTGCTTCGCGTAGTCGACGCCGCCGAGCTGCTTCAGCAGCCGATCGCGGACGATGAGGAACTGACTCATCGTCTCGGCGGTATCGCCGGACTTGGAGATCACGTTGAACGCGGTCTTGTGTGGGTCGACCTCATCGAGGATCGCGGAGACGCTCGTCGGGTCGATCGAGTCGGTGACGAGCACCCGCGCGCCCCGGTCCGAAGAGTCGGGGCGGAGCTCCGCGAACGGCGGGCGGAGCGCTCCCGTCAATGCCCGCACGCCGAGGGCCGGGCCGCCGATCCCGATCACGACGAGCGTATCGAACTCGGCGCGCATCTCGTCGGCGAGCGCCTGGACGCGGCCCAGGTCCTTCTTCTGGTACGGCAGCTCCCGGAAACGCTGCCCGCCCGAGCGACGATCCGCCTCGAGCGCGGCATGGACCTCCGCGACGCGCGGGGCGAGCGCTTCGAGATCGCGCTCGGCGAGCCCGGCCGCGCCGAGCCACGGCTCGAGCGCGCCGTTCACGTCGACGCGGATCGCCATCTCGCTCTTCCAGCGCCTGCGGCTGCGGGAGTCGGCCATCCGGGTCGGGGAGCTTATCCGTATGCGACGGGGGGATAAAGGCGGCTGGCGAGCCTGTCTGGGCGTGGATACACTCCCGCCGTGGGGCGGATCGTGACGAGGCAGGAAGCCGCCGCGGCCGTCGCGGCGGACCGCGCCGCGGGCCGGAGCGTCGTCTTCACGAACGGCTGCTTCGATCTCGTTCACGCCGGACACGTCCGCTATCTCCGCGAGGCGCGCGCGCTCGGCGACCGCCTCGTCGTCGGTCTCAACACGGACTCTTCGATTCGCCGGCTAGGCAAAGGAAAAGATCGCCCGGTCGTGCCGGAAGCCGAGCGCGCCGAGGTGCTGGCCGCGCTCGAGATGGTCGACTACGTGACGCTCTTCGACGAGGACACGCCGCGCGAGCTCGTCCACGCGCTCGCGCCGGACGTGCTCGCCAAGGGCGGCGACTGGACGCCTGAGACCGTCGTCGGCGGCGACGAGGTCCGCGCTCGCGGCGGCCGGGTGGCGATCATCCCGTATCACCCCGGCCTTTCGACGACCGCGCTCCTCGAGCGCATCCGGCGTGGCCCGGGTTGAGCCGGGCCGACGGATCCGTTACAAGGCTGGATTCCCGAGGAGTCCCGACGACATGGCTCGTACCTGCGAAGTCTGCGGTAAGCACCGCTCGACCGGCAACAACGTCAGCCACGCGAACAACAAGACGAAGCGGACGTGGCAGGCCGAACCTGCAGACGGTGCGCGCCAAGGTCGGCGGCGGCGTGAGACGGATCCTCGTTTGCACGCGCTGCATCCGCTCGGGGCGCGTGCAAAAGGCTGCTTAACTTCGCTTCGCGATCGCCTCGATCTCGACCTGCGCGCCCGCCGGCAGCGCCGCCACCTGCACCGTCGCGCGCGCCGGATACGGCGGCGTGAAACGCGGCACCGTAGATCTCGTTCACCGCGGCGAAGTCGCCGAGGTCGACGAGGAAGACCGTCGTCTTCACGACGTCGGCGAGACCGAGCCCGGCCGCCTCGAGCACGGCGGTCAGGTTCGCGATCACCTGCGCGCGTCTCCGCCGCGATCCCGCCGTCGACGAGCGTCCCCGTCGCCGGGTCGAGCGCGATCTGCCCGGCACAGAAGACGAAGCCGCCGGCGTCGATCGCCTGGCTGTACGGGCCGACCGCGCGCCGGCGCCGCGCTCGCGTCGTCGATCGCACGCCTCACGTGCGCACCCGCGTGACGCGCATGACGCCGCGCACGCTGCCCAGGTTCCGCATCACGCCGTTCAGCTCGTCGCGCCGTCCGCACCATCAGCTCGAACGTGTTCATGCGCCTTGCTGGTCATGCCGGTGCGTGCACCTGGGCGCGTGCGATGTTGACGCCGGTCGAGCTGATCGCCTTGGACATCGCGGCGAGCAGGCCGGGCTCGTCGACGCACGTCGACCTCGACGCTGACCGGCGCGGCGCGCGCCGTCGCCGTCCTCCCACGCGACGTCGACGCGGCGCTGCGGGTCGCTCTCCAGCACCTTCGGGCAGTCGAGCGCGTGCACGGTGACGCCGCGGCCGCGCGTGATGAAGCCGGCGATGCGCTCGCCCGGGCAGCGGATTGCAGCACTCGCCGAAGCGCACCAGCACGTCGTCGACGCCGGAGACGCGGACGCCGCCCGTCGGCGGCTGCCGCGGCGACGAGGCGGAAGAGCTGCTGCGAGCGCGCCCTCCGCGCTGCTCGCGCCGGCGTCTGCCGAGCTCCTCGGCGGCAGCGATGCGCGCGAGCACCTGCTGCGCCGTCAGCTTGCCGTAGCCGACGGCCGCGAGCAGCGCCTCCTCGTCCTTGAGCCCGAGCTCGTGCGCGACGCGCTCGAGCGTCCCGTCCTGCCGGAGCTCGCCGAGGTCGAGGCTGGTAGCGCGCGAGGTCGCGCTCGAGGATCTCGCGGCCGACCGCGACCGAGCGCGTCGCGCTGCTGGTTCTTGATCCAGGCCCGGATCGCGCGCCTTGGCGCGCGGCGTCTTGACGAGCTTCAGCCAGTCCTTCGTCGGCGTCTGGCTGCGGCGTGGTGATGATCTCGACGGTGTCGCCGCTCTGCAGCTGGTAGCGGAGCGGCACGAGCCGCCCGTTCACGCGCGCGCCCGTGCAGTGGTGGCCGACCTCGGAGTGGATGCGGTACGCGAAGTCGATGACGGTCGCGCCCTCCGGGAAGTTGAGCAGGTCGCCCTTCGGCGTGAAGACGTAGACCTCGTCGGTGAAGAGGTCGACCTTCACCGACTGCAGGAACTCCTGCGGGTCCTTGACGCTGCTGCTGCCACTCGATCAGCTGGCGCAGCCACGCGAAGCGCTGCGCGTCGTCGGCGGTCGATGCCGCCCGGGCCCTTGTACCTCCAGTGCGCGGCGATGCCCGTACTCGGCGACGCGGTGCATCTCGTCGGTGCGGATCTGGACCTCGATGCGCTCGCCGTACGGGCCGATCACGGTCGTGTGCAGCGACTGGTACATGTTCGCCTTCGGGCAGCGCGATGTAGTCCTTGAAGCGGCCGGGCACCGGCTTCCAGTTCGCGTGCACGACGCCGAGCGCCTCGTAGCACTCGCGCACGCGTGTCGACGAGCACGCGGAACGCGATCAGGTCGTAGATCTGGTCGTAGAGCAGGTTCTGCGCCTGCATCTTCTGGTAGATCGAGTAGAAGTGCTTCGGCCGGCCGGTCACCTCGGCCTCGATGCCCGGCCTCGCTCGAGCTTCTTCGACGAGCACCGCGATGCACCTCCTCGATGTACTTCTCGCGCTCGGCCTTCTTCTTCGCGACGCTGCGCTTCAGCTGGTAGTAGACCTCGGGGTGGAGGAAGCGGAGCGCGTTGTCCTCGAGCTCGCTCTTGATCCAGTAGATGCCGAGGCGGTGCGCGAGCGGCGCGTAGATGTCGAGCGTCTCCTGCGCGATCGTCGTCCTGCTCGCTCGGGCGGCAGGTGCGCCGAGCGTCCGCATGTTGTGCGTGCGGTCGGCGAGCTTGACCAGGATGACGCGGATGTCGCGCGCCATCGCGAGGAGCATCTTGCGGAAGTTCTCGGCCTGCTTCTCCTCGCGCGTGGTGAAGTTGATCTGGCCGATCTTGGTGACGCCGTCGACGAGGTCGGCGATCTCGGTGCCGAACGATCTTCTCGACCTGCGCCGAGCGTCGCCAGCGTGTCCTCGACGGTGTCGTGCAGGAGCCCGGTCACGACGCTCGGCACGTCGAGCTTCAGCTCGGCTGATGATGCCGGCGACCTCGAGCGGGTGCGTGAGGTACGGCTCGCCCGACATGCGCTTCTGGCCCTTGTGGACCGCGGCCGAGAAGTCGTAGGCGCGCTGCAGCGTGCTGACGTCCGCCGCCGGGTTATAGGCCTGCACCCGGCCGATCAGGTCCTGAAGGGTCATGGGCAGCGCCTAGTGTAATCACCGGCGCTGGGGTGCGAAAGGCGGCCCCGCGAGCGTTCGTCGAGGCTGGCGCGCGGGGGCTCGCCTGCGCGGAGGTAAAGCGCAGCCGAGCAGTGACCTACGCCGGGCAGCCGGGTGCCTGGCTCGCTCCATGGCTCGCCGCTGGGAGCGAGCAGCTTCATGCGAGCACTCAGCGCGGACTGCGCTTTACTTCCGCGAACCAGGCACCCGGCTGCCCGACTAAACGCGCACGATCGGCGAGCCATGGAGCGCAGGCGAGCCCCCGCGCGCCAGCTTCGACCTTTGCTTACCGCGTGCCGCGCACGCGCACCCGTTCGGCCGCGACGATGCTCGCGAATTCGCCGACGCTCTTCGCGATCTCCTCGTTAACGATCCGGTGGTCGTACGCCGGCGCTTCCTTCATCTCTTCCTTCGCGCGGTCGAGCCTGCGGCGGATCACCTCGTCCGGATCGGTGCCGCGCCCGCGCAGCCGGCGCTCGAGCTCCTCCACCGACGGCGGCAGCACGAAGACCGCGACGGACTCCGGGTATCGCTCCTTCATCTGCCGCGCGCCCTGCACGTCGATATCGAGGAGCATGTCGCGGCCGGTCGCGAGCGCCGACTCGATCGGTGCGCGGGGTGTGCCGTAGAAGTGATCGTGGACCCGCGCCCACTCGGCGAACTCGCCGGCGTCGCGCCGCCGCTCGAATTCCTCCTTCGTGAGGAAATGGTAGTCGACCCCGGGCTTCTCGCCCGCTCGCGCCTCACGGGTCGTCGCCGACACCGACATCTCGAGCCCGGGAATCTCCGCGACGGCCTTCCGCGAGATCGTCGTCTTACCGGCTCCCGACGGAGCCGAGAGGATGAAGAGGATCCCTTTCATTCCACGTTCTGCGATTGCTCGCGGAGCTTCTCGACCTCGCCCTTCGCGGCGAGAGCGAGCTCGGTCAACCCGAGGTCGTTCGACTTCGACGAGATCGTGTTCACCTCGCGGCCGACCTCTTGAAGGAGGAACTCGATCCGCTGCCCGGTCGGATCGCGAGCGGCGAGCAGCTTGCGGAGCCCGTCGAGGTGGCTCCCGAGGCGCACGATCTCCTCCGAGACGTCGGCGCGCTCGACCTGGAATGCGGCTTCCTGCGCGAGCCGCGCCTCGTCGACGCGCCCGTCGAGGAGCTCGCGCATCCGCTCTTCGAGCCGCCGGCGCGCCTCGACTGCACCTGCCCGGGCGCGGTCCGCCATCCCGCGCGCGATCTCGGCGAGCGCCGTCACGCGGCCGCGGAGATCACGCTCGAGCGCCTTGCCTTCGCGGCGCCGCGCCCGATCGTGCTCACGGAGCGCGAGCGCGAGCGCGCGCTGTACGGCGCGGAGCTCGGCGGTGAGCGGCGCTCGCTCCTCGGTGACGCGGAGAAGCTCGCTCCGTCCTTGCAGGAACGCGAGATCGACCGTGCCCGACAACCGCAGGCGACGGGCGAGATCCCGCCACGCCTCGACGTAGGCGCGCGCGAGGCGCTCGTCGATCTCGACGACGGGCGCGCCCGTGCGGCCGGCGTTCCGGTGAATGGCGACGTCGACCCGTCCGCGCGAGACCGATGCCTCGACCGACGCACGCAGCTCCGCCTCGTGCGGTTGGAGCTCACGCGGAAGCTGCATCTTCACGTCGAGGAAGCGCTGGTTCACGCTCCGAACCTCGACGGCGACCGCACCGGCGGCGCGCGCGATCGGCGCGCTCGCGGAACCGAAGCCCGTCATGCTCTTCATCGGCCCGACTCGAGGTCCGCGATCAGCTCTTTCGCGGAGACGGTCGCCGTTCCCGCTTTCCCGACGACGATTCCCGCGGCCCGATTCGCGAGGACCGCGGCATCCTCGAAGCTCGCGCCCGACGCAACCGCCAACGCCGCCGTCGCGAGCACGGTGTCGCCGGCGCCGGTCACGTCGAACACCTCGCGGGCGGCGGTCGGGAAGTGCGTCATGCGGCGAGCGCGCGCGAAAGAGCGTCATGCCCCGCTTCGCCGCGCGAGATCAGCACGGCCTCCGAGCGCCACGCTTCGACGAGCCGCGCCCGGCGGGCCGGAGCGACGCGTCGTCGTGAACGTCGACTCCGGACGCCGCCTGCGCAGCGTCGAGGTTCGGCTTCACGAGCGTCGCATTCCTGTAGTTCGGGAAGTTCGCCCTTCTTCGGATCGATGAAGCAGCGGCGGCTGTCCTCGCGTCGCGCCGCGAGGTCGGCCAGCAGGGCGGCCGTGACGACGCCCTTGCCGTAGTCGGAGACCACACGCCGTCGAAGCGGGACAATAGGCGTTGCACGCGATCCCGAACGCGGCGATCGAGCTTTGAGTCGGTGATCCTTGCCTCGTAGTCGAGGCGAACGACCTGTTGTTGATGGGCGACGATGCGGGTCTTGCGCGTCGTCGGCAATGACGAGGTCGCGAGCATCCCGCCAACTCCGACGCCGATGTGCTTCAATTCGTCGAGGATGTGGCGCCCCGTCTCGTCTCGCCCGATGACCCCGACGATCGTCGCGCGACCGCCGAGCGCTCGCACGTTCGCCGCCACGTTCGCGGCACCGCCGAGATGGAAGCTCTCGCGCGAAACGGTGACGACCGGCACCGGCGCCTCCGGCGAGATCCGGTCGACCTTTCCCATGACGAAGTGATCGAGCATCAGGTCGCCGACCACCAGCAACCGGACGCGCGAGAAGCGCCGGATGATCCGCGCGAGCTCGTGGATCTTCGTCCGCGTCACGACGAGGTCAGCGCAGCAAGCGCCAGAGCTGTCCCTTGATCTTGCGATCGCGGAGCCGCTGCAGCATCGGCGACGTTCGTCTTGATGCCCTTGCCCGGAACGATCCAGTTCGAGTGCTCCCGCGCGTAGTGCTCGATGCGCTCGATCAGTCGTCGCCGAGCGAGCTCGCGCGACGTAGAACTTCGGATGGAGCAGGTTGTCGTCGTCGTCGATCTGTCCGTCGCGCAGCGCGATGTCGACCATGCCGGTGCCCGGCAGGATGCGGATGCCGGTCATCGCGATCACCGCGGTCGGCTGGAGCTCCTCCATCAGCGCGAGCGTCTCGTCGACCGTTTCCGAGGTCTCGCCCGGGCCGCCGAAGATCAGGCTGTGCGCGAACTTGAGGCCGTGCCGGTGGCAGAGCTCGCTCGCGTTCCGCAGGTCGTCCGACGTCGAATTCCTTCTTGAGGTTCGCGATCATCGTCGCGACGCCGGAGTCGGTGCCGAACTCGACGCCCTTGCAGCCCGAGCGCCGCCATCAGCCGCACGAGCTCCTCGTCGACGAACTTCGGGTTCAGGTAGCCGGACCACTCGATGTCCAGAGCCTGCGCGACGATCTCGCTCGCAGATCTCCTTGGCGTGCCGGATCGGCAAGTTGAAGATGTTGTCGACGAAGAAGCAGTGGCGGACGCCGTGCTCGCGCGCGCAGCGCCTCGATCTCGTCGACGACGCCGCTCGGCGTGCGCATGCGCACCTTCGTGCCCTCGATCAGCGGATAGCTGCAGAAGACGCACTCGAAGTAGCAGCCGCGCTTGCGTCTGCATGTTCAGCGCGCCGCCGCGCTCGTAGTAGCGCGGGCACGTCGAAGAGGTCCCGCGCGGGGCGTGCCCGCGTCGTCGAGCGCCTTGATGCGGCTCGCGCCGGCGATCAGCGACGCCGCCGTTCGACGCGCTCGCAGCGGAAATCGGCGCGTCGCTTCGACCTCGCGGCCGCGCGCGAGCTCGCTCGAGGAGCCACGGGAACGCGAACTCGCCCTCGCCGACGACGCCGAAGTCGGCACCGAGATCCTCGAGGATCGTCGTCGGCATGACGGTGAAGCCGGCGCCGCCGAGGACGATCGGCGCGTCGCTCGCCCCGCGGATCCGCGATCACGAGCGCGGCGTAGTCGTCGATGTAGGAGGTGTTCTCGGGATAGGCCGAGTTGTCGAGGTTGCGGAGCGAGATGCCGACCGCATCCGGCTCGAAGTCGCGGATCGCAGCGCGCACCGCGGCCTCGCGGTCCTCGGCGAAGCAGAGGTCGACGCCGTCAACCTCGTGCCCCGCCCTGCGGGCGGCGCTGCCGACGTAGGCGGCACCGATGGGATACACGGGGTCCGGTACCTTCTCCGTGTTCGCCGAGATGAGAAGAACGCGCACTTGCAGTCCAAGTATCCAAAACCCGCCACCGCGCCAAGCGCGCAGCGTTTGGCGCGGGTAGGGGACGTTCCTCGAGCCGGCACTTCCATCGGACGACCGCAATCACCCGCGCGAGAGGTGCGTCCCTCACGCTCGCTAGCACCCGGCTCGCCTTGGCGAGCCGTGACCTAGCGATGCTGACGGCGCCCCGCCGGCAGGATCGCTAGAACGGCTGCCTCGCGCCAAAGAGGACTTGCACGGATTCCCGCCGGTCCACCCGCGTCGCCACGTCCAGGTAGAACGAGGTCGGGAAGAAGCCGAGGAAGTCGTAGAAGAGGTTCACGCCGACGCCCGCGCCCACCGCGAACTCGGACACGTCGAATACGCGATCCGCGTCGCGCGCGACCCGACCGGCGTCGACGAAGGCTTTCACCTGAAGGCGCCGCGCGATCACGGCCTCGTCGAGGTCGAGATCGAGCCGGACCGGTAGGAGGTGGCGGATCTCGGCGCGCACGACCGCGAGATGGCGATCGAGGTCGTCGTTC
The DNA here is from genome assembly GCA_963790365.1 of uncultured delta proteobacterium. Lineage (GTDB taxonomy): Bacteria > Desulfobacterota > Binatia > JACPRU01 > JACPRU01 > CAWBOU01. The sequence goes on from CAWBOU010000012.1 coordinate 91,257, forward strand.
GCGCCGATGCCGCGGATCGCCCGGAAGCCGCCGAGGCCGAAGAGCCCCTGCGGAGGGATCGGACGGTCGCCCGTGCGGAGCGTGAAGCCGCCGATCAGCTGAAGGGCACCGATCGTATCGGGACGGAACGCGTGGGTGATCGCGGCGCTCCCGCCGGCCCGCACGAACCCGTAGCGCGATCCGAGCGAGCGATCGTACCCGTCGACAAACATGCGCACGTGCTGCGCGCGCGAGGGGTTCTCGAACCAGAACGAGTCGTAGTGGTTGTAGCGGAGCCCGAAGCCCGAGAGATGCCCGCCCGCGCGCGGCGCGCCGTCGCGGTCCTCGCCGAAGTCCCGGTCGAGCTCCTCGATCGCGTAGTAGAGGAAGATGTTCTCGCGGAAGAGGTTCCGATCGATCGCCTTGCCGCCGTGGAGCTGGAAGCCGGAGTGGAGACCGTAGGCGCGATCGTTCACGAACGCGGCCGCGGCGAGATCCTTGCTGTAGTCGTAGCGCCGCCGGCCGACGAAGAGCGTCGAGAAGCCGAACTCCGTCGACGAGACCTCCACGTCCGCGCTGTCGAGCAACACCTGCACGCCGGCGGGATCGCGATCGCCCGCGGGGCTCTCCTGCACGAGCTCGCGATCGGGATCGAGGAGGATCACGGCGTCCGCGCCTTCCGAAACCTCGACGTCGACGGAGGCCTCCCCCGCGGCGAGATCGGCGTCGATCCGCCGCGCGCCCTCGCCCTCCCCGATCGCGATCTCGACCGTCTCATCCGGTGCGGCCTCGCCTTCGCGAGCGATCTGGAAGCGGAGGCGGCCGTCGCTCCGCTCGACGTCGCGCAGGCGGTAGTCGATCGCAGGCGCGGGGCGGAGCCAGGCATCGACGAACGCGGCGTCTCCACCGTCGAGCAGCGCGCGCAGCGAGCGACCGCCACTCCGGTAGTCCACGAGCAGCTGCTCGAAGCGCTCGCGACGGAGGCGAGACTCGAGCTTCGCGAAGAGCACGCGTCCCGGCGGCCGGTCGTCGAGCCCGGTTGCCGGACGGAGGCGGAAGGGGTCGTCGCTCGCGAGCACCGGGAAGAACGGCCGCAACAGCGGGATCCGCGGCGCGGTCTCGAAGCGATCGACGATCGCGAACACGCCGAAGAGGTCGATCCACTCCCGTACCTCACGACCGTGCCGGAGGCCCGTCTCGTAGAGTTCTTGGGCGCGCCGCCAGGCGAGCCCTTCGGCGATCCACGCGACGTCGCGCGCGGCTTCTCGCTCGCGAGCCGCGGCGATCTCCTCCCCGAGGAAGATCGCGTAGGCGAGGTCGCGCACGTGGAGCGGCCGGAGCTCGACGAGAAGCTCGAAGAACCGGTCCGAAAAGAGCGTCGCTTCGGGCGCCGAATGAGACGGCAACCACCCGAGCGGCAGGCGAACGAGCGTCAGGTCTTCGGTCGATGAGCTCCGCGCGACGATGGTCCGCAGGGCGTCCGTGAGCGCGTCTTCCGGCGTCTGCGAGAGGCCCGAGCGTTGCACGAGATCGGCGCGCGGCAACATGTAGAGGGCGATCCGGCGGCGGCCGGTCCGCCAGCGGCGCGTCTCGAACGGAATCGACGAGACCACGAGCGGGCCGAGCTTCTCGGCGGGGCCTTCGTAGCGAACGGGACCGGGATCGCTGACCAGACGCTGGCCGAGCAGCACGTGGGCGTCCGCGGGCGCGTGAAGCTCGACGCGGAGATCGTGCGGGGCGACCCGCGCCTCCGCGTCGAGCGGGACGAGCATCCAGCCCTCCGCCGCGACGAGCAGTCGGCCGTCGCAACCGAACACGTCGCGCAGGTTCGGCAGACGCGTGACGAGCTCGATCGCGAGCTCCGCGGTCTCCCCCGGAGCGAGCGAGCGCCCGAAGGGCACGCTCACGATCGAGGCGTCGCCGGGCGCTTTCACGACGTCGACGGTGACCGCCCGGCCGTCGACGCTCGCCGCACCGACCTCGACGCCGCCCGTCTGGTACGTGCCGCCGGCGAGCAGGTGGTGGAGCGCGAGGTCGTCGAGCTCCGGCTCCTCCCGGAATCGATCGGCGAACGCGCGGAGGGATATGCGCTCGAGCGGAGACGCGCCGGCGTTCCGGATCCGCAGGCGCTCCGTTCCGGCGATGGCGCACCGACCGAGGTCGATCGTGCCGTCGAGGGCAACGGAGATCGCGCGATCTCCCGCAGCGGCGCGCGTCGCAACGGTCGCCAGCAGGGCCAATAGGAGGGCGACGACGCGCGACACTCGTCCTTCTTTTGATCGACGTTGGCGCGGGAATCAACCTTCGGCTACCGCCCGGCGCGTGCTTGACGGTCGGTAGGGTTTCCCGGAAAGTCCAGCGCTCATGACTCCTCGCTCACTCGGAACTCTTTGCGGCATCGTGCTCACGACGCTCGTCGTCGGTTGCTCCAAACAGGAAAGCGCGTCGGCGCCCAGCGGCCCGGATGCGAGCGCCGTCGCGGCCACGGTCGCCGACCGCACGATCACGGTCGGCGAGATCGACGAAGCCATCCGCGCGGACCTCGCCCGCGTCGAGATGCAGCGCTACGAAGCGCGGCGCGAGCACCTCGATCGCGTGATCGACCAGACGCTCGTGCAGAAGAAGGCCGCCGAGCTGGGGGTCAGCGACGACGATCTCTTCAAGAAGGAAGTCGCCGACAAGGTGAAGCAGCCGTCCGACGAAGACGTGAAATCGTACTACGAAAAGAACAAAGAGCAGATCGGCAAGCCGTTCGACGAGATCGCCCCGCGGATCCGCCAAGCGCTTGCGACCCAGGAGATGCAGGGCCGGCAACGCGATTTCGTGTCGGGTCTCCGCAAGCAGTACGGAGTCTCGATCGCGCTCGCCCCGCCACGCACCGAGGTCTCGACGGAAGGCGGCCAGGCGAAGGGGCCGGCGAATGCGCCGATCGTGCTCGTCGAGTTCTCGGACTACCAGTGCCCCTTCTGCGCGCGCTCGCAGGAAACGGTCGACCGCGTCCTCCAGAAGTACGGCGAAAAGATCCAGCACGTGTACATGGATTTCCCGATCGAGCAGATCCACCCGCGGGCCATGCCGGCTTCGATCGCCGGGCGTTGCGCGGGCGACCAGGGGAAGTTCTGGGAGTTCCACAAGCAGCTCTTCCACAACCAGCGGGAGCTCACCGACGCGAACTTCAAGAAGTGGGCGGGTGATCTCAAGCTCGATGTGGCGAAGTTCGAGTCGTGCCGGGCGGCCGACACGCACAAAGCGGCGATCGAGAAGACCATCGAGGCGGGACAGGAGCTCGGGGTCAGCGGCACGCCCGCCTTCTTCGTGAACGGGGTGATGATCAGCGGCGCCCAGCCTTTCGAGGTCTTCGAGCAGCTGATCGAGGGCGAGCTCGCCCGTCGGGCCGGCTAGGGAGTACTCACCCCCCCCGGGCTTCGCCCGACCCCCTGAGTGGGTGTGCTCGTCCGCGCCGAATCGGCGGCAGAGGGTGTTCAAAGCCACGGGAGGTTCTCGCATGAGAGCGACCCTGGGATTCTTTGCATCGTTGCTTCTCTTCGCCGCCTCGGCGTCGATCGGGATCGCCAAGCCGATCGCCTACGTCGTCGAGCTCCAGAATTCGAAGGGGCTGAAGGCCGGCGACGCGGTCATTTCCGGGACCCGCACGATCGGCGAGATCGCCAAGGTCGGCTTCGGCGCCGCGGACGCGGTCGAGGTTCGGATCGAGATCGACGAAGACCACCGCTCGGAGATTCGCAAGGGCTCCACGTTCGTGATCGCCGAGGGGATGCTCGGCAAGCGGCCGAGCCTCGAGCACCACGTCCTCGACGCGGCCTCTCCGCCCGCGCCGGCCGGCACCCGGTTCAAAGGAGCGAACTCGCTCGCCGAGATCTGGCTCACGCGCGGACGGGTTTCGGCCGAGGACATGAACAAGGCGCTCACCCAGGGCGTCGACGTGCTCCGCCGGAATCTCGAGGAGCTGAAGCGCTCCGACCAGTGGGCGAAGTTCAAGGACCAGATCGCGAGCCTCTCGGCGCGCCTCACCGTGACCGGCGCGGAGATCGCGACCCTCTTGAACGACGAGCTCCCGAAGCTCCAGCAGGAGCTCGACTCGCTCTACCAGCAGTACATGCTCGAGATGGAGAAGCAGCAGGCGGAGCGCACTCCCGCGCCTTAACCGCGGCACCGCGCAGAACGCGCAGCGTTATGCGCGGGTTGGGGACGTTCCTCGAGGCGCCGCGGCGACGGGCCGGGGCGGCGGCTAGCCGAGAGGTGCGTCCCTCACGCCTGCAAACCGAAGAGCCGAAGTCCCTGGCGGAGCGTCTCGTGCGCGGCGAGCGCGATCGCCACGACGACGAGAGCACGCCGCGGCGGCACGTCGAGTGCCCCACTCGCCGCGGCGACCAGCGCCGCCACGAACCACGCGAGCGAGACGAGGTAGAGCGTCCCGGTCAGGATCGCGAGACCCGGGAACAGCGCGATCCCGAGGATGAGTCCGGGCGCATGCGCCAACCCGACCACGCGCATCACGGCCGCGAACTCGGCGGGATGGCCGAGCGCGCGCACGCCCACGAGCCAGATGATGACGCCCCAGATCAGCCATCCGATCGGCGCGGCGATCATCGCCGGGAGGATCTCGCGGGCATCGAGCATCGCCTCGCCGTGGAGCGCTGCGGAGCTCGCAGCCTCGAAGATCGCGCTGACGAGCACGACGATGCCGCATTGAAGGCCGGCATTCGTATTGCGCGCCACCGCGGCATACGCGTCCGGTCGCAGCACAAGCGCACCGCCGAGACGCGGCAAGATCAGCGCGGGTCCCTCTCGCGGCATGAGTGGTGCGACCAAAAGCAGAGCGGCCGAGAGGAATCCACCTCTCGGCCGCTCGCACGTCACGCTCCTTCCGTAGGAGCGGGAAAAGCGCTTACTTCGCCGCGAGCTTGAACTCGGCCTTCGCTTCCTTGCCGGCCTCGACCTTGACCTTCTCGGTCTTCTCGCCGAGCTTCTCGTGCCACACCTTCACGGTGTACTCGCCGGGCGGCACGTCGGTCAGCTTGAACGAGCCGGTGTCGTCGGTCTTCGCGTAGTACGGGTGGTCCATGATCACCGCGACGCCGCTCATCCAGCCGTGCGCGTCGCACGTGAGCTTCACGTTCTCGGGCTTTTCGAACTTCGTGGTGATCTCTTTCTTGAACTTCGGCTGCGCCATGTTGAACGGCGGATTCTTCTCGCTGTACGTGTGGATGTTGTGCAGGATCCCGTCGCTGTTGAGGATCTTCACGTTCGCCCCCGCCGGCACGAGCAGCACGTGCGGCGTGTAGTGGCACTGCTTCTGGTCGAGCACGATGTCGGCGGTGTCGAGCTTCTTGCCGGACTTGATGTCCGTGATCGACACGACCGCGTTCACGAGCTTGCCGTCCTTGACGACGACGTCTTCCTGCTCCTTCTCCTTGCCGCAGACCTGCTGGTCTTTCGTGACCTGGATCTTCTTCGGTGCGGGAGCCGCGCCTTCGAGGGCGACGGAGCCGGAGATCGTGCCGCCATCTTTGACGTCGGCGGCCGTGTACGCCTGGGCGACGCCGAGTCCCCCTGCCAGGAGAATGGCCGCCGCGAGAATTCCGCTCTTCATTGGTCTTTGCCTCCTTCGCCCTTGGGCGAATGTCGGTACTTAGTAAGCCCGCTCTTCCGAGCGGCTCATCACCTGCCTGTCGAAATCAACCCGCCGGCTGCACCGGTGTCGCGGGCTTCGCCGAGGCGGCCTGCCCCGCCGCCGGGCCGCCCTTCCGCCCCAGCGAGAAAATGTAGTCGCGAAGCGCCTGAATTTGCTTGTTCTCGTCGCCGCCGAAGATGTCGTCCGGGCCGCCCGGATAGAACGACGGCATCTTCGTGCCCGGCATCACCTTCTGTGGGTCGTGGATCCACTCGACGACCCACTCGGGGTTCAACCGCTCGTGCGCCATGCCGAGGTCGGGCGCCCACCCCTCGGGCGGCCCCTCGGGCTTCTGATCTCCCTGCTGGTGGCACGAGAAGCAGGCGAAGTAGTCCGGGCCGAACATCGTCTTCGCCGCCTCGATGTTCTCCGGGGCCACCTTTGCCTGGTCGAAGTACTGGAGCGGGTTCTTCACGTCGTCGAGCGCCTGGAAATAGGCGACGATATCCTGCGCCTCGTCGTCACGGAGCCCGAACGTCGGCATGCGGATCGACAGCCATGGCCGGATCGGGACCGGGTTCTTCAAGAAGGAGAACAGCCACTTGCCCTGCACCTTCTTGCCTTCGCCGTTCAGGATCGGCGGCGCCATCGTCGGGTTGTCCTTGTAGAGCTCACGAACGGAGCCGCCCTTGTCCGCGATCACGTGACAACCGATGCAGTTGTACTCCTGCGCGAGCCGCCGGCCGCGCACGAGCCGGGCTTCCTGACCGTCCGGATCCGGCACGCGATACTTCACCGGCACCTTCTGCTCGACGCGGCCCAGCAGGAAGAGCCGTAACGCCTTCGCTTCGTCGTCCGTCAGACGGAAGTTCGGCATCGCCTGCTCGATGAACTCGGTCTCGTAGATGCGCGGATCCTTCAGCTTGTGGAACGTCCAGTCGTCCCACGTTTTGGGGATCTCCTGGTGCTTGCCGAAGAAGAGCTCCTCGAGCGTCTTCGAGCCGAACAACGTGAGCTCGACGCCGACTCGCGATTCATTCTCCATGCCGGGGATGACGTGGCAGCCAGCGCAGCCGTACTTGCGGATCAGCTTCTTGCCGCCCTCGATCGCTTCCGGCTTGGCGAGACGCTCGGCGAGCCCCGCGTCGGGCTCCGGCGTCTCCTGGCGAAGCGTGAGGAGGTACGAGGTGATCGCACCGGCCTCCGGGTCGCTCAAGCGGAGGTTCGGCATCCGCGTATCGGGATCGTAGGCACGCGGGTTCTTGATCCAGTTGTAGATCCACCGCGCGCTCGTCTTCTCGGCGACCCGTGAGAGATTCGGCGCGACGTCCTTGCCGTCGGAAAGCTGCGACGCGATCTGGTCGGGCGCGAACGCGTGACACGCATGGCAGCCGACGCTCTCGGCGAGCGCCTTGCCCTTGGCCACGAGCTCGGCGTTCGCCGGGTCGACGCCGGCGGGCTCGGCCTGGGCGGCGAGCCATTTGTCGCCGGCCTCTTTCGAGACCGAGACGAGATACGCGGCGACCTGTTCCGACTGATCCTTGCTGAAGAGAAACCACGGCATCTTCGACCGCGCACGAAACGCCTGCGGGTTCTCGATCCAGGAGACCATCCACTGCGGGTCGGCCTTGGCGGTCACCTGAGTGAGCGACGGCGCGACCTTGTCGAGTCCGTCGTAGCCCTCGACGAGATGGCAGCCGTGGCAACCGAGCTGCTCGAAGAGACGCTCGCCGTGAGCGATGCGATCGGCGTGCGGCAGACGAGCCACGTCGGCGTGGCACGAGAGGCAGCTCGACTGCACCTTCTCCCCGCGGAGGAGCGGGTGCTCCCAGAACATCACCTCGCCGTGTGCCACGGCCGGGCTGTTCACGCCCGGCCCTTGCCCGTTGTGACAAGGAGTACAGCCGAGCTTCTCGACCGGATGCGCGGCGAGCAGCACGGCGCGATCGGGGTGCGTCTTGAAGGGATTCGCCTGATCCTCGAAGCCCGGCTTGTCGATGCCAGCGTGACACGAGGTGCAACGGTCGACGCGCTCGATCGGCTTGTCGAAGTTGTTGCGCTCGTATTCGTTCAGCACGGTCTGCTGAATCTTCGGCACAGGTGGAAAGCGAAGCGTACCAAGAGGAGATGCGAAGTTGATCGTCATGCCGTCGAGGCGCTGAGCCAGACGCTCGCGATCCTTGGTGACCTCGCGAAGCTCGTCGTCGAGCTGCTTCACCTCGCTCTGGATCGCCTTGATCTCCTCTTCGATCGCGGCGCGCTTCGCCATCGCCTCGGCGTAGCCCTTGTCGAGCTCGGCCTTCTCTCCCTCTTTCTCCTCGAGGTGCTTCTTCTCTTCCTCGCCGCTGCCGCCGATCTCGACGGCGTGCTCGTACTCGTACTTGCTCGCCTCGATCTCGCTCTTGACGATACGGATCGAGAGGTCCCACTCGTACTCGCGCGTCTCCGCCTTCTTGAGCTCGCGCTGGAGCTCGGCGACCTTCGCAGCTTTCTCGCCGCTCTGGACGGACGCCGTCGCCTCGGCGAGCTTCTGCGAGACCTCCTGAAACTTCGGGTCGGCGGCGAGACGCTCCTCTTCCTTCGCGATCTCCGCCTTTACCGACTCATGCTCGATGTCGAAGAACTGCGACTGATATTGCTTCCACGGGCGACGGAAGATGTTGTCGTCCCACACCGCCCAGATCGAGCCGGCGAGCAGCAGCCCGACGACGACCAGATAAAGCGCGCTGTAGGACTTCTTTTCCTCGTCCTGGTTCGGATCCACGGCCATCCTCTAAGCTCCCGCCCCTATGCCACCGCTCGTCGCTCGAGCAGCCGTCCACCCCAGAAGAGCGCGATCCCGGTGAAGAAGAGAATCTCTTTCGTCGGACCTTCCGGCGACGTCAGCCCCGTGTAGAGCGACAGGCTGACGTCGGCGAAGCCGAGCGCCTGAAGAAATTTCGCAAAATAAAAGATCACGGGACGACAAACCCGAGCGGTCCCCGGCGACGACGATCGTTGCAATCCATGGTGCCGTCGCCACCTAAATGTTCAGCCAAGGTGTGACCAGAATGTTTTTCACGTTGAACAGGTGCCGCAATAACATCTTGATCAGCACCGCCAGCATGTTGAGGAAGAAGAACGCGACGATGCCGAAGCGCACCGGTCCCCACGTCGCGAGGATCTCGGGTCCCCCGCCCTTGAACGCGCTGAACGGGCGGTTGCCCGGCATCCGGTAGATCCACCAGTACATCCCGGCGGTGCCGAGCACGAAGTAGCCGATCACCAGCGTGGCGCCGAACGCCATCGACCAGTAGTAGTCGCGGAACCCGAGGAGATAAGGGAGATCGACGCTCGTCAGCGCCTCGACCTTGTGCGGGTCCCAGTACTCCCACGGCCAGAACCAGTTCCAGCCGGGGCCGCGGACGAACGTGCCGATGATGATCAGCGAGACCCAGAGGATGTGGAAGCCGAAGATGAAGGTGATGATCTCGTACTTCCGCTCCTTGTACGTGTAGTAGCCGTTCCCGAGCGGATTGATGTCGATGTAGGGAATCAGCATCAGCCCGACGATGATGAGCGACGGCAGCACCACGCCGGCGTGCCACGGGTCGAAGAAAACGAGCATCTCCTGGAGGCCCAGGAAGTACCACGGCGCCTTCGACGGGTTCGGCGTGCGCGTCGGGTTCGCCGGCTCCTCGAGCGGCGCGTCGACGAGCAGCGACCAGACGAGAAAGAGAATCGTCACGATCAGCGAACAGAGGAACTCGGCGCGGACGAGATGCGGCCAGGTGTGGATCTTGTCGTCCTTCGGACCGGCCGGGCCCTTCTGCGCCGGAAGCTGAATCTTCCGACCGCCGACCTCGATGAACTCGGGAGCTCCCGCAGGCGCAGCCATCAGGAGCCTTCCTTCTTCCGCTTCGGCTTCGCCGCGACGTAGAGCAGCCAGGTCACGACCGCGAGCAGAATCGGCAACACGAGAACGCGCATCTTTGATTCCTTATGACGGGATCCCCGAGCGGTCCCCAGCGACGACCACGTCTGCCATTGATGACGCCGTCGCCAACGTGAACGGACATCCCGAGCGGTCTCCGGCGACGACCGCCTTTGCGATTGATGACGCCGTCGCCATGATTACAGCGGCGGGCCCGAGAAGCCGTCCCGCCGGATCCGCCAGAAGTGGACGGCCATGAAGAGGCTCGCCACGAGCGGGATGAAGATGCAGTGGAGGATGTAGAAGCGGAGCAGCGTGTGCGGTCCGATCTCGCCGCCGCCGAACAGGAACGCGCGCGCGTCGTAGATCGGGTTCACGCCGAGGAGCTCATGCCCCGGCCCTTCGAAGCCGAGCAATGGCGTCGCGCGAGCCATGTTCGAGCCGACCGTCACCGCCCAGATCGAGAGCTGATCCCACGGCAACAGATAGCCGGTGAACGACAGCAAGAGCGTGAGCACCAGCAACACGACGCCGACGATCCAGTTGAACTCGCGTGGCGGCTTGTACGAGCCCGTCATGAAGACGCGGAACATGTGCAGCCAGACGGCGATCACCATGCCGTGCGCCGCCCAGCGGTGCATGTTCCGCATGAGCATGCCGAACGGCATGTCGAACTCGAGGTACTTCATGTCCGCGTAGGCGTACTCCGCGGTCGGCCGGTAGTAGAACATCAGGTAGATGCCGGTCACGACCGTCATCAGGTACATGAGGAAGGTGATGCCCCCCATGCACCAGGTGAAGCGGAGTCGAAGCGCGTGCCGGCGCACCTTCGAAGGGTGCAGGTGCAGCCAGATGTTGCCGGAGACCATGAGGATACGGTTTCGCGGCACGTCCTCGTAGCCGTGGCGGAAGATCGACTGCCAGACCTGCGACTCGACGATCTGCTGCTTCAGCTGCTCCCACTGACTCATTCGAAGATTCCCCGGCCCTCTTGGCCCACTCGACCCATAGTCTCGCCGTTCGCGGCGATCAAAACGCAATCAGACGCGCAGGTAGGCTCCCGGCTTCGCCCACTCGCCTTTTTCGAAGAGATATTTCACGCTCATGTCGACCACGAGCTGGCCGTCCTCGGCGAGCGTCACGCGATAGCGCTCGAGCGGCCGCGGCGCCGGACCCTCGAAGTTGATGCCCGTCTTGTAGAAGCCGCTGCCGTGGCAGGGGCACTTGAACTTGTCTTCCGCTTTGAGCCAGCGCGGCGTGCAGCCGAGATGCGTGCACTTGGCGAAGAGCGCGTAGATGCCTTCGTCGTCCCGGATGATCCAGACGCGGTGTTCACGTTTGAACTTCTCGCTGATCTCGCCGATCGTGAAATCGGTCGGGATCCCCGCCTTGAACGTTTGCGGAGGCGTGAACAGCACCCGCGGGAACGCGGAGCGCACCGCGGCGAGCGTGCCGATCAAGGAAACGATCCCGAAGCCGCTCCACGAGAGCCGGCCGAAGAAATCGCGTCGCGACCAGAGGCCTGCCGTTCCCGGCTTCGCCGTCGCGACCGGAGTTTCCTCGGGGGCGTCGTTGTCTTCCGCTTTTGCTGCCATGGTCATGAAGATCTCCCGAAGATCGAAACGACGACGCCGACGACCACGAGGACGCCGGTGAAACCGAACAGAAGAAGGCCCACGGGTGGAAAGAGAAAGATTGTCACGCACCCCATCATGAAGAACGGGATGGCCATCGCCAATGGGTTCGAGTGCCGGCGCGCCGCGGCGGCGGCCGCAGAGCCGGCTGCGTCGACGGGCGAAGCAGAAGCTGCCTGCTCGCGAGTCAGGACTTCCTCCCGCACGATCGTGAGCGCGAGCTCTCGCAACGTCTCTCGTCCCTCCCCCGGTGCTGCGTTGATGACTGCCGCGAGCTCGCCCGCTCGAGTTTCCACTTCTCGTTCGAGCTCCGCGAGGTCTCGCGGACTCGTTGGTTCGCTCTCCTGTGACAAAACTTGCGGGTCGGGTAGTACACGAAACGGGGGTTGTCAACGCACCGTCCTGCAACGCTTTTCTCTCCTGACGAGGACGGCTACGCTGGCCCGCTCGAGCCCGTCGTGACGACCACCGACGCATTCAATTCACTCCCGTTCCGGGACAAGCTGGACCTTCTCTACGGGGTCGACGCCGTCGAGAAGCGGGATCTGATCCTCGGCTCGCCCGAGGCGGAGCGGCTCGTTCGCTCGTTCGCGCTCGAGAGCTTCTTCTCGACGCTGAAGGAGATCGGCCTCGGCGATGCCGCCGATTTGGTCGCTCTGGCGTCCGGGGAGCAACTACGGGGCATCGTCGATCTCGACTGCTGGAAAAAAGACCGTTTCAACGCCGACGCGCTGCTCGACTGGCTCACCGTCCTCGTCGAGGGCGGCAACCGGCCGCTCGGCGAGTTCTTGAACTCCGTCGACCTCTCGCTCCTCGTCTTCTTCCTGAAGTCCTTCATCCGGATTCGTCGGAAGGAAGACCCCGAGGAGCCGTTCGAGGACCTCGAGGGCGGCGAGGTCTTCGAGCTCGACGAGCACTATGAGATCGGCTTCCACCGCTGGGACGCGCGGGCGCCCCTCGTCCGCCAGCTCCTCGAGGAGCTCTACGAGCGCGACTACGGCTACTTCGTCACGGTGATGGAGGAGATCTGGTGGGGCGTCGACAGCGACCTCGAGGAGCGCTCGTTCCAGGCGCGAAACGCCCGCCTCCAGGACCGCGGCTTCCCGGACTTTTACGAGGCGCTCGAGATCTATCGGCCGATCTCGGCGAAAGATCTGCCGCGTCGTGAGCGCCCGCTCCGGATGCGCGGCGGCGAGGATGATGAGAACGTACCCGTCGACCGCGCGCTCCTCTTGCCCGAGGACGCCGGTTCGTTCTTCTCCGAGATCGCATCGCAAGCCTTCGCGACCGAGAACGGCGACGAGCTCCGCCAGGAGCTCGCGTTCCTGACGAACCGCATTCTCGTCGCGGACGGCGTCGACTTCGCCGATCGTGAGGCGGTGACGGCCGCGGTACAGGTCACTCACGACACGCTGAATCTCTCGCTCGAGTCTCTTGCCGACGGCGATCGCCCGCGCGGCGTCGAACGCCTGCGGCATCACCACCTCCTGCATCTCTTTCGCCACGGGTGGCACCTGCTGCTCGAGCTCCGCCGCACCGCGAAGCGGGTCCAGGATAGCCTCGAGCTCGCCGCCGTCGACGGGGAGATCGCGTTTCTCGATTCGCCGCACCGGGAAGCGCTCGCCGCATTCGCGCGGCCGAAGCCCCGCTACTTCGTCGGGCTCGATACGCCGGGCGAGACGCGCGTCCGGACGTTCGCCTCGGTCGCGGACCTCGATCGCGCGCGGGACGTGATTGACGATCTCGCGGGCTTGCCGGAGCTCGTCACGAACGTGCTCGGGCAAACACTCGCGCAAGTCGCCGCGCTCCGTCCGGCCGACGCCGACGAGTTCCGCGCCAGCGCCGCGATCCTCACCGGCTTCGCCCGCTTCGCGCTCGGCGAGAAGCCGAGCCTCCGGCCGCTCGACCCCGCCGAGCTCCCGGCGCTTCGCCGCGCGACCGTCGACGCGAAGAGCGGCACGCTCGACGCCGACGTACGCGAGCGCTTTGCCGCGCTCGCACCCGGCTCGCGCGGCTACCTCGACGTCTGCTTCCGGCGATTCGAGGAAGAGCTCCTCCCGCTGGATCCGGAGCTCGCACCCGATCCGCGTTTCCTGACCTGTCTGATGATCGCCACTCGACCGCGCGCGTGAGAGCATCGCCGCCGCGCGCCGCGCGTTGTCCGCACGCTCCTCGCTGCATCCCGTGCCCGCTCCGCGGCCTGCCGTATCGCGAGCAGCTCGCGCGCAAGCGGAAAACCGTCGCGAGCGCGCTCGCCGTCTACGAGTCGCTGGCCGATCTTCCGATCGACGACGTGATCGGCTCGCGAGATCTCTTCGGCTATCGCAACGTCGCCAAGCTCGCGGTTCGCGCCGGACGCGACGGGCTTCGCGCCGGGGTTTACGAGCCGGGCTCGCATCGACTCGCGGACGCCGAGGGCTGCGAGGTCCACCATCCGGTCGTCAACGAGCTGCTCCGCGTCGTCCTCGAGGAGGCGACGAAGCTCGGCGTGCGAGCGTACGACGAGGAGCGACGCACCGGCGAGCTCCGGTATCTCGTCGTCCGCGCGAGCGAGTGGCGGCGGCGTGCCTGGCTCACGATCGTCGCGGCGACCGCGCGGCCGGCCTGGGCACGTGAGCTCGCGAAGCGAACCGCCAAGCGAACGCATGCGCTCGGCGGCGTCATCCTCGATCGGAACGCCGAGCCCGGGAACGTGATCCTCGGCGGCGCGTTCGAGCTCCTCCGTCCGCCGGCAGAGCTCGTCGAGCGAATCGGCGGCGTCGTTCTGCAAGCGAGCCCCGGCGCCTTCCTCCAGGTGAACCGGTGGACGGCGCGACGGATCTACGAGACGGTCGCGGACTGGGCGGAGCCCGCCGCCGGCGAGATCGCCGCCGATCTCTTCTGCGGCGTCGGCGGCCTCACGCTCACGCTCGCGCCACGCGTCGCGCGCGTGATCGGAATCGAGGAAGTCGACTCCGCCGTCGCCGACGCGCGCGCGAACGCGCGCCGGAACGGCATCGGCAACGCTCGCTTCATCGCCGGGCGAGCCGAGGACGTCCTTCCGAGCCTCGTCGCCGAAGGCCTCCGCCCCGCGATCGTGACTCTGAACCCGCCGCGGAAGGGCGTCACCGCGAGCGTGCTCGGGGCCGTCGCCGCCGCCGCCCCGCGGCGAATCCTCTACGTCTCGTGCGATGCGACGACGCTCGCCCGCGACCTCGATCGCCTCGCCGCGCTCGGCTACCGCACGAGTCGGGTCGCGCCGTTCGACATGATGCCGCAGACCGAGCACGTCGAAGTCGTCGCGGTACTCGACCGCGAATAGGGGACGTTGCGCTCTTGTTGTCCTTTCTTAGCGGACGAGGTCATCGATCAACCTTTCCCATCTCGATCCTTCGGCGGCTCCGCGAAGGGCGGCTCTTCGGACCGGGGTGTCGGTCGAGCCGAAGTAGCGCGCGAGGGAACGGATACTGCCACCGAGGCGATGGATCCAAAGAAAGGCGATCGCCGCTCGTGCGCGGCATAACGATCGAGCCCGCCCCTCTCCTTTCACCGAACGCGTATCGACACCCAAGCTTTGGCAGACGCGATCCGTGATCGCGTCGAGCGAGTGCCCAGGGCGGTTCGGACGACGAACTTCCTGCAGAACGCCATCGACGAATCGTGGCGACCCGAGGATCCGTTCGTCGGAGCGAAACCACTCCCTGCCTTTGTCCAATCGCTCGACGAGCGCGTAGCCCGCCCGACTACGCGCGAGCCCGCCACCCTCAAGGTCGAGCGATCCGATTGGCTCGACGTCCTTCAGGAACCGGAGGTAAAGATCGACGCTCCTACCCGCTGGCTCAAAGCGGCGAAGTACCTCTTCGCGATCCTGCCATCTGCGGGAAATCCTCCCGAGGATCGCTGCGTGTCCGCTGTATGGATACCACTCGAGGGCTTCCACGTCGGGAACCACGGACGGGATCGGGTTGCGATGGATGTAGCGGATGAGCGCCAGAAAATAGGGCTCTTCCTCGCAAAGAGTGGAGCGGTAGCGATTCTGAAAGAGGTGGCCGGCGCGATCGTGCCGCCGGTTGAACCAGGTCGCGTAGCCAGACAGCAGCGCGCGCATCGATCTCGGTAGAGACTGCGAACCCGTACGGACGAGCAAGTGAAAATGATTCGGCATCAGAGCCCACGCGTAGACGCAGAAAGCACCCGACGATGCCAACTCGGCAACGCGACCGACGAAGTTTTCCCGGTCGACGTCGTCGCGAAAGATCGTACCTCGCTCGATGCCTCGCCCAACCACGTGGTGGAGCGCACCGGGAGCGTCAAGCCGCGGACCGCGAGCCATCGCCAAGCGGCCGAGGGTGGCAATCCACCTTATCGAACCTTGTGACCGCGCGCAGCGAGAAGTTGACGGATGGGCTCGCTAGAAAGGTCAATAAGAGCGCAACGTCCCTTGTTCGGGCTCGATCGGTGCGACGGCGGGTCCGTCGACGCGCACCACCGCATCCCGCCCGATCCCGGGGAGCGCCGCGGTCGCCGCGGCTTCGAGCCGGCGCTCCACGGCCGCGAGGAAGCCGATCGCGTCGCCGCGAAGCACGCGATTCTCCTTCGCGCCCGCGGCACGCTCGAAGCGGACGAACCGCATCTCCTCGAAGCGGTGGAGCGCGTTCTCGAGCGTCACCGTGGTGTTGCCCTCCGGCTTCGCGCAGATCCCGAGCATCAGCTTCGCCGCGTAGCTCCGCCGCATCGACGCGAGGAGCGCCGCTTGCGGCAGACCTTCTTCCGGCAGCGCGAGCACCCGGCGCGCGGCGACCCAGTACGCCTCGAAGAAGTGCGTGAGGATGCCGGCCGAGACACGCACGAGCGGTGACGCCTCGATTCGCCCGCCGTTCCCGCGGAGACGACCGACGAGCACGCCGATCGCGCGCGGCAGCGCGTCCCGCTCGGGCAGCACGAATTCGTTGCGGAAGAGCTCGAGCCAGAAGCGGACCTCGTCGCCGAGCGCGTCGATCGGGATGCCGCGCAGCAGAGCGGACGAGGCGAGCCCGAGGACGACGAAGAGATGAATCCCGTTGTTCCGGTAGAAGTCGAGGTTCACTCGCTTGTCCTCGGCCACCGCGAGGATCTCGCCCTCGCCTTCCTCGACGACGCGCTTCACGAGGCCCGCGTGTTCGAGAAACTCGATCGTCTCGACGAGGTCCCCGCGGTCGCGGGCGAGACCCGTCGTGAAGCGCGCGCCCTCTCGCTCCGCGTGCGCGATGAGGAGCTCGGCCGCCCGCAGGAAATCCGCTCGCAGGATCGCCGGACGGGGGCTCGACAGGAGCACGGTCGCCGCGATCGGCGGCGGTCCGAGGGCCGAGATCTCGTTCACCTCGCCGAGCAGGCGAAAGCCCAGCTTCAACACGAACCGGCGCTTCTCACGCTCGAGCTCCGGATCGTCCGGGTCGTCGGCGAGCTGCGCGCGCAGCCCGCCGAGCGCGCGGTCGAGCGAGATCGGCTCGCCGAAGTCGACGTGCACGCTCCCATAGTTCGTCTTGAGGACGGAGCGCGCACGCACGAGCGAGCGGAGGTTCTCCTTCTCTTTCTCCGCCCCGAGGAGCTCCTTCTTGTAAGCTTCCTCCTCGACCAGCCGGTCGTAGGAGATGGACACCGGCACGAAGTAGAGATCGCGCCGAACGCCGCGGAGGAACGCGTCGACGAGCGCGCCGAGCATGCCGAGCTTCGGGGTCATGATCTTCCCCGTGCGGCTCCGACCACCCTCGATGAAGAACTCTTGCGTCGTGCCCTCGCGGATCAGGTAGCCGAGGTACTCACGGAACACGATCTTGTAGAGCTCGTTGTCGCCGAACGTGCGCCGGATGAAGAACGCCCCCGCGCCGCGGAAGAGCATGCCCATCGGGAAGAACGAGAGGTTGATTCCGGCCGCGATGTGCGGCGGCGACAGGAAGTTCGAATGGAAGATGTACGAGAGGATCAAGTAGTCGAAGTGGCTGCGATGGCATGGGACCAGCACGACGGGGTGCTCGCGCAATCGGTCGGCGACACGCTCGAGACCGGTGATCACCATGCCGCCGAACATGCGTTTCCAGATGCGGCGGAAGACGAGCGCGAGGAACGAGAAGTAGACGCCGCTGAAGTTCGCCGCCATCTCGTCGAAATAGACGCGCGCCTCACGCTCGATCTTCGACACGGGGACGCGACGCGCGTTCGCGAGCTCCTCGATCGCCGCGCGCGTCCCCGGCGAGCCGATCACGATCTCGCGCACTTCGCTCTTCGGGAGGAGCGGTGGTCCCCACACGACGCGCTCCTCGCGATGGAGGAAGAGGAGAAGCACGCGTCCGAGACGGTGCGCGATGTCCTCCGCGCTCTCACCGGCGTACTTCTCGACGAACTCGGCGAGCCGGATCTCGCGGCCGATCGTGAGCGATAGATCGCGGCGGTTGAAGAGGAACGTGAGGAGCTTCTTTGCCTCGTTCGGCGCGTCGCGGACGCTGTAGATGAACTGGCTGACGCGGGATTCCCGGCGCTTGTAGCCGCGACCGCGGAGCGGCGCGAGCGGCAGCGCGAAGACCTCACGCCCGCTTTCGCGCGCGGCGCGCAGGACCTCTTCCAAGTACCCGTCGCCGATCCGGACGCCCTCGCTCGCTGAGAACGGCCGGCCGATGCCGCGGATGCCCATCGCGCGGCGCCGGAGGAACACGAGAACCGGCGCGCCAGCCGAGAGGAGGCTCGCGGCGGCCTCGCGGTCGTGGCGCTCGCGTCGGCTTCGCCCGAACAGATCGCCCGAGGCGAGTCGCCAGGCGATCCGGCGGAGGATCCAACCGAGCGAGCGAAACCAGCCGATCGACACGCCGTTCGCGAACTCCGGCGGAGGCAGGTTCTCGCGCTCGAGCACGGCCCGCACGAGCAAATAGTCGGCGGCCGACCGATGCCGGAGCACGTAAACGACGGTGCCCCGCTTCGCGAGCTCGCGGACCCGATCCGCCGTGCGCGGATCGATGTGCACGTAGGCGAACGCGAACCGCGACAGCAGCCAATGGAGCCAGCCAAGCCGCTGGGTCATCGACGATGGATGCGCGCTCACGCCCCCTGCGTCGCACGAATCCCGGCGTTCCGGTAGAGAAGGCCGACATGCGGCTGCTCGCCGTCCTTCTCACGACCCTGCTCGAGCTCGTCTTCGTCTACGAGCTCTTCGTCTACGGCATTCGCCGCTACGAGATCCTGAATTCCGGCGAGCCTCCGCCGCGCTACGGGATCGGCAACGCCGTCGGGTGGTTCCTCGCGGAATGGGCGGCGCGATCGATGTTTCTGATCGCCGCACCGTTCGGTTTCCTCTGGCCGTTCGCGAAGCCGACGCTCACGGCACCACGGCCGCTCGTTCTCGTCCACGGCTACGGCACGACGCGCGCGAGCCTCGCCGTCCTCGCGTGGCGGCTCCGCCGCGACGGTTGGGGGCCGATCCACGCGGTCGCGTATCGCACGGTCTTCGGCTCGCTCGCGGACGCGACGAAGCGGTTCGAAGAAGAAGTCACGCGCGCGCTTGCCGCCACCGCCGCGTCGTCGGTCGACGTCGTCGCGCACAGCCTCGGCGGGCTCGTCGCGCGGAAGGCGATGCGAGGGCCGGCGTTCGCCGGCCGCGTGCGGAAGCTCGTGACGCTCGGCTGCCCTCACCAGGGCACGAAGCTCGCCGCGCTCGCCGTCGACCCGCTCGGCCGCGAGCTCCACCCGGAGTCGGATCTCGTGCACCTGCTCGGCGAAGCGGACCCGGCGCCGGTCGAGGCAACGTCGATCTTCTCGACGTTCGACGCGCTCGTGCTGCCGAGCCGGAACGGGTTCCTGCAGGGCGCCGCGAACGTCGAGATCACCGGCGTCGGCCACAACATGCTGCTCGTGTCGCCGAAGGTCCACGCGCTCGTCCGCGAGGCGCTCGCCGATCCCACCTCTCCCCGTTGGGGAGAGGTCGCGCGAAGCGCGGGATGTGAACGTCCAGCGGACGTTCACATGCGAGCGAGCCGACCAGCGGGAGGCAGTCGCGAGCCGGGCACGGGGGAGACCGCCCCGTGAGCGCTCTGCGCCTCCGTGTCCCCGACGGCCCCCCACAACGTCTCGACCGCTTTCTCGCCTCGGCGATCGGCACGCTCTCCCGCCGCGCCGTTCAGCAAGCGCTCGCCGAAGGCCGCATCCGCGTCGCCGGCCGGCGCCCGCGCAAGGGCGAGATGCTCGCGCCGGGCATCGAGGTCGAGGTGGAGATCGAGAGCGGCCCCGAGGCGCTCGGCGTCGAGCCCGAGCTCGCGATCCCGATCCTCCACGAGGACGACGCGCTCGTCGTGCTCGACAAGCCGGCGGGGGTCCCGTCGCACGCGCGGCGAGCGACGGATCGCGGCACCGTCGCGAATTTCCTCGTCGCGCATTTTCCCGAGATCGCCGCCGCGAGCGAGAAGCCGCTCGAGGCGGGGCTCGTGCATCGCCTCGACACGGGGACGTCGGGCGTGCTCGCCGCCGCGCGAACGCGCGAGGCGTGGAACGAGCTACGCCGCCAGTTTCAGGCTCGCGACGTCGTGAAGATCTACGTCGCGCTCGTCGCCGGCCGCGTCGCCGGCGCGCGGACGATCGCGACCGCGATCGCACCCGATCGCCGGAGTCGCCGCCGGGTTCGAGTCGTCGCGGATGACGCTCCGTCTGCGCGCGAGGCGCTGACCCATGTGCGCCCGCTCGGCGACCGCCCCGGCCGGACGCTCGTCGAGGTCGAGATCGAGACCGGCATGATGCACCAGATCCGCGCGCACCTCGCCTCGATCGGCCACCCGGTCGTCGGCGACCCGCTCTACGGCGGCGAGCCCGCGCCGCGGCTCATGCTCCATGCGCTCCGGCTCGAGCTTCGTCACCCGGTGACGGGCCGGCGGATGCGCTTCGAGAGCGAGCTGCCCGCGGAGCTCGGCTGACGGCCGCGCGGGGCGCGCCTACTCCTCGCCTTCCTCGTCGCCTTCCGACGTCGTCTTGTCGTCGAGGTTCGAATTGTAGGTGTACGCGCGAACCGTGCCGTCCTTGTTGAAGACGACGTAGAGATCCTTCGAGCGCGCTTTCCCGAACGGCGTCCAGCGATTGTAGACGTAGGTCCAGCTCTCGTAGTTGTTGTCGACGCCCGTGCGGAACGGCTCGCCGAACATCCGCCGGATCTCTTTCTTGGTCGACACGCCCTTCTCGATCTTCGTCACGGCCGCCGACGGGAAGTTGCTGCCGACGCCGAGACACCCGAGAAACAGCGCGAGCGCGCCCGAGATCGCCACCGCTCGCAGCCGAGAAACCGTCCGCTTCATTTCGTGGTTCGCTCCTATCAGGGAATTCTCGAGCGGTCCCCGGCGACGACGTCCTTTGCCGCCGCAGGCGCCGTCGCCGAAGAAACGGCGCATCCGCCGGAGACGCAGCTCGTGCATCCCGTGCTCCGGATCTCGCCGTTCGTAATCTCGTAGCCAAGCAAAACAAGCTCAGTGCCGACGAGCCAACGCGTCTCACTCAGCCGCTCGTCGCAATGCGCGCAGCGCCAGGTGCCCTCGTCGTCGAGGTCGGGGATCGCGAGCGCGTCGCGCCCGCACTCCCGGCAGTGCCCGACCGCGAATTCGTCGACGACCGCCTCGCTCACCGTTCACTCCCCGCGCGGCACGAAGCCCATGCGCCGGAGCTCGTCGTGCACGCGGGTGACGTGCGTCGCCTGCCAGTAGAGATGCGCGCAGCGCCGGCAGCGAAGGAACTCCGGCTGCGTCTCGAGCACGTAGGGCGGCACCTTGCCGGCCGCGGCGTCGCGATCGATGGTCTCGAGCTCGCCGTTGCACTCGACGCATCGTTGAAAGAGGCGGGCGAACGGATCGAGGCCGCACGCGTCGACGACCTGGCGGAGCTGCTCGCGAAAGAGGTCGGATTCCACGAAGACGAGCTCCGGTCGGTCCGGGTCCCGCAAGCAGCGACGGTCGCGCGTGAGAACCGTCCTGCCATCCCGACGAGCGGCCTCGAAGAGGCCGCGTCCGGAGAAATTCGACCCGTAAAGGACGTCGAAGCCGAGAAGACGCAGCCACCGAGCGAGGCGCCCGAGCATCTTGTCGGCGACGAAGCGGGGTTCGGCATGTTCCACGGGGCGCTCGCGGCCCTCACGAGGACCCGATTTGCTCCAGCGCGCACCGTAAAGTAAGGTTTTTTCGAAGGCAAGGCGCGACGAACGGTGATCGAAACCTAGATGCCGAAGTGGCTCCGCGCCGTCGTCATCGTCCTGTGGGCCGGCCTGATGGCAACGCTGGTCGCCCGCACCCGCTCCGGCCTCGAAGCGGACGAAGCGGTCGCGCGCGATTCGCCTCCGTGAGGACGCGCCGGCCGTCGCCGACGAGGAGTGGTTCGGCATCTACCGGGGCACCGAGAAGGTCGGGTACGCGAGCCATCGACGAGAGCCGACCGCCACCGGGTTCCGCGTCTACGACCGCGCGCTCATGAAGCTCGCCGTGATGGGCTCGGCGCGGATCGTCCGCACCGAGGTCGAGGCCGAGACGGACCGCCGGTTCTCGCTCCGCCGCTTCCAGTTCGTCATGCGCTCCGGCGCGATCGAGCTCCGTGTCGACGGCGTCGCGCGCGAGAAGGCGATCGATCTCCGCATCGCGACCGGCGGCGGCGAGCCGCGCTCGATGCAGATCCCGGTCGCCGAGCCGCCGGTCTTGCCGCAGACGCTCCACGCGGTGTTCGGGCGCGAGAAGCTCGTGACCGGCTCGGTCTTTCGCTACTCGATGCTCGATCCGACGACGGGCTCGCCGTCGGTCGTAAAGCTGACGGTCGGCGACATGGAAAAGGTCCAGCTCTCCGAAGGAGAGCGCGACGCCTATCGCGTCACCCAGGAGCATCACGGGTCCAAGTTCACGCTCTGGATCGATCCGACCGGAGAGGTCGTTCGCGAAGAGGGCCCGCTCGGCCTCGTGCTCGAGCGGCAGCTGCCGTCGCGCGCGATGGCGGGCACGCTTTCCGCGTCGGGGCTCGACCTCGGCGCCGCCGCGGCGATCCAGCCGGGACAAAAGCTCACCGCGCCTCGCGCGATCAAGCGGCTCGACCTCGAGATCGCGGGCTTCCCGGCGAATCTCGCGCCGGCGTTCCCGCCGCGCCAGCGCCTCGAGGGATCGCATCTCCGCGTCGAGAGCGAGCCCGAATCCGAGCTCGCGAGCTATCCCCTGCCCGCCGACGCCGCTCGCTTCGCCGAAGATCTCGCGGCGACGCCGTTCCTGCAGAGCGACGCGGAGGAGATGAAGGAACAGGCTGCGGCGATCATGGGTGACGAGCGCGACGCGGTGCGGGTCGCGCGGCGACTCGTCGAATGGACGCACCGCGAGGTCGCGAAGATTCCGAGCGCGAGCTGGCCGTCCGCGCTCGACGTGCTCCACACGAAGCAGGGAGATTGCAACGAGCATGCGGTGCTCTTCGCCGCGCTCGCGCGCGCCGTCGGGCTCCCGGCGCGCATCGTCGCCGGCGTCGTCTACGTGAGCGGCGAGGAGGGGCTGCCGGACGCGTTCTACTACCACGCTTGGAACGAGGTCTGGCTCGGACGCTGGGTCTCGACCGACACCGTCTTCGGTCAGCTGCCTGCCGACGCGACGCACGTAAAGTTCGTGACGGGCGGACCGGAGCGGCACGGTGAGCTGCTGCCGCTGCTCGGCAAGGTCACGCTTCAAGTCAAAGGACACGGATGATCGAGCTCGATCGAGTGACGAAACGCTACGGAGACTTCACCGCGGTCGACGAGCTCTCGCTTTCGATCCGCCGCGGCGAGATCTTCGCCTTCCTCGGCCCGAACGGCGCCGGCAAGACGACGACGATCCGCATGGTGATGGGTCTGCTGACCCCGACCGCCGGGCACGATCCGCCTCGGCGGACACGATCTCGCGACCGCGCCGCTCGACGCGAAGCGCCTCTGCGGCTTCGTCCCCGATCGCCCGTACCTCTACGAAAAGCTGACCGCGCGAGAGATGGTCCGCCTGAGCGGCGATCTCTACGACATGGAACCCGTGCGCGCGGCCGCGCGCGGCGAGGAGCTGCTCGAGCTCTTCGATCTCGGGGACTGGCGCGACGACCTCGTCGAGAGCTTCTCGCACGGCATGCGGCAACGGCTCGCCTTCGCCTCCGCGCTGCTTCACGAGCCGGAGATCCTCGTCATCGACGAGCCGATGGTCGGGCTCGACCCGCGCGGGGCGCGCATGCTGCGCGGGCTTCTCCGCAACCTCGCGAACCAGGGGGCGACGATCTTCCTCTCGACGCACAGCCTCGAGATCGCCGAGGCGCTCGCCGACCGGATCGGCATCCTCCGCGGCGGCAAGCTCGTCGCGCTCGGCACGCTCGCCGAGCTGCGCGAACAGTCGGGCCGGAGCGGCGCGCTCGAGGAGATCTTCCTCAAGCTGACCGGCGCCGAGGATCTGGTGGACGTGATCGAGGCCCTCCGGGCGTGAGACCGGACATCGAAATTGCGCGCACGCGCACGAGCGGACGCGAGGGCGCTTGAGAGGAGTCTTGGCTCTCCTCCGCCCGCGCATCCTCGCGCCGGCGAATCAGTGGCGGCGCTCCGACACGCGCGCGCGCCTCCGCATGGCCGCCCTCGTGCTCTTCGGCGTCGCGTTCTGGGCGGGGATCTTCACGTTCTTCGTCAAGGTGCTGTGGGCGTTCCAGGAGATCCCCGAGATCGGCCCCGTGCTCGTCGAGCGCCTCCTCGCGATGCTGCTCCTCACGTTTTTCTCGGTGCTCTTGTTTTCGAACATCGTCACAGCCCTCTCTTCGTTCTTTCTCGCGAACGATCTGCCGCTCGTCCTCGCGGCTCCCGTGCCCCCCGCGCGCTTCCACTTCGCGCGCTTCCTCGAGACGACGTGGGATTCGTCGTGGATGATCCTCGCGTTCGGCTTCCCGGTGTTGCTCGCCTTCGGCGTCACGCACGGCGCCGGCATCTTCTATTACGCGAGCGCGGCAGCGGTGATGATCCCGTTCATCTGCCTGCCGACGGCGATCGGCGTCTCGACGACGATGGTCCTCATCCGCGTCTTCCCGGCGCGGCGGACGAACGACGTCTTCGTGCTTCTCTCCGTCGTCGCGATCGGCGTGCTGTTCGTCCTTCTCCGCTTCCTCCGGCCCGAGCAGCTCGTGCGGCCCGAGGCATTCGCGAACTTCACGGACTTCCTCGCCGACGTGCAGGCGCCGAGCTCGCCCTACTTCCCGAGCGGCTGGGCCGCCTCCATGCTCCTCTGCCGGGCCTCGGCGCTCCGCGGCGCGGAATCTCCTCTCTTCTTCTGGGCGCTCCTCGCGAGCTCCGCCGCGGCTGCCTACGGCGTCTGCGAGACGCTCGCCGAGCAACTCCACCGCGACGCGTGGTCCCGCGCACAGGAGGGCCGTCATGCGCGCCTCTCGCGCCTGCCGGTCTGGGATCGCATCCTCGCGTGGCTGCCGATCTCGTCGGTCACGCGCACGCTCGTCTCGAAGGACCTGAAGACGTTCTTCCGCGACACGACGCAATGGTCGCAGCTCGTGCTGCTCCTCGCGCTGATCGTCGTCTACGTCTACAACTTCAGCGCGCTGCCTCGCGCAGGGGCGTTCGTCGCGCAGGCGTATCTCGCGCGCGGCCTCGGCTTCCTGAACCTCGCGCTCGCGGCGTTCGTGGTCGCCTCCGTCGCCGTCCGCTTCGTGTTCCCCGGCGTGAGCCTCGAAGGGCGCGCGTTCTGGGTCGTGAAGAGCGCGCCGATCCGGCTCCGCGCGCTCTGGTGGAGCAAATTCTGGGTCGGCCTGCTCCCGCTCCTCGCGCTCGGACTCTTGCTGCTCGTCTTGAGCGATCGGTTGCTCGAGGTCGGCGCGCTCATGACGTTGCTCTCGGCCGCGACGCTCGTCGCGCTGACGCTCGCCATCACGGCGATGGGGCTCGCCTTCGGAGCCGCGTTTCCGCGCTTCGACGCGGAGAGCGCCGCGAAGATCCCGTCGAGCTTCGGCGGGGCCGCCTACATGATCTCGGCGGTGAGCTTCATCTTCGCGAACATCGCGCTCGAAGCCTGGCCGATGTTCCGGATGCTCACCGCGGAGCTCTCCGGCCGACTCCTCGGCAGTGGAGAATGGGTCGCGGTCGGCATCTGCTTCGGCGCCGTCGCGGTCCTCGACCTCGGCGCCTTCGTCGCCGCGACGCGCTACGGGATCCGGCGACTCGAGTCTCTCGAGCCGTAGGCGAGCGGGACGGCCGCTTCCTGCGCGGGCTCCTCGCGCTCGAGCCGGTCTTGCAGCGCCTGGAAGGGGTTGCCGCCGACGGTCAGCGCGTCGCGCATGGCCTGGATCGTCGGACGGAGACCGCCGTTCCGGCGGTAGAACTCGTTGAAGACGTTGAGCTCGCTGAAGTACGTGCGCTCGTGCATCAGCACCGCGTTGTTGAGCGGTCCGTCCGCGAAGTCGTCGTAGCGGTCCGTTTCGAGCGGCAGCTGACGGAACGCGTCGCGGAGCTCGGCGAACGCGCGCGTGCGGTGGAGCGTAAGCGAATCGCGCGCGTCGGGCGTGCCGTACAGCGCCTCGAGCCGTGAGGACGCTTCGCCGATGAACGTCGAATAGCGCAGGAGATCACGCCAGCGTGCCTCGGCGGCGGCGCATTCCTTCGCGGCAGGCAGCTTTCGGCGGCAGAAGTACTCGATCGTGCCGCGATTGCCCGCGAAGACGGCCGCCGATTCGTTGAACGCCATCTGTCCCGGCCGGAAGAGCGTATTGTGGAAGAGCTCGTGGAGGACGACCTCGGCGAGCGACGGCGCATCGAGCTTCAAGAGCGTCGAGAGGAGCGGATCGTCGAACCAGCCGAGCGTGCTGAACGCGATCGAAGGGCGGAGATACGTGTCGTAGCCCTGCTTCTCGAGCCTCGCCGCCTTGGTTTCTGCGGAGCTCTTCGAGAAGAAGCCCTGATAGGGAACGCGCCCGACGATCGGGAACCACCAGGTGACGGGCTCGAGCCGATCGCGCCGCGCCGCGGTGACGACGTGGACGACGGCGGGGTGATCGAGGCGTGACACGGAGCCGTAGCTCCCGCCGACCCGGAAGCCGAGCTCTTCGGCCGCGAAGCGCCGCACGTCGAGGACGAGCTCGAGCTTCTCGCGCTCCGCCTTCGGCAGGTCTCCCCGCTTCAGGACCTCCACGATCGGTTCGCGCTTCCAGAGGATCCGGCTCTCCTCGTACGCGGCACGGAGGATGTATCCCGGCGT
This sequence comes from uncultured delta proteobacterium, assembly GCA_963790365.1. Taxonomy (GTDB): domain Bacteria; phylum Desulfobacterota; class Binatia; order JACPRU01; family JACPRU01; genus CAWBOU01. Next base: position 117,615 of record CAWBOU010000012.1, read on the forward strand.
GCAGGCGGCGAGGAGGAGCGGCGCCGCGAGCAGCATCAACCGCTCATGCAGCCGGAGGTGTCGCGGACTGGTCGTCCGCGATCGGACGCGGAAACTGGAGGCGGTGGAGCCGCGCGTAGATTCCGTCTCGCGCGAGGAGCTCGGCGTGGGTTCCGACTTCGCGAATCTCTCCATGGTGCAGGACGATGATACGGTCGGCTCGCTCGATCGTCGATAGCCGGTGGGCGATGACGATCGCCGTGCGGCCCTCGAGCAGTCGTTCGAGCGCATCCTGGATCAGCCCCTCGGTGGCCGGATCGACGCTCGAGGTCGCCTCGTCGAGGACGAGGATCGCCGGGTCGTGGGCGAGGGCGCGGGCGAAGGACAGGAGCTGCCGCTGACCGGTCGAAAAGTTGTTGCCGCGCTCACGGACGGGCTCGTCATAGCCGAGAGGGAGGCGCTCGACGAAATCGTCGGCGTGCACGGCGCGGGCAGCCGCGACCATTCGCTCCCGCGAGATCTCGGCACGGCCGAGCGTGATGTTGTCGGCGACCTTGCCCGTGAAGAGGACGACGTCCTGGAGAACGATCGCCAGGTCTGCGGCGGAGCACGCGCGAGATCCCACTCCGCGGACGTCGACGCCGTCGATCGCGACGCGGCCGCGCTGCGCGTCGTAGAAGCCCGCGAGGAGCTTGATGAGCGTCGTCTTGCCGGAGCCGGTCGCGCCGACGATCGCCACCGTCTCGCCCGGCTCGACGCGGAACGAGACGTCGCGGAGCACCCAGTCTTCGTCGCGATAGGCGAACGCGCACGTCGGTCGAACTCCACGCGCCCACGCACCCGCTCTGGCGCATGGCTGACGGCCGGCGTTCGACGGCGGCGCCACGTCGAGCAAGCCGAAGACCCGCTCGGCCGCGGCCATCGCCGACTGCATGACCGCGTACTTCGTCGAGAAGTCGCGGATCGGGATGAAGAACTTCTGGATGTACTCGATGAACGCGACGAGCGTCCCGAACGCGATGACGCCCGTCGACGATGCGGCCCGCTCGCGTACCAGACGGTCGCCGCGACCGAGATGGAGCTGACACGCCTCGACCGAGCGAGAACAGCGCCGCTTCGTAGACGTTCGATAGGTGGTTCGCCTCGCGATGCTCGTCGTTCAGCCGCTCGAACTCGCGGTACGTCCGCTCCTCGCGGACGAAGAGCTGGATCACCGTCATCCCCGAGATCGCTTCCTGGAGGAACGCGTTGATGCGCGCGATGCGCTCGCGGATCTGGCGGTAGGAGTGGCGCGCGCGCCGCCGGAAGAAGTCGATCGCGAGGACCATCACCGGCATCAGCGCGAGCGAGACCATCGCGAGCCGCGCGTCCAGGTGGAACATGACCGCGACGATGCCGAGCAGCGTGAGGACGTCCATCACGATCGTCATCGCGCCGGCGGCGAACATCTCGTTCAGCACGTCGACGTCGGTCGTCATGCGGGTGACGAGCCGCCCGACCGGGTTGCGGTCGAAATACGCCATCGGCAGCCGCTGCACGTGCGCGAAGACGTCGATGCGGAGGTCGCGCGAGCGCGCGCTGCGCGACGATCATCGTCAAGTAGTACTGCCCGTAGAAGAACCCGAACTCGGCGGCCGTCGCGAGCACGAAGAGAAGCGCCATCGTGCTCAAGCCGCCGAGGTCCTTCGTCATCACGTAGCGGTCGATCGCGATCTTCAGGAGATACGGCTGGACGAGGAGCGCGATCGACCCGGCGGCGAGAAAGACGAACGCGAGCCCAACCGTCGCGCGGTACGGCCGCAGGTAGCCCCAGAGCCGCCGCATGAGGCGGATGTCGTAGGCGCGGCCGATGATCTCGTCGGACTCGTGCATGCTCAGAGCGCCTCGAGCTCGTCGGCGAGCGCGTCCTCACGGAAGAGGTCCGCGTACGTTCCGTCGCGCCGCAGGAGCTCTTCGTGCGTGCCGCTCTCGACGATCCGGCCGTCGTCGAGCACGACGATTCGATCCGCGCTCTTGAGCGTCGACGCGCGGTGCGAGATCAGAAGGCACGTACGATCGGGATAGGCCTCGCGGAGCTTGCCGAGGATGCGCTGCTCCGTCTCGGCGTCGACGCTCGAGAGCGCGTCGTCGAGGATGAGGACCCGCGGATCGATGGCCAGCGCGCGCGCGAGCGTCACGCGCTGCTTCTGGCCGCCGGAGAGCGTGATGCCGCGCTCGCCGACCAGCGTTTCGAGCCCGTGCGGCAACGATGCGAGATCGTCCTCGAGCGCGGCGACCTCGATCGCCCATTTGACCTTCGCTTCGGTCTCGCCGTTGCCGGAGAGCCCGAATGCCACGTTCTCGCGGATCGTCGTCGAGAAGAGGAACGGATCCTGCGGCACGACGCCGAGCGCGCGCCGGAGCGTCGCGAGCGGCATCGTCCGCACGTCGCGCCCGTCGATGCGGACGGTGCCGGCCGCTGGATCGAACAGCCGCGGGAGCAGCTGCGCGAGGCTCGATTTCCCCGCACCCGTCCGGCCGACGAGCGCGACCGTCTCGCCCGGCGCCACTCGCAGCGAGACCCCCGAGAGGACCTGGCGGCCGCGGCGGTCGCCCGGATAGGCGAAGGCCACGCCGTCGAGCTCGATCCCGCCGTGCGCGATCGGCACCTCGGCGTTCGGCGCCGCCCCAGTCGACGGCATGGCGACGATCGCGGGCTCCGCGCCGAAGATGTGCTCGAGCCGCTTCATCGCCGCCCGGCCGCGCTGCAGGATCGAGATCATCCAGCCCATCGCCATCGTCGGCCAGGCGAGCAGGTGCAGGTACGCCATGAACGCGACGAGATCGCCGATCGTGAGCGTGCCCGCGACGACGAGCCCGCCGCCGTACCAGAGGACGACGAGGATGCCGCGTCGAGACGAGCTTCATGACCGGCATGATGATGCCGCGGATGCGCGCGAGCCGGAGGCTTTTGTCCTGAAACGAGGCGTTCATCCGCCGGAAGCGCTCCGTCTCCTCGTCCTCCTCGCGTACGCCTTGACGACGTGGATGCCGGCGAGGTTCTCCTGCGCGCGCGACGAGAGCTCGGCGAGGCCCTCCTGCACCTCGAGCGTGCGCTCCATGAGCTGGCGGCTCGTCCGCTTCACGATCAGCAGCACGAGCGGATACGCGACGAGCGAGAGCGAGCGTGAGGCGGACGTCGATCGAGAGCATGATCGATACCGCCTACACGTAGTAGACCGGCGTGTTGATGAAGTTCAGGATGCCCGGGCCGAGCAGCATGCGCACCGCGCTGATGTCGTTCACGAGGCGCGACATCAGGTCGCCCGTCTGCTGCCGCTGGTAGTAGCTCGGCGGCAGCCGCTCGAGGTGCGCGAAGAGGTCGTTCCGGAGGTCGTACTCGACGTCGCGCCCGACGTTGAAGATGATGAAGCGCGAGAACGTGCGGACGACGCCCTGCAAGAGCGCCAGCCCGACGATCGCGAGCACGTAGGTGCCGAGGTCCGCGAGCGAACGGTCATGCTCGACGACCTCGACCGCGCGCTTCAGGAAATACGGGATCAGCATCGCGAACGATGCCGTCGCGACGAGGCAGAGGAGCCCGAAGGCGTACCGCGCTCGGTACCGCCGCAAATATCCGAAGAGCCTCCCCACCGAAGAGGAGACTAACGGGGTCCGTTGCTCGACGGGAGGGGTGGCGAGGCTCCCGGGTGAGAGATAGATCCCGGGGGTGCCCCATGGACCCCTGGCTGCCGGCGAGAACGTCCTCTTCTTCGATCGCAAGCAACGACGCTACCTGAAGCGGCTCCGCGCCGGCGCCACCGTGCGCGTCCGCGACGGCACGATCGCGGCCGACCAGCTGATCGGCCTCCCCGAGGGCTCGCGCATCCGGACGTCTCTCGGCGACGAATTCATCGTCTTTCGCCCGCGATACGCGGACGTGGTGCCGCGGCTGCCGCGAAGCGCCCAGGTGATCTACCCGAAGGACACGGCGATGATCCTCCTCGCCGGCGACGTGCAGCCGGGTGCCATGGTGCTCGAGGCGGGCGTCGGCCCGGGCGCGCTCACGATGGCGCTTCTCCGCGCGATCGGACCTTCCGGTCGCCTCGTCTCCTACGAGATCCGCGAGGATTTCGCGGCGATGGCGCGCGAGAACGTGGCGCGTTTCCTCCCCCCCGAGGACGCGTCGCGCTGGACGCTCGAGGTCCGCGACGTCACCGCCGGCATCGACGAGCGCGATCTCGATACCGTGATCCTCGACTTTCCCGAGCCGTGGCGGGCGCTCGAGGCCATGGTGCCCGCGCTCCGGCCCGGCGGCACGTTCGTCGGCTACCTGCCGACCGTGCTCCAGGTGAAGGCGCTCGTCGACGCGCTCCAAGCGCATCGTTCGTTCGACGCGATCGAGACGTTCGAGACGCTGCTCCGCCCCTGGCACGTCGCCGGTGCCAGCATCCGCCCGGAGCACCGCATGGTCGCGCACACGGCGTTTCTGATCGTGGCGCGACGGATCGCGTGAGCGATTCGTCGTCCTTCTCGTCATTTCAAGTGTTTACCTTGCGCATGGGGTACCCCTGTATTAGCTTTTCCGCGGGGCAGATTTTTTGAGCGAAGAAGTCAAAGAGCAGAAATTCTACGGCTTCGAGGAAGACGTTTCGGGGATCCACGTTCCGGAGTCGCTACCGATCCTGCCGCTTCGCGGCGTCGTGATCTTCCCCTCGGCGATCGTCCCGCTGCTGATTTCACGTGGAACTTCCTTGAAGCTTGTCGAGGATGCGCTCGCGGGCGACCGCATGCTCGCGCTCGTCGCGCAGAAGAATCCCGAGGACGAGAGCCCCGATTCGACGGGGCTGTTCTCGCGCGGCACGGCCGGCCGCATCTTGAAGATGCTCAAGTACCCCGACTCGAGCGTGCGGATCCTCGTCCAGGGTCTCCGCCGCGTCGAGATCGTCGAGTACACGAAGCGCGAGCCCTACTTCGAAGCGCGCATCCGCCACCTCCAGGACACCTACCAGGAGTCGAAAGACATCGAGGCGGTGCAGGCTCACATGGTGAGTCAGTTCGCCAAGTTCGTGTCGATGATCCCCTACCTGCCGGATGAGCTGCAGGTGGTGGTGATGAACATCAAGGATCCCGGCAAGGTCGCCGACCTCGTCGCCTCGAACCTGAACATCTCGCTCGAGGAGAAGCAGGACCTGCTCAACACCGTCGAGGCGCGGTCACGCCTCGAGAAGCTCTCGGCGATCTTGAACCGCGAGATCGAGCTCCTCGAGCTCGGGCACAAGATCCAGAACCAGGTCCAGACCGAGCTCAACAAGAATCAGAAGGAGTTCTACCTCCGCCAGCAGATGAAGGCGATCCAGAAGGAGCTCGGCGAAGGCGACCCGCGGAGCTCCGAGGTGGAGGACCTCCGCCGCCGGATCGACGAAGCCGGCATGCCGGAGGAGTCGAAGAAGACCGCCGACAACGAGCTCGAGCGGCTGCGGATCATCCCGCCCGAGTCGGCCGAGCACACCGTCGTCCGCACGTACCTCGAGTGGCTCGTCTCGTTGCCCTGGTCGAAGTCGACCGAGGACAACCTCGAAACGCATCACGCGCGGGAGGTCCTCGACGAGGACCACTACGACCTCGAAAAGATCAAGGATCGGATCCTCGAATACCTCGCGGTCCGGCAACTGAAGAAGGACCCGAAAGGGCCGATCCTCTGCTTCGTCGGCCCGCCCGGCACCGGCAAGACCTCGCTCGGCCGCTCGATCGCGCGCGCGATGGGGCGGAAGTTCCAGCGAATCTCGCTCGGCGGCGTACGGGACGAGGCCGAGATCCGCGGCCATCGGCGCACCTACATCGGCGCTCTCCCCGGCCGCATCATCCAGGCGCTGAAGAACGCCGGCTCCCACAATCCGCTCGTGATTCTCGACGAGATCGACAAGCTCGGCATGGACTTCCGCGGCGACCCCGCCTCGGCGCTCCTCGAGGTGCTCGATCCGGAGCAGAACTTCTCGTTCACGGACCACTATCTCGACGTCCCGTTCGACCTCTCGCGGGTGATGTTCATCACCACCGCGAACTACCTCGAGCCGGTGCCGCCGGCGCTCCGCGACCGCATGGAGGTGATCGACCTCGCCGGCTACACGGAGGAGGAGAAGGTAGAGATCGCGAAGCGCCACTTGACCCCGAAGCAGCGGACGGAGAACGGCCTCTCCGAAGAGAACATCGAGTTCGACGACGGCGCGATCCGCGAAGTGATCCGCAGCTACACTCGGGAAGCGGGCCTTCGGAACCTCGAGCGGGAGATCGGCCGCATCTGCCGTAAAGTCGCGCGACGCATTACCGAGGGGAAGACCGAGAAGGTCGCGGTCACGCCCGAGCGCGTGCGCGAGTTCCTCGGACCCGAGAAGTTCTTCTCCGAGATCGCCGAGCGGACGGGCGATGCGGGCGTGGCGACGGGCCTCGCCTGGACGCCGAACGGCGGCGAGATCCTCTTCATCGAGTCGACGCGGATGCAGGGGAAAAAGGGCCTCACGCTGACCGGGCATCTCGGCGAGGTGATGAAGGAGTCCGCGCAGGCCGCGCTCTCGTTCATCCGCTCACGCGCCGACAAGCTCGGCGTGGAGCCGGATTTCTTCGAGAACTCGGACCTTCACGTCCACGTGCCGGCGGGCGCGATCCCCAAGGATGGGCCGTCGGCGGGCGTGGCGATGGCGATGTCGTTGATCTCGCTCCTGACGGGGCGCCGGATCCGTCACGACGTGGCGATGACCGGCGAGATCACCTTGCGCGGCAAGGTGCTGCCGGTCGGCGGCATCAAGGAAAAGGTGCTCGCCGCCAAGCGCGCCGGCATCAGCGAAGTCGTCCTGCCGAAGCGGAACGAGAAGGATCTCGAGGAGCTGACCGACGAGGTCCGCCGCGAGATGAAGTTCCACAACGTCGAGTCGATCGACCAGGCGATGGCGATCGTGCTCGAGCCGGTGAGCGTCGAGGAGCGCCCGCCGGAGCTGAAGCGCGCCGCCACGAGCTAAGGAACGCTGGCGACGGCGTCCGCGCCGCCAACGTTTCCTCACCCCCCGGGCTTTGCCCGACCCCCTGAGGGGGTGTCGTCGCCGGGGACCGCTCGGGATGCCTCCCTAGCGGACGATCCCGAGCGGTCTGCGGCGACGGATCCGCCTTGCCGTCGCTGACGCCGTCGCCAGGAACTAGCGACGCCCGTGGCCGTGGCCGCCGCGGGGCGGGCCGCCGCCGCGCATCGGCATCAGCAGGTCGCTCTGGATCTCCGCCTTCGGCAGCTTCTTCGGCATCGGCGGCGCCCACATGCGGTCGGCGACGCGCTTCAGCTGCTGACGGACGTTCTCGAACTGCGTCGCGTCGTCGGCCGTCGATGCGAGAGCCTCCGCGGAGAGGCGGGACTCGCCGCGATGCTTTCCTTGTGAAAGCTTGATGTCGATGAAGCCGTCCGCCCCCGGATGTGCCTCGAATTCGAGCTTGCGGTCGACGCGGCGCACGATGCGCCGGATCAGCTCGATTTGTTCGTTCGTGAGCATTCGCATGAGACCCTCCGGGACCGATTCGACTCGAAGAACCTGCCTAGCTACCACCGCATGCGAGGCGCGGCAATGATGGTCTGTCGTTGAAGCTCGCCCTCCGGAACCGCATCGCGGAGTGGCTGCTCGAGGCAATCCCGCCCGAGCGCGCGCGAACCGGCGTGAATGCGCTGATCGCCTACGCGAGCGCCGCCGACGCCGACGGTGCGGCCGTCGGGCTCCCCGAGGAGGCGGCTCGCGCTCTCGAAGAAAGCGGGCTCTTCGATACCCGAGGCGGCGCAACTCGGCTGCGCGACGATCTCTCGGGGGACCTTCCTGCGCTCCGCGACCGGAGCGAGCGCTTCGCCGCCGCGCTCGCCGCGGTCGACGCGGCACCGGTTCCCGAGGACGCCCGAGGTCGGGCGGTGGCGATCGCCGCCCCGCTGTTCGCGGCGCGGCTCTTCTTCGAGGTTCACGAGATCCTCGAGCCGCCGTGGCGAGACGCCGAGGGCGACGAGCGCGAGATCCTGCAGGGGCTCATCCAGGTGGCGGTCGGCTTCCACCACCACGAAGATGGCAACCTCCGCGGCGCGATCTCGCTGCTCTCCGACGGCAACGCCAAGCTCTTCGCGCACGTGCCCGAGGCGCTCGGCATCGATCTCGAATCTCTCTGTCGCGACGTCGAAGCGTTCGCGATCGCGCTTCGCCACCGTACCGCCGGCGATTCGTCGATCGCGCTTCCGCCTGTTCCGCGCTGGAAATTCACCCCTCTCCCGCGCTAACGCGCAGCCCACACATGCCCGCCGTGATCCGCGAAGAGCGTGACGGAATCCTGACCCTGACCCTGAACCGTCCGGAGGCCCGGAACGCGATCGACCCCGAGACGGCCGTGCGTCTCGGCGAGGGCTTCCGCGACTATGCGAGTGACGACGGCCTCCGCTGCGCGATCGTCACCGGCGCCGGCGACGCCGCGTTCTGCTCCGGCGCCGATCTCGCGCGCACGATTCCGCTCTTCACCGGCGTGCGAAAGGCCGAAGACGAGTGGGACGAAAAGCTCCTCGCCGACCCCTCGCTCTTCCAATGGGCGCTCCTCCGCAGCGTCGACCTCTTCAAGCCGGTGATCGCCAAGGTGAACGGCTACTGCATCGCGGGCGGCCTGGAGATGATGCAGGGCACGGACATCCGCGTCGCCGCGAAGCACGCGAGCTTCGCGCTGCAGGAGCCGAAGTGGGGCCTCTTCCCCGGCGGCGGCTCTACCGTGCGGCTGCCGCGGCAGATCCCGTACTGCAAGGCGATGGAGATCCTCCTCACGGGCGAGCGCCTGACCGCTGAAGAGGCTTTTCAGTGGGGCCTCGTGAACTACGTCGTGCCCGCGAGCCAGGTGGCCGCCAAGGTCGACACGATCGCACGCGCGATCGTCGAGAACGGCCCGCTCGCCGTGCGGAAGATCAAGGAGTCGGTGATCCGGCTCCGCGGTCTACCCGAGGCCGAGGCGCTCGCGCGCGAGCCCGAGTTCGCGATGCCGGTATTCGCGTCCGAGGACGCGAAGGAAGGCCCGCGCGCGTTCAAGGAAAAGCGGCGACCGAAGTTCACCGGCCGGTAGGGCTTGCGCTTGGAGCAGACGCGCTTCGCGCGCTGCTCAAGCGCCCTCGCGCGGTTGGAGCCGGCGGCGCTTTGCGCCGCGGCTCAATCGCTGAGCGACCGGCGGCACTCGTTCGTTGCCGCCATTGACGGAGGGGATCGCAGGCTTTGGGTTCCCCATCAATGGCGGCCCCAGTGAGGCACCACCGCCCGCTCAGCGATTGAGAGGCGCCGCCGCCAAGCGGCGCCCTCTCCAATCGCGCGATCGAGGTTGAGCAGCGGGCGAAGCCCGTCTGCTCCAACCTCAGGCGCGTTCGCCGTCAGACGTTAAATCGAAAATGCACGATGTCGCCGTCCGCGACCACGTACTCTTTGCCTTCGAGCCGCGCTTTCCCGGCCTTCTTGCACTCGGCCTCGCTGCCGAAGCGGATGAAGTCCTCGTACGAGATGACCTCGGCGCGGATGAAGCCTTTCTCGATGTCGCTGTGGATCTTCCCGGCGGCCCGCTGCGCGACGGTGCCCCGGCGGATGCTCCACGCGCGCACCTCGTCCTCGCCCGAGGTGAGGAAGCTCAGGAGATCGAGGAGCCCGTAGGCGGCTTGCACGAAGCGATCGCGGGCGGACGCCTCGAGACCGGCGTCACGGAGGAACGGAGCCTGATCCTCGGGAGGGAGCTCGGCGATCTCGCGCTCCAGGTTGCCCGCGAGCGCGAGCACCTCCGCGCCGTGCGCGCGAGCTTCCGCGGCGAGGGTCTCCGGCACCGACTCGGCGGCGCGCGCGTCGTCGCGATTCAGAACGACGAGGAGCGGCTTCCGCGAGACGAGCTGGTAGCCCGAGAGCGCCTTGTCGTCCGCGGCAGAGATCTCGATCGTGCGGAGCGGCTTCCCTTCTCCCAGCGTCTCGACGAGCCGCTTGAGAAGCGCCTCCTCCGGCGTCTTCTTCGCCTCGCGTGCGAGGCGCTCGAGTCGCTTCTCGAGCACCGCGTAGTCCGCGAGCACGAGCTCTTCATCGAAACGGGCGAGCTCCTTCACGGGCTCCGGAGGCTCGCCGGCGAGATCGTGAAAATCGCGGACCACGCCGACGACCGCGTCGGCGTCGCGGATCTCGGCGAGCAGCGCCGGCGAGAGAACGGTCGCCTTCTCGGCGCCGCCCGCGTCCGCCTGCGCGTCGACGAAGGAGATCGTCGCGTACGTCGTCTTCTTCGGTTGATAGATCTCGGAGAGCTGGTCGACGCGGGCGTCCGGCACGCGGATCACGCCGCGCGCGACGGCGGCCTTGCCGCCGGCGGGCGACTCGGCGAGCCCGGTTAACGACTGGAACACGGTGGTCTTCCCGACTCGGGGGAATCCGGCGATCACGACTTTCATCGATCTCCCTTCATAAAGGGGCGCACCATAGCGGACGCGCACCTTGCTTCCCAGAACCCCTCTTCCTACGATCGCGGCATGAGACTTCGTACGCTCGGCAAGAGCGGCCTTCGCGTGTCCGAGCTCTGCCTCGGCGCCATGACGTTCGGCACCGACGGTTGGGGCTGCGACGAGAAGACTTCCGTTTCTTTGATCGACCACTATGTGGACAAAGGGGGCAACTTCATCGACACCGCGGACATCTACTCGGGCGGGCGCTCGGAGGAGATCTGCGGCAAGGCGCTCCGCGGCCGGCGCTCGGAGATCGTGATCGCCACCAAGTGCACGATGCCGGTCGGGCGCGGCGCGAACGATCGCGGCTCGTCGCGGAAGCACATCCGCGAGGCCTGCGACGCGAGCCTCGAGCGTCTCGGCACCGACTACGTCGACCTCTACCAGGTGCACTGTGAAGACCGCGCCACGCCGATCGAGGAAACGATCGCCGCGCTCGATGATCTGGTCCGCGCCGGCAAGGTCCTCTACCTCGGCTGCTCGAACTTTCAGGCGTGGACGATGGCGCGTGCGATCACGCTCTGCGAGGCGCGCGGCTGGAACCGCTTCGTGTCTTTGCAACCGCAATACAGCCTGCTCGTCCGCTCGATCGAGCGCGAGCATTTCGCGGCCTGCCGCGAGCTCGGCGTCGGCCTCTTGCCGTGGAGCCCGCTCGCCGCCGGTATGCTGACCGGCAAGATCACGCGCGAGAATCGCCCCAGCGAAGCGCGGCTCGGGCAGCGCGACATTCCGATCTACAAGCTCTACTTCACCGAGCGGTCGTTCCAGATCGTCGACGAGCTCGTCGCCTGCGCGCGCGAGATCGGCGCGACACCGGCCGCGCTCGCGATCGCCTGGCAGCTCGCGAAGCCCGAGATCACCTCCGTGATCCTCGGCGCGCGTTCGATCGAGCAGCTCGACGGCACGCTCGCCGCGACCGCGCTCGAGGTGCCGCCCGCGATCCAGACTCGGCTCGACGCCGCAAGCGAGCCGGAGCCCGAGTACCCGAACGTGATGATCGACTGGATCCAGGGCCAGCTGGATCCGGCGGCACGGCGCCCCAAGAGAAACTAGCCCCCTCCCGCGCTGACGCGCGACCTCCCTGAGGGAGGTGCGAGCTAGCCCGCTTCCTTCTGGCGCCGCGCGGGCCGGCGCTTGCGCACCGGGTGGCGCACGACCTCGATCGCCTCGAGGTCCTTCATCTCGCGCGTGAGGAACGCTTTCAGTCGGTTCTTCAGGCGCTCCTCGATCTGCCGCACCCGCTCACGGCTCACCTTGAACTCGTCGCCGATCTCCGCGAGCGTCTTCGGATCCTCGGCCAGCAGCCGCTCCTCGAAGATCTTCTTGTCCTTGCCCTCGAGCGTCTCGCCGAATTCGCGCATCTTCTGCGCGACGAGCGTCTGGTAGTGCGCGTCGCCGACCGCATCTTCCGTCGTCGGCTCGCTACCGGCCATGAGGTCGAGCATCGAGGCGTCGCCGTCCTCGCCAATCGGCGCGTCGACCGAGAGGTCGCGCGCGGCCATTCGCTGCTGCATCTCGACGACCTCGGATGGCTTCACGTCGAGGCGGCTCGCGATGAGCTTCGGTGTCGCCTCGAAACCTTCCTTCTCGAGACGCGTCATCTCCTTCTGGAGATTGAAGAAAAGCTTCCGCTGCGCCTGCGTGGTGCCCATCTTCACCAGGCGGAAGTTGTTCATGATGTAGCGAATGACGTACGCGCGGATCCACCACACGGCATAACTCGGGAACCGGATACCGCGGTACGGATCGAACTTCTTCACGGCCTCCATGAGACCGATGTTCCCCTCCTGAACGAGGTCGAGGATGTTCCGGAACGTGCGCTCGTAGCGGCGCGCGACCATGACGACGAGGCGGAGGTTCGCCGTCACCAGGCGGTACGCGGCCTCGACGTCGCCCGCCTCGCGATAGCGCACGGCGAGCTCGCGCTCCTCCTCGGGGGTCAGCAGCGGATGACGGCGGATCTCCGCGAGATAGCGCCCGAGCGCGTCCTGGGGGATGAGCGCGTGGTCGTCGTCGAGCTCGACCTCGGGCTCGAGCGGCTCCTCGTCGGCGCTTTCGCCTTCGGCGCCGACTTCGGGCTCGACCGTCTCCGACTCTTCTTCGTCCGGAGCGGATTTGTCGGGTCGTTCCGCCACCGCGTCACGGTAGGGGAAATCCCCCGCCGTCTCAACGCGTGGGACCGCTGCGCTCCAGGGCGGCGCGGAGCTCGGCCTTCAGCGCCTCGAGGATCTCGTCGAATTGCCGGCGCATCGCGATCATCTCGTCGCGCATGTGCACGATCACCTCGGCACCGGGCAGATTCACGTCGAGATCGCGGAGCAGCAGCGCGACCAGACGGGCGCGCTCGAGATCGACCGCCGAGATCACCGGCTCGTTCTCGACCGTTCGCTTGATCGTGATCAGGTGCTCGCGCTCGTAGACCTCGAGCTCGCCGGCCTCGATGCCGAGCTCGCGCAGCGCTTCTTCGATTCGGAGGTATCGCATCGCTCGTTACAACCGGAGGTTCTTTCGCGGGCTCTCCTCGTAGAGCTTCTCGAGCTCCGAGACGGCGTTCCGGACGCGGTCGTCGCCGTTCTTCGGCACCTGCACGAGGAGGCGCACGTAGAGATCTCCGGGCTGCTTCGTGTCCTTCACGCCCTTGCCCCGCAGCCGCAGACGCTGGCCGCTCTGGCTGCCCGCCGGGATCTTGAGCGTGACCTCGCCGTCGAGCGTCGGAACCGTCACCGAGGCGCCGAGCGCGGCCTCACCCACCGTGACCGGAAGGTCGAGATAGAGGTCGTTGCTCTTTCGCTCGAGCAGCGCATGGGGACGCACGTGGATCGTGATGTAGAGGTCCCCCGGCGGCCCGCCGCCGATGCCCGGCTCGCCCTTGCCGCCGAGGCGGATCTTCGAGCCCTCGTCGACGCCGGCCGGGATCTTCACGTTGAGACGCTCGGTCTCCTCCGTCGTCCCCGCACCGTTGCACTTCGGGCAGGTCCGCGAGAACGCGTGGCCGCGGCCCTGGCAGCGGGGGCAGGTCCGGCCGAAGGCGATCGGCCCCTCGCCGACGCGCACCTGTCCGGTACCGCCGCAGTCCGGGCACGGCGTCGCGCCCTGCCCGCCTTCGCCCTTGCACTCCGAACAGGTGACCCGGCGGCGAAAGCTGATCGTCTGCGTGGCGCCGCGAACCGCATCGAGGAGATCGACCTCGAGCTGAAACTCGAGATCGCCGCCGCGGGCGGCGGCTCGGCGCCCGAACCGGCCGCCCTCGCCGAAGATGTCGCCGAAGATGTCCTCGAAGTTCGAATAGCGGCCGAAGCCCGCGCCGCCGCCCCGTCCGCCGCCACCCGCGGCCCATTCGCGCTCGGCGCGAGCACGGCTCGGGTCGAAGCCCGATTGCAGCGCGTCGAAGCCGAACTCGTCGTAGACCTTCTTCTTCTCGGCGTCGGAGAGAACGTCGTTCGCGTAGGAGATCTCCTTGAATTTCTCCTCGGCTTGCTTGTTCCCGGGGTTCACGTCCGGGTGGTACTTCCGGGCGAGCTTCCGGTACGCCTTCTTGATCTCGTCCTCGCTCGCCCCTTTGGCGACCCCGAGGACCTTGTAGAGATCCTTTTCCTTCACCCGTGAGCCTCACTTGCGCCGCTCGGCCCTGCCCGATATCCGTACCGGATGGCGAGAATCACCGTCGAAGACTGCCTGGACAGGATTCCCAACCGCTTCGAGCTGGTGCTGCTCGCCGCGAAGCGCGCCAAGCAGCTCCTCAAAGGCTCGCGCCCGCTCGTCGAGACGGAGAACAAGGAAATCGTCACCAGCCTACGCGAGATTGCCGCGGGCAAGGTGAGAATGGTCTATCCGGAAAAGCCGTAGCGCCTCCGATCATCACCGCTCGGGCGAACCTAACCACCTTCGCCGCCCGGTCAACGCGCCTCCCCTGAGGGGCTTTTCGTCACCCCCGGGGCTTCGCCCGACCCCCTGAGGCATTTCGTCACCCCTCGGGCTTCGCCCGATCCCCTGAGGGGATTGTCATTCGTCCTCGTCCTCGTCGCCCACGTCCCCGAAGCCCGAGCGGAAGCCCGACCCCGGCTCTTCGAACGGCCGCTTCTCGGTCTCGAGACGCCGCTTGCAGTCCACGCACGTGAGCGCGGACGGCATGATCACCAGACGCTCCTCGTCGATCGGCTCGCCGCATTCGTCGCACGTGCCGTAGGTGCCGAGCGCCAAACGCGAGAGCGCTTGCTCGATCTCGCGGAGCCGTTCGCGCTTCCGCTCGAGCACGCTGAGATCGACGTCCTGGCCGTGGAGCGTCGTCGCTCGGTCGCCGATCTCGATCGACGAGTCGATACGGCTCGCCTGATCGTCGCCGAAGCGCGTTTCGACGTCGTGTTCGAGCTCGACGACGAGCTCGCGGCGCTTCGCCTCCAGCATCTCACGCAGTCGCTCGTCTCGCTCCATCGACTCGATTGACACCCGCGGACCCGCCGGTTACGGGAGGCGCCACATGGACCTCCTGAAACGCTGGATCGCGGCACCCGCGGCACGTCGCCACGATCTGATCCGCGATCTCGCCGCGGATTATACAGCCGAGATCGCGCTTGCACAGCAGTTCCGTGAGCACGCGAAGCAGGCCCCCTACCCGAGCGCCGGCGAGCGCCTGAACGAGCTCGCCGCCGCGGAGGAAGAGCAGGCGAAGCGACTCGCCGCGGCGATCGAGGGCCTCGGCGGCATTCTTCCCGAGGCGACCGCGTCACCCCGCGGCGGCCGGAGCCATTGGGCGCGCATCATGGAGGATCTGCGGGACGAGCAGTCCGCGGGCGCCCGTTACCTCGAGCAGGCGATCGCGTGGGAGAACGAGTTCCCCGAGGTCGGCTCGCTGCTTCGGACGCTGGAGAAGGAAGAGACCCGGCACCGCGTGATGTTGCGGGACCTCGTGGCGAAGAGCGATCCCCAGGCTTTGGACTAGCGAGACCGCTCCCCCTCACCCGGCCTTCGGCCGACCTCTCCCCAAAGGGAGAGGTGGAATCAGGGGACCGTCCACCAGAGGAAGAACTCGCGGTTGCCCTTCGGGCCGCGGAGCGGCGACTCGACGAAGCCGCGCTCGGCGAAGCCGAGGCTCGCGGCCGCGCGCCGCACGCGCTCGACGGCCGCGCGGTGGCCTTCCGCGTCGCGGACGACGCCGCCCTTCCCCACCTCGCCTTTGCCGACCTCGAATTGCGGCTTCACGAGCGCGACCACTTCGCCGCCCCTCCGCACGAGCTCGGCGAGTCGCGGCAGCACGAGCTCGAGCGAGATGAACGAGACGTCGACCGTCGCGAGATCGACGCGCGCCGGGAGCCGCTCCGGCCCGAAGCTCCGCACGTTCGTGCGCTCGATGACGTCGACGCGCGGATCCTGGCGGAGGCGCCAGTCGAGCTGTCCGTAGCCGACGTCGAGCGCGTGCACGCGGACCGCGCCGCGTCCGAGCAGGCAGTCCGTGAATCCGCCCGTCGAGGCCCCGACGTCGAGACAGACCTTGCCCGCCACGTCGACGCCGAAGGCCGCGAGCGCACCCTCGAGCTTCTCGCCGCCGCGGCTCGCGAACCTCGGCGTGCGCGACTCGATGCGGAGCTCGGCGTCTCGCGCGACGGTTTCCGAGGCCTTTCTCGCCAGCCGGTCACCGACACGAACTTCACCGGCGAGGATCGCGCGCTGCGCCTGCTCGCGCGATTCCGCGAGCCCCCGCTCGACGAGCAAGCGGTCGAGGCGCTCCTTCTTACTCGTCGCGCTCTCCGAGCGCTTCACAGAGCGCGACGGAGGACGTTCTCGGCGATCGCGCGCAGCTCGGCCGCGGCCGCGCCGAAGTCCGCGACCGCCGCGAGCGCCTCGTCGAGGAGCGCGGCTAGGCGGCGTCGCGCGGGCTCGATTCCGAGCGCCGCCGCGACGGTCGATTTTCCGCGCTCGCGGTCGCGCTGCGCCGCCTTGCCGGTCGCCTCGGTCGCGCCGAGCTCGTCGAGGAGATCGTCCGCGATCTGAAACGCAAGCCCGATCCGCTCGCCGAACGCGGTCAGCCGTTCGAGCGCGCTCTCGTTCGCGCCGCCGGCGATCCCGCCGGCGCGGACGGCGACGCGGAGGAGCGCGCCCGTCTTCCGGCGGTGGATCTCGAGGACTTCCTCGATTCCGGCGGAGCGCCCTTCGGCGAGGATGTCGGCGACCTGCCCACCGACCATCCCCTCCGCGCCCGCCGCCGTCGCGATCTCGACGACGCCGCGAACGACGCGCTCGGCGGGAAGGCCGCGCGCGAGGCTCTCCCGTGCGGCGACCGCGAACGCCTCGGTCAGGAGGCCGTCGCCGGCGAGGATCGCGAGCGCCTCCCCGAACGCCACGTGGCTCGAGGGACGACCGCGACGCACGGGATCGTCGTCCATCGCCGGCAAGTCGTCGTGGATCAGGGAGTACGCGTGGATCATCTCGATCGCGCACGCGAACGGCAGCGCGGCTTCGACGCTCCCTCCCACCGCGCGGGCCGAAGCCAGACACAGAAGCGGTCGGATGCGCTTGCCGCCGTCGACAACCGAGTACCGCATCGCTTCGACGAGCTTCGGCTCGACGCGGCGGTCGGGGTCCGCGAGCAGCCGATCGAGCTCGCGCTCGATACGGGCGCCGTCGGCGCTCGGCTCACTCGTCATCCGCCGGATCCTCGATCTCGCGTCGCTCGAGCGAGCCGTCCGCGCCGCGCACGAGCACCTCGAGCTTGCGCTCGACCTCGTCGAGCTGGCGCGCGAGTTCCCGCGTGAGCCCGATGCCGCGCTCGAAGAGCGAGAGCGCTTCCTCGAGCGCGAGCTCTCCGCCCTCGAGCGACTCGACCACCTTCTCCAGCTCGGCGAGCTTTTCCTCGAACTTCATGGGCTCCTCGTACGGTACCCGTCAGGGCGCGTCGAGCTGGCGCGCGAGGATCGCATCGGGATCGATGCGCGCGTCGCCGACCCGCACGGCGAAGTGGAGGTGCGGTCCCGTCACCCGTCCCGTGGCGCCGACGCGGCCGATCTCGGCGCCGCGCTCGACGAGCTTGCCGAGCGCGACGTTCATCTTCGAGAGGTGGACGTACAACGTGAAGACTCCGAGACCGTGATCGAGAACGATCGTGTTGCCCGTGAAGAAGAGATCCTTCGCGAGCACGACGCGGCCGCGATTCGCCGCGCGCACCGGCGCGCCCTGCGGAGCGCGGATGTCGATGCCGGCGTGCGGGCTTCGCGGCTCGCCGTTGAAGAAGCGGCGGAGCCCGAACGGCGAGCCGCTCGGCCCGTCGGCCGGACGTACGAACTCGCCCTGCCAGAAGCGCTCTCCCCGACTCTTCGACCAGAGGGAGCCGAGGAGCTGCTGGTCGCGCTTCACGCGGGCGAGCGTCTTCGAGTCGAGCTCGGTGTAGGTCTTCGGCACGGTCAGCCGCTCTTCGGGGAACTTCGTCGCCCGCACCTCGAGCGCCGCCTCGACGACGCCCGAGCCCGTCTCGACCCGGATCGGATAGCGCCCGGCCGCGCGATCCAGATCGATGCCGACGAGCGCGACGCTCTCCGACCCGGAGGGGAAGAACCGCAACGTCCGGCCGTCGAACTTCCCGCGCGGCTCCCGCGCATCCACGCGCACGATCGCGAGCCCGCCCACGGGCACGACCGGCGGATCGACGCGGATCGACGCGGCGAATGCGTGCTCCGCGACGACGGGCACGAGCGCGAGCGCGAGCAGGACGGCGGCTCTCATCCGCTCGGCTTCTTCCCGAGGACGCCGAGATCGGCGACGATCGATTCGATCCGTGCGACGAAGCCGCCGCTCGCGAGCCGCGCCTCCACGCGATCGCCGGCGGCGAGCCCGCCGACCGAGCGGAGCGCTCGCGATTCGCCGCTCCGCCAGACGATCGAGTAACCACGCTCGAGCGCGGCGAGCGGCGACAGGCCGGAAAGGTGCCCGGCAACGGTCGCCCATCGTTCGCGCAACCGCCGCACGCGGAGCCCGATCGCCGTCTCGAGCGTTCGTTGCGCTCGGTCGATCGACCGTCGCGCGCGATCGACGAGCGGCGCGGGCGACGCGAGCCGGAGCCGCTCGCGCCGGTCGTCGAGCTCCCCGCGCGCCGCCTCGAACCGGGCGCGCGCGGCGCGCTCGAGCCGGCCGGCGAGCTCGCGGGAGCGGCTCGTCGCGAGCGCCACGTCGCGGCGCGGGTCGCGGAGGCGACCGCGCAAGGTGCCGACGACGCGCCGCGCCCGCTCGATCCGGCTGACCATGGCGAGATCCTGGGCCCGCGCGCATTTGCGGAGCTTCTCCTGAAGATCGTCCAGGCGAGGCACGACACGCTCGGCGGCGGCGGTCGGCGTCGCACAACGGCAGTCCGCCGCGAGGTCCGCGAGCGTCACGTCGATCTCGTGTCCCACCGCGGAGACGACCGGCACGCGCGAAGCGACGATCGCGCGCGCGACGCCTTCGTCGTTGAACGCCCAGAGGTCTTCGACGGAGCCGCCGCCGCGGCCGACGATCATCACGTCGAGATCGGCGACGCTCTGGATCTCGCGGATCGCCGCGGCGATCTCGGCCTCGGCGCCCATGCCTTGCACGCGGACCGGCCGCACGACGATCGCGATCGCGGGAAACCGCCGCCGCATCGTGACGAGCATGTCGTGGATGGCCGCACCGCGGAGCGCCGTGACGAGCCCCACCCGTCGCGGCAGGAACGGCAGGGGTCGCTTCCGGGCCGGATCGAGGAGGCCTTCGGCGGCGAGCTTCGCGCGCCGCCGCTCGAGCTCCTGTCGGAGCGCGCCGACCCCGCGCGGCTCGAGGGAGTCGATCACGAGCTGGAGCTGACCGCGCGGCTCGTAGACGGTCACGCGGCCGCGCACGACGACCTCGAGGCCGTCGCTCGGCGAGACGCGCAGGCTCTGCGCCGTGCCGCGGAAGAGCACGGTGGAGATCTGCGCTTGCGCGTCCTTCAGGGTGAAGTACGCGTGCCCGGAGGGCGCGACGCGAAGATTCGAGATCTCCCCGACGACCCAGACGCGATCGAGGTTCCGCGCGAGCGTGCCCTGCACGCGCGCGACGAGCTCAGCGACGCCGAGCGCGGCGAGCGGACCTTCCGCTCCGCGGCTACGGCCCGCGGAGCGCGCTTCGCTCACTCCGTCTGCTTCGCGACCGTCTCGGATGCCTTCTCGTCTGCCGGACGCGCGGCGATCGTCTTGAAGACCTGCCATCCCTTCAGCAGCTCGAGCGCGCGATCGATCTGCGGATCCCGCTCGAGATCCGGCGTCCGCGCTTCCGCGTCGCTGGCCTCGGGCTCGGTCACGGGGACCTCGGGATCGCTCTTCTTGCTCGCGTCGCCGGGCTTCTCCCCCTTCCCGTCCTTCTCGTTCGGCACATCCGCCGGAGTCGTCGGACGGTTGCCGAAATGTCCGGGCAGGTTCTGCTCGCGGATCGGCTGCAGGTTCGCGCCGTTCTCGTCTTCACCCTCGGCCTTCGCGAGCAGAGTCCGCTCCTCCATGATGATGTCCGGCGTGATGCCGGTCGCCTGGATCGATCGGCCGCTCGGCGTGTAGTAGCGCGCCGTCGTCAACCGCAACGCGGAGCTGTCGTCGAGCGGGAGGATCGTCTGCACCGAGCCCTTGCCGAACGTCTGCGTGCCGAGCACGAGCGCGCGGCGATGATCCTGCAGCGCGCCGGCGACGATCTCGGCGGCGCTCGCGCTGCCGCCGTTCACGAGCACGACCATCGGGAACTCGGAGTGCGTCTTCCGCTTGTGCGCGAAGTAGCGCTGCTTTTGCCCCTCGAGGCGCCCCTCGGTGTAGACGATGAGGCCCGAGTCGAGGAACAGGTCGCTCACCCGCACCGCCTGCGTGAGAAGGCCGCCCGGGTTGTTGCGGAGATCGAGCACGACGCCCGCGAGCGAGCCTCCGGATTCTTTCCCCATCGAGGCGATCGCGTTCTCGAGGTCCTCGTCGGTTCGCTCCTGGAACTGCGTGACGCGGATGTAGCCATAGCCCTTCTCGAGGACCCGCGACTTCACGCTCTGGATCTTGATGAGCTCGCGCGTGAGCACGGTGTCGATCAGGTTCGCGACGCCCTCGCGGCGGAGCGTCAGCGTGATCTTCGTGCCGCGCGGGCCGCGCATCTTCTTGACGGCGTCGATCAGCGAGAGGTCCTTGGTGAACTCGCCCTCGATCTTGATGATCTGATCGCCCGGCTTGACCCCCCCGCGGAAGGCCGGGGTGTCCTCGATCGGGGAAACGACGGTGAGGATCCCGTTCCGGACGGTGATCTCGATGCCGAGGCCGCCGAAGCTGCCCTTCGTATCGACCTGAAGCTCCTTGTACAGGTCGGGCGTCAGGTAGGCGCTGTGGGGATCCAGAGCGACCAACATGCCGTTGATCGCGCCTTCGATCAGCTGCTGCGTCGACACCTCGTCGACGTAGTTTTTCTGGACGATGGAGAGGACGTTCGTGAACGCCTCGAGTCGCTCATAACTGTCTCGGGCGACGGCACCGACGGTTTCGACCGGGTCACTGGCGACGAACAAGAGAGACGCGAGAGCGGCGGTGGCGACGGCCACGCCACTTCGTCTGGACAACTGCATCCGGGATTCACCTCCGGTCCGGGGCTGCGGACTAGGCGATGTTACACGCGGCTCCCAATGCTGGCAACGACTTGCGCGGCAGTCGAAGCTTGCAAGCCCAAGGTGATTCCTCCATACCTTTCTCTTCGTTTTCGCATGGTTCCTCAACGCTTACTGCTGGTCGGAGGCCAGCTCGTGTTGCTCGCCATGGGTGCCTTCTTCACGGCTTCCGTGGTGAACAGCATCATCGCGATGCGACTGCTTCCACCCCTCGACGTGAAGCTCGGACCGGCGCCGTCGTCCGAGAGCGCGAAGGGGGTGCCGCCGATGTCGCGTTACGCGGCGATCACCGAGCGCGACGTGTTCAATCCGCCGCGCGCCGTCGAATCGTCGGCGCCCTCGGCGCCGGTCGCGAGCGCGCTCAATGCTCGCCTGTTGGGCACGGCGCCGGGAACTGGCATCGACTCGTACGCGATCCTCGAGGACGGCGCGACGCGAAAGCAGGAGCTCTATCGCAAGGGCGATCGCTTCCAGGATCGCACGCTCGCACGCATCGAGTGGGACCACGTCGCCCTCACGGTCGACGGCCGCGAAGAGATCCTCAAGCTCGCGGAGCCGGCGGCCGGCCCCGGCGCGCCGGCGCCCGCGACCACGACCGCGAGCTCGGGTGACCTCGGCGGCGGCATCCGCGCGATCTCGGAGACGCAGTACCAAGTCGACCGCGCCGAGGTCGACAAGGCGATGGAGAACTTGAATCAGCTCTTCACCCAGGTCCGCGCCGTTCCTCATTTCCAGGACGGCAAGGCCGCCGGCTTCCGCCTCTTCGCGATCCGGCGTGACTCGATCTTCGAGAAGCTCGGCTTGAAGAACGGCGACATCGTGTCGCGGATCAACGGCAACGAGCTGACGGACCCTGCCCGCGCGATGTCGCTCCTGCAGGAGCTGCGCGGAGAGGGCAACGTGAACGTCGAAGTGAACCGAAACCGCTCGCCTGTGTCGCTCGGCTACGAGATTCGCTAGCGAGCGGCCAGCCGGGGTTGGCGGACGATGAGGTGCGGAAGCCGATGAACTGGAGACGTGGGATCGTCGTCGCGACGGTGGCGCTGACGTGCGGGGTCGTTGCGGCACGAGCGCAAGCCCCCTCCCGTGGAGCGGGCGCGGCCGCCCCGCGTCCCGAGCAGCAGCTCATCACGATGGACTTCCAGGACGTGGAGATCACCGTCCTCGCGAAGTTCATCAGCGAAATCACCGGACGAAATTTCATCATCGACGAGAAGATCCGCGGCAAGGTGACGGTCATCTCGCCGACGAAGATCACGGTCGACGAGGCGTATCGCGTCTTCCAGTCGATTCTCGAAGTGAAGGGCTTCACGACGGTCCCGTCAGGCCCGGCGATCAAGATCGTCGCGACGAAGGACGCGAAGGAATCCGGCGCGCCCCTCTCGACGCCGAAGAGCCGTGGGGCCGAGTACGTCACGCAGCTCGTGCCGCTCGCCTACGTCGATCCGGAATCGCTGATGTCCGTGCTGCAGCCGATGGTGTCCAAGGACGGCCTCATCTCGTCCTACGAGCCAACGAACACGCTGATCCTGATCGACACCGCGTCGAACATCGATCGGTTGATGGAGATCGTCGCCGAGCTCGACATCGAGGTGCCGGATCGCGGGATCGAGATCATCCGCCTCGAGAACGCGTTCGCCACCGAGCTCGCCGAAACGCTCGAGCAAGCTCTCGAGGCGGACGCGGCACGCGGCGCGAAGAAGGCGACCGGCGCCGCGGCCCGGAAGCCGGCGGGCGCCGCGCAGGCGGGCGCGGCCGTCACCACGCCGGGCGAGCGCGAGCCGTTCAAGGTCATTCCCGACGAGCGCACGAACTCGTTGATCGTGATGGCGGGCCCGACGAAGATGCGCAGCATCAAGAATCTCGTCCGCGAGCTCGACCGTACGCTCGAGGGCGTGGCGAAGATCAACGTCTACCGGCTCCGCTACGCGAACGCCGACGAGATGGTCGACGTCCTGGGTCAGTTGATTGGCGGCGGGGGTGGTGGTGGCGGCGGTGGCGGGCTCGGAGGGGCCTCCGGCCTGGGCCGGAGTGGAACGTCGTCGCGGCGGAATACTCGCCAGTCTCTCGGTCGGACGGGTGGTCGCTCCGGTTCCAGCACGCGAGGCCTCGGGAATCAGCTCGGCAACCAGGGCGGCCTCGGGGGCGGCGCGCAGCAGCGCACCGCGGCGGCCGTGCAAGCAGCGAGCGCGACCGGCTCGGGCGGCGGTGAGTTCATCGGCGAGGTCAATGTGACCGCTGATCCGTACACCAATTCCCTGGTGATCAGCGCCGGCCGCCAGGACTACGAGGTCTTGAAGCGCGTGATCTCCGAGCTCGACGTGCCGCGCCGTCAGGTGCTCGTCGAGGCGATCATCCTCGAGGTGAGCCTCGACAAGACGAAGGCGCTCGGCATCGAGCTCCAGGGCGCGACGGCGCTCGGCAAAGATGCCCTCGGGCTCGGGCGCGTGAATCTCGAATCACTGAACGCGGCGGTCACGCAGCCGGGATCGATCTCGGGTCTCCTCGCCGCCGCCGCAAGCAATCAGACGATCACGCTGCCGGACGGCACCAAGGTGCCGGCACAGGTTGCGCTCCTCACCGCGCTGCAGAATGACGACGACGTGAACGTGCTCTCCGCGCCGACGATCCTCACCTCCGACAATCAAGAGGCCGAGATCGTCGTCGCGCAGAACATTCCGTTCATCGCCAGCCGTGCCGCCGACATCTCGAACCTGCAGAACCAGTTCACGACGGTCGAGCGGCAGGACGTCGGCATCACGTTGCAGATCACGCCCCAGATTTCGGACGGCAACGTCGTTCGCCTCGACATCTACGAAGAGGTCTCGGCAGTCGTGCCGAATCCGCCGGTCGACCCGAACCTCGCCGGGCCGACGACGACCGTGCGCTCGGCCTCGACGACCGTCGTCGCCGCCGACAGCTCGACGGTGGTGATCGGCGGCTTGATCGCCGACAGCATCATCAACCAAGAGAGCAAGGTCCCCTATCTCGGGGACATCCCGGTGCTCGGCAATCTCTTCAAGTCGAGCCAGGACACCTCGAACAAGGTGAACCTGCTAATCTTCCTCACGCCGCGGATCATCCGCGACAATTCGGAGCTCCAGCGCGCCTCGCTCGACGAGCGGCGGAAGCTCACGTCGAATGTGGGCCGCGCGCTCGCGCCGAGCAGCCGTCGCGCGCTCGCGCGCCCGACCTGGGAGAATTCGCCGCTCGCTTCGAACGCGCCGGCCTGGTCGGTGACGACGACGGAGACGCAATCACGCTACGACGTGCCGGCGCCGGTGTACGCACCGCCGGCGGAGCCGATGCAGCAGCGGTACGAGGTACCGCCGCCGAGCTATGTGCCGCCGGTCGTTTCCTCGCTGCCGCCGAGCTCGGCGCCTCCGCCTTCGTCGATCGCGCCGTCGATGCCGGCGTCGAGCCTCGGCTTGCCCTCGAGCGGGCACAAATACGTCGTGCTGCTCTCGTATCTCGAGCAAGGCACGTCGCCCCCCGGTTTGGAGACGCAGAGCGGCTTCCTCACGGTCTACGTACCAGCGGCTGCCGGCGAGTTCTTCGTGAAGGGCGGAGCGTACGAGTACGTCGCGCCCGGTTACGAGGCGAAGTTCACGGTGCTCGAGGTGTTCCCGGGCCCGGAGGCGGCGATGGCCGTCTATCCGGAAGGCCAGCGCGTCGAGCAGTGGAACGGGGCCGTCGTGCGCTGGAAGCCGATCGGCTCGGAGCAGATGCAGCAGATCGTCGCCGGCAAGTCACCGTGGAAGCGCATTCGTTAGGCGACGGCGTCAGGGACACCAAAGTTGGTCGTCGCTGGGGACCGCTCGGGATGCGCATTCTCCAAGTGGCGAGCCCGACCGCTTCCCGGTAAGATTCGCGGTTGATGAACGCACTCGAGACGCTGCTCGTCCGCGAAACCGGCATCGACGCGGAGGTGCTCGACCGGGCGCGCGATCGCCGGCGCGACGGGCGGGAGCTCGGGGACATCCTCCTCGAGATGGGCGCGATCAGCGCCGAGCGCTGGGCGGAGGTGCAGGCGAAGCACTACGGGCTCGGCTGCATCCGCGAGATCGCGCCCGAGTCGGTGCCGGTCGAGCTCCTGCGTGTGCTGCCGATCAACTTCGCCAAGCGCTACAACGTGTTGCCGATCGGCGAGCAGAACGGTCGCGTGCTCGTGGCCGTCGCGGATCCTTCGGACCCCGGGCCGCTCGACGATCTCCGACTCCTCTTCGACCGGCCCGTCCGTCCCGTCGTCGCGCCGGCGCCGGTCGTCGCCGACGCGATCAACCGCGCCTACGACTCCGTCTCCGGATCGACCGAGCAGCTCGTCGAGGGCCTCGACGAGGAGCGGCTGGACCTCATCGCCACCGACCTGGAGGAGCCGAAGGATCTCCTCGACGGGAGCGACGAGGGCCCGATCATCAAGCTCGTCAACTCGCTCATCTTCCAGGCGGCGCGCGACCGCGCGTCGGACATCCACATCGAGCCGTTCGAGCGCGACCTCGTCGTGCGGATACGCATCGACGGTATCCTTTACGACGTCGTCAAGCCGCCGAAGCGCTTCCAGCCGATCATCATCTCGCGCGTGAAGATCATGGCCGGCCTCAACATCGCGGAGAAGCGCCTGCCGCAGGACGGCCGCATCCGCACGCGCATCGCCGGCAAGGACGTCGACATCCGCGTCTCCGTGATCCCGACCTCGTTCGGCGAGCGCATCGTCATGCGTCTTCTCGATCGCTCCTCGACATTGTTGCCGCTCGAGGATCTCGGCCTCGACGGCCAGAATCTCGTCACGGTGGAAAAGCTCATCCGGCAGAGCCATGGAATCGTCCTCGTCACCGGGCCGACCGGCAGCGGCAAGACGACGACGCTCTACGCGTGCCTGCAGAAGATCAACGTCCAAGACAAGAACATCCTCACGATCGAAGATCCGGTCGAGTATCAGCTCCACGGCGTCGCGCAGATGCAGGTGAACCCGAAGATCGACCTCACGTTCGCGAACGGGCTGCGGTCGTTCCTCCGTCAGGATCCCGACGTGATCATCGTCGGCGAGATCCGCGACAGCGAGACCGCGGAAATCTCGATTCACGCCGCGCTGACCGGCCATCTCGTGTTCTCGACGCTCCATACGAACGACTCCTTCGGAGCGGTCACGCGCTTGGTCGACATGGGCATCGAGCCGTTTTTGGTCTCTTCTTCCGTCATCGCGGTCATGGCGCAGCGCCTGATTCGCCGAATCTGCTCCTCGTGCCGCGAGGGCTACACGCCGACGGATGCAGAGCTTCGCGAGATCGGGCTTGCCCGGTCGTCGCTCGGGAGCCGCGTGATCTATCGGCCCGGGCACGGCTGCGTCGCCTGCAAGCAGCGCGGCTACCGCGGTCGGATCGGCATTCACGAGCTCCTCGTCGTCGACGATGCGATCCGGCAGCTCATCATGCAGAAGGCGGACGCCTCGATGATCCGCAAGTCCGCGACGAGCCGCGGAATGCCGACCCTCCGGGAGGACGGCGCGCGGAAAGTGCTCGAAGGCATCACCTCGGTCGAAGAGATCCTCCGCGTCACGCAGGACGACGTGATCATCGAGGAAGCGGAGGTTTCTTCTTAGATGGTCGTGGCCGCCTAGCCTGGTTCGCCGATGCCGGTCTTCGCGTATCAGGGTCTCAGCCCCGACGGTCGCACGGTCTCTGGAATCGTCGATGCCGAGAACGTCCGCGCCGCGCGCCTCAAGCTTCGTCGCACGGGCGTGTATCCGACCGCCGTCCACGAAACGGAGGTCGAGCCCGAGGGCAAGCGCCGGCGAATCACGCTTTCGACGCGGATCACGTTCGAGCGAGTCTCCGCACAGGATCTCTCGATCCTCACGCGGCAACTCTCGACGTTGACGGCGGCCGGGTTACCGCTCGTCGAATCGCTCTCCGCGCTCATCGATCAGGTCGATCGCGAGGGATTGAAGCGCATCCTCTCGCAGATCCGCGAGCGCGTGAACGAGGGCAGCTCGCTCGCCGACGCGATGGGCGAGCACCCGCGCATCTTCAACGATCTCTTCGTGAACATGGTGCGCGCCGGCGAAGCGAGCGGCGCGCTCGACATCGTCCTCCTCCGGCTCGCGGATTACACCGAAACGACGGCGAGACTGCGTTCTCGGGTTCGTTCCGCCCTGACGTATCCGCTCGTGATGACGGTCATCGGCGGCGGCGTGCTCCTCTTCCTTCTCACCTACGTCGTGCCGAAGATCACGCGCGTCTTCACGCAGTCGAAACAGGTGATGCCGCTGCCGACGCGCCTCCTGCTCGGCACGAGCCAGTTCCTCGCCTCGTACTGGTGGGTCTTCGCGATCCTCGCGATCGCGGCGGGCTTCGCGCTTCGTCAGTGGATCCGGACGGAAGCGGGCCGCGAGAAGGTGGACGGCTGGTCGCTGCGCCTGCCGATTTTCGGACGCCTCCTGCAAAAGATCGCCGTCGCGCGATTCGCGCGCACGCTCTCCACGCTCCTCGCGAGCGGCATCGGGCTCCTTCCGTCGCTCGACATCGTCAAGAACGTCGTCGCGAATCGTCTGATCTTCCGCGCGATCGAGGAGGCGCGCGACGCGATCCGCGAGGGGCAACCGATCGCGCCTCCGCTGAAGCGGAGCGGCCTATTCCCTCCCCTCGTCGTCCACATGATCGCCGTCGGCGAGCGGAGCGGCGAGCTCGAAGCCATGCTCGGCAAGGCGGCCGACACGTACGAAGGCGACGTCGACACGACCGTCGCCGCGCTCACCAGCCTGCTCGAGCCGGTGATGATCGTGTTCATGGGCGCGGTGGTCGGATTCATCGTGATCGCGATCTTGCTGCCGATCTTCCAGATGAGCCAGATCGTCCATTAGCTCATGGCGACGGCGTCATAGACGGCAAAGGCCGTCGTCGCCGGAGACCGCTCGGGACGGCTTCGCCCGCTTCGATCGGGGCTGGCCGCCCGAACGGGCGCTTGGTATCTTCTCCGGCTATGAAGCGACCCGGTTCACAGAGTGGTTTCACCCTCGTCGAGATCCTCGTCGTGGTGTTCATCATCGGACTTCTCGCCACGATCGTGGGCGTCAGCGTCAGCGGGCGCGGCGACGAGGCGAAGCGCGTGGCCGCGAAGGCGAACTTGAAGGAGATCGAGTCCGCGCTCCATCTCTACAAGCTCGACAACGGCTTCTATCCGACGACCGCGGAAGGCCTCGCCGCGCTGATCGAGCGTCCCGGCTCGGCGCGCAAGTGGAACGAGGACGGATACCTCAACCAGTCGAGCATCCCGCAAGACCCCTGGGGATACGATTACGTCTACGTGAGCGATGGGCGGCGCTATTCACTGAAGTCCCTCGGGGACGACGGCGAAGCCGGCGGCGACGGACCCGCCGCCGACCTCGACAGTCGAGACCTGACGTCTTAATTTTGTACTTCCCTTCCGGAGCGAGACTGGGGCGCGGCGGCTTCACCCTCATCGAGCTCGCCGTCGTCGCCTTTCTCATCTCGCTGTTCGCCGCCTTCGCGGCGCCGCGCATCGCGGACCTCGCGGGCGTCGAGCTCGGCGCCACGGCGAGGCGCCTCGGGCAAACCGTCCGCTATCTCTACGAGGAGGCGGCGCTGCGCGGCACGATCTACGGATTGACGCTCGATCTCGATCGGCAACGGATCTCGGTGGTGAAGCTCGACCCCGAGACCGGTGAGTTCACGGAGGACGACGAGCTCCTCTCGCGCGCGAACGACCTGCCCGCGAACGTGCGGCTCATCGGCGTCGTGCTCCCTTCGGTGGGTAAGCTGCAAGAAGGGATCGCGCCCATCTATTTCTATCCCGAAGGCTTCGCCGATCGCGCATGGATCCAACTCGCGGACACGCGGAATCGAGTCCTCACGGTCGTCGTCGACCCGATCCGTGGGCGGAGCGAGATCGCCGATGGCGCGGTCGGGCCATAGCGTCCCATGAAAGCCAAGGGCTTCACGCTCCTCGAAGTCCTCGTTGCGATGTCGATCCTCGCGACGGCGCTCGTCGCGCTCTTGTCGCTCCACGGACGGAACATCCAGGTCGTCGCTTCGGATCGCCACATCGTCCGCGCGACTCTGCTCGCGCAAGAGACGCTCACGCGCCTTCTCCTCGACCAACCGTTTCCCGATCTCGGCGAGATCGAGGGCGAGTTCACCGACGACCCGGGCTATCGCTGGCGAGTCGAGGTGGAGCCGGGTCCGACGGCCGAGCTCGAGGAATGGGTGCGACAGGTCCGCGTGCGCGTCTACTGGGATGAGCAAGCGAAGGACGCCGTCGTGCTGGTGACGCACGCGCAGAAGCTCCAATGACGATCCGCCGCCCCGCTCACGGCTTCACGCTGCTGGAGATCGCGGTCGCGATCGGGATCTTCGGCGTGCTCGCGGTCGTCTCGTACGGCGTTTTCGCTCGCGTCCTCTCCGCGAAGCAGACCGTCGAGGCCCGTGGAGACGAAGCGGCAATGGCCCGAACCACCCTCTCCCGGATCGTCCGCGACCTCCGCGCCGCAACGGTCCGGCCTCCTTCGCGCGGTCCGCTGCCCAGCGTGCCGGCGCCCGGAACGGCCCTGCCCGGCACCGGCGTGCCGCCGCCGATCCCCGCCGCCGGCACCACGGCGACTCCGGGCTTCGTTTCCGTCGACCACACCGAGGCTCAGATTCCGTTCGACGAGATCGCCTTCACGGCCGTCGTCCGGCGGCCGTTGTCGCTCGCGGCGACGGCCAGCGATCTCGCCTCCGTGCACTACTTCCTTCGCGCCGAGGAGGGTCGCCCGGGCCGCTTCATCCTCTACCGCGAAAGCGTGTCCTCGCTCTCCGGCGAGACGATCGATCTCGCATCTCCGGATCCGAATGCGACCTCCGCGATCATCGGCAGCGTCGCCGGCCTCCGGTTCCGCTTCTTCGACGGCGAGGAGTGGGTCGAGGAGTGGAGCTCCATCGCGGGACCGCACGCGGGCAAGGTTCCGCTCGGCGTCGAGATGATCCTCGCGCTCGAAGGCTCGGACGGCGTCGTCGAGACTTATCATACCGCGGTCGATCTCCCGGCCGCGCAAGCCTTGGGCGCGACCGCGGCGGCGGGCGCCGGGAAAGCCGGCAGCGTCGCGTCTGACGACGAGGACGACGACGGCGGCGGCAAAGGCAAGAAGAAGGGCGGTAAGGGCAAGAAGAAGGGCGGCGACGACGAGGACGACGACTACGTCGGCCCGCCGAAACATTCGGACGACGACGACGATGACGACTGACCTCGTCCGCGACCAGCGCGGCATCGCGCTGCTGCTCACGATCCTCGTCGTCGCGCTCGTGGCGGTCGCGGTCGTCGAGTTCACCTATTCGAGCGAGGTGGACGCGCACGTGACGCGCAACGCGTTGAACGCCACGCAAGCGCACTATCTGGCGCGCTCTGGGGCGGCGCTCGGACAAGTCGCCCTGCGGGTCGACGCGGAGGCAAAGGCGCTCACCGCCGGACAAACGCCCGCCGTCGAGACATTGATGGACCCGTGGGCGCGCCCCTTCCCGCCCCTCGCAATCGACGGCGGATTCGGCTTCGCCTCGTTCACGATCAGCGACGAGACGTCGAAGTTCAATTTGAACGCGCTCGCGGTACCGTCCGGCGGCAATCCGACCTTGCTCGAGATGCGCAAGCAGCTCCTTCAATCGGTGCTCGCCGCGGTCGGCGCCGAAGAGAATCTTGCGTTCGCGCTCGTCGACTGGGTGGACTTCGACGACACGAGCGACCGCGAGTCCGGCGCCGAGCGCGAGTACTACCAGCGTCGCGATCCGCCCTACGAGCCCCGGAACGGGCTCCTGCTCAACTTCGACGAGCTCGCGATGATCCGTGGCTTCGAGACCCTGACGAGGACCCAGTGGACCGCGCTTCGCCGGCTCGTCACGGCGCTTCCCACCACGGATCTCCGCATCAACCTCAACACGGCGCCGCCGGAGCTCTTGAACGCGATCGGCTCGTCGGTGAACGCGGCGGGCCTCGGCGACACGATTGCACGCTCGCGCGAGACGCAGCCGGTGTCGAGCATCGCCGAGCTCGCCCAGCTGCCCGGCATGAACGCGCTGCCCCCGCTCGTACGCGCGATCTTCGACGTGCGCAGCACCTACTTCCGCATCCATGCCGTCGGCGGTGCCGGCGATGCGCGCCGCGGGGTCGCCGTCACCGTCGAGCGGCCGCGCGCGGCTCGACGCGGCTTCGCGTCGTCGATTGGAGCGAAGAGTCGGCTTCGATCGCCTTGACTTCGAGCGGGTCATCGGCTGGAATCCCCGGCTCCTCTCTCCCTTAAAATCCCATGCCAAATCGCGTACTTGCGCTCGACGTCTCGGGAAGCCAACTCACCGCGGTCGTCGTCGAATCGAGCTTCCGGAGCCGGTCTTTCCTCGCGCACGCGATCGAGCCGCGCGACCCCGCGCGACCGCTCGCCGAGCAGCTTCGCGATTTCGTCGCGCGCCATCGCCTCGCCGGCGATACGGTCCTCTCCGCCCTCCCCGCACGCGCCGCGACGTATCGCATGCTCGACCTTCCGTTCCGCGATCGCCGCAAGCTGCTGCAGACCGTGCCGTTCGAGCTCGAGAACCAGGTTCCCGTCGCGCTCGAGGATGCGATCGTGGATTTCCAAGTCGTCTCTCGCGAGTCCGAAGGCGCGCGTGTGTTCGCGGCGATGGCTCCGCGCCGCCGGATCGAGGAGCATCTCCGCACGCTCGCGGAGGCCGGACTGGATCCCGCGATTCTCGACTTCGCCCCTCTCACCACGTTGAACGCCCTCCTGCTCTTCGAGACCGACCGCACGCGTCCGCTCGCGTTCCTGCACGTGGACGGCGCGGAGGGAACTCTCGGCGTGTGGCGAAACGGCGAGCTCTGCGCGATCCGCGCGCTCGAAGCCGGTGACGCTTCCGGCGCCACGCTCTCCGAAGAGGTGCTGTGGAGCCTGCGCACGTTCCGCAACGCGGCGGCCGAGCCGCTGATCGAATCGACGTCGGGCCTCCCGCTCGTCATCAGCGGCCTCGTGCCGAGCGATCTGCCCGGCCTGCTCCGCCAGTCAGGCGGGCTCGAGGTGCGCCGCCTCGAGGAGCTCCGCTCGCCGGATCTGCCGTCGACGCTACGCGATCGGGCGGGCGCATTCGCGCCGGCTCTCGGGCTCGCCGTGCGGGAGCTCGACGACGGCGCGCTCGGCGTGAACTTCCGTCGCGAGGAATTCGCCTATCATCGGCGCGAGCAGGAGTGGCGCGCGGCCGTCGGGCGGCTCGCCATCCTCGCCGCGGTCGTGGCCGGTCTCTTCGTCGTCTCCGAGATCGTGTCTTATGCGGCGCTGTCGCGTCGATACGATCGCGTGCGGCGCCGCGTCGAGGAGATCTTCAAAGCGACCGTGCCGAACACTCCGGTCGGCAACGAAGCCGGCAAGCTGCGCGAAGCGATCGCCGAGCTCGAAAAGCAACGCGATCAGATCGGCGGCCCGACGGCGCTCATCGAAGCCCTCCGCGAGCTCGCGCTCCGCGCGCCGCTCGACCCGCGGATGAACGTCGAAGAGCTCACGTTCGACGGTCCGACGATGCTCCTCCGCGCCAAGACGCCGTCATTCGAAGCCGTCGAGACGATCAAGAAAGCGCTCCTCGAGTCCCAGATCTTCCGAGACGTCCAAGTGAAAGACCCGCGAACGACACCCGACGGGTCCGTGGAGTTCCGACTGACGATCACGTTGGGCTCGGCCTCCGCCGCGTGATCGCCGCGGATCGGTCATGAGATTCTCTCTCGACGCCATCGTCATACCGATCCGGCAAGTCTATGCCGGTCTCGCGCCCCGGGAGCGCCGTCTCGTCGGGGTCGCGGCCGCGGCCGTCGCGCTCGTCCTTCTCCTCGGCCTCGTGTCGCTCGTGCGCTCGACCCGCGCGGGTCTCGAGCGCCGAATCGCGACGAAAGAAAAGGATCTCGCCGGCATCCAGGAGCTCCGCAACACCTACCTCACGCTCCGCAACGACACCGAACGGCTGTACACGGATGCGAAGACTCGTCCCGCCGACTTCTCGCTGTTCTCCTTCCTCGAGGGGATCGGCAGCCGCGCGATGCCACGCGAGAAGATCACGGCGATGAATCCGTCGAATCGCGCGCTCGGGAACGACTTCGTCGAAGACTCCGTCGAGATGAAGATCGGTGGCGTCTCGCTCCCCGAGCTCGTCGAGCTGCTCTATCGTCTGCAGCGCGGCCCGGTTCCTCTGCGGGTGTCGCGGCTCACAATGCGGAAGCGCTTCAACGATCCGCAAGCCTTCGACGTGAGCCTCAGCGTCTCGATGCTCACCCGAAACAGTGGATGATGAGGGTTTCCGCGTCCGCGTTGTGGTCGCGCCTCGAGCGCTTCGCCCCGAACGGTGGCCAGCGACGATCGACCGTCTGGCTCGCGCTCTACACGGCGGCGTTCTTTCTCGTCTTTCTCGCCCTCACGTTCCCTCACGACCTCCAGCTACGGCGCTGGCTCGCCACGATCGAGAAGCAATCCGGTTGGAAGATCGAGTCGGAGACCGTCACGTTCGTCCCGTGGGAGGGCTACCGTCTTCACCGCGTCCACATTTCACCTCCGGGGGCGAGTGATCCCTGGATCGAAGCCGATCGGCTCTCGCTCCGTCCGCGGCTCTTCGAGCTCCTGCTCGGAAGGGCGCGGACGTTCGTCTTCAGGGCGCGCGCCTACGACGGTACGCTCGACGGCACGTTCACGAGCGGAGAAACGACGAAGATCGACGCCGATCTGGATGATCTCGCGCTCGGCAAGGCGGAGTCTCTCCGCCGGCTCGTCGAAGGGGAATGGGACGGGCGGCTGTCCGGAGAGATCCGGATCGCGGCCGGCGCCGACGTCCGGAAGATCTCGGGAGCCGGCCGCGTCACGCTCGAAGGGGGCGCGATTCGCGGCGGAAACGTCTCCGGATTCAAAGTCCCCGACCTCGCTTTCGAGCGCGGCGACGCGGACGTATCGATCCAGGAGGGGCGTGCCGAGATCCGGAAGCTCACGCTCGCCGGCAAGCAGCTCGACGTCGACGTCCGCGGGGACGTCTTTCTCCGGGTGCCGATCGCGCAGACGACGCTCAACCTGACGCTCGGCATTCGCCCGGTGCCGGGGGCATCCCCCGACATCGAGAACACGCTGCTCCTCTGGAACCGCAATCAGCGCCCGGCCAGCGGAGCCTACGCGCTCACGCTTTCCGGCACCGCCGGCCGCCCGCGCCTGCGCTAGCACCCCTCACCCCCTCAGGGGGTCGGGCAAAGCCCGGGGGGTGACGACTACGGGGTCGGACGCGAGCCCGGGGGGTGAGGACTAGCTCCCCGGTGGGACCGGTGGATTCGGGCGACCTTCCGGCGCGTTGAACGCGAGCCCGAGATAGACTCCGTTCACCGCCGGCCGCGCCCAGACGACGCGCCCGGCGAACGTCTCCGCGGCGATCGCATCCGCCGAAGCATCGATCGCGAGGGAGATCCGCTTGCCGACCATGTTTCGGTTGGCCCGACGCCCGTCGATCCGCACCTGCGCGCCGGTCGCCGAGACGTCGATCACGCGACACGCGACACCTTCGCTCCCGAACGAGATCTTTCCCGTCGCCTCCGCGCTTCGGCGCGCGGCTTGTCTTCTCTCGTCGACCGGATTCATCGGTGGCTCAGAGTATCGCTTCCGCGCGAATCTTTCGTAGCAAGGCGATGTTGTCGGAGTGGCCCGTCATTCGCGCGACGACGCGACCTCGGATCGGCCGGCCGAGCAGGAAGAAGTCGCCCATGATGTCGAGAATCTTGTGGCGAGCGAACTCGTGGTCCATCCGGAGCTCGCCGTTGATGACGCCGTCGTCGCCGATCAGGATGCAGTTGTTCAATCGTCCGCCGCCGGCGAGCCCCATCTGCTCGAGCGCGGCGATCTCGCGGAGGAAGCCGAACGTGCGGGCGGGCGCGATCTCCTTGCGGAAGGAATCCGGCGCCGGTGTGCGAATACTGCACCCGCTCGCGGCCGACGGGCGCCGGATATTCGAGCGTGTAGTCGACCTCGAATCCGTCCGCCGGCTCGACCGCGAGGGATTTTCCCTTCGCGGGATCGCCGATCTCGTAGCGGCGATCGACGACCACTCCTCGACTTCTTCGCGATCGACGACCCCGCCGGCCTCGATCAGCTGGCAGAACTCGAGTGCCGAGCCGTCGAGGATCGGGATCTCACCTTGCATCTTGATGCGTAGATCCGTGACGCCGAACGCGTGGAGCGTCGCGAGCAGATGCTCGACGGTCTTCGCCGACGTGCCCTCGCGGTGAAGCGTCGTCGCGTACCCGGTCGAGTCGACGTAATCGACGAGCGCCGGAATCTCGACCGCCGACGAGAGGCTCTCGAACACGACTCCCGTGCCGGGCGGCGCCGGATGCAGGATCAAGCCCGTACGGACGCCGGAGTGGAGGCCGTGCCCGTTGATCACGACGCTCTGGGCGAGCGTCCGCGCAGGGCGCCGCTTGGCCGACGCGCTCGGCCGGCCGGCCGCGGCATTCCGAGAGGATACCGCCCCGGCGCTCGCGGCGCCGCGAAGCGCACGTCCGACGACGCCGAGCAGGCTCTCGATCGAGAACGGCTTCTCGATGAAATCGAACGCGCCGAGCTGCGTGGCGCGGACCGCGGTCTCGATGTTGCCGTGCCCGGAAACGACCACGACGCGCGTCTTCGGGTGCCGCTTGCGCACCTCGCGCAAGAATTCGATGCCGTCCATCTCGGGCATCCACACGTCGAGGATGACGAGCGCCGGCTTCTCCTTGTCGAGGATCTCGAGCCCGCGGCGGCCGTTTTCGGCCAGCCGGATGGCGTATCCCTCGTCGGCGAGGACCCCCCGCATCGATTCGCGGATCTGCTCCTCGTCGTCGACGATCAGAATCGTGGTCGGCGACTTACTCATGGGAAAAGTGGGCTGCGAGCTAGGCGGCGCGCGCCTCCCCACCTACGGGAAACTCGATGATAAAGCGACTCCCCCGCGGCTCGTTGTCGCGCACGCGAATGAACGCGCGGTGCTCGTTCAGGATCGCGGACACGATCGCGAGACCGAGCCCCGTGCCCTCTTTCTTCGTCGAGAAATACGGCTCGAAGAGACGCGTCTTCACCTCGGGGGTCATGCCCGAGCCGTCGTCCGCGACTTCCAGGCGCACGAGATCGAGCGAGCGTAGCGCCTCCGTGCGGATCTCGATGCGACCGTTCCCGCCGTTCGCGTGACAAGCCGCGACGGCGTTGTCGAGCAGGTTCAAGAGCACGCGCTTGATGCCCTCGTGATCGAGCATGAGCGACGGCAAGCTCGCGTCTTTGACGACGTCGAAGCGGATCGAACGGTGACCTTCGCGGAAGAGGACGATCGCTTCGTCGACGATCCCGTTCAGATCGTTCGGCGCCTGGTTCCCCGTGGGCAATCGCGCGAACGAGGAAAACTCGTTCACGAGGCTCTTCAGCGCCTCCACCTGTTTCACGATCGTCCGCGTGCAGTCCTCGAAGACCGGGTCGTTCACGACGTGCGAATACCGCTTGTGGAGACGCTGCGCGGAGAGCTGGATCGGCGTCAGGGGGTTCTTGATCTCGTGCGCGATCCGCTGCGCGACCTCGCGCCATGCCTCCATCCGCTGAACTTTGAGGATCTCGCTGATGTCCTCGAAGAAGAGGACCGCGCCCGGGCCCTCCTCCTGCTCTCGGCGAGACTCGTACAAAGGCGCGGCCGCGGCGAGCAGCGTGACCACGCGATCGGGATGGACGACCTCGACTTGTCGCTCGCCCTGCACGACACCGGTCGCGAGCAGCGCTTCGATCATCTCGCGGACCGACGCCAGCGAGTCCGCCGCGAACACTTCGAGCGCTGGCCGGCCGCGCGCCCCTCTCCCGTCGATGCCGAGAAGCCGTTCCGCGGCGGCATTCAACGTCGTGATCGTCCCCGCGGGCGAAACCGAGACCACGCCCGCGTGCACGTTCGCAAGAATCGTTTCGATGTGGCGCCGGCGCTCTTCGAGCTTGGCGCTGCTCGCCTTCAGATCGCCCGTCATCTGGTTGAAGTCGCGAACGAGCGTGCCGATCTCGTCTTCGCCGCCGCCTTCGATCTTCACGTCCCAGTTGCCCTGCGCGACCGCGCGCGTGCCTTCGGCGAGACGCTGGATCGGAACCGTGATGCCTTTCGCGAGCGCCAGGCCGTACCAGATCGCGGCGAACACGACGACGAGCGTGATCAAGCTCAACGTCAGCAGGTAGGTATTCATCACCGGCTGCTTGAGGATCCGGAGCTCCTTGTATTCGCGAAACGAGCGCTCGATCTCTTCGGCGCGCGCGGCGAGGCTCGGCGCGACGAAGCGCTCGACCACCACCACTCCCGCCGTGTCGCCCGCGCCTCGGACGGCCGCGACGCCGCGGATCACGTCACCCCGGGCGAGGGGCATGACCGCAGCGACGCCGGTACCGCTCGCGAGCTCGCTCAGCACCGACGTGTCGAGCGGAGGCGGGTCCGCTTCTGCACGGCCGGGCGCCGCGTCTTCCGCGATGAGCCGCCCGTCTCGCGTGTGCAGCGCAACGCGCGCAACACCGAGGCCGCGACGGAGGCGCTGGAGACGACCCGCGAGAGCCGCGGGATCCGACAGCGGTTCGCCCGCGAGGCGCTCGGCCATCTCTTCTGCGCCGCGTCGCACGTCGTCCGCGGCGTCGCGGTAATACGTGGCGACGACCTCGTGCGCGCCTTCGAGCGGTAGCTCGACCTGCGCGTCGAACCACTTCTCGATCGAGTTGTCGAGGAAGTTCATCGAGGCGACGAAGAGAAGCACCGAGGGGCCGAGGGAGAGCGCGATGAACGCGACGACGAGCCGTGTCCGGAGGTGCGAGCCGAGGATCTTCCGTCGCCGCTCGAAGACGAGCTTCACCACGTTCCGCCCGACGAGGAAGACGAAGACGACGAGCAGCAGGATGTTGAGGTTGATGAGGAGGAAGAACGTGATGTGATTCGTCAGCTTCTGCCCGCCCGAGAACTGCGGGAGGCCGGACTCGAACACCGCGAACAGAAAGACGCCGAGCGCGACGAGCACCACCACCACGAACTCGCGGCGGGCGGCGCGGCCGGTGCCGTCCTTGGGTGCGGCGTCCGAAGTCGGATGGGGAGCGTTCAAGGGTTCAGCGGCGAAGCAGCGCGAGCACGAGGCTCAGGACGACGCTCACGACGAGACTGGTGACGATCGGGAGGTAGAACGTGAAGTTTCCCCGCCGGATCACGATGTCGCCGGGCAGGTGCCAACCACGGCCGCCGATGAACATCGCGACCGCCCCCACGACGACGAGGACCACACCGAACAGGATCAGCGATCGCCCGATCTCGGTCATGACTTCGAGAAGTTGAAGTCCTCCTGCGGGCCGCGGCTTCGCGTACGGCCAAGATGCCGATAGGCCAAATCGGTTGCAAGGCGCCCCTTCGGCGTCCGTTGGAGAAAGCCCTGCTGGAGGAGGTACGGCTCGTAGACCTCCTCCATCGTGTCCGACTCCTCGCTGACCGAGGCGGCGAGCGTCTCGAGGCCGACGGGGCCGCCGGCGAACTTGTCGATGATCGTCGCGAGCAGGGTGCGATCCATCGGCTCGAGGCCGAGCTCGTCGACGTCGAGAAGCTTCAGCGCTTCGCGCGCCACTTCCGCGCGGATCACGCCGTCCGCCCGCACCTGCGCGAAGTCGCGCACGCGCCGGAGCAGCCGATTGACGATGCGGGGCGTGCCGCGCGAGCGCCGGGCGATCTCGCAGGCGCCGCCCGGCATCGATGCTCACGCCGAGGATCCGGGCGGAGCGACGCACGATGCGCTCGAGCTCGGCGAATCGAGTAGTAGTCGAGCCGAAACGACGCGCCGAAGCGATCGCGGAGCGGCGCGGTCAGGAGGCCCGTGCGCGTCGTCGCCGCCGATCAGCGTGAACGGCTGCAGGGGGAGCTGGATCGATCTCGCGCCCGGGCCCTCGCCGAGCACGAGGTCGATCTTGAAGTCCTCCATCGCCGGGTAGAGCACTTCTTCGATCGACGCGGTTGAGGCGATGGATCTCGTCGATGAAGAGCACGTCGCCGCGGCTCGAGGTTCGAGAGGATCGCCGCGAGGTCGCCGGCGCGCTCGACGGCGGGACCCGACGTCGCGTGGAAACGGACGCCCATCTCGAGCGCGATGATCCGCGCGAGCGACGTCTTGCCGAGGCCCGGCGGGCCGTGCAGCAGCAGATGGTCGACGGGCTCGGAACGGGCACGGGCGGCGGTGATCGCGACCGTGAGGTTCTCCTTCACGCGCTCCTGGCCGACGTAGTCCTCGAACGTCGTCGGGCGGACGGCGATGTCGAGGACGCGGTCCTCTTCGGCCGCGAACGGCGTGACCTCGCGATCCTCGTCCTTCACCGCGCGAGCCTCCGCAGAGCGTCGCGGATGAGGTCCTCGAACTCGCCCTTGCCGTCGGCGGCAGCGGCGGCGACGGCGCGCTCGGCATCCGGACGGCGGTAACCGAGGTTCACGAGCGCCGAGACCGCGTCCTCGCGAACGGCGCCGGCTCCGCTCGGCGCCACGCGAGGCTCCGCGCCCTCGGGCGGGATCTTCTCGCGGAGCTCGAGAATCATCCGCTCGCCGGTCTTCTTGCCGACGCCGGGAATCGCCACGAGGCGCGCGAGATTACCCTCGCGGAGCGCGGCGCGAAGCTCGTCGGCGGCAAGGCCCGAGAGGATGTTCAAAGCGAGCTTGGGCCCGATGCCGCTCACTTCCTGCAGCATGAGGAAGAGCATCTTCTCGCCCGCCTCGCGCGAACCCGAAGAGCGCGAGCGCGTCCTCCCGGACGTGGGTGTAGACGTCGAGCTCGACCCGGTCCCCTTCGCTCGGCAGACGGGCGTAGGTCTGCAGGGACACGAAGACTTGATACCCGACTCCGCCGACGTCGACCACCAAATGCTCGGGCGACTTGCGGTGCAGTCGACCCGCGAGGCGCGCGATCACCGCGCGCGCTCCATCAGCGCGCGGAGCCGCACGCCGGCGAGGTGGCACGAGGCGACCGCCAACGCATCGGCTTCGTCCGCGACGGTCGGCGTCGGAATCGAGAACAGCAATGCGACGCCGCGAGCCATCTGCTCCTTGTCGGCGCGTCCGTAACCGACGAGCGCCTGCTTCACCTCCGCCGGCGCATACTCGAAGACGTCGAGACCGCACTGCGCGGCGGCGACGAGGATCGCGCCGCGCGCCTCGCCGATGCGGAACGCGCTCTGCGGATTCTTCGAGACGAATGCCTTCTCGAGGCTCACCGCGAGCGGGCGATGCTCGGCGATCAGGGCCGTCACGGTCTCGTGGATGCGTGCGAGGCGCGCCGCGAGCGGAGACTGCGACGACAGCCGGAGCGCGCCGCTCGCGACACGTCGCACGCGACTCCCCTCGCCCTCGACGACGGCCCACCCGGTGATGGACGTCCCGGGGTCGATGCCGAGCACTCGCACGGGTCGTCAGGAGCTACGCGGCGGAAAGGCGCTCCGCTTCCTCGGGGTTGATGTCGAGGTTCGCGGAGACGTTCTGGACGTCGTCTTGCTCCTCGAGGGCCTCGAGGAGCTTCAAGGCAGCCGCGGCAGGCTCACCGGAAAGTTGCACGGTCGTCTTCGGCACCATCGTGACCTCGGCGCTGCGGATCTTGAGCCCGCCTCTCTCGAGCGCCTCGCGGACGGAATCGAGCTTCTCGGGCGCGGTCACGACCTCGAAGACCTCGTCGACGGCGGTGAAGTCGACGGCGCCGGCGTCGAGCGCGGCCTCCATCACCTTCTCCTCGTCCATCCCGGCACCCTCGAGGAGGAGGACGCCGCGCTTGTCGAACATCCACGCGACGCAATTGGCCTCACCCATGCTGCCGCCATGCTTCGAGAAGATGAACCGGATGTCGCTGACCGTCCGATTGCGATTGTCGGTGAGCACGCGGACCATGATCGCGAGGCCGCCCGGCCCGTAGCCCTCGTAGTCGATCTCCTCGAACTGCTGTCCGTCGGCGCCGCCACTCGCCTTCTTGACCGCGCGATCGATGTTGTCGTTCGGCATGCTGACCGCCTTCGCGGCGGAGATGGCGGTGCGGAGGCGAGGATTCCCTGCCGGATCGGCACCGCCGCGAGCAGCGACCGTGATCTCACGGATGAGCTTCGTGAACAGCTTGCCGCGTCGTTGATCCTTGACGGCCTTCTTGTGCTTGATCGACGACCACTTGGAATGACCGGACATGGGTGGAGTCTAAACGAGCGGTAGGAAATGGTCGAGGAACAGGCCGAGGACGAG
This sequence comes from uncultured delta proteobacterium, assembly GCA_963790365.1. Taxonomy (GTDB): domain Bacteria; phylum Desulfobacterota; class Binatia; order JACPRU01; family JACPRU01; genus CAWBOU01. The sequence continues at coordinate 158,959 of CAWBOU010000012.1, forward strand.
CAGCCCGCCAGCTCGCCTCGCGACCACGAACGCGGCGGCCACGTACCACAGCGGCCAGATCGGGTACCGGGGCGGCGGCGCGGCGGGCGGCGGCTTCGAATAGACGTCGAGCACACGCCGAAGCAGCGGGATCGAGAAGAGAACCAACGCGCACCATGGACCGAACCAGCCGAGCGCGATCGAGATCAGCACCGCCGGATAGAACGCGATCATCATCGCCCGGTTGAGGGCCAGCGACGGGCGCTCACCGAGGATCACCGGCAACGTGTGAATGCCCTTCGGCCCGTCGTAGGGAAGCTTGTCGATGTGCTTGCCGACGAGCACCGCCGTGGTGAGGAGCGCGTACGGCACCGACGCGCCGAGCACCCACGGCTCGATCTCTCCGGTCGTGACCGCGTAGGTGCCGCCGATCATCAGCGGCCCCCAGACGAGGAACACGGACGGTTCGCCGAGCCCGTGATGCTTCAGGCGGAGCGGCGGAGCAACGTAGAAAACGCTCAAGAAGAGCCCGAGGATCGCGAACGGCAGGATCGCGTCCCCCCGCGCTCTCCAGAGCGCCCATGCGACGGCCGCGCCGATCGCGTTCACGACCACGATCGCAGCGAGGAGCCCCTCGCGAGTGATCCACCCGGAGAGCACGGGATGCGGGGCGTAGAGAGCGCGCGGGTAGGTCTTCGTGTCAACTCCCCCCGCGAGGTCGAAATAGTCGTTCATCAAGTTGTTCGCCGCATGGGCGGCGAGCAGGCCGACGACCGCGAGCATGAAGAGGCCCACGTTCGCGTCGGGATGCCCGAGCGCGAGGAGCCCGCCGATCGCTCCGGAGACGAGTGTCATCGGGAAGACCGCGGCCCTCGTCATCAGCAGCCAACGCGAGACGACGTCGACGCGGCGATCCGCGGAGAGGTTGCCGGTGAGGAGCACCTCTCGCCAATTGCGCGCGGCTTCGGACAAGCCGATCGGGAGTTCGCGGGCGAGCTCGGTCACGGGAGCCTCCCTAACGCCCACGGCCGATCCGAGCAAGCCGGGATCTCGTTCGCTCCCCATTTGCGCCTCGCTCGGCTATCTTCGCGCTGGGGAGCGAACCAAGATGCGGCAATTCGTCTGGGGCATGATCTGGGGCGGGATCGGGATGTACTTCTACCTGTTTCACGGGCAGGAGGTCCGCGCCTACAAGGATTCGATCGACGGGTGGCGCGATGAGGCCGTCGATAAGACCGGCCAATACAGCGACAAGAAGCACGTTCAGGATCTCAAGAAGAAATGAATCGCCGCAAGCTGATCGAGATGACCGACGAGGAGCGCTCGCGCTTTCTCGAAAGCACGAAGACCATCTCCGTCGCGAGCCTCGACCCGCGCGGCTGGCCGCACGTCGTCGCCATGTGGTTCTGCTTGATCGATGGTGCCGTCCACATGACGACTTTCAAGAAGTCGCAGAAGGCGCTGAATCTGCGGCGCGACCCGCGCGTGACGTTCCTCGCGGAATCGGGCGCGACCTACGCCGAGCTCCGCGGCGTCATGGTGCGGGGCGAGGCCGCGCTCGTCGACGACATGGAATTCTGTGCGGACGTTCTCCTCCGCGTGCAGCGGCGCGGATACTTCGGCGACGTCGGCGAAGGACCGGAGGTCCGCGAGGCGCTGCAGGCGCAGGCGTCGAAGCGCGTCGTCATCCGCATCGATCCGCGACGCGTGTCGAGCTGGGATCATTCGAAGCTCGCCGGCGGGTATTGAAAGAGGGACGCACCTGATCGGACCTCTCGCCCGAACGGCAACGGCCGCCGGCCCGATCAGAACGTCCCCCACCCGCGCATAACGCCTTCGCGTTCTGCGCGGCATCACGATCTCCGCGGATGACGGATTCGCGCGTCCGGCGCTCGGCCGGAATCGTCGGGCTCGCCGTCTTCGGGAGCCGGATCCTCGGCCTCGTCCGGGAAGTCGTGTTCACGACGCTCTTCGGCGCGGGACGCGAGCTCGACGCGTTCATCGCCGCGTTTCGGATTCCGAACCTCCTCCGCGACCTGTTCGCCGAGGGCGCGCTCTCGGCGGCGTTCGTCGCGACGTTTGCGCGGAAGCTGGAGCGCGAAGGCGAGAGATCCGCCTGGGATCTCGCGAGCCGCGTCTTCAACATCCTCGCGATCGGGGTCGGCGCGATCGTCTGCGTGGGGCTCCTCGTGACACCCGCGATCGTCGACGCGGTCGCTCCCGGATTCCGCGCCGAGCCGGGAAAAGCCGAGCTCACGATCGAGCTCACGCGGATCCTGCTCCCCTTCCTCTTGTTCGTCGCGCTCGCCGCCGTCGCAATGGGGGTGCTCAACACGCGCGGAGTCTTCGGCGTTCCGGCGTCGGCTTCGACGTTCTTCAACCTCGGCTCGATCGTCGGCGGGCTTTCCTTCGCGGCGTGGCTCGCCCCCGACTATCTCGCCGCCGTGTGGGATCACGCGCGCGGTCGCGCCACGCCCATCCCGCTCGAGCAGACCGCGCCCGCGCTCGTCGGCATGGCGATCGGCACGCTCTTCGGCGGCCTCCTCCAGTTTCTCGTGCAGGTGCCCTCCCTCGCGCGCGTGGGCTTTTCCTGGCGGCCCCTCGTCGGACTCCGCGACCCCGGCGTGCGCGAGGTCCTGCGGCTCATGGGGCCCGCCGCGATCGGCGTCGCCGCCGTCCAGGTGAACGTGCTCGTGAACACGACGTTCGCGTCCGAGCTCGGCGACGGACCGGTCTCATGGCTCGGTGTTGCGTTCCGCTTCATGTACCTGCCGATCGGCATGTTCGGCGTGGCACTCGGCACGGCGGTCCTGCCGTCGATCTCCCGCGCCGCCGCTCGCGGCGATCTCGACGAGTTCCGCCGACACGTCGGCCAGGCGCTCCGCCTTCTCGTCGTCCTGTGCGTCCCCGCAGCGGTCGGGCTCGCCGTCGCTGCCGAACCGATCATCGCGCTCGTCTACGAGCACGGCCGCTTCGGGCCGGAGGACACACGCGCCGCGGCGACGGCTCTCTCCGCCTACTCCATCGGCCTCACCGGCTACGCGGCGATCAAGGTTCTCGGCCCTGCGTTCTACGCGCTCGACGACACGCGCACGCCGATGCGGGTGAGCCTCGCCTCGGTGGCGGTGAACCTCCTGCTCAACTGGCTCGCGGTGCGCGTCCTCGGGTTCGGGCACGGCGGCCTCGCGCTCACCACCTCGGTCGTCGCGCTGACGAATGCCGCCGCGCTGCTCGTCATCCTGCGTTCACGCGCGGGCTCTCTCGGCGTCGGTCTCGGCGGCTGCGTCCTGCGCGTCTCCGCGGCGACCGCGGGAATGGGGCTCCTCTGCGCGTTCTGGGTCGCTCACGTGGACGCGACCGGCGCGTCGCTCGCCGAGCGCCTCTTCGCTGTCGTCTCGACCGTCGCGATCGGCACCGTGAGCTTCGCGCTCTTCGCGCGTCTCGCCGGCGTCGCGGAGCTCGACGAGGTGCTCGCGATGCTGCGGCGCCGCCCTACTCCTCCTTCGCGACCGTCAGTTTGATCGTCACCCGCACGTCCGGACCGAGGTTCACCGGGATCGCGTAGTCACCGAGCGCCTTGATCGGCGACTCCAGGATGATCCTCTTGCGATCGACGTCGAAGCCCGCATCGGCGAGCGCACGCGCGATGTCCTGGTTCGTGATCGAGCCGAAGAGCTTGTCTTCCTCGCCTGCACGCGCCTTCACGATCAACGCGACCGGGGTGAGCCGCGTCGCGATCTCCTCCGCCGCCTTCTTCGCCTTCACCCGTTTCGCGCCGATCACGCGCTTTTGATGCTCGAGCACCGCCAAGTTCTTGGGGTCGGCGAGGACCGCGAGACCGCGCGGCAAAAGAAAGTTCCGAGCAAAGCCCGGCTTCACGCGGACGACTTCGCCGATGCGGCCGAGCTTATCGACGTCTTGTTGCAGGATGACTTCCATGAACGACCTCTCTCTCGAATCGGATCAATCGTCGTCTTCGTCGATCGGACGCGGCGTCAGGCGACGAAAATCCGCCCACAGATCGAAGACACCGAGCAAGACGACGGCGCCCGTCGCGAGCCATTCGACCGCGACGAAACCGTAAGCCAACACGCGCGCCCAGATGGGCACGCGCCACTTGTGAAACGTGAACTGGATGATCGCGAGGCCCTGGCAGAGATAGACGGCGAGCAGCACCGCGAGCAGGTTCGACCCAACGACCTGGAAGAACGTGATCGGCAAGAACGACGCGTAGCCCGCCGCGATGAGCCCCCAGATCGTCGCCGGCGGCGCCGACCAGCGCGTGAGGTCGCCAAAGACGGGGACCAAGCCCTCGCGGCGCTGGCGCCACCGCACGAGGCTCACGTTCGCGAGCACGACACCCCCGAGCGCGCTCACGGCGAGCCCCGGGGTGAGCCGGACGACTACCTCCACGAAGCGATCGCCCCCGCTCGCGAGCTGATCGACGACGTCCGCCGGCATCCCCGAGCGCCGGTAGACGTCGATCAGAAAGCGCCACGCGCCTTCGAGCGTCTCGCGCAGGCTCCCCGTGATCGCCTCGGTCGAGGGATACAGGAACAGCATCGCCGAGCTCGCGGTGAGCGCGAGGACGAGCGTCGAGATGCCGACCGTCGCCTCGATCGACCACTCGCGGCGCAGCAGCGCAGCGAGCACCCAGGTCAGCAAGGCGAAGCCCGCGACGTAGAGAAGCGCGGCGTGGGGTCCGCCGACGAGCGCGGCGGTCGCCGTCGAGAGCACCAGTAGCGACGCGAGCGAGGGTCGCCCTTCGCGATTCTCGAGCTGGAGCCCTGGCTGCGGCGTGAAGAGCATCAAGAGCGTGCCTGCGACCGGGACGTAGACGCCGGAGAGGAAGAGCACGGTCGTCGACAGCCACGCGCGGAGCAACGCCGTGCGGCCGCCGGCCAGCGCGGGACGCGGAAGGATGTCGGTCGACGGCTCCGTACCGCCCTCAGCGCATGACCGTCGTGTAGGGCAGGAGCGCGAGCACCCGTGCCCGCTTGATCTCGACCGTGAGCTGGCGCTGATGCCGCGCGCAGTTCCCGGTAATGCGGTTCGGGATGATCTTGCCCCGTTCGGTCAGGAAGTTCCCGAGCGTGCGAATGTCCTTGTAGTCGATCGGAATGCGATCGGCGCAAAAGCGGCAGACCTTCCGCCGCTGCATGCGGCGTCGGTACGGCGCCTTGTCGTCGGTTCCGCGGCTCGGGCGGCGTCCGCCGCCGTAGCCTCCAGATCGTTCAGCCATGAGAGGGTTCCTTTCTTCGAATCGCGCGCGCGAGGAGCTCGAGGCGGCTCTGCTTGAGACCGGACTGCGTGGTCCAGCGCCGCTCCGCGAGCTTGCCCTCGATCGCCACTTCGCTTCCGTTCGCGAGCTCCCCCGTCGTCTCTCCGAGAGAAACGACGGCGATCGTGCAGCCGGAGGCACCCGTCACTTCGGGCTCGGCCTCGACGCGCACGCGAAAGGACACGACCGCGGTGCCCGCCGGCGTGCGACTCCGGCGGGGCTCCGAGACGATCTTGCCCTCGAGCTCGACTCGATTGCGCGGCACGGCGTGCTCAGAGAGACGGCGCCTCGTCCATGCCGTCTTCGAGACCCTCGTTCTCGCGCGGTTTGCGCGGCGGCAGCGTCTTCTTCTGGATCCGGCGGACCGAGAGGAAGCGCAGGATGCGGTCGTTCAGCTTAAGCTGACGCTCGAGCTCGTCGACGGCGGCGTGCTCCGCCTTGTAGTCGAAGAAGACGTAGTGGCCTCGCCACTGCTTCTGCACCTGGAAGGCGAGCTCCCGCGTCCCCCAGTCTTCGACCTTGACGATCTCCGCCCCACCCTGCTCCAGGATGGCGCGGACCCGGTCGGCGAGCTCCTTGGCTCCGGCTTCGCCGAGATCCGTATGGATCACGACGACGGTTTCATAGTCGCGCATGTTCTCCCCTTTCGGACTTCGGCCCCCGCGGCACGATGGCTCGCGAGAGCAAGGGTCATTCTTCTTCTTTGCCGCTCTTGCGGCGGACCGTTTCGTCTACACGAGAAGTCGGCCGAACGGAAGCATTGAACCGATTCATGGCCACGGCGATCCCGTCGGAAAGCCACGCCTCGACGGCCTCCGCGGCGCGCTCGACGGCCGGCTCGAGCAGCTCGGCTTCGGCCGGGGTCGCGGGCTCGTCCGTCAGGAAATCGACCGGATCACCGGCAGGGCGGCCGATTCCGATGCGAATCCGCGGAAATCCCTTGCCGCCGAGCGATTCGATCGCCGATTCGACCCCGTGGTGCCCGCCGGCGCCCCCGGCGTCACGGACCCGGAGCCGGCCGCACGGCAGATCGAGGTCGTCGTAGACGACGAGGATCGCGGCCGGGTCGATCCGCAGGTCGCGGCGCGCCCGCCCGATCGCCTCACCCGAGAGGTTCATGTACGTCTGCGGCTTCAGCAGCACGCAGCGCTCGCCCGCGATCGAGCCGCGCGCGACGAGCGACTTGTAGTCGCGCTCGCCGAACCGCAGTCGATTCCGCTCGGCCAGCCGGTCGAGCACCCAGAAGCCGACGTTGTGTCGCGTGCGCGTGTACGACGGGCCCGGATTCCCGAGGCCAACGACGAGCTTCATCCGATGAGCGGGCTATTCCTCGGACTTCTTCGCGCCCTCGGCGGCCGGCGCCGCACCTTCGGCGGCCGGTGCCGCCTCGCCTTCGGCGCCCGCTTCGGCCGGCACGCCTTCGACCGGCGCAGCGGTCGGCACTTCCTCGACCGACGGCGGCGCCACAGTGACGACCGTGAAGTTGTCGTCGTAGACGACCTCGATGCCGGCGGGAAGCGTCACGTCTTCGATGTGGATCGAGTCGTGAATGCCGAGCGGCGTCACGTCGATGTCGATGAACTGCGGGATCTCGGTCGGCAGACAGAGCACCGTGACCTCGCGGACGATCGGCTGCAGGATGCCGCCGTCGACCGTGCCGACCGCCTTGCCGACGAAGTGGAGCGGCACCGTCACCTCGAGCTTCTTGGTGAGGTCGACCTCGTAGAAGTCGGTGTGGAGCACCCGGTGCGTCACCGGATGACGCTGCACCTCGCGGAGGAGCACCATCTTCTGCTTCAGCTCCGCCGCGTCGGAGTCGAGTTGGATGAGATGCGAGCCTTCGAGCACGTCGACCTTCTTCGCGAATTCGCGGCTCTCGACCTCGATCGGGATCGCCGACTCCTGGCGGGGTCCGTAGAAGATGCCGGGGATCTTCGCCGGCGTGAGCGGATCCGCCCGCTTTCACCCTTGCCGAGGCCGGTCCGCTTCCGAACGTTGAGTGCGACGATCTCCATGAATCCTTCTCCGAAATCAGGAATCGAACAGCGAGCTGATCGATTCCTCGTTGTGAGTGCGGCGGATCGCCTCACCGATCAGGTGAGCAACCGACAGCACGTGAATCTTGTCGAGCTTCCGAGCTTCCTCGCGAAGCGGGATCGTATCGGTGACGACGAGCTCCGTCATCGCGGACGCCGCGAGGCGCTCGATCGCCTTCCCCGAAAGGACGGGGTGAGTGATGCACGCGAGCACACGGCGCGCGCCCGCGTCTTTGAGCGCGCCTGCAGCGGTGCAGATCGTTCCCGCCGTATCGATCATGTCGTCGACGAGCACCGCGGAGCAGCCCTGCACGTCACCGATGATGCGCATCTCGGCGATCTCGTTCGGTCCGCGGGCGTCGCTTGTCGATGATCGCGAGCGAGGCGTTCAAGCGCTTCGCGTACGCGCGGGCGCGCTCGACACCGCCGGCGTCCGGGCTCACCACCGCGACCGGATCTCCGTCCAATCGCTCGCGGATGTAGGCGAGCAGCACAGGCGTCGCGAACAGGTTGTCGACGGGGATGTTGAAGAAGCCCTGGATCTGCCCCGCGTGCAGATCGACCGTCAGCACGCGATGAGCGCCGGCAGTCGTGATCAGGTCCGCGACCAGCTTCGCGCTGATCGGCACGCGCGGCGCGACTTTCCGATCTTGCCGCGCGTAGCCGTAATACGGCACGACGGCGGTGATCCGCTTCGCCGAGGCTCGCTTCAGCGCATCGAGCATCAGGAGAAGCTCCATCAAATTATCGTTCGGAGGCGTGCAGATCGATTGGATGACGAAGACGTCGCCGCCGCGGACGTTGTCGGCGACCTCGACCATGATCTCGCCGTCGCTGAACTTGCGGATCAGCGCCTTCCCCAGGGTGACACCGAGGTCGGCGGCGATGTCACGGGCGAGCGCGGGATTCGCGTTCCCGGTGAAGAGGATCGTCTCGTCTTTGGCTCGCTCGTTCACGTCACACGATGCGGTTGACTGGGCGGGAAGGATTCGAACCTTCGAATACCGGCTCCAAAGGCCGGTGCCTTACCAACTTGGCGACCGCCCATCCGTCTCCCGACCTTCGGATTCATTGGCAAGTATTCGAACTACCAAGGGGAAACGTCGTAATCTATCGACGCTCTCCCAGCAAGTCAACGCGCGGGCAGGCGCGCGCTGGAAGTGATACGCAGACGCCGATGGAGACGATGGAGGCGCTGGAGGAAGCGGCGCGCGAAGCCGCCGATCGCGCCGGACGTCTCGTCCGCGAGCGCTTCGTGGACTCACGAACCTCGTACCGCCTGAAAGACGACGCGCTCGACCTCGTCACCGAGACGGATCGCGCGAGCGAAGCCGCGATCCTCGAGGTCCTCGGGCGGAGGTTTCCGCATCACGCCGTCGTCGCGGAGGAGTCGGGCGCGCACGGAACGGGCGACGAGCGCTGGCTCGTCGATCCGCTCGACGGCACCACGAACTTCGCGCACGGCTACCCGCAAGTCTCGATCTCGATCGCCTTCGAGCGCGCCGGCCGCACCGAGCTCGGCCTCGTGCTCGACCCGATTCGAGGCGAGACGTTCATCGGCCGGCGGGGCGGCGGCGCGACGCTCAACGAAGCCCCGCTCCGGGTCTCGCCGGTCGAGGATCTCGGCCAGGCCCTCCTCGCCACCGGGTTCCCGTACGATCGGCGGCGTCACGCGGACTTCTATCTGTCCTATTTCAAAGCGTTCATGCTCCGGACACAGGGCCTGCGGCGGGCCGGGTCGGCGGCCCTCGACCTCTGCTTCGTCGCGGCGGGCCGGGTCGACGGTTTTTGGGAATGGAGCCTCCACGCCTGGGACGTGGCGGCGGGCGCCTTGATCGTGGAGGAGGCCGGAGGCCGGGTGAGCGATTTCGCCGGTGCCGAGCACGATCCCTTCGCCGGACAGATCCTCGCCACCAATGGTCGCATCCACGACTCCATGCGCGAGGTGATCGCCGGGATCGCGACCACCCATCCCGATCGCGCCTGACGCACGTTCGCGGGATCGGCCGGCTTGCCGCTCCGGCGGGCGTCGACTACAAGGGGGATCCCCGCGCGCCCGTGGTGAAATGGATATCACGGCAGCCTCCGGAGCTGCAGGTCCAAGTTCGATTCTTGGCGGGCGCACTGATTCCCCGAGCTTGCGTTGCAGTTTCGCCGGCCCTAGACTTCTCCGCTGGGATGTCCGGGCTGGTGCCCGGTTGTGGGAAAGGAGGGGGGGATGGACTTACCCAAGTGCCAAAAGTGCAACAACGGTGTCCTGATCCCGCTTTCGGACTACGGGCAGGAAGGGGCGTCGGTGATGTTCAAGGCATGGGTCTGCACCAACCCGGAGTGCGGGTTCTCGCTTCGCGTCGACAAGGGTGAAGTGAGCTACGGGAAGAAGATCGAGCACAAGCACTGACGTTGCTTTGATCGGCGAGATTTTCGGTCCGGCCGTCGCACCGTTGGCTTTGACCGTCGCGACCGTCGGGACTTCGGCCTGAAAGGGAACCATATGGAGCCGCGTGCGTTCACGTTGGCCGAGCTCAAGTCGCACGGTCAGCAGGAGCTCGGGACCTCCGACTGGCACCTCGTCACGCAGGAGGAGATCAACCTCTTCGCGGAGGCGACGCACGACCATCAGTGGATCCACGTCGATCCCGAGCGCGCCAAGAAGGAGTCGCCCTTCGGCGGCCCGATCGCCCACGGCTACTACACGCTGTCGCTCGCGCCATCCCTGCTCGAGCAGATCGTCGCGGTGCGCGGCATCCGCATGGGCGTGAACTACGGCTTGAACAAGCTCCGCTTCCCCGGCCCCGTCCGCATCGGCAAGCGCGTGCGCCTGGTCGCGAGCCTCGCGGCCTTCGAAGAGATCGCGAACGGGAACGGGGCGCAGGTGACGATCGGCATGACGTTCGAGGTCGAGGGCGAAGCCAAGCCCGGCTGCGTCGCAGAAGCAATCTACCGGTATTACGCGTAGGTTCGGCCCGACTGCGGCGCAGAGCTTCGCAGCTGCGGAGTTCTCGTGCCGAAGCTCTTTTTTTTCGACCGCCGGGGCTTCCGGGGCCGGAGCCGATCAGCGTGACGCCGAGCGGCCGGTGTCCGACCCAAGCGGGATCCGGATGTTCCGCTTGCCGTAACCCGAAGCGCCGAGCGGTGGGAGGCGCTTGCCGTTCAGCGTGACGAGCACGCCGCCGGCGTCGTCGATCGTGAGCAAGAGCTCGCGGCGCGCTTCGAAGCTCGCGCTCTCGCCCCGGCGGAGCTCCACCTCGCGCGGCTCGCCTCCGTCGACCGTCGCCCAGACGAACACCTGGCGCGCGGTGGCGAGGAGCTCGAGTCGGTGGCTCTCTCTCGGGCGCGCCGCCTCCGGCGTCGGCGCGACCGGTGCGACCGCCGCGCTCAGTTGCATCGGCGTCGCGGGCGGCACCGTCGGTGCCGTCACGGGCGGGCTCAGGGCCGGCACGGGCGGCTCGCCGGGCGCGGGGTCGGCCGCGGGCGGCGGAGCCGGAGCCACCGTTGGCACCGCGACCAAGGGCATCTCGGTCGGCGCGACCGCGACCGGCTCGAGCGGGGGCGGCGCGGCGGAGCTCGCGACCTCGATCGGCGGCGGGGGCGCATCCCCGGCGATCCAGGTACCGACCGTCGCCCGCGCGCGCGCGGCGAGGCGGCCGACCGAAGCCGCGGCGCGGTCGACCGTGGCACCGAACGCATCGGCGCTCGGTCGGAGCGGGTCGAGCCAACGCCCGGCCGTCGGAAGATCGACGACCGCGGCGGCCACGCCGATCGTGATCGCGAGCGCGACGGCGACGATCATCAGACCACGCCCGCGGCCCTCCGGCTCGTCCGCGGACAACGCGCGCGGCAACGGCACGGAGGCCGCGGCGACCCGCTCGGCGACCTCCGTCTCGCTCAGGAACGCGACGACCGTATCCTCCGCCGGCAGATCGAGAAACGTCGCGTAGCGACGAATGAAGGGCGAGAGATACGCGGGATCCGAAACGAGCGGGTACTCGCCCTCCTCGAGCATCGTCAGGTAGCGGAGCGAAATGCCCGCGCCAGCCGCCGCCTGGGCGCGGTCGAGACCACGAGCCTCCCGCGCCGCGATCAGACGCTGGCGGACCGGCCCGCGATCCGCGGTCGTCGGACGAGTCATTTCGTCGACGATACCAAATCGCCCGGCCCCGCCACCACGGCACGACCGCGACGAAGATGGGAGCGGAAGCCTAGGCGCGAGGACGGGCTCTTAGGCCCTTCCGCCTTCGGTCAGCTTCTTCAGATCGAGGATCTCGTCGAGGCGCTTCTCGTCGATCAGCTTCTCCTCGAGGATCGCCGCGCGGATCGAAATGTTCTTCTCGAGCGACTTCTTGAAGACGCGCGCCGCCGCGTCGTAGCCGATCACTGGCGCCACCGCGGTGACGAGGGATGCCGTCGTGTCTCCGTACTCGCGGCAACGCTCGACGTTCGCGCGAATGCCACGGACGCACTTCTCGTCCAGCACGCGACACGCTCCCGCCGAGATCGCGATCGCCTCGAGCAGATCGTAGGCGATCACCGGCATCATCACGTTCAAGTCGAGATTGCCGTTCAAGCCGGCGACCGCGATCGCGGCGTCGAAGCCGATCACCTGCGCAGCGACCATGTTCACCGCTTCGGGGATCACCGGGTTCACCTTCCCCGGCATGATGCTCGAGCCGGGCTGCGTCGCCGGCAGCTCGATCTCGTTGAGACCCGTCCGCGGCCCGGACGTGAGCAGACGAAGGTCGTTGCTGATCTTCAAGAGACCGACCGCGACCGTCTTCAGCGCCGCTGCCGTCTCCACCGCAGCATCGCGATTCTGCATCGCCTCGAAACGGTTCTCCGCGCGACGAAAGCCCCGTCCCGTTCGCCGGTTCAATTCGGCAACGACCCGCTCGGCAAACTCCGGGTGCGCGAGGATCCCCGTGCCGGCGGCCGTGCCGCCGATCGGCAGCTCCGCGAGGTGCGGACGACAAGCTTGGATCCGGCGCACGCCGTGGTGCACCACGCTGCCGTAGCCCGAGAGCTCCTGGCCGAGCGTGATCGGTACCGCATCCTGGAGGTGCGTGCGCGCGGCCTTCACCACGTCGGCAAACTCGACCGCCTTCGCGTCGAACGCCTTCGCGAGCCCTTCCATCGCGGGCAAGAGCTCTCCGTCGACCGCTTCGAGCGCGGCCACGTGGATCGCCGTCGGGAACACGTCGTTCGTCGACTGCCCGAGGTTCACGTCGTCGTTCGGGTGAACGAGCTTGCGATCGCCGCGCGCGCCGCCGAGGAGCTCGATCGCACGCGTCGCGATCACCTCGTTCGCGTTCATGTTCGTCGAGGTGCCGGATCCGGTCTGAAAGACGTCGACGACGAATTCGTCGTCGAAGCGGCCGGCGGCCACTTCCTCGGCAGCCTCCTGGATCGCCTTGCCCTTCTTCGCGTCGAGAAGACCGAGATCCACGTTCGCGCGCGCCGCCGACGCCTTGATGAGACCGAGCGCGCGAATGAATCGCCGATCGAACCGACGGCCCGAGATCGGGAAGTTGTCGACCGCGCGCGCCGTCGACGCCTGGTAGTAGGCGTCCTTCGGCACCTTCATCTCGCCCATGCTGTCGCGCTCGATGCGGAACTCGCTCATCGTGTCCTCACTCGTACCGGAGAACGGACTGCACGGGGGTCGGCGCGAGCCGAGCCCGCCCGCCGAGCGCCACGAGCTCGATCGCGAACGCGCAACCGACGATCTCGCCGCCGAGGCGCTTCGTCAGCTCGAGACCCGCTGCCGCCGTGCCGCCGGTCGCGAGGAGATCGTCGACGACGACCACGCGACTGCCCCGCGGAAACCCGTCCTGGTGGATCTGCAAGGAATCGGTGCCGTACTCGAGATCGTAGTGGGCTTCGTAGATCGCGGCCGGGAGCTTGCCCGCCTTGCGAACGACCGCGAGGCCGACGCCGAGCGCGTACGCGACCGGCGCGCCGAAGATGAAGCCGCGCGACTCGATGCCGACGACGACGTCGACCTTGCCGCGGAACGGTTCCGCCACGCGGTCGACGACCTCGCGGAACGCCTTCGGATCGATCAAGAGCGGCGTGATGTCGCGGAAGAGGATTCCCGGCTTCGGAAAATCGGGAACGTCGCGAACGAAGTCTTCGAGCTTCACCATGGAGCCCCGGGAGCGATACCGGCATGTGGCTTCACGACGGTCGAAGGAAGGTGCAATAGCGGATCACGAGCGGCATTCCGGCGGCGAATCTCGAAATGGAGATTCGGACCCGTCGCTCGGCCGGTCGAGCCGACACGCGAGACGAGATCGCCCGCGGCGACCGTGTCGCCTTCGTCGACTTCGTTCCGCGAATTGTGCGCGTAGAGCGTCACCCAATCTCCATCGTGCTCGACGATGACGACCTTCCCATATCCACGCAGCTCGTCACTGTAAATGACGCGTCCGGCGCGCGACGCGCGCACCGCCGTGCCTTCCGGCGACGAGATGTCGATGCCGTCGTGGAAGCTTCCGTTGCGCGGTCCGAAGCCGGAGGCGACGGGCGCGCCTTCGATCGGCCACCGGAACGTGCCGTCGCCGCGTGCGAACGTGCCGAGGTCCTTCGGCGCGATCTCGACCGTGCGTGGCGTGATGATCTCGACCGGAAGTCTCCGCGTCGCACCCGGAACGAAGATCTTCTGTCCGACCTCGATCTGTCCGGGATCGCGGATTCCGTTCAGGCGCGCGAGCCGGCGATAGTCGACGTCATACGCTTTGCCGATCCGGAAGAGATTCTCGCCGCGGCGGACGTCGTGATGGATGCCGCGCCTCGACGTCGACGGTCCACAGGCGACGAGAGCGAGCGCGAGGAACGAAACGCCGGCGCGAGCGAGCCTACCGCTCCCACCCATGCCGCCCGACCAGCTTGACGAACCGGCAATCGCCGAGATCCTCGCGTTCGATCGTTCCGTCTTCGAGGCGCCGCAATCGGAGCAGCGTCTGCGCGTTCTCGTCGCCGACGGGAATCAACAGACGACCGCCGACCGCGAGCTGCTCGACGAGCGGTCGCGGAATCTGCGGAGAGGCCGCCGTCACGATGATCGCGTCGAACGGCGCGTGCTCGTTCCAGCCGATCGTGCCGTCGCCGAGCTGCACCAGCACGTTGTAGTAACCGAGCTTTTCGATGCGCTCGCGCGCGAGGCGCGCGAATGCCGCGATCCGCTCGATCGAGAACACAGTCTCCGCGACCTCGGCGAGTACCGCCGTCTGGTATCCCGAGCCGGCGCCGATCTCGAGCACGCGCTCACGGCCGCGAAGCTCCATCGATTCGGTCATCAATGCGACCATGAACGGCTGCGAGATCGTCTGTCGCTCGCCGATCGGCAGCGCCTTGTCGAGGTATGCGTGCGCGCGAAGCGCCTCGTCGACGAAGAGGTGCCGCGGGACCTTGCTCATCGCCGCGGTCACACGCGCATCGCGGATGCCGCGCCCGCGGATCTGCTCTTCGACCATCCGCGCTCGCAGGCGCTCGAACGTCACGTTCGGCTCCGGAGTCTCGGGCTCACGGCCAGCGGAGCTCCGTACGCGCGAGCTCGGCGAGGCAGGCATGATTCGTCAGGTCGAGATGGATCGGCGTGATCGAGATCCGCCCTTCGCGAACGGCGTGGAAATCCGTGCCCGGCTCCGCCTCGACCTCGATCTCGGTGCCGCCGATCCAGTAGACCTTTCGCCCGCGCGGATCGACGTTCTCGGCGATCGCGTCGGAATAACGACGCCGGCCCTGGCGTGTGAACTCGACGCCGCCGATCTGCTCGGCGGAGAGGTTCGGTACGTTCACGTTGAGGAGCGTGTCGCGCGGCAGCCCGCGCTCGAGCACCCACGTGAGAAGCTCGCGCGTGAAGCTCGCGGCGACGTCGAAGCGAAACGCATCGCGTGCGACGAGCGAGACGGCGATCGACGGGATGCCGAGGAGCGTGCCCTCCATCGCCGCCGAGACCGTGCCCGAGTACGTGACGTCGTCGCCCAGGTTCTGTCCCTTGTTGATGCCGGAGACGACGGCGCGTGGGCGGGTGCCGAGCACGCCATTCACCGCGAGGTTCACGCAGTCGGTCGGCGTGCCGTCGACGGCGAACCAGCCCTCGGCGCGGCGATCGACGCGAAGCGGCCGGTCGAGCGTCAGCGAGTGGCTGGCGGCGCTCCGCTCTCGGTCGGGCGCGACGACCACGACCTCGTCCAGAGGAGCGAGCGCTTCCGTCAATGCCCGGAGTCCTTCCGACAGGATGCCGTCGTCGTTGGAGACCAGGATCATGCGTGCGCCGGCGCGTACTTAGCTGAGGGTCTCCGGGCAGGCAAGGCGAGCAAATCGTCGCGCTTCCCTGCGGGGCGTTCTCCATCTATCGTAACGTCATGCGACGTCGTTCGCTGGCATCCATCGTCTTCCTCGCCACGCTCGCCGCTTGCACCGCGCAGAAGAAAGAAGCCTGGCGCGACAGTGGATCTTCGTGGGGCTCGAGCGGCCGCACTTTTCTCCGCGCGCTCGGCTTCTCGGTGCAAGGCGAAGGCTCGGCGGCGAAGGAAGAGTGGAAGGAATTCGGTCGGGACACGGGACAAGCCGGCAAGGACACCGCCGAGGCGGTCGGCAAGAGCGTCATCCCACCCGGCGAAGAAGGAAGCGCCGCGCCGGCGCCAGCGCCGGTGGCGACTCCGCGCGTAAGCCCCTACTGACGTGAAGCGACTCTCGCGAATCTTCCGCCCGCTCCTCCTCATTGTCGTCACGATCGTCCTCACGGAGTGGGTGCATCAGCGCCTCCAGCGCGCGAGTGACGATCTCCCGCTCATCGAGTCCGTCTCCGACATCGGGCTCCCGTCCCTGGACGCGGTGCCCGAGTCGGAGTTCGAGCGTTACGTCCGCGTCCTCGAATTGATGCAGGCGGATCACTCGCTCGGCGTCGACGCCGCCACGGACCGCGAGTCGATGAAGGTTGAGGAGTTCCGCGACATCGAGCGGCGCGTTCAGCGGAACGACGTGCTCGTCGAGCGCGTCCGCGAGTCGTTGAAGCGAAAGGCGGAGAGCGTCTGGGATTCGCGCCACGCCGAGCTCGCGACGCCGACGCAATCGCCGAAGGTTCCCGAGCTGTAGTTCATCACCCCCCGGGCTTCGCCCGACCCCCTGTACTTGGCGACGGCGTCACGGACGCCAAAGGTTGTCGTCGCCGGGGACCGCTCGGGATGGTCTCAGCGTCTTCGGCGTCGCGCGAAGAGCAGGCCGGCTAGCAGCGCCGCGACCGCCCAACGATCCCCCGCGGTCGTCTCCGCGGCGGCACAGCCGCCGTCTCCGCCGTCGTCGTCGCCGCCCGAGTCGTCGGAGTCGGCCGGATAGATCGCGCGCACGCCGCTCCGGTCGTCGTTCGAGAGATTCCGATGCGTGATGTTCCCCGGCGTGTCGCTGAAGAACATCACCACGGCCTCACCGAAGCGGTTCTCGTGATCGAGGCCGAGGAGATGACCGGCTTCGTGCGTGAGCACCGCTTGGACGTCGACGGGGCCCAGGGGATCGCTGTGCGGCTCATCGAGCGCGTCGAAATCGAAGCTGCTGTTCAGCTCGATGTCGACGTCGAGGAGATCGCCCGTCTCCACGTCGTAGGTGAGGATGCTCTGCGCGAACGTATCGAAGCCGCCCGCGAAGGACCGGAAGTGAATGAGATTCCTCTCGTCGTCGCCGTTCGACGACCCCGACGTGGTGCCGCCGAAGCGAAACGTGATGCCATTCCGGCTCGCGTTCTGCCACGAGTTGAAAGCGGCGCGGGCGGCGTCGATCACGGTCTCGTCGTCGAGGCCCGAGCCGTCCGGATCGATGAAGAACGACACCGGGAAATCGCGCCACTCGAGCGGTGTGCCGTTGTGCGGGCAGTTCACGTTCACGTCCTCGGTGCAGGACGGGTCGTCCGTCGTCTCGCGCTGGAACGCGAGCACGCTCGAGGAAAGCATGGGCGAGGAAAGGAGGAAGGCGCCGGCGGCGGCGAGGGCGAGTCTCTTCACTGGACGACCCCCCGGAGCGCGCCGAGGACCGCATCGAGGGAGAGCCCACCGAGCATCTCCCGTCCGCCGGCGAGGGAGATCGGGAGCACCCCGCCGATCCCCGGCGTCCACAAGCCGGTCTCCGGATCGCGCCAGAGGAGCAGCAGATGGGGCCGCGACGCATCGATCAGCCGGGAATGCGATACCTGTTGGCCGATCCGGCCGACGACGCCGCCGCGTTCGCGAACGAGGATCGTCGAGGGCACGTCGGCGCCGACCGACCGCCGGACCGTGACCTCGCTGTACGTCCAGATCCCGCCGTTCTCCCAGCGGCTTTCCTGCCGGACGACGTCTCCGACGGCGGCGAGGGGTGCATTCGAGGCGCGCCCGAGGATCGCTTGGAGGAGGTCCGCGGCCGGTGCGAACGAGGGGAATCCAACGAAAATCGCTACCGCTGCCGCCCGAACGCCCCAACCCCGCCAGCCGATCATACGTTCCCCTTTCGCAGTCGCCGCATTGTAGCCAGCCGATCGAACGAGCGAAACAGGCGATTGACTCGCGGCACCCGAGCCTCTATCCCCGACCCCCCGTGAAGATCCGCGACAGATTCCTGCGGGAGCCGCGGACGTTTTCCTTCGAGTTCTTCCCGCCGCGGACGCCGGAAGCGACCGAACGTCTGTTCCGCACGGCGGAGCGCCTCCGCGACCTCGATCCCTCGTTCGTGTCCGTGACGTACGGCGCCGGCGGCTCGACGCGGCGCAACACGATCGACATCACCGGCCGCCTCCAGGACGACCTCGGCTTGACCGCGATGGCGCACGTGACCTGCGTCGGCCACAGCCGCGACGAGCTCTCCGAGGTGCTCGAGGAGATCGAGCGCCGCGGCGTCGAGAACCTAATGCTCCTGCGAGGCGACCCGCCGCAGGGCGAGGATCGGTTCGTCGCACATGCTGACGGCTTCGCGAACGCCGCCGATCTCGTCCGGCTCGCGCGCGGGCGGGGAGAAGCCTCGATCGGCGTCGCCGGATATCCCGAAGGCCATCAGGAGTGCGCCGACAAGGAGCTCGATCTCGGCCACCTGAAGGTCAAGGTCGACGCCGGAGCCGACTTCGTCGTCACGCAGCTCTTCTTCGACAATCGGGACTACTTCCGCTTCGTCGAGCGTGCGCGCGCCATCGGGATCACCACGCGGATCATCCCCGGCATCATGCCCGCGCTGTCGTGGTCACAGATCCAACGCATGGCCGTCCGTTGCGGGGCGGCGATTCCGGAGGCGCTCGCGAGCCGGCTCCGCAGCGTCGAAGCCGACGCCGAGCGATCCGCGTCGGTCGGCGCCGAGTGGGCGATGCAGCAATGCGAGGCGCTCCTTCGCGAAGGCGCCCCGGGAATCCACTTCTACACGCTGAACCAATCGCGCGCGACGGAGGAGATCTTCGCCCACCTCCGGCGGACCGCGGTGCTCGCGAGCGGGCGTTAGCGCTCGTCCGCGCGAGAGCGCTTCTCCTCGAGCAGCTTCTCGAGCGCACGGCGCTCGCCCTCGCGAATCTCCTCGCGCGGCGCAATCTTCTCCGGCGAAATGGTCCCGCGAGTCTCCCTCGCCGCGGGCTCCAGAGCTTCTTCCCTCAGCGCGATCGCGGGACGGCCGCGCCAGACGAGCCATGCTCCCCCCGCGGCCGCCAACGCGACGACGATCGCGATCGCGAACCTGAGCCGGCGCCCCTGACGCCGTCGGCGCTTTGGCACGGGCGAAGGCTCAGGCGGCGTCGCGCGGCCGGACGTTCTCCCGCACCCAGCGAACGATGTCGTCCATCGACGCGCCGGGGGTGAAGATCTTCTTCACGCCGGCCTTGGCGAGTTCGGGAATGTCGCCCTCGGGGATGATGCCGCCGCCGAAGACCGCCACGTCGCCGATTCCCTTCGCGGTCGCGAGCTCGAGGATCCGCGGGAAGAGCGTCATGTGGGCGCCGGAGAGGATCGAGACGCCGATCGCATCGACGTCCTCCTGGATGGCGGCCTCGATGATCATCTCGGGCGTCTGGTGAAGGCCCGTGTAGATCACCTCGAAGCCAGCGTCACGGAGCGCGCGGGCGATGATCTTCGCGCCGCGGTCGTGACCGTCGAGGCCGGGCTTCGCGACGAGGATTCGCAGCGGTTGGTCGCTCATGTTTTTTGGGGGTCTTAGATCCAAGCCGGGTCGCGGTACACCCCGAACGTCTCGCGGAACACGTCCGAGACCTCGCCGACGGTCGCTCCGACCTTCACCGCATGAAGGAGAGGCGGCATCACGTTCGTGCCGCTCGCGCACGCATCCTTCACGGCACGGAGCGCCGCCTCCATGGCGTCACGGCTCCGCGCCTTCTTCCAGGCCCGCACCTTCTCGACCTGGCTCCGCTCGACATCGGCCTCGATCTTCATGATCGAAAGCGAGCGCTCTTCCGGCATCTGGTACTTGTTCACGCCGACCATCACGTAGTCGCCGCGCTCGAACCGGCGCTGGAAGTGATACGACGACTCGGCGATCTCCTTCTGCGGGTAGCCGGTTTCGACGGCCTTCACGATGCCGCCCATCTTGTCGATCTTCTCGATGTACGCTTCGGCCTCGCGCTCGATGCGGTTCGTGAGCGCCTCGACCGCCCACGAGCCGCCGAGCGGATCGACGAAGTTCGCGATGCCGCTCTCCTCGGCGATGATCTGCTGCGTGCGGAGCGCGACCATCACGGCATCCTCGCTCGGCAGCGCGAGCGTCTCGTCCATCGAGTTCGTGTGGAGGCTCTGCACGCCACCGAGCACGCCGGCCAGCGCCTGGATCGTCACGCGGACGACGTTGTTCACGGGCTGCTGAGCGGTCAGCGACACCCCGGCCGTCTGCGCGTGCATGCGGAGGCGCATCGACTCCGGCTTCTTCGCGCCGAAGCGGTCTCGCATGATCTTCGCCCACATGCGGCGCGCGGCGCGGAGCTTGGCGATCTCCTCGAAGAAGTCGTTGTGGACGTCGAAGAAGAACGACAGGCGAGGCGCGAAGGAATCGACGTCGAGGCCGCGCTCGACGCATGCCTGGACGTAGCCGATGCCGTCCGCGAGCGTGAACGCGAGCTCCTGGGCCGCCGTCGCTCCCGCTTCGCGGATGTGGTAGCCGGAGATCGACACCGCGTGCCAGCGCGGCGCCTCCTTCGCCGACCATTCGATCATGTCGGCGACGATCCGCACCGACGGCTCGGGCGGCGAGATCCACTCCTTCTGCGCGATGAATTCCTTGAGGACGTCGTTCTGGATCGTGCCGCCGACTTTGTCGAACGAGATGCCCTGCTTCTCGGCGAGCGCGAAGTACATCGCCATCAAGACCGAAGCGGAGCAATTGACCGTCATCGACGTCGTCACTTGGTCCAGGCGGATGCCGGCGAACAACCGCTCCATGTCGCCGAGCGTGGAGACGGACACGCCCTCGCGACCGACCTCGCCGAGCGAGCGCGGATGGTCGGCGTCGTAGCCCATGAGCGTCGGCATGTCGAAAGCGGTCGAAAGGCCGTCCTGACCGTGCGAGAGGAGCATGTGGAAGCGCTCGTTCGTGTCCTCGGGCGTGCCGAAGCCCGCGAACTGGCGCATCGTCCACATCCGGCCGCGGTACATGCTCGGATACGGTCCGCGCGTGAACGGGTACTCGCCCGGGTTGCCGATCGACTCCGGATCGACCGCGTCGTCCGGCGCGTAGATCGGCTCGATCTCCATGTCCGAGATCGTGGAGAAGCGGCCGCTGCGTTCCGTCTTCGGATAGTCTTCCGCCAGCCAGTCGCGCTTCTTCTTCATCGCTTCGGAACGTACAAGGAAATCCGCGCACGGGGAAGGCGGCCGCGTGGCGTCTTTCGGACGATCGGACCGCGTCGAATTGCGAGTCGAAACCGAATCGATTCGCGTTTCCCAAGCCGGCCGATTTTCTCTATCAGGAACCGCCCGCGATGATCGAAGCGAGCCACCTGACCAAGGATTTCGGCGCGCTCCGCGCGGTCGACGACGTCACGTTCCGCATCGAGCGCGGCCGGATCGCCGGGTTCCTCGGCCCGAACGGCGCCGGCAAGACGACGACGATGCGGATCCTGACCGGGATCTTCCCGCCGAACCGCGGGCGCGCGCGGATCGCGGGCTTCGACCTGCAGGAGCAGTCGATGGAGGCGCGGCGCCGCCTCGGATACTTCCCGGAGAATGCGCCCTACTACGGGGACGCTTCGGTACGCGGCTTCCTCGACTTCGTCGGCAAGATGAAGGGCCTCGACGCGAGCGATCGGAAGCGGCGAGCGAACGAGATGATCGACGCGTGCGGGCTCACGCAGGTCGCGTCGCGCGCCGTCGGGAACCTCTCGAAGGGCTATCGCCAGCGCGTCGGTCTCGCCCAGGCGATGCTCGGCAATCCCGAGGTGCTGATCCTCGACGAGCCGACCGCGGGGCTCGATCCCGAGCAAGTCAGCGAGATCCGCGGCCTCATCCGCGCGTTGAAGGGCGAGCGCACCGTGCTCCTCTCGAGCCACATCCTCTCGGAGGTGAGCCTCCTCTGCGAGGAGGTGATCGTGCTCCATCGCGGGCGTGTCGTCGCGCAGGATTCGCCGGAGCGGCTCGCCGAGCGGCTCCGCCCTTCCCTCCGCGTCACGCTTCGCGTGGAAGCCGAGATCGACGAGGTCGTCGGCCGGCTCGCCGGCGTCGGCGGCGTCCTCTCCGTGCGCGGCGACGGCGGGCGCGTCCACCTCGAGGCGCGCGACGAGGCGACGCTCCGCGAGATCTCGCGCACGATCCAGGAGGCCGGCTGGCTCCTTCTCGAGATGAAGCACGAGACGCTCGCGCTCGAGGACATCTTCTTGACGCTCGTTCGCGGCGAGGGCGGAGCCGGCGCCGCGGCATGAGACACATGAGCCTCGCCGATCACCCGCGACTGCATCTCGTGGTGCTCGTCGCGATCGTGCTCGCCATCGCCCTCCTCGCGCAGGTGATCGCGGAGAGACACAGCGCGCGCGTCGACTTGACGCCGAGCCAGGCATTCACGCTCTCGCCGCTCACGCGCTCCGTGCTCGCGAGCCTCGACGGCCCGATCGAGGCAACGACGTTCACCTCCCGCGACGAGCGCGAATCAGCGGCCGAGCTCATGCAGCTCTTCGCGGCCGGCTCCGCGAGCTTCCACTACGAGCTCCTCGATCTCGACCGCCACCCGGGCCGCGCGCGAGAGGAAGGCGTCGACCGCTACGGCCGGGCGGTGCTGCGACACGCGGGGCGCAAGACGGTCGTCCCCTCGGATCGCGAAGCCTCGATCACGGCCGGCCTCGTGCGGCTGGCGCGCGGGCGAGCGCTCCGGATCGGCTTCCTCGACGGGCACGGCGAGCGAAACCTGCAGGAGCTCAGCCAGCCGATCGGCTACGGCCATCTGCGGAGCGGCCTCGAGCAGGAGGGCTACGAAGTCACGCCCGTCACGCTGCTTCGCGAAGGCAAGATCCCCGGCGACGTCGACCTCTTGATCGTGGCCGGGCCGCAGAACGACCTTCTCGAGGACGAGACCGCGATCCTCGACCGCTACCTCGAGACGGGCGGCCGCGTGCTCGTGCTCTTCGACCCCGTCCCGCTGCCGAACCTCCGCCGCTTCGTCGCGCGCCACGGGATCCGCACGGATCTCGACATCGTCGTCGATCGCTCGAACGAGCTCTTCGGCAGCGATCCCTTCACGGTGCCGATCCCGGCCTACGTGCCGCATCCGATCACGCAGGCGACGAAGGCGCCGCTGATCCTCGCGGTCGCGGGCTCCGTCGATACCGAGGGGGGCGGCTCGGACACCGCGCTCGTCCTCGCGCGGAGCAACGACGAAGCCTGGGCGATCCGCGACTTCGCCCGAGCCGGGCGCCCGACCGAAGCGCCGCGCCCGAACGAGGATCGTCGCGGGCCGGTGCCCGTCGCGGCCGCGGCATGGCGGCGCGTCGACGACGTGGAGTCGCGACTGATCGTGGTCGGCGATTCGGACTTCGCGTCGAACGGCATGATCGATCTCCTCGGCAATCGGAGCTTCGTGCTGAACGCGATCGGCTGGGCGACCGCCGCTGAGGCGCTCCTCGCCGAGCGGGGCGCGTCCGGGATCGAGGCGCTGCGGCCCCTCTCGCCGATGGTGCTCACGCGGAAGCAGAACCTCACGGTGCTCGCGGTCGTCGTGCTGGTACAGCCGGCGATCGTCCTCGCCGTCGGCGGCGTGATCGCCGCGCGGCGCCGGCGCCGCGGCTAGGTACCCGGGAGCGACGTGTCGGAACGGCGGACCTGGATTCTCGCTGGCGTTCTCCTTGTGCTCGGCGCCTGGGTCGTCCTCGTCGAGGGCATCCGCGAGGAGCGTCCGCCACCGGATTGGGAGCGCGACGAGAAGATCGTCGCGTGCGGAGACGCGGGGATCGCGGCGATCGAGATCACGCGCGGCGAGCGCACCGTCGGCGCGAATCGAAGCGGCGAGCAATGGGCGGCGGACGTCGATGCGGAGCGGCGCGATCGCGTGAGCCTCGCCTTCGCGGATCTCGCGCGGACGCTCTGCGGGCTGCCGATTCTCGATCGGATCGCCGAGCCCGGCGCGCTCACCGATTACGGTCTCGAGCCCCCGAAGGTGGAAATCCGCATGGCGCTCGGCGAAGCGCGCACGACGCTCGACCTCGGCGCCGCGACCCCCGCCCAGAACCGTCTCTACGCCCGCTTCCGCGAGCAGCCGGACGTTCTCCAGGTCGGCATCCTCGTCCGCCACGAAGTGGACAAGGTGCTCACCGCGACCGGCGGCTGACAGTCGCGGCGGCGGACACGGCCTCGCCTCCGCTCCATGGCTCGCCGACCGCGCGCGTTTAGTCGGCAGCCGGGGGCCTGGTTCGCGGAAGTAAAGCGCAGCTGCGCAGGGTGCTCGCAGAAAGCTGCTCGCAACAGCAGCGAGCCATGCAGCGAGCCAGGCCCCCGGTTGCCGGCGTAGGCTGCTGCTCGGCTGCGCTTTACTTCCGCGGAGGCGAGACCGCGCCCGCCACCGCTTTTTCCTACTTGCCGGTGAACGCGGCTTTCCGCTTCTCCAGGAACGCCGTCATGCCCTCGGAGCGGTCCGCGGTCGCGAACGAGACGCCGAACGCCTCGGCCTCGAAGCGGAGCCCGTTCTCGAGATCGACGTCGAGTCCGGTGCGGATCGCATGCTTCGCCTGCGCGAGCGCGATCGGCGGCTTCTCGGCGAGCTTCTTGGCGAGCTTCTTCGCTTCGTCGAGGAGCGCCTCGGGGGCGACCACGCGGTTCACGAGGCCGTGCTGCTGGAGGACGGCGGGCTCGACCATCTCGCCGCCATAGATCAGCTCGCGCGCGAGCGGCGCGCCGACCCGCCGCGCCAGACGCTGGGTACCGCCGAAGCCGGGAATCACGCCGAGGTTGATCTCCGGCTGGCCGAACCGCGCCTTCTCCGAAGCGAGCACGAGGTCGCACGCCATGGCGAGCTCCATGCCGCCGCCGAGCGCGTAGCCGTTCACCGCGGCGATCACCGGCTGCGGCAGCTCTTCGATCGCCGAGGTGAGCCGCTGGCCGAGGCGCGCCCAATCGCGGCCTTCCACCGGGGTCATCGCGTTCATGGCCGCGATGTCGGCGCCGGCACAGAATGCCTTTTCTCCGGCGCCGGTGAGCACCACGACACGCGCCGTGCCGTCGCGACGGAGATCGCGGAAAAAACGCAGGAGCTCGCGGATCGTCGTCGCGTCGAGCGCGTTCAGCGCCTTCGGACGATCGAGGCTGACCACGACGACGGAGCCGTCGGTTTCGACGCGGAGGTTTTCGTAGCTCATGGAGTAGCTCCTATCGCGAGCGGTTCCCGCCGACGACCGTCGCGGCCATCCATGACGCCGTCGGCAAAGTCAGTACTCGGGCTTGAAGTCGAAGTGGTGCACGGCTCCATCGTGCGGATCGTGCGCGTCGCGAGCGCATGACCACCGAGTTCGTCGTCGCGCCGCCGCGGAAGAAGCGCACACCTGCGAGGGAGTCGCCGGTGGTGACGCCGGTCGCCGCGAACATCACGCTGCCGCCGACGAGGTCGTCGATGCTCGAGCTTCCGCTTGGGATCGTGGAGCCCCGCGCCGCGGAGCAGCGCTCGGCTTCCTCGGCTCTGCGGCGCGAATCGCGCTTGGAGCTTGCCGCCGGCGCAGCAGAGCGCGGCCGCCGCGAGAACGCCTTGCGACGCGCCGCCGACGCCGAGCACGAGGTCGATGCCGCTATCCGGCCGCACCGTCGCGAGCGCGGCCGAAACGTCGCCGTCGGGAATCAGCTTGATGCGCGCGCCGGCCTACCGCACCTCCGCGATCAGCTTCTCGTGCCGCGGCCGGTCGAGGATCACGACGGTCAGGTCCTCGACGTAGACGCCGCGCGCCTCGGCGAGGCGCTTCAGGTTGTCGGTCGGCGAGAGGTCGAGATCGACGGCGTCGCGGCCTCTCGGACCGACCGCGATCTTGTCCATGTAGCGTCCGCGGGCAGCGGAGGAAGCCGCGATCCGTGCGCTCGGCGACCGCGACGATCGACATCGCGTTCGGCCCGCCGGTCGCGCAGGCGAGATGGTGCCCTCGACGGCGTCGACGGCGACGTCGATGACCTGCTCGCAGGCCGCAGCCGACGACCTCGCCCTCGTAGAGGGCGACGCCTTCTTCCTCGGTTCCCTCGCCGATCACGACGTGCCGCTGCACGGCAAGGAGCGGAACGCGCGCCGGATCGCCTCGGCCGCGGCCTGGTCGGCAGCCGGCCTCGTCTCCGCGGCCCATGAAGCGCGCGGCGGCGAGCGCACCCGCCTCCGTCACCCGCACGACCTCGAGAGCCAGGTTTCGATCCATCAAGCCTCCCTCAGGGAGGTCGGCGTAAGCTCGGGAGGGTGAGCATTTGTGATTACAAGCGATCTTCGATGCGGATCGACAATGGCCGACCGCGTACGACGTTCGTCCGCCCGATCTCCTTCAGCGCCCGCCGCAGATTCCGTTCCCGCGCCTCATGCGTCCGGATCACGATCGGCACCGAGCTCGCCCCGCTGCGATCCCTTCTGGATCACCGAGGCGATCTAATTCCGTGGCGACCGAGGATGCCAGCGATGCGCGCGAGAACTCCAGGCCGGTCGAGCACGAGGAAGCGGAGATAGTGCTCGCCTTCGACCTCGCCGATCGGCTGCGCCTTGGCGCGGCGGAGGCTGGCGATGGGAAACCCGAGCGGCGGCCCCGCGACCGCTCCCCGCGCAGACGCGCCCGCGCGATCTCGACGAGGTCGGCGACGACGGACGTCGCGGTCGGCGAGCATCCCGGCGCCGGGGCCGACGTACATGGTCGAGCCGAGCGCATCGCCGTGCGACGTGGATCGCGTTGTGCGCATCCGCGAACGTCGGCGAGAAGGTGCCCGCGCGGCACCATCGTCGGCTCCACGCGAGCCTCGATCGCGCCCGCGTGCTCGCGCGCGATCGCCAGCAGCTTGATCACGTAACCGAGCTCGCGCGCGTACGCGACGTCCGTCTGTGTCGATGCCACGGATGCCCTCGACGTGAACGTTGCCGAGCGGGCACGCCGCACCGAACGCGAGCGTGACGAGAACCGCGAGCTTGTGCGCGGAGTCGATGCCGTCGACGTCGAGCGAGGGGTCCGCTTCCGCGAGCCCGTTCGCCTGCGCCTCGGCGAGCGCCTCGCCGAACTCGGTGCCGCGCTCGGTCATCGCCGTGAGGATCGTGTTGCAGGTGCCGTTGACGATGCCGTAGAGCGCGCGATTCCGATCGCCGGCGAGCGCTGTCGCTTGAGCATGCGGATGATCGGCACGCCGCCGCCGACGCTCGCCTCGAAGCCGAAGCGGACGCCGCGCTTCTCCGCCGCCGCGAAGACCTCGATCGTCCGTGAAGCGCGAGCAGCGCCTTGTTCGCGGTGACGACGTCCTTGCCCGCTTCGATCGCCGCGAGGACGAGCGTGCGCGCCGGCTCGACGCCGCCGATCAGCTCGACGACGACGTCGACGTCCGGGGCGACGACGAGAGCGCGCGAATCGGCGGAGATCCGAAACCGCCCGGCGCGGATGTCGCGGCGGCGGCGCGGATTCTTGACGGCCGCGGCGACGACGCGGATGGCGCCGCCGAGCCGCTGCCGCAGATGCTTCTCGTGGCGCTCGAGGAGCTTCGCGACGCCGGTCCCGACCGTGCCGAGACCGAGAAGCCCGATCCGGACCTCGCGCGACATCAGCGAGCGACGCGTCCCGCTAGCCGGCGCTCGCGCGCTTCTTCGGCGCGGCCGCGCCGCCGAGCCCGAGCGCGCGACGAATGCCGCGCACGGCCTGGCGCGTGCGGTGCTCGTTCTCGATCAGCGAGAAGCGGACGTACTCGTCGCCGTACTCGCCGAAGCCGATGCCCGGCGAGACCGCGACCTTCGCTTCGCGAAGCAGAAGCTTCGAGAACTCGAGCGAGCCGAGCGAGCGGAACGCTTCGGGAATCGACGCCCACACGAACATCGTCGCCTTCGGCTTCTCGATGACCCAGCCCGCGCGGCTGAGCCCGTCGCAGAGCGCGTCACGGCGCCGCTGATAGGTTCGCCGGATGTCGTCGACGCAGCCTTGCGGGCCGTTCAGCGCATGGATCGCGGCGATCTGGATCGGCGCGAACATGCCGTAGTCCATGTAGCTCTTGAGACGTGACAGCGCGGCCACCATCGCCGGGTTGCCGGAGCAGAAGCCCACGCGCCAGCCCGCCATGTTGTAGCTCTTCGAGAGCGTGAAGAACTCGACGCCGATGTCCTTCGCGCCCTTCACGGACAAGAAGCTCGGCGGCTCGTAGCCGTCGAACACGAGGTCCGCGTAGGCGAAATCGTGGATGACGAGGAGGCTGTTCTCCTTCGCGAAGTCGACGACGCGCTCGAAAAACGCCCGATCGACCGTCGCCGTCGTCGGATTGTTCGGGAACGAGAGCATCAAGACTTTCGGCTTCGGCCAGCACTCCCGCACCGTCGCCTCGATGCGCCCGAGGAGATCCTCGACGGGCAAGAGCGGCGGCGTGCGCAGGTCGGCGCCGGCGATGATCGCCGAATACGGGTGGATCGCGTACGCCGGGCTCGGACAGACCGCCATGTCACCGGGTCCGAGACACGCGAGCGCGAGATGCGAGAGGCCTTCCTTGGCGCCGATCGTCGCCACCGTCTCGGTCTCGGGGTCGAGCTCGACGTCGTAGCGGCGGCGGTACCAATTCGTCAGCGCGAGCCGGAGCTTCGGCACGCCCTTCGAAAGCGAATAGCGGTGGTTGGCGCCCTTGGCGGCGGCCTCGGTCAGCTTCTGCACGATGTGCGCGGGGGTCGCCCCATCGGGGTTCCCCATGCCGAGGTCGATGATGTCCTCGCCGGCGACGCGCGCGCTGTGCTTCATCGCGGTCACCTCGGCGAGAACATAGGGCGGCAGACGCTTGATTCGCGGAAAGTCCATAGAGGCCGCGGATTGTCGGGCCGGCGCGGAGCATTGTCAAATCCGCAGGGCGGAAGGGATCGCGGCCGCAGCTGGCGGTCAGGGGCTCCGCACGCCGGCCGGCCGCGCGCGATAGAGGAAGAAGCTTTCCAGACGCGCGATCGAAGGCTCGAACGAGCGAATCGGCTCGAGCACGTCCGGGGCGACGAGGCGCCGCGTGAGGATGGCGAGGACCTCTCGCCGCTCCTCGTCCGCAAACCGCCGGATCCGGAGAAGCAGCTCGTCGTCCGAGAGCTTCTCCCGCCGGTCGTCGAAGATCACGAACCGGCTGCGCCGCCCACTCGCCGGAAAGTAGACGTCCTTGCCGAGGAGCGCGCCGATCTGGGCCGTCGAGTGATCGAGATCTCCGGCGATCGGCATCTCGGCCAAGCCTTCGGCGCCGACGAACCGCGCGACCGCGAAGCTCTGCGAGAATGGCAGCACGAAGTCGGCGGCGTTCGCGACCACGCCCGCGAGGGCGGACACCGCGAGAAGCGTCGTCGGGAACCACTCTCGGAGGCCGCGCCGAGCGGCGACGGGCCGCTCCCGGAGGGCGAGCCACCAGCTCGCGACGAAGAGAATGAAGATCGTTCCGTGATGGCGGAGCGAACCGTAGAGCTTGACGTACGTGAACGCGAGGACGGTCGCCGAACCGACGACCCAGACGACGAGCGCCGCGCGCCGCCTCCGGAAGAGCGCCGCGCTCGCGGCGAGCAGGGCGACGCCGAGCACGGCTTGCGTCCCGCGTGGGGTCCAACCGTCGAGCAGGTTCGTGTTCCAGAAGTCGACCCGAATCGCCGGAATCGGGGCGAGCGCGCGCCAGACGATGGCGGCCGTCGCAGAGACCTGCTGGAGGCTCGGCGCGGTCCGCCACCCCACGGCGTAGCCGGTCCGCTCGGGCGGAGCCGCTTGCGCGATCGCCAGGACCGCTCCGAGCATGACGATCGCCGCCCCGGCGAGAAACCGCGGCTCCGAGAACCGCCGCCCCGCGCCTCGCCAATCCACGAGCAGACCAGCCGACAGCGCGAACGCAACGAAGAGCCCGTACGCGCTCGTCTGCGGGAGAAGCGCGAGCAGCACCGCGACGCGGCGGATTCCCCCGCCGGTCATACGCCAAACCGCGCACACGGCGAGCGCGAGGAAGAGCCCGAGGCCGTACGGCCGGCTGATCGTGGCGTACTCGAAGAACGGGAAATATCCGAACGCGAGAAGCGCCTTGTCGAGCGGGCGAAACGGCGCGGCATGAACGATCAGCGCCACGGTCGCCGTCGCGATCATCGCGTTCGCCGCTTGCATGGCGAACGGATCGCTGGAGATCCGACTGACGCCGACCAAGAGCCCGTGCCAGAGCAGCGGATGGCCTGCGAAGCGCGTTCGCTCGCGGAGCTCGGCGAAAGAGCCGCTCGCCTTCGCGTGGAACCACGCCCCGAGCTCGTCGCGCCACGGCTCGTGGTGCGCGAGATCGAAGAGCACGAGCGCGAGAAACACGGCGGGCAAGAGGCGCAAAAGGGATAGCGGCATCTCTACCCGACCCGCGCGAGCCCGAGGCGGCCGCGCCACCGCCGCTCGAGTACCGCACGGAGCGCCTGCGATCCGGCAGACTCGAGCCCGGGATCGCGCGCGAGCACGGTTTCCGCCTCGCGCCGCGCCTCCTCGAGGATCCGCACGTCGCGGACGAGGTTCGCCACGCGGAAGTCCGGCAGGCCCGACTGGCGGACGCCGAGGAGCTCGCCCGGGCCGCGCAAATCGAGGTCGGCCTGGGCGATCTTCGAACCGTCCGTCTCGCGCTCGAGGAGCTTCAGGCGGTCGTAGCCTTCGCGGCCGGCGCGGAACGTCGAGATCAGGAAGCAGTACGACTGCTCCCCTCCCCGCCCGACGCGACCGCGGAGCTGATGGAGCTGCGCGAGCCCGAACTGCTCCGCGTGATCGACGATCATCACGGTCGCGTTCGGCACGTCGACCCCGACTTCGATGACGGTCGTCGAAACCAGGAGCTGGGCGTCGCCGGACTGGAAGCGGCGCATGACCGCGTCCTTCTCATCGCTCTTCATCTGTCCGTGCACGAGCGCGAGGCGGAAGCCGCGAAACGGTCCGGCGGCGAGCTCCTCCGACATCTTCTTCGCGCTCCGGAGATCCGTCGCGTCGGACTCTTCCACGAGGGGAAACACCGCGTAGGCCTGGCGTCCAGCCTCGAGCTCCTCGCGGATGCGGGCGTAGGCGCGGTCGCGGTCCTTCTCCCGCACCACGGTCGTCTCGATCGGACGGCGCCCGGGCGGCAGCTCGTCGAGGAACGAGAGGTCGAGATCTCCGTAGAGCGTCATCGCGAGCGTCCGCGGGATCGGCGTCGCGGTCATCAGGAGGATGTCCGGGTTCTCGCCGAGCCCGGCGAGCTTCTTCCGCTGGAGCACCCCGAAGCGGTGCTGCTCGTCGACGATGCCGAGCCCGAGGCGGCGGAACTCGACGCCCTCCTGGATGATCGCGTGTGTGCCGACGACGATGTCGAGCTCACCGGAGGCGAGGTCGCCGAGCACGTCGCGGCGATTCCGTCCCGTGATCCGTCCCGTCAGCAGGCGGGAATGCACGCCGAGCGGATCGAGCCACGCCGCGAGGTTTCGAGCATGTTGCTCGGCGAGGATCTCGGTCGGGGCCATGAACGCGACCTGATGGCGACACTCGACGGCCGCGAGGGCGGCGAGCGCGGCGACGACGGTCTTGCCGCTGCCGACGTCGCCCTGCACGAGGCGATTCATCGGCCGCGGCGCCGACATGTCTCCTGCGATGTCCGAGAGCACCTTTTCCTGCGCACCCGTCAGGCGGAACGGGAGCCGTTCGCGGAAGCGTGCCGCGAGCTTCCCCTCGGGCGTGAACGAGATACCCGGCTCCGCGGCGGTCGCGTGCTTGCGGAGCCCCATGCCGAGCTGGAGGAAGAAGAGCTCGTCGAAGACGATCGCGCGGTGCGCGGCGGATCGGCCGGCGTTGAGCGCGGCGACGTCGGCGTCGCCGGGGGGCTCGTGCACTGCGGCGAAGGCGGTCTCGAGATCGGCGATCGACTGGCGCGTCACGACGTCCGGCGGGAGCACGCTCGGCACGCGCTCGCCGATCGCGGCGCGCGCGGCCGCGACGACGCCGCGCATCGCGCGCACGCTCATCTCGGTCGGCTTCTCGTAGATCGGCACGATGCCAGAGAGCGCCTCCGCCTCTTCGCCTTCCGCCGCCGCCTCGATCGGCTCGATCTCGGGATGGATGATCTGCGGGCGGCCCATGCGGAACTCGACGCGCCCGTGGACGAGGAGTCGCGTGCCGATCGCGAGCCGGTTCTTGAACCAGGCGACCTGGTGGAACCAGGTGAGCGTGAGCGAGCCGCTGCCGTCGCCGATCCGCGCTTCGAGGATCCGCCGACCGGTCCGTCCCGCGCGCGCTTCCCCGACCGCGAGCACCTCGCCGACCGTCGTCGCGTCTTCCCCGGGGCGGAGGCGCGAGATCGGCTGCAGCGAGCGGCGATCGTCGTAGCGAAACGGCAGATGATAGAGGAGATCCTCGAGCGTCTCGAGACCGAGACGGGCGAGCTGCTCGGCGCGGCGCGGGCCGACGCCCTTCAGGTACTGCACGCTCGAGCCGAGATGCTCGTGATCGGCGACGACGTGCTCGGTACGCGCTCGGTACCTGATCACAGAAGGAACCGGAGCGGGTGCGCCACCCCCGCGCAGGCGCTCGATCTCCTCGAGGCCGGCGCGCGCCTGCTCCCGGCGCCGGTCGGGATCTTCCAGCGACAGCGCCTCGAACAGATCCCGGAGTCGCTCGACTCCCGCCCTCGCGTCCGCCGTCGCTCCGTCGAGCGCCGCGCTGGCGAGCGTACGGATCCGCTCGAGCGGCAGCGCATTCGGCGCGAGCCGCGCGCCGCCGCCGCGCGCGAGGAACCGCAGCGGCGGCTCGGCGACGCGAAGGAGCTCTTCGATCGCCGCCGTCATCGGGCGTTACGAGAGACCCACACCTCCCTACGGGAGGTCGCGCGAAGCGCGGGAGGGGGTAGCCAAGTGATCCTGGAGCGCGCGGACCGTGAGCTCGCCCTTCTTCAGGAACTCGATGCCTTCGGCCGCCGCTTCCGCGGCCGAGACGGTCGTCACGTATGGCACGCGGAGCTCGAGCGCGGTCCGCCGGATCGGGAACGAGTCGGCGAAGGATTCCGTGCCCGCGGGAGTATTGATGACCATCGCGATCCGTCCGGCGCGGAGCGCGTCCACGACGTTCGGGCTCCCCTGGTTGACCTTGTTCACGCGCTCGACCGGGATCCCGCGCGATTCGAGATACGCTGCCGTGCCGTCCGTCGCCATCAGCTTGAAACCATTCGCGACGAGGCGGCGCGCGGCGCGCTCGGCGGTCGGCTTGTCCACGTCGGGCACGCTCAAGAACACCGTGCCTTCGGTCGGCAGGAAGTTCCCCGCGCCGAGCTGCGCCTTGGCGAACGCGAGGCCGAACGAGGCGTCGATGCCCATCACCTCACCGGTCGACTTCATCTCCGGACCGAGCACCGTGTCGACGCCGGGGAACTTGAGGAACGGGAAGACGGCTTCCTTCACGCTCATGTGCGCCGGCACGATCTCGCTCGTCACGCCGAGCTCGCGAAGCGTCTTGCCCGCCATCACCCGGGCGGCGATCTTGGCGAGCGGGCGGCCGGTGGCTTTGCTGACGAACGGCACCGTGCGTGATGCGCGCGGGTTCACTTCGAGGATGTAGACGACGTCGTCCTTGACGGCGAACTGCACGTTCATGAGCCCGATGACCGCGAGCTCGCGGGCGAGCGCGATCGTCTGCCGGCGGATCTCGTCCTGCACGGCCGGCGAGATTGTCTTCGGCGGCAGGCTGCACGCGCTGTCGCCCGAGTGCACGCCCGCGCGCTCGATGTGCTCCATGATGCCGCCGATCACGACGTCCGTGCCGTCGGCGACCGCATCGACGTCGACCTCGATCGCGTCGTCGAGGAAGTCGTCGATCAAGACCGGATGCTCGGGCGAGACGCGCACGGCTTCGCGCATGTAGCGCTCGAGGTCCGCGCGCTCGTAGACGATCTGCATCGCGCGCCCGCCGAGCACGTACGACGGTCGCACGAGCACCGGGTAGCCGATCGATTCGGCGACTTTGAGCGCCTCGTCCGGCGACCGCGCCATGCCGTTCGCCGGCCGGCGGAGGTCGAGCTTCGAGAGCACTTCCTCGAAGCGCTCGCGGTCCTCGGCGCGGTCGATCGAATCGGGCGACGTGCCGAGGATCCGCACCCCGGCCTTCTCGAGCGGCACGGCGAGCTTCAGCGGCGTCTGCCCGCCGAACTGCACGATCACGCCGTCCGGCCGCTCGCGGTCGACGATCGCGAGCACGTCCTCGAGCGTCAGCGGCTCGAAGAACAGCTTGTCCGAGGTATCGTAGTCGGTCGACACGGTCTCGGGGTTGCAGTTCACCATCAACGTCTCGAAGCCGTCCTCGCGCAGAGCGAACGCGGCATGGACGCAGCAGTAGTCGAACTCGATGCCCTGGCCGATGCGGTTGGGACCGCCGCCGAGGATCATGATCTTCCGCTGCCCCTTCGACGGCAGTACGCCGGACTCGTCTTCGCCTTCGTAGGTCGAATACAGATACGGGGTGAACGCGGCGAACTCGGCGCCACAGGTGTCGACCGTCTTGTAGACGGGATTCACCCCGTGCCGCGCGCGAAGCGCACGCACGTCGGCCTCGGCGACGCCGCGGAGGCGCGCGATCCGACGGTCGGAGAAGCCCATCGCTTTCCAGCCGTGCAACGTTTCGAAGTCGACCGTTTCCGTTCCCGCGATGACGGACTCCTCGGCGATGATGCGGCGCACGTTCTCGAGGAACCAGAGATCGATCTTCGTGAGCGCGGTGATCTCTTCGATCGTGAGCCCGGCGCGAAACGCTTCGCCGATGACGAAGAGCCGGTCTGCGTTCGGCACGCGCAGGCGCTCCTCGATCTCGGCGCGGGGCCGCTCCGCGCGAAGCGTGTCGAAGCCGTAGCGGTCGATCTCGAGCGAGCGGATCGCCTTCTGCAGCGACTCCTGGAACGTGCGCCCGATCGCCATCACCTCGCCGACGGACTTCATCTGCGGTCCGAGGCGATCCTCCGTCTGGCGGGAACTTCTCGAACGTGAAGCGCGGGATCTTCGTGACGACGTAGTCGATCGTCGGCTCGAACGAGGCCGGCGTCTCGCGCGTGATGTCGTTCTTGATCTCGTCGAGCGTGTAGCCGATCGCGAGCTTCGCCGCGATCTTCGCGATCGGGAAGCCCGTCGCCTTGCTCGCGAGCGCGGACGAGCGCGAGACGCGCGGGTTCATCTCGATCACGATGAGCCGCCCGGTCTCCGGGTGCACCGCGAACTGGATGTTCGAGCCGCCGGTGTCGACGCCGATCTCGCGGATGATCGCGAGCGCGGCCTGGCGCATGATCTGGTATTCCTTGTCCGTCAGCGTCTGCGCCGGGGCGACGGTGATCGAATCGCCGGTATGCACGCCCATCGGATCGAAGTTCTCGATCGAGCAAATGATGACGACGTTGTCCTTCTTGTCGCGCATCACCTCGAGCTCGAATTCCTTCCACCCGGCGATGGATTCCTCGATCAGCACCTCGTTGATCGGCGAGGCATCGAGGCCGATGAGAATCCGCTGGTCGAACTCTTCCCGCGTCACGGCCATGTTCTGGCCGGTGCCGCCGAGCGTCCGCGACGGGCGGATGATGACCGGAAGGCCGATCTCGGCGATCACCTTCTCGGCCTCCGCCACGTCATGGGCGATGCCGCTCCTCGGGAGGTCGAGGCCGATCTTCAGCATCGCGGCCTTGAAGAGATCGCGATCCTCGGCCTTGCGGATCGCCGCGACGTCGGCACCGATCAGCTCGACGCCGTACTTGTCGAGCACGCCGCGCCGCGCGAGCTCGAGCGCCATGTTGAGCGCGGTCTGCCCGCCGACCGTCGGCAGGATCGCATCGGGTTGCTCCGCCGCGATGATGCGCTCGAGCACCTCGGGCACGATCGGCTCGATGTACGTGCGATCGGCGAACTCGGGATCGGTCATGATCGTCGCCGGGTTCGAGTTCACCAGGATCACGCGGTAGCCCTCTTCCTTGAGGGCCTTGCACGCTTGCGTGCCCGAGTAGTCGAACTCGCACGCCTGGCCGATCACGATCGGGCCGGCGCCGATGATCAGGATGGATTTCAGGTCGGTGCGCTTCGGCATGGCGCTACTTGATCTCTCCGGTTTCCATCAGGTTGACGAAGCGCTGGAAGAGGTAGCTCGCGTCGTGCGGCCCGGGCGACGCCTCGGGGTGGTACTGCACCGAGAACGCCTGCTTCGCGGGCACCTTGAGACCCTCGACCGTCTGGTCGTTCAGGTTGATGTGCGTGAGCTCGGCGAGGCCGCCGAGACTCGCCACGTCCACTGCGAAGCCATGATTCTGCGCGGTGATCTCGACCTTGTCTGTGGTGAGATCCATCACCGGCTGATTGCCGCCGTGGTGGCCGAACTTCAGCTTGTAGGTCTTGCCGCCGAGCGCGAGCCCGAGGATCTGGTGACCGAGGCAGATGCCGAAGAGCGGCTTCTTGCCGACGAGCTTCGCGGTGTTCTCGATCGCGTAGTCGACCGCGTCCGGATCACCCGGACCGTTCGAGAGGAAAATGCCGTCCGGATTCCGCGCGAGCACATCGGCAGCCGGCGTGGCGGCGGGCACGATGTGGACGTCGCAGCCCGCCTGCGGTCAGCCCGCGGAGGATGTTCCACTTGATGCCGAAGTCGTAGGCGACGACCTTCTTTCGCTTCTCGCGCGCCGCGATCTGCGGATAGCCGCCGTCGAGGCGCCACGCGCCCTGGTCCCAATCGTACGCATCCGCCGCCGTGACCTCACGCACGAGATCGCGGCCGACGAGCGTCGGATGCGATTTCGCTTTCTCGATGAGGCGTGATGCGTCGAGATCGCTGGTCGAAATCACTCCGGTCTGCGAGCCGACCGTGCGGAGGTGCCGCACGAGCGCGCGCGTATCGATGCCGGAGATGCCGACGATGCCGTGATCGCGGAGGTAGTCGCCGAGCGACTGTTTCGCGCGCCAGTTGCTCGGCACGTCCCAGGCGTTCTTGACGATGAAGCCCTCGACGAATGGCCGGCGCGACTCGACGTCCTCGAGGTTCACGCCGACGTTGCCGATCTCCGTATAGGTCATGCACACGATCTGTCCGCGATAGGACGGATCGGTGAGGATCTCCTGGTAGCCGGTCATCGAGGTGTTGAAGACGACCTCGCCGGCCGTCTCCCCGTCGGCTCCGAACGCACAGCCGCGAAAGACCGTGCCGTCGGCGAGCGCCAGAATCGCGCTCTTCTTCTCGCTCATTGCTCTCTCCCGTCGAAGACGATCCGCCCGCCGACGATCGTGACGATGGCCTTGCCCTTCATCTCGTGTCCGCGGAACGGCGTGTTCTTGCTCTTCGAGCGCAGCTTCGGCGTCTCGACCGTCCACGCCGCCTCGGGGTCCACGAGCGTGACGTCCGCCGGGCTCCCCTCCGCGAGCGTGCCACCCGGCACGCGGAGGATCCGCGCCGGCGCGGTCGACAATCGTTCGACGAGCGCGCTCGGCGTGAGCGTGCCGCCCGTCACGAGCCGAAGCGAGAGCGGCAACGCCGTCTCGAGCCCGACGATGCCGAACGCGGCGCTCTCGAACTCCACTTCCTTCTCGTCCCGGTGATGGGGCGCGTGGTCGGTCGCGATCGCGTCGATCGTGCCATCCGCGAGCCCTCCGAGCACGGCCTGGCGATGCTCTTCGGAGCGGAGCGGTGGATTCATCTTCGCGTCGCCATCGTAGGCGGCGACCGCCGCGTCGGTCAGGGTGAAATGATGCGGCGCCGCCTCCGCGGTGACCGCGATTCCGCGGGCCTTCGCATCACGGACCGATGCAATCGCTCCACGAGTCGAGACGTGCGCGATGTGGAGCCTCCCGCCGGTCAGCTCGGCGAGCGAGACGTCGCGCGCGACCATGACCTCTTCCGCCGCTGCGGGAATGCCGCGGAGCCCGAGCCGCATCGACACCCGTCCTTCGTGCATACACCCGCCGCCGCAGAGGCCCTTGTCCTCCGCGTGATCGACGACGGGGATGCCGAAGAGCTTCGTGTATTCGAGCGCCCGCCGCATCAGCCCGGCGTCGGCGACGGGCATGCCGTCGTCGGAGACCGCGAGGATGCCCGCCGCATGCATCTCGCCGATCTCGGCCATCCGTTCGCCCTGGAGGCCGACCGAGAGCGCGCCGATCGGGTAGACGCGTGCGAGCCCGGCTTCCGCGGCGCGATCCAGGATCAAGCGCGTGACCGCCGCGTTGTCGTTCACCGGGTTCGTGTTCGCCATGCAGGCGACCGCGGTGAAGCCGCCGGCGACCGCGGCGGCCGTGCCGGTCGCGATCGTCTCCTTGTACTCGTAGCCGGGCTCGCGGAGGTGCACGTGAAGATCGACGAAGCCCGGCACGACCCACATTCCGCGGGCGTCGATCCGCTCCGCGCCGTCGGTCGAGGCGAGCTCGCCGGGCTTCGCGACGGCACGAACGACGCCCTTCTCGATCCAGAGATCGCGAAGCTCGTCGACCCCGGCCGCGGGATCGATCACGCGGCCGTTGGCGATGACGATCGACTTGCCGCGCGCGCTCATCGTCCTGCACCCGCCCGGAGCGGCGCGGCCGCTTCTGTTTCCGTGGACGCCGCGACGTGCCCACCGCGCGCTGCCAGCAAGTACAGGAGCGCCATGCGCACCGCGACTCCATTCGTCACTTGATCGAGGATCAGCGAGTACGGCCCGTCCGCGACCTCGCTCGAGATCTCGATGCCGCGGTTCATCGGCCCGGGATGGAGGATCACCACGTCGGGCTTCGCCGATTCGACGGCGGCGCGGTCGAGCCCGAAGAGCCGCGAGTATTCCTCGAGCGTCGGGAAGAAGTTCGCGCCCTGCCGCTCGCGCTGGATCCGGAGCATCATGATGACGTCCGCGCCGGCGACGCCGCGCCGCAGGTCGTGGTGGACCTCGGCGCCGAAGTCCGCGAACTCCTCCGGGAGGAGCGTCGGCGGCCCGACGAGCCTGACGTGCGCGCCGAGCGTGCGGAGGCCGTGCAGGTTCGAGCGGGCGACCCGGCTGTGGAGAATGTCGCCGACGATCGCGACCTCGAGCCCTTCGATCCGTCCCTTCTTCTCGCGGAGCGTGAAGAGATCGAGCAGCGCCTGCGTCGGGTGCTCGTGCTGCCCGTCGCCGGCGTTCACCACCGGGCACCGCACCGAGCGCGCGAGGAGGTGCGCCGCGCCGGAGGACGGGTGGCGGATGACGATCGCGTCCGGGCGCATCGCCTCGAGGTTCCGCGCCGTGTCCGCGAGCGTCTCGCCCTTCGTCGCGCTCGAGGTCGAGCCGGAGATGTTGATCGTGTCGGCCGACAGCCGCTTCGCCGCGATCTCGAACGAGGTGCGCGTGCGCGTGCTCGACTCGTAGAAGAGATTGATGACCGTCTTCCCGCGAAGCGTCGGCACCTTCTTGATGTCGCGCTCGGAGATCTCGACGAACGAGCGCGCGGTGTCGAGCACGTCGATGATCTCGTCCGCGGCGAGGCCCTCGAGGCCGAGGAGGTGTCGTTGGGTGAAGGCCATCGCTATGCGCTCACCAGCATGACCTCGTCCACCCCGTCGGATTCGACGAGCCGGACCTGCACGTCCTCGTTCCGCGCGGTCGGCAGGTTCTTGCCGACGTAGTCCGCGCGGATCGGAAGCTCGCGGTGGCCGCGATCGACGAGGACCGCAAGCTGGATGCGCGCGGGGCGGCCGAAGTCGACGAGCGCGTCCATCGCCGCGCGCACGGTACGGCCGGTGTAGAGCACGTCGTCGACGAGCACGATCCCGCGGCCCTCGAGCGGGAAGCGGATCTCGGTGCCTTGTACCTTCGGCGTCTGCTCGGCGCGCGCGAGATCGTCCCGATAGAGCGTGATGTCGACGATGCCGAGCGGCACCTCGACACCCTCGATCGCGCGGATCGAGTCGGCGATTCGGCGCGCGATGTACACGCCGCGCGAGCGCACGCCGACGAGCGCCAAGTCCGAGGTTCCCCGATTGCGCTCGAGCACCTCGTGCGAGATGCGCGTCACGGCGCGGCGGATGGAGTCCGCATCGAGAACGACGCGCGGCGCGCTCACACCTCCCTCCGGGAGGTCGCGCGAAGCGCGGGAGGGGGGAATTCGCGCGCCTGCCCTACCGTCTTGCCTGCGTCGTCGCTCATCTCACCTTTCCGGCCTCTCAGGACCAGGTTAAAGGCAACGATTGATTTGTAAGGAGGCGGGGCTAGTAAATCAAGTCTCCCAATCGCTCCCAGCGGATCCAGCGATCGTCGCCGTCCCACGACCAGTAGATCAGGAACGCTTTGCCCTTCACCTGATCGAGCGCGACCGGGCCCCAGAAGCGGCTGTCGTAGCTGCGATCGCGGTTGTCGCCCATCACGAACACCGTGCCGCGGGGCACGGTGAACGGACCGAAGTTGTCCCGCTGCGGCTGCCCTCCGATCGAGTCTCCATCAGCGAAGTGCGCGTGCGGGTCGGAGACGGGCTCGCCGTTCACGGTGAGCTTCTTCGCGCGGACCTCGACGACGTCGCCCGCGACGGCGACGACGCGCTTGATGAAGTCCTTCTGCGGATCCTCGGGATAAACGAACACGATCACGTCGCCGTGCTTCGGCGTACCGACCTCGAGCAGCATGTTGCCGAGCATCGGCAGCCGCACGCCGTAGATGAACTTGTTCACGAGGATGTGGTCGCCGATCTGGAGCGTCGGCAGCATCGAACCGGACGGGATCTTGAACGCCTGAACGACGAAGCTCCGGATGACGAGCGCAAGGATCAGCGCGACGCCGAGCGCTTCGCCCCACTCGCGGAGCGCGGACTTCCGCTCCGGCGCGACGGTCGTGCCCTCGCCCTCCGGCGGCGCCTTCAGCGCCGCGGCCAGACGGCTGCGATTCGGCTCGGGAGGCATCGAAGGGATCCTCTATAACCGGGCGGGGCCTGCTTGAGAACCCGTCAATCGTCGAGTTCTCAGGCTTCCACCTTGAGGAGCGCGAGGAACGCCTCCTGCGGGATCTCGACCTTGCCGACCTGCTTCATGCGGCGCTTGCCCTCTTTCTGCTTCTCGAGGAGCTTCCGCTTTCGCGTGATGTCGCCGCCGTAGCACTTGGCGGTCACGTTCTTCCGCATTGCCTTGACGGTCTCGCGCGCGATCACCTTCGTGCCGATCGAGGCCTGGATCGCGACCTCGAACATCTGCCGGGGGATCAGCGTCCTTCATCTTCACGGCGAGATCGCGCCCGCGGAGATAGGCCTTCTCCCGGTGGATGATCAGCGAGAGCGCGTCGACGATCTCGCCGTTGATGAGGATGTCGAGCTTGACGAGCTCGGAAACGCGGAACTCGAGGAACTCGTAGTCGATCGAAGCGTAGCCGCGCGAGACCGATTTCAGGCGGTCGTAGAAGTCGAGCACGATCTCCCCGAGCGGCAGCTCGTACTCGAGAATCACGCGATTCTCGCCGGCGTACTTGAGCCCGCGCTGCGTGCCGCGCTTCTCCTCGCAGAGCGCCATCACCGCGCCGACGAACTCCGTCGGCATGTGGAGCTGCGTGGCGATGATCGGCTCTTCCATCGATGCGATGTCGTTCGGCGACGGCAGCTTCGCCGGGCTGTCGACCGTGAGCACCGTTCCGGCGGTCGTGTGCACCCGATAGGCGACCGTCGGCGCCGTGGTGATGAGGTCGAGCCCGTACTCGCGCTCGAGGCGCTCCTGGATGATCTCCATGTGGAGGAGGCCCGAGGAACCCGCAGCGGAAGCCGAAGCCGAGCGCCATCGACGTCTCCGGCCTCGTAGCTGAACGACGAGTCGTTCATCCGGAGCTTCTCGACCGCGTCGCGGAGCGTCTCGTACTGCTGCGTGTCCGACGGATAGAGGCCCGCAGAACACCATCGGCTTCACCGGCTTGAAGCCGGGCAGCGGCGCGGCCGTCGGCCGCTCGGCCTCGGTGACCGTGTCGCCGATCTTCGTTTCGTCGACGGCCTTGATGCCGGCCATGACGAAGCCGACCTCGCCCGGCCGCAAGCTCGGCGCTCTCGACCGGCTTCGGCGAGAACGCACCGACGCGGGTCGACCTCGTAGTCCTTGCCGGTCGACATCAGCCGGATGCGCGTGCCCTTGCGGACCGTGCCCGTCGACCACGCGGATCACGCATCACGGCGCCGTGGTACGGATCGAACCAGCTGTCGAAGATGAGCGCCGCGAGCGGCTTCGCCGAGTCGGCCGGCCGGCGGCGGGATGTCGCTGCACGATCGCCTCGAGCACCTCGTCGATGCCGATGCCCTCCTTCGCGCTGCGCGAGGATCGCGTCGGAGGCGTCGAGGCCGATGACCTCCTCGATCTGCTTCTTCGCGCGCTCGCGGATCGGCGCTCGGCAGATCGATCTTGTTGATGACCGGGCACGATCGCGAGGTCGTGGTCGAGCGCGAGGTAGACGTTCGCGACGGTCTGCGCCTCGACGCCCTGCGCGGCGTCGACGACGAGGAGCGCGCCCTCGCAGGCGGCGAGGCTCCGCGACACCTCGTAGGAGAAGTCGACGTGCCCGGGCGTGTCGATCAGGTTGAGCACGTAGTCCTGGCCGTCGCGCGCGCGGTAGTGGAGCCGCACCGGGCTCGCCTTGATCGTGATGCCGCGCTCGCGCTCGAGGTCCATGCTGTCGAGCAGCTGCGCCGTGCGTCTCGCGCTCCGAGATCGTGCCGGTGCGTCTCCAGCAGCCGATCGGCGAGCGTCGACTTCCCGTGGTCGATGTGC
The DNA here is from genome assembly GCA_963790365.1 of uncultured delta proteobacterium. GTDB lineage: Bacteria > Desulfobacterota > Binatia > JACPRU01 > JACPRU01 > CAWBOU01. Next base: position 201,551 of record CAWBOU010000012.1, read on the forward strand.
GCGATGATCGAGAAGTTGCGGATGCGCGCGGTGTCCAGGAGCGTCACGACTTCTTCCGATTGCTCGAAACGTTCGCGGAACCAGTCGAACGTGCGGCCGAGCCCCTCGTCGAGCGACATCTGCGGCCGCCAGCCGAGCTCGCCGGCCGCGCGCGAGCAGATCGAGAACGCTGCGGCGCTGCTCGCCCGGCCTTCGCGGGGCCGTGCTCGGCTCGGAGCCGCGAGCCCGCATGGCGAAGCAGCAGCGTGCGCGTACAGCGTGTTGACGTCGGTCTCGATGCCCGGTGCCGACGTTCAGCGGCCCGACGAGATCGGCGGTCGAGCGACCGCGAGGTTCGCGCGCGACGACGTCGCCGACGAAGACGTAGTCGCGCGTCTGCTTGCCGTCGCCGTTGATCCGTCGGCGCCTCGCCGCGCGAGCATCCGTCCGGTGAAGATCGCGACCACGCCGGCCTCGCCGTGCGGGTCCTGGCGCGGGCCGTAGACGTTGGCGTAGCGCAGCGCGACGTACGCGCAGGCCGTGCACGCGCCTGGTAGTAGTCGAGGTAGTGCTCGCCCGACGCGCTTGCTGACGCCGTAGGGGCTCGACGGGCACCGTCGGATGCGTCTCGCGGCGCGGGGAGCTCTCCTGCTCGCCGTAGACGGCGCCGCCCGACGACGCGAACACGACACTTCCGCACGCCCGCTTCGCGCGCGGCCTCGAGCAGGCTGAGCGTGCCGAGGATGTTGACTCGCGCGTCGAAGACCGGATCGGCGACCGAGCGCCGCACGTCCATCTGCGCCGCGTGGTGGTCGATCACGTCCGGCCGCTCGTCGCGAGCACGACGTCGCGGATCGCTTCGGCGATGCGGATGTCGAGCTGGTACGAAGCGCGCGCCGCGGGTTCAGGTTCTCGCGCTTGCCGGTGCGAGAGGTCGTCGACGACGACGACCTCGTGGCCGGCGGCGACGTAGGCGTCGACGACGTGCGAGCCGATGAAGCCCGCGCCGCCCGTGACGAGGATCTTCACGCGGGCCTCCTGCGCCTGCGCGGAAGTAGTCGATCGTCTGCGCGGAGCCCCTCGTCGAGCAGCACCTTCGGCTCCCAGCCGAGAAGCTCGCGCGCGCGGCGTGATGTCCGGCTGGCGCACCTTCGGATCGTCCACCGGCAGCGTCCTGTGGACGATCTCGGCTCGTCGAGCCCGTGAGCTCGCATGATCGTCTTCGGCGAACTCGAGGACCGTCATCTCGGTCGGGTTGCCGAGTTGACCGGGTCCGTCGTGCTCGCGAGCGCAGGAGCCGCAGCGATGCCCTCGACGAGGTCGGTCACGTAGCAGAAGCTCCGCGTCTGCGCAGCCGTCGCCGTAGACCGTCAGCGGCTCGCCGCGCAGCGCCTGCGCGATGAAGTTCGGCACCACGCGGCCGTCGTTCAGCCGCATGCGCGGGCCGTAGGTGTTGAAGATGCGGACGATGCGCGTCTCGACGCCGTGCGTGCGGTGGTAGGCCATCGTCATCGCCTCGGCGAAGCGCTTCGCCTCGTCGTAGACGCCGCGCGGGCCGATCGGGTTGACGTTGCCCCAGTAGTCCTCCGTTCTGCGGATGCACGAGCGGGTCGCCGTAGACCTCGGAGGTCGAGGCGAGCAGGAAGCGCGCGCTCTTCTCCTTGGCGAGGCCGAGCGCCTTGTGCGTGCCGAGCGAGCCGACCTTCAGCGTCTGGATCGGCAGCTCGAGGTAGTCGACCGGGCTCGCCGGCGACGCGAAGTGGAGGATCGCGTCGAGCGGTGCCCTTCACGTAGATGTAGTTGCGTGACGTCCTGCTGGATGAAGCTGGAAGCGCCGGTTCGCCGAAGCAGGTGCGCGATGTTGTCGGGCGATGCCGGTGAGGAGGTTGTCGATGCAGATGACGTCGTGGCCCTCGCGCGAGGAAGCGCTCGCAGAGGTGCGAGCCGATGAAGCCGGCGCCGCCGGTGATCAGGATGCGCGCCATGTCGCGCCTGCAGTCGGCCGCACCGGCGGGCGGCCGATCGAGTAGTAGGTGAAGCCGTGCTCGCGCATGCTCCGCGGCTCGTAGAGGTTGCGGCCGTCGAAGATCACCGGCTGGCGCATGAGCTGCTTCATGCGCGCGAAGTCGGGCCGCCGGAACTCGTTCCACTCGGTGACGATGAGGAGCGCGTCGGCGCCGTCGAGCGCCTCGTAGTTGACGCGGTGGTAGCTGACGCGGTCGCCGAAGACGCTTGCGCGCCTCGTCGAGCGCCTCCGGATCGTGCACCGCGACGCTGGCGCCGCGCTTCGAGCAGCCCCTCGATGATCGTCGATCGACGGCGCCTCGCGCATGTCGTCGGTGCGCGGCTTGAAGGCGAGGCCCCAGACCGCGAAGCGCGCGCCCGCGGAGGTCGGCGCCGAAGTGCGTCGACGACCTTGTGCGACCAGGACGGTGCTTCTGCCGGTCGTTCACGTCCTCGACCGCGCGCAGGAGCGGGAACTCGATGCCGTGCTCCTGCGCGCCGTGTGGATGACCGCCTGCACGTCCTTCGGGAAGCAGGAGCCGCCGTAGCCGACGCCCGGGAAGAGGAAGTGATGGCCGATGCGCCGGTCGTAGCCGATGCCGCGGCGCACGTGCGTCGACGTCGGCGCCGACGCGCTCGCAGAGGTTCGCGATCTCGTTCATGAACGAGATCGCGTCGCGAGGAGCGCGTTGGCCGCGTACTTCGTCATCTCGGCGCTCGTCGTTGTCCATCACGAGGATCGGGTTGCTCGGTGCGGACGAACGGCTCGTAGAGCTCGCGCATGATCTCGATCGGCGCTGCTCGCTGTCCGTGCCGATGACGACGCGGTCGGGCTTCATGAAGTCGTCGATCGCCGCGCCTTCCTTCAGGAACTCGGGGTTGGAGACGACGTCGAACGCGTGCGTGGTCGTCGCGGCGATCATCGCCGCGCGCACGCTGCGTCCGCCGTGCCGACCGGCACCGTGCTCTTGTCGACGACGACGCGGTAGCCGTCCATCGCCTCGCCGATCGCGCGCGCGACCGCGAGCACGGCCGCCGAGGTCCGCCGCGCCGTCCGCCCGCTCCGGCGTGCCGACCGCGATGAAGCAGATCGAGCGAGCTGCTTCACCGCGTCGGCGAGGTCGGTCGTGAAGGAGAGGCGGCCCTCCGTCGATGTTGCGCCGGATCAGCTCCTCGAGCCCGGGCTCGTAGATCGGGACCTCGCCGCTGCTTGAGCGCGTCGATCTTCTGCTCGTCGATGTCGACGCAGATGACGTCGTTGCCGCTCTCGGCGAAGCAGGTGCCGGCGACGAGGCCGACGTAGCCGGTGCCGATGACGCAGACTTTCATGGGTCCTCTGGGGGACTAATAGGCGTTGGGGTCGGAAAACCCCTTGAATAGCGTAAGCCAGAGGATCTTGAAATCGAGGGCGATCGACCAGTTCTCGATGTAGTAGAGGTCGTAGACGATCCGCTGCTCGACCGGGGTATTGCCGCGAAGCCCGTGGATCTGCGCCCAGCCCGTCATCCCGGCCGGGACCTTGTGGCGGAGCATGTAGCGCGGGATCTTCACCCGGAACTGCTCGATGAAGACGGGCCGCTCGGGGCGCGGCCCGACGAGGCTCATCTCGCCTTTCAGCACGTTCCAGAGCTGGGGCAGCTCGTCGAGGCTCCAGCGGCGGAGGAACGTGCCGATCCAGGTGCGGCGGGCATCCTCGGCCGTCGCCCAGACCGGCCCCGTCTCGTCCTCGGCGTCGGCGCGCATCGTGCGGAATTTCCACACGTCGAAGCGACGCCCGTCGAGGCTCATGCGCTCCTGGCGGTAGAACACGGGCCCCCGCGACGTGAGCCGCACCGCGACGGCGACGAGGACCAGGAACGGAGCGAGAATCAGCAGCAACGCACCCGAGAAGATCACGTCGAGCGAGCGCTTGAAGACCTCGTTCCAGCCCCGGAGCGGCGTGTCGAGCAAGGTGATCACGGGCAGGCCGTCGAAGTCCTCGATGCCGCCGCGGAGGCTGATGAACTTGTAGACGTCGGGCACCACTTTCACGTCGACCATCGACGGGCCGATCTTCTTCAAGATCGACTCGAGATACGGGATCGATTCGAGCGGGAGCGCGATCATCACGAGATCGATGCCGTTCGCGTCGAGGAGCGATTGGACGTCGTCGTATGTGCCGAGCACGATCGCACCGCCGATCGTGCGGCCGACGTCGGCGGGCTTGTCCGAGAGGAACCCGCGAACGACGAAGCCGAGCCCCGGATGGTCGCTGATCTTCCGCGCGACGTGCTCGGCGAGCTCACCGGCGCCGACGACGAGGATGTAGCGTTGGTTGAAACCCCGCGCGCGCAGGATCGAGAGCGCGTACCGAAGCGCGATGCGCTCGGCCACCAGCAGCGAGCACGCGATCAGCCAGAAATAGACGAAGACGCCACGCGAGAAGGAGACGTCCTTTTCCCAGAACAAGAACGCGACGGCCATGAGCACGACGATCGCGAGGCTCGAAGCCTGGACGACGCGAATCGCCTCGTGGCGCAAACCGGAGCCGCGCGTCACGTGGTAGAGACCGAACGCGCGGAGCACCGTTCCCCAGATCGCCCAGACGAAGAGGACCATCGGGAGATAGTTCGAGAACGGCGGCCGGCCGAGCGGCGCAGGGACGGGGCCCCAGTCGAAGCGAATGTAGTACGCGAGGAGCCACGCGAGCGCGACGACGAACATGTCGGCCACGACGAACGCGGCGATGAAGACCTGGTTGTGCTGCTTCAGCATGCGCGGATCACCGACGCTCCACGTGTGATGTCAGGATCTCGCGATACACTTCGATCGTCCGCTCCGCCGCCACCGCCCACGAATACCGCCCGGCGCGCGCGATTCCTCGGGAGATCAACCGCTCGCGGAGCGCGGCATCGTTGAGAATTCGATACAGCCCGTCCCCGATACTGTCAACGCGACGCGGCGCGACGAGCACCGCGGCATCCCCGACCACCTCGGGCACCGCCCCCGCGTCCGGCGCGACCACCGGAACCCCGCACGCCATGGCCTCCACGAGCGGCAATCCGAAGCCCTCGTAGAGCGACGTCGAAAGGAGCGCGGCGGCCCCGGAATAGAGCGCGACGAGCCGCCCCGTGTCGACCGCGCCGACCGCGCGAACGTCCGAGCGGATGCCGAGCTCGTCCGCGAGCCGCCAGACCGAAGAGCCGGCTTCGTAGCCGTTGCCGCAGAGGACGAGCCGCGGACGCGGCTTCGGCAGCCGGGCGAACCCGGCGAGCGCGCCTTCGACGTTCTTGTGCGGCAAGCGGTTCGAGACGAAGAGCACGTAGGGCGCTTCGACGCCGAGCTCGCCGAGCACGCGCTCGACGTCCGCGCGGGGCGCCGGGCGAAACGCAGGCGAGACGCCGTTCGGGATCACCCTCACCTTCCCCGCCGCGGCGGGGAACCGCTCGCGGAGATCCGACGCCGTCTTCTCCGAGACGACGATCACGCGCGCCGCGCGGCGACAGGCGGAGCCGATCATCGCGCGGGCGTAGACGGTGTGGAGCGGCGTCCGCGGCAGGAGCACGTGGATGAGATCGTGAACCGTGACGACCGCCGGTCGCCGTAGAAAGAACGGCAAAACATAGTGCGGAGCGTGGAAGAGATCGACCCGTGCCGCATGCGCGGCGCGCGCGAGCACGAGGTGCTCGCCGATCGAGTACTTGCCGGCTCGCGCCTCGACCCACTCCACCCCGGACGGCAACTCTGCGCGATCGGCGGGATCGCCGAACGCGACGAGCTCGATCGCCGCGTCGAGCCGCGCGAGCGCGCCGAGGGTCTCGCGGACGTAGACGCCGATGCCGCCGTCGCGGAGCTTCCGGACGTCGACGCCGACTCTCACGTTACTCGAGGATCTCCTCGACGACGTAGATCGGCTTCCGCTGGCTCTCGTGGTACGTCCGCGAGAGCATCTCGCCCAGCAACCCGAGCGTGATGAACTGCATGCCCGTGATCATCAGCACGATCGCGAGGAAGAGCTGCGGCCGATTCCCCATCGGCACGCCGAGGAGCTGGCGCTCGAGCACGAGCTCGAACGTCCAGAGCGCGCCGAGCCCGACCGCGACGAGCCCCCAGAGCCCGAACACCTGGATCGGCCGCGTCTTGAAGCTCGAGAGGAACTTCACGGTCATCAAGTCGAGAATCACGCGGATCATCCGCGAGAGCCCGTACTTCGACGAGCCGAAGCGGCGCGTGCGGTACGCGACCGGGATCTCGACGATCTTCGCGCCGCGGTCCGCCGCGATCGCCGGCACGAAGCGGTGCATCTCCCCGTAGAGCTCGATCTCGTGCGCGAGCCAGCCGCGAAAGGCTTTCAGCGTGCAGCCGTAGTCGTGGAGCTGGACCCGCGTCGTCGTCGAGATGATCCGGTTCGCGGCCTCGCTCGGCAGCCGGCGGGAGAGGAACGCACCCTTCCAGCGCTCGACGCGCCAGCCGCAGACCATGTCGATGCCCGGCTCGAGCTTTTCGAGCATCCGGGGAATGTCGGCCGGGTCGTTCTCGCCGTCGCCGTCCATCGTCACGACGACGTCGCCCTTCGCGTGCTTGATGCCCGCCGCGAGCGCGGCCGTCTGGCCGAAGTTCCGGCGGAACAGGACCACTCGCAGTTCAGCGAAACGCTCGCGGAGCTCGCGGAGATCGTCGCGCGTGCCGTCGCTCGAACCGTCGTCGACGACGACGATCTCGTAGCTCCGCCCGAGGCGCGAGACCGCCTGCACGGTCTCCTCGAGCAGCGGGCCGATGTTGCCCGACTCGTTGTAGACGCAAATGACGACGGAGAGGTCCATCAGAATTCGGTCAGCGAGACGAACTGGCGGTAGCGCTTCTCGATGTCGTCGTTCGTGAGCCCGCGCAAGCGGTCGAGGCTGAAATCCTCGACCACGAACGAGGCGAGCACGCTGCCGTAGACGATCGCCTTCCGCACGCTCTTCGCGGACTTGTCGCCCGCGCGCGCGAGCGCGCCGATGAAGCCGCCCGCGAACGTGTCGCCCGCGCCCGTCGGATCGAACACCTGCTCGAGCGGATACGCCGGCACCGCGAACACGGAGTCGTGCGAGAAGTGCAGCACGCCGTACTCGCCGCGCTTGACGAGGAGGCTCGACGGCCCCATCTCGAGGATCTTCCGCGCCGCCCTGACGACGTTCTTCTCGCCGGCGAGCTGCTGCGCCTCCTCGTCGTTGACGGTCAGGATCTCGATCGCGGCGGAGCAGGCGCTCGAGCTCGGGCCGCGCCTCCGTGATCCAGTAGTTCATCGTGTCGGCGCCGATCGTCTTCGGCGCTTCGGAGCTGGTCGAGCACGCTCGCCTGCAGCGCCGGATGCGATGTTGGCGAGGAAGACAAACCTCGGCGCCGCGATAGCTCTCCGGGAGCGTGCGGCTGGAAGTCCGCGAAGACGTTCAGCTGCGAGTCGAGCGTGTCGCGCTGGTTCATGTCCTCGTGGTAGCGGCCCTTCCAGCGAAACGTCGGTCCTTTCGCGCGGACGACACCCGCAAGATCGATTCCGCGGCCGGCGAGGAAGTCGAGCTCGCTCTGCGGGAAATCGTCGCCGACGATCGCGACGACTTTGACCGGCGTGAAGAAGCTCGCCGCGACGGAGAAATACGTCGCCGCGCCGCCGAGCACGATCTTCACGCTTGCCATGCGGCGTCTCGACGTCGTCGAACGCCACCGAGCCCACGACTACGATGCTCATGCTCCAGGTGCTTCCTCACGATCGGCGCGAGCTTCTGCTTGAGTCGCGCCGGAATCAGCTTCCGGTCCGTGATGATCGCCTGCGCGAGCGCCGTCGAGCAAGGACAGGAACGGTTGGCGGGCAACGCGCCCGCGACGGCGGCGACGATCCGCTGCGCGGATTCCGTGCCCTCGCCGAGGATCCGCAAGATCTCCGCGATCTCGACGTCCCCCGCGCGAGGGTTCCAGCAGTCGTAGTCGGTGGCGATCGCGAGCGTCGCGAAGCAGATCTCCGCCTCGCGCGCGAGCTTCGCCTCCTGGAGGTTCGTCATGCCGATCACCGACGCGCCCCACGTGCGGTAGAGGTGAGACTCGGCGCGCGTCGAGAACTGCGGCCCTTCCATGCAGACGTACGTACCGTTCGGATGGACCGCGCGCGCGGCCCCGTCACTCTCGGTCCGCGCGGCGCCGAGCACGAGGCCGCCGAGCACAGAACAGACCGGATCGGCGAAGCCGACGTGCGCGACGAGCCCCGTCTCGAAGAACGTGCTCTTCCGGCCGCGCGTGCGGTCGAGGAACTGATCCGGCACGACGAGGTCGCCCGGCCGGATCTCCTCGCGGAGGCTGCCGACCGCGGAGACCGCGATCAGGAACTCGGCGCCGAGCGACTTCAGCGCCCAGAGGTTCGCGCGAAAGTTGATCTCCGAGGGCGGAATGCGGTGGCCGCGACCGTGCCGCGGCAGGAACCCGACCGGCACGCCGCCGAGCTCGCCGACGACGATCGCGTCTGACGGATCGCCGAACGGCGTTCGGACCTTCACGCGGCGCGCCCCGGCGAGCGCGGCCATCTTGTAGAGGCCGCTGCCGCCGATCACCGCCAAGCGGATCCGTCGCTTCATTCCCTCTTCCCCGCGCCTTCCCTCAGCCGCGCACGAGCCGAACCCGCGGCCCGGCCGTGAGCGTGATCGACTGCACGGGACCGAGAATGTCGGCGTCGATCATGTAGTGGGTCGGTCGCTCGAACTCAATCCGCACTTCCCGCGCGAGATTGTCGTAGAGCCCCTCGTCGCGCACCGGAATCCCGTAGCGGAAGCGATGGAGATTCCGCACCACGCGGAGCGCCGGGATCGGCCCGCCGAGGAGATGGAAGTGCCCGTGCTTCCGCGTCGCCAGGTAGCCGGGACGGAAGCCGAGCGGCAGGTGCTCGATCGACATGCCGAGCATCAGGCTGAACACGCGAAACGGCAGCCGCTCGCCGTCGCAGACTACGTCGGCGACCACCGGCTGCGTCGCGCCGCGAATGAGCGATGTCTGAAGCGCGGCGGAACCGGCAAATTTGAGGAGCAGGCCGGCGGCGCGGATCGGCGTCGGCTTCGGACCGGTGTAGTAGACGCGGAGAAAGTTGACGATCAGCCCGAGCCCGAAGAGGAAGCCGTGCTGGTCGCCGTTCACCGTCATGAGCTCGCGCTCGACGAGGTCGTGCGTCTCGCCGCGGCGGTAGTCGTGCACGACGTGCGAGAGCACGCGCTCGGGGCTCCCGCGCATGCAGGCGATCGAGCCCGCGATCACGTTGATCGTGCCGCCGCGAAGCGGCAAGAGCTTCGGCAGCTCCGCATCGCGCCATTCGTTTCGAAACGCCGTGATCGTCCGGAAGATCGTGCCGTCGCCGCCGCAGACCGCGAGCACGTCGATCTCGCGCTCGCGGAATCGGCGCGCCACGTCACCGAGCACGTCGATGCCATTCGTCTGCACGACGACGCCGTCGTTGCCGAGGATCTTCTCGAGCCGCTCGACGCGCTTCGGCTCGCGCTGGTTGGAGCGCGCGTACGGATTGACGACGACGCCGATGCCGGGCACGCGCGGGCTCCCTCAGGCGAACGCGGCGAGCTGGCCGCAGGCCGCCTGGATGTCGCGTCCGCGGCTCTCGCGGATCGTCGCGTTCAAGCCGCGCGCGAGGAGGCGTCGCTGGAACACCTCGATCGCGGGACGTGGTGACGTCGCGAAGTCGTTCCCCGGAAACGGATTGAACGGGATCAGATTCACCTTGGAGCGGATGCCGTGGAGGAGCCCGGCGAGGCGATCCGCGTCGGCGACCGCGTCGTTCCGCCCTGCGAGCATGACGTATTCGAACGTGATCCGCTTGCGGCGCGGGAGCGGCAGCTCGCGACAGGCCGCGAGGAGCACGGCGAGTGGATACTTGCGGTTCACCGGCATCAGCTCGTCGCGCACGTCGTCCGTCGTCGCCGTGAGCGAGACGGCGAGATTCACGCGCGTCTCGGCGAGGAGCCGCTGCATCTGCGGCACGAGGCCGACCGTCGACACCGTGATCCGCTGCGGCGAGATGCCGACTCCCCACGGCGCCGTCAGCTTCTCGATCGCGGCGACGACGTTCTCGTAGTTGTGGAGCGGCTCGCCCATGCCCATGAACACGAGGTTCGTGATCGGCCGCTCGGTGCGGCGCTGGCGGCGGGCCTCGAGCACCTGATCGACGATCTCGCCGGGCGTGAGGTTCCGCCCGAAGCCGAGCGTGGCGGTCGCGCAGAACGCGCAGCCCATGCCGCAGCCGACCTGCGAGGAGATGCAGAGCGTGAGCCTCCCCTCGCCCTTGCCGTCGGGACGCTCGGCCGGGATCAGCACGCTCTCGATCTCGCCGCCGTCCGCGAGCCGGAAGAGAAGCTTCCGCGTGCCGTCCGTCGAATCCGAGCACCGCGCGATCGCGGGGCGGCGGATCTCGAACTCCGCGGCGAGGCCGACTCGGAGATCCGCCGGCAAGTCGCTCATCTCGTCGAACGAGGTCGCGCCGCGGGCGAAGAGCCAACGGAGGATTTGACCCGTGCGGTAGCCGGGGACCCCCCGCTCCGCGAGCCACGCGCCGAGCTCGTTCGGCGTGAGGTCCTTCAGGTCCCGGCTCATCCCGCGGGATCCTAGCCGAACCGCACGAAAGGCGGAATGCCGCCTCGTTCCAACGGACGGCTGACGTATCCGGCCCGCCCCGCTAGGATGGCCCCATGTTCGATGCCGTGATCGTCGGGGCCGGCTTCGCCGGCATGTACATGCTCCATCGCCTGCAGAAGCTCGGCTTCTCCGCGCGCGCCTACGAGGTCGGCGCCGGAGTCGGCGGCACCTGGTACTGGAACCGCTACCCGGGCGCGCGCTGCGACGTCGAGAGCATGGAGTACTCGTACCAGTTCGACGACGACCTCCAGCAGGAATGGGAGTGGTCGGAGCGATACGCGCCGCAGCCGGAGATCCTCCGTTACGCAAACCACGTCGCCGACCGTTACGACCTCCGCAAGGACATCCAGTTCGAGACGCGCGTGTTGTCCGCGCATTTCAACGAGGACACCGACCGCTGGACCGTGCGGACTGATCGGGGTGACGAGGTCGTCGCGCGCTTCGTCGTGTTCGCGACCGGCTGTCTCTCGTCCGCGAACACGCCGAAGTTTCCCGGCCTCGACGAGTTCCGGGGTGAGACGTACCACACCGGCCGCTGGCCCCACGAAACGGTCGACTTCACCGGCAAGCGCGTCGGCGTGATCGGCACCGGCTCCTCCGCGATCCAATCGATCCCGCTGATCGCCGAGCAGGCCGCCGAGCTGACCGTCTTCCAGCGGACGCCGAACTACTCGATCCCCGCGCGCAACGGTCCGCTCGATCCGGAAACCCAGCGCGAGATCAAGGCGAGCTACGCCGAGCTCCGCGCGCAGGACCAGCTCATGCCCGCCGCGTTCGGCGCGAAGCACGGCCGTGGCGAAGGCTCGGTGCTCGAGGCCGACCCGGCGGAGGTCGAGCGCGAGCTCGAACGACGCTGGCACATCGGCGGCTTCACGTTCGCGTCCGGCTACGGCGACTTCCTCCTCACCAAGGAAGCGAATCAGGTGATCGCCGACTTCGTGCGGCGGAAGATCCGCGAGACCGTCAAGGATCCGAACGTCGCGGCGCTCCTCTCGCCGAAGAACGTGCTCGGCTGCAAGCGCCTCTGTCTCGACACGAACTACTTCGAGACCTTCAACCGCCCGAACGTACATCTCGTCGACGTGAGCGAGCACCCGATCGAGCGCCTGACGCCGCGCGGCCTCGTGACCGGCGGCAAGGAATACGAGCTCGACGCGATCGTCTTCGCGACCGGCTTCGACGCGATGACCGGGAGCCTTTCGAAGATCGACATCCGCGGTCGCGAAGGCACGACCCTCCAGGAGAAATGGAGCGCGGGGCCGCGCACCTACCTCGGCCTCGGCATCGTCGGCTTCCCGAACCTGTTCACGATCTCGGGCCCCGGCAGCCCCTCGGTGCTGACGAACATGGTCACCTCGATCGAACAGCACGTCGAGTGGATCGGGAACTGCATGGCGTACATGCGCGACCACGGGCACGCACGGATCGAGGCGCAGCCGCAGGCGGAGGAAGAGTGGGTCGGCCACGTGAACACGGTCGCGGGCATGACGCTCTATCCGACCTGCAACTCCTGGTACCTCGGCGCGAACGTGCCCGGGAAGCCGCGCGTGTTCATGCCGCTCGTCGGCTTCCCGGCGTACGTCGAGAAGTGCAACGAGGTCGCGGCGAAGGGCTATGAGGGCTTCAAGCTCGGCAAGAGCGAGCGCGCGGCCGCCTAGCGGCGAAATCGCGGCGGGCGCGGGGCCTCGCCTCCGCTCCATGGCTCGCCCGTCGTGCGCGGCTAGTCGGCTGCCGGGTGTCTGGCCCGCGGAAGTAAAGCGCAGCTGCGCAGGCCTGCTCGTGTCGTGCACGATGGAGCAGCAGCGAGCCATGGAGCGGGCCAGACACCCGGCAGCCGGCGTAGGCCACTGCTCGGCTGCGCTTTACTTCCGCGGAGGCGAGGCCCCGCGCCCGCCGCTCAGACGCTCTCAAGCACGCTCGTAGTCGATCGTTCTCGGGACGTCTCGGCTGTCGAACGAGACGAGCCGGAGCCGCGCGGCCGCGCCGAGGTGCATCTCGCTGCCGGGATTCACCGCGATCGTCTCGCCGACGAGATCGCGCCACGCTCCGCCTGGCGCCTCGGGGCTCTCGTGGATGTGGCCGTGGAGGGAGAGGATCGGCCGATGGCGCTCGATCGCCTCGCGGACCGCGACGCTGCCGACCGCGACGCCGCCGTGGATGCGGTCGAGCGTCGTCCCCCGCGGAGGACAGTGCGCGATGAGCATCGTCGGCATCCCCCCGGGCACGCGACGGAACGCACGCTCGAGCTGCGCGGCGAGCGTCGGCGCCTCGGCGCTGCCGCGATCGGCCGTGTAGATCGCGTTCGGGTCGTCGAGCCCCAGCGCCGCGCCTTCCTCGAAGCGTCCCTCTTCACGGTCGAAGAACTCGCGGTCCTTCAGGATGAACGGCGTGAGCGAGACGTTGCCGTTGCCGACGACGGCGACGTCGCCGAGCCGGACGACGCGATCGTGCGCGAGCTCCCAAGCGCCTTCCGCCTCGCCGCGCGCGAGGCAGTCGTCATTCGCCGCGAGATCGTTGTTGCCGTGAACGAGGACGAGACGGATGCCGGAACCGGCGACCGTCTTCGCCCATGCCAAGAAGAATTCGAGCCAGAAGCGACGCTGCTTCTCGACCAGCACCGCGAGCGGCGGCTCGAGCGGCGAGAGATCGCCACCGAGGAGGATCGCATCGGTTCTCCTGTCACGGGCGAGATCGAAGAGCCGGTCGTAGAGCCAGCGGTTGCCGTGGAGATCGGTCGCGAAGAGACAACGCATCGGCTCACGACTCCCGCGGCGGCCACGGCACGAAAGCGCTCGTCGTGCGCTGATAGTCGGCGTAGTCGGCGCGACTCTTCAACGCGTGGCGTTCGGTCGCGGGAATTCCCGTCAATCGAAGCAGGAACAGCAGCATCACCGCCGGACCGAGCAGCGTGAGCCAGCCGTGCGGCGCGCAAATGCCCATCGCCACGTACGACCACCAGTGGAGCCACTCGAAAAAGTAGTTCGGGTGGCGTGAATACCGCCAGAGACCTTCACGGCACGTGCGCCCGCGTGTCTCGGGGCGCGCGCGGAACGCGGCGAGCTGACGATCCGCGGTCGCCTCGCCCGCGATCGAGGCGAGCCAGATCGCGACGCCGGCGAGCTCGAGCGCGCCGAATCCTTCGGCCGGGTTCGCGGCGACGACGTAGATCGGCAACGCGAAGAGCGGGATCAGCACGGACTGCGCCTCGAAAAAGAGGAGGAAGTTCCGATGCGCCGCGTTGCCCCAGTAGGCGCGGAGCTCCTGGTACCGCCCGTCCTCGCTCTTGCCGGCGATGCGATCCCCCACGATGTAGCTCGCCAGCCGGAACGACCAGACGCCGATCATCACTGCGACGAGGATCCTTCGCGGTGACCATCCGGGCGCGACGAGCGCGTATGCGACGCCGACGATGCCGACTCCGGCCGTCCAGGCGACGTCGACGACGCCCGCGTCGTCGTGCCGCCACTCGTAGAGCCAGAGAAGAAAGAAGAGCGCGACCGCGAAGAGCCAACCGTAGAGGAGAAGCATCGCCATGACGCGAGACGATACGCTTGCCGGGTTCCGGCGGATTGTCCAGACTCGCCGCGTGAAACGTCGCGTGATGCTGGGACTCGCCGCGCTCGCCCTCCTCGCCGGCTGCACGGCGCCGATCGACAAGGAGCGCGCCTCGGCCGCGGCGTATCATCGCGCGCTCGCCGCCTCCGAATCGAGCGCGCGACCCCTGCTTCGCGAAGGCGCCGCGAACGAAGTCGTGTCGATCGAGCGCTTCGTCGACTTCTACAAAGAGTACAAACCGGAGACGGTGCGCGACGGCGTTCGCGAGCTCTACGCGAAAGACGCGTTCTTCCGCGACCCCTTCACCGAGGTCGAAGGCATCGACGCGATCGAGGAATACTTCGTGCGCGGCGCGCAGAACGCGGACGTGGTCAAGTTCGAGATCGGCAGCGTCGCCGAGTCCGGCGGCAACTACTACTTCCGCTGGCTGATGAAGTATCAGGCGACGCGCGACGATTCGCAGCCGATGAACGAAGCCGTCGGGATGTCGCACGTTCGCTTCGATCCGACGGGCAAGGTGATCTTCCAGCAGGACTACTGGGACCCGGCGCGCGGCATCTACGAGAAGGTGCCCCTGCTCGGCTGGGTGATCTACCGAATCCGCGGGCGGCTCGACTAGATCGGGAAGCCGAAGCCTCGAATCGCGGCGAGCACCTCGGCGAGCTCGCGATTGTGCGGGTCGAGGCCGAGTTGGGCCGCGTCGGTGCAAGGCAGCCCGAAGCCGAGCAGGCTCTGCGGCACGCCGAAGGCGGGCGCGTCGAAGCTCGGTGGATTCTCGAAATCGAGCGCGTGCGCCATGTTGATCGACCAATCGGCGCGCGCGCCGACCCCGGGGAGATTCCATCGCCAACGAATGAGATTGATCACCGAGGTCGGATCGAATTGAAGGTGACTCACGTGATTCCGCCGCGCGCGCGGACCGATGATCGCATTCGCGACACGGAAGCCGAGCCTCCCATCGTTGCCGAGCGCGGCCTCCGCCTCGGAGATCGGCCCGAACGGCGGCACCACGTGATCGAAGAAGCCGCCCCACTCGTCGTAGGTGACGATGAGGAGCGTGCGGTCCCATAGCGGCCCGCGGCGAAGCGCATCGTAGATCTGCCCGAGGAAGGCTTGGCCGTCCCGGATGTCGGCCTGCGGATGGTCGTCGCGCGCGATGCCGAAGGGGCTCTCGCCGACGCCGGCGGCGAAGAAGGGATCGATGTAAGAGACCGCCGGCAGCGTGCCGAGCGCCGCGTCCACGAGGAACTGCGCGTAGGGCACGGTGATCGAGACGTACTTCGCGCCCCAAAGGCCGGTCGTCGGGAGGTCCCAGAAATAATTTCGGGCCGAGACTCCCGCGTCGAGGAGGTGGTCCCAGATCGTCGGCAAGGTCGACGGGGCCTGCTGGACGATCGGAAAGTTGTTCTTCACCCGATCGGTGGCTCCGGCGTGAACGTACATGCGGTTCGGAAACGTCGAGGCGAGGAGGCCGCCGAAGTAGCGATCGCAGACCGTGAAGTGGCGAACCGCCCCCGCGAAGAAAGGAAGATCCTCGTCGGTGTAGTAGCCGACCGGAAGGCGATCCTCGGGATCGTCCGCCGTATCCCTCGTGAGCAGGAAGCCGTCCATGCTTCCGCCGGCGAGTTGCACGCGGCCACCTTCGTAGCTGTGGCTGGGATCCGCCCAGCCGCAGCCCTGGAACCCGTAGTTGGGATCCTGGGTGAGCCGGAACGTCTCGACCATCTCGCCCTCGACGTTCGGGAAGCGGAGCCCGGGTTGCAGCCCGTCCGCGCCGGGTGCCCACCCGAGATAGTGATCGAAGGAGCGGTTCTCCATCATCACCTGAACGATGTGATCGATCCCGGAGAGCTCTGGCGGGGGCAGCGGCCGCAGCCGCGCGAGCGTCGACAGCCGATCGTCGGAGCCGCCGCCGCAGGAGCCGAGCGTGAGCGCGCCCGTCGCCGCGGCCACTCGCTTGAGGAATTCCCGACGAGAGGGGTCGAACGGGTCCGTCATGGGTGTGCGGAGCCGTTACCGCAGAAAGCGTTACGGCCGCGCTACGGTTGCTTGAAGCTGGGTGGCGCATTGGTCAGACTCGCGAGTCGCATGGACGACGTCCTCGATCGCGTGCTCGCCTGGCGCCGCGAGGGACGCCCCGCGGCGCTCGCGACGATCGTCGCCGTCGAGCGCAAGGCGCCCCGCGGCCCCGGCGCGACGATGGCGATCTCGGCCGCGGGCGAGGTGGCGGGCTCGCTCTCCGGCGGCTGCGTCGAGCCCGCCGTCGTCGACGCCGCGGAATCCGTGATGGGCTCCGGCTCGCCTCGGCTTCTCTCCTTCGGCATCGGCGAAGAGGACGCGTTCGCGGTCGGGCTCGCATGCGGCGGCACGATCCACGTGTTCCTCGAGCCTACGACGGACGCGGACTCGGCGACCCTCGACGCGCTGGCGACGGCGATCGGCGAGCGGCAGCCGGTCGTTCTCGCGACGCTACTCGCGCCGGGCGCGACCTCCGCGACTCCCGGCGCCAAGCGGCTCGTCTTCGAGGACGGCGGCGAGCCGCGCGGCTCGTCCGGCGACGGCGATGTCGATCGCGCGATCGACGCCGCGGCCGCCGACGTCTTCCGCGTCGGCGATCCGGAGCGCCTCGCGCTCGGCGGCGCCGACGTCTTTCTCCGCCCGTTCCTGCCCGCGCCGACCGTCTACGTGATCGGCGCCGTTCATCCCGCGGCCGAGCTCTCCGCCGCGGCGAAGCTCGCCGGCTATCGCGTCATCGTCGTCGATCCGCGCTCGCCCTTCGCGACGCCGGAGCGGCTGCCCGCCGCGGACGAGATCGTCCGCGAATGGCCGCAAAAGGCGCTCGCGGCGCGGAGCCTCGGCGTCCGCGACGCCGTCTGCGTGCTCACGCACGACTTGAAGTTCGACGTCCCCGCGCTCGCGACCGCGCTCGCCTCCCCCGCCGGCTACGTCGGCGCGATGGGCAGCAAAAAGACGCAGGGGGGGCGCGTCACGCGCCTTCGCGAGCTCGGCGTCTCCGACGCGGCGCTCGCGCGCATCCACGCACCGATCGGGCTCGACATCGGCGCCGAGACTCCCGGCGAGATCGCGCTCTCGATCGTCGCCCAGATCGTCGCGGCAAGACGGCGCCGCCCCTAGCGGAGGGAACTCCCGAGCGGTCCCCGGCGACGACGACCTTTGGCGTCGTTGACGCCGTCGCCAGAAACGACCCCATCGGGTCGGGCGAAGCCCGATCCCCGATCCCTACACCGGTACGCCGAAGCTCCGGATCGTCGCCATCACCTCGTTGAGCTCGCGGTTGTGCGGATCGAGCCCGAGCCCCAGGCTGTCGGTGCAGAGCTGCCCGAAGCCGAGCAGGCTCTTCGGCACACGGAAGCTCGGCGCGGAGTAGTTCGGCGGATTCTCGAAGTCGAGCGCGTACGCCA
Source organism: uncultured delta proteobacterium (assembly GCA_963790365.1). Taxonomy (GTDB): domain Bacteria; phylum Desulfobacterota; class Binatia; order JACPRU01; family JACPRU01; genus CAWBOU01. The sequence goes on from CAWBOU010000012.1 coordinate 219,151, forward strand.
TGTTCGTCGACCAGTCCCGGCGCGCGCCCACGCTCTGAATACCGAATCTCCACGCGACCATGTTGAGGAACGAAGTCGGATCGAGGTCGAGGTGGCTGACGCGCCCACCGTGCGCCCGCGGCCCGACGATCGCGCACGGCACGCGGAAGCCGAGCCGCCCGTCGTTGCCGAGTCGCGCCTCTTTGTCCGAAATCGGCGCGAACCCAGGCACCACGTGATCGTAGAAGCCGCCCCACTCGTCGTAGGTGACGACGAGGAGCGTCGTGTCCCAGTGCGGGCCCTTCCGGAGCGCGTCGTAGATCTGTCCGAGCAGCGCCTGCCCGTCGCGGACGTCCGCTTTCGGATGATCGTCGCGCGAGACGCCGAGCCCCTCGCCGACGCTCGCGGCGAAGAACGGGTCGATGTACGAGACCGACGGCAACGTGCCGAGCGCCGCGTCGGCCAGAAATTGCGGGAACGGCGCCAGGATCCCCAGGTACTTCGTGCCCCAGAGCCCGGGCGTCGGCAGGTCGAAGAAGTAGTTCCGCGCGGAGATCCCGTTGTTCAGCAGCTTGTCCCAGATCGTCGGCAGCTTGGACGGCGCCTGTTGCGCGTAGGGCAGCAGGTTGCTCATCCGATCGGTGGCGCCGGCGTGGATGTAGATGCGGTTCGGGAACGTCGAGGTGAGGATGCCGTGGAAGTAGCGATCGGAGATCGTGAAGTGCTTGGCGACGCCCGCGTAGAACGGCAGGTCCTCGTCCGTGTAGTAGCCGACCGGGAAGCGATCCGTCGGGTTGCTCACCGTCCCGTCCGTCAGCAGCCATCCGTCCATCGCGCCGCCGTTCATGTGCACGCGCCCGCCGCCGTAGCCGTGGTTGGGATCGGCCCAACCGCAACCCTGGAAGCCGTAGTCCGGGTCCTGCGAAAGCCGGAACGTCTCGACCATCTCGCCTTCGACGTTCGGGAACTCGAGCCCCGCTTGAACCCCGTCGGCGCCGGGCACCCAGCCGAGGAAGTGATCGAAGGAGCGGTTCTCCATCATCACCTGCACGATGTGGTCGATCCCCGACTTCTTCGGTGGCGGCAGCGGCGGCAGATCCGCGAGCGCTTTGGCGGCGCCGAACGGCCCTTCGCCGAAGCCGGCGACCGACATCGCCCCGGTCGCCGCCGCCATGCGCGCGAGAAACTCGCGGCGCGAGAGATCCGAGCCTCGCCGTTTCATGGTCCCCCCCTTCGCAGCAGGATCGTTAGAGCAGAAGTCGTCGGGGGTGCGCCAAGGTTTCTTTGAAGGCCGCGCCTCCTCTTGACGCGCTATCCGGGCGGCCATATTCGCCGCGTTGGCTCATGTTTCGAATGAGGAGGCTCGCGTGAAGACGACGATCCGCGTCACGGTCAACGGGGAACTTCAGGAGAGCGAGGTCGAGCCGCGGCTCCTTCTCGTTCATTACCTGCGCGACGAGCTCGGGCTCACCGGCACGCACGTCGGTTGCGAGACGAGCATCTGCGGCGCGTGCACGGTGCTCATCGACGGGCAGACCGTGAAGTCGTGCACGACGCTCGCCGTGCAGGCAGACGGCCGCAACGTGAAGACGATCGAGGGGCTCGCGAACGGTGACGAGCTCCACCCGATGCAGGTCGGCTTCTGGGAAGAGCACGGCCTGCAATGCGGCTTCTGCACGCCGGGCATGATCCTCTCGGCCTGCCAATTGATCGAGCGGAACCCGAACCCGACGGACGATGAGATCCGGCACGGGATCGAGGGCAACCTCTGCCGCTGCACCGGCTACCAGCACATCGTGAACTCCGTGCGGAGCGCCGCCGCCAAGGCGCGCACCGGAAAGGCGGCCTGACGTCATGCCGATCGTGCCGAAATCCGTCGGAGCCCGCATCAAGCGTCGGGAAGATCCGCGCCTCATCACCGGCCGCGCGACCTACACGGACGACATCAAGCTCCCGCGTATGGGGCACATGGCCTTCACGCGGAGCATCTACGCCCACGCGAAGCTGAATTCCGTCGACGTCTCGAAGGCGAAGGCGATGCCGGGCGTGCTTCTCGTGCTCACGGGCGAGGACATCGCCGGGAAGACGCCGCAGATCCCGGTCGGCCTCGACTTCCCCGGCCTCAAGGTCCCACCGCACGGGCTGCTCGCGGTCGGCCGCGTTCGCTTCGTCGGCGAGCCGATCGCGCTCGTCGTCGCGACGGATCGCTACAAGGCGCGCGACGCCGCCGACGCGATCGAGGTCGACGCCGATCCGCTCGACGCGGTCGTCGACGTCGAAGCGGCGGCCGCGCCCGGCGCGCCGCTGCTCCACGACGAGATCGCGAACAACATCGCTTCCACAACGTCGGCGGCCAGACGGAGCAGGTCGACCAAGCCTTCAAGTCCGCCGACCACGTCGTGAAGCTCCGCATCGAGCAGCAGCGTCTCGTGCCGATGGCGATGGAGCCGCGCGCGACCGTCGCGGACTGGAACCCGTCGTCGAAGGAGCTCACGGTCTGGACCTCGACGCAGATCCCGCACCTGCTCCGCACACAGCTCGCCGAGGGCTTCGGGCTTCCCGAGAGCCGCGTCCGCGTGATCGCGCCCGAGGTCGGCGGCGGTTTCGGCGCGAAGCTCAACTGCTACCGCGAAGAGATGCTCGTGCCGTACGTGTCGATGCAGCTCGGCCGGCCGATCAAGTGGAACGCAGACGCGTCGTGAGGACATCGCGTCGACGATCCACGGCCGCGGCCAGGTCGAGTACGTCGAGGCCGCGGTCAAGAAGGACGGCAGCGTCACCGCGATGAAGATGAAGTACTTCGTCGACTGCGGCGCGTACTTCCAGTTCTTCACACCGATGATCTCGGGCTTCAGCTGGATGCTGATGCACGGCTGCTACAAGGTACCCGCCCTCGGCTTCGAGCAGATCGGCGTCCTCACGAACAAGATGTCGACGGACGCTTATCGCGGCGCCGGCCGGCCAGAGGCCGCGTTCATCGCCGAGCGCCTGATGGACGAGGTCGCAGCGCTCCTGAAGATGGATCCCGTCGACGTCCGCCGGAAGAACTTCATCGGCAAGGACGCGTTCCCGTACACCACGCCGGCCGGGTTGGTCTTCGACTCGGCAGATTACGAGAAGTCGCTCGCGAAGGCGCTCGAGATCTCCGGCTACGCGAAGCTCCGTCAGGAGCAGGCCGAGGCGCGGAAGCAAGGGCGCCTGATGGGCATCGGCGTGTCGACGTACCTCGAGATCTGCGGCCTCGGACCGTCGGTTCTCTTCCACCCGAAGATCAAGGTCGGCGGCTGGGAGAGCGGCGGCGTGAAAGTCGACCCCTCCGGCAGCGTCACGGTCCTCACCGGCATCTCGCCGCACGGGCAAGGCGAAGAAACGAGCTTCGCGCAGATCGTCGCCGACGAACTCGGCGTGAAGATGGAGGACGTGACCGTCCTTCACGGCGACACGTCCATCGTGCACACGGGGGTCGGCACGTTCGGGAGTCGCGGCCTCGCGCTCGGCGGCACCGCGCTCAAGATGTCGCTCGACAAGGTGAAGGAGAAGATGCGGAAGATCGCGAGCCACATGATGGAGGCTCCGCCCGAGTCGCTCGAGTTCGGCGGCGGGCAGATCTTCCTGAAGGGCCAGCCCGACAAGGCGATCGCGTTCACCGACGTGGTCGCCGCGGCGTATGGCTTCAAGGCGAACATCCCCGGCATCGAGCCCGGGCTCGAGGCGCACGAGCTTCTACGAGCCGGTGAACTGCCTCTATCCCTTCGGTGCGCACATCTGCGTCGTCGAGGTCGATCCCGACACCGGACACGTGGACTTGCGGCGCTACATCGCGGTCGACGACTGCGGCAATCAGATCAATCCGATGCTCGTCGAGGGGCAGGTCCACGGCGGCATCGCGCAGGGCATCGCCCAGGCGCTCTACGAGACCGTCGTCTACGACGAGGGCGGACAGCTCGTGACCGGCACGCTCATGGACTACGCGGTGCCGAAGGCGGACGATGATCCCGCATCTCGAGCTCGAGAGCACGGTGACGCCGACCCCGGTGAACCCGCTCGGCGCGAAGGGCGTCGGCGAAGCCGGCACGATCGGCTCGACCCCGTGCGTGGTGAACGCCGTGCTCGATGCCGTCCGGCCGCTCGGTGTGAAGACGATCGACATGCCGCTCTGGCCGGAGAAAATCTGGCGAGCGATGCAAGACCGCGAAGGGAGGTGCGGCGATGATCCCGCACCGAATTCGCTTATCACTCGCCGAAGACGCTCGACGAAGCGTTGAAGCTCCTCGCCGATCACGGCGACGACGCGAAGCTCCTCGCCGGCGGTCACAGCCTGCTCCCCGCGATGAAGCTCCGGCTCGCTTCGTTCGGACACCTCATCGACCTCGGCCGGATCTCCGGGCTCGACGGCATCAAGGAAGACGGCGGCACGATCGCGATCGGCGCGCTCGCGACGCACTGGGCGGTCGAGAGCTCCGAGCTCGTCCGCGAGAAGTGCCCTCTCCTTTCCGAATGCGCCGCCGCGATCGGCGACGTGCAGGTGCGGAACCGCGGCACGATCGGCGGCAGCCTCGCGCACGCGGACCCGGCCGCGGACTACCCGGCGGCGATCGTCGCGCTCGAGGCCGAGATCGTCGCGCGCGGGACGAAGGGCTCACGAACCATCAAAGCAAATGACTTCTTCGTCGATTTCCTGACCACGTCCCTCGCCGCGGGCGAGATCATCACCGAGGTCCGCGTGAAGCCGCTCGCGGCGAAGACCGGGAGCGCCTACGTGAAGGTGGCGCAGCCCGCCTCGGGCTTCGCGATCGTCGGCGTCGCCGCGATCGTCACGCTCGACGGCTCGGGCAACATCGCCGCGGCGCGCGTCGGCGTGACCGGCGCGGCCGCGAAAGGCTACCGCGCGACGGAGACGGAAGCGGCGCTCGCCGGCAAGGGAACGGACGCGATCGCCGCGGCCGCCGCGAAAGCCACCGCCGGCGTCGACACGAATGGCGATCTCTTCGCCTCCGCGGAATACCGCGCGCACCTCGCCCAGGTGACCGCGCGGCGCGCGATCGCCAAGGCCGTCGAAAGGGCGCGTGGCTAGCCCCCGCCCGCGCTGCGCGCGACCTCCCAAAGGGAGGTCCACGAAGTGAAACTGACCGGCACGCACACCTTCGACGCTCCGCGCGCGCGCGTGTGGAGCTTTCTCATCGACCCGCAGAAGCTCTCGAAGTGCATCCCGGGCGTGCAGAGCTGGAGACCGTCGGCGAGCACGAGTACGCCGGCGAGATCGACGTCGGCGTCTCCGCCGTGAAGGGCGTCTACAAGGGCAAGGTGAAGCTCGAGGACCTCCGTCCTCCCGAGCACTACCGGATGATCGTCGACGGCAAAGGGAAACAGGGCTTCGTAAAGGGAAGCGGCACGCTCGACCTCGAGGAGCAAGGCGGCAAGACCGTCCTCAAGTACGCCGGCGACGCGCAGATCGGCGGTCCGCTCGCGAGCGTCGGCCAGCGCATGATCGAGGGCGTCGCGAAGACGATGACGGCGCAGTTCTTCACCGCGATGGAAGCAGAGATCGCGGCCGCCCCCGGCGAGGTCGTCCGCCAGGGTGTGGCGATCAACTTCTGGCGATTGTTCCTGAAGTGGCTGAAAGGTCTCTTCGGGCAAACGTAGGAAGGGGAACCCCGAATGGCGATCGACGAAGCAAAGATGCAGGCGTTCATGGGGCGCGCGCTCGGCGATCTCGCCGGCGTTCTCATCGCCCATCAGATCGTCCTCGGCGACCGGCTCGGGATCTACAAGGCGCTCGGCGCGGCGAATTCGCCGCTCACCCCGGCCGAGCTCGCCGCGAAGTGCGGCCTCCACGAGCGAAGCCTCCGCGAGTGGCTGAATGCGCAAGCTGCTTCCGGATACGTCACGTTTGAGTCCGGTCGTTACTCCCTGACCGAAGAGCAGAAGACCGCGCTCACCGACGAGGAGAGCCCGTTCTGCGTTCTCGGCGGCTTCCAGCTGACGACCTCGATCGCGAAGGCCGAGCCGAAGGTGCGCGAGGCGTTCCGCACGGGCAAGGGAGTCGGCTGGCACGAGCATGATCCGGGTCTCTTCGAGGGCACCGAGCGGTTCTTCCGTCCCGGCTACAACGCGGACCTGGTGAGCTCCTGGATCCCGGCGATCTCCGGCGCGAAGGAGAAGCTCGATCGCGGCGCGAAGCTCGCCGACGTGGGCTGCGGGCTCGGCGCCTCGACGATCATCCTCGCCAAGGCGTTCCCGAAGTCGAAATTCTGGGGCTTCGACTATCACCCGCCGTCGATCGAGAAGGCGCGAGCGCGCGCGAAAGAGGCGGGCGTCGCCGATCGCATCACCTTCGAGGTCGCGCCGGCCAAAGGCTTCCCCGCAAACGGCTACGATCTCGTCGCGTTCTTCGACTGCCTGCACGACATGGGAGACCCGGTCGGCGCCGCGCGCCACGTGAAAGAGACGCTCGCGCCGGACGGCACGTGGATGCTGGTCGAGCCGTTCGCGAGCGACAGCGTCGAAGAGAACATCGCCTCGCCAGTGGGCCGTCTCTTCTACGCCGCCTCCACCTTCGTCTGCACGCAAGCGTCTCTCGCGCAGGAGGTCGGGCTCGCGCTCGGCGCGCAAGCCGGCGAGAAGCGCCTCCGCGACGTCGCCACCGAAGCCGGCTTCACGCGTTTCCGCCGCGCGATCGAGACCCCGTTCAACTACGTCTTCGAGATCCAGCCGTGAGCGACGTCGAGCGGCGCCTCCGCGCGCTCGAGGACGTGGGCGCGATCAAGCGCCTCAAGTACCGCTACTGGCGCTGCCTCGACCTGAAGCTCTGGGACGAGCTCGAGAACTGCTTCGCGCCCGACGCAACGGTCAGCTACGGCGACGGCAAATACTCGTTCACCGGTCGGGACGCGATCATGCAGTTCCTCCGGGAGTCGCTCGGCGTCGAGCGCGGGTCTGTCACCCTGCACCACGGGCATCACCCGGAGATCACGTTGACCGGAGACGACACGGCGACCGGGATGTTCGCCCTCGACAACTACCTCTTCAACGAGACGGCGAACCGCTCGCTCCGGATGGGCGCTTATTACGAGGATCGCTTCGTCCGGATCGACGGCGCTTGGAAGATCCAGCACTCGGGCTACCGCCTGATCTTCCAAGAGGATTGGCAACGGAGCGACTGGCCGACGCTCGCAACCGTGGTCCCGCCGAAGCCGGCGCGCTGATTCCGGTACCCCGGGACGGGCGTTGGTTCCGCCCTCGGAAAAGACCCCCGGATAGAAAGGGGGATCCGGTCATATCCTTCGTGCAATCTGTATTCATTCGCTTTGAACCGTGGCATAGATCCCGCGCTTGTCGGGCCATCGGCATAGGTGGGGGCGTCGATTGGCGTCGCTCCGCGGGTATTTTTGGGCCGCGCTGATCGTGCTCGCATGGTGCGGCGCCCACGCGGATGCGTCTTCGGACGCGGCGCGCGTGCTCGCCACACCGGATCGTCCCGCCTTCACCATCCTCCTCGAAGATCGCGAGGAACCATCGTTCGCGGTGGTCGAGGCGCGATCCGGATCGCATGCAACGCTCTCGCCGCTGGGCGTCGCCACCGCCTTCGCCGCGCCGGCGCCCGTCGATTCGAACGAAGTCGAAGCTCGCGGCGCTCTGCCATCCCGGGCGCCGCCGTTCACGATTTTCTGATCGTTCGCTTGCTGTCTCCGCCGCAGGTGTCGGAAGCTCGGCGGAGCTGATTCACGGACGGGCTAGGGTTTTCTCCTCGGAGGTCGATCGCACATGGAAGTCGGAGCCGCAAAAAAAGAAGTCCTGTATCGCCTCGGGCGCTGGCTGATTCGGCATCGGAAGCCGATCGCGACGGTCACCCTCGCCATCACCGGCGTGATGGCCTACTTCGCCTTGCAGCTCGAGATGTCGACGCAGTTCGGCGACCTCCTGCCGTACCGGCATCCCTTCATCAAAGTCCATGAGAAGTATTCCGCGCAGTTCGGCGGCGCGAACAACATCGCGATCATGGTCGAGGTGAAGGACGGGACGATCTTCAACAAAGATACGCTGACGAAGATCTTCCTGATGACGAAGGAGGTCGACATCCTCCCCGGCGTCAACCACGACCAGATCGACTCGATCGGTCACCGCGCAACGCGCTACCTGACGATGCAGGGCGGCTCGATCGCGACACCTCCGGTCATGCGCCGCGCCCCGACGACGGATCGCGACATCGACGAGATCCGCACGATCGTCCACCACTCCGAGAGCATCCACGGCATCCTCGTCTCGCTCGACGACAAGGCCGCGTTGATCCGCGCGAACTTCCTCGAAGGAAAGATCGACTACCGCGCGCTCTTCGACATCGTGAACGACAAGATCGTCACCCCGCACCAGGATGCGAACACGACCATCTGGGTCGCGGGTGAGCCGCGGCTCTACGGCTGGATCTACCACTACACCTACGAGATCTTCTACGTCTTCTGCGTCACGACGTTCTTCATGTGGATCGTGCTGTACGTCTACTTCAAAGACTGGCGCGGAGCTCTCCGTCCGACTCTGACGGGCATCGTCTCGGCGATCTGGGGTCTCGGCACGATCCATCTCATCGGCTTCGCCATGGACCCGCTGGCTTTGGTCATTCCCTTCTTCGTGACGGCTCGAGCGGTCAGCCACTCGGTGCAGATGCATGACCGCTACTACGAGGAGTATCAGAAGCAGGGCTGGAACAAGGAGAAGGCGATCGTCGCCGCCTTCGCCGAGCTCTTCATCCCGACGACGAGCGGCATCATCACGGACGCGGTCGGCATGCTCGTCATCCTGCTCGTGCCGGTCGTGATCCTGCAGCGCATCGCGATCTCGGCCTCGATCTGGGTGACCTCGGTGATGATCTCCGAGCTGCTGCTCAACCCGATCGTGTATTACTACCTGAAGGCGCCGGAGAAGGATAAGGTGCTCGCCCGCGAAGAGGGCTCCTTCAAGCGCTACATCGAGCTCTGGATCGACTTCATCCTCCGGAACCGCTGGGCGGTCGTCGGGGTGTGGGTGCTCTGCGCCGCGCTCGCGGCGACGCAGCTTCGCCACTTGACGATCGGCGACCCGACGGCGGCCTCGCCGCTGCTCGATACGGACTCGCCGTACAACCAGTCACACGTCCGGATCCAGAAGTTCTTCGGCGGCGTCGAGCCGCTGATCGTCGTCGCGGAAGGCAGGCAGAAGGGCGCGCTGAAGGATCCCTCCGTGCTCGAGCTGATGGAGGGCTTCCAGCGCTACGTCGAGCAGGACCCGGAGATCGGTTACAGCTTCTCGCTCGCCGACATCATCAAGTCCATCAACATGGTCTTCTACGACACGCAGCCGCGCTGGGGCGTGATCCCGGCCGAGATCGGGCGTGTGGCGAACCTCTTCTTCTTCTATTTCGCCGGCTCGCCGCCGTCGGAAACCGTCAAGTACCTCGACCCGTCGTATACGAACGCGCACGTCACCTTCTATTGCCGGAACCACCAAGGTGACACGGTCTTCCGGATCATCGACCTCTGCCGGAAGTACATCGCCGACAACCCGTCCGAGCACATCGACTTCCGCATGGCCGGCGGTCTCATCGGCGTGACCGGCGCGGCGAACGAAGAGATCCTCACGAACGACATTCTCATGAACGTGCTCGGCTTCGGCAGCATGTTCATCATCATCACGTTCCAATACCAATCGTTCGTCGCCGCGGCGATCCTGCACGCCGCGCTCGTGCTCGCGAACATCATGATCAACGCCTACCTCGGCTTCCGCGAGTTCGGCATCAACCTGCAGTCGCTGCCGGTTGTCACCGTCGCGGTCGGATTCGGCATCGACTACGGCGTCTACATCGTCAGCCGAACGATCGAGGAGTTCGAGAGTTGCAAGAGCCTGACGAAGGCGGTCCACATCGCCGTCTCGACGTCGGGGAAGGCCACGACAGTGACCGCCGTCGCGCTAGCGCTCTCGACCATGACATGGGTGGGTTCGAGCATCCGCTTCGATTCGGAGATGGGTCTCCTGCTCGGCCTGTGGATGATCGTCAGCTTCCTGGGAGCGGTGAGCCTCCTGCCTGCGTTGCTGGTCATCACCAAGCCACGATTCGTAATCGGCAAGCAGCCCGCCGAGCCGGTTGCAGCGGGCACTACCGCCGCGGCCGTTTCCTGATCGCGGATTCTTCTTCGATCGCCGCGACGGCTTGAACCTTAGGGGCGGATGCAATCGCATCCGCCCCTTTCTTTTTCATCTCTGCGCGTTGCGCCGGGACCCCTCAGGGGGTCGGGCGAAGCCCGGGGGGTGAGTACTCGCGGCAGCGATCGAGCTCGGCGAGGATCTCTTCGTTCGACGGCAGCGCGCGATCCTTGTCCATCGCGGTCATGTATGAGCCGGCGAGCGAGAAGCGGACGATCCCGTTCTTGTCGACGACGAAGAAGCCCATGTCGTCGTCGACGATGATCTTCGGTACCTCCGGCATCGGCGGCGCGAAGTCGCCGAAGTCGTTCGGCGGCATCTTCGTCGTCATCCCTGCGAACATCGTCTTCGCGTAGAAAAGCGGCCCGTGCGAGCGGCGCTCGAGGCCCCACTCGCTTTGGACGCGGTAGTCGGCGTCGGCGAGGTACGGGAACGGGATCTTGAACTTCGACGCGTAGGTCTTGGCCTGCTTTGCATTCGAGACCGTGACCTGGAGGACCTCGGCGTCTCTCGCCTGGATCTCCGGATAAGCTCGTGCGATCCGGGTCATCTGCGCGCGGCAGAACGGACAAGCCATGCCCTTGGTGAACCAGACGATGACGCTCTTCCGGCCGCGATAGTCTTCGAGGCCGATCGTCGTGCCTTGTCCCGACGGCAGTCGGAACGTCGGCGCCGGAGATCCGATCGCAGGAGTCGACATGATGCCTTCCTCGGAGTCGCTCCTAGCAGAGAAACGGCAGCGTCAGATAGCTCTCGCCGCTCGCCTCGCTCTTCTCCGAGATCGCGCGGCTCCGCGCGAGCCAGCGATCGGCTTCCTCTTCGTCTTCCCTCTCGATCGCGAGCGTCGCGAGGCCTTCGTAGCACGGCACGAGGAGCTGCGGATCGCCGAGCCGCTCGGCGAGCTCGAGCGCCTCGCGATAATGACGCGCGCTCCGCTCGCCGTCACCGCGGCACTGATAGATCTGCGCGAGGATGATGATCGGGATCGGTAGGTGGCTTCCCTGCCCGAGCCGCCGATCGAGGTCCGCCGCCGCCTCGGCTGCCTTCACGCCCTCGTCGTAGTCGCCCGACAGCGTGCAGTGGCCGCCCGCCATCGCACAGTAGAGCCACGATTGCTGAAGCTGATCGCCGATCGCCTGCGCGAGCGCGAGCCCCCGTCGACAGTACTCGCCGGAGCGCTCGTGATCGATCGGTGCGAGCATCACGCCGAGATTCGCATAGGCGCGGCATGCCACGGAACCGAGCCCGTGCGCGAGCGCGCGCTCGAGGCTCTTCTCGACGAACGCGGCACCGCGCTCGAGCTCGCCGCGACGCGCGGCGGCGACGCCGATCGTGTTGAACGCGTGCGAGACGACGTCCGGTGCGTCGAGCCCCTCGCCGAGCGCGAGCGCGCGCTCCGCGGCTTCCGTGGCGCCCTCGTTGTCGCCACGATGAAAGTGAATCCGCGCGAGCTCCTGATGCACGCGCGCCGCTTCGAGCGTCTGCTGAGCGTCCCCGAGCGCGGCGAGACCCTGTTCGAGCTGGGCGATCGCCTCGAGTGGCGATTCGCCCGCGTCGAACCGCCCCGCGGCGATCTTGCGATGGAGATCCGCGGCGCGCCGTCCGTCGCCATCGGCGCCGAGCCCGGCGAGCGATTCGGCCCAATGCCCGAGCGCGGTGCGGACCTCCCCGCGTGCGGCGGCGACGTCGCCCAGGCGCTCGACCACCGAGGGACGCTCGGCGGCGAGCTCCGGTAGCGAGGCGATGATCTCGAGCGCTTCCTGATAGCGCGCTTCGGCCTCGGGATAGGCGAAGAGGCTCGCGGCGCGCCCCCCCGCCCGAACGAGGTAGTGCACCGCGCGTGGTCGGTCCGCGCTTCGCGCAAAATGGCGCGCGAGCTCGGCCGCCGCCTCGTCGAGGCGACCGGTCGCCAAGCGCTCGAGCGCGCGGCCCGCTCGCCCGTGAAGCTCGGCGCGGGTCTTCAACAAGAGCCCTCGGTACGCCACGTCCTGAACGAGGGGTTGGCGGAAGCTCAGGCGATGCTCGGGAAATATGCCGCTCTCCTGGAGGAGCTCGAGCGAGACGAGCTCCGAGACGGCGCGGTCGACGTCCTCCTCGGGCTCGCCGAGCGCGGCGAGGAGGGAAGCCGGGAACTCCGGGCCGAGCACGGAGGCACGTTGGAGCGTCCGCTTGAGCGATTCCGGCAAGCGATCGATGCGCGCCGTCAGAAGGTCGACGATCCGCGCCGGCAGCTCGTCATGCCCCGGTTTCCCGCCGCGCACGTAGCGGGCGAGCTCCTCGAGAAAGAGCGGGTTCCCTTCGGCGCGCGCGGCAATCGCCTCGCGCGCGGCCGCGCTCGGGGAGGTCAGGTGACCGACGATCTCGAGCGCCTCCTCGTCATCCAGCGGCTCGAGCACGAGTCGCTGGTGAAACGAGCGATCGTCCCACGCGGGAACGAATCCTGTGCGCACCGTCGTGAGTACCAGCACCGGCTGGTCGGCGAGCCCGTCGACGAGCGCTCGGAGGAGCTCCTCCGAGCTGCGATCGATCCACTGCAGATCCTCGACGATCAGCACCAGTGGACGCGCGGCGGCAGTGCGCGCGACGACGGCCTTCACGGCATCGAACGTCCGACGCTTGCGCTGCGTGGCATCGAGGCCTTCGGCATCGAGCTCCGGCGCCGGCAGCGCGAGCAAATGCTTCACGTAGGGCACCGCCCAGGCGAGATCGACGCTGAGCGCCGACTCCGCATGTTGCGCCCGCGCGGCCTCGCCGTCGTCGCTCGGCCGGCCGAGGATGTCCACGAGCAGCGTTCGCACGACGTCGAACGGCGCCGACTCTCCGTGAGGCAGTCCCTGCGCGCGCGCAAACCCGAACGATGCTGCGCGCGGGCCGCGCACGATCTCGTGCACGAGTCGCGACTTGCCGATACCCGCTTCGCCGACGACGGAGACCGCGTGGCCCCGCCCGTCGCGCACTCGGGCGAGGGTCTCGTCGAGAAACGCGAGCTCGCGACGGCGCCCAACGAGCGGCGTGAGGCCTTCCTCCGCGGAAAGCTCGAATCGCGAGCGTGCCGGCCGTTCGCCCGTGACGACGAACGCATCGATGGGCTCGGCGATTCCTTTCAGGGAAAGCGAGCCGCGGGCTTCGAAGAGGAACGCGCGGCTCGCGAGGCGTCGCGTGGCCTCCGAGACGAGGACGGCGCCCTTCGTGGCGGCCGACTGGAGCCGCGCCGCGAGATTCACGGTCTCGCCCTGCGCGGTGTAGTCCATGCGCAGGTCGTCGCCGATCTTGCCGACGACCACGGGTCCCGAATTGAGACCGATGCGCATGCCGAACACGATCTTGCGCGTGCGCTCGAGCTCTTCCGCGTAACGCGCGAGCGCCCGCTGGATCGCGACCGCGGCGGCGATCGCGCGCACCGCGTGGTCTTCGTGCGCGATCGGCGCGCCGAAGAGCGCCATGACGCCGTCACCCGTGAACTGATTCACGGTGCCCTCGTACCGGTGCACCGCCTCGATGATCGGCTGAAAGCAGCCGTCCATGATGCCGTGCAGATCCTCGGGATCGAGGCGCGTCGAGAGCGAAGTGAAGTCCGCGACGTCACCGAACAGTACGGTCACGACCTTCCGCTCGCCTTCTAGCGCCGCACGCGTCGTGAGGATCTTTTCCGCGAGATGCTTCGGCGTATACGCGCGCGGCGCGTCCGTTGCCGCGGGCCCCTTCGCCGCCGCGGGCGCGGCCGCCGTCGCGGCGCCACAGGCGTCGCAGAAGCGGGCCCCGGCCGGGAGCTCGGCGCCGCAACCGCCGCACCGGGCCGCGAGCGGCCTGCCGCACGCGGAACAGAATTTCGCTCCAGCGCGGTTGGCGTGGCCGCAGGCGCACGACGTCACGCGGCGGAAGATAGCCGATCTCGCCGACCGATCGCGAGCGGCGGGCGCTCAGGCGCTGCGGCGGCTTCGGTCGCTGCGTCGCGCGCGGGCCTTGCGGGCCGGCCTCGTGCCGGCGCGGCGCTTGGCGGGCGCGGCGCCCTTTCGCTCCTCGAGGCTCCGCTTGAGAAGCGCCATCAGGTCGACGACCTTGCCCTTCTCCGCCCGCCGGCGGGGCGCTTCGTCGATCGGCTTCGCTTCGCCGCTCTCGGCCTTCCGCTCGACCATCTCGAGAAGCTTCTCGCGGTACTCGTCCTTGTACTGCTCCGGTCGCCAGCGACCGGACATCTCCTCGACGAGCTTCTGCGCCATTCGGACCTCGGCCGGCGACGCCTCGACCGAGTCCTTCGGCGCACCGACTTCTTCCGGGTCGCGGAGCTCGTGCGCGAATCGCAGCACTGCGAGGACGAGCGCCGGTCCGCGGACGAAGACGGCCGCGAGGTGCTGGCGCTGGCGGATGACGACGGTGCCGATCCCGACCTTCCCGCTCTTTCGCAGCGTTTCTCGCAGCAACACGTAGCTCTTGCTGGCCTTCGCGCCCTTCTTCCCTCCCGTCGGAAGGAGATAGTACGGCGTATCGAAGTACACGGGCTCGATCGCGGAGAGCTCGACGAATTCGCGAATGTCGACCGTCTGGGTGGCTTCGGCGTCGACGCTCTCGAGCTCTTTCTCGGAGAGCACGACGACTTCGCCGTCGTGCTTGTAGCCCTTGGCGATGTCATCCCACGCGACGGGCTTGCCGGTCGACTTGTTGATGCGCTCGTAGCCGACCGGAGAGAGGTCGCGGCGGTCCAGCCATGACGATTTGAGCTCGTTGCGGTTCGTCGCCGAATGCAGCGCCACGGGCACGCTGACGAGCCCGAATTGGATCGATCCTTTCCAGATCGCGTGTGCCATCGCTCTAGGTATGAAAACCCCCCGGCGGGCGAAGGGTGACGCGCCTCAGGCGGCGGAGTCCGCGGTGCGCGCGCGGATCGGCACGCGGCGGCGAGGCGCCCATCGGCGCCGCAGCCGCTCGAGCGCGGTGCCACGCGTCGCCCCGGACAGCGCCACGCGAAGATCGCCGATTGCGGCCTCGGCGACCTCGCGGCCGCGGTCGATCGCGCCGCGCACGCTCTCGAAGTCGAACAGGCCGAGCGGCGGCAAGGGCACGTGGATCAGGAAGTCCGGAGCCTCCTCGCGGAGACGCGCGACGGCGATCCGCGATTGCACGATGAGGCTCGCCTGCGACAGCACCGCGAAGAGCCCCGGATCCCCCTCCGCGGCCCGAGCCATCGGCTCGTCGAGGACGCCCTTCGCGTCGCCGCTCGAAATCAGCTTGCGTAGGCGCCGGACGAGCGACGGGCGGCGGAGCGCGTGAAACGCTTCCAGGTAGTGGTCATGCGTCCGATCGCCCATCGGCAGCACGTTCACGGCGATCACGAAATCGGCGCCGAGCTTACGCGTCGGACCCACGGGCAGCGGATCGACGAGACAGCCGTCGACGAGCCACCGGCCGTCGATCTGCGATGGCGAGAAGAGACCGGGGATCGCGATGCTCGCGCGCACGGCGTCCGCGACGCAGCCATGATCGATGACGACTTCTTCGCCGGTTTCGAGATCCGCCGCGATCGCCGCGTACGGCATGTCGAGCTCTTCGATCCGCTCGCCGATGAACGGCCGGACGAAGTCCATCGAGGACTTCGCGAGAAAGAGCCCGCGTTTCGGCCAGACCGGATCGAAGAGCCAGAGCGCGCGCCGGCGCGTGAGCTTCGACATCGCGTCCGCGAGATCCTGGAGGCGCCCCGCGGCGATCGCCGCGCCGATCACGGAGCCGGCACTGCTGCCGGCTACGCAGTCGACGCGGAAGCCCGCCGCACGCAGCGCCTCGACGACGCCGATCTCGGCGAACGCCGCGGCGCCGCCGCCGCCGAGGGCGAGCCCGATTCGTGGAGACGATCGCCGAGTGGCCATCCCACCCTCCTCCGATCCGACCCCGTCAGCGGCGCGCGGACTTCCGGGGGTGCGTGATCGTACCCCGCCACGCTCCGGTCTCCTCGGGCTGGTGCTCGATGAACTCCTTGAAGCGAGTGAGATCGCCCTGCACGCGTGCGGCGATCACTCCGAGCGAGTCCGCCGCGTTCTCGAGGAATCCTTCGGGGTCGTAGCTCATCTGGACCGTGACGCGCGTCTCGTCGTCGCTCAAGCGATGGAACGTGACGACGCCGGCGTGCGTCTTCCCGTCGACGCTCTTCCAGGCGATCCGTTCGTCGGGAACCTGCTCGGTCACCTTCGCGTCGAACTCCCGCTTCACGCCGCCGATGTCGATCGCCCAGTGAAGCATGTCGTTCGAGAGCTGATCGATGCGAACGACCCCCTCCATGAAGCGCGGGAAGTCTTCGAATTGCGTCCACTGGTTGTAGACCATCGAGATCGGACGCTTGACGTTGATGTATTTGATGATGTCGGTCATGAGCGCACCTCCTCGGAGCTGGGTGTCGTTCAGGATGCGGAAGCGGAGGACACGTCGCGTGTCCACGGCCGGAGCGCTGCGGCGTGCCGCTCGACGAACCCGGTCCGACGCGCCCCGCGCTTCGCGTTCACGATGCAGGACGTCGATTCGAGCTCGGCGCACACGGCGTCCATCATCGAACGGCGGAACAGGAAGTCGAGATGGTTGCCCGACGGGAGCTCGACGTTTCGCAGATGCGGGCCGAAGCGATCGTCGATCCGGCACGACGAGGGAGGACAGATGAAGTCGCCGCGGCAGTAGATCGACGTGAGTCGCGTCACCTCTGGGAATTGATCGTCCGGGAGCCCACGGAGGAACGACGAGTTCGGCGTCATCTGCCGCAAGCTCGGCATGCGCGAGAAGAGGTAGCCGAGATACGCGGCCGGCGTGCCGCGATGCGGAGTCGCGAGCGTGACGAGGTGCCGGACCCGAGGCGCGCCGCCGAGTCGTTGCACGTAGTGTCGTCCGATCAATCCGCCTTCGGAGTAGCCGAGCACGTCGAACGTTCCCGGGAGCCCGGCGATTTCTTCGGCGACGGCTTCCGCGAGGACGTCGATGCGCGAGGTATTGATCCGTCCGAGCCACCCGCCGAGATCGAACGCGTAGACGCACCGCCCCGTCCGCGCGATTCGTCGAACGAGCATGGCGACCGTCGGCGGGGTGCCGAGGAAGCCGTAGAAGACGAAGAGCGGCACGTCACAGCGATGCGCGCAGTCCGCCGCGTTCTGCGACCCGTAGGAGAAGAGTCGCCACAACGAACCGTCGACTTCGCCACGATGGACTTCGTAACGTCGCATTCGCCCACTCCTGCCTGACTCGTCCAACCCTCGGGGTCGAATGCGTTCCGCACGGGAAACCCTTGCGCATTGCGGGATTCCCGCAAGTTGCCCCGCTCGGGTGGCCCCTTTGGATTCCCCAATACTGGCCCGTTGCAGGAGGCCACCCGCCGATGGAGGATGGGGCCCATGATGGACGTGACGTCGTTCGAACCGATGATGAAGGAGCTCTTCCCCGGCGCGCTCGGCATGCGGCTCGTCGAGGCGAGCCCCGAGCGCGTGCGCGCGAGCCTCCGCGTGGAGCGCCGGCTCTGCACCGTGCCGGGCATCCTGCACGGCGGCGCGATCATGGCGTTCGCCGATACGCTCGGCGCGGTCGCCACGATGCTGAACCTCCCGGAGGGCGCGAGCACCACGACGATCGAGTCGAAGACGAACTTCTTTGCCCCGGGTCGCGAGGGCACCGAGATCGAAGCCGAGACGACGCCGCTGCACCGCGGGCGCCGCACGATGGTGTGGCAAACGCGGGTCACGTCGGCGGACGGAAAATTGCTAGCGCTGGTGATCCAAACGCAGGCGATTTTGACGGCTTGACGGCTGTTTGAGCCGACACTCGGGACGAGGAAATCGGTTTTTCCCTGACGGGAGGAGCTTGTTTATGAAGATGGTCGGCTGGAAACGCTTCTTACCGTTGATGGTCCTCGGGCTCATGCTGGCGTCGGCGTGCGCGACCCAAGAAGGCGGCGGCACCGGCGAAGGCGGCTTGAACCCGTACGGTTCTGGCGGTGCACCCAAGCAAGGTGGCAGCGCCGGTTCCATGAGCGGCGGAGGCTCGGCCTCCTCCGCAATGCCGTAACGCCGGGCCCGCGGCGCTCGTCGGTCCTCGGATCGGCGAGCGCCGTTTTTTTAGGCAGCGGCCGGGAGGACTCGCAGCGGCGCCCAGCTCGGCGTCCATGAGTCCACCGCACCGAGGACGTCCGACAACCAAACGAGCGCGGCCGCCAACCAGTGGTACGGGTGCTCGGGCTTCGAGAAGACGGCGGCGTGCGCGGCGACGAGGCGATACGTCGGGTGCGCTGCGACGGTTGGGTGTCGCTTGCCGAAGTCTCGGAACTTGCGAATGCACGCGGTGAGGTCGCTCGCGGGCACGCCCATGCGCCCGAGCTCGACGACGGCCCGCTCGAGAAGCGGGAGATAGCCGAACGCGAGCATCCGAATCATCGACGGGCGCGCGAGCGCGGAGACGAGGCTCCACAGCGCGCCGAGCCCGTTGTCGCGACCGAGCACTTCGAGTGTGTGGAAATCGACGGCGAGATGTCGTGCTTCGTCGCGGTTCACGCGCTCGAAAACTTGCTGACACACGGGATCCTCGACGCTCGAATTCAGAAACTGAAGGAGCGCGCCGTCGAGCGCGATCTCGAACATCGGGAGGAGCGTCGCGTAGACGGCGAACGGCACGTCGCTCGAGTGCCGATCGAGGAACTCGATCGCGATTCGCGCGTTCGGATTCGGCTCGGGGAACACGCCTTCCGGCAGCAGCCCCCAGCGCACCATGAGCCGCTGCTCGGCCGCCGCGTGGCGCGCTTCGTCGACCGCGAAAGACTCGTAGATCGCCCGGAGATCCGAGTCCTTCGTGACTCCGGCCATCGCGCGAAACACGCTCGTGCCGAAGGTCTCGATCCAGACGAGGTCGGCGAGGAACCGCTCCATGCGGCGCGCATGCTCGGGCGTGACGGCCTCACGGCCGGGGGCGCTCCAGTCGATGTCGTCGAGCGACCACTGCCCGAGCTCCGATTTCTTCCGCATCTGCGAGAGATCGAGGAGGGCCATCGGGGTCTCCTTCCGTCGCGCTGGTATGTTTCATACTCTTCGGTATTCGTCAAACCGACGAGTATGAGCTAGTAGCCCCGGAGCAGATGGCGAAGGTCGAAGACATTCGCACCCGCCGCGCCGAGCGGAAGCGCAACGAGATCCTGCAAGCGGGCCTCAAGGTCTTCGCGCAGAAAGGCTTCCACGCGGCGACGATGGACGACATCGCGCTCGAGCTCGATGCGACGAAGGGGTTTCTCTACTACCACTTCCGCACGAAAGAGGAGCTTCTCCACTCGATCCTCGAAAACGGGGCGCTGCTCGATCGCGTCGGTCGGATCTTCGAAGACGCGGTGCGCCTGCCGCTCGACGGCGCGCTCCGCGAGATCGCCGTGCGGCTCTTCCAGCTCTTCCACGAGGAGCGCCATCTCGTGCGGTTCCTCCACGTGCAGGCGCTTCTCTCGACGACGGAGGCGCAGGTCATCTACGGCACCGTGCTGAAGCGCCTCTACGCCGACGGCGCCCGCCTCGTTCGCCGCTACCAGGAGAAGGGCGAAGTCCGGCGCGGCGTCGACGCCGAGGCCGTCGGGCGGTCGATCATCGATCAGGCGACCGTGCACTTCATCGAGAGCGAGGTTTTCGGCACCGACGTGCTCGGCAGCACGCGGTACGTCGAGAGCCTGATCGACGTCCTGCTCCACGGCGTCGCGACCACGTCATCGAAGCGACGCCCCGCGCGGCGACGCTAGGAGCCAAGGAGGCTTCCAACATGCGGCTCGACGGCTCGACGGTACTCCTGACGGGCGCGACCGGCGGAATCGGTCACGCGATCGCGCGCACGCTCGCGAAGCGCGGCGCAAAGCTGGTCCTCACGGGACGCCGTCGCGAGCAGCTCGAGCCGCTTGCCGCCGAGCTCTCGGCACGAACGATCGCCACCGACCTCGCCGACCCCGCGTCGATCGAGAAGCTCGTCGCCGAATCCGGCGACGTGGACGTGCTCGTCGCGAACGCCGCATTGCCGGCGACCGGTGCGGTCGTCGATTTCGAGCCCGCGGACATCGACCGGCTGCTCGCCGTGAACCTGCGGTCGCCGATCGTCCTCTCGGCGGCGCTCGCGAAGGCGATGATCGAGCGCAAGCGCGGCCACGTGGTGTTCATCGGCTCGCTCGCGAGCAAAACGGCCTCGCCGGGCGGCGCGATCTACAGCGCGACGAAGTTCGGTCTCCGCGGCTTCGCCCACGGCTTCCGTGCCGACTTGCACGGCACCGGGGTCGGCGTCTCGATCGTGCTCCCCGGCTTCATCCGCGATGCGGGCATGTTCGCCGATGCGAAGGTCGAGCTGCCGACCGGCGTCCGCACGTCGTCACCCGAAGAGGTCGCCGACGCGGTCGTCCGCGCGATCGAGAACGATGTCGGCGAGATCACGGTCGCACCGGTCGAGATGAAGGTGATGACGACGATCGCGACCGTCGCGCCGATGATGAGCGCAGCGCTCCAACGCCTCGCCGGCGGCGAACGAATCAGCCGGGAGCTCGCCGCCGGGCAGCGACACAAGCGCTGACGGGCACGATCAGCGCCAGCTCAGCGACTTGATCTCGCAGAACTCCTCGACGCCGAGCTTGCCCCACTCGCGGCCGATCCCGGACTGCTTGTAGCCGCCGAACGCGCCCTGCTGGCCGAGGCCCGCGGGCGACGTGCCCCAGCCCGGTCCCTGCCCCTCGCCCGGCCCCGTCTTGATCGGCGCGCCCGTCGGGATGCCGATCGCCTGCACGGCGCCCGCGCGGATCTGGCGCCCCACGTTGAACGCGCGGGACGTGTTCGACGACATCACGTAACCGGCGAGGCCGTACGGCGAGTCGTTCGCGATGCGCACCGCTTCCGCCTCGTCGCCCGAATACGGGATCACCGTGAGGCACGGCCCGAAGATCTCCTCGCGCGCGACGCGCATCGAGTTGTTGCCGAGGTAGACCGTCGGCTCGTAGAAGAACCCCTTGGCGAGACCGTCGGGCCGCTTGCCGCCGATCAGGATCTCGGCGCCGTCGTCGATCGCGGACTGCGTATAGCCCTCGACGCGCTTCCGCTGCTGCTCGCGGATCAGCGGGCCGAGCGTCGTCGTCTTCTCGCGCGGATCGCCGATCATGACCTTCTCGCGCGCCATCTTCACGCCCGCTTTGTAGGCGTCGAGGAGCTTCACGGGGAGCACGAGGCGCGTCGGCAGCGCACAGCCCTGGCCGCAATGCGTGAGCACGCCGCCGAAGCCGAGGCTTCGCGACGACGGCCTCGGGAACGTCGTCGAGCACGATCTGCGCGCTCTTGCCGCCGAGCTCGAGCTGAAGCTTCTTCACCGTCGCGGCGGCGCTCGCCATGATCCGGCGGCCCGTCGCGGTGGATCCGGTGAACGTCACCATGTCGACGAGCGGGCTGCCGGAGAGCTCCTCGCCGACCTCGGCGCCGCCCGGAATGACGTTCAGCACGCCGGCCGGCAAGCCCGCCTCCTCCGCGGCCTGAGCGATCAGGAACGCGTCGAGCGGCGTCCAGGGGTGCGGCTTCAGCACGACCGTGCATCCGGCCGCGAGCGCCGGTGCCGTCTTCACCACGTTCAGCATGTACGGGAAAGTTGAACGGCGTGATCGCGGCGACGACGCCGACCGGCTCGCGGATGATCGCGCTGCCGGCGATGCCGGTCGACGTGCCCGTCGGCGGATTCGCCTCGACCCAATCGACGGAGTGGACGATCTGCTCGGCGTTGGAGCGGAACATCCCGGTCGCACCGCCGGCCTGGAAGGCGTCCGTGATGTGCCCGACCGAGCCTGTCTGGGCGACGACGAGCTCGCGGAGCTCGGCCGCGCGGCGCTCGAGCGACTCGGCCATCTTCACGAGCACGGCCGCGCGCTCGCGCGGCTTCATCCACGGCCACGGCCCCTCGTCGAACGCCTTGCGCGCCGCCTGGATCGCGCGGACGGCGTCGGCGCGGGTCGCCTCGGCAACCTGGCCGATCACTTCCTCCGTCGCCGGATCGATCACCTCGATCGCGCTCGATGCCTCGCCCGTGGTCCACTTGCCATCGATGAAGAGGTCGTATTTCCAGTGCCGCGGCATGCGTGGTTCTCCTCTCGCGCTCGGGGGAAGTAAATGACCACTTTACTTGCTGTCAAGGGCGGTTCTAACTAGGCCCCCGCGATGAATCTGGAGCTCAGCGAAGAGCAGCAGCGCATGCGCGAAACGTTCGCGCGCTTCCTCGACGAGCGGAGCAGCACGGCGCGCGTGCGCGCGGCGCTGCCGAGCGGTTTCGATCGCGCCCTGTGGCGGCGATCTGGCCGAGCTCGGCGCGTTCGCGATGCGCGTGCCCGAGGCGGCGGCGGGCTCGGCCTCGGCACGTTCGACGCGGCGGTGCTCATGGAGGAGGCCGGCCGCACGCTGGCCTCGGGACCGGTCGCCGAGGCGCTCGTCGCGGCGCGGCTGCTCGCAAGCTCGGCGGCGATGCGGATCTCCTCGCGAGATGATCGCGGGCGAGGCGGTCGTCACCCTCGCCTTCCACGACGTCGACCGAGCGCGCGGTTCAATGGGTCGCCGGCGGGGCGGTCGCCGAAGCGGTGATCGCCCGCCGCGGCGACGAGGTCGCGCTGCTCTCGATCCGCGAGAGCGATCGCCGCCTCGAGCCGACCCTCGCCTCGACGCCGATCGCCGAGGTCGATCTCGTCGCGGCGCGAGCGACGGTGCTCGCGCGCGGCGCCGAAGCGCTCGACGCTTTCGCGGCGGCGATCGAGGAATGGAAGCTGCTGATCGCCGCCGCGCTCTCGGGCCTCGCCCGCGAGGCGCGTGCGGCTGGCCGCCGCCTATGCCAGCGAGCGCAAGCGTTCGGCGCAGCTGATCGGCACGTTCCAGGCGATCTCGCATCCGCTCGCCGACCTCGTCGACCGACATCGACGGCGGCAAGTACTTCCTGTGGAAGACGATCCGCGACATCGCCGACGGCGACGCCCGACGCCGGCGCGCAGTCTCGCTGGCGGCCTGGTGGAACGCGCGACGCGCGGCCGCGCGGGCACCCAGGCGCTGCACACCTTCGGCGGCTACGGCCTCACCACCGAATACGACATCCACCTCTACAACCTGCGCGCCAAGGCCTGGCCGCTGGTGTTCGGCGATCCCGGCAGCGCCTGCTCGAGGAGGCCGGGCGGCGGCTCTACGCGGGCGAGCGCGCGGAGCTGCCCGACGTCGGCGAGGTGCCGATCGACTTCGACCTCGGCGAGGAAGCGCACGCGCTGTTCGCGGAGATCGACGAGTTCTTCGCCGCGAACGCTGACGCCGGAGCTCCAGGCGAAGGCGCACTATCGCTGGGAAGGCCACGACCCCGCGCTCCACAAGAAGCTGGCCGAGGCCGACCTCTCTTCCTCGGCTGGCCGAAGGAGATGCGGCGGCCGCGAAGCTTCGCCCTACGCCGTCATGCCGCGCGCGACGCGTGGCGAGGAGCACGGCTGGACCACTACGCGGCCGGCACGACGGCAGATGGTCGGCGCGATCATGGACCGCTTCGGCTGCGACGAGCTGAAGCGCGACGTGCTCGGCACGCATCGCCGCGGGCGAGGCGATCTGCAGCCTCGGCTATCTCGGAGCCGGGCTCGGGCTCGGACGTGTTCGCCGCGCAGACGCAAGGCGACGCCCGACGGCGAACGGCTGGCGGATCGACGGCACCAAGATGTTCACCAGCGGCGCCAACCTCGCCGACTACGTGCTGATGCTGACGCGCACCAACCCCGACGTGCCCAAGCACAAGGGCCTGACGATGTTCATCGTGCCGCTGAAGGCCGAAGGCGTGACGATCCAGCCGGTCCACACCTTCCAGGACGAGCGCACCAACATCACCTTCTACGACGGCGTCGCATTCCCGACAGCTACCGGCTCGGCGAGGTCGACGGCGGCGTGAAGACGATGGCCGCGAGCCTCGAGCTCGAGCACGGCGGCGGCTTCGCCAAGACGCAGCGACGACTCGTCGATGCGGCCGAGGCGCTCTGCCGCGAGATCGCGCACGATGGGGCCGTCCGCTGATCGAGGACCCGCCGGCGCAGGCGCGGCTCGCGCGCGCGACGGCCACGCCGCGCTCGCCGAGATGCTCGCAGCACCGCGCGCTCTGGGCGAGCGTCGACGAAGCGGCGAACCTCGCCTTCGGGCCGATGGCCAAGCTGTTCTCGTCGGAGAAGTTCCTGGAGGACGCCGCCGACCTGCTCGACCTGACCGCGCCCGACTTCGCTGGCCAAGCGCGAGGGCCGCCGGCGTTCGTCAACCAGTCCTACCGCCACGCCCACGGCACGACGATCTACGGCGGCACCAGCGAGGTCCACCGGAGCATGATCGCCGAGCGCGCGCTCGGCCTGCCGCGCACCCGCGCCTGACACCGGAGCCGCGGGCGGATCCGGCCGCCGCTTGCTTGTATGCCGTCGGTGACCGGGGCTATGGCTGGCTCCGCTGGTGGCGGTCGAT
>CAWBOU010000013.1:0-46968 GCA_963790365.1 uncultured delta proteobacterium
AAGCGCACCCGAAACGTGGTGCCCCGATGCGCGCCCTCGCTCTCCGCCCGGATCGTGCCGCCGTGGAGCGTGACGAGGTGGCGCGCGATCGCGAGCCCGAGGCCGAGCCCACCGTGCTTCCGGGTGATCGAGCTGTCCGCCTGCTCGAAGCGGTCGAAGATCTTCGGCAGCACGTCGGCCGGGATCCCCATCCCGGTGTCGGTGACGCGGACCTCCGCTTCATCGCCGTCGACCGCGAGCGACGCCGAGACCCGCCCGCCCTCACCGGTGAACTTCACCGCGTTCGCGAGGATGTTCGTGAAGATCTGCAGGAGACGCCCGTGATCGCCGCGAATGTATATTGGACGGGCCACGACTGACATGTCGATCTCGAGCTTCGCCGCTTCTGCCGCCGGCCGGACCCCCTGAAGCGCCTCCCGGACGATCGGCTCGAGCTCGACGATCCCCGCGTCGATCGTCAGCTTGCCCGAGACGATTCGCGAAACGTCGAGGAGGTCCTCGATCAGGCGGGCCTGGCGCTTCACGTTCCGGTCGACCAGCTCGAGCGCCCGCCGCGTCCGAGTCTCGTCGAGACCCTTCACCTTGAGGAGCTCGGAGGCGGTGAGCACCGCGTTCAGCGGCGAGCGGAGCTCGTGGGAGACGGTAGCGAGGAAATCGTCCTTCGCGCGATTCGCCGCTTCCGCGTGCGCCTGAGCTGCGCGGAGCGCGTCGGTCCGCAGCCGCTGATCCGCGACTGCTTCCGCGTACGTCCGCGAAAGCGCGAGCAGGCGGCGGCGGGCCGCGAAGGCGACGCCGAAGCCGAGACAGAGCGTCGCGAAAAGCGCGATCCCGATCGCGAGGCGAACCGTGCGGCGCCGATCCCGCAGCCGCTGGGTCTGATCCGCGTATTCCGCGTCGATGAGCGAAACGATGGCGCTCTTCATTGCATCCATCGAGAGCGACGCCGCGAACGTCGAGGGCGGCGTCACCTCGGCGGACTGCTCCGTCGTGAGAAGCGATTTCGCCGCGCGCTCCCACGCCGGATAGGCCGCGGCGAGACGCTCTACGGCCTTCTCCTGCTGCGGCCGCGCTTCGGCCGCGACCCGGCGCTCGAGCTGCCACATCGCATCGCCGAACGTTTTCGAGGCTTCGAAGTAGGCGGCCTCGAGGTCGTGATCGCCGCTCCTCGCGTAGCCGAGGAGCCCGTACTCCATGTTCACGAGGAGCTCGCGCACCTTGTGCGCTTGCTCGATGACCGGGCTCGGGGGCGCGACCCAGCCGAGCATCGCGAGCACGCGGTCGATCTGCCAGAGCAGCAGCGCTGCGAGCGTGCCAAGAAGAAGCGGCTGCAGCACGATCGCGCGGAAGAGCGTTCGCCTGAAGATTGTTGAATCGAGATCCGACATCGCTGCGCCGTTCACGAGCCGATGAGCGCGTGGACCTGCGCCAGCCTTATGAGAAACTCTCCGGCATTTCCACCTTGACCCTGAATGCCAACGGGCCTAGCCTCCCACGTGGCGCCCACAGACCAGTGAGGCGTCGCAATTGACGGCTCTCTTGGGCCGTCGAGGGCCACGAGTGAGAGGCAAGGATCCGGTCTCCCGCCGTGGCCCTCGCAATTCGTCACCCTCTGGGCCTTCGGCCGTCTCCCTGAGGGAGAAGATCGCTCCCCCTCTCGGGCTTCGCCCGACCTCCCAGAGGGAGGTGGTGGTCAAAGATCGGCGTTTCGCCGACGCCCGGGTGTTCGACTGGATTCCATCGCGATAATCTTGCGTCCGCGATGAGTGCACGCGCCAAGCGCGAAGCGGCGGAGCTCCGCGAGCAGATCGACCGCGCGAATTACCGCTATTACGCGCTCGACGATCCGGAGGTCACCGACTCGGAGTACGACGACTGGATGCGGCGGCTCGTCGCGCTCGGGAAGCCGAGCATCCCGAGCTCGCCGATCCGTCGTCGCCCACGCAGCGGGTCGGTGCCGCGCCCCTGACTGCGTTTCCGACCTGCTCCAGGCACACGATCCCGATGCTCTCGCTCGCGAACGCGATGAGCCGGGACAAGGTAGTCGAGTTCGAGGAGCGGATCCGCCGCCTCGTGAACCTCGAAGGCGCGATCGAGTACCTCGCCGAGTACAAGCTCGACGGCATCGCCGTCGAGCTCGTCTACGAGAAGGGCCGCCTCGCGGTCGGCTCGACGCGTGGCAACGAGCTCGAGGGCGAGGACGTGACCGCGAACCTCCGCACGATCCGGAGCGTGCCGCTGGCACTCCGCGCCGAGCGCGGCGCGCCCGAGATCCCGGATCGCCTCGAGGTTCGCGGCGAGGTGATCATCCCGACCGCCGCCTTCCGGCGCTGGAACGCCGAGCGCATCGAGCGCGGCCTCCCCGGAATACTCGAACCCGCGAAACGCCGGCGGGCGGGAGAACCTTCCGCCAGCTCGACTCGCGCATCACGGCCGAGCGCCCGCTCGAGCTGTTCTGCCACGGGCCGGGCGAGCTCCGCGGCTTCGCGCCGAAGGGCGCACTCGGAGTTTCTCGCCGCCTGCCGCGCCTGGGGTCTCCGGCCGAAAACCGGCGAATCACCTCTGTCGCTCGCTCGATGAAGTGATGGCGTTCTACGACGAGACGGAAAAGGGAAACCCGACGACCTCGCCTACGAGATCGACGGCGTCGTCGTGAAGGTCGATTCGTACGCGCTGCAGCGCCGTCTCGGCGAAGTGTCTCGCTCGCCCCGCTGGGCGATCGCGTGGAAGTTCCGGCCGCGCCAGGCGGAGACGACGGTCGAGCGGATCCTCGCGAGCGTCGGCCGCACCGGCGTGCTCACGCCGGTCGCCGAGCTCGCGCCGGTGGCCGTCGGCGGCGTCACCGTATCGAACGCATCGCTCCACAACATGGACGAGCTCCGGCGGAAGGACATCCGCCCGAAAGATCGCGTCGTCATCGAGCGCGCGGGCGACGTGATTCCCTACGTCGTGCGCTCGCTCTCGCACGACGCTGCCGGATCGCGAGCAGCCGTTCGAGATGCCCGACGAGTGCCCGCGCTGCGGCGGGCGCGTCGAGCGCATGTCGCGCGAGCTTCCGAACGGGCAGACGCAGCTCCTCGCGCACTATCGCTGCACGAACGCGTCATGCCCCGCGAAGCTCGAGCAGCGGCTTCGCCACTTCGCCTCGAAGGGCGCGATGTCGATCGACGGCCTCGGCGAAAAGATCGTCGCGCAATTGGTCGGGAAGGAGCATCGTTCGGTAGCTCGCCGACCTCTATCGGCTGCGGCGCGACCCTCGCCGAGCTCGATCGGATGGGCGAGAAATCCGCCGCGAACCTCGTCGCCGAGATCGAGAAGAGCAAGGCAGCGCGCCTCGCCGGCTGATCTACGGCCTCGGCATCCGTCACGTCGGGAAGCGACGGCACGGGCGCTCGCCGAGCATGCCGGCTCGATCGAGCGCCTCCTCGAGATGACCGAGGACGAGCTGCTCGAGATCCGCGACGTCGGGCCGGAGGTCGCGCGGACGATCTCGTGTTCCTCGGCGACGAATCGAATCGCGAAGAGGTGCGCAGCCTGCTCGAGGCCGGCGTGACGCCCCGCGTCGAGACCGCGAAGTCGGGGGCGCTCGCCGGCAAGCGGATCGTCTTCACCGGCGGTCTCACCTCGATGACGCGCCACGAGGCACAGCTCCTCGTCGAGCGCGCCGGCGGGCGGCCCGCTTCGGGGATCTCGAAGGGCGTCGACTACGTCGTCGCCGGCGAGGGCGCGGGCTCGAAGCTCAAGAAGGCGAAGGAGCTCGACATCCCGGTCCTCACCGAGGACGAGTTCCGCACGCTCGTCGGAGCATGAGATGGCGGAACGGCGCGTTCACATCGTCGTCAGAGGGCGCGTGCAAGGCGTCTTCTTCCGCGCCTCGGCGCTCGAGCACGCGCAGGAGCTCGGCCTTCGCGGGTGGGTGCGCAACCGTCCGGACGGTGCCGTCGAGCTCGTCGCCGAGGGCAACGAGGCCGCGGTCGCAAGCCTGGTCGATTGGTGCCACCACGGCCCGCCCTCGGCGCGGGTCGAGTCCGTCGACGTCCGCCCGGATTCCTCGAACGAGGTGTTGCAAGGCTTCCGCCTCCGGCGGTAGCAGAACGGGATCATGTCGTCCGGGGCACGCGGAACGGGGGCCGCGGCGATCGCGTGCGTGTTGGGAGCGCTCCTCTCCACGTACGCCCACGCCCAGATCTCCCAATCGGAGAGCGCGCGCGCCTACGCCGCGCGCCTCGCCGAAGAGATCGAGAAGGTGACCACCGAGCGCGATGCCGCGCGTGAGACGCTCGCGCGCGAACGCAAGGAGATGAAGGCCGCCATCGATCGCACCGTCGGCAAAGCCGTCGCCGCGAGGCGCTCCTCACCGATGCGCGGCGGCGGATCGCCGCGCTCGAGGCCGAGCAGGCTCGGCTCGAGGCCGAGCAGACGCGGCTCCAGGCGGAGATCGAGGGGCTCGCCGAGTCGCAACGTCGCGCGGCGCAGGATCACGCGAAGCGCGAGGGCGAGCTGATCGAGCGAGCCCGTTCGGCGGACATCGATCGCTCGGAGGCTGAGCGGCTCGCGACCGAGGGGCTCGCCGAGACCGAGAAGCTGCGCGCCGACCTCGCGTCGCTCGAGGAGACGGCTCGCGAGGCATCCTCGGTCCACACGCAGCAGCTCGCCGATCTGCAGACTCACATCCTCGAGCTCGAGCGCTCGCTCGCAACCCAGGAAAGGACGCAACTCGCGCACGAGTCTCGCGCGCCGGGCGGGTCGGAGGCCGGGATCCACGCCGGATCGCCGAGCTCGAAAGGGAGCTCGAGGAGAAGTCGCTCGAAGCGGCCGAGCTCGCCAAGACGACCACCCAGAACCAGCGCGAGATCCGCGCGCTGCGCTCGGCGCGCGAGGGCCTCGAGAAGGAGCTCGAGACCGCGCGGAGCCGGCCGGACTGGGAGAACGTCGATCTCCCGCTGGACGGCGCCGTCGAGGAGCAGGAGCCGGGCGAGCTCCGCCGTCTCCTCGCGCTCGAGCGCGAGCGGCGCTCGACGCTCGAAGGCGAGCTCGTCCGTCTGAGCGCGACCGGGGACCTCGCCGAGCGCTATCGCGAGAGCTGGCAGGCACTGCAGGCAGCCAAAGCGGACCTCCTGCTCCTTTCCGAGAAGCTCACGCAGGAGCAGGCCAAGCGCCAGGAGCTGGAAGGGCTGCTCGAGCGCGTGCGGGACGTCGCGAGCGCGAAGGACGGCGACGACGCCCCCCTCGAACGGCTGATCGACGTCGCGAACGAGCACGGGCGCGAGACCAAGCAACTCGAGGCCGAGCTCGAGCAGGCGAACGATCAGATCACGCGCCTCCGCGGTTACCTGGAGACGGTCGAAACGCCGGACGGAGGCGGTGCCGCGCTCGTCCATCTCGACGAGGAGAACGAGAAGCTCCGGGTGTCGCTCGCGGCCGCCGAGAACACGATCGGCCGCCTCTCCGGCAAGGCCGCGCTCGCCGAACGACTCGCGGATCTCGTCTATCACCGAGACGCGCCGGAGTAGGCCGCCCGAGCGCCCTTGAAGCCGGGCTCCTCCGGCGCTACAGATCGCGCGGGGATGTGTGGCGGCCTTCGTAGGGTCGAGATCTGCAAACGACGCGGCGTCATCGTGCTCGCGTTCGTGGCCTTTCTCGCACCGGGATTTTCACGCGCGGAGCCAGACGCCACCGCCGTCGGCGGGCTCTCCGCCCTTCGCGATCACGCGAACCGTCTTTCGCTCGAGCTCGACAAGGCGCGAGCCGACGCCGCTCAGGCGGAGCGCGAGCTCGAAGCCGAGCGCCAGCGCGCACGGAAGCAGGCCGACCAGGCGCTCGATCGGGACTTCAAACGCGAGCGCGCCCACGGGGAGGAGGCCGCGCAATTCGAGAAGGAGGTCGCGGAAGCGCACGCGCGCCTGGCCGAAGCCAAGCGCGCGCTCGAAGAGAAGGCGCGCCGCATCGCGTCCGTCGAGGTCGCGCTCACCAAGGTTGCGACGGAGGAGAAACGCGTCAGCGAAGAGCTCCAGCGGGCGAAGGACGACCGGAAGCAGCTCACGGCGCGCCTCGGCACGCTCGAGAAGGAGATCGCCACCGCCCGGAAGCAGAAGGAAGAGACCGCGGAGAAGCTCGCCGCCAGCCAGAAAGAGGCTCGCGAGAAGCATTCGCGCATCGACGCGCTCGGGCGAGAGATCGCCTCCGTTCGCAAAGAGAAGGATGAGACCTCGACGAAGCTCGATGCGACCGAGAAGAAGGTCCGCGAACAGGAGTCGGAGCTCACCGCCGTCCAAGCCTCGCTCACGAAGAGCCAGGAGCAGCTTCGCCAGCAGGAAGCGGACGTCGGGCGTCTGACGGCCGAGCTCGAGCATTCGCGCACGGAGAGCCAGAACCGGATCGCCGCGTTGAGCGCCGAGCTCCGCGACCTCCAGGGCGTGCGCGAACAGGCGGAACAGCTCCGCGCGGAGGCGAAGCGGCAGGCCGATCGGGCGACGGCGCTCCAGGCCGAGGCCGACGGGGTCCGGAAGGCGCTCGACGAGCAACAAAAGAAGGCGGCCGAGGCCGGCGAAAAACAGAAGGCGGAGGTCGCGGCGCTTCGCGGCCGAGCGGGCGAGCTCGAGAAGGAGCTCGTCGCGACCCGCGAGCAGCACGAGCTCGCCGCCGGGCTCGCCCAGAAGCTCGAGAAGGAGCGCGACGAGTCCCGCCAGAGGCTCGAGCAGGCGCAGAAGGACGACGGCGTCGACCTCGAGCAGAAGACGAAACGGCTCCGCGAGCGCGAGCGCGAGCTCGCCGCGCTCAAGAAGGAGCTCGCGACCGCCAAGGCGAAACAAGTGGAAGTCGCGGCCGCCGTACCGCCCGCCGCTCCCGATCCGCCCCCTCCGGTCGCGGTGCTCGAAACCGAAGAGCCCACCGAGCTCCGGCGGCTCCTCGATCTCGAGCGCGAGCGACGCGCCACGCTCGAAGGCGAGCTCGTGCGCCTGAGCGCATCAGGCGACGTCGCCGAGCGTTACCGCGAGAGCTGGCAGGGACTGCAGGCCGCGCGCGCCGATCTCCTCCTCTTGAGCGAGCGGCTCGGCACGGAGCAGCAGCGGCGTGAAGAGCTCGAGGGCGAGGTCGCGCGGGCTCGCGAAGCCGCGGCGGACGGACCCCCCGAGGACGAGGCACCGCTCGAACGCCTCGTCGAGGTTGCCGCGGACCACGGCCGGGAGACGGATCGCCTCGAGAAGGAGCTCCGCGACGCGACCGAGGAGGTGGTGCGTCTCAAGGGCCGCCTCGAAACGATCGACTCCGCGCAGTCCGCGGGGCCTGTGTTGAAGGAGCTCCACGAGGAGAACGAGAAGCTCCGCATCTCTCTCCGCGGCGCGGAGACGAAGCTCGTCATGCTGGAGGGCCAGGCGGCGCTTGCCAAGCGACTCGCCGAGTTGGTCTACTCTCGCTAGGGACGGCAACGGATGCAGGAAACGGTTCAGACGGTCCTCGGTCCGAAGAAGGCCTCCGAGCTCGGCACGACGCTCGTTCACGAGCACCTGCTGATCGGTTGGCCCGGCTGGGAAGCGGACTCCCCCTTCCCGTTCGACCGCAAGGAGGCGATCAAGATCTGCGTCGCTCGCCTCGAGGAGCTCAAGTCGCACGGCGTCCGCACGTTCGTGGACCCGTGCCCCGCCGACCTCGGGCGCGACGTCGAGTTCATGGCCGAGTGCTCGCAAAAGACCGGCATGAACATCGTCTGCACGACCGGGCTCTACAAAGAGAACCTCGGCGGCTCGCACTTCCGCTTCCGGACGGCGTTCGCGGACATCGCGGGCGAAGTCGAGGATCTCTACCGCCGCGAGATCGAGGAAGGCATCGGCTCGACCGGCGTCAAGGCCGGTCTCATCAAGTGCGCGACCGGTGAGCACGCGATCACGCCCTACGAGACGACGCTCCTCCGCGCGGCCGCGCGCGTACAGAAGGCGACGGGTGTCTCGATCATCACGCACACCGATCAGGGCTCGCTCGGCGACAAGCAGCTCGACGTCTTCGCCGAGGAAGGTTGCGACACGCATCGGATCGCGATCGGGCATTCCGACGACCGCGCCGACCTCGCGTATCACGCGGGCATCCTCGACCGCGGCGCGTTCCTCTCGTTCGACCGCCTCGGCCTCGAGATGATCTTCCCGAACAAGCTTCGGATCGCGTCGCTGATCGGCCTCCTCGGCGTCGGCTACGAGAAGCAGATGCTCCTCTCGCACGACACGATCGGCTGCTGGCTCGGGCGGCCCCTGCCCTCGCACCTCCTGCCGATCATCACCGACTGGGAGCCGACGTTCCTGTTCCGCGTCGTGCTGCCGCGCCTGCGCGAGGTCGGCTTCCCGGAGCGGATCGTCGACCAGCTGCTGGTCGAGAACCCCCGCCGCTTCCTGACGGGCGAAGCCTAATTCACCTCTCCCCGTTGGGGAGAGGTCGGCGCAAAGCGCCGGGTGAGGGGGAGTCCGTCTCTTCTGCCTCGCTCCCCGCCACGAGCACCGTGTACTCCCCGCGCGTCGGCTTCCCCTCGAGCTGCGCTCGCACCTCCGCGACCCGCCCGCGCACGATCTCCTCGTGCAGCTTCGTGAGCTCGCGCCCGATGACGACCGCGCGGTCGCCGAGGATCTCCTCGATCTCGGCGAGCGTGCGCAGCACGTGGTACGGCGACTCGTAGAGGACGATCGTCCGCGTCTCCTCGCGCAGCGATTCGAGGCGCTTTCGCCGCTTGCCCGGCTTCGCCGGCAGGAATCCCTCGAAGACGAACCGCTCGCAGGGAAGCCCGGAGACGGCGAGCAGCGTCGCGAGCGCGGTCGGCCCCGGGATCGGTACGACGCGAACGCCCGCCTCGATCGCCGCGCGCACGAGGCGATAGCCCGGATCGGACACGAGCGGCGTACCCGCGTCGCTCACGAGCGCGAGGCTCTTTCCCGCGACCAGCTCCTCGACGAGCGCCGGCGCCTTCCGCGCCTCGACGGCGTCGTAGTAACTCGACACCGGCTTCTCGATGCCGAGGTGACGAAGCAGGTTCACCGTACGCCGTGTATCCTCGGCGGCGATGCGATCGACCTCGGCGAGCACGCGCGCCGCGCGCGGTGAGAGGTCCTCGAGGTTCCCGATCGGCGTCGCGACGACGTAGAGCACGCCCGCCAAGCTCAGACGCCCCAGTCGCGCGCGTAGCGGAAGTCGCGGTCGATCGTCCGCTGCGAGACCTTGGCGATCACCGGCAGGCGCCGCTTGAACTGCGAGTTCCGCACCATCTCCGAGACGCGCTTCGACGAACGCCGGCGCGAAGCCCGTCGGCGCTCGAGCTCCTCGTCGAGTAGCGCTCGTCGACCATCCGGTAGAGGAGCTCGTCGACCTCGCTTGTAGGTGAAGCCGAGGTCGCCCTCGTCGGTCTGCCCGACGAAGAGGTCCGCCGAAGGGTTCTTCGCGACGATCGCTTCCGGCACGCCGATCGCGCGCGCGAGCGCCCAGACCTGCGTCTTGTAGAGGTCGCCGATCGGATTCACCGCCGAGGCCATGTCGCCGTGGAGCGTGCCGTAGCCGAGGAGCAGCTCGGTCTTGTTGCTCGTGCCGAGCACGAGGGCCGCCACCGCGCCGAGTGATCGTAGAGGATCGTCATCCGCTCGCGCGCCATCTTGTTGCCGCGCCGGCGCGCGTCGGCGTCGGGGAAGCGCTCGAAGTAGGCGTCGACCTGCGCGGTGATCTCGACCGTCATCGTCTCGATGCCCGTCGCGGCGGCGACCGCCGCGGCGTGCGTCGAGGCTGTCCGCGCTCGACGCCTTGTAGGGCATCCGGATGCCGAGGACGTTCTCCGGCCCGAGCGCCTCGGCGGCGAGGAACGCGACGAGGCTCGAGTCGACGCCGCCCGAGAGACCCGAGGACGACGCGCTCGATGCCGACCTTCCGCACCTCGTCCCTCAGGAAGGCGACCAGGACCTTGCGGAGGAGCGACGTGTTCGCCGGGATCAGCGCCGCGCCTTTCGCGCCGCACGCGCCCGAGACGGCTTCGCGGCGCGACGCGGGCGCTTCCGCTTCGTCAGGCGCGCGACCGGCGCCGGGTTCTGCGCCTCCGCCGCGACGGGCGCGGGCGTGGCCGGCCGCTCGCGGATCCGTGCGAGCTCGTTGATCGTCAGGTCGAGATCCTCGTCGCGCAGGAGCGGCGCAGCGATGCGCTGGCGACGCGCGACCTTCGGATTCACCTCGGCGACGACGAGATCCGGCTCGTAGTACTTGCCCTTGGCGATCGTCGTGCCGCGCGGCGTCGAGGACCTCCGAGCCGCCCCAGAAGCCGACGCCGTCCTCGAAGCCCACGCGGTTCGCATAGGCGAGCGTGAACGCGAACGTCGAGGCGT
Organism: uncultured delta proteobacterium; assembly: GCA_963790365.1. GTDB lineage: Bacteria > Desulfobacterota > Binatia > JACPRU01 > JACPRU01 > CAWBOU01. The sequence goes on from CAWBOU010000013.1 coordinate 10,341, forward strand.
AGAAGCGGTTGATCATCTCCCAGTAGCGCGCGTTGTCGTCGCGGCTCGGTTCCCTCGGAAACGCCGCGGAGCGGGCTCGTCGACGGACAGAGGACGAGGAGCGCGCCGTCGAGCGCGGCCAGGTATGCCGTCGAGGGATGCCACAGATCCTCGCAGACGAGCATCGCCGCGCGCCCGAAGCGCGAATCGAAGGCGCGGATCCGATCGCCGCGCGCGAAGTAGCGCTGCTCGTCGAACATGCCGTAGGTCGGCAGGTAGACCTTGCGATGAACGGCGACGATCTCTCCGCGGTCGAAGAAGATCGACGCATTGTGGAAGCGGAACGACGGCGTTTCCTCGACGAGCCCCGCGACGAACGCGACGGACCGGCTGAGCTCGCGGAGGCGCGCGATCTCCGGCGAATCGAGTCGGAGCGCGACCGTCGACACCATGTCGCGCAGCAGGTATCCGGTGAGGCTGAGCTCCGGGAAAACCACGAGATCGGCGCCGCGCCCGCGCGCCTCGGTGAGCGTGCTCTCGTAGAGCGCGAGGTTCGCGGCGAGGTCGCCGAGTCGCGGCGCGAGCTGCGCCGCGGCAATCGTAAACTTCCCGTCAGGCATCGCGCGATCTTCTGTCATGACCGGTGAAAAGACAACGAGGGCGGAGCGCTTCACGGTGCCCGCGGAGAACGACGGCATGCGGCTCGACCTCGTCGTCGCCGCACACGTGCCCGAGGTCTCGCGCCGCCGCGCGCGGCTCCTGATCGCCGCCGGCGCCGTCTCGGTCGACGGCCGACGCGTGATGATGCAATCGCGCTTCGTTCGCGCCGGCCAGGAGATCGTCTGTCACGTGCAGGAGGTGCGGAGAGGGCCCGCGGAAGCGCTCGACCGCTCGTTCGTCCTCCACGAGGACGACGCTCTCCTCGCGATCGACAAGCCGGCCGGCGTCCCGAGCCACGCGACGAGCGCGCGCCGGAGCGGCACCGCGATTCAGCTCGCCGAGGAGTACGTACGGAAGCGCGCCGGCAAGAAGGTTCCGCTCTGGGCGCTCCACCGTCTCGACGCGGCGACGTCCGGCGTTCTCCTCTTCGCGAAGACGCAAGCGGCCGCCCGCGCCGTCCATCAGAATCTCGCGCGCCGCCGCGTGAAGAAACGCTACGTCGCGCTCGTCGCGGGCGTGCCGGCGCACGCGGAAGGCGAGATCGGCCTCCCGCTTCGCGAGGGCCATCTCCGCACCGAGGCCTCCGAAGACGGCAAGGAGGCGCTCACGCGCTACCGCGTGGTCGATGCGCGCGGCGATCGCGCGCTCGTCGAGCTCGAGCCGGAGACCGGCCGCATGCATCAGCTCCGCGTGCACCTCGCGGCGATCGGCCATCCGATCGTCGGTGACGGCAAGTACGGCGGTCCCCCTGCCCCGCGACTCATGCTGCACGCGAGCCGACTCCAGCTGCCTCACCCGACGGGCGGCCGCACGCTCGTCATCGAAGCCCAGCCCCCCGCCGAGCTCCGTTCCGCGTGCGAGACCGGGCGCGACGACTGAGCGCTATCAGCTCCAGACGAGCGGCGCGCCCGGATCCGGATTGTAGGAGCAGAAGTTCCCGGTCTTCACGGTCATCGCTAGCCGCCGGCCGAGCGTGGCGTCGTTCTCGGCGATGCGCTTCAGCGCGGATTTGATCGCCATCGTCACGTTGAGCCGCGCGCGCTCCGCCGCCGACCCCGTCTTGCGGTCGCGGCCGCCGAGGCCGGTCGCGCGAGAGAGCTCATCGGAGAGCGCTTCGATCTCCTCACGCGCGCGACTCGCGCGTGCCGGATCGTTGAAGCTTTCGGCCTCCTCGAGCTCCTCGCGGAGGTCCTCGAGACGTCGCCGGTACTCTGCTTTCGCCTGAGCGTCGAGCATCGGCCCGGCATCGCCAGAGTCGGTAGCCGCTCCCCCGGAGAGGTCGATCGCCGCGAACTCGCGGCCCGGGTGGTGGAGTAGCTCGGCGAGATAGCGGAGCCCCTTCACGTCCTTCAGACGGAACGTGCGACCGTCGCAGGCGATGTGCCAGGTGTCGCCTTCGCGGCGGAAGACGCTCGGGGCTGCCGGTGGTTCGTCGGCGACGGGCTCCTCGTCGTTCCAGCGCACACGGAAGATCCGCCGCTTGCCGCTGATGCCCTTGAGCTCGACCTCGTGCCCGTCGTCGAACGCGACCTCGTGCGCGCTCTCGCCGAGATCGCGGACGACGGACGAGACGAGGATCTCGCCGCTCTTCGCCTGGGCGGCGATCCGCGTGACGAGGATTACCGCCTTGCCGAAGTAGCGGCCGGCCTGGCGGAGCGGCTCGCCGGTGTGGATGCCGATACGCACGCCGATCGGGCGCGACGGGTGCTCTGCGCTGTAAGCGGCGAACGCGCGCTGGATCGCGATCGCGGAGCGAAGCGCCGCCTTCGCCGCCGGGAACGAGAGCAGGAAGCCGTCGCCCTGGAGCTCGAGCTCGCGCCCGCCCTGCGCCGCCGCCTCGCGGCGGATGATCGCGTTGTGCGCCTCGGCGACCTCGAGCGCGGCGGCGTCGCCGAGACGCTCGGTCATCTCGGTGAACCCGGACATGTCGCTGAACATGAGGGTCACGGTGTCGTCGGGGCCGGTGGCTGCCGGTTCGGCGCGATCACGCGCGGGCGCGGGCGACGCCGCCATCGCCGCCTGCAGCGCCCGGGCATCCGCGGCGATCTTCAGCATGCCGATCGCGTCCGCGGTCTCGAGCGCTTGGTCGAGCAGCGTCAGCGCCTTCTCGCGATCGCCGGGCGCGCCGCGGCGGAGCAGCATTTCGGCGTAGTAGTAGCGATTGCGCGCGAACATCGGCGGCGAGCCGAGCTTCGCGATTTTGGTGATCGCGTCTTCGAAGTGACGCTCGGCATCTTCGAAGCGGCCCATCGCCGTCGCGAGCAGACCGAGATGATGCGACGGCGGGTTCGTGACCGTCAGGCCGGCCGTGTGAACCGAGTATTCTCCCGCGAACGGCAGGATGCTTTCGTAGAGAACCGCCGCGCGGCGTGCGTCGCCGAGGAGATAGCAGGTCGTCGAAAGGGTCCCGGCCGCGAGGCGCAGGCCCAACGCGAATTCGTCGCCCTTGAAGTCGCTCGAGGCGAGCTCTTCGAAGATCCGGCGCGCCTCGGCATCTCGTCCGACGAACGCACACGCCATCGCTTGTGCGCCCCGGAAGGCGATCGGCGACGCAAAGAGCCGCTCCACGCCGAACGTATCGACGAGCTCGCGGAGCCGGCCCTGCTCCCAGCGAAGGTAAAAGGTCTGGATCCGAGCGAGAGCCTGTGCCTGGTCGCTGCCATGGTCCATCTCGATCGAAGCGCGGATCAGCCGCTCCGCCTCTTCGAAGCGGCCCTTCGTGATCGCTCGCATCGCATGGAGCGCGAGTGCCACGCTTCGCAGCGCCGGCAGCCGGAGTGTCTCGGCGATCTGCTCGCAAGCCGCGATCTCTCGATCGACCGCCTCCATCTCACCGGCGGCGAGCAGCATCATGATGCGCAGGCGGCGCGCGACGAAGACGACCGCCGGAGCGTCGGACTCTTCACAGAGTCTCAGTGCCTCGGTCGCGACCGAGAGTCGCTCCGGATTCGGCGCCGTCCAGAGCGCAACGCAGCGCGCGAGGAGGGCCCGCGAAAGCGCGGTTCGGTCACCGACCCGGCGTGCCATGGCGAGCGCCTCTTCGCTGAGGCGCAGAGTGCGCTTCCCACCCTCGACGAATGGCGTCTCCGCCGCGAGCTGCGCCATGACGGTCGCGCGCAAGGAAGATTCGCGGTCCAACCCTTCGAGAGCCTCCTCGAGGAGGCGGATCCGCGTCGGGTTGGAGCGCATGAGCATGGAGAACACGGGCCTGCCGAACGCCATCGCGAGCATCGCGAAGCGGACGGGATCGCGCAGGCGGCGCGCGATCTCCAGCGCCTCGAGCGACTCCTTCTCGCCCGCGGCGTCCTCGCCTGCACTCAAGGAAGCATGCGCAAGCACACCGAGGAGATCGCAGCGCGCGAGTTCGTCGAGGCGGCCGGCGCCGCCGAGACTCAACGCTCGGCGGAAGTGCATGGCCGCCTCTTCGTAGGCATGGACGGCCCTCGCGGCGTCGCCCGCGCGCCGTGAATAGTCGAACGCCTTCGCCTCCGCGGCGCCTGGTCCGGCGGCGGCGAAGTGGTGCGCGAGCTCGGCGGCGTGCGCCTCGACCGCCGCGCCGTACGCTTCCTCGAGCGCGCCGGCGATTGCCCCGTGCAGTCGTTGGCGGTCGCTCGGCTTCAGATCGTCGGCGAGCGTCTCGCGGAGGAGCGCGTGCGCGAAGCGGTAGCGCGTCTCGTCGCGAGCGACGCGATCGATCAGGCCGGCCGCTCGCGCGCGCTCGAGAGCCTCGGCAACCTTCGCCGGCGTCTCGTCCTGGGCGCGGGCTACGATCGACGCAGCGAACTCGGCGCCGACGAGCGCGCCGATCGCGAGCGCCCGGCGTGATTCATCCGGAAGGAGCCCGAGCCGTCTCCGAATGACGGCGCGAACACCTTCCGGGATCGGCAGCGTGCCCGCCGTCAGCGCTGTGATTCCCTCCGCGACGAGCAGCCGCACGATCTCGTCGATGAAGAAGGGATTGCCGTCGGTCGCGCGATGGACGGCGCCGACGAGCGCGGCATCGGGCTTTGCCGCTCCGCTTCGCTGCATGAACGTCGCGACCTCCGCGATGCCGAGACCGCGGAGCGGCAACGTGTGCCCCTGACGGACGAGCCCGCCGAGCACGTCCGCGAGCGGACCCACCTCGCGAGCTTCTGCTTCGCGGAAGGTGCCGACCACGGCGATGCGCGCGTCCGAGATCTCGCGCGCGAGGTGCTCGAGCAAGAGGAGCGACGGCTTGTCCGCCCAGTGGAGGTCGTCGACGACGAGGAAGAGCGGTTTCGTCTCCGCCGTCTTCTTCAGGAATCGCGTCGTCGCGTCGAAGAGAAAGAAGCGCGCGTGCTCCGAATCCGGTGACGCCGGCGGCGGCAGGCCCGGGAGCTTTCGCCGCACGGCGGGGACGAGCTCGGCGACGTACGGCGCGCCGTCGGCGAGAGCGGTCGCGAGCACCTCGGTCGACATGCCATCGACGATCGACCGGAGGATCTGCAGCCACGGCCAATATGCCGGAGCGCCTCCGCCTTCGCTGCACCGGCCCCAGAGAACCGAAGCGCCGCGCTCACGCGCGAGCGCGGCGAGCTCGGTCGCGAGCCGCGTCTTCCCGATCCCCGGCTCCCCGGAAAGGAAGACGAGTCGCCCCCGCCCGGCGATCGCCTCGGCAAGCTCGGCCGCGAGCTCGCCGAGCTCGCGCTCGCGCCCGACCAGAGAATCGGATGGTTTTCTGCCGTCGTCCGCCGTTGGTCCCCCCGGAAAAACGTCCAGACGGAGGCGAGGATATTCTCACTGGCCTCCCGCTGGGAAGGCGCGACAAGGGGCGTCGCGGGCGTGACGGGGGTCAGAGGTCGAGGGCGAAGCGGATCGCGTCTCGAACCGCGTTCAGCTTGTCCCCCGACAGGGCTGCGATCCGCTCCACGAGCAACGCCTTCGGAATCGTCGATACGTCATCGAGGTTGACCACGCAGGCCGCCGGCAACCCGTCCTTCGGACCTAGCGATACCTCGACAGGGATCCCCCGGATCGTCCGCGTCAGGGGTGCGACCGTGACGGCGGAACGGACGGCGTATGCGCTATCGCGGCTAAGCAGGAGAACGGGCCGGCGGCCGGCGGGCTTCGGGAGTCTCGCCCACCAGACCTCGCCACGCCTCATCTACCACTTCTCCCTCGGCAGAAGCTTTGCGAGCAGCCGAGCATTGGATTTCGCAGCTGCCGGACTCTCGGGGGTCTTCCGATAGCCGCTCACGTAACGGCGCTCGAGCTCGTCCTCCGCGAGGCTGTGCAGGCGCGCGCGGCAGGCTTTGCGAATGAACTCCGCGCGACTCTCCGCGACGATACCGGCGGTCTCGTCGATCTCGCTGAGGAGACCGGCATCGATCGGCACCTGAATGATCTTGCCAGGCATTGGGTAATCCGATGTGTAAGCTATTCCACATCATTTTACGGATCAAGGCAGAGATCCCAGCTCACATGCGCGCGCGGGTCGGGGTCGTAGCGGCAGGAACTGCCCGGGCGGACGCTGCGGTTCAGATGGTCGCCGAGCGGTGGAAGCTCGCACGTGATCCGGCGGAGCGCGCGGCGAACCGCCACGCTCACGCTCTGGCGGGCGCGCTCCGCGTCGGCCGGTGGAGTGCGCGCGATGCGAAGCGGCGAGCATCTCGTTCCCGGGGCGCGCGAGGAGAGACGCGAGGTACCGAAGCCCGACGCTGTCTCGCAGCCGCACCGTCCGCCCGTCGAACGTGATCGTCCAGAACTCGCCCTCGCGGCGAATGAGCGCGTGCGCGAAGCGATAGCGATGAAGGGCGGGGAGACGATCTCGAAGCTCGGAGACGATCTGCCCGACGTAGGGCGCGGCGGCACCGAAGATCGCGACGGGCTCTACCTCCTTGCGCTCCGCCGCGAACGTTCGGAGGATCTGCGCCCAGGGCCAATACGGTGGCGCGCCCTCACCCTCCCACGAGCGCCCCCAAAGCACCTCCGCCCCCTTTGCTAGAGCCTCGTGCCCGAGACGATCGGCGAGCTCGCTCTTGCCGATGCCGGGCTCGCCGGCCAGGAGGAAGACGCCGCCACGCCCCGAGCAGGCGCGATCGAGCCCGGCGCGCAGCGCCCCGAGCTCGACCGTCCGCCCGACGAAGACGCGGTCTTCCATCGCGGTCCCCCCGTTTCGCGATAGATCCGTCGGCATCGACTCATCAAGGGCTTTGGTTAGGCCGGCGGCCCCAGGCGCCGACCATGGCCATGAAGACGAACGCGAACGAGGGGTCGCCGTAGAGCGACGAATGGCGCTCGTAGTCGTCCCGCGGCAGGAAGTTCGGCAGCGTCGTCTGCACGAGCCGCAGGTTCATCTGCTGGAACCGCGCCGCCTGACCTCCGCCTCGGCACTTCCAGGTCGTCGTCTCGTCTTCGACGTCGACGAGCCCGGCCTCTTCGAGGAGCCCGCGACAGCGGCGCCCGAAGCGCACGTCGACCAAGCCGGTCGCCTGAATCCGCGCGGCGCTGCGTTGGTGCGCCTGCTCGAACCAGGCGGCGCCAGGATGGCCGGGATCGATGGCGCGAACGGTACCGACGTCGCCTTCCTCGGCGAGGAGCCATCCGCCCGGTCGGAGCGCGGCGGCCATGCGCTCGAGCGCGCGCCGCGGCTGCGAGAGGTGCATGAGGACAGCTCGGCAATGCACCAGGTCGTACGCCGCCGTCTCGAGTGGATCGACGAGGATGTCGTGTGCTCGCACTTCGATGCGGGGATCGTCGAGGAACCGCGGATCGAGATCGGTGGCGACGACGTGGCCCTCCGGACCGACGCGGTCGACGAGCCATCGGGCGACCGAGCCGTCGCCGGCCCCGACCTCGAGGCAGCGCCAGCCGGGGGCCACTCCGAGACGGTCCAGCCGCCGCGCGCTCATCGGATCCATCAGGCGCCCGAGAAGGCCGAGACGCTCACGCTCGAACGCATCTGCCACTGCGGCCGCCAAGTAGGTGGAGGGACCCCTCGCGGGTGTCGCCCCACCGGCGTCGACGACCATCAGGCGGCCGCGCGCGCGGTCTGCGTTTCGATCTTGGTCGCTGGGCGGATCGCGTTCGCCACGGCGCGCAGTCCGTAGGCCACGAGCACCGCCGCGAGCATCGCCTGGATCGGGTGGGTCAGGATCGCCATCAGGATCGTCGTCTCCATCTTCGTCGCCCTCCTGACCGAGAGGCGCCAGATTCGGAGACGCAAGCGCAGACGGGCAGACCCGGGGGCGCCTGGCAATGCCAGGCCCCGAACCCGTCCGTCTAAGATGAGCTCAAGCGGCGGCGCGGGCCTGGCGGACGACGACCTTCGGCGCCGCGAGCTTCGCGAGCACCGGCTTCGCCACATGGAACAGGACCACCGCGGCGAAAAGCACGTGCACCGGGTGGGTCAGAAGCGCCATCGTGATCGTCTCGAAAGCCATCGTAGTGTCTCCTCTCGATCGAGAGGCGCCACGAATGGCCTAGCAATGCGACATCGCGCGACGCGGGTGATCTGGCGATGCTAGATCCCGTGTTTTCAATGAGTTACGGCTTAACCCACGATACCCGGCCGTGGCTTGGCCCATGGGGAGGGATCTCGGACGCCTTTCTCGAGGACCTGGCGTAGCTGACGACCTTAGCCGCTACGGCGCGTTCCAGATGACCTTGCCGTCGCGGTCTTGCATCTTGATCGACGGCTGACCGGAGGCGTTCGTCGCGAGGGCGAGCTCGCCGTTCCCCTTGGCGAGCGAAAGGCTCGCACCGGTCGTCGACGACGTCAGCCAGACGCTGCCACCGGCGCCGCCGGCCATCTCGAGGATCGGCGCACCGCTCTGGCCGGAGAGCTTGGCGACCGTCGCGCCTTCTTCGTCGAGGAGCGCGAGCGACGCCGACCCGTCGGGCTGCGTACCGAGCTCGGCGCGAATCTTCCCCTTCGCGTCCTTCAGCACGATCTTCGTGGCTTCGAGCGTCTTGCCCGCCTTCTCGTGACTCGCGGCGAGGAGGATCGGCACGATCGCTCCCACCGCCACCGCGCCGAGCCAGCGCCGCAAGCGCCGATTCTCCGACTCGAGACGGTCGAGCCGCGCGTTCACCTCGTCCGATTTTCCTTGGATCGCCATGGCATCCCCTCCCGTCTTCCCTTCCGACGAACCGGCCGCGCTCGTCAATCTTCGAACTTGACGCTTCGGCGATCGCGAACGAGGATCCCGCGCCATGAAGACGTCGCGTGCGATCGTGCAGACCGGCCCGCGGGCGCTCGAGCTTCGCGAGTTGCCGATTCCCGAGATCGACGACGATTCCGCGCTGCTTCGAGTCGAGGCCTGCGGCATCTGCGGCAGCGACGTCGAGCAGTACACGGGCACGATCCCGGTGCGGTACCCGGTGATCCCGGGGCACGAGCCGCTCGGGATCATCGAGAAGATCGGCGACCGCGCCGCGAAGCGCTGGGGGGTCGACGTCGGCGATCGCGTCGCGGTCGAGACGCTGATCCCGTGCGGGCACTGCCGCGACTGCATCGAGGGGCGCTATCAGCTGTGCCGCGGTCGCGGCGGCATGTTCGGTTACGCCTACGTGCCGATCACCCGCGCGCCGGCTCTCTGGGGCGCCTACGCCGACTACATGTACCTCGATCCGCACTCGATCGTGCACAAGGTGCGGAAGGAGATCCCGGCGAGCCTCGCCGTCATGTTCAACCCGCTCGGCGCGGGCTTCCGCTGGGCGGTCGAGATCCCGAGGACCGCTCCCGGCGACACCGTGCTCGTGCTCGGCCCGGGACAGCGCGGCCTCGCGAGCGTGATCGCCGCGCGCGCGGTCGGCGCGCAGAAGATCATCGTCACCGGGCTCACGCGCGACGCGAAGAAGCTCGCACTCGCGAAGGAGCTCGGCGCCGACGTGACGATCGACGTCGAGCAGGAGGACGCCCGTGCCCGCGTCGTCGAGGAGACCGGCGGGCGCGGCGCCGACGTCGTCGTCGAAGTGTCGTCCTACGCTGCGGAGCCCGTCGCCGAGGCGCTCCGCTACGCGGCGCCGCGCGGACGGATCGTGCTCGCCGGCGTGAAGGGCTTCAAGGCCGTGCCCGAGTTCGTGAGCGATCTGATCGTCGTCAAGGAGCTCACGATCTTCGGCGCGTTCGGCGTCACGACACGCGCCTACGACGTGGCGATCCGCTTGATCGAATCGGGCCGTGTGCCGCTCGAGAAGATGCACACGCACGACTTCCCGGTCGAGCAAGCCGAGCTCGCGATCCAGACGCTCGCCGGCGAAGCGCCCGGCGAGGCCAGCATTCACTCGTGCCTCTTGCCGAAGTAAGTTCCGCCGCATGACCGAAGACCGTACCCCGATCCTCGTCGGCGCCGCGCAGCTCACCCAGAAGGACGTCGATCCCGTCGCGGCGCTCGAGCCGGTCGCGATGATGGCGGAGACGGCGCGCCGCGCCGCGGCGGATGCCGGCGCGACCGAGACGCTCCTCGAGCGCGTCGACTGCGTCGGCGTCGTCAACATCCTCGGCCACGACTACGGCAATGCCCCGCGCGCGCTCGCCGAGCGCGCCGGCGCGAGTGCGAAGACCGAGCTCTACACCGCGATCGGCGGTAACTCGCCGCAGTTCCTGCTGAACGAGGTCGCGGCGCGGATCGCCGACGGGCGCGTCGGTCTCGCGCTCCTCTCCGGCGCCGAGGCACTCGCCACCGCCTCTCGCGCGCGGAAAGCGGGAATCACGCTCGACTGGACGCCGACGAGCGACGGTCCCCGGCCGGAGACACTCGGCGAGGACAAGCCAGGCACGAACGGTCACGAATCGACGCACGGCCTGCAGATGCCGATCCAGGTCTACCCGCTCTTCGAGAACGCGCTCCGCGCGCGCGCCGGGCGCGATCCGAAGAGCCACCTCCGCACGCTCGGCGAGCTCTACGCCGGCTTCTCGCGGATCGCCGCGGAGAACCCGCATGCGTGGTTCCGCTCCCCACGCACGGCCGAGGAGATCTCGACCGTCACTCCGTCGAACCGCATGATCGGGTTCCCTTACCCGAAGCTCATGAACGCGATCATGGACGTCGATCAGTCGGCGTCGCTGATCCTGACGTCCGTCGCGAACGCGAAGTCTCTGGGGATCCCGCAGGAGCGCTGGATCTACGTGCTCGGCACCGGCGACGCGCACGACCACTGGTACCTCTCCGACCGCGCCGACTTCGCGAGCTCGCCCGCGATCCGCGCCGCCGGCGCGGCGGCCATGGAGATGGCCGGCGTGACGATCGACCGTGTGCGCCACATCGATCTCTACAGCTGCTTCCCGTCCGCGGTGCAGATCGCGCGCGACGCGCTCGGCATCCCGGCGGCGGACCCGCGCCCGCTCACCGTGACCGGCGGCCTGGCGTACGCGGGCGGCCCGGCCAGCAACTACCCGATGCACTCGATCGCAACGCTGGTGGCAAGGCTCCGCGCCGACCGCGGCGCCGTCGGGCTCGCGACGGGGCTCGGCTGGTACGTGACAAAGCATTCGATCGGCATCTACGGCACCGAGCCCTCGGGGCGCCCGTGGCGCCGCCGCGAGCCCGCCGACCTGCAGGCTCAGGTCGACCGCGGGCCGAAGTCGGCGGTCGAGCGCGAACCGTCGGGCCGCGGCACGATCGAGACGTACACCGTGCTCCACGATCGGGACGGTGCGCCGATTCGCGGCATCGTCGTCGGCCGGCTCGCCGACGGGCGGCGCTTCTTCGCGAACACCCCCGAGCACCGCGACGTGCTCGAGTCGCTGATGGCAAAGGAAGCGATCGGCCGCGAAGGCACGGTCACGAGCGGCGAGGTCAACCGCTTCAGCCCGGATTGATGGGCATCGCGATCCCCGCCTTCGTCTCTCCCCGTTGGGGAGCGACCGCTCCGAGCCGGCGAGGAGCATCTTGGTCGGCGCCGCAGGCGCGAGTGAGGGGGAGACGATGGCGACGCGAAGGTCTCCCCCTCACCCGCCGCTTCGCGTCGGCCTCTCCCCAATGGGGAGAGGCGGGGAGCAGCTAAGGTGCCCGTCGCGCCGACCAGCGACGGCGCGGAGCTCCGTTGGGAGTCGACCGGCGAAGGCCCGGTCGTGCTGCTCATCCACGGCTTCGCCTCGACTCTCGAGCGAAACTGGCGCGGCACGGGTTGGATGGACGCGCTCGCGCGCGCGGGCTTTCGCGCCGTCGCCTACGATCAGCGCGGACACGGGCACAGCGCGAAATTCTACGATCCCGCGAAGTACGCGCTCGACCGCCTCGCGCGAGATGCGGTCGAGGTGCTCGACGCCGTCGGCGCCGAGCGTGGCGTGCTCATGGGTTATTCGATGGGCGCGCGCGTCGCGCTCGAGGCGGCGCTCCTCCATCCGGCGCGCGCGGCCGCGCTCGTGCTCTCCGGCATCGGCAGTGGGTTTCGCGATTTCGGCGGGCCCGCCGGAGATCGCGAAGCGGTCGCCCGCGCGCTCGAGGCTGACGATCCGAGCGGCGCCCCGCCCGGCGCGCTCGGCTATCGCAAGTTCGCCGAGCAGAACGGCGGCGATCTGAGCGCGCTCGCCGCGTTCTGGCGGCGGACGAATCGGCCGATCGCGCCCGAGGAGCTCGCGTCGATTCACGCGCCGGCGCTGGTCGTCGCCGGCGATCGCGACGAGGTCGCGGGGGACCCACGGCCGCTTGCCGCGGCGATTCCCGGGTCGGAGGTCGCGGTGCTCCCGGGCAAAGACCACACGAAGGCGACCGGTGCACGCGAGCATCGCGCCGCGGTGCTCGCGTTCCTCCAACGGATCGGTCTAAGAGCCTAGAATGATGGCGATCGATTGGGCCGCTGCGCGATCCGAGGCGCTCGGATTCCTCAAGGACCTGATCCGCATCGACACCACGAACCCGCCCGGCAACGAGCGTCCGGCCGCGGACTACGTGGCGGGCGTCCTCGCGCGCGACGGGATCGAGTCGACGATCCTCGAGTCACAGCCGACGCGCGCCTCGCTCGTCGCGCGCCTCCGCGGCAACGGCAATCGCCCGCCGCTCCTTCTGAACGCGCATCTCGACGTCGTGCCGGCGGACGCCGAGCACTGGACGTATCCGCCGTTCGCGGCCGAAGAGGCGGACGGCTTCATCTGGGGACGCGGCACGATCGACATGAAGAACATGGCGGCGATGAGCCTCGCCGTCATGCTGCAACTGAAGCGCCAAGGCGTCGCGCTCGATCGCGACGTCATCTTCGCCGCGGTCGCCGACGAGGAAGCCGGCTCGAACCTCGGCGCGCTCTTCCTCTCCGAGAAGCATCCGGATCTCGTCCGCGCGGAATACGTGCTCGGCGAGGTCGGCGGTCACACGTTCCACGTCGGCGGCCAGCGCCTCTACCCGGTGCAGGTCTCCGAGAAAGGCATCTGCTGGTTCGAGATGACCGCGCGCGGCGAGCCGGGCCACGGCTCCATGCCGCATCCGAAGAATGCCGTCGTTCGCCTCGCGCGCGCCGTGCAGGCGCTCGCCGACCACCGCCTACCGCTTCACTCGACGCCGGTCGTCGAGGGCTTCCTCGACGCGATGTCCGCGCTCGCGCCGTTCCCGCAGGGCTGGATCTTGCCGCTGCTCCTGTCACCGACGCTCTCGTCGCCGCTGCTCGACCTGATCACGCGGGTCGATCTGAACACCGCAATCGGCTTGAACGCCATGCTCCGGAACACCGCGAACCCGACGATGCTCGCGGCCGGGCGCAAGGTGAACGTGATTCCGTCGTCGGCGAAGGTCACGGTCGACGGTCGCGTGATTCCCGGCCAGTCGGTCGAGTCGTTCCTCCGCGAGGTGCTCGAGGTCGTCGGCGACGACGTCGAGATCCAGGTGCTCGAGCAGCACGACGGCACGACGTTCGACCCGAAGACCGAGCTCTTCGAGACGATCGCCGCGGTCATCGCGGACGCCGATCCGGGCGCGGCCGTCGTGCCCTACATGATCCCGGGCTTCACGGACTCGTTCGCGTACGCGCGGCTCGGAGCGACGTGCTACGGATTCTCGCCGGTGAAGCTCCCCCCGGGCATCGCGTTCGCGCGCCTCTACCACGGGCACGACGAGCGGATCCCGATCGACGGATTCGGCTGGGGGCTCGAGACGCTCTACGAAGTCGTCCGCCGCTTCTGCGCGTCTGCCTAGATCACCCTTCGGGGAGCTACTGCCCGGGGATCTTCGGCATCGGGGGACGGCGCTGCGGCGCGCTGCCCGGCATGTCGTCCGTCGTGAACGGGTTGAGACCGCGACCGGGATTCCGCTGGAAGTCCTCGGGCTTCGCATCCGGCGGCGCTTTGATCTCCACGGGCTTCGCTCGCCAATCCTTCCAGCGCTCCTGCGTGACGAAGTAGTCGTAGGCGTAGTACGCGGCGCCGGCGAGGATCGCGTATTTGAGGAGCTGCTTCACCGTACCACCTCCTAGTCCATCAACGGCGCAGCCTGCGGCTTCACCGCTTGCAGCGTGCCTTGGTCGGTGTGGAGGAAGATGACCGGTCGATTCATGTCGACGCGCGCCTCGATCCGCGGGCGCCCGCGCGGATCGAAGAAGCGGAGCACCGGTCCGTCCTGAGCCTCGAACACTTCCGGCGGGGCGCCGGCGAGATCCGCCTCGGCGATCGCGAACGGATTTCCGGAGCTCGCCGATTTCTGGATCGCGCGGTCGACGGCCTCGGAGACCCAACGCGGACCGTACTCCGTGACGCCGAGCGCGGCGCGGAGCTTGCCGTTCCGATCGTAGAAGTTGAGGCTCGAATCGCCGACGGTCTGGAAGCGCGCGCGCGGATAGCCGCGGGCGTCGCTGAAGGCGAGCGTCGCCGCTCCTTCCGCGCCCGCGACGACCGAGGCGCGCTCGCGCCCCTTCGCGTCCGCGAGGATGAGCTTCGCGGCGCCCGCGGCGTCGACCGAGAGCCCGCCCCGGCGGGCGCCGCTCGCGTCGCGGAGCACGAGCTCGGAGACCTCGAGCTTCGTCGACTTGCCGGTTGCGCCGGCGAGCCACGGGGCGGCCGCGACGGCCGCGATCACCACGAGCAGACGCACGAGCTGCCGGTTCGCGCGCTCGAGGCGCTCGACCCGACCTTCGAGAGACTCGCTCATGGAAATCCTCCTGCGAGGAAGCAGCTAAGGCACGGCTGCGTATCGTTCGCGGATCGCTTCGATGCGCGAACGGTTCACGCCGAGGTCCGAGTAGCCGGTGCGCGACGAGGAACGCAAATGGATGAGCTTCGCGTCCCCGTCGACGTACGCCTCGACGTCGTCGACCCAGCGGAAGATCCGCGAGGTGAACTCGGCACGGAGATAGTCGGGGTTCTGCGCGACGATCCTCGTGCGCGGCATGGCACCGATGATCTCGGCGAGACGTGCCATCCCCTCTTCCGGCGTCGTCCGGATCGGCAGCGGCTCGATGCGGTGGTCGGCGTCGGCAGCCTGCGAGGACACGCAGTTCGGTGACGAGGGACACGCCGCGAGCTTGGCGTTCTCGACGCCGAGCTTCGGGCGCGCCGAAGCGGCGCATGCCGAAACGAGCAAAGCGAGCACGAGGAAAACCTGGCGGGTCATCGGGATCCTCCCGGCTCGAGCGGAAAGCCGGCTTCGCGCCAGGCGCGGATGCCGCCCCACATCGACCAGACGTTCGTGTAGCCCATCTTGCGGAGGTTATCCGCCGCGAGCGCCGAGCGGTAGCCGCCGCCGCAATAGAGAACGATCTCGGCGTCCACGTCGGGAATCGTGACCTCGACATCCCGCTCGATCACGCCCTTCGACAGCGCGCGGGCGCCCGGCAGGTGGTCGACCGCGAACTCGCTCTCCTCGCGCACGTCGATCAGGTGGAACGTGCGCGGCCCGGTGATCTTCGTGCGGACGTCCTCGATCGAGAGCTCGCGAATGCCCGGACGGATCGACTCGACCAGCCGTTCGAAGCGCGGCGAGTGCTTGGTAGCCAAGCTACCGGGTCGAACGCAAAGCGTTCGAGCCGGGTTGGGGACGTTGCTGCCCGCCTCGAAGCTGGTGGACGGTCGCGGCGAGAGAGCCGGGCAACAGCGTCCTTCCCGCCTAACCCTGGAAGAAGCGGATCGAGCGGCCGGCGAACTCGATGAGCGGCGACCAGTAGAGGCCGAACACGACCGTCGCGCAGGCGAGCGCGGCGACGAGCCCGCCCTCGTAGGCGTCGACGGTGACCTTCGCCTCGTCGCCCTCGGGGAAGTCGAGGAACATCGTCCGGACGACGCGCGCGTAGTAGTACAGCGAGACGACGCTGTTCAGCACGCCGACGACCGCGAGCAGGTAGAACTCGCTCTTCACCACGGCGGCGAAGAGATAGAACTTGCCGATGAAGCCGACGAACGGCGGGAGCCCGGCAAGCGAGAAGAGGAAGAGCGCCATCGCGGCCGCCGGGAAGATCCCGCCGCGCCAGGCGAGCCCGCGGTAGCCGTCGATGTCTTCGCGGCCGGTCGAGCTCGGCGACGATCATCACCACGAGGAAGGCGCCGAGGTTCATCACGTAGTAGGCGAGCAGATAGAAGAGCATCGCCCGGAGCCCCTCGTCGGAGAGGAGCACGAAGCCCATGAGGGTATATCCAGCATGGGCAATCGAGGAGTACGCGAGGAGGCGCTTCAGGTTCGTCTGCGAGAGCGCCGCCAGGTTCCCGAGCGTCATGGTCACCATGCATAGAACGAGCAGCAAGTGCGGCCACTCGACGCCGGTGATCGATTGCCAGACGCCGTCGTCGCCCGCCTTGGAGATCGTCGGGTAGAAGAAGCGGATCGCGAGCGCGAAGCCCGCCGCTTTCGAGCCGACCGCGAGGAGCGTCGTCACGGGGATCGGCGCGCCCTCGTACGCGTCCGGCGCCCACATGTGGAACGGCACGGCCGCGATCTTGTAACCGACGCCGACGAGCACGAGCACCAAAGCGATGAAGAGCGCGAGGCGATTCGAGTCGCCCGCCGCGAAGACTGCTTGCTGGATCTGGACGAAGTCCATCGAGCCGGCGATGCCGTAGATCCAGCTCATGCCGTAGATCATCGCGCCCGAAGCGACGCCGCCGTAGATCAAATATTTGAGCGCGGCCTCGCCGGAGCGCCGATCGTGCCGGCGATAGCCGGTCAGGATGTACGACGTGAGGCTGACGAACTCGAGCGAGAGGTACGCCATCAGCAGGTTCGCCGCCGCCGCCATCGTGTACATCGCGATCGCCGAGCAGAGGATGAGCCCGTAGTACTCGCCCTCGGCGCCACCGCGGACTTCCTTCGAGTCGAGCGACATCCACAAGACCGCGAGCGTCGCGAGGCCGATCAGGATCTTGAAGAAGATCGCGAAGGAATCGACGACGAGCATGCGGTGGAAGATCCACCCCTCGCCGTAACCGACGAGCCGCGCAGCGAGGTAGATCGAGACGGCGGTCGCGAACAGCGCGAGATACCCGAGCCGCTGCTTGTTCGTCTCGACGAGGTCGAGCACCCAGATGCCGAGCGCGGCGATCCCGAGCACGAGCTCCGGGAGGAACCAGACGAGGCTTTGCGTGGCGGCCAGATCCATCAGGGGATCATCGCGACCGGAGTCGCCGCGGCGGCCTTCGCGCCCGCCAGCACGGTCTCGTTCAGATGCACGAGCGAGACGTTCATGAGGTCGATCACCGCGTGCGGATACACGCCGAGGATGATGACGATCACCATGAGCGGCACGAGCGTGAAGAGCTCGCGCGGCGTCACGTCGGGCAGGTTCAGGTACTTCTCGTTCGCCTTGCCGAGATACATGCGCTGGAGCGTCCAGAGCATATAGCCCGCCGTCAGCACGACAGCGGTCGCGGCGACGGCGGTGAGCGCCGGGAACGGCTTCCAGGCGCCGAGCAGTACGAGCACCTCCGAGATGAACGCGGAGAGGCCCGGGAGCCCGAGCGCGGCGAAGAACGCGACCGCGGTGATCCCCGTGTACATCGGCATGATGTCGGCGAGCCCGCCGAAGCCGTCGATGCGGCGGTGATGCGCGCGGTCGTAGATCACGCCGACGAGGAGGAACAGCATCGCCGTGACCGTGCCGTGGTTGAACATCTGCAGCACGGCGCCGTTGATGCCCTGGGGCGTGAACGCCGCCATGCCGAGCAGCACGTAGCCCATGTGGCTGATCGACGAGTACGCGACGAGCTTCTTCAGGTCCTGTCTGGGCCATCGCGCAGAGCGCGCCGTAGACGATGTTCCACGTGCCGAGCGCGGCGAGGCACCAGAACGCGAGGTCGGCGGTCGCGACCGGCAGGATCGGGTAGCAGATCCGGAGGATGCCGTAGGTGCCCATCTTGAGGAGCACGCCGGCGAGGATCACCGAGATCGGCGTCGGCGCCTCGACGTGCGCGTCGGGCAGCCAGGTGTGGAACGGGAACGCGGGGATCTTGATCGCGAAGCCGATGAAGAGCGCGATCCAGCAGAGGTGCTGGAAGCCCCAGCCGAGCGACGAGAACGGCCAGAGGCCGATCGGCTGCGTCGAGAAGCTCGCGCCCGCGGCGGCGAGCTTCGTCAAATCGAAGGTGTGCGGATCGCTCGCGAAGTAGAGCGCGAGCATCGCGATCAGCATCAGCGCCGAGCCGATCAGCGTGTAGAGGAAGAACTTGATCGCCGCGTACTCACGCCGCGGCCCGCCCCAGACGCCGATCAGGAAGTACATCGGCAGGAGCATCACTTCCCAGAAGATGAAGAAGAGGAAGAAATCGAGCGCGCAGAAGACGCCCATCATGCCGGCGTCGAGCAGCAGGAAGAGCGCGAAGAACGCCTTCGGGGCCTTCTCGATGCCGTACGAGGCCGGGATGCAGAGGAACGAGAGGAGCGCGGTGAGCAGCACCATCGTCACGCTCACGCCGTCGATTCCGACGTAGTAGTAGATGTCGAACGCCGGGATCCACGGCACGCTCACGACGTACTGCATGTCCGCCGTCGTGCGGTCGAAATCCATGAACAGCCAGATCGCGAGGAGCAGCGGCGGTACGGTGAAGCCGAGCGCGGTCGTTCGAATGAGACCGTGCGCTGCAGACGGCAGGCAGAGGATCACCAGCATCCCGAGGATCGGGATGAAGATCATCAACGTCAGGACCCATTGCTCCATCGGCTATCCCCTCACCTTCACCAGATCTGCACGACGAGGATCACCATCACGGCGACGACGATCCCGTAGAGGTAGGCGTTGATCCCGCCGGTCTGCACGTTCCGCAGCCGATTTCCCCAGGCCATCGTCACGTCGGCGAGCCGGTTCACGGCGCCGTCGATCCAGTGGAGATCGAAGAGGCCGACGACGGCCGACCAGATGCGCGTGAAGCTCGCGGCCCCGTCGACGACGCCGTCGATGACGTGCTTGTCGAACGCCGCACCGGTCTTGGCGAGACCGAGCGTGCCGTCGACGATCGTCGCGCCGTAGATCTCGTCGACGTAGTACTTGTTCTCGACGAGCTCTTGCACCGCGCCCCCGGCGATCCACTCGTTCGTGCGCTTGCGCGTGCCGTAGATCGCGATCGCGTAGAGCGCGGAGAGCGCTGCGAGGCCGACAGAGAACGCCATCAAGCCGAGCTCGAGCGCGAGCGAGTGATGATGCTCACCGTGCTCGCCGCCGTGCGCGGCGGCCACGGCACCGTGGCCTTCACCGTGCCCCGCCGTCTCGGGCTCGGCCTCGGCGTGAGCAGGTGCGTGATCTCCCGTGTGGTCTCCGGCGCCGGCAACCTTTGGTGTCTCTACACCGGCGCCATGAAAGACGGGATCCAGCCATTCGGCGAAGGCGCTGCCGCCCAACCATCCAGGGAGGCCGATATAGCCCGAGGCAATCGCCCCCACCGCCAAGATGATCAAGGGCACCGTCATCACCCCGGGTGACTCGTGCAGGTGACTCTTCGTGTGCTCGTCGCCGCGGAAGTTGCCGAAGAACACCATGCAGACCTGGCGCGTCATGTAGAACGCGGTGAGCGCCGCGCCGCAGACGCCGATCACCCAGAGCACGACGTGGCCCTGCGGGCTCGAGTACGCTTGCCAGAGGATCTCGTCCTTGGAGAAGAAGCCCGCCGTCAGCGGGAAGCCGCGAGCGCGAGCGTGGCAGACCAGGAAGGTCCAATACGTACGCGGCATGTGATGCTCGGAGGCCGCCCATCTTCCGCATGTCCTGCTCGCCGCCCATCGCGTGGATGACGGAGCCCGAGCCGAGGAACAGGCACGCCTTGAAGAACGCGTGCGTCATCAGGTGGAAGATGCCAGCCGCGTACGCTCCGACGCCGACGCCGAGGAACATGTAGCCGAGCTGCGAGACCGTCGAGTACGCGAGGACCTTCTTGATGTCGTTCTGCGCGAGGCCGATCGACGCCGCGAAGATCGCCGTCGCCGCCCCGACCCACGCGACCACCGCGAGCGCGTCGGGCGCGAGATGGAAGATCGGGTTCATGCGCGCGATCATGTAGACGCCGGCGGTGACCATCGTCGCCGCGTGGATCAGCGCGGAGACCGGCGTCGGGCCCGCCATCGCGTCCGGCAGCCACACGTAGAGCGGGATCTGCGCGGACTTTCCGGCGGCGCCGACGAAGAGAAGGAGCCCGACCAGCGTCGGCAGGTGCATGCCCCAGAAAGTCTCGTTCGCGAGGAGATGCGCCTTGTCGGCGATCTCGCGGAACACGATCGTGCCCTCGCCCTTCCCGTCGAGCGCCCAGAAGAGGAGGAAGACGCCGAGCGAGAAGCCGAAGTCGCCGACGCGATTCACGATAAACGCCTTCGAGCCGGCGGCGGCGTTCTTGATGTCCTTGTACCAGAACCCGATGAGGGCCCAGCTGCAGAGCCCGACGCCCTCCCACCCGACGAACATGAGCAGGAGGTTGTCCGCGAGCACGAGCGTCAGCATCGCGAACATGAAGAGGTTCAGGTACGTGAAGAACCTCCAGAACGCGGGCTCGTCGTGCATGTAGCCGATCGAGTAGACGTGGATCAGCCCGCCGATCCCGGTGACCACGAGGATCATCACCGCGGAGAGCGGGTCGAGCGCGAACGCGACGTTCACGTGCATCGTGCCGACCGCCATCCACGTGAACCACTCGTCGACGATCAGGCGCTCCGCCGGCACGAGACCGGCGAGGTGCATCACCTGCGACACCGCGACCGCGAACGAGAGCGCGATCGGCGTGCACGCGAGGAACGCGATCGCCGTCTTGCCGAACGCCTTCTGGAGCTTCGCGCCGGCGAGCCCGCCGATCGCCGCCGTGATGAGCGGCAGGACAGGGATCCAGCGGAGCATCTCGGTCGTGTGCGTCTCGCCTGTCATGGCTTTCCTAGCGCCGGAGGAGGTCCGTCGCCTCGACGTCGATCGTCGAGAACATGCGGTAGATGCCGAGCACGATCGCGAGGCCGATCGCGGCTTCCGCGGCGGCGAGCATGATCACGAAGATCGCGAACACGTGCCCGTCGGTCGGCGCGCCGCCGTAGCGGGCGAACGCCACGTAGTTCACGTTCGCGGCGTTCAGGATGAGCTCGACGCCCATCAGAATGCCGATCGCGTTCCGCCGCGTGAGCACGCAGTAGATCCCGAGCAGAAACAGCACGAGGCTCACGACCAGAAAGTGATTGAGCCCGACCACCCCTCCCCCCGTTTTCCGCCTACTCCCGGACTTCCTTGCGGGAGAGCACGATCGCACCGATGATCGCCGCGAGCAGCACCAGCGAGGCGAGCTCGAACGGCAGCACGTAGTTGCCGAGGAATGCATCGCCGATCGCGTACGTCGTCGGCTGCACGACGTCCTTCTCGGCCACTTTCCAGGTCGCGCTGGAGATCGCGCGCACCATCGCGATGAAGACGAGGGCGACGATCGCGAACGCGGGCAGCGGCGCGACGCTGCGGTTCGAGATCGTCACGTCCGCGATCCGGTGCGTCAGCATGACGGCGAAGATCACCAGGACCAGGATCCCGCCGATGTAGACGAGGAGCTGGACGACGGCGACGAAATCGGCGGCGAGATAGAAGTAGATGCCGACGACGCCGCCAAAGGTGCCGAGCAAAGCGAGGGCGGAGTAAACGATGTTCCGCGAGAACGCGACGCCGGCCGCGGAGACGATCGTGACGCCGGCGATCAGGTAGAAGACGAGGTCCGCGAGGCTCACGCGTCGTCCGCCTCTTCCTCGCCGGCCGCGCCCTTGGCGAACTCGGCTAGGTACTTGAGCCCGGCCTCGAGCACCGGCGCGATCTCGGGATCGACCTCGCCGCCCTTCTTCGGCTTGTACGCGATCGCGGGCGCCTTCACGAAGCGGCGGATCATGCTCTCGAGCGAATAGTCGGCGCCCTCGAACTCCGTCGTGTGATGGATCGCGCCGGTCGGGCACGGCTCCGAGCAGAGGCCGCAGTACATGCACTTCGCCATGTCGATGTCGAAGCGGGTCATCACGAACCCGCCGGCGGCCTTGTCCTTCTTCGCGTCGATCACGATGCAGTCGATCGGACAGGCGCGCTCGCAAGCGAGGCAGGCGGTGCAGATCTCGAGATCGACCTCCAACATGCCGCGGTAGCGGAGCGGCAAGGTGTCCTGCACGCGGATCGCCATGCGGTCCGGATATTCGACCGTGCTCGGACGGCGGAGGAGATGCGAGAACGTGACGGCCATCCCCTCGAAGAGCGAGGAAGCGGACGACCAGACGTTGCCGAAGTATTTGTTCGGAGCTGCCATGGGTTCTGTCAGCGGCGGCCGGTGATGAGGCTCGCTCCCTGCAAGATCGGCTTGAAGCCGAGCTGCATGCGCGCTCGTTTCGTCTGGAACACGACGCGACGGGCGAATTGAACGACCAAGCCCACGGCACACAAGAAGAGGATGAAGCGCGGGATGAACGTGTCCTGCGGGAACGCGACCATCCACGCGGCGACGCCGACCAGGTTCACGAACGCGCCGGGCACGAGGTACTTCCAGCACATGTTCATCATCTGGTCGACGCGGATCCGTGGCACGGTCCAGCGGAGCCAGATGAGGAAGAAGACCCAGAAGAGCGCCTTTGCTTGGAAGCAGAGAAGCTCGGCCACGTTCTTCAGGACGACGTTGCCGTGGAAGATCGACGGCACTTGCCAGCCGCCGAGGAAGAGCGTCGCGGCGAGCGCACCGATCACGTAGAGATTCCCGTACTCCGCCATGAAGAAGATCGTGTAGCGCATGCCGGAGTATTCGGTGGCGAAGCCGGAGACGAGCTCGCTTTCCGCCTCGGGCAGATCGAACGGCGCGCGGTTCGCTTCCGCGACCATCGAGATGAACAAGATCACGAACGCGCACATCGTGAACGGGCTGTGGAAGACCCACCAATTCCACGGCTGCCAGCCCTGACTGCGGATGATGTCCTGAAGCGAGAGCGAGCCGGTCAGCATGACGACCGGGAAGATCGAGATGCCCGCGGGGATCTCGTAGCTGACGATCTGCGCGGCGGAGCGGATGCCGCCGAGGAGCGACCACTTGTTGTTCGACGCCCAGCCCGCGAGCAGCACACCGACGACGACAAACCCGGTCACCGCAGTCACATAGAGGATGCCGACGTTGAGATCCGCGATCACGAGATCGCTGGTGAACGGCAGCGCCGCGAACACGCAGAGGAAGCCGGTGAACACGAAGTACGGCGCGATTTTGAAAAGAGGAGCATCGGCAGCCGTAGGAATAATGTCTTCCTTGAGGAGGTTCTTCACGCCGTCCGCGAGCCAGACGAGGAAGCCACCCGGGCCGGGACGGTTCGGACCGATGCGCGACTGGATCCGAGCCATCACGCGGCGTTCGACCCAAGTCACGATGCCGGCGAACGGCATGACGAACAGCGCCAGCACCGCGACCGCAAACGTGATCATGCCGAGCGCGTAGACGACGTCCCTCGGCACGCCCTCGAACGTGCCGCTCGCGATCATGGAATCGAGGAGACCCTGCATCAGCGGTCGATTTCCGGCGCGACGACGTCGAAGCTCGCGATCACCGCGATAAGGTCGGCGAGCATGAGCCCGCGGCTCACCTTGTCGACGATGCTCATCGCGGTGAACGAGCCCGTGCGGATCTTGCAGCGATACGGATACTCGCTGCCGTCGCTCACCACGTACCAGCCCATGTCACCCCGCGCGCTCTCGAGTCGGAGGTAGACATCTCCGACCGGCGGCTTCAGGCGCTTCGGGATCTTCGCGACGACCGGGCCCTTCGGGATCATCTTCAGGCACTGCCGGATGATCTTGCAGCTCTCCTTCATCTCGAGGACGCGGACGAAGTAGCGATCGAAGCTGTCGCCGACGGAGCCCTTCCAGCCTTGCCCGACGGGGAGGTCGAACTCGAGCTCGGGGTAGACGGAGTACGGCTCGCCGCGGCGGACGTCGTATTTGACGCCCGAGGCGCGGAGGTTCGGGCCGACCAGGTTGTAGTCGATCGCCTCCTCGCGCGTGATGATCGCGACGTCGGCCAACCGCTTCACGTAGATCTCGTTGAAGCTGATCAGGTCGTTGAACTCGTCGACGAGCGGCTCGAAGTGGTCGATCCACTCGAGGCATTTCGCGTCGAAGCCCTCGGGGAGATCCCAGCCGACTCCGCCGATCCGCATGTAGTTGAACGTGAGCCGCGCGCCGCAGATGGACTCGAGCAGGTTGTTGATGTTCTCGCGCTCGCGGATCGCGTGGAGGAACGGCGTGAACGCGCCGATGTCCATCGCCATCGAGCCGACCGAGAGCAAGTGGCTCGCGATGCGATTCAGCTCCGTCGCGATCGTCCGGCAGAACTCCGCGCGCCGCGGCACCTCGATCGCGGCGAGCTTCTCGGTCGCCATCGCCCACGCCTGATTGCAGGCCATCGCGCAGACGTAGTCGACGCGGTCGGTGTACGGGATGAAGCCGTGGTAGCCGACCTTCTCGGCGATCTTCTCGATCGAGCGATGGAGGTAGCCGATGTCGGGGATCGCGACCTTCATCACCTCGCCGTCGGCTTTGACGATGAAGCGGAGCACGCCGTGCGTCGACGGGTGCTGCGGCCCCATGTTGAGGGTCATCTCCTCGGTCTCGAGCGACTGCCCGTCGACCACGATGTCTACGCCGGCCAGCGCCATCCGCTACCTGAGCAAGCTTTCTCTGCGCGTCGGGATCCCGTGGTAGTCCTCGGGCTCGACGAAATCTTTTCGCAGCGGGTGCCCCACCCAATCCTCGGGCATGAGGATGCGGCGGAGATCGGTGTGCCCGTCGAAGTGGACGCCGAGCAGATCGTAGATCTCGCGCTCCATCCAGTTCGCGGTCTTCCAGATGCCCTCGACGGTCGGCAGCTTCGCATCATCCCGCGAGGTCGATGCCTTCAAAGCAATCGTGTGGAAGTGCGTGTACGAGTAGAGATGGTAGACGACCTCGATCTCCCCACGCTTCGGGTAGTCGACGCCGGATTCGTTCGTAAGGCAGTCGAAGTCGAGGCCGGGCTCCTGGCGGAGAAACCGACAGATGTCGACGAGCGCCGCGGGCGCGACTCGGATCGAATGATCGAGTCCCGTCTCGGAAAGCTCGAGAATGGAATCGCCGAAGCGCGCTTTGAGAAGCTGGTGGACCTCGGCGGTCGACTTCCTAGGCATTCGCGGCCGCGCTCTCCTTCCGCACCAGCCATCTCTCGTGGGTGATCTTCTCCTGCACCTTGATCAGCCCTTCGAGCAGCGACTCGGGGCGGGGCGGGCAGCCGGGCACGTAGACGTCGACCGGCAAGACGCGGTCGACGCCGTCGCAGACCGAGTAGGCGAGCTGGAAGAGGCCGCCGCAATTCGCGCAGCTCCCCATCGAGATCACGTACTTGGGCTCCGGCATCTGGTCGTAGAGAAGTCGGGTGCGCAGCGCCATCTTGAGCGTCAGGGTCCCCGCGACGATCATCAGGTCGCTGACCCGCGGCGTCGCGCGCGGCGCGGCGCCGAACCGCTCGAGGTCGGCGCGCGGCCCGCCCGTGTGCATCATTTCGATCGCGCAGCAGGCGAGCCCGAAGATCATGTACCAAAGCGAAGATTTCCGCGTCCAATTCAGCAGATCGTCCACCTTGGTGGTGAGGATCATGTCAGGCGCGCTGTTGATGAGAGAGATCGACATTCAAAACCTCGCGGCGCCTAGGCCGCCCTCTCCAGGTCGCCTTTTTCGTCGGAGGAAGAACTGGGCTCGGCGGCGCGGATCTGCTCCCTAGGCACCTTCTTCATCCACTCTAGGTCGCGCTTCACCCAAACGTAGGCGAGGCCGACCGCGAGGATCCCGACGAAGATCAGGATCTCCGTCAGGGCGAACAGGCCCTGCCCGTTCGCCACCCATTTCTTGAAGACGGCGGCGACCGGATACATGAACGCGAGCTCGACGTCGAAGATCAGGAAGACGAGCGCGATGAGATAGAAGCGGATGTTGAAGTTGATCCAGGCCGAGCCGCTCGGCGGCTCACCGCACTCGTAGGTCGAGAGCTTGGCCGGATTCGGGCTCGACGGACGCAGCAAGCTACCGAGGCCCATGAAGATCGCGACGAACGCGAACCCGAGCACGAAAAACACCAGGATGTTCGCGTGGTGAAAGAGCATCTCGCGACTAGAATTGCATTTCTCGGCTGGAAAGCGAGCTTCGCGTAACAATTAACCTGGGGGGTGTCAATTCGCCGCTCGGACGCGCATTTACGCGTGGCGAAGCCGCGTTTCGAGCGCTGCAACGAGGGCCTCGTTGGCCTCCGGCGCGCGCACGCCGACGCGGAAGAAACCGGGGCCGAGCCCGGGCAGCGAAGCGAGGTCGCGGACGAGGATCCCGGCGCCGCGGAGCAGGTCCGGAACGCTTCGGTGGCGGTGGTCGCGATCGAACGCGAGGAGGAAGTTCACGCACGACGGAAAGGTCACCAGCCCCGCGGTCGCGAGCGCGCGTTCGATCCGGGCCCGCTCCGCGGTGACGACGTTTCGGGTCCGCTCGACGTACGATCCCGGCAGCGCGAGCGCGGCGAGCGTCGCGGCCTCGGCGGGGCCGGCGATCGACCACGGCTCGCGGCGAGCGGCGAGACGCTCGACGAGCGCCGCCGGCCCGACCGCGTAGCCGACCCGCAACGCCGGCATCGCGAAGATCTTCGTGAGCGAGCGGACGGCGACGAGCCGCGCCGAATCCGCCGCCCGAGCGACCAGCGACTCGTCCTCGCCGGCGAAGTCCACGAACGCCTCGTCGATCACGCACCAGACGCCGCGCGCCTCGCAGGCGGCGACGAGCTCGAGCGCCGCGCGCTTCTCGACGAGCAAGCCGGTCGGGCTGTTCGGGCGGCCGAGGAAGATCGCATCCGCGCCCGCTTCGAGCGCGCCGAGTACGGCGTCCGCCCGCCAGGCAAAGCGATTCTCCGCCGAAAGCTCGATCGCCTCCGGCCGTCGCCCCTCGGCGAGGAGCGAGTTGGCGATGCCGCTGAAGGTCGGGACCACGACGTGCGGCCGCACGAGCTCGAGCTCCCGCGCGAGGAGGTGGAACACCGCCGTCGAGCCGGCGGCCACGAGGACGCGATCCTCCGGCAGCGCGTGTCGCCGCGCGATCGCCTCGCGAAGGCGCGGCGCATCCGGATCCGGATATCGAGCGAGCCGCGCGGCCGCCGCGAGAACTGCTTCGACGACTTCCGGCGCGGTCCCGAGCGGGTTCAGGCTGACGCTGAAGTCGAGCGCGCCGTCCGCGTCGAAGCCCGCGCCGCCGTGCGCGAGGTCGAGCGGGATGACGCTCACCAGAGCTCTCCCGTCAGCCACGCCCGTCCACCGAGCAGCACGGCAACCGCGACCATCGAAGCGACCCAGAGGATCCGAACGGCCTCGCGCACGTCCGCTGACGTCGCTGCTTCCTTCCCGTTGCCGAGCCACGCGCGGCGCTCGACCTCGCCTTCGTAGGCGACCGGCCCACCGAGTCGAAGCCCGAGCGCCCCCGCCATCGCGGCCTCGGGCCAGCCTGCGTTCGGGCTCGCGTGTCGGCTTGCGTCGCGCCACGCGGTCGACACCGCTCGAACCGGCGAGCCTCCCGCGACGGCGGCGACGACCAGGCACGCCGCGGTCAATCGCGCCGGCAGCCAATTCGCGACGTCGTCGAGGCGCGCGGCGAAGCGCCCGAAGTAGCGGTAGCGCTCGTCGCGGTGGCCGATCATCGAGTCGAGCGTGTTGACCGCCTTGTAGGCGATCGCCCCGACCGGCCCGCCGACGACGAGATAGAAGAGCGGCGCGACGACGCCGTCCGAGGCATTCTCCGCGACGGACTCGATCGCCGCGCGCGCGATGCCGGTAAGCGTGACCGCTCTCCAGCAGCTGCGCGAGCGCCTGAGCGTGGCGCTCGGCGTTCTGGGTTTGGAAGATCGGGCCCTCGTCCCAGTCGAGCTCCAGCCAGCGCAGCGCATCGAGGATCTGCTCGACGTTCTCAGGGGTCGAGCGCTCCCGATCCGTATCCTCGATCCGCAGCACGAGGGCACCCCCGGTGCCACGCGCCAGCAACCAGTTGTAGAGGGCTGTTCGAGCCCCGCCGATGTGCAGCGCGCCGGTGGGGGAAGGAGCGAAGCGCAGTCGCATGGAGTCGCAATGCTAATCGGCGCCCACGTGAGCCCGGCGGGCGGCCTCGCCAAGGCCGTCGAGCGCGGGGTCAGAGAGGCTGCCAGGCGATCCAGATCTTCAACCAGTCGCCGCGCATGTGGCGGCCGACGGATACGGCGAGGAGGACTTCGCCGCCTTCCGCACAGCGATCGCGGAGACGGACATCGGCGCGACGATGATCCACGCCGTCTACCTGCTCAACTGCGCGAGCGAAGACGCGGACATCCGCAGGAAGTCGCTCGCCTCGCTGATCCACTCGCTGCGGATCGGCGACGCGATCGGCGCGTGCTGCGTCGTGCTGCACCCCGGCTCGGCGCTGAGAGGCGAGGTCGCGCCGGCGATCGCGCGGGCCGGCGAGGTCTTCAAGGAGGCGCTGGCGGAGAGCGCGTCGTGCCCGCTGCACTTCGAGAACACGGCCGGCACGGGCGGCACGCTCGGGCGCTCGTTCGAGGAGCTGGCCGCGCTGATCGAGGCCGGCGGCGACGACAAGCGGCTCGGCATCTGCCTCGACTCATGCCACCTGCTCGCGTCCGGCTACGACATCCGCACCGCCGAGGGGTTGGCGGAGACGCTGGAGCGCTGCCACGCGGTCGTCGGGCTCGACCGACTCGGGTCGCTGCACCTGAACGACTCGCAGACGCCGCTCGGTTCCAACCGCGACCGCCACGCGAACCTCGGCGAGGGCGAGCTCGGCGAGGAAGGCTGCATCGCGTTCCTGTCCGAACCGCGCTTCGAGCGGCTCCCAGTCGTGATGGAAACGCCGGGACCCGACAAGAGAGGCACAACCGCCGAGGAAGTGCGGTACGCGTTCGAGCTGCGCGAGCGCGGCCTGGCGGCGCGCGGGATCTAGACCGGCACGGGGCCGGGCACGAGCACCGCGGGATCGTGCCCCGGCCGCACGTCGGCGCCGGCGTCGCGCAGCGCGCGCAGGCGCTCGGCGGAGGCCTCTTGCGCAGCGTGGTCGTCCGCGAACACAGGGAAGCGACGGTCGTCGAGCGTCGCGGCGAAGTGCGCGACGTCGCCGCCGATCACGAGCCGCTCGCCGACGCGGACCGACTGGTGACCGGAGGTGTGGCCCGGCGTCGACAGCAGCCGGATCGCGCCGCCGCCGAGCAGATCTTGGTCGCCGTCGACGAGCACGACGCGGTCCTCGATCGCGGCGTAGTCGACCGGATGCAGGAAGTTGCGCGCGATGCCGTCGCGGTGGTGCGCCGCCTCCCACTCGCGCCGCTGCATGACCACCGGCACCGACGGGGGCGGCGGCTGAAGCCCGCCGGCGTGGTCGTAGTGCAGATGCGTGAGCACGACGCGCGTGATCGTCGCGAGGTCGACCTGCTCGGCGACGCTGCGCTCCAGCTCCAGCCGAACCGGACCGAGCGCGTCCGCGCTGCCGTAGCGACGCTCGCGATCGCGCACGGCGTCGGGGTGCAACCCCGTGTCGACGAGGATCCGCTCGTCTTCTGTCTCGATCAGGTACGCCGGAACCGGGAAGCGCAGCTCGCGGTCGAGCGGGTCGCCGCGGCGCCAGATGCCGGCGGGCGAGGCGACCCAGCCGACGTTGAGCAGCGTGACGCGCATGCCGCCGACGCTAGCGACCGCGATGGCGCGCAGCGCCGGCACGCCGGCTGCGTCCGGCGATGCGCCGCGGCGTGCGCTAGCGTGAGCCGCCCGTGGCGTCGGCGCACGATCCTCGGGACGCGGCGACCGTCACGCTGGCGCCACCCGACCCGCACGTGATCGTCCTCTTCGGAGCGACCGGCGACCTTGCGCGCCGCAAGCTCCTCCCTGGCCTGCTGCACCTCGCCGAGGCCGGCCTGATGCCGCCGAGCTTCCGCGTCGTCGGTACCTCCCTCGACACGCTCGACGACGACGGCTTCCGCGCGCTCGCGCGCGGCGCCGCCGACGACTTCGCACGCCACCGCTTCGACGAGGAGCAGTGGAGCGACTTCGCGCGGCGGCTCACGTACGTCCCGCACGAGGCCGGCGTCGACGGGCTGGGGCGCGCGGTGCGCGCGGCGGTCGAGTCGTGCGGGCACAGCACACGACTGCTGCACTACCTGAGCGTGCCGCCGGCGGCGGCCGGGGAGACCGTTCGGCTGCTCGGCGACGCGGGCCTGGCGGGGAACGCGCGCGTGATCATGGAGAAGCCGTTCGGGACCGACCTCGCGAGCGCCTGCGCCCTGAACGCCGAGGTCCACGAGGTGTTCGCCGAGCACCAGGTCTTCCGCATCGACCACTTCCTCGGCAAGGAGGCGGCGCAGAACATCCTCGCGCTGCGCTTCGCGAACGGCCTGTTCGAGCCGATCTGGAACCGCCTGCACATCCACCACGTGCAGATCGACGTGCCGGAGACGCTCTCGATCGGCACGCGCTCCGGCTTCTACGAGAGAACCGGTGCGTACCGCGACATGGTCGTCACGCACCTGATGCAGATCCTCGCGTTCGTCGCGATGGAGCCGCCGACTGCGCTCGAGCCGCGCGCGATCACGGAAGAGAAGAACAAGGTCTTCCGCTCGCTCAAGCCGCTCGACCCGGCGTGGGTCGTGCGCGGGCAGTACGAGGGCTACCGCGCCGAGCCGGGCGTGGCGCCAGACTCGGACACGGAGACGTTCGTCGCGCTGCGCTGCGAGGTCGACAGCTGGCGCTGGTCGGGCGTGCCGTTCTACCTGCGCACCGGCAAGCGGATGGCCGAGAGCGCGCGCATCATCTCGATCTCCTACCACGAGCCGCCGGCGGGGATGTTCCCGGCCGGCTCGGGCGTCGGCGAGTACGGCCCGGACCACCTCACCTTCGACCTCGACGAGTCCTCGCGCCTGTCGCTGTCGTTCTACGGCAAGCGCCCGGGGCCCGGCATGCGGCTCGACAAGATGAGCATGCAGTTCTCGCTCGAAGGAGACGGGCGCCGACGACGACGCGCTGGAGGCCTACGAGCGCCTGATCCACGACGCGATGGTCGGCGACCACACGCTCTTCACGACAGCCGAGGGGATCGAGCGGCTGTGGGAGATATCGGCACCGCTGCTCGACAGTCCGTCGCCGCTGCACGCGTACGCGCCCGGGTCCTGGGGGCCGGACGCGATGCAGGCGCTGATCGCGCCGCACAGCTGGCGGCTGCCGTTCGCGCGACGCTGGCGCGGCCGGAGATAGCCATGGGGCCCGCCTCCGGCGGCCACGTGGCCGCCTTCGGCACCCCTAGATAGCCTCTGCCCGCGTGACGCCCGCGCTCTCCGTCACGGCGCTGCACAAGCGCTACGGCCGCACGACCGCCCTGCACGACGTCGACCTCGAGGTCGCGCCCGGGGAGCTGGTCGGGCTGCTCGGCCCCAACGGCGCCGGCAAGTCGACGCTCGTGAAGGTCGTCTGCGGGCTCGTGCGCCCGAGCGGCGGACGGGCGCACGTGTGCGGAGCCCCCGCCGGCTCGCGCGAGGCCCGCCGCGCGCTCGGCTACCTCGCGGAGCTGTTCCGCTTCCCCGGCTGGGCGCAAGCCGAGGAGGTCCTCGCGCTGCACCAGCGGCTCGCCGGCTCCGACGGCGGCGCCGCCGAGCGCGCCGCGCTGCTGGAGCAGGTCGACCTGCTGGATGCGCGCAAGCGGCGCGTGGAGGCGATGTCGAAGGGCATGCAGCAGCGCCTCGGCATCGCGCAGGCGCTGATCGGCAGCCCGCGCGTGCTGCTGCTCGACGAGCCCACGAGCGCGCTCGACCCGGTCGGGCGCCGGATGGTGCGGGGGCTGCTCGAGCGCCTGCGCGAGCGGGGCGTCGCCGTGCTGCTCAACTCGCATCTGCTGAGCGAGGTCGAGCTCGTCTGCGACCGCGTCGCGATCCTCGCGGGCGGGCGGGTCGTCGCCGCCGGGCGCCCGTCCGAGCTCGTGCAGGCGGGCGGCGTCGAGGTCGAGACGGCCGCGGGCGTGCGCCGCTTCGAGCAGGCGACGCGCGAGCACGTGCCCGAGCTGGTCGCCGAGCTGGTGGGAGCCGGCGAGCGCATCTACGGCGTGCGGGTGCTGACCTCCTCGCTGGAGGAGGCCTACCTCGACGCGGTCGGCGGCCGGCAGGAGGGCGCGGCGTGAGCGGCGCCGTCGTCGTCGCCGGCTATGCGCTGCGCGAGAGCGTGCGGCGGCGCGTGTTCGTCGTCGTGCTGCTGCTGACGCTGATGTTCCTCGGGCTGTTCGCGTTCGCGACCGGGAAGGTGTTCGAGGACACCGGCGACTTCAGCGTCGGGCGCGACATCGGCACGCTCGACGCGACCGGCCTCGTCGCCTCGACGATGCTCGGGCTCGGCATGTTCGCGATCCTCTTCCTCGCGACGGTGCTGGCGGTCTTCCTGACGCTCGGAGCGGTTCGCGGGGACGCCGAGCGCGGCCTGCTGCAGCCGCTTGTCGTGCGTCCGCTTGGACGCACTTCCATGCTGCTCGGGCGCTTCGTGGCGGCGGCGTCGGTGTGCACGGGCTACGTCGCGCTCGTGTACGCCGCCACGACGTTGATCGTCCATCAGGCCTCCGGTCGCTGGCCGGACGCGGTCGTGGGACCTGGCCTGGCGCTGATCGGCGCCAGCGCGGTGATCGTCGCGCTCGCGCTGCTCGGCTCGGTGTTCCTGTCGGCGACGGCGAACGGGATCGTCACGTTCATGCTGTTCGGAGCCGGCCTCGTCGCCGGCCTGATGCAGTCGATCGCCGAGGCGATCGGCTCGCACTGGCTCGAGCGGATCGCGCACACGATCGCGATCGCGCTGCCGTTCGAGGCGCTCTACCAGGCCGGCCTGCACGCGCTGACGGCGGATCAGTCCGGCTTCACCGGGGCGCTCATCCAGCTGGGGCCGTTCGGCTCCTCTCAGGCCGGCGGGCTGGGGCTCGTCCTGTGGGCGGCGGCGTACGTGGCGCTCGCGCTCGCGCTCGCCGCGTGGGGCTTCGCGCGGCGCGACCTGTAGGACGGCGCGCCGCTCAGGCGGCGACGGCCTCGAGCATCGCGCCGCCGAGCAGGTGGTCGAGCTCGGCGCGCAGGGCAGCGTTCGTGGCGGAGACGCGGTAGTCGGGACCGAGCCTCAGCTTGCGCAGGCCGCGGCTCGTCTGCAGGTCGAGCACGACGTCGGACTCGCCGGGGTGCAGCGCGATCACGGCCTTCAGGTCGTCGATGATGCTCGCCGCCAGCGCGGTCGCGTCGAGCCGCAGCCGCACCGGCGGCGGGCCGACCGGGATCGTGCGCGCCTGCTCGCGCGCCTTCTCGACCTCCTCCTCGGTCGGCTCGAATCTCGACGCCTCCTGCAGGATCACGCACGTCGAGTTGGCGTCCTTGTGGTCGACCTTGCCGCGCACCAGCACGACCGAGTCGAGCGCCAGCGCCTCCTCGAAGGCCGCGAACGCTCTGCCGAACACGAGCAGCTCGACATTGCCCTCCAGGTCGTCGAGCGTGGCGAACATCATCGGGTCGCCTCTCTTGGTGCGGATCTTCTTGGCCTGGGTGATGATCCCGCCGACGGTCACCCACTCGCCGTCGCGCCGGTCGGAGATCTGCGCGAGCGAGCAGTCGACTCTGACGCGCATCGCCTCCCGCACCGCCTTGAGCGGGTGCGCCGAGACGAACAGGCCGATCGACTCCTTCTCGACCGCCAGCAGCTCCGCCTGCTCGAACTCCTCGCTCGGGATCGGCGGATGGCTCGGCGCCGCGAACGCGGCGGCTGCGCCATTCGCTCCGCCGGTATCGCCGCCGCCGAGGTCGCCGGCGAGATCGAAGATCGAGCCCTGGCCGATCTGCGCGTCCTGCTGGGACTTCTGCCCCGAGGCCTGTGCCTGCTCCAGCACGGTGAGCATGCCCTTGCGCGTCGCGCCGGTCGAGCCGAACGCGCCGCACTTGATGAGCGCCTCGATCGCCTTCTTGTTGACGGTGCGGTTGTCGACGCGCTCGCAGAAGTCCCAGATCGAGGCGAACGGCCCCCCCTCCTCGCGCGCGCGCTTGATCGCCTCGACCGCGGCGAAGCCGACGCCCTTGACGGCGTCCAGGCCGAAGCGGATCTTGCCGTCGATGACCATGAACTCGTGGTCGGACTCGTTCACGTCCGGCGGCAGGATCTCGATCCCCATCTGCTCGGTCTGCGCGACGAAGAACGGGACCTTGTCCTTCGTGTCCATCACCGACGAGATCAGCGCGGCCATGTACTCGGCGGGGTAGTTCGCCTTCAGCCAGGCGGTGCGGTAGGAGATCAGCGCGTAGCAGGCGGCGTGCGACTTGTTGAACGAGTAGTCGGCCGATTTCTCGTTCGTCTGCCACAGCTGCTCGATCACCGACCCAGCGACGCCCGACGCCTGGCAGCCGGCGACGAACTCCGGCTTCAGCTCCGCCATCGCCGCGCGGTTCTTCTTGCCGATCGCCTTGCGCAGGTCGTCCGCCTTGGCGCCGCTGAAGCCGGCGAGCGACTTGGCGATCTGCATCGCCTGCTCCTGGTAGAGGATCACGCCCTTGGTCGACTCGATGATCGGTCTCAGGCGCTCGTCGGCGTAGGTGACGGAGTCGGGGTCGCGCTTGCCGCGCGCGTACGTCGGGATCTGGTCCATCGCGCCCGGGCGGTAGAGCGCCACGAGCGCGACGAGATCCTCGAACTCGGTCGGGCGCACCTTCTTGAGCGCTTCGCGCATGCCCTCGGACTCGAACTGGAACACGCCGATCGAGTCGCCGGCCGCGAGCATCGCGTACGTCTTCGCGTCGTCGAGCGGCAGCGTCGTCATGTCGGGACGAGAACGGCTTCGCCGTCGGTGCCACCGTCGAGCGCTCGACGATGTCGAGCGCGTCCTCGATCACGTCGAGGTTGCGCAGGCCGAGGAAGTCCATCTTCAGCAGCCCCAGCTCCTCGACCGGCTTCATCGAGTACTGCGTGACGGTGCGGTAGATCTTCTCGCCCGTCTCGACGTCCGTGCCGGCGTCGGCCAGCTGCAGCGGCACGATGTCGGTCAGCGGGCGGTCCGCGATCACGACCGCGGCGGCGTGGATCGAGGAGTTGCGCACGATCCCCTCCAGCCCGCGCGCGACGTCGACGATCTGTCTCGCGACCGGGTCGGAGTCGACCGCTCTGCGCAGCTCCTGGCCGGGCTGCAGGCAGTCCTCGAACGACGGCGGGCGGCCCATGATCGGGTCGGGGATCAGCTTCGCGAGCCGGTCGCCGGCGCCGTAGTCGTGGCCCAGCACGCGCGCCGCGTCGCGCGTCGCCGCGCGCGGGAACATCTTGCCGAACGTGACGATCTGCGCGACCGCCTCTCTTCCATATTTGCCCGTCACGTAGCGGATCACGCGCTCGCGGCCACGCACGGAGAAGTCGATGTCGATGTCCGGCATCGAGACGCGCTCGGGGTTGAGGAAGCGCTCGAACAACAGGTCGTAGCGCAGCGGGTCGACGTCGGTGATGCGCAGCGTGTACGCGACGATCGAGCCGGCGGCGGAGCCGCGTCCGGGGCCGACGGCGATGCCGTTGTCCTTGGCGTACTTGACGAAGTCCCAGACGATCAGGAAGTAGGCGTTGAAGCCCATCTTGTCGATGACCGCGAGCTCCATCTCCATCCGCTCGACGGCGGCGGCCGGCGGCGGGTCGCCGTAGCGCTCGCGCAGGCCCTGCATCACGAGCTGGCGCAGGTAGCTTCTCTGATCCTCGCCGGACGGGGTCGGGTATCTGGGATCAGCTGCTTGCCGAGCTCAATCTCGACGTCGCAGCGCTCGACAATCTCAAGCGTCGTCGGCAGCGCCTCGGGCCATTCAGCGAACGCGTCCGCCATCTCGTCGTTCGACTTCAAATAGAACTCGTTCGTGTCGAACGTCATCTTCGGCTCGGCGAGCGTCGACTTCGTCTGCACGCACAGCAGGGCAGTGTGGTGGTGGTAGTCCTCCTTGCGGAGGTAGTGCACGTCGCCGGTGCCGACGAGCGGGCGCCCGACCTCGCGTGCGATGCGCACGATCCCCTCGTTCGCCTTGTTCTGGTCGGCGATGCCGTTCTTCTGGACCTCGAAGTAGACCTGCTCGGGGCCGAAGACGCTCATCAGGTCGTCGACGTGGGCGCGCGCCTCGTCGGGACGATCGTGCACGAGGCGCTGGCAGAAGCGGCTGGC
The DNA here is from genome assembly GCA_963790365.1 of uncultured delta proteobacterium. GTDB lineage: Bacteria > Desulfobacterota > Binatia > JACPRU01 > JACPRU01 > CAWBOU01. Next base: position 46,527 of record CAWBOU010000013.1, read on the forward strand.
GAGGCAGCCCGTGAGGACGATGATGCCCTCGCTGTGCTTCGACATGAGGTCGAGGTCGACGCCCGGCTTGCCGCGGTGCAAGCCCTCCAGGAAGCCGGTCGAGGAGAGCTTCACGAGGTTGCGGTAGCCGACCTCGTTCTCGGCCAGCAGCGTGAGGTGGTTGCGCTCGACTCTGCCGTCGCGAAAGTGACGGTCGTCGACGACATAGATCTCGCAGCCGAGCAGCGGCTTGATGCCGTGCTTCCTGGCTGCCTTGAACAGCTCCACCGAGCCGTTCATGACGCCGTGGTCCGTCAGCCCGAGCGCGGGCTGGTCGAATGCCGCAGCGCGCGCCGCCAGCGCGTCGATCTTGCACGCTCCGTCGAGCAGCGAGTACTCGGAGTGGACGTGGAGAAGGGCGCAGGACGGCGTCGTCACGGGCCGTCCAGGATAGGCGCCGCCC
>CAWBOU010000014.1:0-16080 GCA_963790365.1 uncultured delta proteobacterium
GTCGGGCCCCATGGACCGCTGCTACGTCTGAACGGGGAGGTCTATCGCTGTTCCCTTGACTCTTCCGCGATCCACGTGTGAGTGCGTCCCCGTCCCTCATGAGCATGGCGAAACGTGGCGGCTGCGGCGCGTCGTTCGCGTCGGCGATCGTGTCGGCGGTCCTCGCGCTGACGGCGGAAGCCGTGCGTGGGCAAGACGAGGCGGCGGCCACGCCTCGCGCCATCGAGGAGATCGTCGTCACCGCGCAGAAGACCGAACAGAAGCTCCAGGACGTACCGATCTCGATGACGGTGCTCGGCGGTGATTTCCTCGAGCAGCAGGGCGTCAGTGATTTCGACGACCTCGCGGTCTACGTGCCGAACACGCGGATCGACGCCGGTGCCGCCTTCCCGGACGTGCGCGTGCGCGGCTTCGGCTCGCCGCTCTCGAACAAGGGCTTCGAGCAGTCGGTCGGGCTGCAGCTCGACGGCGTACCCTACGGGCGCCTCATCTACTTCCAGATGCCGCTCTACGACGTCGAGCGCGTCGAGGTGCTCCGCGGCCCGCAAGGAACGCTCGTCGGCAAGAACACCACGGCCGGCGTCTTCAGCATCGTGAACCGGAAGCCGACCGACGAGCTCGAAGGGCGGATCTCCCTCGAATACGGCGAGCTCGACCGCCGCCGGATCGACGGCGCGGTCTCAGGGCCCGTCATTCCCGGGTTTTTGAACCTTCGCCTCGCCGGTGTCGACGAGACGCGCGACGGATATTTGCGGAACACCTCGGTCGCGGTCACGCCTCGCGCGGAGACGCCGCTCGGTGGCCGCGCACGCCAGGGAATCCGCGGCCAGCTCGGCTTCCCGGACATCTTCGGCAGCAGCTGGAACCTGAGCTACGAGCACGCGACCTCGGACCTCGATGCGACGTGGGGGTTCCGGCAGGTCCACCCCTACTTCGTGAACTACTTCCGGAGCCGCGATCCGAACGCCGACTTCGACGGCGAGAACCTGGTGTCGTCGGTCGACCAGGGCGGTTACAACCGGCGTGAATTCCACCGCTGGGGTTTGACCGGGAACTATCCGTTCGCCTCCGGCTGGAACCTCGACTTCGTGGGCGAGTTCTCGAAGATGAAGATCCGCGTCGCGAACGACAACGACTTCACTCCGGCCGACATCTTCCGCGTCCGCAGCACCGACGACAATCGCCAGAAGACCGCCGAGCTCCGAGCCTCTTCGCCGCAGCTCGACGGCCTTCTCGGCCTCGGCCGGCTTTTCGGATTGGAGCTCGGCACGAGCAATTTCACCGGCGGCTTCTTCTTCCAGCGCCGCGAGATGCTCGATAGCGCGCTCGCGATCTACCTCGACATCACCGAGGTCGCCGGGTTGGTCGCGTCGGGCGGCACCGCCGACCCCGTCCCCCCGATCCCGGGGATCCCTCCGGCCCTCATCCAGGTGCTCCAGCAACTCGACGACATCGAAGAGACGACCGGCTTCTTCGAGCAACACTCCGACTCCTGGGCCGGCTTCGGACACCTCACCTGGAACCTCTACGGGCCGTGGACGATCGAGCACGGCATGCGCTTCAGCTGGGAGAAGAAGACCGGAAGCGTCGAGAACGCGTTCACGCGCGGCACGGGCGTCGCCTACATCGCGCTCCTCATGGCGGAGGAATTCCAGAGCGACCTCTCGCTCGACGAGTTCGCGTTCACCCCGAAAGAGGTGCTTCGCTACGACTGGAGCGACGACGTCGGCTTCTTCTTCAGCTGGGCGCGGGGCTTCAAGGCGGGCGGCTTCAATGAGCTCTCGGTCAACAACGACAACAATCTGACGTTCGATCGCGAAGCGACGACGTCCTGGGAGCTCGGCGCCAAGACGCGCCTCTTCGACGGGGTCGCCACGGCGAACGTCACGCTCTTCTGGCAGGACGTCACGAACCTCCAGGTCTTCGTCGTCGATCCCGACGCGGCGCTCGTGAGCGTGCGAAACGCCGGCGAGGCGCGCTCGCGCGGCGTCGAGCTGGATGCCTCGTGGCTCGCGACCGATTGGCTGACGCTCATCGGCACGGCCGGCTTCCTCGAAGCCAAGTACCTCGACTTCCCGTTCGGCACCTGCGCCGCCGACCGGCCCGATACCGACGGCAGCGGCGACGGCTTCTGCGATCTCTCCGGCGAGCAGGCGACGCACACGCCGAAGTGGATGGGGACGCTCACCTCGAACGCGCGCTACCCACTCGACTCGCTCGCGCCGAAGACGTGGACGCTCCCCGGCTTCCTCTCCGGAGTCGATCTCACGGGCGGCTTCACGATCGAATATAACGACGTCCAGTTCGGGGATCAGAGCAACGACTTCCGCATGCGCCAACCGTCCTACGTGAAGCTCCGCGCGAGCCTCGGCTTCGCGGACGACGAGCGCGGCTGGGCGATCGGCGTCACCGGCGAGAACCTGACCGACGAAGTCACCGTGTCGCAGACGCGCGACGTGCCGCTCGCGGGCGGCAACATCGTGCAGGTCCAGGAAGCGCCGAGGCTCGTCTTCGGCACGCTGTCGTTCCGCTTCTGACGCGCGCGAAGAGTCTACGCGCGTAGACTTTCTCCGGAGACCCGCACGGGGAGCGGGTTAGCGAGATTGGCTCAGAACGGCACGGGGGCAACGCCCGCCCCTTCCCCCTGAACCAAGCGGACGGGGAACACGCGCTTCAAAGCCGATCCGAAGTTTGTTATGCGCTGCCACCAACCGATGCCTGACAGAACGAAGGAGACAGTCATGAGAGCAGGAACATCGACGGCGATCGTGGCCGTGATGCTCATCGCGGGCAGTCCGACGGCGGAGGCGACCGACCCCGCCGCACGCTGCGAATCGCAAAAGGTGAAAGTCGCCGGGGACTATGCCGATTGCCGGCTGACGGCCGAGCACAATGGAATCAAACGAGGTGTCCCGCCGGACTTCACGAGGTGCGAGGAGGCTTTCCTCGGGAAGTGGCAGAAGATCGAAGACCGGGACGGCGCCTCCTGTCCGACCCTCGAGGATGAGGCCGCCGTGCAAGAGTTCGTGGACGAATGCACCGAAACGATCGCCACGGCCTTGTCCGGCGCAGGCTTCCCTCCGCTGGTCTGCCAGCCCTTCCTCGCCACAGGCCAGACGACGCAGTTCGTGATGAACGACGACGGCGCGTTTCAGAAGGGTGCGCCGCTCAGTTACACCGACAATGGCGACGGCACGATCACGGACAACAACACCGGCTTGATGTGGGAGAAGAAAACCGAAGGTGACGACGCCGGCAGCGCCGTCAACCTTCACGACGTCGACAACACCCATCCCTGGCGAGGAAGCTGCTCCATCGGCGGGGAAGAATGTGGGATTGACGCCGACTGCGGGGGCGGGGAGACCTGCGATGCCGGTGATGGTCAGACCGGCGCACCGAATGGCATGACCATCTTCGAATGGGTCGCTGCGCTCAACGCCGCCAACTTCGCTGGCCACGATGACTGGCGCATCCCCAACATCAGAGAACTGCACACGATCGTGGACTTCGGTAGCTCCATCCCGGCCGTCGACGCAGCCTTTCACGGCGCGAGTTGTGGCTCGGCGTGCACCGACCTCGGTGACCCGTCCTGTGGCTGCACGCGGAACGCCAGCTATTGGTCGGCGACGACCTACGACGACGATGCGGGCGATGCGTGGACGGTGAACTTTTTCAGTGGCGGCGTGGCCACCCTCGCGAAGACGCTCCCCCCCTTCGTTCGCGCCGTCCGCGGCGGCTCCTGACGGGCAAAGCGAGTCATCGTCTAGGATCTAAAACGGCACCGGCGGCAGGGCGCGCCCTTCGGCGAACAGCCGATAGAGCTTCCAGATCGCGCGATCGAGGTCGGCGAGGTTCGGGCTCTGCTCGACCTGCTCGTGAACCTCGATCAGCAGGCGCTTCAGGCGGTCGTTCGCGGCGTCGAGGTCGGTGACGAGGCGGCTCGCGTCCGTCCCGCGGGATGCTTCGGCGAGACGCTTGCGAAGCGCGGCTTCCGGCATCCGCCGCGACGCCGCGGCGAAGAGCGCGCGGATCGCGCGGTTCTCCGTCTCGCGCACGTCGGCGGCGCGCTCCGCTTCGACGGCGGCGAAGAGCAGCAGCACGCCGATCATTTCGGCCGACGCCTGGGCGTAGTCGGCGCCGTCCGTCGACGGCGTGAGGAGCGTGCCGGCGAGCGTGCGAAGCGCTTGATCGACCGGCGGCCTCACGGCTTTGCTCTTTCCGGCGCAAGCGCCTCGACGAGAATCCGGTCCTGCAGGTCCGTGCACATCCACCCGGCGAACAGCAGGATCGGCTCGGTGCTTCGCCCGCTCGCGTATTCCTTCGACGACGAGATCCAGATCGCCTGGCCTTTCACCGAGGAGAAGATCTCCCACCACGCGAACGCCTCGGGGTCGGCGCGAAAGCCGCTCGCCTCCTCCCAGATGCGGATCGCGCGCTCGCGCTCGATGAGGCGGCCCGGGCGCGACGGATCGCCCGCTGCCCAGATCGGGTTCATCGCCCAGGCGAGGTCTTCGAGCGGGTCGCCGAGATGGCACATCTCCCAGTCGAGGATCGCGCGGATCGCGCCCGTGCGGTCGAAGAGAAAGTTGCCGCTCCGATAGTCGCCGTGAACGGTGACGACCCGCTGCGCGGGCGGCGGCGGATTGCGACGGAGACGACGGATCGCGGCGCGGACGATCGGTTGCGGCGCGATCTCGTCCTCGTCGATCACGCGCTCCCAGCGCTCGAGCTCCCGCCGCCAGCAATCCTCCGGTGCGACGGACTCGAGCACTTCCGCGAGCCCGAGCTCGGCGGGATCCGCGCCGGCGATCTGGCCGAGGATCAGCCACTTCTGCTGGCCGATCCGCTCGACGTGCTGCGCCCAGGGGTCCTCGGCGAGCTTCCGCACCGCCGACTCGCAGCCCTCGACCTCCTCCATCACGAAGAACGGGCTGCCGAGCCACGTCGCGTCGGTCTCGAGGCCGACCGGGCGCGGCACGGGGACGCTCGTCTGGTGGAACGCGGTATACGCGGCGAACTCGACGCGCCGCTCGGTCTCGATCGAGACTGCTCTCGGGATCACGCCGCAGGATCAACCGCCTCTCCTGCCCGGGCAGCTTGGCGAGGAAGCGATACGTTTCGCGCGACGCGCCGCCCGGAATGCGCCGGAGGTCCGTCACCTCGACGGGCGCGTCGTTCGCGAGGCGCGCCGAGAGCCAGCGCGCGATCCCTTTTTGCAGGTCCGACTTCACGGCGCGAAGTCGAGGAGCTCGCGAAAGCCCGACGGACGATGCGGCCCGAGGATCAGCTGCTCGAGCACGCCACTGCCGACCTTCTCGACCTTGCCCTCGCGATACCGCGCCCGCACGATCGCTTGGATGTGCTGGTAGAACGGCACGGTCTCGTCGACGCTCGCCGTCTCGAGCTCGTCGAAGGCGACCGCGAGCTCGCCGTGGTAGCTCCCGTGCGACCACTCGGGATGAAAGTAGCCGAGCCCGGACATGTAGAAGTGCGGGCCCGGCTCGAGGTCGATCTCGATCTCCGCGCCGTTCTTCCGCGTGAAGCGGAGCGTCGCCGCGCGCGCGTGCCGGGTGCCCGAGCGGAACTCGAGGTGCGACCCCGCAGAGCGCATCGGCTCCGGGTCCGCCGGCCCGCCCGCCGGCACGACGAACGCGCTCTCGTGCCACCCCTCGCCTTCCTCGTCGGCGGCGATGTCGTAGAGGACGACGCGATCGTCGAAGTGGAGCGGCGCCCAGAGCCAGTAAAACTGCGGCGCCGCGGGCGGCGAATGCGGCTGCGCGTCCTGCGCGCCGACCGGGCGGATGCCCCACGAGCGGTCGCGCACGCCGAAGAAGCGATCCGCGGCGACCGCGATCCGCTTGCCGCCGATCTCGATCCAGCCGTCGTAGACGCCGTGCTGCGTGAGCCGCGTGTAGTCCATGAAGACCCGCGGTCCGATGCGGCGCTGGAAGCGCGGCTCCTCGATCGGCCGCGCGCGCGAGGTGAAGAGGAGCTCGGCGCGGAGACCGTGCTCCGGGGAATCCACGAGCACGCGGAGCTTGTGGAGGGGCTCGACGACCTCGACGCGGATCGGGCCGACCTGCGTGTCGAGCCGCTCGGAGCGGAGCGCGCGCGAGGCGTGGAGGTTCCGCTGCACGCCGCCGGCGATCACCGAGAACGCCGCGTCCATCACGTTCAGATGCGGATAGACCCCGAGCGCCGCGGCGAAGAACGTCTCGCCGTCGGTCGTTTGGCCGTTGAAGAAATAGCGGTCGTAGAAGTTCCGGTCCGTGCCCGCGTAGGCGATCGGCTCGGGCGTCTGGTGGACCGGGAAGTCGTCGGCCTTCGTCAGCATCGCGCGAACATGATGGATCGCGGCTTCACCCGTCAACGGCGCGAGCTTCAGCCGAGGAATTCGGCGGAGCCGAGGTCGAGCGCGTGCCGCGAGTGGCGGCGCGCCATCGCCGTGAACATCTCATCACCGCGCTCGGTCTGCTGCACGAGCATCGACGCGATCACCGTCACCATGAAGCCGGAGAAGACGCCGCGGCGATAATCGTTCCAGCACTGCTCCGCCGTGTAGTCCGCGACGCCCGCGCGGACGAGCGCCGCGTGATAGTCGCGAACCACCTCTCTTTCGATCGCGCGCCGCGTCTCGGGCAACGGCCCGGCGCCGAGGAAGTACGCGACGTCGGCGAGCGGATTCCCCAGCGTGATGCTCTGCCAGTCGACGACGGAGACGCGCGGCGGCGACGCGCGCTCGTCGATCAGCAGATTGTCGAGGCGATAGTCGATGTGTACGAGCCCGAAGGGATCGCCGAGGAGCTCCCACGGCGGTCCTTTCGACTCGGCGACGTCCGCGATGATCTCGCGCTGGTCGGGATCGAGTCGCGCGCCGTAGCGCTCGAGGAAGCCCGCGAGGTTCGAGCGGTAGAGGCCCTGATACGCGGCGACGTGATCCCGGCTCGGCTCGCCGATCCAGCCGACGCCACGGAGCGAGGCGTCGTTCCAACTCGGGGCGTGGAGCCCCACGAGCTCGAGCACGGCCGCGCGCGCGACCTCGGCGGAGCAACCCGCGAGCTGATCGCCTTGTCGCGCCGGCGCGAGGTCCGAGAGCAGCAGCGCGAACTCGGGGCCCTCGCCCTCGATCTCGGCGTAGTAGCAGCGCGGGCGCGAGATCGAGAGCCGCGAGGCGAGCTCGCGGTAAAACGACACCTCCTTGATGTAGTTCCGGAGTGCCACGCCGGTCGCCCGGCTCGTCGGATCGTCGGAGGGAAACTTGCCGACGAGCGTGCGCGGCACCGCCGGGTCGTCGCCCGCGAGCCGGAGCCGATAGCGAAAGCACTTGCCGAGCTGGCCGGTGCCGATCCGCTCGGCCGTGAAGTCGAGCACCTCCGCGCGCGCGTGGCCGGCGTCGCGGAGGCGCGCGGTCAGCCAGCCGGGCGTGATCTCTTCGGACGTCGGGATCGCCGGCACGCTCAGCCTGCCGGGTTCGCTGCGAGGTGATCGAAGCGCCCGGCCGGGCGCCGTCGCCGATAGGCCTCGACGATCGGCGCGAGCTCGGCCGGGCTCGCGCCGTGGAGGATCACGCCGTCGCAGCCGAGATCGAGCTGACCGAGGATCTTGTCGACGCAGCGGTCGGGCGAGCCCGTCGCCGCGGGCGCCAGCCAATCCTCGGGGATCAGCGTCGCCACGTGCTCGAGCTCGGCGGTCGTCGCGAGCGCGTCGATCATGCCGCGGAAGCCGCTCACGAACGCGTCCTCGCGGAAGCGGCGGAGCGGCGCCGGGTCCCAGCGATTCGTCTTCACGAGCAGGTCACCGTAGGCCTGCAGGTACGTGGCCATGCGCCCGACGGTCTTCTTGAGGCGGAGGTCGGCGGGCAGATGATCGCCGATCGTCGCGAAGCAGGACCATACGCGGACTTTCTTCGGGTCGCGGCCCGCGCGCTCGGCGGCCGCCTTCACCGTGCGCACGCAGCGCGCCGTCGTCTCGTCGGTGAAGAACGTGTGAAGCACGACGGCATCGAACGCGCGCCCGCCGAGCTCGAGCGTGTTGTCCGCGAACGCCGTGACCGTCATCGGGATGTGCTCTTTGTATTCCGGGCCCATGCCGAGCATCGGATAGCGACCGGCGGGACCGTCGTGGCCGAAGACCGTCTCGCCGCCCCAGATGCGGCGCATGAGGCCGACGAAGTCCTCCATCTGTGCGGTCTTGATCCGGGGCAGGCCGTAGGCGTCGAACAGGAAACCGATGCCACGGCCGAGGCCGAGCGAGAAGCGGCCGCCCGTCAGGCGATGCATCGTCATCGCGAAGGCCGCGGTCACCATCGGGTGCCGCGTGTTGTGGTTCGTCGCCGCGGTGGCGATGCCGATCTCACTCGACACCGCGCCGACGGCGCCGGAGAGCGTCGCCGCCTCCTTGACGTTGAAGCGCTCGGAGATGAACGCCGAGCCGATTCCCATCGCCTCGCCCTGCCGAACCTCCTCGATCAAATCACGCGGTGACTTCGGCGCGCCGGCGAGCGTGTAGAACGCGAGCTCGTTCATCCGAGTCGTCATAACAAGACTCCGACCTCGTGGGCCTCGCCCGACCTAAGCAAGCAACTAGACTCCGGCCTCTGACGTCGCGCCAGACCTAAGCAAGCAAAAGACTCCGGCCTTTGACGTCCCGCGTGACCTAAGCAAGCAGATGATGCGTGCCGATCAGCCGCGGCCTGATCGCGATGCCGTCGGGGCAGACTCCCGTGCACGGCGCGGGACAGCCGACGCAGACGCTCGCCTGCTTCTCGAGCCTCGCGTAGAGCCGCCGGCCTTCGTCCGGCCAGCCGTAGTCCTCGGCGTACATGCGGTAGCGAAGGATGTCGTTGATCGCGAGGTCCTCGGGACACGAGTCGAGGCACTCGCCGCAATGCGGCCGGCAGTGTGTGCCGGCGGTGAGCTCGTCGTAGCGGCGAAGCACCGCGAGGTCGGACGAGCCGAGCTTCTTGCCCGACGCGGCGAGGTATTCGTCGACGTGCTTCGGATCGAAGAACGAGATCACCAGGCACGAGACGGCGGGGTTCGAGAGCACCCACTTGAAGGCGGCCTGCGCGTACGTGTTGCTCTCGTCGCGGAAGCCTTCGAGGCCGTGATGCTTCGCGCCCTTCAGCGTCTTCATCGCGACGATGCCCATGTCCTGCTGGTTCGCGCGCTGGATCAAGTCGCCGAGCTTCGGCCACGCGCCGTGGTGGTACGCGAGCATCATCACGTCGAAGCGCCCGCTCGCGATCGCCGCGTCGGCGACCGTCTCGAGCGTCGGGGTATGCGTGGAGACGCCGAGGAACCTGGCCTTCCCCTGCTGCTTCAGGCGATCGAACGCCTCGTGGACGTTCGGATCGAGCAGGCGCGCGACGGAGTCGCACGAGTGGATGTGGACGAGGTCGACGTAGTCCGTGCGGAGGCGCTGCAAGCTCGCCTCGACGACGCCCATGTAGTCCTCGACCGACGCGCCGACCGGGAGATGACCGTCCGGCGTACAGAACTTCGTGGCGAGGAACATCTTGTCGCGGCGACCCTCGAGCGCCTTGCCGAGCGCCTTCTCGGAGCCGCTCCCGGAGTAATCGGGAGCGGTGTCGAAATAGTTGACGCCGCGGTCGATCGCAGCGCGCGCGATCTCCTCGCCGCCGTTGTCCTCGCGGATCCGCCCGGAGCCGAGCGAGACGTCCGAGACCTCGAAGCCGGTACGGCCGAGTCGCCGGTAGCTCTGGATCCGCGCGGTCGCCCATTCGGGCTTCGGATTCGGATCCGTGTGCGGCACGTCGACCTGGATCGCCGGCCCGGTGACGGTCGCCCAGCCGAGGAGCCGGAGGAACCCGGCGGCGCTCGCGGCCGCGGTGCCGGCGAGCACCTTGCCGATGCCGACGAGGACCGTGCGTCGACCCGATCGGTGCGGCGCGCCGAGCCGATCCGTCCGCGGCGAGCGGAGCGTCGCCAAGAGCGTGGCGGCGAGCGCGACGATTGCGGCGAGCGACGGCAGGATCGTGATCCGCGCCGGATCCATGCCCTCGATCCGATCGGCGAGCCACGTGCCGGGGCCGAGATACGCGAGAACCAACGTGAGCACCCAGAGGACGACGAGCATTCCGCGGCGTGACATCGGGGCGGAGTTTAGTCCCCTCAGGGGACCGGGCGGAAGCCCGAGGGGTGATGAGCTTGCAAATTGCGCACGAGAATCCTGCTTGCCTCGACCGCCCGGGTGGCGAAGGATTCCCACGATGCTGCGTCGCGTAGGCCTCTACCGCGTGCTCCGGATCGCCGCGGTGGCGATTCCGGCGATCGTCGCCTACCGCTGGCTCCTCCTCCGCGAGCGGCTCGGCCGCCCGGCTTCACCGGCGACGTGGAACCGCGTTCACGAGCGCGCGGCCGGCGGGCTCCACGATCTCGGCATCCATCTCGCGGGGTTCTTCATCAAGCTCTGCCAGATCATCGGCGCGCGCGCGGACGTGTTCCCGGCGCCGTTCATCGAGCGGCTCGCCCGCTTCCACGATGCCGTGCCGCCGCGGCCGTTTGCCGAGGTGCGCACATGGATCGAGCACGAGCTCGACCGGCCGCTCGGCGAGGTGTTCACGCACGTCGACGAAACCGCGCTCGCGGCGGCCTCGCTCGCCCAGGTTCATCGCGCCGTCCTCCGCGACGGCACGCCCGTCGTCATCAAGGTGCAGTACCCGGAGGTCGCGCGGCTCGCGCGCCTCGACCTCGGCGCGATGAAGATCGTCGTCTTCCTCGCGGGGAGCCTCGTCCGCGGCTTCGACGTCGCGAGCATCATGAACGAGATCCGCGAGCTCGTCGCGCTCGAGCTCGACTTCGTGCGCGAAGCTGGCGCGACCGAGCGGATCCGCGCCGAGCTCGCCTCCGACACGACCGTGCGCGTGCCGCGCGTCCATGCGGAATTCACGACCGGCAAGCTCCTCGTGCTCGAGTACCTCGACGGGATCAAAGTCGTCGACCTCGAGAGGCTCGCGGCCGCCGGTCACGATCTCGCGGAGGTGTGCCGGCGGATCGGCCGCATCTACGCGCGGATGATCTTCGAGCACGGCTTCTTCCAGGGCGATCCGCATCCTGGGAATCTGCTCGTGCTTCCGGGGACGGCCATCGGCCTCCTCGACTTCGGGCTCGCCAAGGAATTGCCGCCCGGATTCGGCGCCGCGGTTGCCGAGCTCATCACACGGAGCCTCGCCGGCGACGTGCCGGGCGCCGCCGCCGCCGCGCGCCGCGCCGGCTTCCAGGTGCGCGAAGATCAGGCGACCGCCCTTCCCGGCCTCGTGCTCGCGCTCTTCGGCGACCGCGACGAGACGAGCAACGTCGAAGGCCTCGTCACCGAGACGCCGATCACGCACGTGCCGAGCCACTTCGGGCTCATCTTCCGCGTCGTCCTGCTCTTGAACGGGCTCTCGCATCGCCTCGCGCCGGGCGAGCTTCTGATCCAGCGCGCGATGGTCGAGGCGCTCGCCGCGCAAGCGCCCGAGGCGCCCGCTGAGGCGACGGCGAGCGATGCCCTGCCGCCCGGGCCCGACGAGCCGCCGCTCCTCCAGGCGCTCCAATGGGTGCAGTGGCCGCTCGTGCTCCTCGAGGACTGCGCACGGCGCTTCGGCGACGCGTTCACGCTTCGCCTGCCGGCAGCGCCGCCGATCGTGATGTTCCGCCATCCGGACGCGATCAAGGAGATCTTCACCGGCGACGAAGAGGAGCTCCGCGCGGGCGAAGCGAACTTCCGGCTCGCGGCGATCTTGGGGACACACTCCTTGCTTCTTCTCGATGGCCAGGAGCATCTCCGCGAGCGCCGCCTCCTCCAGCCGCCGTTCCACGGCGATCGCATGCTCGCGTACGGGCCGATCATGCGAGACGTCGCCGCGGCCGCGATCGACGCGTGGCCGCTCGGGCGGGAATTCGCGGTGCAGCCGGCGATGCAAGCGATCACGCTCGACGTGATCCTGCGGACGGTGTTCGGGCTCGACGAGGGGCCGGCGAAGCGCGAGCTCCGCGTCGCGCTGCTCGAGCTCCTCGCGCGCGGCACGAGCCCGCAGGTGCTGCTCGACGCGCAGTCCGCGAACGGTAACCAATCGGCGGCCGCGGGCCGGTTCCTCGCCGCGCGCGAGATCGTCGACCGCCTTCTCTTCGCCGAGATCGCCGCGCGCCGCCGTGCCGACGTCTCCGGGCGCTCCGACATCCTCTCTCTCCTGGTTCAGGCGAAGGACGAGTCCGGCCTTCCGCTCGAGGACGTCGCGCTCCGCGACGAGCTGATGACCATGCTCATCGCCGGCCACGAGACGACCGCGACCTCGCTCGCGTGGGCCGTGAGCCACGTGCTCGCGGACGCGAGCGTCCGCGAGTGCCTCGATCGCGAGCTCGCCGAGCTCGGCCCTAACCGAATTGACGCTGCACCCTTCGATCCGAACCGAGTGCTCAAGCTCGAGTACCTCGACGCGGTCTGCCGCGAGACGCTCCGCCTGACGCCGATCCTGCCGCTCGTCGGCCGCCGCCTCACGAAGCCGATGACGATCGGCGGCGTCGCGCTGCCGGCGGGCGTGGTCGCCGCACCGTGCATCTACCTCGCCCACCGCCGCCCCGAGCGCTGGCCCGAGCCGGAGCGCTTCCGCCCCGAGCGCTTCCTCGAAGCCAAACCGACGCCCTACGAGTTCCTGCCATTCGGCGGCGGTGTGCGGCGCTGCCTCGGCATGGCGTTCGCGCTCGTCGAGATGAAGATCGTGCTCGCCGAGGTGCTGACGCGGGTCGAGCTACGCGCCGCCTCGGGCTACCGCGCGCGTGTGGTCCGGCGCTCGATCACGCTCGCCCCGTCGGAGGGCGTGCTCGTGATGGCGGCCCCACCTCTCCCCATTGGGGAGAGGTCGACGGCGACAGCCGTCGGGTGAGGGGGAGAACCGCGCTCAGGGCTCGAGCCGATCCAACAGCTCCGGATCGGCCGGGTCGATGCCACGGCGCACGTCGCGCGCGACGCTCCGCGCGAAGCGAGCCCGACTCTGCACCCGTGACGCCCGCGTTCCGGTCGGAGAGGCCGCGAGCCGCCTTCCACCAGCCGTCCCAGAAGCCGAGCGCGAAGGCGATCGGGTCGCCGAAATTCGGATGCACCTCGAGGAGCCGTTTGAAGGTCAGGCCGTAGCTCTGGCCGATGCGATGCGACTCGCCGCGGTCCTGGAGCCGCGCGTCCGCCTCGAGAGCGTCCGCCATGATCCGGTTGGCTCGCTTCTCCGCGACCTCCTCGTCGATATCGTCTTCGTCCGGCAGGTCGACGGGGAGAAACGCGGCGGCCGGAACGACGTGCTCGTCACCGTCGTCGTCCCGCACGCACAGCTCTCCGTCGCGCGCGGCCCGGTCGGCAACGACTCCATAGAGATGGTTGAGATCGAGCCAGATGGCGACCGAGTCGTCGATGCAGATCGCGTACTGTCGCTTGCGCCGGGGCATTCGCGCCGCTTCCTCTCCTTCGTTTGACACACCGGTCCTTCCGGCGCCAAGGAAGGCTCATCCTTCGCGGTGGTAGCGGGAGAGCACGTACAGATAGCCCGCCAGCACCCAGTGAAAGAACACCGGGATGCTGAGCCCGAACCAGAGACCGCGAGCAATCATGACGAGGAAGTAGGCGAGGCTCGCCCATTTGAGCCCTTCGCCGAGTCGCGCGTTCCGCCGCGTGAGCGGCCCCGAACCGAGCCAGAGCTCGCGCGAGATCTCGAACTGGAGCGCGAGGATCGCGATCTGCGTCGGCAGGAGGAGCGGGTACGGGAGGAATCCCGAGTACCAAGCCTCCATCGGCGGCAGGAACTCGACGCCGAAGAACGCGACGAGCATTTGCCCGAGTACGCGGAGGAAAAACGCGAAGGCGAGGATTCCAAGGACGATCGAGCAGCGCCGCACGGATCCGCAGGCGAGCGGCTACTCGCCGTACATCTCGGTGATCACTCGTCGCAGGGTGGCCGCCTCGTTCGCGTTCAAGGAACCGAGCTTCTCGCCCATTCGGGCCTGGCTCACGGTGCGGATCTGGTCCACCGCGACTTCCGCGGGACGCCCCGCACATCGCACCTGGACGCGCGATCGCCAACTCGGGTGGAGCTGACTCGTGAGCGGGCAAACCGTCACCGTATCGAGTCGCCGATTGAGAGCATCGAGGCTGACGATCACCGCCGGACGCGTCTTCGCCATCTCCGCGCCGCGGCTCGGGTCAAGCTCCACCCAACGGATCTCGTAACGTCTCATCGACGCTTACGCGGGGTCTTCGCACGGTATCGCGGCGAGCGCTCTGCAACCTTCGCGGGAGTATCCCAAGGGAGAGCGCCAAGCCCGTCGGCCGCCGTCGCCTCCCACGCGCTCCAGTCCTCGCCGCTCGCGGCCATCTCGGCCGCCGTTTCGTCCCACGAGAGCTTCTCGACGGCCGGACCGGTCGGCCGGAGCAGGATGCCTTCGCTTCGTTCCTCCATGAGCACGGCCTCGCCGATGCGATAGCGACGCAGCGACGCCGCCGGGAGACGGACTCCGCGAGAATTTCCGATACGGGCGACCTTGAGCTTCACGGTTGCCATGTGGGCACCGTAATAACATCGAGGAGGTCTTCGAACAACGCGCTTCTCAGGCGGGCTCGTTGCTCAACGCCTCGAGTCGCGCGCGCGCGACGTCGAGGTCGTCGAGCTCGAACACCTCGCCTCCGGCGAGCTCGCCGCGCCGGAAATACCAGAGCACCGCGTTGACGTACTCGAAGGGACCGCCGGCGGCGAGCGTGCCGAGCCCACGGGCGACCATGAGCCGCCCGTGTTCGGAGGTGGCCACGACGTACATCGGCTCGATGAAGGCGTCGGGGGACTGTTCGAAGAGCGAGCCGAGCCACGCCAGGTATCCTTCGCGATCGAGCCGTCCCGGACCGGTCCGCCGGTGGTCGAGCCAGAAGAAGTCGCTCCGGCAACATGGTGCGGACGCGATCGAGATCGCGCTCGAACACGGCACGGCCGAGCTCGAGCTGCGCAGCCACGCCCGGTCGCGCCTCGTTCGCCTCGCGCGTAGCGCTCGAGGAGCTCCGCGCTCGCGGCCCGGCGATCGTCGGGGTCGAAGATCAGAGCGACAAGCGGCCTTCGGCGTCGACCTCGGTGAGCGACAGGTTCTCGACTCTGGATCGGGCGACATCGGCTTCGCTGCGCGTCCATCGAACGTGCTGCAACGCCAGGCGATCGCCGGCGATCGCCAGCAGGCTGTCGCTCGGTCCGGATTCCAGTCTCGCCCACGTTCGGCAGTCCGCGACGAACATGTAGCGGCCACCGCGCAACGGACGATCGCCGACGGGCGTCGAAGACGAGGGTCGCGCGCGGACCGCCTCGAGAATTCCCAATCCCGCTCGTTCGAGCGCTCGATGATGCGTTCGCTGGTGACAGACGCCGCATTCGCCGGCACGCGCAAGGGTCGAAGCGGATCTCGGCGAAGCGCGTCCGCGCCTCCTCGAGCTGATCGTCGTTGTAAAAGTCCCACCGGCGGATCCTTCCCAGCGCGTCGCTCTCGTTCACGACGATCCGTGGCGACTCGAAGGCGCCGCCTTCACGCGTGCCGACCAGCGTGATGACGGCGAGCGACGCACCCCTCGACAGCACGACGTGCTCGATCCGCAGCCGCGCGTCCGGCGCAAGCTCGTACAGCGACTCGAGCGTAGCGATGTAAGCGGAGGCGCCGCGGATCGGCTCCCAACCGAGCGGCCGATGATCCGTCAACACGAAGTCGGGGGCGAGCACCGCGGTCAGCGTCTTCCAGTCTCGCGTGGCGATGGCCCTCACCCCCGCCAGGAACGGACGGATGCTCGCGCCCTCGCCCGCGGCGAAGCGCGCGTCGAGCTCGGCGTAGGCGGCTTCGAGATCGTCCTGACTCCACAGCACGGTGGCGACGAGCTGGCCTCCTTCGTCGACCTCGGCGACCGTGAGCCACTCGACTTCCCACGGACCGACCGTGCGACCGGTGCCCCGCCACGCCGATCGGACGAGCGCCAACCGATCTCCCCTCGTGGCGACGAGCTCGTAAGTGTGTTCTGCGCTTTGGGTCTCGAAAATGCGCCGAAGGTTTTCGAGATATCGTTCGC
>CAWBOU010000015.1:0-10330 GCA_963790365.1 uncultured delta proteobacterium
GCTTGCCGGCGAGCGCGGGGTCGGCAAGGCACTCGGCGAGTACCACGGCGAGATGACCGCCGCGACGCTCTTCCCCGTCGGGCTGCCGCTGTCGGGCCTGCAGGTCTACGAGAACAGGCGGGCCGTCGATTACCTGCTGACGCGGCCCGAGGTGGACGGCGACGGATCGGCATCACCGGGGCCAGCGGCGGCGGCAACCAGACGATGTACGCCGGCGCGTTCGACGAGCGGTTCGCGTGCCGTCGTGCCGGTCTGCTCGGTCGGGAACTACCAGGTCGTATCTGCGGCGCGGCCTGCTGCATGTGCGAGGTGGTCCCCGGCGCGCTGACGTTCACCGAGGAGTGGGACGTGCTGGCCTGGTCGCGCCGCGGGCCTGATGGTCATCAACGCCACCAAGGACGCGCTTCCAGTTCTCCGTCGGCGAGGCGAAGAAGTCGCTCGCGCTGGCGCAGCGACGTCTACAAACTCTACGGCCAAGCCGGAGAACCTCGCGCACGCCATCTTCGAGTCGGCGCACGACTACAACCAGGCGATGCGCGAGGCGATGTACGGCTGGATGACGCTGCACCTCAAGGGCGAGGGCAAGGGGAACCCATCCCCGAGCCGCCCATCGCCACCGAAGAACCGGAAACGCTCCGCTCGTTTTCCGGGATGGCGAGCCTGCCCGACGCCTTTCTTACCCCGCCACACTTGCCGCCGCACAAGGCCGCGGCTACTCCCACTCCGCAATCGGCCCGACCACAGGGAACCCTGGCAGAGCCAAGCGCAAAATGACCGAGGCCCTGGCCGAGTACAGTGTCTGCTGGGTTCCCCGAACGAGCCGTTAAACGTTCGGGACAATCAGCTGAGGCATCGGTGCCGTCATCGCTCCGAACCGAGCCTGGACTCACGTTGATCCTGTGCATCGCACCCAGGGGAACGGGAAAAAAGTCGCGGCCGTGCTGCTCCCCAGGGGCGAACGACCGAGGCACTGTGCACCCGCTCGCCGGGGGCTCGGGCAGGCCGGATGGGCGGTGCTGGCACCGGACCTGCGCGGCACCGGCGACGCAGCCCGAAGACGCCATCATCGGGGCAGCCGACCATAACAGCGCCCAATGGCCCTCTGGGTTGGCCGCCCGCTCCTGGGCCAGTGGGTCTGGGACATGAGCCGCCTGCTGGATGCCTGGAAGAGCTGAATCCCGGCTCCCGCGGCGACGGCAGTCATCGGCTTGGAATCAGGCGGGCCTGGTCGCCCTGTGTGCGGGGGCCCTCGACCCGCGCATCTCGCACGTCGTCACGGTCAATGCGCTCGCCAGTTACGTCAGCAGCGAGCCGTACCGAAACCAACGTTTCGGCATCATGCGCCCGGCATATTGCGCGACGTCGGCGACGTGCAACACCTGGCAACGCTCGCGGCCCCGCGGCGGTTAATCATTGCCGGCGCAGTGCATGGAAACGGCGACGCGATCAAAATCACCGAGCTGAAGGAGCACTTTCAATACACACGTAGGGTCTACGCACTCGAGGGAATACAAAACGAGTTGTCCGCTGTTGCGGCAGAAGATCCGAAAGTCATTATCCGCGACGGACTTCGCGCTCGCGGACAAGGACCGGATGCGCACGGATCTCATCGTCTACTTCGTGCTCGCCCCGCTCGCGATCGCGGGCATCTTCCTTGCCGGCTTCAAGGATCTGCGGACGCTCGGCCGGGCGCTCGTGCCGCTCGCGGTCGTGACGCCGATCGACTTCGCGCTCTCGCTCGCGATCTTCGGCCAGCTCAACATGCTTTCCGTCGCGGCCAGCGCGATCTTCTTCGGCCTCGGGATCGACGCCGCGATCTACTTCCTGGCGGCACTCGGCGAGCGCCCCGCGACGGAGCCGCGCCGCGCCGCGGTGGCGGCCGTGCTGCGGGAGATCGGCCCGGCGAACGTCGTCGCATCGATCACCTCGGCGGCGGCGTTCCTCCTGATCGGCGCATCCGAGTTCACGGGCGTCGCGCAGCTCGGCTTCGTCTCCGGGCTGGCGCTGCTGCTGAACGTGCCGGCGACGTTCGCGCTTCTGCCGCTTCTCGTGCTCGGAGACGGCGCGCGCGTCGTGCCGTTGCCGCCGCCCGCGGGCGCGACCCGGGCGGGCGCACGCTGGCTCGAGTCGATGACGGGAAGCCGGACGTACCGGGTCGTGTGGCTCGTCGTGCTCGCGGCCGCCGCGATCGGCGCGACGCGCGTCGGGCTCGACACGAACTTCATGCACCTGCGGCCGGCTGCCGGCGGCCCGTCGGAAGTCGAGCAGGCGCTCGTCGCCGAGTTCGGGCGGCTCGATGCGAGCGGCGCGGCGATCGTGCGGCGGGCGACGCTCGAGGACGCGCTCGGCGCGACCGCTGCCGTCGCGTCGCGGGTCGCCGAATATCGCCGCGAGGGGCTCGTGGCCGGCGCCTCGGCGCTCACGACGTTTCTGCCGCCAGCGGCGGAGTCTGCACGGCGGCGCGAGCGCGCACGCGCGCTACCACGCGAGCGGGCCGCGGCCGACCTGGAGGCGGCGCTCGCGCGCGAGGGCTTTCGCGTCGCGCGGTTCGCGGATGCGATCACCGCGCTCCGCGAGGCCGGCACCGGCGCACCGCTCGATCCCGAGCGCCTCCTCGCCGGCCCCCTCGCGCCGCTCGCCGAGATTCACGTGAGGCGAGGAAACGGCATCGCGATCGCCACGTTTCTGCAGCCCGCATCCGAGCGCTCGTTCGTCGAGATCGCGGAGCGCCTCGAAGCCGACCTCGCCGGCGCCGCTCCCGTCGTGACGGGCCGGTCGATCGCCGAGCGCGAGCTCGGCGGCATCCTGCGACGCGAGCTCGTGCTCTTCTTCGGCTTCGCCGCCGCGCTCAACTTCGTCTTGCTGCTCGTCGCCGAACGGTCCGCGACGCGGGCATTCTGGCTGATCGCGCCGACGCTCGCGGCCGTCGTTGCGACGCTCGGCCTGATGGGGGTGTTCGGGGTCGCGATCAATCCGGTGAACGTGATCATGATCCCGATCCTGCTCGGTCTCGGCGTCGATCACGCGGTGTACTTCGGCGCCCACCTGCGGAGGGGCGAGGGCATCGAGACCGCCGTGGCGCGCGGCCTCCGGGTGCTCGCGCTCGTCTCGGGGACGACGCTCGCCGGCTTCGCGTCGCTCGCGTTCTCGAGCTACCCGGCGCTCGCCGGGCTCGGCATCACCGCGACGATCGCGCTCGGCCTCGGCGCGGTCGCCACGCTCGTCGCCCTGCCGTTCTTCGCACCGGCGTTCGCACGGGACGCATCGGCCGCCGACGGCTTGCCGCGACCCGAACGGCTCCGGTAGCCTCGCCCTTCCGATGAGCGATCGCACGTTCGACCTCGTGGTGATCGGCAGCGGTCCCGCCGGCCAAAAGGCGGCGATCGCGGCGGCCAAGCTACGCAAGAAGGTCGCGGTCACGGATCGCCGCCGGATGCTCGGCGGCGTCTGCGTGAACACCGGCACGATTCCCTCGAAGACGCTGCGCGAGGCGATCCTCTACCTCTCGGGGTTCCGCCAACGGACGTTCTACGGCCGTGCGTACGCGGTGAAGGAGCACATCACCGTCCAGGACCTCTCGTTCCGCGTGCAGTCCGTGCTGACGCGCGAGATCGAGGTCGTCCGCCATCAGCTCAAGCGGAACGACATCGAGCTCTACGAGGGGAGGGCGCATTTCGTCGACCCGCATCGGATCGAGGTCCTCACGGAGCAGGGAACCTCGGTGCTCACCGCCGAGAAGGTGATGATCGCCTGTGGCACGCGCCCGGCACACGATCCCGAGATCCCGCTCGACGGCCAGGTCGTCGCCGACTCCGATCAGCTCCTCGGCGTCGGCGAGATCCCGCGAAACCTGATCGTCGTCGGCGCGGGCGTCATCGGTATCGAGTACGCCTCGATGATGTCCGCGCTGAACGTCGAGGTGACGATCATCGATGCGCGGCCGCAGCTCCTCGACTTCGCCGATCGCGAGATCATCGAGAGCCTGCTGTATACGATGCGCCGTGCCGGAGCGACGTTCCGGCTCGGCGAGAAGGTCGTGTCCGTCGCGCGCGACGACCGGGGTCGCGTGGTCGCCCGGCTCGAAAGCGGGAAGCGCGTGATCGGCGATGCGCTGCTCTACACGGTCGGCCGGCAGGGCAACGCGGATCGGTTGAATCTCGACGCGGCCGGAATCGCGACGGACAAGCGCGGGCGGATCGGCGTCAACGAGTACTTTCAGACTTCCGTGCCGCACATCTACGCGGGCGGCGACGTCATCGGGTTTCCGGCGCTCGCCTCGACCTCGATGGAGCAGGGCCGGCTCGCCGCCTGCCACATGTTCGGCCTCGCGTGCGCGTTCGCACCGCACCTCCACCCGTACGGGATCTACGCGATCCCGGAGATCTCGATGGTCGGCAAGACGGAGGAGCAGCTCACCGCCGATCGCGTCCCCTACGAGGTCGGCGTCTCGAAGTTCGAGGAGCTCGCGAAAGGGCAGATGGTCGGCGACGAGACGGGCTTCTTGAAGCTCCTCTTCGATCCGGACAGCCACAAGCTGCTCGGCGTCCACGTGATCGGCGAGAACGCGGCGGAGATCATCCACATCGGCCAGGCCGTGCTCTCGTTCGGCGGCACGATCGACTACTTCCGCGACACGGTGTTCAACTATCCGACGCTCGCCGAAGCCTACAAGGTCGCCGCGCTCGACGGTTTGAACAAGCTGTGACGATCGCTGCCAACGTCCTCACGATCGACGTCGAGGACTGGTATCACCACGGCCTCGGCGACGCGGACGCCGCGGCGGCGCGCTTCGAGAAGCGGGTCGAGCGAAACGTGGCGCGCTTGCTCGACCTGCTCGATGCGCACCGGGCGCGCGCGACGTTCTTCGTGCTCGGCGAGATCGCGACGTCGCTCCCGAGCCTCGTCCGCGAGATCCTCGCGCGAGGCCACGAGCTCGGCAGCCACGGCTTCCATCACCGCCCGGTGCCATCCCTGTTGCAGCGCGAGTTCCGCGAAGAGCTCGAACGCTCGTTCGACGTGCTCTCGGAGATCGCGGGCGAGCCGATCGCCGGCTACCGCGCGCCGTACTTCTCGATCAAGGCCGACGTTCGCTGGCCGCTCGAGGCGGTCGCGCATGCGGGCTTTCGCTACGACTCGAGCGTGCTGCCGATCGACCGGCCGCCCGGGCTCGAGGTCGTCTCGCCGCGGACGCCGCACCGGGTCGCCGGGCTCTGGGAGGTTCCGGTCGCGGTGAACCGGTATTTCATCTGGAACCTGCCGCTGCTCGGCGGCTTCGCGCTGCGAGTCTTGCCGCTTCCGTTCGTGCTTCGCCGGCTCGACGAGTTCAACGCGGAGTTCGGCGCGGCGGTCGTCCACCTCCATCCGTGGGAGATCGACGCCGCCGGCCCCGAGCTCGACTCCGTGCCGGCGGTCGTGCGCGGCTTCAAGCGCTGGGGGCGTCCCGGCCTCGAGGCGAAGCTCGAACAGCTGCTCGGCGCGCGCCGCTTCGGCTCGATCGCGGAAGTCTTCCCCGACGTCGTCGGCGCCGCCCCGCGACCGTGACTTTCCTCACGGGGTCTTCGTAACTTCCCTCATCTCGCGGGAAACCACGACTTCGACGATCGTGGGCGCGCATGGACGTGCGCACGTTCGCGATGGCGGGCATCGCATGGGGACTCGCTGCGATCGCCGTCGCGCAGGAGCCGGCCACGCCGGAGGAGTTCTTCGCGGCGAGCGTGCAGCCGCACCTCGAATTCTGTCGGACGTGTCACGTCGCGGGCGGCATCGGCGACGTTCCCGAGGGGCGCCGACTGCAACTCTCGAGCGACCGCACGGACGACTTCGCCAGGGTGCACGACGCCTGGTCCGTGCTCGGCGGCGGCGTCGAGGAGAACCTCCTCCTCGTCATGCCTTCGGCTCCCGACGTCTCGCACACCGGCGGCAAGCCCTGGCCGTCGCACGGCGTCGCCTACGGCGCGATGCGGGCGCTCCTCGCGTGCTTCGCGAATCCCGCGGAGTGCTCGTTCGGTGACGGCGGGGGCGGCGAGCCGCCGGGGACGTTCCCGCTCCTCGGCGATCTTCAGGCGACCGGCGGGCGGAACGTCAACAACGTCTTCTGCGACGGCATGTCGGACGATGCGCCGTTGCCCCCGATCCGCGCCAGCTGATCCAGGGCTCGTTGATCGACGACACGTCCTACGCGGTCCACTTCAACGATCCGTGGGAGGACTGATCATCGCCCCGGGCTCGATCCCGACGAGCTCGGTCGTGCGGTGCCGTCGGTCGGCTACGTGTTCGGGCCGGCCTCGGGCGATCAGGACATGCCTTCGTGGTGGTGGGCGCACAACAAGACGCGCTACCTCTGGATGGGGCTCCACTCGAACGACAGCGCGCGCGCGAACATGTATCCCGCGTCGACGAACCCGAACGGCGGGCACTGGAACAAGGCGCGCGAAGGCACGTTCGAGGACGTCGAAGCGTGTCTCACCTCGGTCGAGGCGCCGGCGTTCCCGCACGGCTACCGCTCGGGCGCCGACGGCGAGCCGGCTTCGACCGATGACCCGGAGTGCATTCGCAAGCCGCTCGCCGAGCAGGGCGCGATCCTCTTCCACTCGAAAGATCTCTGGGCGAACGCCGAGAACGGCGAGATCCCCCGGCCCGCCGGCGGCAACGGCTCGTGCGCGAACTGCCACGGTGCGTACTCGCCGCACTT
The DNA here is from genome assembly GCA_963790365.1 of uncultured delta proteobacterium. Taxonomy (GTDB): domain Bacteria; phylum Desulfobacterota; class Binatia; order JACPRU01; family JACPRU01; genus CAWBOU01. The sequence goes on from CAWBOU010000015.1 coordinate 6,692, forward strand.
CGCGAACCAGCCGGGCTTCCTGCCCGATCCGCGCCTGATCGGCATGACCGCGTACACCGCACCGATCGAGCAGATCGGGACCGACCCTGCCTCCACCACCAGCGTCGCGCCGTGGCTGAAGGCCGGCATCGGCACGTACTGGTGGTCGTATCCCGACGCGATGCCCGGTTATCGCCTGCCGGAGGAGAAGACTCCGGAGGAGGAAGCGCTCGACGACCTCGGTCTTTTCGCTGGATTGAACGGCCCGAATCTCGTCGAGCAGGCGCGGCTCGTCTGCGCGACCGAGAAGGAGCCGGGCTGCGAGCCGTTCCAGCCGCTGCTCTCGCTCGGCGAGCGCTTCCCCCTCCGGATGGACACGCTGACGGACGAGCTCGGCGATCGCGTGCGCGGCGCGTGCCCGGCGGGCTCGCGCATCACCGGCTACGTGACGCCGCCGCTCCACGGCGTGTGGGCGGCCGCGCCGTACTTCCACAACGGCAGCGTGCCGACCGTGTGGGACGTCCTCGACCCCGACGGGCGGCCGGCGATGTGGCTCCGCCGCCAGGTACCCGCGAGCGAGGTGACGCCGCACGGTGAGCGCGGCTTCGATCACGTGCTCGAGCGTGCCTACGACTACGAGCGCCTCGGTTGGCAGTACGAGACCCGCGATTGCGGCGACGTCATCGGCATCCCGTTCGTGACTTGTCGCCTGCCGCTGCCTCCGCTCCCGTCGGTCGACTGGGTGCGAGGGCTCCTGATCGGCAGGCTCAGCGCCGCGACCGCGCCGCTCACGACGATCCCGCCGCTCCCCGGGCCGCTCGCCGTCGATCAGCGCGCGATCTACGACACGACCCTGAACGGCAAGATGAACCGTGGGCACGAGTTCACGCGCGTCCTGACGGACGCCGAGCGCCACGCGCTGATCGAGTACCTCAAGACTCTGTGACCAGCGCCTCACGTCCGCGCGCGGCGGCGAACGCCACGCCGCGGCGCCAGAGGTAGAGGAGCCCGACGGCGGTCCAGAGCGTCTCGCGAAGTCGAATCAGCAGGCCGACCGCGAGGCCGAGTCCCGCGCCGCCGCCCGCGAGCGCGAGCACGCCGACCTGAGCGCCCTCGAGCGAGCCGATGCCCGCGGGGATCGGCGCGAGCGCCGCGACCCCCATGCCGAGCATGATACCGAGCACGGTCGAGATCGACGGATGGAGGCCGAACGCGTCGAGCAGCAAAACGAGCTCGAAGACGATCAGGAGCTCGGCGACGAGCCCGGCGAGAACGGCGAGTGGAAACCAGCGCGTCCGGAGAAAGTCGGCAAACCGTGCTTCGAGCGCGCCGAGATCGGCGGCGGCGCCTTCGAACCGGCCGCGCGCGAGCACGGACAACAGGCGCCCGCGCCGCGCGGCGATTCCGTAGACCGCCATCATCGCCGCGCTCGCCGCGATCCAGATCGCGATCGGCACGGCTGCCCAGCTCGGATCGACGTCGCTGCCGACGAGGAAGATCGTGATGCAGAAGGGGCCGGTGATCGCGCTCGCGGTCGCCTCGATCCAGCGGTCGACCGTGACGGCGAGGAGCGCGTCCGCCCAGGGGAACCCGGCGCGACGGAAGAGGAGCGCGCGGACGGGCTCGCCGGCGAGGTGCGCCGAAGGGAGCAGGAAATTCACCGCGTGGGCCGCCGCGCGGAACGCGACGAGCGTCGGTAGCGGCGGCGCGGGCGGCGCGCCGATCCCGCGGAGCACGAGGTAGCCGCGAACCGCGTACGCCCCGAACACGACCGTGCTCAGGAGCACGAACGCGGCGAATCGAACGGGCGAGGCGCGGCCGATCAGCGGCCAGACCTCGTCGAGCCCGATCGACGCGAGCAACGCTGCGAGCAGGATCGTGCCGAGGAGCAGGGCGATCAGACGCATTTGACGGGATGGCCGGCGAGACGGAAAAGGAAGCCGTGGGAAGACTATCGGGGCGTCGGGCGCTCGTCACGGGGGCGGCGCGGCGAGTCGGCCGAGCGATCGCGCTCGAGCTCGCGCGCGAAGGGGCGGATTGCCTCCTCCATTACAATCGCTCGCAGGGCGATCTCGAGCAGACGCTCGAAGACTGCCGCGCGCTCGGCGTGCATGCCGAGGGCGTGCGGGCGGATCTCCTCGACGGCGCCGCGCTCGATCGCATGATCGCCGGGTTCGGCGAGCGCGGCGTCGACGTGCTCGTCCACAACGCCTCGACGTTCACCCGAGCGCCGTTTTTGAAGGAGGCGCCGCAGGTCCACCGCGAGATGCTGCGGCGCGATCTCGCGATTCACGTCGAGGTGCCGTTCTACCTCGGGCGGACGCTCGGCGAGGGCATGGCCGCGCGCGGCTTCGGTCGGATCATCGTGATCGGCGACTGGAGCGCCAGCGCCGCCGTCTATCCGAACTACCCCTCGTACATCGTCTCGAAGGCTGCGGTCGGAACGCTCGTCAAAGTCCTCGCCGTCGAGCTCGGCGCGCGCTCGAGCGGCGTGACCGCGAACGCGGTGCTGCCCGGCCCGATCCTCGCGCCGGAAGGTCACGATCCGGACGACGTCGAGATGGTGAAGCGACAGACCGTGCTCGGGCGCTGGCTCGGCGCGGAAGAGATCGCGCGCGCGGTTCTCTACCTCGCGCTCGCCGAAGGAGTCACGGGCGAGGAGCTCCGCGTCGACGGCGGGCGGGCGATCAAGGCGCTGTGAGCGGCCGGGCCGAGCGCTTCCTCCGGGCGTGCCGGCGCGAGCCGGTGGATGCGACGCCGATCTGGCTGCTACGCCAGGCCGGCCGCTACATGGCGGACTATCGGGCGGTGCGCGCGCATCATTCGTTGCTCGAGATCTGTCGCACGCCGAAGCTCGCCGCGGAGGTCACGCTCCAGCCCGTCGAGCGCTTCGGCGTCGATGCCGCGATCCTCTTCGCCGACATCCTGCTGCCGCTCGACGCGCTCGGCGTCGGCCTCGAGTTCAGCGCCGGCGACGGGCCAGTGATCGCGCGTCCGGTGCGGTCGGCGGACGATCTCGCTCGACTGAGGGCGGTCGACGTCACGAGCGACCTCGGGTACGTCGGCGAGTCGGTGGCGGAGATCCGCCGCGCGCTCGCCGGGCAGGTGCCGCTGATCGGCTTCGCGGGCGGCCCGTTCACGGTCGCGAGCTATCTCGTCGAGGGGACGCTCGAACCGCGCGTTCCTCGAGACGAAGCGATTGATGTACGGCGATCCGTCGACGTGGCACGCGCTGCTCGAGCGCTTGGCACGCGTGACGCTCGAGTATCTCGAGATGCAGATCGCGGCCGGCGCAGCGGCGGTGCAGCTCTTCGACAGCTGGGCGGGCATGCTCTCGCCGGCCGACTACCGGCGCTTCGTCGCGCCGCACACGAGCGCGGTGCTCGCGCCGCTCGCGCGGCACGGGATCCCGGTCATCCATTTCGGCACGCAGACCGCGAGCATTCTCGGCGAGATGAAGGCGGCCGGCGGAAGCGTGATCGGTCTCGACTGGCGCGTCGATCTCGGTCGGGCGTGGGACGAGCTCGGTGCCGATGTCGCCGTGCAGGGGAACCTCGACCCGCTCGTGCTCCAGGGGCCGCGCGCCGAGGTCGAGGCCGCCGCGCGAAACGTGCTCGAAGGCGCTCGCGGGCGGCAAGGGCACGTCTTCAACGTCGGGCA
>CAWBOU010000016.1:0-278110 GCA_963790365.1 uncultured delta proteobacterium
TCGAAGAAGGACGGAACGGCCACGTTCTCGAGCCGGGCGACGTGGCGGGCTTCGCCGAGCGGCTCACGAGCCTCATGTCGAATCCCGGACTCGCGCGTCGCATGGGCGAAGAGGGCGCCAATCGCGCCGCCGCGTTCGATTGGCGACGCGGGGTGGCCGAGCCGAGTCGCTCTACGACAAGCTGCTGGAAGCGACACCTCATTGATGGCCGCTCGCCTCGGCGTCGCCACGATTCTCGCGCTCGCGTTCGTCTGGCGCGGCTTGTTCCTCGGCGAGGCGCCGCTCTTCCGCGACTTCCTCCTGCTCGTGATTCCGCTCCGCACCTACGCCGCGCGCGCGCTCGCGAGCGGCGAGGTTCCGCTCTGGACGCCCGACCTCTTCTTCGGCGCGCCGTTCCTCGCGAATTGGCAATCCGCGGTCTTGTACCCGCCGTCGCTGATCCTCAGCCTGGTGCCCGAGCCGCTCGGGCTCTCACTCTTTCTGGGCGCGCATCTCGCCGGTGCCTGCGCCGGCATGGCGCGCTATCTCGAAGCGCGGGAGTCGTGCGGAAGCTCCGCCGCGCTCTTCGGCGGCGTCGTCTATGCCGCCGGCGGGTTCTTCGCTTCGCTGCTGCCGCTCACGAACCATCTGACGGCGGCCGCCTGGGTTCCGTGGATTCTCCTCGCGGGCGCGCGAACAGACCGAGGCTCCGAGCCGCCGCTCTCTCGCGGCGCTGGCTGTGCTTCTCGCGATGCAGCTCCTCACGGGCGCGCCGGAGACCGCGGCGCTGACATGGGTGATCCTCGCGCTCGTCGTCGCACGCGAGGTCCGGAGGGGCGCGGGCGGCGTGGCGGCGGTCGCTTCGGTCGCTGCCGCCGTCGCGCTCGCGATCGCGCTTTCGGCGATGCAACTTTTTCCGACCGCGGAGTACGCGCGCCAAACGGAGCGAGCCGAAGGTCTTCCCTTTGCCGCGATCGCCGCGGAATCGTTCGCACCGCGCTCTCTCCAGCAGCTCGTCCTCCCGCACACGTTCTCCGACGGCGCGCCCGACATCACGCCCGAAGGCGGCGTGCCGCTCTTCTGGAGCTTCTATGTCGGAGTGGCGCCGCTCGCGCTCGCGTTCGCCGCCGGCAATCGTTTCTTCTGGCCGGCGATCGTCGTGGTGAGCCTGGCGCTCGCGCTCGGCGAGCATTCGCCGCTCTTCCGCGGCCTGCATGCGGTGGCACCGACGGCGGTAGGGCTCTTTCGCTATCCGGCGAAGCTCTTCCTCGCCGCGCACCTGGCCATCGCGATTCTGGCCGCCGTGGGCCTCGAGCGCTCGCTCGCGAGCCCGCAACGGAGCCGAGGGGCGATCATCGTCGGGATCCTGCTGATCGCCGGCGCGGTCGCCGTGTCCGCGGCGGCCGCTCTCTTCCCCGCGGGGACGCTCGCCGCGCTCGGCTTCGACCTCCGCCCGGGGCTCCGTGCCGAAGTCTATGCGCATCTCGCCACGGGCGTCGCGTTGTCTGCGCTGCGGACGGGCGCCATCGCGGTCGCCATGCTGGTCCTGCTGTATGGCGGGCATCGCTCGCTCGGGGCCGCCCGGGCCGCGGTGCTGCTCGTCGCCCTAACGCTCGTCGATCTCGTCGCCGTGCATCACCCGATTCCGTCGTACGGGGCTTGGACGAGCGTCGCGGACGACCGCCTCCGCGCCGACCTCGACATCGGTGCCGGCGAGCGAGTCTTCCACTATTGTCGGGAAGGGTACGGTTGCCTGCCCGAGGGGGGCGAGGGAATCGGCCGTTGGAGCGGTATTCTGCGAGCCATGGTCCCCGTCGCCGATCAGGCCCGCGAGCTTTCGCGCGCGCTCGTGCCGGACCTGCCGCTGCTCCACCGCGTCGGTGCGGTCGGCGGCAACGACGGCTTCCTCACCCGCGAACAGACGGTGCTCTGGAACGTGCTCGCCGAGCTTCCGCCTGAGGCAGGCGCGCGCTTACTCGGCGCTCTCGGCGTCTCGGCGTTGATCGGGCGCGAGCCGCTTCCGGAATCGCCCGCGCCGGCATCGCCGAACCTCTATGTGACGCGCCCCGAGGCGGCCCCCCGACTCTACCTCGCCACTCGAGTACGCGAGGCGAGCGACATTCGCGCCGCGCTGGTCGAGCTCTCGAAACCGGACTTCCGCCCGGGCCGCGACGTGGTCCTTGCCGCGACGATCGATGGAGAGCCGACGCCGGAACCCGAGCTCGTCTCGACGACCTTCGACACGACGCGTATACGCGCGAGCGTGCGGTCCGCGGGCGGCACGATCCTCGTCGTCGGCGACAGCTTCTATCCCGGCTGGAAGGCGACGATCGACGGCGAGGAAACCGAGATCATGCGTGCGAACGGCATCGCGCGCGCCGTACGTGTGCCGCCGGGTGTCACGAGATCGAGATGCGTATCGTCCCCGCTCTTTCGGTGGGGCGGCGCGATCAGCGCGTTCGCCGCGTTCGCCTCGCGGGAATCGCGCTCAAGTCGGCAGCCGCATGAGAGCGCGCATCGATCGATATCTCGCCGCTCGCCGTGCGCGGGGTGAGATTCGCGACTACCTCGACCGCACCGACGAGCCGCGTCTACACCTAGGCTGCGGCGCGGAGCGTTTCGCGCGATGCCTGAATGCCGACGTGAACGGGCCGTGTACCTCGATCTGACCGAGCCGTATCCGGTCCCCGATCGCTCGATCGCCTACGTCTGTCACGAGCACGTCATCGAGCACCTCGAGCCGCCAGCAAGCTCGCCACATCCTCACGGAGTGTTTTCGCGTGCTCTGGCCCGGTGGAATGATGCGGGTCTCTTGCCCCGACTTCGAGATGCTCGCCCGCAACTACGTCGAAGCGCCGAGCTCCTACTTCGAGTCAATGAATGCGCGTGGTGCTTTCCCGCGCGCTTGTGCCTCCAAGGGTACACTGACCAACCTTAAGGGCAGCACGTGAGCAGCTATCGCGCGGATATAGACGGACTTAGAGCGATCGCTGTGCTTTCAGTCATCTTGTTCCACTGCGATGTACCATTCACTTCGGGGGGATTCGTCGGTGTCGACGTATTCTTTGTCATCTCCGGGTACCTCATTACGCAGATACTTTCTGCCGACATAGTTGCTGATGACCTGTCGCTCGTCCGATTCTACGATCGGCGGATACGCCGGATCTTGCCGGCAATGACTTTGGTTGTCACCTCCACCCTTGTGGCAGGGTATTTCATCCTCACGCCAGATGAATTCTCGGCGTTGGGTGAAAGCGCGCTCTACTCTTTCGTGTCGCTTGCCAACGTCTATTTCAACCGCGATGTTAACTACTTCGAAAGTGATCGCGAACTGCTCCCATTGCTGCATTTATGGTCGTTGGGAGTCGAAGAGCAGTTCTATCTGTTCTGGCCGCTTCTGCTTCTAGCACTCACGGCCTGGACGGGACGACGCAAGGCATTCTTGCTGGCTGCGCTATTCTTTCTTGCCGCAGCGAGTTTTCTCGCAAGCGTGCATGGTGTGAGTGTCAGCGCACGGTCGGCATTTTTTCTCCCCCACACCCGAGCCTGGGAGCTGGGCTTGGGAGCACTGCTTGCGTTGGCACCATCAACTCCCATGCCGCGCTGGTTTCAAGAGGCGACGGGCCTGATCGGGCTTGGGCTGATTGTGTTCAGCGTGATGACCCTGGCACCGGGTGACCGGTTCCCCGGCTTCAACGCTCTCGCTCCATGCGCCGGCGCCGCGCTGGTGATATGGCGAACGGACCGCACGGTGGCAAGTCGCGCCATCGGCACTGCCCCAGCACGCTTTGTAGGAAAGATCTCCTACTCGCTCTATCTCTGGCACTGGCCCGTTCTGATTCTCTACCTTTGCTGGACCAAGAGATCCCAGGCCGCACCGACCGAAGCCGCGCTGCTCATGGTCGTATCGTTTTTTCTCGCCTGCGCCTCATGGCGGTATGTGGAGCAGCCGTTTCGTGCTTGCCACCCGAATCCCGGCCGTCTTGTTACCGCGGTCGCTTTGTCCTTCACAGTGATCCTTTGCACCATATCGACGCGGGAATTTCCCGAACGGGCAATGCTGGGCCTAACTGAAAGGCTAATCGTCAGGGAGCAGCTCTACAGAGCCCGTGTCTCCGATCGTGCCGAGATCGGGTTCTTTGGTGACAGCTCCTGTTTGACGGGGATTCATCCTCCGACACTCAGGGAGAGGCTCGGCATCGAGGGGGTGGAATCCTTTTGTATGTTCGGGTCTGCCGGCCCGGTGGCGGACGCAAGGGCAATCACATTGCTGCGGCGGCGTAGCGCGCTACCCAGGATCGCCGTGATCATGATGCATCCAGCGCAATTCGCCCGTCGCGGCGTTTCGCGTGAGTGGATGCAGTACGTCGAGAGTCTGGATGTTTCCATCGATCAGCCCGCTCCCGACGCAGTTCTGACTGGGGAATTCGCTGGGCACTACCAGGTAGCAGCGCACCTTATCGATGAACTCAGGACGTTCGGTTCCCTGGTCGACAACCGTGAGTTTTCGGGCGAGATCAGGGACATCGAATACCGCGTGCCGGAGAGCTTCGCCGAGCACCTCCAGCCACTTTCACACGCCCTCGGCGATTTCGACAGGCGCAAAACCTATCTGATCCTCGCGCCGGTCCCTGACGATGCAGGTGTTGATTTGCGCAAGGAAGCCGAACTGCAAGTGGCTGCAATCCTGGGAATACCGGAATCGAATATCCTTCCGGCAGTCTCGCGGAAGTCGCGCGACAGATTCGCAACGTTTACCCATCTCAATGCGACCGGCCGGCTGGAATACTCCGTTGACGTTGCGAGAATCTTGCGGGATATCGTGGGGACTCTTCCGGAAAATCCGGTCGGCTCCGGAGAAAAGCCTCGCCGGTAGCGACTCGGGTAGGGCTTTGCGACTGGGGCACCGCGCCCGCCGGTCGAGCACCTTGAATTGGTCGGGTCCGCCCGAACCGCAACCAGCAACGTCGGGAGCCGCGGACAAATCACGTTTCCCCGCGTCTTCCGCGCTCGTTGTGCCGTAGTGCTTCGATCCATCGAGTTTGCCGCTTCATCGAATGCGCTGGTAAGCTGCCTAGGGAAGGAGGCATGGCACATTGTGTGGTATGGTCGGTCGGACGGTGAAAGCGCCCGCTGCTTCACCAATCGCAAACGAGATCTTCGAGACTATGCTGCCCGCGCCTCGACACCGCGGGGCGCCGCGAGGATCGGACGTCTGGAATTCGCCGCCTCTCCCGCACCTGCGCTTCGCGGACTGGACCGTGAACACCGCCGGTGGCAGGCGATATATGCCGAAGCGATTCGCCCATGAGTGAGCTGCCCGTCGCCGTCTACACGCCGGAGTCGTCGCTCCGACGCCCGGCGCAGATGGCTCGCGAGATGCTCGGCGACCTGCTCACGAGCCGCGAGCTTGCATGGCGGCTGACCGTCCGCGACTTAAGCGCGCAGTATCGTCAGACCGCGCTCGGGTTTCTGTGGGCGATCCTCTTGCCGCTCACGAGCACAGCGATCTGGCTGTTCCTGAACCGCAGCGGCATCGTCGACGTCGCGGATACCGAACTCCCCTATCCGCTGTACGTGTTCACCGGCACGATGCTCTGGGCGATCTTCATGGATGCGGTAAACGCGCCACTGCAAATGACGACGGCGGCGCGCGCAATGCTGGCGAAGATCAAGTTCCCCTACGAAGCGCTCGTCCTCGCCGGCATCTATCAAACGCTCGTCAACGCCGGGATCAAAGTCGTCCTCATGATCGCGGCCGTGGTGATTCTCGGAGGCTCGCCCAGCCGGAGCCTCGCCCTGTTTCCGATCGCTCTTTCGTCGCTGATCCTGGCCGGGACCGCTCTCGGATTGCTGCTCACGCCGCTCGGCACTCTGTATACCGACGTCGGTAAGTCGCTTCCTCTGGTTTTGCAGTTCGCGATGTACCTCTCGCCCGTCGTGTTCCCGATCCCCGCGGGCGGATGGCCGCGCGCGGTCGTCGCATGGAATCCGATGACTCCGCTGATCACCACCGCGCGAGATTGGTTGACGGGCTCGTCGCCCGAGCTCCTCGCCTATTTCTTGGTCGTCAATCTATTGACCCTCGCGACCTTGATCATCGTGTGGGTGATCTATCGTCTCGGCATGCCTATTCTCATCGAACGGATGGGGTCGTGACCGAGCCTCTCGTCACCGTCGAAAGCGTATCGAAGAAGTTCTGCCGCGATCTGCGGCGGTCGCTCTGGTATGGCGTGTGCGACCTTGCGAGCGAGCTCCGTGGCGCGGGAAGGCGCGCCCGTACGGACGCTTCGAACGGGTGAATTCTGGGCGGTCGACGACGTGAGCTTCCGCCTCGAGCGCGGTCAATGTCTCGGCTTGATCGGCCGGAACGGCGCAGGAAAGACCACGCTGCTCCGGCTCCTCAGCGGCCTGATTCGACCCGACCGCGGCCGCATCGAGGTTCGCGGCCGCGTCGGCGCGGTGATCGCCCTGGGCGCCGGCTTTAATCCTGTCCTCACAGGGCGAGAGAACATCTACGTGAATGCCTCCGTCCTCGGCTTGCGGAAACACGAGATCGATCGCCGGCTCGACGAGATCGTGGACTTCGCCGAGCTCGGCGAGTTCATCGATGCCCCAGTGCAGAGCTACAGCTCGGGGATGCAGGTGCGCCTCGGCTTCGCGATCGCCTCGAGCCTGGATCCCGACGTACTGTTGCTGGACGAGGTGCTTGCTGTTGGCGACGCCGCGTTCCGTGCCAAGTGCTTCAATCGAATCCATCAAACGCTGAAAACGGCGGCCGTGATCTTCGTCTCACACAACATGTCGCAGGTCGTTCGCATCTGCGATCGGCTTCTCCTGATGGCCGGAGGCAAGCAACTCGCGCATAGCGACGACCTCGGCGGGGTCGTCGCGAGATATCATGCGCTGACCGACACCTCGTTTAATGTGGTATCGAGCGGCACCGGCGACGCTCGCCTCGCTGAAATTCGCCTGGAAGACGGCAGTGGTCACGAGCTCACCCGGATCCGGCGCGGCGCGGATGTCGACATCGTTCTCGACGTCCATCTGACGGAAAAGGCACGGGTCGCCGACCTCCGTGTCTTGGTCGTGATCGTAGATCAAGAACAAGAGCACGTCGCCCAGATTCTTCATACACTTGACCTCCGGGATCACGGCGCTCGAGTATCGATCCGTATGCGCATTGAGAACGTTCTCCTCAGCCCCGGACACTACTCGCTCGCAGTCGGACTACTCATCGGTCCTCGCGGGGAGCTCGGACATTCGGTCCAAAATGTGCTGACCTTCGTTGTCGAAGGCTCTGCGTGGACGTATGCACCAGTCACGCTGCAAACCGCTTCAGTCGTGGTGACGGCTGCATGACGACGACCGCCGATTTCACCTTCCGGCGATCTATCATTGATCGTGTCAGATTCATGATGTCTGCCGTCGCTGTCGCGTGGACGGATGCGAGGAGCGTAGCCGACGCACTTGAACTGCTGAGGACGCACCACGCGACCCGCCATTTGCCACCGTACGATAGCCGCTTTCGGGCTCTGGATTCCCTGGCGAACCATTGGGGCTTCGCTCTCTACAACCACCACTTGTTTTGGCTGGATCAGGTGGAATTTCTGGCAAACGTGGCGAAAGTTTGCCGATTGGCGCCTCCAACGTCCTGATAGGAAATTCGTCGTGTGGAGCTTCGCACGAAGCACTCGTTCGCTACCTGGCGACACGGCGGAATGTGGCGTGTTTACCGGGGCGTCGAGCTACCTGATCTGCACGAGCCACCGCACCGGAACGTTTCATCATGCGTTCGACTCGTTCGAGGGTCTTTCCCGTCCGAGCGATCTGGATCGTCCGAGCTCCACCGAAGCCTATCACTGGAAGCAGGGCGACCTGGCGGTGACGGAGGAAACCGCGCGGAGAAATCTGCAAGAATTCGATTTCGTTAAGTACCATACAGGTTGGATTCCGACGCGATTCTTCGAAGTCAATTCGCTTCGCTTCCGCCTGGTGCACGTCGACGTCGATTTGTACGAGCCGACGCGTGAGTCCGTGCGATTCTTCTACGAGCGCCTGGTCGAAGGTGGCGTTCTGATCTGTGACGACTACGGATACCATACCTGCGCTGGCGCACGCCGCGCATGCGACGAACTGGTAGAAGAACACCGGTTGGATCCGATCCTCCATTTACCGACCGGCCAAGGGGTCATCGTCAAACGGCCACCGACTCGCTGAATCGCGTTACGGAATCGATCTCGTGCTCAGCCTCACCGTACTCGAGCACGCGGTTTCCCTACGGGTTCACGGAGGAGGTCCACCGAATCCTCTGCCCCGGCGGCATCAGTCCATTTTCTGGTTCGCGCGCATGAATGACTAAAGCGATTGAGGAATCGTCCTTAGTTCCGACTCGGAGCGACGCTGATGTCTTCGGCGGCGGCAGAGAAGGGGAGAGCCCGGTGTGGCTCGCGCTCCATGTCGCGCCGCTGGTCGCGCTCTTCGTAGTGATCGAGGGGCGCCTGATGGCGGCGTGCCGGCTGCCGGAGGCGAGCTACTACGAGCCCGTCATCATCCTTCAGCTCGCACGCCAGGCGGCGGCGCAGCCGAGCGCGCTCGTCGGGATCGGCGTACTCGTCGGGCTCGCCATCGTGCGAGGTCCCTTCCTGTGGCGTGGCTGGAGCGAGCTCGAGCACGGGCGCGCGCTCCGGGTCTTGGTGGGCGGGCTTGCGATCGTCTTCGCGTGGACCTTCGCGACCTACGACATCAACTTCTACTTCGGTCGCACGCACGTCGTCGACCGTGCCCTGCTCGTGGTGCTCGCTTTTCTCACGTGCTGGCGCCCTGTGTTCCTGGTCTTCTTCCTGCCGTTGCTCCTCGCCGTCATATGGCAGTTCGAGTATCCGCTCGGCGGCTATTCCTGGACCGACAAGAACGTCCCGGTGCGCGTGCTGCTGCTTTTCCTCGGCACACTCCTGTGGCTGTCGATCTCCGGCGCCCGCCGCACGGGGCCGTTCCTGTTCGCCGCATTCTGCCTCGTCGCGGCGCACTACTGGATTCCAGGGCTCGAGAAGCTACGGCTCGGCTGGCTCGGCCACGGGCAGCTTCACCACATCACCCTCGCGGCATGGGCGAATGGCTGGCTGGCCGGCGTCGACGCAGCGCAGATCTCGTCAGTCGTTCACGGCGTCGCGCGCGCGGAATGGGTCTCTCTCGGGTTCACGATCGCAGCCGAAGCGGGAGCTCTCTTCTTCATGCTACGGCGCGGCGTGGCGCTCGCGCTGCTCTTCGCTTGGATCATCCTGCACGCCGCGATCTTCGCGGCGTCCGGCATCTGCTTCTGGAAGTGGGCGCTCCTCGACGCCGGGCTCATCGCCCTCTTGATCGCGATCGGCCCGGCGGCAGCGACCCGGATGTTCGGATTCGCTCCGCTGATCGTGTCACTTCCACTGATCAGCGGAGCGCCGTACTGGTGCCCGCCCGTACGCCTCGGCTGGTTCGATACGAGGATTGCGGACACCTACCGCTACACCGTGATCGGCGAGAGCGGGAGCGCTCGACGGATCGCCCCGAGCTTCTTTGCGCCGTACGACCTCACGATGGCGCAAAACCGTTTCGGCTACCTCTCGCGGTATCCAGTGCTGGTGTCGACCTACGGCATGACCCAGGACCGGAATCTAGCCAAGCTACTATTGGCCGCGCGTACATCCGCGGATATCGAGAATCTCGAAGCACAGCTTGGCACGAAGCTGTTCGACGAGGCGAAGATCGCGCGTTTCGACGAATTCCTGAGCCGCGCTCTCGCGGTACGGCGCAAGGAGCGCCCCTGGTATACCGTCGTGCATCCGCCGGCGCACATCTGGACTGCGGCACGTGACCCCGCCTACCGCCGGGAGGATGTCGCGCGCCACCTCTTGGTCGATCGAGTCACGACGCTGTGGGATGGCGAACGGCTGCATGAGCTGCGAGTCGAGCGCGTGCGCGAGCTCGCGATCGGTGGCGGGCGGTCGCCCGGGAAGACCTGAGATGGAGCACTTCGTCGAGCGCGTCTCCTGTCCAGTATGCGGAGACCTCGTCTACGAAGTTCTGCGCACACTCCCCTACAATGCGCCCGAAGTGTGGACCTTCGTGGAGACCTACTACGGCGGGAGGATCACCCGTGCGGACGTCGACGGCGCAATCTTCGAGATCCGACTCTGTCGGGCGTGTCACTTCCTGTGGCAGGCCTATCACCTCGACGACCGAGGAATGCTCCGGCTCTACGAGGAGTGGATTTCGGCGGAAGACAGCCTGACGAAGAAGACCCGCGCCGAGGTCTCACTCTACGAGGGCTATGCACGCGAGGTCGCCTCGATTGCGCATCGCCTCGGCCGCAAACCGTGCGAGATCTCCGTACTCGATTTCGGCATGGGTTGGGGAGCCTGGTGCCGCATGGCTCAGGCCTTCGGCTACGTCGTCTCCGGCTTCGAGCTCTCGCGACGGCGCCGCGATTACGCGAGCGAGCGTGGAACGGCGGTGGTGGAGTCGTTCGACGCGCTCGGGCGCTACGACTTCATCAACTGCCATCAGGCGCTCGAACACATCCCTGATCCCAAAGAGACGTTGGGGAAGCTCGTCGGAGCGCTCGAGACCGGCGGACTGATGCGACTGAGCGTCCCGAACGGCGCGGCGATGGAGCAGGCGCTGCGCGCGCCCGAATGGCGGGCGGCAAAAGACGCGCTGCACCCGCTCGAGCACCTGAACTGCTTCACGGCCGATACGCTCGAGCGTCTGGCGGAGCGTGCGGGCCTCTGCCTCGCGCCCGAGCTACCAGCCCCACAGCCGCAGACGCGCCGATTGGCGCACCGCCTATGGAGCGCGCTGCGCCCGAAAGCTCCGTCGCCGCGCGGCACCACGCAATATTTTGCGCGAGCGAGCGAAAGGAGTCGGCGCCGTGTGCGGCATTCTCGGTAGCGTAGCGTCGACGCGCGAAGAGGCCGAGCGCGTCGAGCGCCACTTCGACGACATGCTCGCGGCCCTCCGGCACCGCGGCCCGGACGGGCTCGGCGTCCGCGAGCTCGCCGGTGGCCGCGTTCGTCTCGGGCACGCTCGCCTGGCGATCATCGATCTGTCGGACGCCGGCCGGCAGCCGATGAGCAACGAAGATGACTCCGTTTGGCTCACGTTCAACGGCGAGATCTACAACTACCGCGCGCTGAGGGATCGACTCGTGTCGCTCGGCCACCGATTCCGTTCGCAGACGGATTCGGAAGTCATCGTGCACGCATATGAGCAGTGGGGCGACGACTGTGTGCTCGAGCTCCGCGGGATCTTCGCGTTCGCGATCTGGGACGAGCGCCGGCAGCGGCTGTTCGCGGCGCGCGATCGGCTCGGGGTAAAACCGCTTTACCATTGGTCACACCCGGGTGGCTTCGTCTTTGCCTCGGAGCCTCGCGCGATCCTTGCGCACCCGGCCTTCGAGCGTCGCCTGTCGATGCCGGCCTTTCAGGCGTTTCTTGCGCATCGTTATGTGCCCGGCGAGATGGCGATCTTCGAAGGCATGAGCAAACTCTCCCCGGCGCATCGCATGGTCGTGGAAGGGGAACGGGTCACGGTCGAGCGTTACTGGGACATCGAGCCAACCGGCAAAATCACGGACCCCGGCGAAGCGGCGGAGCTAATAGCGACCAAGATCACCGAGGCCGTGCGGCGGCAACTGGTGAGCGACGTACCGGTCGGCGTGTTGCTGAGCGGCGGCATCGATTCGAGCACCGTGACCGCGATCGCCGCGGAGCATTCGCCGGTGCCGACGTTCACGATCGGCTTCGAAGAAGCGGAGACCGACGAGCGCATCTATGCGCGCCGGACACGAGAGCTCTTCCGCTGTCCAGGCGCCGAGCGCGTCGTCACGATGGAAGACGCCGTGGGTCGCATTCCGGCGTTCATAGACGCTTGCGACGAGCCGTTCTTCGACCATTCGATCATTCCGACGCTCGCGGTTCATGAGCTCGTGCGCGAGCACGGCATCAAGGTGGTACTCGCCGGAGACGGCGGCGATGAGCTCTTCGCCGGCTATCGATGGTACGACCGCTTCTTCGCCGACGAAGCGTGGCAGTGGGGAGCGCGCCTGCGCAACCGCCTGCTCCGTGGCTCCGGCCCTTCGCCTCTCGAGATCTACTTCAAACACATGGGCTACTTGTCCGCAGGAGAGCAGGCGACGCTCCTCCCCGCCGCGGCACCGGGGTTTGATCATCTCGATCTCTATCGTCGTTTCTACCGAGACGATATGCCCGTGATCACTGCGCTTCAGCTCCTCGACCTGAATACGTTCCTCGTCGACGACATCCTCGTGAAGCTCGATCGAGCGAGCATGGCCTACGGGATCGAGGCTCGTGTTCCGCTCCTCGACGAGGAGCTCGTCGCCGCCGCGTTCTCCATCGACAGTCGGGTGATCTACGGCGGTGAGCGCAAGGCGTTGTTGAAACGCGCGGTCGCGGATCGCTTGCCTCCGGAAATTCTGACGGCGCGGAAAAAGGGCTTCAGTATCCCGCTGCCGAACTGGCTCGCAGGCGGTCTCGGCCCCGTGGTCACGGGCTTCGTTCTTTCTGGCTCGCTCGTCAACCGCGGCATCTTTCGTGCCGATGCGGCCCGCGCGATTCTTGCCGGCGGAAGCGCCAATCGAGCCTGGATGCTGTTCGTAGCCGAAGCGTGGGCGCGGCGTTGGCTCGACCAACAGAGTCGCGCCGAGGTGGAAACCGAGCTTCTGCGGTTGCTGGCGAGGCGCCGGGGCGATGGTGTAGGGACAGCTTAGTCGCGCCCCGCGAGCCTCCCATGGATCGGGATCGCCTTTGGAAACGAGTCGCGGTGGTGATTCGTGCTTCGGGCGAGCGTACGCAGGAGACTTGCGAGGACATGCTGCGCCGTTGGTGTGGCGCAGACGCCGTAGCCCGAGTCGAAGCAACACCGTTCAGCGCGGCACTGCGCGCCTCGCTCGAAAGCGGGCACGCCACGGGACGGCCCTGGACGCTGTGCATCGACGCGGATGTGATCCCCGCGATGAGTGGCCTGTTCGATCTGGTACGCGCGGGCGAGGAAGCGCCCCGGCACGCGTTCGAAGTTCAGGGCCTCGTGCACGACAAGCTCTTCAATGTCACCCGCGCCGCCGGAAACCACCTGTATCGGACCGCGCTGATTCCGATGGCGCTCGCCCTGATCCCCGCCGAAGGCGACTCGCTGCGACCCGAGCACGATATGCTCAACGCGATGGGGTCGCGCGGCCATCGTTGGGGGAATCGCCCGATCGTCGTGGGTCTCCACGACTTCGAGCAGAGCTTCGAGGACATTTTTCGAAAGGCCTTCCTGCACGCTCACAAGCACCGCGACTTTCTCGATGCTCTCGTCGGAGCCTGGCGCTCGCTCCGGGACCGAGATCCCGACTTCGCCGTCGCGCTCGAAGGGCTGGATGCGGGTTTGCGGTACGAAGCTCGTCCGGCAGTGGCCAAGGGCTTCGGCACGGAGGGGTGCGAGCAACGGCTCGAGGCGCTCGGGCTCCACGAGAAGCCACCGATGGCCGGCGACCCGCCAGATCAGGAGGCGTTGCGGAACGCCCTACTGGCGCTGCTGTCGCCTCCGGAACGGGTCGCGAGGGAGATCTTCGAAAAGCGCGTGCATGCGGGGCTGTTTCCGTCGGCCAATGCCGGGGCCTTCGTGCGGCATCGTCGTACGGCGGCCGACTGGGTCCGTCGCCACGTTCCGCGAATGTCGCGCGCGGCAAGGTGATTCCAGTGACGGGCCAGACTCAGCGCAAGACGACCGTGATCGTCGCAGTCGGGGACTCGCTCTCGGGCGTCGCTTCTTGGGCGCTACGCGTTCGCGACAGCTGGCCGAAGGATTGTGCCTACGACCTTCGCCTCCTGTGCTCCGGCGCGCCTCGCGAGAGGGGGGATCAGTTCGACCTCTACCTGGCGAGCGCGTCCGAGCTGTCGGTCTACCTCCGGACCGTTTGTCCCGCCATCGTGATCCCCAACTACAACTGGTGGATGTTCGAACCGGCGGCGGAGGTGATCGCCGAGGGCCACGACCTCCATTGCATCGGATACTGCCGTGCGGACAGCGAAGACGAATACTATGCGAACCTCGTTCACCACGCTCCCGTCATCAGTCGTTTCCTGGCCGTGAGCACGACGTGTGCGGATACTCTGGCGCAGCGGTTGCCGCCGCGGGCCGGTGATGTTCACACGCTGACGACCGGTGTGGTCGTTCCCGATGACCTCGCGCGAACCTACCAGAACCGTCCCTTGCGCATCATCTACGCCGGTCGGGTGATTCAGCATCAAAAGCGCGTGCTCGACCTGGTCGCGCTCGTGGCGTTGCTCGTGGACCGCGCCGTCGACTTTCGGTTGACGATCGTCGGCGAGGGCGGAGACCTCGATGCGCTCCGTGACGCGCTCTCGCCGGAAGGCGACCGCGATCGGGTGGACTTCCTCGGCCGGCTGGAGTTGCCGGCGATGAGGGATGTGCTGATGGCCCACGACGTGCTGGTTCAACCGTCTGCGTTCGAGGGAACCAGCAACAGCATGTTGGAGGCGATGGCGCTGGGCACGGTGCCCTGCGTGACCCGAACTCGAAGCGGCGTCGACGGCATCGTCCAGCACGGGATCAACGGCTGGCTCGCGGATGTCGGGGACATGCGCGTGATGGCAGATGCCATCGCCGGGCTGGCCGCCGATCCGGCGGCATTGGAAGGCGCAGGCCGAGCTGCGCACGAGACGGCGAAGGCATTCCGCATCGAGACCCAGACGCGAAAGCTGGTGGAGCATCTGCAGGCCGTCTCGGCGATGCCGCCGCGTACGCGCGAAGCCCGCGAGTACCTCGTGCAAAGACCCTCTCGGACGCTCGAGGTCGTACGCGGCGCCGTGCATCAGCTGCTCGATGCGAGTCCGCGCAAGGTCTTGCGACGCTTGAGGAGGCTGCTGCAGGGCTGAGTGGGTACGCGGATGAAGGTCACCTTTTGCGCCTACGACAATCCAACGTAC
Organism: uncultured delta proteobacterium; assembly: GCA_963790365.1. Lineage (GTDB taxonomy): Bacteria > Desulfobacterota > Binatia > JACPRU01 > JACPRU01 > CAWBOU01. Next base: position 14,973 of record CAWBOU010000016.1, read on the forward strand.
GTAGGTGGTCCCAATGCATGGCTGCGCAGGTTGCTCCCGGGGTTGGTCGAGTCCGGTATCGATCCCGCGTTGCTCATCCTTTACGAGCTGGATCCGACAGCGTGTCCGTTTCTGCAGTGGGTAAAGAAGAGCGGGTATCGCTACCGGGCGACGCAGAAGCGATTCGCCGAAGAGAAGATTTCGTGGATTCTCCGGGAGGTCGCCGCCGATCCTCCTGACGTTTTCGTCCCCAACCTGATGGTCCCCGCGCATCACGCGGGCCGCTGGATCAAGGCGGCGGGAATTCCGACAGTTGGAGTCGTCCACTCCGACGACGAGTTCTATCGCGACCTACTCAGGGAATTCGTCTTCACGAATGGGCCGTTTCGACTCTCGGCAGTCGTATGCGTCTCGGAGTTTCTGGCCGATGAGGTGCGACGACACTCCGGCGGGACATCCGTCTACTGCGTGCCTTATGGTGTGCCCATCCCCGAAAAGCCTGCCGAGTCCCCGGCGGATCGCCTTCGATTGGCATACGCGGGTCGCTTCTCCGAATCCCAAAAACGGATCAGCCGTGTGGTCGATTCGTTTTGTGCCGCCGTGTCCTCGGTCCCGGGAACAGAGGGCGTGCTCTACGGAGACGGAGTCGATCGAGAGCGCGCACAACGAGCGCGAGAACGCTGGCCGAGCGACCTACCCGTCTGGTTCGGGGGTCGGATCGACAGCGCCGACATTCAAAAGGCACTTCTGAACGCACACGTCATCGTCCTCCTTTCGGCGTACGAGGGGCTACCGATTGCCCTCCTCGACGGAATGGCGTGCGGTCTCGTACCCCTGACGACCTCCGTACGAAGCGGCATTCCGGAGCTCGTGCGATCGGAATCCACCGGACTCGTGGTGCCCGACGATCTGGAATCGTTCGTGACCGCCGTACGCCGACTCCGGGATGATCCGGAGCTATGGATGCGCTTGTCACGCTCCGCACGATCGTATGTCGAAGACCACTACTCGACCGGCGCGATGGTAAAGCAATGGGCGTCAATGCTGCGAGAAGTCCATTCGAAGGCTGGTCATCGCTCGCCTGTGGGCCGAGTGCCGAAGCACTTCGATCTGCCGCCGGTTCGCGGTGTCCTACGAGTAGAGGATGTTCGGCAGCCAGGCGTTTTCTGGCGTACGGTTCTTCGAGCTCGATCCGTTCTCGGCCGGGCAGCGCGCCGCGCGGGTTTCCGTACCTGAGCTTACGCTCGTGACCGCGCGCCTCGCTCGTGCCACGCACGGCGGAACAGCCCTCGCGCCCGCCACAGGTCGCGAATGACGCTCGGCGAGGAGATGAGCAACAAACCGATCATGGCGGCGTCGCGCGCCCAGATGAACGGCGCGTCGCGAAGGTATGCCTTGACCGAATCGTTTCTCAGCAGCGTGAGATATCGGTTCTTGACGATGTGGAATCGGATCGCGGGCGGGCGCGCGAGCAGCGAGCGCCATCGCCGTCGCACCGATTCGGTTCGCGCGGACCCGCCCCGAGCGTGGTAGGCGACCGCCCGATGCCGATAGACGACGCGCCAGCCGCGATGCTTCGCGCGCCAGGCGAGGTCGAGATCTTCGTAGAACGCGAAGTAGGTCTCGTCGAAGACCCGCTCGCCGTCGATCGCGACGTCCTCGAGAGCCCCTCGACGGGCGAGAAGCGCCGCCCCGCAGATCGAGAAGACGAGCTCGTCGAGGTCGTAGCGCCCGTCGTCGAGCGTGCCGAAGCCGCGGTCGATCGGTTGCCGGGAGCGCGACAGTTGCTGCCCGGCCGAATCGAGCGTCTGTTCATCGAAGCGGAGGAGCTTACCGCCGGCGAGACCCACCGCGGGATCATCGAAGGCGCAGAGCAGCTCTTCCAAGAACCGGGGCGTCAAACGCGTGTCCGGGTTCAGGAAGAGCACGAACGGAGCCGAGGTCTTCGCGTACCCTTGATTGCTGGCTCGACAGAAGCCGGCGTTCTCGTCGTTCTCGACGACCACGGCGGTCGGGAGTGCTCCGCGCACGCGACTCACCGAATCGTCCGACGAATCATTGTCGACGACCACGACTTCCGCGGGCGGACGCTCGAGCGCTCGGATGCTCACGAGACAGTCCTCGACGTAGGCCGCCGAGTTCCATGTGACGATGACCACGGCTACAGGCGCCGGCCCGCCTCCCTCGCGCGCCGTCATGCTATGTTCGGCGCAGTGATCGTCGTTCCTGAGTGTCCGAGCACGCCCGCAACCTTCGTCGTGAACCGAGTATGCACTCTTCTCGCCGGGCTTCGCCAATGAAGCTGATGGCCGCAATCCGCCGCATTCTTTCGGCGGCGACGATCGGGCCCGTCGATGGGACGGCGGACGTCTTCGAGTGCCCCGTCTGCGCCTACCACGGAGCGTTCGAGGCGCTCGATGCCCTAACCGGTCGGCGCCTGCACGCGAGATGCCCGCGTTGTGGTGCGCTCGAACGCCATCGCTTGCAATATCTCGTCACGCAGTCGCTTCTTTCGGCTCGCTCACCTTCGCAAATGTCGTGCCTCCATATCGCGCCCGAGGCATTCTTCCGCGAGCGCTTCGCCGAGTGGTTCGGTCGCTATGAGACCGCGGACGCGATGGCACCCAACGTCGATCATCGTGTCGACGTCTGCCGCCTTCCGTTCGCGGACGCGACGTACGACCTGGTCTTCGCGTCTCACGTTCTCGAGCACGTGCGCGACGATCGTCGTGCGATCGGCGAGATCCGCCGCGTCCTCAAGAGCGACGGCCTGGCGATTCTGCCCGTGCCCATCGTCGCAACCGAGACGATCGAGTACCCGGCGCCGAATCCGCACGAGGCCAACCACGTTCGCGCTCCGGGCCTCGACTACATCGAGAGATTCGAGCCGCACTTCTCGCGGGTGGACTCGTACGAGTCCGGATCCTGGCCGGGGAAGCACCAGCTGTTCCTCTACGAGGATCGCACGCGCTGGCCGACGGCCGAGTGCCCGCTTCGGCCGGCGATGCCGGGCGAGCGGCATGTCGACATCGTTCCCGTGTGTTACGCGTGACCGCGCAAGCGCGCCGTCCGGAGACGCTCGAGTGAGGATCGCCGCGGTCACCGCGAGCTTTCCGGCCATCTCCGAAACGTTCATCGTCGGCGAGCTCCGAAACCTCGCACGGCTCGGTCACCAAGTCACCGTGTTCGCCAAGCGCGGAGACGAAGGGCCGATCGAGGCGACCGACCGCGGGCTCTCGCCGACGGTCCGCCATCTCGCGATCCCGGAGACGCGAGTGGGCCGGATCGCCGGAGCTCTGAGGATCGCCTCGATGCGGCCGTCCGATCCGCTCGGCGTCCTGGCTCGCCGACTTCTCCGGCGCGATGCTCGGGACGGCCCCGTGCATCTCGACGTCCTGTGGTTGGGAAGAGCGCTCCGTGATGGGCAGCACGATCTCATCCACGCGCACTTCGGCCCCGCCGGCCTCGAGGTCGCAGCCTTGCGTCGAGCCGGTCTCTCGCAAGCGCCGCTCGTCGCGACGTTCTACGGCCACGACGCGACGAGCTTCCCCCGTAGCGCGGGCCGCGACTGCTATGTGCCGCTCTTCCGCGAGGCGACGTGGATTCTTGCCGTCAGCCATCGGCTGCGTGAGCACCTTCTCGCGCTCGGCGCGAATCCGCTTCGGACGCGGGTCCATCACCTCGGGATCGAGCCGGATCGGTTCCCGTTCCGCTTGCGGCGAGTCACGCAGGACGAGCCGCTGCGGATCGTCACGGTGGCTCGGCTGGTGGAGAAGAAGGGGCTCGACGATGCCCTCGAGGCCGTCGCGGTGCTGGCCGAGCGCATCGGCCGCGTCGAGTACTCGATCGTCGGCGAGGGACCGTTGCGCCCGCGGCTCGAGCGGCGCATCGCCGGCACGGCGCTCGAAGGTTGCGTGCGACTCCGTGGCGCGCTCGGTTCGACGGCCGTCGCGGCCGAGCTCGATCGGGCCCACGCGTTTCTCCTGCCGAGCAAGACGGCAGCGGACGGAGACGAGGAGGGAACCCCGACCGCAATCCTCGAGGCCATGGCCTCCGGACTTCCGGTCGTCTCGACCCTACACGCGGGGATCCCCGAGCTCGTCGAAGACGGCGTCTCGGGATTGCTCGCGCCGGAAGGCGAGCCCGTGCTTCTCGCGGAGAAGCTCGAATCGCTGGTGCGACGTCCGGAAGCGTTCTCGGAGCTCGCGGTCGCCGCGCGTCGGCGCGTCGAGCGTGACTTCGACCTCCGCATGCTGACGCGGGAGCTGACCGAGATCTATTCGGAAGCACTCGCCGAGAGCGCAGCGGAGCACGGGCGCAAGCCGAGCAGTCTCTGAGATCAGCGCGAAGCCGGCTTCGCGCTCGCGCTGGCGATCAAGCGGAATGCGGATGCGATTCTCGGGCTCGTCGCGCGCGACCGGCGCGTGCGGTTCCGGATCAGCGGAAACAGGATCGCTCGCGAGAAAGCGGCGCCGATCCCGCGCCGATCCCGCAGCCATTCGAAGAGAATCCAACCGAGCGTGTGGTAGATGCCGTGAACGGGCTCGATCCGGCGGACGGTGAAGCCGTGACTCTCGACCAGATGGCGAAGGCCGTCCTCCGTGTAGCGCTGGAAATCCGTCGGGTCCGCGTGGAACGGCTGCAGGAACGGCACGCAGAGGTAGAGGGTCCCCTCGCGCTTGAGCACGCGGCGAAACTCGTCGAGGACCTCGCCCGGATTGACGACGTGCTCGAGCACCGCGTTGCAGAAGACGGAATCGAAGGTCTCGTCCCGGAACGGGACCTCGTGGAGCGGGGACTCGTGGAGCGGGGAATAGACGTCGATCTCTTCGTTGTGGAGTCCGCCGGGGATGTCCTGGTTCACGACCTCGGCGTCGATGACGGCGGCGAGATCTCGGTTTCCGGCCCCCGCATTGAGGCACCGTCCCGTCAAATACTGCTTCCAGTCGCCGATCTCGGTCTGCAGATCCGGCCACACCACCGGGTTCCGGCCGTCCTGTCCGGGAATGAGTCTGCGGGCTAGTTCGCGGAGCATTCGCGATCGGCGGGTCGCTCACCGCTCTCCTCTCGAACTTCGCGATAGATTTCTTCCAGGTCCGCGAGATAGGCGTCGACGTCGCGTCGTCGCCTGGACTTCAGATGGCCCTGCAATCGGGCGAGCTCGCCGGCGTCGTCGAGGAGGCGCCCGAGCAGGCGGGCGAGACTCGCCGCATCCCCAGCCGGGACCGAGAGGCCGGTTTCCCCCTCGATGATCGCCTCGGTCATCCCGCCCATGCGACTGACGATCACCGGAACACCCGCATCGAGGGCGGAGCAAACGACGAGCGGGGTATTCTCGTACCACAGCGACGGCACGACCAGGGCGTGGAATCCCCGAACGACGCGCCCCACCTCCGATGGCTCGTAGACTCCCCGATATCGCGCCGCCGGAGTCGCTTCGCGAATCAGCGCAGTCAGTCGCCGGAAATACGAGTCGCCCCGCCGCACCCTCGGCCCGTAGAGATCCAACGCCACACTGTTTCGCCGAGCGCCGAGATCGATGAGCGCCTGCAGAACGACATGGGCGCCCTTGTGCTCGTCGAGTGTGCCTACGAACCCGAGTCGGAGCGGCTCCTCTCGAGTGAACCGCGCGGGCAGACCGACCGCCTCCGGAAGCGTCCCGAGATCCACACCGTATGGGACGATGCGGACCTTGGATTCGTCCACGCCGTGCCGGATCAACACGCTCGCAAGAAAATGCGAGGGGCAGAGGATTCGCGATGCCCGATTGACGTCCGCGACGAGTCGATCCGCACGCTGCCCGAGGCTTCGTAGCGCATTCGCCGGGCGAATCAGGCGATGGAGACCAGTTCGCCCGATCGCGAGCGCGGCTCTTGCCGCCGACTCTGGCAGCGGCATCGGGGACAGGCAGCGCACGCAGCTCGCACCGTCGCCGGGCCCGTCACAATTGGCGCCATCGAAGCGGCGTCGGAGAGTCGCGAGCGAACAAATCGTCCAGAAATCCGTCGCGGTGAAGACCACCGGAACACCTTGGCTGCGGATCTCGGGAATCACGGAACCCGATAGTGCGCCTAGGTGATTCAGATGCACGACGTCCGGTTTCCGGCGTCGAACGAGCTCGGCGACCCAACGGACGCGGTCCGGGGCCGATACATGAGGGGAGATGGGATCGAGGCGGCGGCGCGCGCCGAAGTGGATGCGATTCACCTCGATCCCTTGGAATTCATCCGTCGAGAATGTCGGTGGGGTGCTCTCGAGGCGCGACCATTCGGCCTCGCCGGTGACGACGAAGACGTCGTGGCCGCGCCGTCGGAGCCCGTGCGCCATCTGCAGAGTGATCACTTCCGTCCCGGCGGTGCATCGCGGAAAGAACTGGTGGACGCCGAGGAGGATTCTCATCGGTAGAGCGCAGTCACCATGCGCTTGATCGGACGGAGGCGCTTGCGTACCGCGCGACCAATGCGGATCGGCGTTACGAGACGCATGCGGGCGATTGCTCTCCGTCCGGCCGTCGTCGCATACGCAGTGGCCTCGTCCCAGCGCCCTTGGAGCGCCAGTTCGTCGAAACACAACCCGGCCAAGTAGGCGATCCGCTGCTCTGCGCGCCTGCGATGTCGAGCGTGAAACGCCGGATAGTTGCGCAGGATCTGCTGCCGCGTCGCGTGCACCGTGATGAAGAGCGCGGCACGATCTCGCGATTTCGAGCCGCGATGCTCCCGTACCCAACAGCCCGGCTCGGCGCAGTAGACGGCGCCGTAGTCCATCGCGACACGCTGCAGAAACTCGGAGTCCTCGCTCAACCGCAAGTCTTCACGAAAGCGGTGCGCTGCGAAAACGCCGCTCCGATACAACTGTGCCGCCGATTTCGCCTCGTCGCTCGTGAAATGCTCGATCGCGAAGTCCTGGGGCCGGCCCGCGGCCGCGCATTTCTGGATGCGGGTCTTCCCCGTCTCGTCGTCGTAGAGGACGCTGTCCGAATAGGTGAACGCCGCGTCGGGATTCGCTTCGAGAAGGCTCACCTCTCGTTCGAGCTTTCCGGGAAGCATGCGATCGTCGGAGTCGAGAAAGCACACGAACCGGGTGCTACCGCGGATGTAGCTCAACCCGGCATTGCGGGCGCTGGCGCAGCCCCCGTTCTCCTTTCGATGGTACAGGACAAGCTCGGGGTTTCGGGAATGGTAGGACGCGACGACCTCGGAAGTCGAATCCGTCGAGCCGTCGTCGACGATGACAAGTCGGAGCGCCGGGTAATGCTGATCAAGCACGCTCTCGATCGCGCTCGGCAGGAGGGTCGCTCGCTCGAAAGTGGGGATTACCACGAGGATTTCGGGAGCCGAATTGCCGCGCTCCATTTCACGACCATACCGCTTCTCGACGCCGATCAGCATCGTCACGCGCGCCGCTCGCCACGTTCGAGCAACGCCACTGCTTCCTCGCCGATTCGGCGATACGACGCGGGCGTGTGGTTCCACATCATCATGTCGCTACCGTGGACGCGGCCTGGAAGCCCGGGGGCGAGACGGGCGGCATCGGGCGCCCCCACGCCCGGCCCACGCCGCGAAGCGCGCGATAGACGGCTGCCATGCGTTGCAACAGCGGCAGCAGCGGGCTCATCGCGCGGCGCGGATTCGTCTCCAGACACACGGCCCGAGTATAGTCTGGCCTTCGCTCTCGGCGAACGTGCGGCCGGTTTGCCGCGCCGCCCGCCGGCCACTATCATCAAACGCGCCGCGAGAATGGCTCCCGCACCGTTTTCGGGTTCTCGTCGGCGCGCCGGCGATCAAAGAACTTGAGAGCGCGGAGGTCGTGGCCGGCACGCGGGGCGACTGGCTCGGGCCCCGGGCCGAAAGTCGATCGATTCGAGGATCGACGCGGCGCTGGCGGGGTTGCCGCTCGAGCTTCCCGCGCCGCCCAAGCCCGATACGCGGCACGCGCATCATCTCTACACGATCGTTGCCGATCTCCCCCGCGTTCGCGACTCAGGCCTCGAGGGCGTCGTCACCGCGGTACACCGCAATTTCGAAGCGTGAGCCTATCGCAGCCGGTCGCTCACGAACGCGAGCAGCACCGCCGCCGCAACGATCGCGCTTATGCGCGCGCCGATCCGGAATGATCGCGGCGCATAGTGGAGCCGCACGCGCGACTTCCCTAGCGGAACGACAACCCCCCGTACGAGCCCATTCGCTCTATGGATGTCGACAGCCTGCCCGTTCCGTTCGGCGAGCCAGCCCGGGAAATGGCGCTCGTTGACTACCAGGAAGCGCGTATGCCGGCAGGTCACGTCCACCACGGTCTCCCCGCTGCCCCGCGATGTCACCCGCACGAACTCTTCGGGCTCAAGCGGCGGCCCGTCGACCCAACCTTCGGGCGCTTGAGACACGATCGCTCGCTCGCGGCGAGGGAACTTGGCATCGGCGAGCCTGAGAAAGACGTCCCGCTCGAGCGCGACAGCTTCGAGGTTGGACGTGAGATAGGCGAGTGGCGCAGCATCACGAACGCCGTACGTCCGAAGCCCGGTCGCTTCGTCGAGCGAGAACGGCTCGACCGCATCCGGAAGGGGCTCTGTGCCGACGAGCATGCTCACGCCGTACGCGCCGAGCAGCCGTATCGCGCGGTCGATCGGGAGTGCGGCGACGGCATCCTCTAGCTCAGGAAGCTCGCCGAGCGTGTCGAAGCCGGACATCGTTCCGACTCCGTGCATCATGCCGAGGTCGAGATACAGCGACCGCCACTGCGAGACGGCGAAGGCGCGCAGATCGGTCAACACCAGGATCTCCGGCAGCCGTCGGACCAACCCCGGCACTGGCTTACCGTGGAGCGTACGCTGGTACTGGAACACCTGCGCTCTTTCGCGGCGAAGCCGTTCGACGTCGACGATGGGAGCGGCATTCGCCAGCGTGCGCGTCTCCACGGAAAGTGCGAGATTTCGGTGCACGGACGCAAGGTCGACGGCGAGAATCAGGACGACGAGCGCGAGGTAGAGCTCTGCGCTCAAGCGGTCGCGCATGCGGAGAAACGAGAGCGCGCCCCATGCGCCAAGCAAGAGCGACGCTCGCTCCGCCTTATAGGCGAGATCGGTGGCGAGGAGACGAAAAGCGCCGAGCGGCAGGTCCCCGCGCCCGGTAAGGATCGCCGCAAGCTGCGTAAGGCTCGAAGGCGCGATCCAGGCGGCCACGAGGACCCCGCCCGCCGCAAGCGCGAGCGACGACGCCGCGAAGAAGGAAACCCGCAACGCATCCCGTTGTCGCGCGACAATCGCCGCGGCACCGTCCGCGGCCAGAACCGCGAGCGCAACGTGTAGCAGCACGAGCACTTTCTCCGGATATCGTGCGCGCGCGACGAGACCGGGAGCGGTCGCGTGGAGGAGGTCGAAGAGCGGCGATCCTGGACCGAGGGCGAACAGTACGCTCGCGGCGCCCATTGCGCCCCAGAACAACCGTTCGCGCGCGTACGCGACGCCGACGATCGCGAGAAGCAGACCGAAGATCCCAACGTAGAGGCTTTGCACGAGCGGCGGAACCGTTTCGAGGTAGGATCCCACCGTCCCCGCTTCATGTGCCGCGGCGAGCGCGGTGGAATGAGGTAACAGGAATTGCAGGAGGGAAACGGGCTCCAGCGACCAATACGTCGCCTCCTGGGGGCCGAGCGCTTCGAGGCGCCGAGACTGCACGACATACTCGACCGTAGGGAAGATCTGCACGGCGACCAACATCGCCGAGCCCACGACCGCGCCAATCAGCGACAGCACCAGGCGTACGGGGACTCCGAGACCGCCTCGGCGGTACGCGACAGACCGCGCTGCCAGCAGCCCCACCGTGATGACCCAGACTTCCGGCGCGCCGGCGCAGAACTGAATGCCCAGGAGCACGATTGTCGCGAGAAGCGCTCGGCGTGAGCCGCGGATGGTATAGCGATCCCACGCGAGCAGCAGCCACGGAATCCACACGGCCGCCTGCAAGTGAGCGGTGTTCGTCAGTGCCGACGGAAGATAGCCGCCGATCGCGAACACCAGCGCGCCCACGGCGACGGCCACGGAGTCCAGCGCGCGGGAACGGAGCCACGCCGCGAAGCCAATGACGCCGATCAGATATTGAGCGAGCAAGAACACGTTGAAGCCAAGCGGAAACGGCAACAGGAGCAATGCACTCGGCGGATAGAGAACGCTCGCGTGCAAGCTCGCGAGAAACGGCACACCGAGATGGACGTACGGATTCCAGAGCGGGAGCTCGCCCGAAGACAGCCGCTCCGCGAGGAACGCACGATACGGATACACGAACGGGAGCAGGTCTCGGTAGATCGGAATCCGTCCTCCGCCTAGCAGATCGGAAAGACTGACGAGGAGTGCGGTCAAGACGACCACGCCGACTACGGACGGGAGCAGCCTCACAGCTGGCGCTCCCGCTGTCGGAGCGTCGCGACAACGAGCGCGACGAGGGCGGCTTGCGCAAGCGAGGCCATGAGAACCGGGATTGCGATCACCCCGAAGAGTGGCGGCGACCGGATGAGCTCAACGCCCGCTCGCCAATTGATGTTCGAGGGAGATACGATCAGGGCAATCGTACCGACCGCGGTGTAGGCCCAGCTCAAACGATCGCGGACGTGGAGGGCGATCGTCGCGAGTGGAATCGCCAGATATTGATCCGCCATGGCAGGGGCGAGCCCCACGAACGAAGCCAAATAGAGGAATGGCAATTGGTTGGCTCGACGTTGCGTCACGAACCAACCAACGACAACCAACGAGACGAACCAAGTCACTTGGAACAACATCGTCCAGGCACTCGTGTCGGCGCCGATCACAATTTGCGACACCACGGGGAGAATGCCACCCGACTGACTTCGATAGAGCAGGACGTTACGGATCACCGCCTCCATCGACGTAGTCTCGAGCATCCAGGGGAGAAACATCGCTGCGAATGTGGCGTAGGCGAGCGCGGCGTAAAGCAGCCGTTGCAATGGCCGACCAAATTCTCGCCAGCAGAGGATCCAAAGCGGCATGAACAAGAAAACTTGCTTGATTGAAAGCGAGAGCCCAAGAAGCAAAGCGGAGGCTACGCGAAGCGTCGGCGTTGTGCGCCCTTGCGGATTCGCAATGAGAAACCAGGAGCAAAGTCCGACCAGAACGGCGAGATTGTCGAACTGCGAATGATATCCCGTGATGAGGATGGATATCGGCGATAGGAGAAAGAACGTCCCTGTCCAGAATCCGAATCGGATGGCCAAGAAGCTTCCGAGTCCAACGTCGACGAGCGACAGGAAGCCGGCAACGACCAAGTGAAACGATTCCGTCGTGAAGTAGGATAAGATGGGGAAGAGCGCGGCATGGACGTGCGCGAGGATGAAGAGGATCGACGACCAGGGCGGGGCGTAGTTGTAGCGCGCCGTGGCGATGTAGACGTTCTCCCCTCTGAGCATCGCTTGTGCCACGAGCATGAACGAATCGACGTCGAAATTGTGGCCGACGGTCGCAAGTGACATCCGCAAGCCAACGGCGGTGACGAGCACGCAAACGAACCAACCATCTGACGACCTCATCATCGCGTCGACGGTAGTGCGCACCGCTCGACGATGGGCCGCTTTGTGGATCGCGCTCCTGATCGCGTCATGGGTGGCGATTTTCTTCTGGCCTATTGCGACGCTCCAGGCGATCAACCTTCAGGACGACGTCTTCACCAGCGACCTCCTGAACGATCGTCTCCCCGCTCGCGCATTCATCGGTCGTACGGTCGCTCGCGGTGAATGGGCTACGTGGATGCCCGGCATCTACACCGGCTTCCCGGCGCTTGCGCAGGTCGAGGTCGGGAGCCTGTACCCGAGCAACCTGCTTCTATTCGCCCACCTGCCTCCCTACACCGCGATCGCCATCGCTCAGCTCTTGCCCCTCTTCATCGTCGGCGCCAGCACCGCGCTTCTCGCGGTCGAATTCCGCCTAGCACATTCGGCCGCGATCGTCGCCGGCGGTTCGATGGCCCTATCCGGATTCTTCGTCTGCCACTTCCGTCAACTGAACATGCTCGATGCGGCATGCTGGCTGCCGCTGATCCTGCTCTTCACCGATCGGATCGCGCGGGGTCGGCTCGGTGCGGCGCTCCCGCTCGCGGTCGTCTGGTCTCTCTCGCTCTTCGCCGGACATCCGCAGATCTCCTACTACACGGCGCTCGTCCTCGCAGCCTTCTTCGTCGCACGATGCCGCCAGATCGATCGTTCGGATCATGGCGGCATCATGCCGTGGCTCGCGAGGTTTCCCGTGGATCGCCGGCCGTGGCGATTCGCGATGGGCGTCGTGACGGGAACGGCCGTCGCCGGCGTGCAGCTTCTTCCCGCGATGGAGCTCGCGTCGCTCGGCCTTCGCAAGGGTGGGATCCCCTACGAGATGGCGGCTTCCTTCGCGGTCTCGCCGGAAAGCCTCTGGTCGTTCGTCGCTCCGTACCGAAACGGCGACGCGTCGAACATGACCTTCGGCCTCTCTGGGCTCTTCTGGGAGCAATACGGTTATCTCGGGATCGCCCCCGTTCTTCTCGCGATCGTCGCCATAGTCGCCGAGCGCAAGGATCCGCGCGTGCGACTGCTGGTCGGCATCGCACTCGTGTCGACGGCGCTCCTGCTCGGTCCCAACACGCCGGTCTTCCCGTTCGCATTCGCCGTCGTTCCTGGGATGAACTACTTCCGCTTCCCGGCACGGTTCATCCTCTTCGTCGACCTCGCCCTCGCGTTGCTTGCCGCCTACGGGCTCACCCATCTCATACGCGCCGTCCCATCGCGCATGATTCGCGCGGCGATCGTGGTCGTCGTCGCCGCGTTCGCGGCCGGCGATCTCTGGATCCATCAACGGCGACAGGTCCCGCTCGTCCCGTGGGAAGAATGGACGAAGCCGATCGAGACCGTCGACTTCCTCCGGCGCGAGATAGCCTCGCACGAAGGTCCGTGGCGCTACCACACGCTCGACTCGGCTTACGTCCGCACGCAGGTTCATCATCGGTCGGGGGGATGGGCGGGGGACCTTTCGCACTACGTCGCCGCCCGGGACTTGATCCAACCGAGCTTCAATCTGCTCTTCGACCTCGAGAGCCCCGGCGGATACAGCAACCTGGTGCCGAGCCACTACGAGGCGGTGTGGGGGTCCGAAAAGGTTCCGGGCTTGCTCGTTCCCTCGGGGCGGTTTCACGAGGGGGCCTGGGAAACCAAACCCTACGTGCCACTCCTCCTCCGCCTCTTCAACGTGCGCTACGTGCTCGCCGCGTGGCCGCTCCGCGGAGACTCGTATCGAAAGATCGGCGCGTCCCGGCACGGCATCCAAATCTACGAGGTGCACGATCCGCTGCCGCGCGCGTTCGTCGTCGGCGAAGTCCGTCGCGTCGAGAGCGACGAGCAGGCGCTCGCGATCTTCCGCGCCTCGGACCTCGATCCGCGCGCGGTCGCCTTGGTCCACGATCCCATCGCACTGCCCGCGGACGCGGCGTCCTCTTCGAACGTTCGTGTCGTCGCCCGCTCGGCGGCCACGGTGCACGCCCGCGCCGAACTCGATCATCCCGGGCTGTTGGTGCTCTCGGAGGGGCATTTCCCCGGCTGGGAGGCGGAGATCGATGGCGAGTCCGCGCCGATTCACCGCGTCAACGTGACGATGCGCGGGGTGGTCCTCCCGGCTGGCGGCCATGACGTGACCTTCACGTTCCGCTCGCGATCGATTCGCAACGGTTCGATCGCTTCGCTCGTCGGGCTCGTGGGGCTCCTGGGCCTTGGGGTGGTCGGCCGGCGCGAACGGCGCTTTCCGCATCATGCACGCGACTGAAGCGTCCGCACCTCGCGGTGTTCGGCGCGCGGTGCTCGCGCTGCTCGTCGCGTTCGTCGCACAGGCAGGAATCGCAGCGATCCGCGACTCAGTCACCGTCGACGAGGTCGCTCACGTCGCCGTCGGCATCACGATGTGGAGAACTGGGGATTTCGGTCTCGATCCGATCAACCCGCCGCTTTCACGCCTCTTCATCGCTCTGCCGCCACTCGCGATGAATCCCGTGCTCGAAGCGAAGCCAGGTCTCGACGAATGGAAGCTCGGTCTCGCGCTCATGCGCGGAGACACGGATCGGTACCACGAACTCCACGTCGCCGCGCGCGCGATGACTATCGCTCTCGGGACGCTGCTCGGATTCGGGGTTTACCGCTTCGCCTCCGTTCTTTACGGCTGGACCAGCGGCTTGCTCGCGCTCGCGCTGTTCGCGTTCTCGCCGACGCTTCTCGCGCACGGCCATCTCGCGACGGTCGATCTCGCCGCTGCCGCGGGAACTTTTGCAGTTACCGCGGGCGCTTGCGCATACGTCACGAATCCGTCGCGTCTTCGCGCTCTTGCGCTCGGCGGGCTTTTTGGCGCGGCGATCGCGCTCAAACTCTCGTCGGCGACCGTGTTCCCGATCCTCGCCGTCGCATTCCTATGGGCACCATACAAAAGCCACCCGCGATGGGGAGCCCGAGTACGCGAAGCCGCCGTCGCGCTCTCGCTCGCCGGGCTGGCCGGGCTCTTCGTCGTCGGCCTGAGCTATGGATTCCAGGGTACCGGCGCGCCGCTCTCGGCGATCCCTTTCGTGGAGGATGGATTCTTCGCGCGCATCGCCGCGCGAACGCCGTGGCTTCGGCTTCCCGTTCCCGAAGCGTTCCTCCAGGGACTCGACCAGCTCGCGACCGGGAATCAGAGCGGCAAGCGCATGTTCTATCTTGCGGGCGAGCTCTCGACGTCTCCGTGGAAGACCTATCATTTCGTCGCCTACGGTTTGAAGACGCCACTCGGTTTCCTCGTTTTGCAGATCACGGCGCTCGGTGTTGCCTTGCTCGGCCGCCGGCGCTGCCCCTCGGAACGCATCATCGGCTTCTCCGCTGCTCTCGTCTTCGCGTCGAATTCCTTCTTGAATCCGCTGAGCCTCGGGGTGCGACACGTGGCTCCAGCGGAGCCGCTTCTCTGCGTGTTGGCCGGTCGCTGGATCGGCGGCACCGTGGCGCTCCGCCGGGGGCTCGTCGGCGGGCTCGCGGTCTGGGGAGCGATCTCAACCCTGACGTCGGCGCCGCGCTATCTCGAGTACTTCAACGGTCTCGCCGGCGGTCGAGAGCGCGGACACGAGTGGCTCGTCGACTCGAACCTCGACTGGGGTCAGGACCTGATCCGCCTGCGCGAGTACATGACCGGCGAGGGCCTCGACACGGTCGCGCTCGCTTACTTCGGCACCGTGCATCCCGCCGCCTACGGGATCCGCTTCACCCCGATCGAGCAGGATGTGACACACGGCATCGCGGTCGTCTCGCCGACGCTTCTGGTCGGCGTCACGAGCACGATGTGGCAGAGCTTCGATCGTTGGGGGCGGAGCCGACCGGGCGAGCTCTCCTGGCTGCAGGAGCGGCCGCCGACCGCGCGAGTCGGTTCGCTCTTCGTCTACGAGCTGCCGTGAGCCGGGTCAGCAGTTCGCGTTGTCGCCGATGATCTTGCCGAGGTCTGAATCGTAGACGAACGAAGCGTAATTCCCGCCGATCTGACAGCCGCGCAGCACGTATTGGGTTACCGTGGTGGTTTCGATGACCAGCGTGAAGTCGGAGCCTCGGCGGAAGCCCTTCTCGGCGAGCATCAGCTCGGTGATGCCGGCGTAGGTGTAGTTGTTCGCCTCGAAGTACGCCTCCATGGCGATCCGCGCGTTGTTCAGCGTGGACTCGACGGCGGCATCGACACCGTTGCGCTTGTAGGAGGAGTAGCGAGGGAGGGCGAGCGCGGCGAGGATCGAGACGATCGCGACGACGACGAGGAGCTCGATCAGGGTGAAGCCGCGCTGGCCGCGGCAACGAGATCTCATTGCAGTCACGTCATCTTCCCTTGCAAGCTGCGTGCCTCTCGTCAGACACCGCTTTCGCCCCCCTTTGCCCACGAGCGACCGGCGGGAAGTCGGCGTGGAGCGCCGGAATTTGTCACTCGTTGCGAGGAAAGCGGACGAATCCGTCACCTTTTTGCGGACCCGGGAATCGTGAGCTCAACCGCAGACGTGCTAACGGTGGACATCAATGATCGGTCGTGCGCTCGAAACGCTACACCGCTATCGTGCCCGGCGTGGCGAAGAGCGGTCCCTTGCCGCCCTCGCGCCGCTCGCATGTGACGTTTCTTCTCTTCTTCTCTCCGCCGCTTCGACGCCACAAGCTTCGCCGCCTTGCTCTCACGCCCCGATTTGGCCGCGAATGGGACGTCGAGGCTCCCTCGTTCACGCAAGCTTGCAGCATCGAAGACGGCAGGACCGGCGGCGTGAACCCCGGTGATCGACGAGCTGTCTGGCATCTCGCCCGCGCGCTTCCGGCGATGTCCGTTCTCGAGATCGGGACGCACGTCGGAGCCTCGACGCTCCACATCGCTGCGGCTCTTCGCAAGACGGCAGCAAGAGGCAGCTCCTCGCCATCCCTGGTCACGGTGGACATCGAAGATGTGAACGCGCTTGGCGGAGCGTGGCAGCGCTACGGATTACGCGCCTCTCCCCGCGAGATGCTACGCGCGATCGATTCCGAAGGGATCGTCCGGTTCGTCACGGGTAGCTCCCTCGACTTCATGGCTCGAGGCGACGACCGTTTCGACCTCATCTTTCTCGACGGCGACCATGCCGCGAGTATCGTCTACCAGGAGCTACCGCGAGCTTTACGGCTACTACAGCCCGGCGGCGTGATCGTGCTCCACGACTACTATCCGGACCGCCAGCCTCTTTGGCCCGACGGCCGTGTCATCCCTGGCCCGTGGCTCGCCGTTCGCCGCCTACGTGCGGAGGGCGCCGCGATCGAGAGCTTCCCGCTTGGGGATCTGCCCTGGCCGACGAAGCAGGGATCTCACACGACGAGCCTCGCGATCGTCGGCCGGGCGTAAGGCGCTCGGCAGATTACTTGCCTCGCCGGTCGCCGTTCCCGTACGAAGGAAAGAGATGACGCCCAGCACCGCGCCGGTCATCCTCTTCCTCCTCGGCGCCGTCGTCGGAAGCTTCGCGAACGTCTGCATTCTGCGGATCCCGGCGGGCGAGTCGATCGTCTGGCCGGGCTCGCGCTGCCCATCGTGCAAGAAACCGATTGCCGCCTACGACAACGTGCCGATTCTCTCGTGGCTGCTGCTGCGCGGCCGCTGCCGGAGCTGCCAGGCTCCGATCTCGGCCCGCTACTGGGTGGTCGAGCTCCTCACCGCGCTCGCCGCGGTCGCCGTCTACTTCCGCGTCGGATTCGGCTTCGAGTGGTTCGTGCTCTTCGCCTTCACCGCGAGCCTGATCGTCATCACCTTCATCGACCTCGACCACCGCATCATTCCCGACGTGATCAGCCTGCCGGGTATCGTCGCCGGCTTCGTGCTGTCGTTCGCGCGCGAGCCGGGGCCGATCGACTCCGCGATCGGCATTCTCTTCGGCGGCGGGATCCTATTCGCGGTCGCCTGGGGCTACGAGAAGGCGACCGGACGCGAGGGCATGGGCGGTGGCGACGTCAAGCTCCTCGCCATGATCGGCGCCTTCCTCGGCTGGCAGTCGATCCCGCTCACGCTGCTCCTCTCGTCGCTCTCGGGCTCCGTGATCGGGCTCTCGCTGATGTGGTGGACGGGATCCGACACGAAGTACGCGATCCCGTTCGGCCCGTTTCTGGCCCTCGGCGCGCTCGTCTACGCGTTTTGCGGCGAGGAGCTGATGCACTGGTATCTCGACTTGGCCGCGTTCTAGACGGCGTCGGGCGCCTTTCGCGCCACGACGTACATGATGTCGAACAGATTCAGCGGCAGAGACATCTGGGCCACGGATTCGGGAAGAAGCCGCAGCAATGCCCCGGCCAAGGGCTGCCGCCGCTCGCTCTCGATGATGCGGAGCATGGAGCCGACGGTTCGGTCGTTCGTGCAGGTACCGACGTAGACGGGCATGAAGCCGATCTCCGCGAGCAGAGTGCGCAAGCTGCGCCGCGAGAAATAGAAGAGGTGCGTCGGCGGATGAATGAGCCGCCATTTCTGCCCTCGGAGCCGCGCGTTCCAGCTTCCGATGTCCCCGGTCGTGATGCAGACGACGCCGTTCGGCCGCAGGCAGCGCCGCACCTTCTCGAGGTACTCCCGAGGCGCGACGAGGTGCTCCAGGGTGTCCCAGAGACAGACGACGTCGAAGGCGCTCTCTTCGATGGGCGCGGCGAGAAACTCCCCGCGGACCATGCGAACGCCGAACCGCTCTTCGGCGTAGCGGCAATTCTTCTCCGAGAGCTCGAGGCCCTCGACGTCGAAGTGTGCTCGCGCGACGTCCAGGAAGAAGCCGTAGGCGGGACCGATCTCCAGAAGCCGCCCCGCGCTCACGTACCGGCGTAGCACCCGGAGGCGCTTCTCGAAGTTCCGGCGATGACTGACTTCGTCACCGGCGTAGTCGGCGTACTCCGTTCCCGAGTAGTACTGCTCGTCGTACAAAGACTCGACCTCGGTCGCTTGGCTCGCATAGTGCGCCCAAAAGACGAGGCCGCAGCTCGAGCAGTCGAGGAACTCGTGCCACCGGGTGGTCAGCGTCCCGGTGCGGCGGCAGCCCGGACAGCGCTCGGCCGGGCTCACCATTCAGATTCTACGTCGCACGAAGTAATGGGGGCGCCGCTTCGTTTCGATGTAGATCTTGTAGACGTACTCTCCAAGGATTCCGATCGCGACCAACTGCGTCCCGCCCAAAATCAGCAAGACCGCCAGCACCGATGCCCATCCCGCCACGACGTTTCCCTTCACGATCGCGGAGTAGAGGACGAACACCAGGTAGAACAGCGCCATCACCGCGGTCACGACACCGACGAGGCTGGCGACGCGTAGTGGAGCCGGCGAGAACGAGGTCACCGCGTCCATCGCCAGATGCAACATCCGGCGAGCCGAATATTTCGTGCGACCGGCGTGACGCGGATCGGCGCGGTAGCGGACCGCGAAGCGCCGAAATCCCGTCCAATGGATCATGCCGCGGAGGAAGCGCGTTCGCTCCTGCATTTCGAGAACGGCTTCGCGCACGCTGCGATCGAGCAAACGGAAGTCGGCGGTGCCGCCGGGGAGCTCGAAATCGGCGATGCGGGAGAACACTCGATAGAACGCCGCGGACGTCGCGGCTTTCAAGGCGCCCACGTCACGAGATTCCTCGCGGATCGTGTAGACGACCTCGTACCCTTCCTCCCACTTCTTCAGCAGCTCGGCGATCAGCTCCGGCGGATGTTGGAGATCGCCATCCATGGTGAGGATCGCGTCCCCGACCGCATGCTCGAGGCCCGCGGTGATGGCCGCCTGCTGTCCGAAATTTCGCGATAGCTGAAGAGCGCGGACGCGGGGATCTGCCTCGGCGAGCCCTTGGAGGATCTCGAACGTGCCGTCTATGCTTCCGTCATCGACGAAGAGCATCTCACAATCGTAGGCGATGGCGGACAGAGCTTCGTCCAACCGCCGATGGAGCGGGCGAAGATTGGCGCTCTCGTTGTAGACGGGGATGACGATGGAGATGCGCTTCCGCCCGGTCTCTCCTGTCACGCTCGAGAACTAGCAGCTCGGTTGCTCGCCCGCCAAACAGCCCACGCATGAAGACCGCGATCGACGAACGCCGCGTCTTCCGCTGGGGCCTGCTGATTGCCACCGCCTTGGGGGCGCTGCTCCGCTTCCACGATCTCGATGGCGTGCCGATTGCCGCGTACTGCGACGAGACGTTCGTCGCGTACGAGGCCTACTCTCTGCTCGAGACGGGTCGTGACTCTCACGGGCGGCCCTGGCCGCTCTTCTTCGACGTGTTCGGAGAGGGCTGGGCGGAGCCGCTCTATGTGTATCTGACCATTCCCGCGGTGGCCGTGATGGGCTTGACCCCGGCCGCGGCGCGTTTTGTGGCGGCGGCAGCCGGCACGGCCGGCATCCCGCTCGTCGGCCTGATGACCGCGGCCCTCTTTCGGTCCGCCGTGGGCTCGCCCGGAACACCACAGGCGGTCAGCGGAGCCGTTCGCGCCGGGCTGGCCGCGGCGGCCGTGATGGCGCTCTCGCCGTGGGCCTTCCACTTCAGCCGGATCGCCTTCTCCGCAAGTCTCCTCCCGCCCCTGCTCGCACTCGGATTCTGGCTGGCGGCAACCGGCATGGAACGGGATGAGGCCCGGGGAGCTCGGCGGGCGCTCGCCGCGGCAATCACTCTCGGCGCGGCGCTATACACCTACAGCGCCGCGCGCGCCGCCGTGCCCGTTCTGCTTGCGGGTTTCGCGTGGATCTACCGCACCGAGCTCCGCGAAAGACCGCGCGCATTCGCACTTGCCGCCGTGGCGCTCGTCGCCATGTCGTTGCCGATCGTCGCGTTCTCGGTGAGCGAACACGGACAACAGAGATTCCGCAACGTATCGATTCTCACCCGCGCCGACAGACCCGTTGGCGATCGCGTCGCGACCGTCGCGCGGAACTATCTCTCGTACTACTCCCCGGAGTTCCTCCTCACCGAGGGAGATCCGAACCCTCGACATTCGGTTCGGAGCCACGGGATGTTGCACGTTCACGACGTCGTCCTGCTGCTGCTCGGCCTCGTTGGTTGTCGAGCGGCGAACACCCGCGGCTGCCGCTTCCTGCTGTGGTGGATGGCGACGTTCCCGTTGGCGGCGGCGCTCACGATCGATTCTCGTCACGCGATCCGGTCGATCGCCGGAGAGCCCGCGGTGTACGCGCTGGCCGGCATCGGATTCGCCCTGCTGACGGCGGTCTTCGGGCAGCTCGGGCTGGGAGCCCCGATCCGTCGAAGCGCTCGAATCGCCGCGGTGTTCGCGGTGCTCCTCTGTCCGCCGGCTACTTTCGCCACTACTTCACCGAGTATGCGACGGAATCGGCGGCCTCGTGGCAATTCGGGCTTCGTGAGGCCTACGAGGTTCTCGAACGTAGCTCGACGGATTCGGATCGCGTTTACGTCCAAAAGATGGTCGCGCAGCCGCAGAGTCTCTGGCTCTTTCACTCGGCGTTTCCGCCAGCGGAGTATCAAGCACACGGGCTCGCGCGGACCCGATACGTCTTCGATTTTCCCGGGGGACCCTTCCCACCGACTCCGCGCCCGATCTTCCTTCTGCGCCCGAATGTCGTCCTGCCCGCGGGCATCCGGCACCGGCAGGTGATCAAGTATCCGAACGGGGCTGACGCCTACGTCATCGCCTGGTAGCGACCGAAAGCCGCGTCAAACGGCGCTGCGCAGCGATTTGGCGTTCCTTGTCTTCGCGCCCCTCCTTCCCTAAGAAGGTCCTTCGGATGCCGGAACGCCGTACCGCGACCCCGCTGCCCCCCACGCTGAAGCACATCCTTCTCGTCGACGACGAGCCCAACATGCGGGAGGCGCTCGCGCTGATGCTCGAGCAGGAGGGGCTCGACGTGACCCGGGCGGAGGACGGCGAGGCGGCGCTCCGGATCGTCGAGCGGCAGTCCTTCGATGTCATTCTTTGCGACATCCAGATGCCGAAGCTCGACGGCTGGCAGTTCCTCGACGCGATCCGCGACCTGAACGAGACGGCCGTCGTCATCATGATGTCCGGCCAGGGCGACCGGGACACCGCGCTCCAGGTCATGAAGCGCGGCGCGTACGACTACATCGAGAAGCCGTTCAAGCTCCGACGAGGTCCTCCTCGCCCTCCGCAAGGCCGAGGAGCGCGAGCGCTCCGCCGCGAAAACCAGACGCCTCCGCGAGACGGTGCGGCGCGAGTCGAGCTTCGAGAACATCATCGCGCAAGAGCGCCGAAGATGCTCGAGATCTTCGCGATCATCCGCAAGATCTGCCGAGTACAAGACGACGGTCCTCATCACCGGCGAGAGCGGCACCGGCAAGGAGCTCGTCGCCCGCGCGCTCCACTTCAACTCGCCGCCGGCGCGGACAAGCCGTTCGTCGCGATCAACTGCGGCGCGATCCCCGAGAACCTCCTCGAGAGCGAGCTCTTCGGGCACGTGAAGGGCGCGTTCACCGGCGCCGTGCGCGACAAGAAGGGCCTCTTCGAGCACGCGAACACGCGGCACGCTCTTCCTCGACGAGATCGGCGAGATGCCGCTCGCGCTCCAGGTGAAGCTCCTGCGCGTGCTGCAGGAGAACGAGATCCGCCGCGTCGGCGGCGACCACGCCGATCAAGGTCGACGTCCGCGTCGTCGCGGCGACCGACAAGGACCTCGCGCGGGAGGTGCGGGACGGGCGCTTCCGCGAGGACCTCTACTATCGGCTGAACGTGCTCCCGATCCACGTGCCGCCGCTGCGCGAGCGGCGCGAGGACATCCCGCTCCTCGTCGACCACTTCCGCGAGAAGCACGCGAAGAAGCTTGGCGTCGGCCAGACGACGATCACCAAGCCGGTCGTGCGGCTCCTCATGGAGTACCACTGGCCGGGAAACATCCGCGAGCTCGAGAACGTGCTCGAGCGCGCGATGGTCCTCTGCGACGGCACGATCGAGCCGCAGCACATGCCGCCCTCGGTGCTCGAGCCGCAGCTCCGTGCCGGCGACGCGAGCGGAGACGGCGAGAACCCGCTCTCGATGAAGCTCAAGGTGCGGAAGCTCGAGGAGAGCCTGATCCGCCGCGCGCTCGAGATCTCGAACGCGAACCGCACGCGAGCCGCGAAGCTGCTCGAGATCTCGCACCGGACGCTGCTCTACAAGATGCACGAGTACGGGATTAAGTAGAGGCGCCTGGTGCGCTGCGGAGGCGCGACCGCTCATGGGTGAGATGCGCGTCGATCTCCAGCACCTGCTGGAGGATCTGCGTGACGCGTACCCGGGCGGGCTCGAGGAGACGATCCTCACCGAAGCCGTCGCCAATTCGCTCGACTCGGGCGCACGGCGGATCCGCCTCCACTCCGACCCGTCGGCGGCGACGCTCACCATCGTCGACGACGGCTCGGGGATGAAGCGCCGCGATCTCGCCCGCTACCACGACCTCGCTGCGAGCACGAAGGCACGCGGCCGAGGGATCGGCTTCGCCGGCGTCGGGATCAAGCTCGCTCTCCTCCTCTGCACGGAAGTCGTCACGGAGACGCGGCGCGGGGCGTCGCACGCGGCGACGACGTGGCACCTCGCGAGCCGCCACAAGGCGCCGTGGAAATGGCTCGCGCCACCGCCGGGGCTCGCGGGAGAGGGCGGCACCGCGGTGAGGCTCAAGCTCGCGAACCCGCTTTCGCCGCTCCTCGACGCGGGCTTCGTCGAGGCGACGATTCGGCGCCACTTCGAGCCTCTCTTCGACGCCGCGCTCGATGAGGTGCTGCGGCCGCTTTATCCGCACGCCGTCGCGCTCGAGGTCGATGGCCGACCGTTGGATCGCCGAACCGTCGTCACGGGTGATCGCGTGCCGATCGCGATTCGGTTGCAACGCAAGCGGAAGGCCGCCGCCCTCGGCTGGCTCGCCCGGGATTCAGTGCCGTTCGCCGAGGAGCGGCGCGGCGTCGCGGTGAGCACGTACGGCAAGGTGATCAAGCGCGGCTGGGATTGGCTCGGCATGACGCCGGTGCAAGGGGACCGAGTCTCGGGCTTGATCGAGGCGCCGGCGCTCGCCGAATGCTTGACGCTCAACAAGGGCGACTTCATCCGCACCGGCGCCCGCGGCTCGATCTATCTCTCGTATCGCCGCGCGATCCAAGAAGCCGTCGTTCGCCAACTCGCGGAATGGGGTGAACCGGGGGAGGCCGCCGAAAGCGGCCCCCGGCGCGCGGCCCGGCCCGTCGAGCGCGATCTCGAGGAAGTGCTCGTCGACCTCGCCGACGACTTTCCGATGCTCGCTTCGCTGGTCGAGCGGCGGCTCGGCGGCCAGCGGAAACTGCCGATCGGCAAGCCCGGCGCGGCACTCGGTGCCGCCGCCTTCCTCGCCGCGTCCGTCGCTCGGGGCACCGCGTCGCCGAGCGCCGAGGGGCTCGCCGCTTCGCCGCCGCAGACGGGAGACGCGGAGGCGGCGCCGGCAACGCCGCCTCCGCCCGGTCGAGCGCCGGGCCTCGCCGCCCCGACGGGAGGAACGAAGCTTCCCGTCCGCTACGGGCTCGCGATCCAGTTTCGCTCCAGGCCCGGCGACGAAGAGATCGCGCAGCTCGTGGATACGGTCGTGTGGGTGAACGAGGCGCACCCGGCATACCGGCGCGCGACGCTCTCGCGCTCCGAGGGCTATCACCTTGCCCTAGCGGTCGCGCTGGCGCTCGCTCCGCTCGCCGCCGAGCCGTCCGGCCAGCTCCCCTTCGTCATGGCCTTTCTCGCCCGCTGGGGAGAGTCGGTCGAGCGGCCTCGCCGTCGCGGCCGTCGGCGTCCACAGGCTCGTTGATCCGCGCTTCTGCGCGGCGCGTCGCACTTCCGGAAGGCCCGCGATCCCCTCCCGGTTGACAGCCGAGTAGGGTTGACAGATGGTTGCGACATGGGACGACGGCTTGCCGCTGAGGCTACGGTCGCGGCGATGAAGCCCGCCGACGCCGCGGATGCGCTTCTTTCACGCGCCGGCGTCGGCTGGGTGCGGCGTCTCAGCCGAGAGCTCGACCGCCGGCTCCAGACGGAACCGTTGGAGCGGTTCGTTCAAGTGTGGGGCCTGTCCAACGCCGCCGCCGCCGAGATTTTCGGAGTCTCGCGTCAGGCGTTTGCCAAATGGCTCGCTCAGGCGCCGCCGGCGGTTCGGATGCCGGCCGTCGCCGACCTCGGTGTGGCGACCGAGCTTCTCGAGCGCTACGTGAAGCGCGACCGGATCGCCGCCGTGGTACGGCGCCGGGCGCCGGCACTCGGCGGGCGCTCCCTCCTCGAGCTCGCCGCCGCGGGAAGAACGGCCGAAGTCCTCGAGGCCGTGCGTTCGATGTTCGACCTACGACGCGTCCAGCCGTGACCCCGCTCGTCGTCCGCCTCCCGGACGGCCGACGATGGCTTCGCGTCGCGCAGCGCGATTGGCAGGATCCCCTCGACCCGACGTTCGCCGAGCGCCGCGGCGGACGATGGAACCCGCCCGGCTCGTTTCCGGCGCTCTACCTCAACGCCGACCTCCACACCGCGAGAGCTCAGGTTCGCGCGCTGCTCGACGGCCAGCCGGTCGCGCCGGAAGATCTCGATGACGAAGCCTATCCGTTGCTCGCGGTGACCTTGCCCCGCCGTCAAGCTGTCGCGGACGCGGTCTCACCCGATGGCCTCTCGGCGCTCGGCCTGCCTGCTTCGTACCCACTCGATCGCGGTCGCCGGATCCGCTGGGGAGTTTGCCAGCCCATCGGCGCCGCCGTGAGCGCTGCCGGACTCCGTGGCGTGTCGAGTCGCTCGGCGGCGACTTCCGACGGCAGCGGCCGCGAGCTCGCGTGGTTCCCGGCTCGGGGCACGTCGCGAGCGAGGCGCGTCGGGCACGCAGCGCCGTTCGCCGTCTGGTGGTACGCGGCGGACGTGGGCGCCCTCTTCGGCTCGGGCTGAGTCGACAGCCCGCTTCCGGCCGAACCTCCCGGAACCGGGCGCCCGGATCCGGTCGCGGCATGAGGTTCCGAGGAGGCAAAGCCGCGAGTTTGCTCGACGCCGCCATGCGGCGAGGCGTTTGCATCGTGCGGCGCCATGCGTCGCGCCGGCTTCACGGTCCTCGAGCTCCTCGTCTCCTTCGCGATCGTCTCGCTCCTCCTCGCGATCGCGGCTCCGCGCTTGGCCGCGGTCGGCCCGTCGCTCTCGCTCGAGCGGAGCGCACGCTTCCTCGCGCTCGATCTCGAGAAGACGCGCTGGCTCGCGATCGCGCGGAACAGCCGCGCGCGGCTCGACGTCGATCTCGCGAGCGGGCGCTACGCGGCGGAGGTCGAAGGCGACTCGGGCTACGTTCGCGTGTTCGCCCGCGACCTGCCGAGCGGCATCGGCTTCGACGAAGACGCGTCGACACGAGTCGTCGGCGGACGGATCGCGGTCGTCTTCCAGCCGCGCGGCAACACCGCGTCGAACGCGACGATCGCCCTCGCCGCGCACGGGGATCGCCTGCGGCGCGTCGTCGTCAATCAGGCGGGGAGAGTGCGATGCAATTGAACGGGTGGACGCTGATCGAGACGGTCGTCGCGCTGCTGATCGTCTCGATCGTCGCCGCGGCGCTCGCGACCTCGACGGGAACCGCGCTTCGCCACGAGGCTAGCGCGTGGCGGCGAGAGCGCGCCGCCGCGCTTGCCGCCGAAGGACTCGAGCGTCTGGTCGCCGAGCCCGTCGAGACGCTCCGCGTGCGCCACGAGTCGGAAACCGTCGTCGCCGACGGCGAGGCGTTCACGCGTGAACGCACGATCGAGACCGGTCCGGCGCCGGGACTCTTTCGTTTGAGCGTCGCCGCGCGCGCGAGCCGCGGCGGCGCGCCGGTCACGCTCGCGACACTACGACGCGTTCCCTGGAGCCTGCCGTGATCGGCTCGCAAGCGGGCACCTCGGTCGTCGAGATGCTCGTCGCGAGCACGTCGGCACTGCTCGTCGTCGCGCTCGTCGCCGGCAGCGTGCCGGTGCACGCGCGCGCGTTCAACGGCGGGCGCGATCGGCAGGAGCTGCGTTCGAGCCTCCGGCGGATTGCCGACGCAGTCGCGCGCGAAACGCGAAGCCTCGGCTTCGATCCGATCGAGGCCCCGAGCGATCCGCTCGGCTTCGACGGCCGCGGCGACGGCCTCGCGATCGCCGAGGCCGCACGGCTGGAGATTCGCTCCGATCATCACGGATCGGGCGGATCGGGCGCGCCGAACGACCGCTTCGAAGCGGCTTCCGACGAGCGGATCGCGTTCGCCTGGAGCGCCGGCACGCGAAACGTCACGCAGTCGGTCGGCGGGCTCCACCTCTCGATCGCGCAGGGCGTGCAGCTCCGCGCCGACGGGTTTCGCTTGCGATACTTCGACGCGTGCGGCCGCGAGCTCACGATTCCGCCCGGCGGTCTCGGCGCCGCCGACCGTCGCGCAGCGGCGGCGCTCGAAGTCACCGTCGCCGGCCGGCACCTCGCCCGCGGCGGCTCCGCGACCGAAACCGCGCGCGTCGCGTTACGGAACCGCCGCGACGTCCTCTGTCCCTTCGGAGCCGCGCCGTGAATCGCGAGGCGGGTCTCGCGCTCGTCTCGGCGCTGTTCCTGAGCGTCTGCGTCGGTCTCTACGCCTCCGCGCTCTTCGGCATCGCCTACCTCGACGCCTCGGCCGTCGCGAACCAGACGTCCGGCGAGGTCGCCTTCTACGCGGCAGAAGCCGGCATCGAGCACACCTGGGCGACGATTCCTCCGGCGCCGACGTTCGCGGCCGAGCTCGCTTGGGCGGGTCAGACGCCACCGTTCGGCGCGGTCGTCGACTTCGGCATGCCGCCGACGAGCTATCGCGTCACGGTCGACGCCGTGTCGCTCGAGCGGATGAGCCTCCGCTCCGTCGGCACCGCGGTGCGCGGCGCACGCCGCCGGATCGAGGCGAGCCTCTGCCGCGAGAAGCCGTTCGCGCCACCGGCCCCGCTCGTCCTCGCTTCCGTGACGGTCGGGACCGTAGCAGGGGCGGTCGAGCTCGACGGCGCGGATCGCGACGCCGTGCTTCCGATCCGCGCACCGCTCGCGGTCGAGAACGACGCCGATCGCGGCGGCGCGGCGCGTCTCACCGCGGCGCCGGCGATCCTGCTTCCGCTCGGCAGCGGGCTCGTCGCGGCGGCAGCCGCCCTACGCCCCATTGTGGATCGCGCCGTGACCGGCCCGTTTCACGATGCGACCTTCGGCGGCACCGCGCCCGAGGTAGTGCAGTGGGTCGGGGACGCCGAGGTGTCCGGAAATTCCACCGCCGCGGGCGTGATCGTCGCCGATGCGCCGCTCCGGGTACGCGGCCGGCTCGCCGCATCCGGGGTGCTCCTCGCGACTGCCGGGCTCGAAGTCGACGGCGAGCTCGAAGTCGCCGGGCTCCTCCACGTCGCCGGCAACGTCGACCTCCACCCGGGCAGCCGACTTCGCGTCGTCGCCGCGAGCACGGCGCTCGACGCCGCCGATCAGCTGCGTCCCGGCACGTTGCCGCGGGCCGCGATTCTTTGTGGCTGGAGGGAGGTCTGGTAGCTTGATCCGTGGGTCTTCGGACTCTCCATGGCTGCCCAACCGCGCGAGCGCGCTCCCGATCTCTTCCTCGTCCCGCACGACTTCACGAGCTCGCTCGACCCGAAGGTCATTCTCTCGACGCTCGTCGATCGCGCGAGCGAGATCCTCGGCGCCACGCGCGCCTCCGTCGTGCGAATCGACCCCGAGCGCCATCCGGGCCGCGCGTACGTCTTCACCGCGACCGGCGATCCGTCGATCGAGGGCTACGCGCTCACGCTCGAGGACTACCCCGAGATTCAGGCCGTGCTCGAGCACGGGCACGCGCTCCTCGTCCGCGACGATCCCGCCGATCCGATCGCGGCTCGCGTGCGCGCGCGCCATCGCAAGCTGCCGTTCCCGGTGTCCGTGCTTTTCCCGCTCACGTACCGCGAGCGGAGCTTCGGCGTGCTCTTCCTCCGCTTCGCCGACGGCGCGCATCCGCTTCGCCGCGAGGACCTCCAGTTCTGCGAGCTCGTCGCATTCGGCGCCGCCGTCGCGTTGCACAACGCGCACGCGCACGAAGCGGCGCTCGCCGAGCTTCGCCGCCGCGAGCACGAGGCGGAGCGGATGGAGGAAGCGCACCGGCTGCGAATGGAGATGCTGTCCTCCGCGTCCCACGATCTCCGCACGCCGCTCCATTCGATGGTGGGCTACGTCGATCTTCTCCTCGAGAACGCCTACGGCGACATCTCGGGCGAGCAACGCGAGACGCTCGGACACGTGGCCGCGAGCGCGCTATCGCTCCTCGACATCGTCAACAACCTCGTCGACTTTGCGCGCATCGAGGAAGGCCGGCACCGCCTCGATGTATCGCCGGGTGAGGTGTCGCGGCTCCTCGAGGAGCTCCGCTTCACGATCGAGCCGCTCGCGCGCCAGCGCTCGCTCGAGCTCGTCTTCGAGAGCGATGGCGCGATTCCGACGGTCCGCACGGACTGGGCGAAGCTCCGGCGCGTGCTGCTGAACCTGCTCCACAACGCGGTCAAGTTCACGGAGAAAGGGACCGTCTCCCTGCGCGCGTGGGCCGAGCGCGGACGCATCTGGTTCGACGTCGTCGACACCGGCAGCGGCATCCCGCGCGAGCACGTGGATCAGATCTTCGACCGCTTCTACCGCGTCGATCCGCGGCAGGCGGAGGATCCGGGCGGCCTCGGGCTCGCGATCGTCAAGCGTCACTGCGAGCTCCTCCGCGGGACCGTCACGGTGCAAAGCCGCCGCGGCAAGGGCAGCCGATTCCGCGTGGCGATTCCGGTGAAGCTCGAGACATGAGCCGCCGGATCCTCGTCGTCGAGGACGATCTCGACAACCTCCGCATCGCGACGACGGTGCTCGTGCGCGAGGGCTACGAGGTCGTGACCGCGCGCGACGCGGTGACCGCGCTCGCGGCGCTCGCGGCATCGCCGCCGGCGCTCGTGGTGCTCGACCTCGATCTGCCGGGCGTGAGCGGTTTCGAGGCCGCCAAGCGGATCCGCGAGCGGGATGAGGGCCGGAACGTGCCGATCCTCGCGTTCACCGCGCTCGCGCATCGCGCCGACGCCGTGCGGGCTCGCGAAGCCGGCTGCGACGACGTCCTCACGAAGCCGTGTCGTCCCGAGACGTTACGGGAGCGCGTTCGCTCTTTTCTGCGGGTAGAACGCGAAGCGTTTTAGCCGCGACAGGGACGTTTCAGCCGGCTTCGAGGATCGATGCGGACACGTCGAAAGAAGCCGGCTGGCACGTCCCCCCTTGGATTTGTGGGCGCCGGTCGGCTTGGTGTAGCTTGAATTCCGTAATGTCGCTGGTGCTCGTCGTCGACGACAACCCCGACGGTATCCGGATCGTCGAATCGATCCTGAAGGGGAGCGGCTACGACGTCGTGGCGGTGACGAGCGGCCAGGAAGCCCTCGACGCGATCGCCGCGAAGCCGCCGGCGGTGATCCTCCTCGACGTGATGATGCCGGGCATGAGCGGTCTCGAGGTCCTCGAGAAGCTCCGCGCCCAGCCCAAGAACGGCCGCATCCCGGTCATTCTGCTGACGGCGAAGACGCAAGACGAGGACGTGATTTCGGGATACCGTAACGGCGCTGACTACTACATCCCCAAACCGTTCACGTCGAAGCAGCTCCTCTACGGCATCCGGCTCGTTCTCGGCGAGTCCGTTTCCGCGTAGCTCCGGATCTGCGCCGCTCCGGGGCTGAGCCGTGTTCCTCACGATCGAGGGGATCGAGGGCAGCGGCAAGACCACGCAGGTCGAGCGCCTCGGACGCGCGCTCGGCGAGCGCGGGCACGCGGTCCGCACCACGCGCGAGCCCGGCGGCACCCCGGCGGGACAGCGCATTCGCGAGCTCCTCCTCCACGGCAAGGAAGCGATCGCCTCGTGGACGGAGCTCTTCCTGATCCTCGCCGATCGGGCGGAGCACGTCGCGTCCCTCATTCGACCCGCGCTCGCGCGCGGCGAAATCGTGCTCTGCGATCGATTTTCGGAATCGACGCTCGCCTACCAGGCCTACGGCCGCGGGCTGCCGTTCGCGGACGTGCGAGCGGCGGAGTCGGCCGCGCGCCAGGGGCTCCTTCCCGAGCTCACGATCGTCCTCGACTGTCCCGTCGCGATCGGGCTCGAGCGCACGCGGAAGCGACGGGGCGATGCCGGAGCGGACCGCTTCGAGTCGGAAGCCGAGGCGTTTCACGACCGCGTGCGGAACGGGTTCCTGGAGCTCGCTCGCGCCGACGCCGCGCGGATCGTCGTGCTCGACGGCGCGCGCGATCAGGACGTCATTCACGCCGACATCCTCGCGCTCGCGCAAAGGCGCCTGGCGCGATAGCGTACTCGCCCCCCGGGCTTTCGCCCGACCCCCTGAGGGGGTACCTGTCGTCCGTGAGTCGCTTCACGGACATTCTCGGGCAGGACTCCGCGATCCGCATGCTCCGCGAGGCGGTCACTTCCGGACGCGTCCACCACGCGCTCCTCTTCTCCGGCCCGCGCGGCGTCGGCAAACGCGCGACCGCCGACGCGCTCGTCGCACGCATCTTCTGCGAGCGCCCGAAAGACGACGCCTGCGGAAGCTGCGACGCGTGCGTCCGCCTCGCCGCGGGCACGCATCCCGATCGCCACGTCGTCGAGCCCGGCGCTGAGGGCGAGTCCGCAAAGCGGCGCTCGAAGACGATCTCGATCGATCAGGTGCGCGAGCTCCAAATCGCGCTCGCGCGGCGGCCGTTCATTGCGAGCCGGCGGATGGCGATCGTCGACGACGCGGAGTCGATGACGATCCCCGCGCAGAACGCGCTCCTGAAGACGCTCGAGGAGCCGCCCGGGAGCGCGCTCCTCGTGGTCGTCACCGAGAACCCCGCGGCGCTGACGGCGACCGTGCGCTCGCGATGCCAGCGCGTCTCGTTCCGGCCGCTCTCGACCGAGGCGATCACGACGGCGCTCGGGCACACCGCGTCCGTCTCGGCAGCGGATGCGCGGTTTCTCGCCGAGCACGCGGCGGGAAGCCTCGGGCGCGCGCTCACGATCGATCCGGCGAAGCTCCGCGAGTCGCTCGCGGCGGTCGAGCGGCTCCTCGGCCGCGTCGCCGAGTCGGGTTACGCGGCGATCCCGTCCTCCGCGCGTGAGCTTCTCGAGCTGGAGGACCGCGCCGGGACCGACGGCGGAGGCGGGCTCCAGCTCCTCGCGGGCGAGCTCCGCGCGCGCCTGCGGCGCCGGGCCGGCGAATTGACTCCCCAAAGGAAAACCGGGAGTCTCGCCGATGAGCTCCGCGCGCTCGAAGCGGTCATCCGCGCGATCGACGATCTGAAGCACAACGCCAACAAAAGCTTGACGGTCGAGCGCATGCTCGCCGGCGTCGCGGAAGCGACATCGTGAACGGCGAGACCGAAGCCCCCCCGACGCCACCTCCGGCGTCCCGCGTCGTCGGCATCCAGTACCAGCCGGCCGGCACGATCCACTGGTTCGATCCGGGGAGCCTCGAGCTCGGGACCGGCGACGAGGTCGTCGTCGAGGGCGAGCGTGGCCTCGCGCTCGCGCACGTGATCTCGCCCCCGCGCACGATCGCGCGCCCGCCGCGGGATTCGCGCCTGCCGCGCGTCGTGCGCCTCGCCGACGGCGAGGACGTCGCGCGTGACTCCACGAACCGCCGGCGCGGGCGGGACGCGCAGCGCATCGCGGTCGACACGATCCGCGACCGCCGCATGCCGATGAAAGTCGTCAAGGTCGACATGTCGCTCGACGGCAGCAAGGCGACGATCACGTTCTTCGCGGAGAACCGCGTCGACTTCCGCGAGCTCGTGCGCGACCTCGCGAACCGCCTCCGCCTCCGCGTCGAGATGCGCCAGATCGGCGCGCGCGACGAGACGAAGGTGACCGGCGGGATGGGACCCTGCGGGCGCGAGCTCTGTTGCTCGTCGTGGCTTCGCGAGTTCCACGCCGTGTCGGTGAAGATGGCGAAGGAGCAGGAGCTCTCGCTGAACCCGTCGAAGCTCGCCGGCATGTGCGGGCGGCTCAAGTGCTGCCTCCGCTACGAGTACGAGACGTACCTCGAGATCAAGCGCGAGCTGCCGCGACCCGGCACCAAAGTCCTCTGCGTGAAGGGCGACGGCGTCGTCGTGCGCCAATTGCCGATCCGCGAAGCCGTGATCATCCGCCGCGACGAGGATTCGGTCGAGGTCGAGGCGACGTTGGAGGATCTGGTTCAGACGCGCGCTGTCCCCTAAGATTCCGGGCCTCCGCCCGGAACTCTCTATGGACCGCATCTTCCTCACCACGCCGATCTTCTACGTCAACGCCGAGCCTCACCTCGGCCACACGTACACGATGGTCGTGGTCGACACGCTCGCGCGCTGGTCGCGGAGCCGCGGCGTCGAGACGTTCTTCCTGACCGGCACCGACGAGCACGGCGACAAGATCGAGCAGGCCGCGGCCGCCGCGGGCGAGACGCCGAAGGCGTTCGTCGATCGGATCTCCGGCACGTTCCGCTCGACGTGGGAGGCGTGCGGGTTCTCGTTCGACCACTTCATCCGCACCACGGACGAGCCGCACAAGCGCTACGTCCAGCAGGTTCTGCAGCGCCTCCACGACAAGGGCGAGATCTACTTCGGCGAGTACGAAGGGCTCTACTGCACGGGCTGCGAGCGCTTCTACATGGAGAAGGAGCTCGTCGACGGGCGCTGCCCCGATCACAAGACCATTCCCGAGCAACGCAAAGAAGAGAATTATTTCTTCCGCATGAGCCGCTACCAGGAGCGGCTCGTCGCGCACCTCGAGGCGAACCCGGACTGGGTCCGGCCCGAGCGATATCGCAACGAACTTTTGGGCTTCCTCCGCGAGCCGCTAGAAGATTTATCGATTTCTCGGCCAAAGAGCCGCCTCACCTGGGGCATCGATCTTCCGTTCGACTCCAACTTCGTGACGTACGTCTGGTTCGACGCGCTCCTCAACTACCCGAGCGCGCTCGCCGCGCGCGGCCAGGACTTCTACGAGCGCTTTTGGCCGGCGGCGGAGCACGTGATCGCCAAGGACATCCTGAAGCCACACGGCGTCTACTGGCCGACGATGCTGATGGCGGCGGAGATGCCGCTCTATCGGCATCTCAACGTGCACGGCTACTGGACGGTCGAAGGTCAGAAGATGTCGAAGAGCCTCGGCAACGTGATCGCACCGCACGACATGATCGCGAAGTACGGGCGCGACGCGTTCCGCTACTTCCTCCTTCGCGAGAGCGTGTTCGGTCTCGATGCCGACTTCCGCGAGGAAGCGCTCGTGAACCGCTACAACGGCGATCTCGCGAACAACCTCGGCAACTTGGTCAGCCGCACGCTCGCGATGCTGCAGCGGTACACCGGGGGCGAGGTCGTCGCCGCTTTGGCGCCGGAGCCGATCGACGTCGAGGTCGAGCGCGCGTTCGTGGACGCGGAGCGCGAGGTCGACCAGCAGCTCGAGCGTCTCGCGTTCGGCCGTGCGCTCGAGGCGATCTTCCGCGCCACGGATCGCGCGAACAAGTACATCGCCGAGACGGCGCCGTTCACGCTCGCGAAGAAGCCCGAGGCGATGCCGCGCGTCGGCACGATCCTCCGGAACCTCGCGGAGGCGATCCGCCGGAGCGCGGTGCTGCTCGTGCCATTCCTCCCGGACACCTCCGTGAAGATCTTCGAGCTTCTCGATCTGCCGCAGGCCGATCTCGTGCGCACCCAGTCGGCATGGGGCAGCCGCTTCGCCGACGGCCACCGCGTGAAGCCGCCGGTGCCGCTCTTCCCGCGCCTCGACGCCAAGCCATCGTGATCGACTCGCACTGCCACGTCGGCGAGCCCGAATACGACGCCGACCGCGAGGCGGTGCTCGCGCGGGCGCGCGCCGCCGGCGTGCGCGGCATGATCGTCGTCGCGGCCGGCCCGGATGTCGAGAGCAACCGCCGCGCGATCGCCGTCGCAGAGCACGAAACGGACTGCTCCGCCGTCGTCGGCATTCACCCGCACTTCGCCGAGCGCGTGGACGACGCGCTCGCCGACGAGATCCGTCGGCTCGCGGCGAATCCCGCGGTCGTCGGCATCGGCGAGAGCGGGCTCGACTTCCACTACGATCATTCGCCGCGCGAGCGGCAGGCCGCGGAGTTCCGCCGCTTCGCCGCGCTCGCGCGCGAGCTCGATCTGCCGCTCGTCGTCCACAGTCGGAACGCGGCGGACGAGACGCTCGCGATCCTCCGCGAGGTGAAAAGCGAGCGCGCGATCTTCCACTGCTTCACCTACGACGCCGCGGTCGCGCGGCGCGCAGTCGACGCCGGCTACTTCGTCTCGTTCAGCGGTATCGTCACCTTCAAGAACGCGGCCGATCTCCGCGAGGCCGCGCGGATCGTGCCGGCCGACCGGCTGCTCGTCGAGACGGACTCGCCGTACCTCGCGCCCGAGCCGAAGCGGGGCGGGCGAAACGAGCCGGCGCGCGTCGCCGACGTGGTTGCCTGTCTCGCGCGCGTGCGCGCGACGTCGGTCGAAGAGATCGCGGAGATCACCGCGGCGAACACGCGCGCCTTCTTTCGTCTCTCCCCTTTGGGGAGAGACCGCGCCGTCAGGCGCGAGTGAGGGGGAGACAGTCGCGCCGAGACTCGCTCCCCCTCACCCGACGGCTTTGCCGTCGGCCTCTCCCCAAAGGGGAGAGGCGGATCAGGCGCGCTTCGTCGTCGCGCCTTCGCGGCACTCGCGGCAGATGCCGTAGAGCTCGAGGCGGTGGCGCGTGATCACGAAGCCGAGCTTGCGCGCGACCGACTCCTGTAGCGCCTCGATCTCGTCGTTCTCGAACTCGACGATGCGACCGCAGCGCTCGCAGATGAAGTGGTCGTGGTGGCTTTCGTCTTCCTCGGCCCTCTCGTAGCGCGCCTCGCCGTCGTTGAAGTGCCGCTCGGAGGCGAGGCCGCACTCCTTCAAGAGCTTCAGCGTGCGGTAGACCGTCGCGTAGCCGACGCGCGGGTTCACCGAGCGCACCTCGTTGTAGAGCTCTTCGACGCTGATGTGACGATTCGCCTCGAAGAACACCTTGGCGATGTCGTCTCGCTGCGAGGTCGCCTTGAGACCTCGTTCGTGCATCCAGCGCTGGAACTGATCGCGCTCGGCGCGCGCGTCGACGCGGCGGCGCCGCTTCTCAGGCGCCGGCACGCTCTTCCTTGCCGAGGAGGCGGCGGACTTCCGGCGAGACGAATACGTCGCCGAGTTCGCGCCGCGACAGCTCGTCCACCAGAACCTCGACGCGCGCCGCCGGGGCGAGCTCACGATCGATGAGGATCAAGTTCTGCTCCCGCACGCGGCATGCGCCGCTCCGAACGCGATAGCCGACCTCGCGGTGGAGCTTTTCTTCGCGAACCTGGTAACCGAGCCGGGTCGCGAGATTGCGAAGCTCTTCGAGCGTCGCTTCGATCTTCCAGCGCGCTGCCGGACGTTTCGCCGCTTCCGCGCCGTCTCGCCTGGCCACGACGCCGTTCTACGGGCGACCTCGCGTTTTGTAAAGCTGGGCGCTGACCTAGCGGCGCCGCTGGCCCTCTGTGAGCGGTGGCGCTAGAACCAAGGGGGCTAGCGGCATGATCAAGAACATCCTCGTCGCGATCGACGGCTCGGACCACTCGCGCTCGGCGACCGAGCACGCGCTCTGGTTCGCCGCGAAGATGAAGGCGACGCTCACCGCGCTCCACGTGATCGACATCGTCTCGATCGAGGGCTCGTTCCTGCACGATATCTCCGGCTCTCTCGGTTTCGAGCCGTATCTCGATTTCTCCTCGCGCATGCGGGAGGTGCTGCAGGAGCGCGGGCGCGTGTTGCTCACGGAGCTCAGCGACCGATGCCGCGAAGGCGGTGTCGCCTGCGATACGGCGATGGACGTCGGCGTGATCGCGAACGAGATCTGCTCCCGCGCGCGCTGCGCAGACCTCGTCGTGATCGGTCACCGCGGGATCAACGAGAAGTTCTCGACGGGTCTCCTCGGTAGCACCTCCGAGAGCGTGACGCGGAAGTGCTCGAAGCCGCTGCTCGTGTGCCCGATGGAGCGGAATGGGATCACGAAGCCGCTCCTCGCCTACGACGGCTCGCTCCGCTCCTCGAACGCGATGCGTGAAGCCGCCGACATCTGTGCGCTCGCGAATCTGCCGCTCGCCGTGCTGCATGTCGGCAAGGACGAGGCAGCCGCCGCCAAGGTGATCGAGGAAGCGAAGCGCTACCTCGCCTCCTACGAGATCCAGACGACGTTCGCGACCGCGACCGGCCACGCGCCCGAGCAGATCGTCGCGAAGATCCGCGAGAACGCGCACGACCTCCTTTTCATCGGCGCGTACGGGCACTCGCGCATCGTCGAGATGGTGATCGGCTCGACGACCGAGTTCGTGCTGCGAAACAGTCCCTGCCCGGTGTTTCTCAGCAGGTAGGGACATACCTCGTCTCGTCTTTCGACGAGGATGTCGTGGCCGGCGACGAGACGAGGAATGTCCCCCACCCGCGTCCGGAGGCTACCGCCGAGACGCTAGGCTGCGGGCGGTTCCTTCTTCTCTTCTTCGGGCCGCTGCACGCCGCGGATCTTCGCCAGCCGGGTCTCGAACTCGCGGATGCTCTTCTCGATCCGCGTGAGCTGGCGTTGCAGGTCCGCCGGCAGGGCCTTCAGCCGATCGACGGCCTCCTCGACACGCTCGTCGATACGGTGCTGTAGGCCCTCGAGGCGTTTCTGCGGCGCGGCAATGATCTCGTCGATCATCTTCCGGCCGGACTCCATACCTTTGTCGACCTTTTCGACGATGCCCTGCAGCGCCTGCTCGCCCTGCTGGATCATTCGCCGGAGAGTCGGCACCGGCACGAAGCCGTTCTTCTTCCGCTCTTCCTCGAGAATGATCTGCGCAAACGTGACGGCGGTCAGATCTTCGCCGGAATCGTTGTCGACGACGCGTACGTCCTCGCCGGCTTTGACGAATCCGGAGATGTCTTCCAGGGTGACGTAGCGGCTTTCCTGGGTGTCGTAGAGCTTCCGGTTGCCGTAGCGCTTGATGGTTCGACTCATTTGTTCACCTTCGGGGGGATTGAGGCCCCAGGGTAACGCACCGTGCCGCAGACTGCGAGCCCCCTGCGCCGATCGAAAGGGTGTGCCAATCTCCAACACGTGAGGGTCGGTCAGGCGGCGTTCGACGCGGAGCTGCGGGAGCGGGTGCTTGGCCACCTGGCGCGGCACGAGCGACGCGAGATCGCGCTCGGGGGACGGCTGCCTGCAGCCGTCGCGGTCACCTTGGTCGCCGGCGACGAGGGCGAGCCCGCTTTCCTCCTCACCCGGCGCGCGGCACGCCTCGCGCGGCATCCCGGCCAGTGGGCGCTCCCGGGCGGCCACCTCGACGCCGATGAGACAGCCGCCGCAGCCGCCCGGCGCGAGCTCCACGAAGAGGTCGGCCTCGACTTGCCGGCCGACGCCATCCTCGGCTTCCTCGACGACTACCCGACCCGATCCGGGTACGTGATCACCCCGGTCGTCGTCTGGGCGGACCACGCCGATCAACTGGTCCCGGACCCGCGCGAGGTCGCTTCGATCCACCGCGTGCCGCTCGCGATCCTCGAGCGGCGGGGGGTCCCGCGGCTCCGGCGCATCCCGGAAAGCGACCGCCCGGTGATCTCGATTCCGATGGTCGGCACGCAGGTCCACGCCCCCACCGCGGCGATCGTCTTTCAGCTCCGCGAGGTCGCGATCCACGGGCGTAACACCCGGGTCGACCACTTCGAGCAGCCGGTCTTCGCCTGGCGGTGAGGCTCAGAAGAGCGCGAGCGTCACGCCGAAGGTCAGGACCACGTCGGGGCTCGCCTCGGTGAGCCCGGCGGCGACCGCGGCGTCCAGCTTGAGCCTCATCGACCACTGGTGGACCGCGCCGAGGCGGACGAGCGCGACGTCGTCCGCCTCGTCGACGCCGACGTTGCCGACGAGCTCGCCCGCGAGGATCGTGCCTCTCGCCGCCGCCCATTCGAGCGCTGCCGAGGCCGTCCAGAAATCGAGCGAGCGGTCGTCGGTCACCATCGTGTAGCCGCCGTTTCCGGTGAGCTGGAAATCGCCGAGCACACGACTCACCGCGAGGAGCGCGCCCGGATCGAAGCCGTCGGCGCCGAGCCCGCGGTCCGCGGCGCCGGTCGGCACGCGGAGCGTGACGCCGGCGAGCACGGCCGGCGCAGCGAGCGATTCCCGGACGATCACGCCTTTCGCCCCAAGCAGCGTGTCGCCGAGACCGGTCTCCGTCGGCGCGGTGCCGTCGTCGGCGGCGCGAACCCCGGATTCGACCCGGGCTTCGATGCGCGACGTGACGCCCGCGCTGAGCACGGCACCGATGGCGCCCGCGTCGGCGTTCGCATCCCGCGCGTAGCTGGTTCCGAGCTCGAGCTCGGCGTGGCGGCCGCGACGGTGCCCGTGTCCTCGGTGTCGAGGGGCGCGCCGCCTCGGCTTCGGCGGCGACGAGCAGGCAGACGAAGAACCAACTTCCCGCTCGGCCCCGGCGCTCCACGCCGCGATCGAACCGCGTCTCGCCGCCGCGGTCAAACCGACGAAGCAGGTAGCCGGCGAGCGGCGGACCGAGCCAGGCAGTCGAGCGCCAAGCATGAGCCTCGCGCGATGACGAGGAATACTCTTGCGGTATTCCGAGGAGGCGAGCGTGGCTCAGGCGCCGGCGATCGGCAGCCTGGCGACGGGAGTCCGCTCGCCGGCTGCCTGCAGCGTCGCGAGGATCGGCAGATGGTCCGAGGCGACGCGCGTGGCGCGGGTCGAGACCGGGCGAATCTCCGTCACGAGCTCGCGCGGGCGGCTCCAGATGCGATCGAGCGCGAAGAGCGGGCGCCATGAGGGAAACGTCCGGACGCCGGGCACGACGCCGAACAGCGCATCGAGCCGCTGCACGATCGGACCGCGCCGGCGCCAGTCGTTGAAGTCGCCGAGCAGGAGGAGGGAGCCCTCGGTCGGCAGCCAGGCGAGGAGCTTCGCCATCTGCACCAGGCGCTCGGCCGGGCGGAGTCCGAGGTGGGTGCCGACCACGCGGAGCTGCGAATCGCCCTGCTGAATGTCGACCGCGAGCGCGCCGCGCGGCTCGCGGCGGGCGACGGTCAGATCCAGGCGGTCGACCCCGATCACGACACCTCGCGTCAGGATCGCGTTGCCGAAGCCGCGCCGGGCCGGCATCAGCCCGCCGGCGACCGCCGCGTACTCGGTCTCGGCGCAGAGAGCCTCGAGCTGGGAGGGCTGGTCGGGCGTATGCCGGGTCGTCTCGATCTCCTGGAGCACGACGACGTCCGCCTCGAGCGATCGGATGAGCTCGGCGATTCGCTCCGGGCGGCACGCGCGATCGAGACCGACGCAACGGTGGACGTTGTAGGAGACGATCCGCCGCACGAGCGGAGCCCGGCGGGGCGCGGTGGCGGGGGTCTGACTCTGTGCCGTGCTCATGCGGACGAATCCACCTCGCGCCGCTTGCGGTGAAGCATCACGGCCGCGAAGCCGATCAGCGCGAGCAGCGCCACGAGCGGGATCAGCGTGCGCGGGCTCGGCGAGAGGATCGCCTTCTCGATCTGGACGCCGAGGAGCGCGATCGTGGCGATGCCGGGGGCGAGGCCGATCGCCGAGCCGACCACGAAATCGCGGAAGCGGAGACGCAGTGCCCCCGCGGCGACGTTGACGAGCGTGAACGGCGCGATCGGGATGATGCGGAGCAGCACCATGGCGAGGAGGCCGCGATCGCTCAGCTTTCGCGCCGCGCGATGGATCCGATGGCCGGCCATCCGGCGCACGAAGCGCGGCCCGAGCATGCGGCCGACACCGTAGGTGACGACCGCGCCGAGCATCGCGCCGGTGAAGGCGTAGAAAAGCGCGCCGAGCGGCGGCAGCGCGAACGCCGTCGCGACGATCAGCAGGTTCAGCGGAAGCGCGACGAGCGCCGCGGCGACGTACGCGCCGAGGATCCAGAGCGGCGCCCACGGGCTCGACACCCAGTCCGCGGCGCGCGCGGCGAGCTGCTGCGGATCGAGAACCTCGCCGAGCGGCGTCCAACTCCAGCCGAGCGTGACGGCGAGAATCGCGCCGATCAGGAGAATTTTTCGCGCGAATCGCCGCCGCGTCGAGCCGGGCACGGCGGGGAAGAAGCTCTCGATCACGCGTTCCGCAGCGACCGGCTCGGTCGGATCCGCGAACACGGTCGGCGGCAGCACGTCCTCGACCCAATCCATGTCGGCGGCCTCGACGTTTTCGAGATGCCGCGCGCCGTGATTCGCAGCTTCGATCGCGCGCACGAACGAGCCGAGCTGCGCTTCGCTCGCGGCGAACGCGCGCGGATCGGCGCCGAGATGTTCGGCGACGAACCGAGCGCGAATCGCGCCGATCGCGCGCGCTCGCTCCACGTCGCCTTCCGCCTCGATCGCGAGATCGCATTCCGTGTCGAGGCTCATCGAGCGATTCGCGAGGTTCGCCGAGCCGACGCGCACCATCGCGTCGTCGAAGATCGCGAGCTTGCTGTGCACCTTGAGTCCGGGCGCGCCGACGTTCGGCACGACCGGATAGAAGACGCGGAAGCGATCGAAGCGATCCGCCGCGCGAAGCTTGCGGATCGCCCGCGAGCGGAGCGCGCCCATCGTCGCCTGCTCGAGCCAGCCGAGACATTCCTGCGTCGTCACCACGACGACTTCCGGGCCGTCTTCCTCGCCGAGGCGCTTCGCCAGCGCGTCGACGATGGAGCTCGCGGTGAAGTACTGGTTCTCGAAGTAGATCGTCCGGCGCGCGGCGGCGATCGCGTCGAGATAGAGCGTTTCGATCTCGGTGACGGCGGGGCGGCGGTCGTGCGCGGCGATCGTCCGCGCGATCGCGACGTCGACGTCGCGGAACTCGGGCTCGACGTCGGCCGGCCACGGGTCGCAGTGCGGACGCGAGGTTCGGACGCGGTCCCCGGTCGCCCGGAACCATCGCTCGCGCGCGATGTCGCCGAGCGAGGCCGCGGCGTCGCCGTCGACCGCGAGCATCGCGTCGTGGAACGGCGGATACGGGCGACCTTTCGGATCGCGGCGGTTCGGCTCGTCGGCGGCATGGGCCGGCGTATCCCAGCGTCCGACGGCGAGATCGAGGCCGCCCGAGAACGCGATCGCGTCGTCGACGACGACGATCTTCTGATGCTGCGAAGCGCCATAGGGGACGGCGCCGTCGAGCCGGAAGTGGATCCGCGGATGGATTCGCCAACGGAACCCCGGGGCGAGTTCCCGGTCGAGCGCGTAGAAGAGGATGTAGTCCCAGTCGAGGACGTAGATCTCGAGGTCGCGCCGGCGGCCGACGAGGTCGCGCAGAACTTTCCCGAGCGCTCGCGGACGGGGGTCCGCCGCCGTTCCGGGCAGGACGACCTGCGTGTGGACGTCCCAGCCGATCATCCAGATCGCGCGCTCGGCGCACTCGAGCGCGCTGCGAAATGCGCGGAAATAGGCGTCGGCGTCGATCAGCACCGCGGCCCGGTCCGCGCGGGCTTTCCGCCAGCAATTTCGGCCGGCGACGGCGATCGGAAAGCGAGTCATCGCTGCTGAACCCCGCGGGCCGGAGAGGGTGACGCCGGACCCGCCGAAGGCCTGAAAAAGGCAGCGGTTCTCCGCACTGCGTCGTGCTAGGACGAGGGCCATGACCTACGCCGCCGGTCGCATCATTCACGACGCCGATTCTCACGTGATGGAGACACCGGATTGGCTCTTCGCGTACGCCGATCCGGACGTGCGGGCGCGCATGGAGCCGATCCGCCTGACGGGCTGCAAACCGGGCGAGGAGAGCTTCATCGACGAGCTCCGCCGGAGGCTCCAAGATCCGGGCGACCGCGCCGATGCGGAAGCGCTGCTCATGACACGCAAGAACTGGGGCGCGATGGGGA
The DNA here is from genome assembly GCA_963790365.1 of uncultured delta proteobacterium. Lineage (GTDB taxonomy): Bacteria > Desulfobacterota > Binatia > JACPRU01 > JACPRU01 > CAWBOU01. The sequence goes on from CAWBOU010000016.1 coordinate 57,278, forward strand.
GCTTCCTCCGCGACGACCGGCCGCGGGCGCTCGATCTCCTCGGCTTCCAGAGCCAGCTCGTCTTCAACACGTTCCTGAACGACGACTTCGTGCGCATGGAGCACGGTGCCGATCTCGACCTCACGTACGGGATGGCGCGCGCCCACAATCGCGCGATCGTCGACTTCTGCTCGGTCGATCGCCGGCTCCTCGGCGTCGGCTACGTGCCGACCGCCGACTTCTCACGCGCCCGCGCGACGGCGGAGGAGGCGATCGCCGACGGCGCCAAGGCGATCCTCGTGCCGTCCGCGTGCCCGAAGACGCACTCGCCGAGTCACGTCGGGCTCTTTCCGCTGTGGGAGGTCGTGCAGGAAGCGGGTCTGCCGATCGTGTTCCACGTCGGCGGGGGCGGCTCGCTGCTCTCCCCGATGTACTTCGAGAACGGCTTGCCTCCGGTCGCCGACTTTCATGGCGGAGCGGAGAACTTCCGCTCGATCGACTTCATGGCGATCCCCCACCCGCCGATGCAGACGCTCGCGACGATGATCTTCGACGGCGTGCTCGATCGCTTCCCGCGGCTTAAGATCGGCGTCATCGAGCAGGGCGCGGTTTGGCTCCCGTCGTGGATGCGACAGCTCGACACGGCGCTCGAGGCGTTCGCGAAGGGTGAGGAGCGCCTCCGGAAGCTCGAGCTCCGGCCGAGCGAGTACGTGCGGCGCCAGATCCGCGTCACGCCGTACCCGGTCGATCCGGTCGGCTGGATCATCGAGCAGGTCGGCGAGGAGGTGTGCCTCTTCTCGACGGACTACCCGCACGTGGAAGGCGGCCGCCACCCGATCCGCCGCTTCGAAGACTCGATGGCGAGCACGGCGGAGAGCGCGAAGCAGCGCTTCTACTGCGACAACTTCGTCGACTTGATGGGGGCCGGGTTGCCGAGCGCCTAGAGCTCCGAGCCCACGTCTCTCCCCTTTGGGGAGAGACCGCGCCGCAGGCGCGAGTGAGGGGGAGACACCGCGACCCCCGCGGCGAGAGCGACGGGGCCTGTCGCTCCGCAGCCCATCGGGTGCTCACGACGTCAGTCGTGCTCGGCGGTGGGGACTCGAGCGTGGCGGTGCTTTGCGATTGGCGGCAGATTCGTCCACGCCGCTGCGCGCCCGACGGGCGCCCGCTGCGCGCCACCCGTCGCTCTCGCTAACTGTCGGGATGGGCGCGACCGAGTTGGTCTATAGCCAGTCGATCGTGAACGTCGGGTCCGTGGCGCGGATCGCTTCGACCACTCTCGCGTCCGACGCTTTCGCCTCGCGGAGCACACGCGCCGCCCAGTCCTTCACCCCACCCTCGGGGCGGTTCAGCTGCCGCGCGAGCGCGACTTGAACGTCGACGGCGGCCGGCTTGATCTCGAGGAGCGCGATCGCCGCGGCGCGCGCCAGCCACTCGCGCGTGTCGAAGAGCACGTTGCCGAGCGCGGTCTGCAGCCGCTCGTCCGTCGGCTTGAGGCAGCCGAGCGCCTGGATGCCGAACTCGTCGGCGTACATCTCGGGGAGCACGTCTTCCGCGCGCACGTTCATCCGACCGCGGAGCACGGGATCGAGGCCGCACACGAGATCACGCCCCTCGCCGTAGACCGGCGGGCGGAGCGCCTTCACGACCACGTCGCGCTGCACGGCGAACACGCGCGCGTCGTCGCTCCAACCGATGCTCCGCGCGATGCTCACGAGCTCGAGCCGCAGCACGGGCGAGCCGAGCTGGTCGACGAGACCGAGCACGCGATCGCGCGCCGCTTCGTTCGCGCGGATCTTCTCGAAGGTCAGCTTTTCCTCCGGCGCGAGCGCGGCGACGGGATGCGCGCGGAGCACCCACTCGATCGCCGGCACGAAGCTCAGGAACTCGAGGTCGCGGAACAGCGCCTCCACCTGATCGAGTCGCGGCGACAGCGGGCGGCGGTCGTTCACGAGCACGCAGTTCCGCTCGCGCCGATCCCAGCTCGGATCGGAGGGATCGATGCCGCCGCATTGGGTGAACGAGCTCGGCGCGATCGAGCTCGCGAGGAGGTCGTTCTTCTGGAACGCGGCGTCGCGCTCGGCGCGCCGCTTCGCGAGGCGGTCGAGGTGCGCGGCGTAGTCGCCGGTCTTGCGCAAGTAGCTCTCGAGGAGCGGTTGCACGTGCTCGCCGAGCGGCCCCGCTTCGGCAAAGCCGTAGAGCTGCGGCACGCCGGTGAACACGTGGCTCATGCGCACGCGCGTATCCACGTCCGAGGCGCGGACGCGCGCTTCCTCGAGGATCCGCTCGGCGGTGTCCTTCGGCACTCCGTGCGTGCCGAGGAGCTTCAAGTCGGCGGGCCCCACCGAGGAATCCGGGAAGCCCGGCGAGAGCGTGCGGCAGCCGAAGAGAAAGACCTCGAGCGGCTTCCGCAGGATCCCCGCGCAGCGCTCGTCGCACGAGCGCCGCTCGAGCTCCTCGAGCGGCAGCGTGAGCCCCGACGTGCCGGCGAAGGTCGTGCCGTAGTTCCCGGCGAAGGTGTTCCCGAAGTGGCCGGAGACCACGAGCACGTCGCACTGCACGTCGGTCTCGCACGATTCCGCGAACCAGGAGCCCGGCTGCCGTGATTCGGCCGCGGCGGCGTTCGGCGAGGGAAGCTCGACGAAGCGAAACTTCTCCGCCGGCAGGAGCTTCCGGAACGTCTCGATCTCGTCCTTCGAATTGATCGTGATCGAGCAGACCGTGTACGGCTGCTCGGCGCGAGCCGATGCGGCCGCCAAAACTACGAGGCCGACCAGCGCAGCCGTTGCCGTTCGCTTCACGATCCACGTCATCGAACACCGCCGACGGAGCGCGGAAGCGTAGCATCCGCGGCGGGCTCTGACACGCCACTATAGGTGGCGGGCGCGGTCTCGCCTCCGCTCCATGGCTCGCCGATCGCGCGCGTTTAGTCGGCAGCCGGGGGCCTGGTTCGCGGAAGTAAAGCGCAGCTGCGCAGAGCGCTCGCAGGAAGCTGCTTGCAACAGCAGCGAGCCATGCAGCGAGCCAGGCCCCCGGCTGCCGGCGTAGGCCGCTGCTCGGCTGCGCTTTACTTCCGCGGAGGCGAGACCGCGCCCGCCACCAACCCGCGCCGCGTCAGCTCAGGCGCTCGGCGAGCATCCAGGAGATCGCCTGGATCGTTTCCGTCGGGTTGTAGCCGCCGGCCGAGACCATCACGCTGCCGTCCATCACGTAGATGTTGTCGGCCGCCCAATAGCGGCCGTCAGCGTCGACGACGGAAGCGTCGGGGCTCGTGCCCATGCGCATCGTGCCCATGCGGTGGTTGTACTGGCTCGGGTAGATCGGCGGCGTCGCCGTGAGACCCGCGCTGACCGCCGCGCCGGAGCGCGCGAGGATCGTCTGCAGGATCGGCAGCGCGGCCGCGAGAACGGCGAGGTCGCGCGGATGCGGCGTCTGCTCGATCCGCGACACCGGGAGCCCGTAGAGGTCGCGCGTCGTCGAATCGAGCGTCACGCGGTTCTGGAGCTGCGGCACGTCGTCGGCGACCATCGCGAGGAAGATCTGCCGGCCGAACGCCGTCTGCAGCGCGGCGTGATGTGCTTCGCCCCACGGCAGCGTCTGCGCGAGCGAGACGAGCCCGCCGATGCCGAGCGGCTCGCCGACGGACGGGCCGACGGACGTGACGACGCCGCCCTTCAAACCGAGCGCCCGCGACGCGTCACGGATCTCGGCCGGCAGCGAGCCGAGCACGGCGCGCGTCAGCGCGTCGAGCGGGATCGTCCAGAGATCGTCGATCACGTGCGTCGTGTAGACGCCGCGATGGCTGTTCACGAGGTCCGGATAGAACCCTAGCGCAGCGGGCAAATGGTGCGTCATCAGGTTCCGGCCGAGCTCGCCGCTCTTGTCGAACTGGTCGAGGCCGGAGAGGAAGAAGAGCCGCGGCGTCTCGATCGCGTCGGCGGCGACGATCAGGCGGTCGCCCGGCGCGAGCGGCTCGATCGCCGGGTCCTGGCCGTGCTTCAGATATCGTACGCCGGTCGCGCGCACCGCGGAGCCGACCTGCTCCCACACGATCTCGCTCACCACCGCCTGCTCGACGAGCCGGAAGTTCGGCATCGTCTCGATCGATTCGAGCGCGGTCACGAGCGTCGAGTTCTTGGCGTCGATCGGGCAACCGTAGCCCGAGCACATGCCGCACTCTTCGCACGCGCGTCGCGGTGGTCGCGTGTCGAGCACCGGATAGGCGCCGCTCGCGTCCGGCGGGCCGAGGATCTGCGAGGCGTAGACCTCGGAGTTGATCGCGAGCGGACACGGATACGGGTGGAAGCCCATCTCCTTCGCCGCGCGCGCGAAGAGGAGGTTGTCGATCTTCGCGGGGCCGGGCGGCATCGGGTAGGGCTTCGAGCGCGGCGGCAGGTCGGGGTTCGCCTGCATCGTGAGCGGCGCGGTGATGCCACCGGCGCGCTTGCGATACGTGATCTCGCCGCCGGCATCGAGCCCCTGCACGCCGATCAAGTACTCGACGCGCGTGTAATAGGGCTCGAGCTCGTCGTAGGTGAACGGCCAGTTCCGCACGTTGCCGCCCGGCACCTCGCCGAACGAATCGAGGATCGTGAAGTCCTCGGGGCGGTTCCGGAACGACATCGCCGCGTAGTGCACCGTGCCGCCGCCCACGCACTGCGAGGCCGGCAGGATGCGGCCGCGGAACGCGTCCGTGCCGGCGATCCGCGCGGTGCGCGGATGGATGCGATGATCGAGATTCAGCATTGCGCGCGAGCCGAACTTGATCTCGTCGTCCGAGAAGTCCTTGCCGCGCCACCATGGCCCCTTCTCGAAAACGACGACTTCGTCGCCGGCGCGCGCGCGGACCATGGCGGCGATCCCGCCGCCAGCCCCGCTCCCGATGATCACCGTTTTGGGCATGTCAGAGCAGATTCTCGAGGAGATTCTCGTTGATCGGCAGGCCGCGGTCGCACGGCGCGACCGTCTCGAGCTCGTGCGGCAGGTAGCCCTCGGGATGATGCGGGCCGCCGAAGCTCGTGAGCTTCCAGCCGATGCGGTTCTTGTTTCCGCCGTAGATCGGGTCGCCGTAGATCGCCTCCATCACGTGCGTGAAGAGGAGGTTGAAGAAGTACGCGCGCGGATCCTCCGGCGGCGCGAAGAGCGGCTCGAGCGCCGCCTCGCCGCCACCCGCGGTGTAGACGCCGCTGATGCGGAAGACGAGGTTCAAGCCGTCGTAGCGCTCGAGCAGTAGCGTTTGGAGGACTCCCGGCACGGCCGCGAAGGACGCACCGAGGAAGAGCGATTTGCTGTCGCTCTCGAGGAGCCCGAGCCCGGCGCGATAGCCTTGCTGGAAGCGCGCGACCGCCGCACGCCAGGCGACGTCCTTGTCGGCCGGTAGCCGCAACCAGCCGCTCGGCACCGCGAGATGTCCGCCGTCGCACTCGGTGAAGCCGGGGTCGGTGCGCTTCGGCGAGCCGTGCATGTGCTGGCCCGTGCCCTCGCTCGGATAGATGTGCGGCGGATCGAAATCGAACGCGGTGAGGAGCTGTCTCGACGTACTCGACGCCGCCTTCCTCGCCGCCGCCGCGGAACGTGAGCCGGCCGTTGCGAAACGGTGGGACCAATTGATTGGCGGCCGCGCGGAGCGTGGCACGCTCGCGATCGGTGAAGGCGAAGCCGGCGACGAGCGCGGGCTCGGCGGCGAGCACGTCCGCGCCTACCGGCGGCAGCGTGAGCAGCGCGGCGCCGGCACCGCTCCCGCGGAGGAACTCGCGACGCGAGATCATCGCTTTGCCTCGCTTCGATCGTCGTGGAACCGAATGTCGCGATAGAAGCCGCTCCGCAGGAGGTCCTCGCGGAGGTGGAGCTCACGATCGCCGAGCGCGATCGTGCGGTAGCGATCGCCGGGCGGGGTGTGCTCGACGAACTCGGGAGTCGCAGCGCGCTTCCGCCAGAGGGCGAACGCGGCGACCAGCGAAGCGCCGAGCACGGCGAAGATCGATCGACGGTTCGTCATAGCGTCTTCAGGTATTCGACGAGCGCGCGGCGCTCGGCGTCGGTCAGCACCTTCGTCCACTCGTGGCCGACGTTCTTCTTCGACGGCAGGTTCGTATTGAAGATCTTACGATCCTCGACGCCCTGCTGGCCGAGCGGCGGGATCTGACCGTAGATCGGCCACGCCGCGCCGCCGATCAGCGTGTCCTTCAGCCACTCGAGCTCGGGCGGCAGCGGCTGCTGCGGTTGGCAGGTGAAGTATGGGATTCCCTGGCCGCCGTCCCCGCAGACGAGCACGTCGTGCCGCCAGCCGAGCTTCTCGAAGTCGTAGGCGGAGAGCTCGTGCTCGAAGCCGCGGTCGGGCCCGGTGGTGACGCCCGAGGGCGTCATCCGCCGGCGCCACATGCGCGGGCGGTCGGACGGCTTCAACACGTCCCACACGGTCGGCACGCTGCCATTGTGGAAGTAGGGCGCGCTCGCCCAGACACCGTGGAGCGGCGGCGCGACGTAGCCGAGCGTCTTCTCCTCGAAGCCGCAGGCACCCTTCACGCGCCCGAGCTGCTCGCCGAGCGGAATTCCCGGCAGCGTGGCGGCGAAGCGGTCGAGCGTGCCCATCGCCGGCTGGAGCGCATCCACGAGCCCCGGCGGAGAGCTGCGCGCGCAAGTGATCGGCGACGTTCGGGCCGCTGATGCCGTCGGTCATCGCGTAATCGTCGAGGAACTCGGTCAGCGGGTCCTTCTCTTCCGGCACGCGATAGCCGGGCACCGCGTCCGGATACGACCACCAGAACGTCGAGACGTGCGGGCGGATCTCCATCGCCCAGCCGGCGGCCTGCGCCGGGTCCGTGCCGACGATGTCGAGCGGCACGTTGTAGCTCGTCATGCCGATCAGGCGGGGATCGGGGAGGAAGCGCGGGTCGTTCGCGTAGCGCGGCGAGTAGGCGCCGTGACAGCCCGCGCACGAGCCCTTGCCCTTCGGCTGGAGGATGTCCGGGTTCTTGTCGTCGGCCCAGAGGTTCTTCTCGTGGAAGAGGATCGCGCCCTGCTCGGCGAGCGCGGTGTCGATCGAGCCGGGATAGCTCGGCGCCTCGACCGTGAGCGTCCACTGGTGGACGTCCTCGAAGATGCCTTCGCGGCTCTTGTTGTACGCGCCGTCGTAGAGATTGACGGAGCCGAAGTACATGTTGCCGCGCGCGCTGTCCGACGAGTGGCCGCCGAACCAGAGGTATCGAGCCTTGTTGTGGAGCCACCACCAGGCCGGCGGATCCTGATCACCGAAGGTCGAGTGCAGCGGATCCACGAACACGTGGTTGAGCTCGAGCGTGTCGAAGTCGCGGAGCGCGACGATCAGCTCGATGTCCCCGTCGGCGTTGTGCGTGCCGCGCGTGACGTTGACCGGTACGAGCGCCGCGGGCAGGAACAGCGTGCCGGCGTCGCCGCTCTGGATGAACTCGAGGATCTGCAGCCCGAAGTCCTGATTCGTGTTCGGCAGCCCCATGAAGCTGCCGGTCGGGTTGTTCGCGTAGCTCGCGGTGTTGCCGGTGCCGTCGCGCCCGGCGATCTCGCCGACGCCGACCTGTCCGCTGTGGCAGATGAAGCAGTTGATGCCGAGCTGGCCGTTGTACTTGCCGTCGGCGTCCTTGTCCTGCACCCAGCCGAGCGGCAGCCGACCGGATCCGCCGTTCGTGGTCTTCGGGTTTTCGCCCGGTAGCGGATACGGGTTGCTCACGTGCGGAGGCGTCGTCGGGTTCCCGTAGCGCTCCGTCACCTGCGCGTCGAAGTCCGAGGGCCGCGAAGCCAGGCCCCAGACCTTCCAGAGGTTGTTCCACGTCGAGACCGGCACGACGCCGCCGGTCGTCGGCACGCCGTTGATCCAGTCGTGCCCCGACCTGAACCGCCGCGCGCCATTCACCGCACGTCGCCGGCGGGCGCTTCGCGGTGTAGATCGGCTGCTGGCCGCGCTTGATGCGCAGCTGGTTCTGCCGCGCCTGCGTCTCGAAGAGCGTCTCCGTGCGACAGATCTCGAACGGATCGTTGAAGTGGACGCCGTAGTCGTCGTTGTCGAGGTTCTCGCCCATGAGGAGCCGGCGCGGATCCCGGCTCCAATCGATCGGCGTCTCGTCCGGCGCGCCTTCGCAGAGCGTGTTGACGAAGAAGCGCTTGCCGGGATTGCCGAGCAACGGGAATTCCTCGCCGCCACCCCCGCCGCCTCCGCCCGCGCCGTCGAGGCAGCCCTCGGGATGATCGAAGCAGGAGAGCGTCGTGCGCATCGCCTCGTAGGCGGCGCTTTCGGCGGGCCAGGGCTTGCCGCCGCTGTGCGAGAGCGCGGGGTCGGACGGCATCAGCAAGAGCGGGCTCGAGTCGACGCCGCCGCCGAGCGCGACCCAGGCGTCCTGGACGCGCGGGTAGTCCTCGGTCGTGTCCGTCGAGAGCTGGAAGTCGCGGCCGTCCTCGACGTCGGCGATCCCTCCGGCGACGTGGCAGGTGCGGCAGAACGTGAGCCTCGGCTGCACGTTCGCGGCGAAGTGCTCCTCGGGCGTCGCGGGCGGCGTCTGCGCGGCGGCGAGGGAGGCGAGGAGCACGGTGCCGCCGGCCGCGAGGAGGAGCGATCGCCGCATGTGGCCGAGACTACGGGAGTTCCGGCGACCTCCGGGAGATGAGTCCGGTCACGAAGGTACCGTGAGCTAAGTCACGGTTTCGGCTCGCGGAGGCCGCGCTCGATCAGGTGCGCGACTTGATGCGCTTCAGCGCTTTCGCGGTGAGGCGCGCGATCCATACCCGCGAGTCGGAGAGCGAGCGGGCGAGGGCCGCGTGAATTCGCTCGTCGGCGGGCCGGAGGCACGCAAGCGCCTGGATGCCGTACTCGTCGCGATACACGTCGGGCGGCACGTCCTCGGCGCGAATGTCGATCTTCTCGATCACGTCGCGGTCCATGCCGCAGATGAAGTCCCGGCCCTCGCCCCAGACCGGCGGGTGCAGCAGCCGGATCGCGATCTGCCGCTGCGTCGGCAGCGCTTCCTGCGCCGAGAGCCAGCCGAGCGAGCGCGCCATGCGCACGAGCTCGAGACGGAGAATCGGCGTCTCGAGCCCGCGGATGAGCTCGAGCACCGCGGTGCGCGCGGGCTGGTGCTGGCGGAGCCGCTCGAACGCCGCCATCGCCGGCGCATCTTGCGCGCCGGGCGCGTGGGCGCGGAGGAGCGCATCGACCGCGGGTAGATACGCCGCGAAGCCCGGAGCCGCGGCGAGTCGCTCGACCTGCGCGAAGCGCTCTTCGATCGGGCGGCGCTCGTCGCGGAGGACGCACATCTGCTCCTGGCGTGCGTGCGCGAACGTCGTCGGCTCGAGTCCGCTCGACTCCGCGAAGCAAGTCTCGTCGAGCGCGCTCGCGAGGAGCTGATTCGGCGCGCTTCGTTTTGCGCGCGCGGCAGCGCGCAGGCGGCGCAAGTGCGCGGCGTAGTCACCGGTCAGCTTCAGGTAGCGCTCGAGATGGGGCGCCACGCGCCGGCCCGAGGGCGCCACGTCCGTGAAGCCGTAGATGTGCGGCACGCCGGCGAACACGAACTCCATCCGCTCGCGGCTGCTCGTCGGCTCGCCGCCGTTCCGGACCTCGTCGAGCACGCGCTCCGCCGTCGCCGGCGTGACCTGATGCGCCGAAAATGCCCGGGCATCGGCCGCGGAGAGCCTCGGCCCGTCCGCTTCCGCAAGCGTCTTGCAACCGAGGAGGAATACCTCGAGCGGATTACCGAGGATCCCCGAGCACGACTGCTCGCAGCGGCGCTGCTCGAGCTCGTCGAGCGCGAGCGTCACCCCGGAGCGGCCGGCGAACGTCGTGCCGTAGTTCCCGGCCCACGTGTTGCCGAAGTGGCCGGAGACGACGAGCACGTCGCACTGGACGCCGCTTTCGCAGGCGCGGCCGAACCACGATTCCTCACCGGCGGCCGAGCTCGAGCCGGCGTAGTCCGTCAGCTCGACGAAGCGGAATTCGGCTTCCGGGAGACGCTTCCGGAGGAGGCGGATCTCGTCATCGGAGTTGATCGTGACCGAGCAGACGGTGAACCGGTCGTCGGCCCAGGCGGCAGAGTGTGCAAAGCCCACCGTTGCCGCGACGAGCAACGCAGCACGCACCACCCGCCCAATGCATCCGCCGCCGTTGTTATTGATGAGGCTTCGCGCCTCGCTCTTGTTGATCTTCGTACGCCTCAACGGTGCGAGGAGCAAGCGCCGCGCCATCGGCAAAAGGCCGAGCGGACGAGGAAATCCGCCGCCGGCCCCGCAGAAACCGTCAATCCGGTGACGAAAAGCGCTCCGTGACCCGCGCCTCGTAGCCGCGGAGCGCTTCCTCGGTCTCCGCGTCGGCCGGATAGAAGACCTCGACGTGAAGCTCCTGGAGCGTGACGTCGTGCGGCGTCGAGACGGTCGTGACCGTGCTGAACATCCGCGCGATTTTGCCCTCGAGGTCGAGCTCCATCGGCAGGATCAGCGCCCGGGGCGTCTCGAGGTCGGGCTCGCGCCACCGGGCGGGGACGCCCGGATACCGAAGGATCTCGGCGATGAGCTGCCGAAGCGTCTCGTCGCGCGTCCAGGCGAGCCGCCGGTGGGCCTCGTTCAGGAGCCAGCGCGCGCTCACCTCCCAGTTGACGACGACCTTGCGGAGCCCTTCGGGGTCGAAAAGGAGGTGGAGGAGGTTCAGGCGGGGCGGCGACGTCACCGCGAAGGGCTCGAGGCCGGCCGGGGCCTTGCCGGTCACGACGGTGACGAAGCGGATGAACGCCTCGTTCGCCATCACCACGTTCCAGTGCCGGTCGTGCGCGAGCGCGCTCCGCGGCTCGTTCGCGCGGAGCATCACCTCGATCACCGCGCGGACTTGGCTCATGCGCGGCTCGTCGAGCGGCGTCTCGCCGTAGACCGGCGCGTAGCCGGCGGCGAGGAGCAGCAGGTTTCGTTCACGGAACGGCACGTCGAGCACGTTTGAAAGGGTGAGCAGCATTTCCTTGCTGGGCGAGGCCCGTCCCGTCTCCAGGAAGCTGATGTGCCGCGCGGACACCTCGGCCTCGAGCGCGAGCTCGAGCTGACTGAGATGCCGCGACTCACGCCAGCGACGGAGGAGCGGTCCGGCACCACGCGGCACCGCCCGCGTCGGTGAGGTTTCGGTGCTCACGCGCGAACTCTAGCAGGACTTCGGAAAGCCTCCATCGATGTCGTAGACGCTGCCGGTCACGTACGCGGCGCGCGCGGAGGCGAGGTAGGCGATGAGCGAGGCGACCTCGTCCACGCGCCCCATCCGCTTGATGAGCAGCAAGCTCTCGAACGCCTGCCAGACCTGGCGCGGATCCGCGGCGGCGAGCACCGGCCGCGCCTCGTCGAGGATCCGCTCGAGCATCGGCGTCTCGACCCAGCCCGGGCAGACCGTGTTCACGAGAATCCCTTCGGCGGCGAGCTCGACCGCCATCGTCCGCGAGAACGAGATCAGCGCCGCCTTCGAGGCGTTGTAGTCGACCGAGCCCGCCATCGGCACGGTGTGGCCGAATACCGAGCCGACGTTGACGATGCGACCGCCGCCGGCCCTGCGCATGTGCGGCACCACCGCGCGAGTGAAGCGGACGGCGCCGAGCACGTTCGTCTCGAGCGTGGCGCGCCACTCGTCGTCACTGGTCGCAACGGTCCGCCCGACGGCGATGTCGCCCGCGTTGTTGACGAGCACGTCGATCCGCCCCGTCACGCCGAGCGTGGCTTCGACCACGCGTTCGACGTCCTCGGCGCGGTTGACGTCCGCGGTGGTCGCGACGACGGAAACGCCGAAGCGCCGGAGCCCCTCCGCGGCCGCCGCCAGCGACTGCGCACCGCGCGCGCAGATCGAAACGTGAGCGCCTTCTTCGGCGAACGCCTCTGCGGTCGCTCGGCCGATGCCCTTGCTCCCGCCCGTGACGAGCGCGACTTTCCCTTCGAGCCCGAGCTTCATCAGGCGCCCTTCACGTAGCCACGAGCCTCGACGATCAACCCTTCGCGGACGCGCATGAGGTTCACGCCGCGGACGGCGTTCAGCGGGTCCGCGCCGCGCCAGAGCTTCCAGAGGATCGTCGCGCGGTCGTCGGCGACGATCACGTCCTCGAGATCGAAGCGGATGTCCGGCGCGGTCGCGATGCCGCGCCAGAGCTCGACGCAGGCGGTGCGGCCCTCGCAACGCGCGCCGTCCGGCGCGGGCGTGGTGTTCTCGATCACGCAATCCTCGGCGACGAGGTCGGCGAAGACGCTGCCGTCGTGGCGTTGGAAGGCGTCGTTGAAGCGGTGGATCACCTCGGCGGTATTCGAATTCGGCACGATTGGGGTCCTCCGGCACCGAGTCGTAAGGCTGATCGGGAATCGCGTCGATTACCTGTGAGGTAATGGGCCGGGGTATAGTCCCGGCCCGCGTCATGAACCCGGAGCTCTCGCCCGAGGCGATCGCCGAGTTCGAGGAACGGAGCCGCCCCCTCCTCCTCGCGCGGGCGCGCCTCGGGCTCGCCGTCCTCCTGGTCTTCGTGGTGGTCTTCAGCCTCGTCGACCACCTCTTCAATCCGGCGCGGTTCGCGCCGGACGAGATTCGCGGGCTCTCGATGCTCCGCGCCGTGCAGCTCTTGGGCGGCCTCGTGGCGATGGCGGCGCTCCGCACCCGAACGACCTTTCACGGTGTCGCCTGGGTGACGGTCGTCTTCGTCGTCCTCTTCGACGCGGGCGTCGCCGCGAGCGGGCTCGCGATCCACGACACGATCCTGCCGGCCACGGTGATGGTCGCGACGAACATGATCACCGCGGCGTTCCTGCCGTGGGGGCCGTGGGCGCAGCTCGTCGTCGCCTCGGCGTCGGCGATCGGCATCGGCGCGAGCATCGCGTTCGTCGAGACGGAGGTCTCCCTCGCGCGCTACAACCAGCTCGAGGCGTTCGCCGCGCTCGGCGCTTCCGTCTGGGTCGCAGCGAGCCTCCACCGGCAGCGTCTTCGGGTGTTTGGGTCCGAGCGCGTGCGCGACTCCGCGGTGAACGCGCAGCTCGTCGAAGCGCGGGTCGCGGAAGCGCTTGCGCGCGTCGCGCGAGAGATGATCGAGGCGGTCGATCGCCCGGAGCTCGTCGAGCGCATGTGCTCCGTCACCGCGGAAGTCCTCGAGTGCGACTCCGCGCACGCGTTCCTCCGCGAAGCGGAGTCGGACGTGTACGCCGCCGCGGCCGCGCACGGCGAGGAGCCGGAGAACTGGCAGCTCTTGCGCCTCGAGCAGTTCTCGCGTGCGGACGTCGAGGAGGTCGCCTCCTCGCTCGACGGCGCGGGTGCGACCGAGCTCGGCGAGGGGAACGCCTTGAGGGTCGAGCTCGAGGACGTCGGCATCAGCCGTTCGCTCTTCATGCCGCTCATGCGCGGCAACGAGCTCGCCGGCGTGCTCCATGCCGGCGATCGCCGGCGGGAAGACCCGTTCAGCGAGGAGCAGCGGCGGATCGCGCGCGGGATCGCTTACCTCGCCTCGATGACGATCGCGCACGCGCGCGTGCGCCGCGACCTCGAGCAGGCGAACCAGGTGAAAGCGCACTTCGTCGCCACGCTCTCGCACGAGCTGCGAAACCCGATCACGGCGATCCAGGGCTACAACATGCTGCTCCAAGAGGGCCTGTCGGGACCGCTCAACGCGGAACAAGAAGACATCGTGCGCCGGTCGGACCGTTGCGCGCGCGAGCTGAACGGTCTCATCACCGCGACTCTCGACCTCAGTCGCTTCGACACGAAGCGCGTGCCGGTCGACCTGGAAACCGTGCGGGTCGCCGCGTTCCTCGAGGAGATCTCGCGCGAGATCGTCTCGCCTCGGCCGGAGAGCCTACGGCTCCACTGGCGCATCGATCAGCCGGAAACCACGGTGCGCACCGATCCGCTCAAGCTCAAGATGATCGTGCGCAATCTCGCGACCAACGCGATCAAGTTCACCGAGCGCGGCACCGTCGGCGTGACGATCGCGGAGCGCGACGGCGGGATCGAGATCCGCGTCGAGGATAGCGGCATCGGCATCGCCGCCGATCAGCTGCCGAAGCTCTTCGAGCCGTTCAGCCAGGTGCACGGCATCGAGTCCCGACGGAAGGGCGGCGCGGGCCTCGGTCTCCATCTCGTGCGCCGCCTTACGCAGGTGCTCGGCGGCACGATCGACGTCGCGAGCGAGGTCGGGCGCGGCTCGACGTTCCGCGTCTGGATCCCGCACGCGGCGGCTCCGACGCGAGCCTCTCCTTAAAGGAGCGTTTCCAGCCGCCGGCGCTCTTCGTCCGTCAGATCGCCGATCAGGAAGTCGACGACGTTCCGCAGTTGCTCGAACTTGAGCGGCTTCGTGATGTAGTAGTCGGCGCCGACGCCGTAGCCCTTGAGCACGTCCTGGTCGGACGTCTGCGCGGTGAGCAGCACGATCGGCAGATCCTTCAATCCGAGCTCTTTGCGGATCTTCACGAGCGCCTGAAGGCCGTCCATCTCCGGCATGCGCACGTCGAGCACGACGAGGTCGGGCTTCGTGCCGCTCGCGAGGAGGTCGACTGCCTGCTTGCCGGTCTCCGCGGTGATCACCTCGTAACCGCGCGCGCCGACGAGGCGGGAGACGATCGTGCGAACGTCTTCCTCGTCGTCGACGACGAGCACGCGCTTCGGCTGACGAGCTGTTCCCATCGGCTGCGCCCGAGAACGCGACTATGCGACGGGGCTTCGCCGGACGTCAAACGCGCCGGCTCAGGGGGCGGGCTCGTACCAGATCGGCGAGGCCCAAGCGCGCTCCTCGATCGTGGCGAACGTGTTGCGCCCGTGAAACGCGCCCGGCTCGCCCTCGATCCTGCAACAACCCTCGTAGCCGCGGAAGCCGCTCGCTTCCGGGAACATCCCGTTCGCCGGATCGAGGGCGTCACAGTCGACGCGCTTCTCGACGTTGCACATCCACGCCGACCAGCGGCACGAGGGCACCTCGAGCACGCGCGCGTAGTAGTACGCGTCTTGCGTCGGCTCGAACTCGGGATCGCGCCAGACGGTGCAGAGCTCCTCCGGGTGATTCCCGACGCGCACGCTGCAATCGTCGATCGCGGGGCGCTCGACGGCATCGCTCGTGCCGGCGACGCGCTCGAAGACCTTCACGCGCGGCTGCCCGTCCGCGTCGACCCAGCCTTTGACGACGTCGATCCGCTGGAGTGGGTGGCTCTCGGGATCCTGGAGCGCCCAGACCGCGATCGCCGGCGCGCCGCTCGCGGGTAGCGGCAGATCGCCGCCCATGAGCGCGCCGGCCACGTTGCCCGCCTCGAGCGGGTTCACGCCCGCCGAGAGCTGATCGCAAACGTCCTCCGGAAGCTCCCACCCGCCGACGGTGCGCACTTTGATGCGCGGTCCCGACGTTCCCCAGCTCTCGCCGCGATGGATCGAGTTCCAGATCTCGTCGCGCGTGTTCTCCGGCGCCCACACGCCGGCGAGACCGCCCGGATTCAAGATCCGCGCGAAATCGAGGAAGCGCCGGTTCGGACAATTCTGGGGGTCGGCGGGATCGCCGCCGTCGCACGCCCAGAAGCCGAGCAGCTCGCGCGGCTCGTCGTCGAGCACGCCG
This sequence comes from uncultured delta proteobacterium, assembly GCA_963790365.1. Lineage (GTDB taxonomy): Bacteria > Desulfobacterota > Binatia > JACPRU01 > JACPRU01 > CAWBOU01. Next base: position 72,811 of record CAWBOU010000016.1, read on the forward strand.
CCGTGACCGACGAACCCGCGCTCGCCCGCGTTGCCGGAGATCCCGTTGTGCGTGTCCGTCGCCGCGACGACGTTCGCTTTGTACGGATTCACGCCGAGCGTTTGCTTGATCGCCAGGCCCTCCGCCATCGCGTTGCGGTAGTAGTCGAGCGGGTGCGTGCAATTGCCGGTGCCGCCCGCGCCCGGATCACCCGCGGGCCGCGAGCGCCCATCGGGGCCGGGGTTCACGCAGAGGTCGACGAGGTTGTTGCCCTCGCTGCGGTTCGAGCAGAAGCTCGGATCCGTCGGCGGATCGCCGGTGCAGAACACCGCGCACGTCGCCGGATCGCTCTCGAGCCCGCGGCAGACGCTCTTGTTGATCTCGAAGTCGCAGGACGACTCTTCGCCGTCCAGGTAGTCGCCCTCGAGGCCCACCGCGCACTCCGACTGGCCTTTGTGCTGAGTGATCTCGACCGCGCGATCGAGCGTGCGGCGGAGCCGCGCGTCCGCCGCCGTCATCGGGAAGTAGACGTCCGTCGAGTCGAGCTTCCGTCCGAGCGGCACGCCGGATTCCTCGCGCGGCAGCCACATGCGCCCGTCCGAGAGGTTCCCGTTGTGCGGGATCGTCAGCACGTCGCAGCCGGGCAACACCTTGCACACGAGGTTCAGGTGATCGAACAGGTCCCAGTCGTCGTTCCCGTTCTGCGGATTCAGGGCGGTGTCCGGCCGCACCGCGCCGAAGACCGTGAGCGGCATGCTCGTGGTCGGGCCTTTGAAGATCACGTTGCGGTGGAACATCTGCGAGAGCTCGTTCGAGCTGTACTCGTAGCCGTGCAGCGTCGTGTAGCGGCAGGGCTCGTTCTCCTGGTCGTTGATCTGCTTCGTGGTCGTCCAGCCGGAGATGTTCGTCGGGCTCATCCCGATGAGCGACTGGAGGAGCTGCTGCGGAAGCGGCGTGTCGCCCGCGGCGATCGCAACGATGTTGTCGCGCACGCCCTGGCCGATCGCCTGGTCGCAGAGCTCCTGCGTCGCCGGCGTCAGTCCGCAGGTGTTGATGAAGCCGCCGAGGAACTCCGCGTGATCGGTGACCGCGTTGAAGTCGAGCGGCCGGCCGATCCGCACCTCGCGCTGCGGAGTGTACGGATCGTCGCTGCCGAGCCCGGGCAGGCGGCCGGCCTCGCCCTTCGCGAAGCGGTGCGCGGCGCGCGGGTCGTTCGTCGCGTTGAAGAAGTACGCGTCGAGCGAATACGACGTGTGCGTGTGGAGGTCGCCGAAGTACGCGTTCTTCCGCTCCTCGCGGAAGTCCGGGCAGCGGCCGGCGACGGGACCCCCGTCGTCGGGCGTCGGCGTGCCGGCGACCGCGGTCGGCGTGGCTGTCGGCGTGCCGGGCGCGGTCGTCGGCGTGCTCGCGGCGGTCGGAGTGACATCGACCGGCGTGACTTCGTCGTCGTCGTCGCTGCACGCGGAGAGCACGAAGACCGCCGAGAGCGCGACGATCCAGACGCGCAGGCGCTCGAGCGTCCAATAGGTCGCGATGCCGCCGAGGAGAGTCGCCAGCGTCGCGCCGTTTGCCGCGAGCGCGAGCCGCGGCAGTCGCGTCACCACGTTCCCCACGAGCAACACCGCCGCGACGAACGCGAGCTGTCCGACCTCGACGCCGAGATTGAAGAGGAGGAGCGCGGACACGCGCGCTCCGTCGGGAAGACCGATCTCGGCGAGCGCGCCGGCGAAGCCGAAGCCGTGGAGCAGGCCGAACGCGAACGCGACGAGCCACGGCTTGCGGAAGGTGAGGCTCGCGTTTTTGCTTCGATCGTCTCGATCGTCATGGTGAGTGGCGAGCTCGTAGGCGAGGAGCACGATGCTCGCCGCGATGAGGATCTCGACCGGCTTCGGCGGGAGCCCCCAGACGCCGAGCACGGCGAGCGCGAGCGTCACGCTGTGCGCGAGCGTGAACGCGCTGAGCGCGGCCACCAGCGTCGCGAGCCTCCGCCCGGCCGCGCGTACCACGAGCAACAGCCCGAGCACGAAGAGGAGATGGTCCGCGCCGAAGAGGATGTGCTCGATGCCGAGCGGAAGGAACGCGAGGAGCGCCGGTGCGCCGGCGGCGGGCTCGAGACGCACCACGGGATCCCGCCGATTCACCGCCGCGGTGACCGTCCGCCCGTCGGCGAGGCGCGCGGTGACGAGCGCGTCGGGCATCCGTGGATCGAGCCCGTCGAGGCGGATTTCGCCGCCGACGAGCGCGCGATCGCAGCGCATCTGCCACTCGCGGACGACGAGCTCCGCTTGGCGTTCGACGACCGGCGCGCCGACCGGGGCGCATCCCGCGGGGAAGCGGGGCACGAGCGCGGCCGAAGCACCGTCGCGCGCGAGCGGCGTCCTCAACGTCGCGCGCACGAGCCCCGTGGCTGTCTCTTCGACCCGCAAGGCCGCGGATTGGAGCTCGTGAGCAATCGCGGGGATCGCCACCGCCACGACCGCAAGGATCGTGAGCATCGAGACGATCGAGGAGGAAACGTACCGCCTCATCCCGCAAGGTCCTCGACGACCTCGTAGCGCTCGCGGAGCTCGGCGATCGCCGCGCGGTTTCGCTCCTCGCGGCGCGCCAGGTCGAAGTCGAGCCGCACGCGATCGGCGACGTCCGCCAAACGCGCGGCGGCGAACGGCGCGCGCGCGGTGACGCGCACGAGGTGCAGCCCGAACGCGGACGCGACCGGTCCCGACCACTCGCCCGCAGCGAGCTCGGCGAGCGCCTCGGCGAAGCCGGCACCGAATTCGCGGCGGAGCCGCACGGCGTCGGCGTCCGTCACCACTTGCCCGACGAGGAAGGGATCGCCGACGCCGACGAACGCGTCGGGTGCGCGGCGCAGTTGCTCGGCGACGCGCGCGGCTTCCGCGGCGAGGCCGTCGCCGTGCCGGCCGCGGCTCAGGAAAACCTGCTCGAAGCTCACGAGCGGTCCGCGGCCGTAGCGCTCCGCGTGACGCTCGAGCCAATCCTCGAGCTCGGCGAGAGACGGCTCCGGAAGCGTCGTCACGTCGTCGATGAGAAAGCGCATCTTCTGCGTGAGCTGCCGCTGCACGACCGTGTCGCCCCGGTCGAGCCCGAGCGCGAGCGCCTCGCGGTAGAGCACCTCCTCGTCAACCCAGCGATCGAGGAGCGCGCGGAGCTCGCCGCCGCGCGGCGGGCGGGAGTGCTCGGCGCGGAATGCCTCGACGAGCGCGTCCTTGCGGCTCGCGCTCACCACGATCTGCCGCTCTGCTTCGAGCGCCCCGAATCGCTCGCGCCCGACGAGATGATCGACCGCGAGCAACGCTCCGCCGATCAGCACGAAGCGGCAGAGCGGCTCGCTCCACCACCGGCGTCCGACGCGAGGTTCGTTGATTGCCATGCGACGACTCCTTCTCAGCTCCGCGCGAGCCCGGCGTCGCGGAGCGCGAGCTCCAGATCCTCGATGCGGTCCTGGCCCCAGAACGCTTCGCCCGCGAAGACGAACACCGGCACGCCCCACTGGCCGAGCCGCGCGAGGCTCGCGGTGTTCTCTTCCACGCGCTCGCGATATTCGCGGTTCGCGATCGCCGCGCGACAGTCCGCCCACGCGAGACCGACGCGCTCGCACACCGCGCGCAACCCCGGGTCGCGCGAGACGTCCAAGCCTTCGACCCCAGATGCCGCGGCTCACCGCGAGCACGAATTCGCGTAGACGGCCGACCTGCGTCGCGTGCTCGGCGATCGTCAGGCAGCGCCAGACGCCCTCGCCGAGCGGATCGTGGATCTTGCCGAACGGGAGCCCGAGCCGATCCGCTTCGCGCTTCGCGTCGCGGAGGATGTAGAGGCGCTTGGCGAGCGGCAGCGGCTGCCCGCGCATCGCCATCGGGCGTACGCCGCGAAAGGCGAGCTCGACGTCGTAGCGCTCCGGGAGCGCGAAGGCGCGCGGCCCCGCGAGATACGAGTACGGGCTCCGGAACGAGAAGTAGAATTCGACGAGAGGCTTCGCCATGCGCTATCCGCCGAGGTCCGCGAGCCGCTCGTCGATCTGCGGCACGCGCTCGTGCGCGAAGAACCATTCGCCCTGCACCCGCGCCGCGGGTGATTCCCAATGCCCTTTGCGGAGCTGGCGTCGGCGATTGTCGGCGAGCCGCGCCGACGATTCCGCCTCCGCGGGCGGCTCGCGACCGGCGATCTCGCGAAAAAGCGGCGCGAGATCCGCGGCCTGCACCGGCCCGGACGACTCCAGCCACAGCCGATTCAGCGCGGCTTCGGTGAAGCGCTCCATCGCGGGCGTGCCGCGGAGCGATTCCGCCCACGCGGCGAGAAACGCGGTGTCGCCGGCACGCAGCGCCTCCGCGCGGCGAAGCACGAGCCCGCGCCGGCGGAGCAGACGACGCGAATCCTCGACCGCGTAGTGCCGCCGCTGCTCGAGCGCCGGATCGCCGTCGATGCCGCGCTCGACGAGCGGATAGAGGACGAGCTCGACGCCGCGCCGAGCGGCGACCTCGAAGAGCGGTAGCGCGGCCGCCGCGTACGGATCGTCGAAGGCGAAGTAGAGCTCGACCCGCACGCGCTTGCCGAGCCAGCGGAGGAGCGATGCGCGCACGCGGCCCGGCCATCGCGTCGCGAACCACGCGACCAGGAGGCGAGGCATCCACACTTTCTGGATCCGGTCGCGCATGCGCTTCAGGCGGCCGCGATCCGCGCGATCGTCGAAAACGAGCAGTAATAGAAGTCGCGATTCCACCCCGGCGCGGGGAAGAGGACGGACTGGAAGAGGCTCGGGACCGCGGCGCGGGCGCGCTCGGCGCCGGTCTCGACGTCGAGCACGACGACGTCGTCGTGCGAGAACCGACTGAGCAGCGCGCGGATTGCGGGGCGAACGACGAGCCCGCCGGCGCGGCGCGAGAGGCTGCGAAGGCGCGCGGAGCGCGGCGCCGTCCGCGAGCGGAAGTCGTTGACGACGACCTCGCCGGTGTCGGGATAGTGGAGGAGATGCGCGGCGGTCGCGACGTCGCGTCGCCAGAGCAGCGCGAGCGCGCCGGGGTCGTCGACGTGAAACGCAGCGAGCACGCCGTTGCCCGAGTCGTAGCCGAGCGCGATGCGGCGGGCCGCGTCGTAGAGCGGCGGATTCGTGCACGTGCCGTGCGGGAGCCCGGAGATCTCGACCGAAGCGGTGTCGCGCGCGTCCGCGAGCGAGACGCGGAAGAGGTGGATCGGGCCGGACGCGCGCCCGGCGCCGAGCATCGTCGTCACATAGTCGTGGTCGCCGTTGTCCATGAACCACGCGTGCCCGCCTTCGAGGACCGGATCCCACGCATAGCTCTGGTTCGCTATGCGTGCGGTAGCGGTGCTCCCAACCGTCGTCGCGTACGAGCCGCCGCGTGCCGCGATCCCAATGGAAGCGGAAGATCGTCGCGTCGCCGACGACGTAGACCGTGTCGCCGTCCGCGCCGAGGCGCGCGATCGACCGCTCGGGCGCATCGACGTCCGCACAGGCCCGCTCGAGCGTCGGCTCGAGCACGGTGAGACGTGCGGGCTCGACGGTCCCGTGCCCGATGTCCTTCATCACGAGCACGCCGTCGTCGAGGATCACGAACGAGTTGTAGGGACGCGCGCGCGGAAGCTCGAAGGAGCCCTGCAGCGCGAGATCCGCGCCGAGCCGATGGCAGTAGCGCCCGAACACCACGTAGAGCGAGCCGTTCGCGTGCGCGGCCATCCCGCCCGGCCAGAACGGCCCGGCCGCGAGATCGGCCGAGCGCGCGAGCGGCGCGAGCGTCACCGGATCGAGCCGCTCGACCCACGCTACGACCGGCCCTTCCGGTGTCAGCGGATCGAGCGAATGCCGGAGCACGAAGAGCTCGCCCGGCTCGCGGAGGACGAGCATCGTGGCCGCGAACGCGTCGCGGCTGGTCACCCGCAGCCGCTCGCCCTCGCGAAACGCCGGCCCGGCCAAACCGTGCGGCGCTTGCGCGCGACGCGGCCCGCCGTCCTCACCGGGCCACGGACTGTTCCAGTATCCCCCCACGTGTTCGGAAGCACCCAAAATGACGAAAGCCCGCGGGGGATGCGAGGGCTTTCTAGGCGGTCGAGGCGCTCTCGATGATCCGCACCGCGCGTTCGAGGCCGCCGCACGCGCGCAGGCTCTTCGCGAGGCGAGCCGCGTTCGCGCGAAACGACTCGCCCTGCGCGCGCTCGACCTCGGCAGCGACACGCGCCGCCGAGATTTCGGCAAGCGGCACGAGCACGCCTGCGCCCTGCGCGACCACCCGGTCGGCGTTCTGCGGTTGGTCCCCGAAGTGTGGCACGCACACGAGGGGCACCCCATGGAACAGTCCCTCATGCATGCTGTTGGCCCCGACGTGCGTGACGAAGACGTCGGTTTGCGCCAGCACCGCAGTCTGGGGAACGGATCGTCGCACGGTGACGTTGCGTGGCAGGGAGCCGAGCGCACCGAGCGACTCCGCGGCAGCGCCCGCCGACACGAGGAGCTCGTGCCCGTCGCGACCTCCGAACGCGTCGACGAAGGGTGCAAAGAAGCTCGGATCGAGGCCGGCGTTTCCGCCGACGACCGTGCCCATGCTCAGGTAGATTCGTCGCCGACCCCGCGCGTAGCTCTCGAGATCGCCGAGGTCACCACCGCCGCTCGCGATCGTCGGCCCGACGAAGTGAAACGTGAAGCGAACGTTCGATCGCGTCGGGTTCAGCTCCTCGCACGAGAAGACGAGGTTTTCGCGTCCATAGAAGAGCCCGATGTCGCGGTCGCGGAAGTCGACGCCCCAGTCACGCTCGATCACTTCGAGCGCGTCGAGTTGCTTGGCATCCGACCGCTCGCTCGGGGCACCGAGGTGTCTCCGCACCTCGTCGCGATCGAAGACGAGCGTGCTGAGCGAGCAGATCCCCCGAACGCCCAAGATCTCCGAGATGGCGTAACCCCAGGGCGCGCACGAGTCGAAGACGATGACGTCGGGCCGTTCGGCACGCGCCTCCTCGACGAGCCGCGGAAGGAGCGCCGCCGTCGCGGGCAAGAGCTGCCGATAGAATGGCGCCCCGGGATTGAAGTCCGCGGTCGAGAACGTCTCGAGCGTGCCGGTGTTCCGGTATCGACAGCCGATCGCCTCGAGTCGCTCCTTCCATTCCGACGTCAGCGTGTAGATCACGTCGTGTCCGCGCTCCACGAGGCCTCGCGCAAGCGGGAGGGTCGGGTTCACGTGGCCCATCCCCTTGGGACTGTAGAAGAGCGCGCGCATCATTCGGTTCTCTCAAAAAGAAAGCCCCGAGGTCATCGGGGCTTCGAGAGAGCGGGCGACCGGGGTCGAACCGGCGACGTCCAGCTTGGGAAGCTGGCATTCTACCGCTGAATTACGCCCGCCAAGGGCGGCGATGATGCGCTGGGGCCTCCCGAACGTCAACGGGCTCGGCTACACCGGCAGCTGGGCTCGCGCGATGCCGGACAAGCCGCACCTCACCCACGTCGCGCTCTGGAGCGCGGACCTCGATCGCTCGGTCGCCTTTTACCGGAAGCACTGCGGGCTCGTGGTCGTTCACCGCCGCGGCGGCGCGGACACCGGGCGCGTCGTTTGGGTCGGCGAGAGCCGACATCGTCCGCGCTTCGTGATCGTGCTGATCGAGCGGCGCTCGACCGCGGGCCCGCCCGGCTCGTTCGCCCATTTCGGTTTCTCGTGCGCGACGCGCGCCGAGGTCGACCGGCACGCCCACGCGGCTCGCTCCGAGGGCATCCTCGAGATGGAGCCGCACGATGCGGGCCCCGTCGTCGGCTACTACTGCATCGTGCGCGATCCCGACGGGAACTCGGTCGAGTTCTCGTACGGGCAGACGATCGACCCGGGCTTTTTTCGCGGCGCGCGTCGCCGCGCCAAGTCGCCGAAAGACTAGGTCCGGGCCGGCCCTCACGAGCCGGCCCGGCTTTCGTCACCCGCCAGAGGATGCAGCCGCCTAGGCGGCTTGCTGAAGCAGGAGACGTCCGAGATCGCAGTTGGGGTTTTCGCGCAGCGCGAGCAGCCGGCGGCGTAGTCGTCGCGAATCGATGCCGAACATCTCGCAGAGGCTCGAGAACGAGGTCAGCGCGTCCGAGTCGCCGCGGAAGATCCAGTGATGGACCTCGCGATAGGCGAGGCTCGTCTCGTCGTGCCGGGAAACCTCGCGGCAGTAGGTCGCGAGCCCGTCGAGGAAGACGGCCCACAGGAGACCGATCTCACCTTGCTTGCGGGGCTCGGCGCTCTCGCCGAGCTGGCCCGGGACCACGAAGTCGGGCTCGAGTAGAGCCGTCGGATCCCACATGGGATTGTCGGGGCGTACGTCCATCAGAATCTCCTTCGGATCATTCGTCCGATCATTCGCCCCACGCGTAGCCATTGCGAATCACTTGCCAGAGGCTGCGCGCGCGCAAGTCCGCGATCTCGCTGGACCGCCTCGAGCGCGCGAACGTCGTCGAGGGAGCGCGGCGTTTCAGCGCGAAAGCAGCGACTGAAACGCGCTCGCTTTCGAAACGCACGGCGGCTGCATTCGCGACGCCGAAAAAGGCTCGGGCGCAGAGAGCCGATCGGCCCACTGCGCCCGAGTGGAGGGGGAGGAGAGCGAGAACTTGCCGAGGTGGAGTGAGGGCCAGAGCGTCGAGGATGCGCTGGCCCTACGAGATTCCTAGCCGCGCGTACCCATGTCTTCGTGCTGGATGCGCTCGACCACCGGACGATCGACGGGGCGCGGCGTCTTGCTCACCGAAAAGAGAGGGTCCCGCTGATACTTACCGTGGTAGCGCATCACCTTCGTCACGTACTGGCGCGTCTCGGGATACGGCGGAATGCCGCCATGGCGGCGCACCGTGTGGCTGCCGGCGTTGTAGGCGGCGATCGCGTTCTTCACGGTGCGGTGGCGCGAGAGCAGGCGCTTCAGGTGCTGCACGCCGGCGCGAATGTTGTCGGCCGGGTTCGTGAGGTTGAGGACGCCATAGGCGCGCGCGGTCCGCGGCATCAGCTGCATCAATCCGACCGCGCCCTTGTGCGAGCGCGCATGCGGATCGAAGCGTGACTCGGCGTGGATCACGGCCTTCACGAGTGCCGCGTCCACTTGGTAGCGACGCGCGTACTCGAGAATGAGGAGATCGTAGCCGCGCGGCTTGGCCGTGCGCACGCTCTTCGGTGCTTCTTTCTCGGGCGCGATCGGCGCGATCGCTCCGAGATCCGGCACCGGCATCTCCGGCGGCGCGATCTCGACCGCGCGGTCGGGCCGGACGACGACGGACGGCACCCCGGTGGTTTCGAGCGGGGAAACGGCGGCGCGCGCGAGCGGCGCGGCGGCGGCGATCCAGACGATCGCGGCGGCGACCCGGATCGGCACTCGGCGGTAGCGGTTCATCGGCGAAATCAACGTGAAGCTCCTCCTCCGGCGCAGACATCCTTCGCGGCACGCTTTGCTGAGCCGCACGTCGTCGCCCTCGGGGGGAGGGACCAAGCGAAATCCGGGCCACCCGGCGCCGGTGCGAAAACGTCGGGATTCCGAGTGTTCCGGCGCCGAAACCGCCCGGTTCTGCCGCATCGCGTTTCACTGCGAAGCCGCCGGAATCGGCAGCGTTTCCTTTCGGAAGAATCGGCGGGGTCAGCGGGAGAGGGCGGCTGTCAAAGCTTTCGCCCCCTCGCAAATCTCTGCATCCGGCCGGGGGGAGTCGCAGGCGAGGGCGCGCGCCCGCTCGCCGAGCTCGCGCGCCCGTTTCAGATCGTCGTTATCGCGCGCGAGCTCGGCGAGACGGAGCCACGGCTTCGCCCAATCGGGGTCGATCTCGGCGGAGCGGCGGTAGGCTTTCTCCGCCTCGTCGCTCGAGCCGCCGAGGAGCCGCGGCAGGCGCGCGAGCATCTCGCCGCGCGCCTCCCAGGCATGCGCGTGACGCGGATCGCGCTCGATCGTTTCGTCGAGGAGCCTACGCAGACGTCGCACCGTGAAGAGCTGCGCGCCGAGACCGGACCGCTGCGCGTGAAGCCCGAGGTTCAGAAAGTGTGCGTAGCGCGCTTCGGCGCTCTGCGGGTCGAGCTCGGCCGCGCGCTCGGCGAGTCGCGTGCCTTCGTCGAGGATCTCGCGCCAGCCTTCCCGCGCTGTCTCGGCCGCGTGGTACCGCTCGATCGATTCCTGCACCAAGCTCGCCGCGCTCTCGCTCTCGGAGCGCGCGACGGTTGCGTGCGTGACGAGCAGGGCGGCGAGCACGCACGCGACGGAGGCGGGTAGGACGCTCCTGCGGGCCTCTCTCGTCATGGCTCGATCGCGCGTCGAGGCCCGCAGGAACGTCCCCGTCGCCGATAAAACGCTTCGCGCTTTATCGGCTCGCCTCCATCCGAGCCTTGCCGCGCTTCACGGCGCCCGAGATGAAGAACTGCGCGACGATCGGCACCTTCTCCTCGAGCTCGAACGAGGTCGGATCGGCGAGCCAGAGCCGCGAGTAGTGGAGCACCAGCGCTTCGAGCGCGAGCGCCGTCTCGCCGACGGACGCGTTGAGCTCGACGCCGTCGGCGACGCCGCGGCGAACGACGTCGATGATCTTCTTCCGGAACGCCGTCACGGTCTCGCGAATCGTCTTCCGCGCTTCGGTGAATTGCGGATCGTCGCCGCCAGCCTGGTAGTGGTACTGCAGCAGTCGGTAGAAGTCGGTGTTCTCGCGTGTGATGCGAAACACGCGCCGCACGAGCTCCTCGACGCACTCGTTGAAATCCGCGCCGCGCGCGAACGCCGGCGCGACGACCTGCCGCGCGTGGAGCTCGGCGATCATGCGCATGAGCTCGTAGTAGATCTGTTCCTTGCTACGGAAATACTTGTAGAGCGCCGGCGCCGTATACCCGAGGTCGTCGGCGATCTGCTGCAGCGTCGTGCCTTTGTAGCCGCGCTCGCGGAAACCGCGCGCGGCGGTGCGCAGGATGCGCATGCGAATGTCCTCGGCATGCGCCCGGCGCTCGGCGGTTCGTTTCGGCACCCGACCTTCTTGCCGACGCGGCGCGCGTGCCGCAAGAGCCGCTTCACGCGCGGTTCCGCGCCTTGCATTCGGCCGTCCCCTTGCTAGGAGTCCGTCCCCGATGAAGACGGTCGTCCTCGTCAAACAGGTGCCCGACGTCTCGCAGATGCAGTTCGACCCCGAGACGCGGACGCTGCGGCGGGAGGGCGTGCGACTGGAGGTGAGCTCGTTCGACGTGCGCGCGCTCCTCCGCGCGATCGAGCTCCGCACGGCCCACGGCGGCGAGGTCGTCGCACTCACGATGGGTCCGCCCCAGGCGAAGGATGCGCTCCTTCATTGCCTCGCGCTCGGCGCGGATCGCGCGATCCACCTCGTCGATCGCGCGTTCGCCGGCGCGGACACGCTGGCGACCGCTCGAGCGCTCGCGCGAGCGCTCGGCCGCGAGGGCTTCGATCTCGTCCTCTGCGGACGCTCCAGCGTCGACGCGGAGACCGGACAGGTCGGACCGGAGGTCGCGGAGCTCCTCGACGTGCCTCAGGTCGTCGCCGCGCGAACGCTCGAGATCGATCCGGCGGCGCGGCGCCTGCGCGCCGAGCGTGAGACGGATGCCGGCTTCGAGACGCTCGAGTGCCCGCTGCCGGCGCTCGTGACGGCGGCCGAGGACCTCGCGCCGGAGCGCTATCCGAAGAAGGCGGAGAAGGAAGCGGCGAAGGCGAAGCCGATCGTCGAATGGACCGCCGCCGATCTCGGCGGCGACGCTTCGTCGTACGGCGCCGCCGGCTCGCCGACGTGGGTCGAGGCCATCGAGACGCGCGAGGAGAGCCGCGCCGGCGAGCGGCTCGAAGGCTCGCCCGAGGAGATCGCCGCGCAGCTCGTGCGGAAGCTCGTCGAGCGCGGCGCGTTCACGGCCCGCAGAAGCGAAGCGAAAGAGGAAACATCTCGCGGCGCAATCGTGCCCGGCCGCGCGATCTGGGTCGTCGCCGAGACGCTCGGCGGTGCGTTTCGGCCCGTGACCTTCGAGCTCCTCGGTCGCGCCGTCGAGCTCACCGCGCAGAGCGGCGGCGAGGTCGCGGCCGTGCTCCTCGGCCACGGCGTCGGCGCGCTCGCGAACGGGCTCGCCGCGCACGGCGCCGATCGCGTGTACGTGGCCGATGCGCCCGTGCTCGCGAGCTACGCGACGGAGCCCTGGACGGCGGTGCTCGCGCGCGCGATCGAGACGCACCGCCCGCGCGCGCTTCTCTTCCCGTCGACGTACTTCGGCCGCGACCTCGCGCCCAGGGTTGCTGCTCGTCTCCAACTGGGTCTCACCGGCGATTGCGTCGATCTCTCGCTCGACGCCGAGGGTCGGCTCGTCCAGTGGAAGCCGGCGTTCGGCGGCAACGTCGTCGCGCCGATCCTCACGCGCACGCTGCCGGAGATGGCGACGGTGCGGCCGGGCATGCTCGCCGCGCACGCGCCGGATCCGTCGCGACGCGCGACGGTCGAGACGCTGCCCGCGACGGACCTGCCCGAGGCGCGCGCGAAGATCGTCGCCGAGCGCCCGATTCCGGGGCTCGAGCGCGCCGCCGCGCTCGACGAGGCCGAGATCGCAATCGGCGTCGGCATGGGGGTGGGCGCGGACCACATGCCACAGATCGAGCGGTTCGCCGCCGCGCTCGGCGGCGCAGCGATCGCGACGACGCGCGACGTCTGTGACGCCGGCTGGCTGCCGCGGCAGCACCAGGTCGGTCTCACCGGGCGCGCGATCTCGCCGGCGCTCTACATCGCGATCGGCATCCGCGGCGCATTCGAGCACGTGGTCGGCGTGCGGCGCGCGGGGACGATCGTAGCGATCGACAAGAACCCGAAATCACCGATGCTCGCCGCCGCTGACATCGCGATCGCCGCCGAATGGCAAAGCGTGCTCCCCGCGATCGAGCGCGCACTCGCGGCGGCGCTCGGCGCCGCGCAGAACGCTTGAGCGTTATGCGCGGGTGAGGGATGTTCCTGCCATCGTCGACTACCGATCCTACGTCGTCGAGCGACGATGGCAGGAGCGTCCCAACCTAGCGAAAAGAGGAAGCCCCGCATGGCCGGCGAACGCCCCAAGGACAACAAGACGCTCACCGCGAAGTGCGGCTCGTGCGGCAAGGACCTGCCGGCCGTCGAGATGCTCGGCCTGAAAACGGTCGAGGACGGCAAGCGGAAGTCCGTCTCGGTCTGCCGCCCTTGCCACGCCAAGGGTTGGCGACCTCCGGGCTATACAGGCTTCTGAGTCTTCGCGACGACCGCGGCGACGCGGTCGGCAGCCTTGTCGGCAAGCTCGGAGAGGAGCTCGGGCATTTCGGAGCCCGCGGCCGCGGGGTGGCCGCCGCCGCCGAATGCCGCGGCCACGCGTGAGAGGTCGACGGTGCAGTCCGGTGAGCGCCGGTAGCTGAGCGCGCCGCCCTTCAGGTCGAACAGCACGAAGACGGCGTTCGGCAGCGCCTTGCCCCAGCGATCGCCGATCTCGCTCGCGTAGCCGTCGCAGACGGCGCTCACGACGTGAATGCCGTCGTCGAGCGAGCGCTCCGTCCGCGTGCGCTCCGCGAGCGCGAAGCTTCGCGCGAGCTCGGCTTCGATCCGATCGTACGCGGCCTGCATGCGCGGCGTGTAGACGACACGCTCGTCGAGGGTCCGGAGATCGTCGAACGCCTCGATGCCGTTCATCGCGCGGAGCGTGAGCGCGAGCTCGTGCGAACCGGGAATCTCGTGGAGCCAGCGGTCATTGTCGTCCGCCATCGCGACGACGTGGGCGAAGCGCTCGAAACCGGGATTCGTGCCGCCGTCCGCGCGCTCGCGGAGGTACTCGTAGACGAGGCGCGCCGCGGAGTAGCGGTCGTCGACGATCTTGTGGGCGAACGGCACGTCGACGACGCCGCGCGCGACGCGCTCGATCGCGGTGCGGTGATGGTCGATCCAGTAGATCGGCAAGCCGCGCGCGGCGAGCTCGCGAAGATGCCGGTCGCTCTCCGGCGCGTTCCACGAGATGTCCGTGATCCAGAGCTCCTGATCTTCGAGCGGCGCCTCGGGCTCGAGGCCCTGAATGATCTCGTTGATCTGCGGGTTGCCCGAGAAGAGCGGGCGGACTTCGACGCCGTCGTAAGCAAGCGCGATCGCCGCGGCTGCGGCGACGCCGTCGAGACAGTGCGGGCCGTGACTGACGACGTGGACCAGTCGCGGACGCTTCACTTGTACTTCGCCGGCAGCTCGATCTCGGACTGGCGACCGACGACCACGAGGATCGCCTTCTCCGGCCGCAGATACTTCCGCGCCACGCGCTGCACGTCCTCTTTGGTGATCGCCTCGATGATTCCAGGATAGCGCGCGGGGTAGTCGAGGCCGAGATTGAAGTAACGGACCTGCGAGTAGAACGCGACGAGCTCCGAGTTCGAATCGAAGCGGAGCGGGAAGCTCCCGGTCAGGAAGAGCTTCGCGCCTTCGAGCTCTTCGTCCGAGACCGGCTCGTCGCGCATCCGCTGGATCTCCTGCTCGAGACGCTCGATCGCTTCCTTGGCGGTCGAGTTCTTCGTCTGCAGCACGACCTGCAGCGCGCCGGGAAGTCGCGGTCCAGTGAAGTAGCTGTGGACCGAATACGCGAGCCCCGCCTCGGTGCGGATCGACTGCATGAGGCGCGATTCGAAGCCGCCGGCGCCGAGGATGTAGCTCATCACCGAGAGCGCGTACCACTCGGGATCTTCGCGCGTCGTGCCGGCGTGGCCCCAGGCGACGTTCGCCTGAGCGAGGTCGCGCTCGATGCGGACGACCTTGGACTCGGTTGCCTGCATCGAATCGATCGGCTTCGCGGGCTCGCCTTTGCCTTTCCAGTCGCCGAGCAAGCGCTCGACGAGCGACCGCATCTCGGCGAGCGTCACGTCGCCGGAAGCAACGACGATCGTCCGCTCGGGGCGATAGACCGAGCCGTAGTACGACTTCACGTCCGCGAGCTCGAGCTTCCGGACCGATTCCTTGCTGCCGGAAACCGGCGTCCGGTACGCGCCCTTCTGGTAGAGCGCCTGGCGAAACGCCCGACCGGAGACCGCGCCGGGATTCTGGTCTTCGTCTTCGAGCTCGGCCAGCGTCTCGTCGCGCTTCCGCTCGAACTCCTCTTTCGGGAACGTCGGCTCGCGCATCACCGCCGCCCAGAGAACGGAGGCGGTGGGGAGATCCTTCTTCAGCACCGTGAGCGAGACCGTCGCGTAGTCGTCCCCCGCCGACGCCGAGAGCTGCCCGCCGAGGAAGTCCATCGTGTCGTGGATCTCTTCCGCCTTGCGTCCCTTCGTTCCCTCGGTGAGGAGCGAGGACGTCAGGTTCGCGACGCCTTCCTTGCCGAGCGGATCGAAGCGGCTGCCGCCGTCGATGAGCGCGGTCATCACCACCATCGGCAGGTGGGTCTGAGGGATCACGAGGAGATCGATGCCGTTGTCGAGCTTCGCGGTCTCGACCAGCGGGGTCGCCGCGAGTGCCGCGGACGCTCCACCGTCGAGAGAGATCGCGCCGAGCAACGTGCCCATTCGGATCATCCGTGCGATTCCCATGGGTTCAATGCAGCGTCGCCGAGGGCGGCCCCGCGGGCACCTTGCTCGGACCCGTCGGCACGAGGATGCCGACCGTGCGGTGATCCTCGACGAGGTATTGCTTGGCGACCCGTTGCACGTCCTCGGCGGTGACCGCGCGCATGCCGGGCAGGTATTTGTCGATGTTTCTCCAATCGCCGAGGAGGTCGAAGCGAGCGAGCAGCATCGCCTGGTAGAAGTTCGAGTCCTGGCCGAAGACGAACTGCGCCTCGAGCTGGTTCTTCGCCTTGGCGAGCTCGCGGGCCTCGACACCTTTCTCGATCAGCGTCTCGATCTCCTTCTCGAGCACCGGCTCGAGATCCGTCGGCTTCTTGTCGGGGAGAAGCTGTGCGGTCAGCGTGAAGAGATTCGGATCGAGCGATAGGAGCGGATAGTCGGCGCCGATGTCGAGCGCGAGCCGCTTCTCGATCACGAGACGGCGATAGAGGCGCGAGCTCTCGCCGCCGGAGAGCAGCGTCGCCAGCACCTCGAGCGCGTAGCTGTCGGGATGATTCAGGTTCGGCACCTGGTACGCCCACACGAGCGACGCGAGGTTCGCTTCCTTCTTCACCGCGATCCGGCGCTCGCCGTTCTGCGGCGGCTCGACCGCGGTCACGGTCGGCGGAGGCGGGCCGGCTTCGAGATCGCCGAACTCGTCGCGCACCGCTTCGATCGTTTTTTCGGGATCGACGTCGCCCGCGACCACGACGATCGCGTTGTTCGGCGCGTAGTAGGTCCGGTAGTGCGCTTGGAGATCGCCGACCGTGACCGTCTCGAGATCTCTCATCCAGCCGATGATCGGCCACATGTACGGATGCGCGCGATACGCCGCGGCCGAGAGCTCCTCGAAGAGCGCGCCCCACGGATTGTCGACGCTGCGGAGCCTCCGCTCCTCCATGACGACCTTGCGCTCGGGCTCGAAGAGCGACTCGACCAGCTTCAGGTTCCGCATCCGATCCGCTTCGAGCTCGAGCATTTTCTTCAAGCGATCGGCGGAGAGCGTCTCGAAGTACGTCGTGTAGTCCGTGCTCGTGAAGGCGTTCGACTCGCCGCCGTTCCGCTGCACGATCCGCGTGAACTCCTCGGGACCGACCTTGTCGGTGCCCTTGAACATCATGTGCTCGAGGAGGTGCGAGAGACCCGTCTTGCCGAGCTGCTCGTTGCGCGAGCCGACGCGGTACCAGACCTGCAGGGTCGCGACCGGCGCTTTGTGGATCGGGAGAACGAGGACCTTGAGGCCGTTCTCGAGGATCGCCTCGCGCACTCGGGGCGCGATCAGCTCGGACGACGGAGAGGAGACGGCGGGGGTTGCGGCAAGCGTCATGGCAAGGAGCACTCCCAGGTGCGAGCGGCGCATCCCAGCCATAGAACCAGGGGAAGCGTGGCGAGACAAGCTCGCGCGCCGGAACTAATTCGACGAAACGAGCGCGACGAGCACTTCCGCCCAGCGCTTCTCGACGATGCGCGCCTCGTGCTCGGGGTGACCGTACGGCGCTTCGGCGAGTGCCTGCTCGGCGTCCGCGAGCTTCGCGCGCGCGCTCGCCGCGTCGATCTCACCCTTGGCGACGACGTCGTCCGCGAGGATCGTCACGACGTCGTCGCGGACCTCGGCGAAGCCGCCCTTCACCGCGAGCTTCTCCTCGGCGCCCGAGGTCGTCTTCGCCGTGAGGATGCCGGGCTCGAGCGACGTCACGAACGCGATGTGCTGCGGCAACACGCCGAACTGCCCGAGCGTGCCCTCCGCGGTCACCATCGCGACCGTCTCGTCGAGCACCTCGCGTTGCGGCGTGACGAGGCGGAGCTGGAGCGTGTCGGCCATCGCGGGATCAGCCCTCGGCGAGCTTCTTCGCCTTGACGAGCACGTCCTCGATCGTGCCGACCATGTAGAACGCCTGCTCGGGGACGTCGTCGTGCTTGCCGTCGACGACTTCCTTGAAGCCTTTGATCGTGTCGGCGAGCTTCACGTAGATGCCCTTCGCGCCCGTGAACGCCTCGGCGACGTGGAACGGCTGCGAGAGGAAGTTCTGGATCTTTCGCGCGCGGGAGACGGTCAGCTTGTCGTCTTCCGAGAGCTCGTCCATGCCGAGAATCGCGATGATGTCCTGGAGATCCTTGTAGCGCTGCAGGATCTCCTGCACGGAGCGGGCGACCGCGTAGTGCTCCTCGCCGACGACCTGCGGGTCGAGAATCCGCGACGTCGAGTCGAGCGGATCGACCGCGGGATAGATGCCGAGCTCGGCGATCTGCCGCGAGAGCACGGTCGTCGCGTCGAGGTGCGCGAACGTCGTCGCCGGCGCCGGGTCGGTCAAGTCGTCGGCGGGCACGTAGATCGCCTGCACCGAGGTGATCGAGCCCTTCTTCGTCGTCGTGATCCGCTCCTGGAGCTCGCCCAAGTCGGTCGACAGCGTCGGCTGGTAGCCGACGGCCGACGGCATGCGGCCGAGGAGCGCCGACACTTCCGAGTTCGCCTGCGTGAAACGGAAGATGTTGTCGATGAAGAGGAGGACGTCCTTGCCCTCCTCATCTCGGAAGTATTCCGCGGCCGTCAGCGCGGTGAGACCGACGCGCGCGCGCGCGCCGGGCGGCTCGTTCATCTGGCCGTAACACGAGCGCGGCCTTGGCGATGACGCCCGACTCCTTCATTTCGGCGAAGAGGTCGTTGCCTTCGCGAGTGCGCTCGCCGACGCCGCCGAACACGGAGTATCCACCATGTTGCTGGGCAACATTGTTGATGAGCTCCTGGATGATGACGGTCTTGCCGACGCCGGCGCCGCCGAAGAGGCCGATCTTGCCGCCGCGTGAATACGGGGCGAGAAGATCGACGACCTTGATGCCGGTCTCGAACGCCTGCACCTCGGTCGCCTGCTCGGTGAATTCGGGCGCGGGGCGATGGATCGGCAGGCGCTTCTTCGTCGTGATCGGGCCGGCGTCGTCGACGGGATCGCCGATCACGTTCATGATGCGCCCGAGGGTCTCGGGACCGACGGGGATGGTGATGCCGTCTCCCGTGTCGCGAGCTTCCATGCCGCGAACGAGCCCTTCCGTGGAATCCATGGCGATGCATCGCACGGTCTTCTCGCCGAGATGCTGCGCGACCTCGAGCACGAGGTTGTCCTTCTCGTCGCTGATCGCGGGGTTCGACATGCGAAGCGCGTTGTAGATCGGCGGAAGATCGCCGCTTTCGAATTCGACGTCGACGACCGCAGCGATGACCTGCGTGATGCGACCCGTGCTCATGACCCAGAAGCCTCCTGTTTCATCATCCCTTGAGCGCCTCCGCGCCGCCGACGATCTCCATCAGCTCCTTCGTGATCGCCGCCTGGCGTGCGCGGTTCATCTCGAGCGTGAGCCGGAAGATCATGTCGGACGCGTTGCTCGTCGCGCTGTCCATCGCAGTCATTCGAGCGCCATGCTCGCTGGCGAGCGCCTCGAGGATCGCGTGATAGATCCGCGCCTCGACCGATTGCGGGAGGAGCCGCGCGAGCAGCGTCGCGGGATCGGGCTCGACGAGATACTCGACGGGCGCCGCAGCCTCCTCTTTCGTCTTCTCGAGCGTGACGGGCAGGATCGTCTCGACCGTCGGCACCTGCGAGAGCGCCGAGCGGAATCGGCTGTAGAGGAGATCGACGCGATCGATCTCGCCGGCGACGAACCGGGCAGACAGCGAAGCGGCGAGGGCGCGTGCCAGCGCAAGCGGCGTTGCGTCGGCTTGTAGACGCCGTTCGGCGATCGTCACCGGTCTGCGCTTGAAGTAGTCGCCACCTTTGCGGCCGACGGTGACGAGCGCGACCTCGCGTCCGGCCGCCTCGCGCAGATACGCCTCCGCTTGGCGGAGCAACGCGGAGTTGTACGCGCCACAGAGGCCCCGATCCGCGGTCAAGACGATCAGCACCGTCCGCGGATTCTCGGGCGGCCGGCGGAGCAGCGGATGCGCGTCTTCCGGCAATTCGCCCGAGACGTTCGCGAGCAGCTCGGAAAGCTTCTCGGCGTAGGGACGCGAGGCGACGACGGCTTCCTGCGCGCGGCGTAGCTTCGCCGCCGACACCATCTTCATCGCCTTGGTGATCTGCTGCGTGTTGCGCACCGAGGAGATGCGCTTGCGGATGACCTTGAGACTCGGCACGGGCTACTTGGAATCGGCGACGAACCGCTTGCCGAACTCCTCCAGAGCGGCCTTGAGCTTCGCCTTGAGGTCGTCCGTGAGCTCTCGCTTCTCGACGATCTCGCGATAGATGTCGGCGCGCTGAGCCTCCATGTACGACTCGAGCTCCTTCTCGTAGCGGCCGAGCGCCTCGACGGGAATCGAGTCCACGAAGCCGTTCGTCGCGGCGAAGATCGTCACTACCTGCTTTTCGACCGGCTGCGGCTGGAACTGGAGCTGCTTCAGCATCTCGACGAGACGAGCGCCGCGCGCGAGCGTCCTCTGCGTGATCGGATCGAGATCGGAGCCGAACTGCGCGAACGCCGCCAACGCTCGGTACTGAGCGAGTTCCAATCGTAGCGAGCCGGCCACCTGGCGCATCGCTTTGATCTGCGCCGAACCGCCGACACGCGAGACCGAGATGCCGACGTTCACCGCCGGACGAACGCCCGAGAAGAAGAGATCGCTCTCGAGGAAGATCTGTCCGTCGGTGATCGAGATCACGTTCGTCGGAATGTAGGCGGAGACGTCGCCCGCCTGCGTCTCGATGACCGGCAGCGCCGTCAGCGAGCCGCCGCCCATGGCCTTCGACATCTTCGCCGCGCGCTCGAGGAGCCTCGAGTGGAGGTAGAAGACGTCGCCGGGGAACGCCTCGCGTCCCGGCGGACGGCGGAGGAGAAGCGAAAGCTGGCGATACGCGACGGCCTGTTTCGACAAGTCGTCGTAGATGACGAGCGCATGTTGGCCGTTGTCGCGGAAGTACTCGCCCATCGTGCAGCCGGTGTACGGCGCGATGAATTGCAACGGCGCGGACTCCGAGGCGGTCGCGGCGACGACGATCGTGTAGTCCATCGCGCCATGGCGGGCGAGCTTCTCGACCACCTGCGCGACGGTCGAGCGCTTCTGCCCGATCGCGACGTAGATGCAGGTGACGTCGCCGCCCTTCTGATTGATGATCGTATCGAGACAGATCGCGGTCTTGCCGGTCTGGCGGTCGCCGATGATGAGCTCGCGCTGGCCGCGACCGATCGGGATCATGGAGTCGATCGCCTTGATGCCTGTCTGGAGCGCCTGCTTGACCGGCTCGCGCGCGACGATGCCCGGCGCCTTGAGCTCGATGCGGCGCATCTCCTTCGAGGCGATCGGTCCCTTCCCGTCGATCGGCTGGCCGAGCGCGTTGACGACACGCCCGCGGAGCTCCGCGCCGACCGGCACTTCGGCGATGCGACCGGTCCGGGTGACCTCGTCGCCCTCCTGGATCATGTGCCCCTCGCCGAAGATCGCCGCGCCGACGTTGTCCTCTTCGAGGTTCAGCACGATGCCGAAGATGTCGTGCGGAAACTTGAGGAGCTCGCCGGCGGCGGCGTTCTCGAGGCCGTAGATGCGCGCGATCCCGTCGCCGGTCGAGAGTACGCGACCGGTCTCGCGAACTTCGACCTCGCGGCCGTAGTTCTTGATCTGCTCGCGCAGAATCTCGCTGATCTCTGCTGCTCGAATCTCCATTGCGAAGCCCTGCCCTCCTGAAATCAGCCCGCGAGCGACGTTCTCAATCTCTCGAGCTCGCGACGTGTGCTGCCGTCGTAAGCGCGGCCTTGAATCTCGACCACGACGCCGCCCAGGAGATCGGCGTCGATCTCGACTTCGGGCAGCACCTTCTTCCCCGTGCGCTTCGCGAACGCGTCCGCGATCGCCTGCACTTCCGCGGCGTCGAGCGAGCGCGCCGAGCGAACCTTGGCGCGCACCTGCCCGAGCTGCCGGTCCGACAAGCGCCGGTACTCCGCTTCGATCGCCTCGAGCGCGCCGAGGCGCCCATTCGCCGCGAGCACGCGGACGAAATTACCGACGAGCTGGGAAACCTCGACGGTCTTGACGAGAAGTTCCGCGAGCTCCGTGCGCGTCTTCGCGTCGAGCGACGCGGCGCCGAGGACCTGCGTGAGTCGTCCCTCGCGGAAGACCTCGGCGAGACGCGCGAGCTCCTTGCCGATCGCTTCGAAGCCGCCGCCGTTCTCGGTGCCGAGCGACAAGAGCGCGCGTGCGTAACGCTTGGCTACGGGGCCGGTCACGAGCGAACCTCCGACAGGAAATCCGCGACCGCGCGGCGCTGCTCGTTCTCGCCGAAGCGCTCTTTGACGATGTCGGCGGCGCGCCGGACGATGCGATCGGCGACCTCGGCACGAATCGCATGCGCGGCGCGATCGCGCTCCTGAGTCGAGACAAGCTCGGCGTCACGTCGGATCCGGTCGGCCATGCTCCGCGCCGCGGTGAGCAGCGCGCCCGCCTGCCTCTCGCCTTCCGCACGGAGCTCGGCGATCAGCTTCTCGCCGTCTTCACGGCTCCGCGCACGGAGCGTCTCGATCGACTCGAGCTCGGCGCGCGCATCGCGGAGCGCCGCTTCCGACTCCGTGAGCTGCTTGCCGACCGTCTTCAGCCGATCGGCGAGCGTCGTCTTGATCGCCGGCCAGGCGTAGCGCCAGAGAATGAACGCGAAGATCGAGAAATTGATGATCGGCAGCACGAGCGTGCCGATCGACGGCGCATGGTGCTCGCCGTGCGGCGCTTCCGCCGCGAGCGCCGTGCCGGCTGCCGCCAACGCGATCGCGAGCGCGACCGGCGACATTCGCAACATCCCGCGCGCGCTCACGACTGACGGAGAAGCGTCCGCGCGACCTGCTCGGCGAGGTCGTCGGCCTGGCGATCGAGCTCGCCGCGCGCGGCGGCCAGCTCCTCGGCGATCTTGGCGCGATAGCTCTCGAGCGATCGCGCCGCTTCGTTGCGCGCCGTTTCGAGAAGCCCTCGCTCCTCGGTTTCGGCTTGACGCCGAATCTCGTCGCGCGCGCGGGCCGCGCTCCGGCGCACTTCCGCCATCGCGACCTCGTACTCGCTGCGCAGGCTCGCCGCCTCGTCACGCAGGCGCTTCGCTTCCGCGAGCGCTCCCGCCGTCTTCTCGTCGCGCTTGTGGAGGTTCTCGAGGATGCGCTCGAAGACGAGTCGCTTCAGCACGAGCCAGAGAACGACGAGGAGGATCGCCTGGTAGACGGCGGTGATGTTGGGCGGGAATTCCAGCACGGCGCGTTTGACTCGGTGGCCCCGCTCGCGCACGTCGGCGACGCGGCGCGATCAACCTGCCCGCCGCGGTCGGTGAATCCTGCCGGTCGACGGAGTCGGAAACGGAGCGAAGATTCTCCTCGGGCGAAGGTTAGGCCGTCGCTCCCTTCTCTTCCGTGCGGAACGGCGCGATCTTCCTCTCCGCGACTCGGCTCTCGCCTCCACCCATGGAACAGTGACCTTCGAAGACGACGCCCTCGTGGATCACGAGGCTCGGCGTCACGATGTTTCCGTAGAGCTTGCCGGGCGCGCGGATCTCGACGCGCGTGCGCGCGTTGATGTCGCCCGTGACTTTCCCTTTGATGATGACGGTCGCACCGCTGATCTGCGCGGTGACGACGGCACTCTCGCCAATCACGAGGGTATCCTGCGCGGCGATCTCACCTTCGACCTGACCGTCTACTTGCACCATGCCATCGAAGGAGAGCTTCCCGCTGACCTTGCTGCCTTTGCCGAGGTGCGCGTTCGCCTGTCCGGCGTCGAAGCCATCCTTCATTTCTCGCTCGGCCATGACCGGCTCCTTTCTCAGCGGGGGCGGCGGAGGTGCGGGTGGGAGCTTCACCTCTGCGGGAGTCGGCGCGCCTTGCGGTCGGTCTGACTTGGAATCTTTTTCGTCACGCCCGAAGAGCGCCATCCTCTACCTCCGGATGATGGGTCGTTCGCAACCGAGGCCGAATACCATCGCACCTATGCCGTGTCAAAAGACGAAGCCACGTTTGCGCTGTAAATTGCGCGCTGGCGCGCGGGGGGCTGGCCTCGCTCCATGGCTCGCCGATCGCGCGTGTTTAGTCGGCAGCCGGGAGCCTGGTTCGCGGAAGTAAAGCGCAGCTGCGCACGCGGCTCGCATGAAGCTGCTCGCAACAGCAGCGAGCCATGGAGCGAGCCAGGCTCCCGGTTGCCGGCGTAGCTTGCAGCTCGGCTGCGCTTTACTTCCGCGAGGCCAGCCCCCCGCGCGCCAGCGCGCCTATCTTGCGCCGCGAATGTGGCCGAGAATGCGATCGAATTCGTCCGGCGAGTGGAATTCGATGACGATCGAGCCGCGTTTGCCGCTCGAACGGATCTTCACCTTGGTGCCGAGCATGCGCATGAGCTGCCGCTCGGCGTCCGCGACCTCGGGTACCGCCGTGCGCGCGGCTCGGGTCACGGGCAACGGGGTCTGCGCGACCCGCGCTTCGAGCTGACGGACGTTCAGCCGCAGGCGCACCGCCTCGTTGGCGAGCGCGATCTGGCGGCTCGCCTCGCGAAGCGCGAGCAAGGCGCGCGCGTGACCGGCGGTGAGACGCCCGCCGCGGAGCAGATCGAGCACGGCTTCCGGGAGGTCAAGGAGCCGGATCGTGTTCGCGACCGCGGGTCGGCTCTTGCCGACGCGCTTCGCGACCTCGTCCTGCGTGAGGTCGAACTCCGCGACGAGGCGCTTGAACGCCGCGGCTTCCTCCAGGGGCGAAAGGTCTTCGCGCTGGAGGTTCTCGACGAGCGCGATCTCGAGCGCCTCGCGGTCGCTCATCTCGCGAACGACGACCGGCACGCTCTCGAGCCCCGCGGCGCGCGCCGCGCGCAAGCGACGCTCGCCGGCGACGAGCTCGTAGCCGTCCCCGATCTGACGAACGAGGAGCGGTTGAACCACGCCCTGCTCGCGGATCGACTCCGCCATCTCGGCGATCGCGGCCTCGTCGAAGTGCTGGCGCGGCTGGAAGCGATTCACGCGGATCGCGTCGATCTCGAGCGTGCGCTCCGCGGCTCGTGCGGCCGCCGGCGCCGTGTCGCGGATGAGCGCGCCGAGCCCGCGCCCGAGCCCCTTCTTCCTGATCTCCATCAGCCCGTTCCTCCTCCCAAGCTCTTCGCGACTTCGGCGCCGAGCTCCATGTAGCTCGTCGCGCCGCGCGAGCCCGGATCGTAGAGAATGATCGGCAAGCCGTGGCTCGGGCTCTCGCTCAAGCGGACGTTGCGCGGAATCACGGTGGCGAAGACCTTGTCCGGGAAATGCCGCCGCGCTTCCTCCGCGACCTGATGGCAGATCGCGTTTCGCGTATCGAACATCGTGAGCACGATGCCGTCGATCGTGAGCGACGGGTTCAAGCCGGAGCGCACACGCTCGACGGTGTCGAGCAGCGAGCTCAGACCTTCGAGCGCATAGTACTCGCACTGCAGCGGCACGATCAGCGAATCGGCTGCTGACAGCGCGTTGACAGTCAGGAGGCCGAGCGACGGCGGGCAGTCGATGATGATGAAGTCGCGCTTGTCACGCTCCTCGGCGATCGCGTGGCGGAGCTTGAATTCCCAGCCTTCTACCCCGACGAGCTCGACTTCTGCACCTGCAAGTTCGCGATTTGACGGCAGAATCTCTAATCCCGGTATCATCGTCGAAATGATTGCCTGGGCCGCCCGGGACTCGCCGACGAGGACCGTATAGGCCGAGTGCGCGGCTTCTGCGGGATTCACGCCGAAGCCGCTCGTGGCGTTGCTCTGCGGATCGAGATCGAGCAGCAGGCCGCGCTTGCCGAGCTTGGCCAGCGACGCGCTCAGGTTGACCGAGGTCGTCGTCTTGCCGACTCCACCCTTCTGATTGACGACCGCGATCGACCGCGCCACTCGACGACCCCGCCTGCCCGGCGCGATAGCACAGGGAAGCGGCGCGGCAAAGTTTCACGTGAAACAACGCCGCGCGAAGTGCGCTTCAGGTCCGCGCCAGCTCGACCAAGGCGTGGGTGGAGCCTCCCGGAAGCCGATACTCGTGGCGCCGGCAGATCGCGAAGCCGTCGGGCGCTGGCTCGTTTGCAGGAGATTTGGTCATGGCGAGCAAGCGTCCGCCCGGCGCGAGCGCTCCGGCGGCGAAGGCGGCGACGTCCGCGAAGCGCACGCCCCGCGCGATGACCAGGTCGACGGCGTGGGCGACGGTGAACGCGTCGCCGCGGCCTTCGACGACCTCGGCGTTCGCGGCAGCGGTGGTGCGAACCGCCTGGCGGAGGAAGTTCGCGCGGTGGGAGCGCGGCTCGACCAGGAAGACTCGAGCCGCCGGACGGGCGATCGCGATCGGCAAACCGGGAAACCCGGCCCCGCTGCCGAGATCGGCGACGCGCGCGGCATCCCCGACGAGCTCGAGCGCCGCCAAGCTGTCGAGCAGGTGCCGATCGACGACTTCGTCCCGGGCGGACGCGGAAATCAGGTTGAATCTCCCGGCCCAGCGCTCGAGGACGCGTAGGAAGTCGAGAAAGCGCGCGCATTCCGGCTCGTCGATCTCGATTCGCAGCGCCCACCGGATGCGCGCGCGGAGCGCCGCCGGCGACGGCCATTCCCCCCGCCAGCCGGTGCGCTCAGGCATGGCCGGCGCGGCGGAGATGCACCGCCAGGAGCGACAGCGCGGCCGGGGTCATGCCGGCGATCCGGGAAGCCTGTCCGAGCGTCCGCGGTCGCACGGTTTCGAGCTTTTCCCGGACTTCGTTCGAGAGTCCGCGGATCGCCTGGTAGTCGAGCTCGGCCGGAAACCGTACCTCTTCGAGCCGACGCGCCCGCTCGATCGCCCGCTCCTGCCGGCTCACATAGCCGCCGTATTTCATCGAGATCTCGACCTGCGCAGCGACGTCCTCGTCGACGTCCGCGGCCACCCCGGCGACGGCCAAGACGTCCGCGAAGCCGAGCTCCGGGCGCCGCAGCAGCGTGGCCAGGGTCGTTGGCACGCGGATCGGCGCCGAGCCCCGCGCTTCCAGGGCGGCTGAAGCAGCCGCGGAGGGCTGGAGCTGGGTGCTCGCGAAGCGGGCGGTTTCGCGGTCGATCGCCGCGCGCTTCTCTTCGACCGCCGCGGTGGTCGCCGGCTCGGCCAGGCCGACCTCCCGTCCGAGATCCGCGAGGCGGAGGTCGGCGTTGTCCTCGCGGAGCAGCAGGCGATGCTCGGCCCGCGAGGTGAACATGCGGTAGGGCTCGCCGCCGACGCCCTTGGTGACGAGGTCGTCGATCAGCACGCCGATGTAGGCGCGGTCGCGCTCGAGGACGATCCCGGGGCGGCCCTCGCCGGCCAAGGCGGCATTGAGGCCGGCCATGAGCCCCTGCGCGGCGGCCTCCTCGTAGCCCGTCGTGCCGTTGATCTGGCCGGCGAGATACAGGCCGCGGAGGAGCTTGCTCTCCAGCGTCGCCTGGAGCTGGGTCGGGTCCGCGTAGTCGTATTCGATCGCGTACCCCGGCCGCATGATCTCGGCCTCTTCGAGGCCGGGCACGGAGCGGACCATCTGGAGCTGCAGATCGAGAGGCAGGCTGGTGGAAAGCCCGTTCGGGTAGACCTCGACCGTGTCGAGGCCCTCCGGCTCGAGGAAGATGAGGTGGCGGCGCCGGTCGGGGAACCGCATCACCTTGTCCTCGATCGACGGGCAATAACGCGGACCCCGGCTACTGATCTGGCCATTGTAGAGCGGTGAGCGATCGATCCCCTGGCGGATCGCCTCGTGGGTGGCAGCGGTCGTGTAGGTGAGATGGCAAGCGACCTGCTCGCGCCGGACCCCGTCGCCACGAGACGAGAACCGCGGCGGCGGCTCGTCGCCCGGCTGGAGCTCGAGGCGCGAGAAGTCGATCGTCCGGCGGTCGAGCCGCGGGCACGTGCCGGTCTTCAAGCGGCCGACCCGGATGCCGAGCGTGGCCAGCTGATCGGACAGGCCCATCGCAGCGAAGTCGCCGGCACGGCCGGCGGCGTAGCTGCGATCGCCGACGTGGACGAGGCCCTTGAGGAACGTGCCGGTGGTGAGGATCACGGCGGCCGCGGCGAAGACCTCGCCGATCTCGGTCTCGACGCCGCGGACCCGACCGTCCTCGACGTGCAGGCGCTCGACGCTCCCTTGGCGGAGCGCGAGGCTCGGCTGGTGCTCGAGCGTGCGCTTCATCCGCGCGCGGTAGAGCGCCTTGTCGGCCTGCGCGCGCGTCGCGCGGACCGCCGGTCCCTTGCGCGTGTTCAGGCGCCGGAACTGGATCCCCGTCTCGTCGATCGCCAGACCCATCTCGCCGCCGAGCGCATCGATCTCCTTGACGAGGTGGCCTTTGCCGATCCCGCCGATCGCCGGGTTACAGGACATCTGGCCGATGTGATCGAGGTTGAGCGTCAGCATCAGCGTGCGGCGCCCGAGGCGCGCCGCCGCGAGCGCGGCTTCGATGCCGGCGTGACCGGCGCCGACGACGATGACGTCGAATTGTTTCACGTGAAACGGTGTCCCGAGTCAGGGCCTCGTTGCCCGAGGCCGACGCTTATCGTGGTCGAGGGCAAGGCGCGACGACGAGGAATAGTTCGCCTATTGCGAGGAGGAGGGCCGGCTCCGAGCCAGCGAGGAGCATCTCCGGCCCAGCCATCGGCCGCGAGAAGCGAGGAATCGGGCGACGAGGTCGTGACTCTGGACACGATTATTTGCCGATGCAGAACTCGCGGAACACCCGGTCGAGAATCTCCTCCGAGGTGCTGAGCCCGACGATCTCGCCGAGCTCGCCGAGCGCCGCGGTGACGTCGACGGCGATCACCTCGGGCGGATGGCTCGCGGCGATCGCATCGAGCGCGAGGTCGAGGCTCGCCGCGGTCCGCTCGAGTGCCGCAAAATGTCGCTCGCGGGTGATGAGGATCGTGCCCTCGCCGGCGCCGCTGCCGAGCTCGGCCGTGATCGCCTGGACGAGCGCATCGACGCCGCCGTCGGTCGTCGCCGAGGTCTCGACGACTCGGCCGCGAAAGCGCTCGCGGATGTCGGCCGTGGAGACCTGCGCCGGCAGGTCGGCCTTGTTGAGCGCGACGATGGATCTCTGCTGCGACGCGTCAAACGACGACCCTTTCGTACGCTTTCCGTCCAGGCTCCGATCGACGACCCAGACGACGAGGTCGGCATCGGCGATCGCCGAGCGCGAACGTTCGATGCCGAACCTTTCGGCGAGATCGTCCGCCTCGCGGAGGCCGGCGGTGTCGATCAGCACCAGCGGCAGGCCGCCGACGTCCGTTGTCTCCTCGATCGTGTCGCGCGTCGTGCCCGGTGCCGGCGTGACGATGATCCGCTCGGTGCCGAGCAGTCGATTGACGAGGCTCGACTTGCCGACGTTCGGCTCGCCCGCGAAGACGACGCGCGCGCCCTCGCGCAGCACGCGGCCGGCGCGGAACGTCGCGGCCAGTCGCCGGAGATCGTCGCGCTCGCTCCGCAACGTGCGCGCGATCGCGCCGGCGTCGAAGTCGACGTCGTCTTCGTCGGCGAAATCGATCGCGGCCTCGAGCGCGGCGGCGACGCCGATCAGCGCCTGGCGATGCTCCTCGATCGTGCGCGAGAGCTCGCCGTCGAGCTGCGCGCCCGCGAGCCGAGCCGCGCTATCGGTCTTCGCGCCGATCACGTCGGCGACCGCTTCGGCTTGCGCGAGATCGAGCTTGCCGTTGAGGAACGCACGCAGCGTGAGCTCGCCGGGCCGCGCGCTGCGCGCGCCGGCGGCGAGCGTCGCGGCGAGGATCGCGCGCGCCACCACCGGCCCGCCGTGACAGTGGAGCTCGAGCACGTCCTCGCCCGTGTAGCTCCGTGGCGCGAGCATCAGCGCCGCGAGACCGCGATCGATCGGCACGCCGTCGGCGCCGACGAATCGTCCTGCGTAAAGGTGATGCGACTCGGGCTTCGACGGGAACCCGCGGAAGACGACGTCGCCGATACGGCGCGCCTCGTCGCCGCTCACGCGGACGATCGCGATTCCGCCGACGCCGGGCGCCGTCGCGATCGCGGCGATGGTCTCTCGGGCGTACACGAATCGCCAACATGGTGCCGCCGCGGCGGCGGAGTCAACGTCCCGCGCGAGCCGCGGGGGCGGCTCAGCTGCGGGGCGCGCGGGGAGCGGGAGCGCCGTCGCGGGAGCGCGCGCCGGCGGGTGAGATCACCACGCGGCGAAGGTGGCCTTGCCCGAGGCTTCGCGTCACCACGGCAGCGTCGTCCTTCAGCGCGAGATGGATGATCCGGCGGTCGCGCGGCGACATCGGCACCAGCGTCTCCGGGCGCCCGCGCTTCTTGGCGCGGTCGGCGAGGCTCCGCGCCATCTGCTCAAGGGACTCCCTTCGACGTTCGCGGTAGCCCTCGGTGTCGAGCACGACGTGCCCGTCGTCGTCGCTCCGCGCGACGAGGCGGTTCACCAGGTACTCGAGGCTGTCGAGCGTCTGCCCGTGTTTGCCGATCAAGAGCGCGCCGTGCTCGCTCTCGATGCGGATCACGAGCCGGTCGTCCGCGTTCGACTCGGCGGAAAGCGTGGCCGGGAAGTCCATTCGCGAGAGCAGCTCGGCGAGGACATCCATCGCTTTCGGCGCCGACTCCTTCGCCTCGCTAGACGCCGGTTCCGCTCGCTCGTCGCCTTCGGGGGCGGGCGTCGCCCCGCCGCTCCGCAGCGACACGCGGACGCGCGCGCGCTGGCCGCCGAAGCCGAGGAGCCCGCGCTTGGCATCGCTCAAGATCTCGACTCGAACGTCTTCGCGGCTCACGCCGAGCGTCGCGAGCGCCTGCTCGATCGCTTCGTCGATCGTGCCGCCTTCGGCCTCGATCGGCGCCTTCATCGCGGGCTCTGCGCCGAGCGGCGCTGCATCATCCCCTGCTGCGCGATCGTGAGGACGTTGTTCACCAGCCAGTAGAGCACCAGCCCCGCCGGGAAGCTCACGAACATCACCGTGAAGATGACCGGCATGAACATCATCATCTTTTGCTGCGCCGGGTCGCCCGCGGGCGGCGTCATCTTCTGCTGCACGAGCATGCTCGCGCCCATCAGGAGCGTGAGCACGGGGATGCGGATGTCGACGCCGAAGAGCACGGCGATCGGCGCCGCCGGTAGCGCAGGCAATCGGTCCGGCGCGGAGAGGTCGTTGATCCAGAGCGCGAACGGCGCGTGCCGCAGCTCCACCGCATAGAACAGCGCGTTGTAGAGGCCGATGAAGACCGGCATCTGCAGCAACATCGGCAGACAGCCGCCGAGCGGGTTCACCTTGTGCCGGCGGTAGAGCTCCATCATCTCGCGGTTCAGCGCTTCGCGATCGTCCTTGAAGCGCTCCTGGAGCCGCTTCATCTCCGGCTGCAGCTTCTGCATCCCCTGCATCGAGGCGAAGCTCTTCTGCGTGAGCGGAATGAACAGCACCTTGATGAGGACCGTGAGGACGATGATGTCGAGGCCGTAGTTGCCCGTGAAGCGGTGGAAGAACTTGAGCGCGCGAAGGAGCAACTCGGCGAGGAGGCTGAACCAGCCGAGATCGAGCGCCCGGTGAAGCTGTCGGCCGGGGGGCGTGAGATGCTCGAGGTCCTTCGGGCCGACGTACACCGTGTATTCCGGCGCGTCTTGCTGGACGGTGGCGAGCGGCACCAGCACCTCGGTCGTGACGGTGTCCTGCTGAAGCTTCATCCATGCGCGGACGGACGTCTCGACGTTCGGTGCGATCGCCGAGAGGAAGTAGCTGTCGGCATAGCCCGCCCACTGCACCGTCGCGTTCGCCGCCGACGGATCGCGCGGGTTCGGGTAGATCGCTCCTTCCGTCAATTGCTCCGGCTCGAGGTAGACGAGCTTCTTGTCGATCAGCGCTTCGGTGCCGACCCAGTGCTGGTCCTTCGACGGCGGCGCCTGCTTGTGCGCCCATGCGAGCCCTGCCTCGCGCGTGCCAGCACCGCCGATGTCGAGCGCGACCTCGAAATCGTAGCGGGCTCCGCGAAAGCGGAGCCGCTTCTCGATCGTGCCTCCGTCCGGCAGCGTGCCGCGGAACGCGAGCTCGGCTTCCTGATCGCCGGCGACGCGGAGGTCGCGCGTCGACGGTTCGTAGGCGACGTCGCGATCGGACTTCGTCTGATCGCCCCGGAGCACGACGCCGAGCGGCAGATCGGCGCCCGCGTTCACCATTTCGAGCAGCGCGCTCTGCGGGTCGATCGTGGTCCGATAGTTCTTCAGCTGGAAGCTGACGAGACGCCCGCCGCGCGAGGCGAGCTTGGCGATGAAGAGATCGGTTTCGACCGAGACGTCGGGCGCGGCGGCGGCGGCGACCGGCGCGGCCGGCTCGTCCGCGAGCTCGGGAATCGGCGGCGCAGCCGAGCCGTCGGCATGCGGCGCCGCCGTGGTCTTCGCCGCCGGCGCCGCCGTCGCGGAAGCGGCCGGCTTCGGCTTCTGCGGGTAATAGACCCGCAGGTACTCCTGGTACCCGACGACGACGAGCACCGAGAGCACGACCGCGATGAGCAAATTCTTGTCCATCGGTGAGCCCTCAGCGAACCGGGTCGTAGCCGCCCGCGTTCCACGGATGGCAGCGCAGCACGCGGCCGATCGCCATCCGAGCTCCGGCGAGGAGCCCGTGCCGGAGGAGCGCCTCCTCCGCGTACCGCGAGCACGAGGGCTCGAAGCGGCACGCCGGGCCGAGGAGCGGCGAGACGAGCCAGCGGTAGGCGCGGACGCAGAGCGCCGCGAGTGACGCGAGCGGAGAGGCGGCGCCGTGCGGGCGGGCGGCGAGCTCCATGCTCACAGACCGAAGGCGGCGGAGAGCTCGGCGACGCTCGCCGCGCTCGTCAGGTCGCCGGCGCCGGGCTTGGCGATCACCACGAAATCGACCGCTGCCGAGAGGCGCGGACGGACCACGCGGAAGAGCTCGCGCACCCGCCGCTTCACGCGGTTTCGCGCCACGGAGTTGCCGACCGCGCGGCTCACCGTGATGCCGAGGCGCGGGACGGTTGCCGAGGAGCGTTCGATCGAGATCACGATGAAGTGGGGGCTGTGTCGCCGCCGGCCGCGCCGCTGGATCGACTGAAACTCTCTGCGAGACCTGAGACGAAGAGCTTTGCCGAAGGACTGCGGCACGGGAGCTCGACGACTCCGCGGGCGAGCCGCCCGGGGGACTCTAGTAGCGACGCGCCGGCTTCGGCGGGACCGAGACGGTCAGACGCTTGCGCCCCTTCTTGCGGCGCCGTTTGAGAACCTGCCGACCTCCCGGGGTCGCCATCCGCTCGCGAAAGCCGTGGGTCCGCTTCCGGCGCACGTTACTCGGCTGATAGGTGCGCTTCATCTTCTACGCGATTCCTTTCTCGATCCGTCTCGGGCGAACACGAAGATTCACCATAGGGCCTGGGCGAAGTCAATTCACGGAGCGGCCGGAGCGAGTCAGTAAATTTCGGGCTTCAGCTCGCGGGTCATGAGGTCGACGACGGCTTGCCTCGGCGACTTCGCTTCGTGGAGCACGAGGTACATCTGCTCGGTGATCGGCATCTCGACGCCGAGCTTCTTCGCGAGGTGATGGACGGACTTCGAGTTCCGCACACCCTCCGCCACCATCTTCATGTCGGCGAGGATCTGCGCGAGCGTCTCGCCCTTGCCGAGCCGCACCCCGAGGCTCCGGTTCCGCGACAAATCGCCGGTGCAGGTGAGCACGAGATCGCCGATGCCGGAGAGGCCGCCGAGCGTTCGCGGGTCGGCGCCCATCTTCGCCCCGAGGCGCGAGATTTCCGCGATGCCGCGCGTGATGAGCGCGGCGCGCGTGTTGTGACCGAACCCGAGACCGTCGCTCAAGCCGGCGCCGACCGCGATCACGTTCTTCGTCGCGCCGCCGAGCTCGACACCGACGAGATCCGTGCTCGTGTACACGCGGAAGAACGAGGTCGTGAACGTCGCCTGCACTTCCTCGGCGACCGAGGCTGCCGCGGCCGCGGCCGTGACCGCGGTCGGCATGCCGCGCGCGACCTCGCGCGCGAAGCTCGGTCCCGAAAGCGCGGCGACGCGCGCGCGCAGCCGCTTTGGCAGCACGGACTCCATCACCGCCGCCATCGTGAGCGACGTCTCGTCCTCGATCCCCTTGGAGGCGCTCACGACCGTCGGCTCGCCGTCGACGAGCGCCCCCACGCGCGTCATCGCCTCGCGGAGCGCGTGGGAAGGGACCACGCAGAGGATCATCGTCTTGCCGCGCACGACCTCGGCGAGATCCGTCGAGGGGATCAGGTTGTAGGGCAGCGGAATCCCCGGCAGGTACGTCGCGTTCTCGCGCTTCTCCGCCATCTCCGCGCAGCGCGCCGGATCGTGGATCCAGAGCGTCACCGGGTAGCCCTTGTCGGCAAGGAGCTTGGCGAGAGCCGTGCCCCAGCTCCCGCCGCCGATCACGCCGATTCGCTCTCGCATGAGACCGTTTCCTCAGGATTCCACGCCGGGGCCCAGGAACCGCGGTCGGATCCACCACACGGCCGCCGGCAGCACGGTGAGAGAGGCCACACTCGAGACCATCATGGCAAACGCGACGAGGCTGCCGAGGCGGACGTGATAGCCGAAGCCCGACAGGCAGAGCGTGAGGTAACCGGCGGCGATCGCCGAGGACACGAAGAGGATCGCCTTGCCGGAGGTGCGGAGACTCACGGAGAGCGCTTCGGCAAGCGGGTGCCCGTCCGCGAGCTCCTCGCGCAAGCGGTAGAGGAAGTAGATCGCGTAGTCCGCGCCGATGCCGACCGCCATCGCCGAGATCGCCGAGGTGCCGATGTCGAGCGGAATCCCGAAGAGCGCCATGACGGCGAAGTTCGTGAGCACCGCGAACGCGAGCGGAATGATGACGAGGATCCCGGCGAGCCAGGAGCGAAGGACCGCGCTCGAAACGACGAAGACGAAGATGGCGATCTGCGCGACGTTGCGGATCTTGCCGTCGACCATGACCTGGTTCATCGCGTGCGCGGAGGCGAGCGAGCCGCTGATCTCGACGCGCACGCCCGGTGGCAACTCGGCGGCGAGGCGCTTCTCCAGGCGCGCGATCAGATCCTGGGCGAGCTCCGTGCGGTCGTCCTTCAGATACACGCGGAGCGCGCTCAGGCGGTGCGTCGAGTCGACGATCGAATCGAAATCGCTCGGATCGCCCGACATCGAGTAGAGCAGCCAGTACTGCGCGATCAGGTCCTTTCTCGACGGGAGCGTTTCTCCGCCGAGCTCGGCGTGCGTCATGACCGCGTGCATACGCCGCACGAAGTCGGCGACCGAGAGCGTCTTGCCGACCTCCGGCTGCTCATCGAGCCAGGATTGGATGCGATCGATCGCGCCGAGGACCTCCGGGTCGTCGATCGCACCCTCGCTGCCACCGTCGACGAGAAGCACGAGCGTGCTCGTGCCGCCGAACGCGGCGTTGAGCGCCTGATCGTCGACGCGCACGCGGGCGCTCTCCGAGAACTGGCGGCGGAAGCTCGAATCGATGCGGAGGCTCGTCGCGGCATACCCCGCAAGCCCCGCGAGACCGGCGGCAATGACGAGCACCGCCGTCGCGCCGTGACCGACGACACGGGTCGACAGCGCTTCCGTCACCCGATCGAAGACATGCGCCGAGCGCTCGCGCTGGCGCTCCCGCTCGCTCGGGTCCGGCAGCAGCGCGCGGACCGCGGGGATCAGCGTCATCTCGATCGAGAGCGCGGAGAGGATGCCGAGCGCAGTGAAGAGGCCGAAGTTCCGAATCGCGGCCGTCTCGAACGTGAGAAGCGAAAGGAAGGACGCGGCGGCGATCAGCGCGGCGACGATCATCACCGGCCCCACGATCGCGCCGGCGCGCACGATCGCCTCGACCGAGCCGTCGCCCCTCACGAGCTCTTCGTAGTAGCGCTTGAGCATCTGCACGGCGTGGCCTGCCGCGACCGCGAGGATCAGGATCGGAGTCGTCACGTTGAACGGGTCGAGCGTGACGCCGACGAGCCCGAGGATACCGAGGCTCCAGACCATCGCGAGGATCGCGGTGAGGAGCGGCAGGAAGACGGCTTGCACGGTGCGAAACGCCTCGTAGTGCACGAGCGCGATCATCAGGAGCGCGATCGGGAAGAACACGAACATCCGTTCCGAATAGTGCGCGAGCCAGGCGACGTAGATCACCGGGCCGCCGAGGTGGGCCTCGAACGTGCCGTCGTCCTCGGCGGCAAGAACCTCCTCGAGCGCCCGCCGGATCTGCGGATAGCCGTCGAGCGGCGGACGGAGATCGAAGTCGGCGACGATCGCCGCCGCGCGACCGTCCGGCGCGGCGAGGATTCCGAGGTACTGTGGGTTGCGCTCGAGGCGCGCGCGGATCGCGGTCGCCTCCGTCGGCGTTTTCGGCAGCCACGGCGTGATCGGCTCGACGACCAGGTCGTCTCCCTCGCCGCGAATCTCGGCGACCTTCGGCAGCGTCAGGCTGAGGAAGCTCCGTTCGACGAGCCCCGGGAGCTTGCCGATGCGGTCCGTCACCGCGCCGAGCTTCGCCCAGAACGCCTGCGTGTAGATGTCCCCGTCCTTCGGAAAGAGCCCGACGAAGACGAGGTTCTTCTCGCCGAAGACTTCATTCAGGCGCGAAAGCGCCCGGATGTACGGATGCTCCTGCGGAAGCTGGGAGTCGGGATCGACCTCGACGTCGAGCGAAACGATCTGCAGCGCGAGGAACGCGGTGACGACCGCCATCACCGCCGCAACGGCCCCGGCGTGCCGGCAAACCCAGCGCAAATAACCGTCGACGAGCTTGTTGCCCTGCGAGTCCCGCACCCCCACCACCGCCCCCCGCCTAGCCGCAGCCGCGCGAACTATTCAAGTGACGATTCCCGGATTGGCCAACAGCCTGTGGACAACTTGTGGAAAGAGCGCGCGTCGCAGGCCGCAAGCGCGGCGAGGACAGGTGCCGAAAAGGTGCTCCGACACCGCGTCAGATGACGTGAAACTGTTGTTGAAATCAGGGGTTGGGCGGGTTCTCTGAAGTAACCGTTCATTCACATCCGGCTCCGCTGCGCGCCGTCCACGTCGGGCAAACGTGATGGATTCACCTGTTGATAACTGCGCTCTCGCGCCGCCTTCGATTTCCGCGATCTTCCGCCGAGGGTGGATCGGGAAACACGATGTTTCCTAGATGAGCGCGTCGTGGACGCGGCAAATCTGCGTCGCAGCAGCGCGCGCGGCGCCCCCTCTTTCGCCGCAGCGAGTCGTCTTGACCAAGGTGGGCAATTGGCTTTTAGTGCGCGGGATGAGCACCGAAGCCGCCGACAAGCCCGAGTTGAAGCGCCAGATCCGCGCGCTCAAGAGCGACGTGCAAACCGCGCTCGAAGCGAAAGACGGCGTCAAGGCAAAGCGACTGCGGCGAAAGGTGAAGCGCCTCAAGCGAGCCACGCGTCGCCTCGTCAAGACGGCCCAGCCGGCGCCCGCGGCGACAACGCCCGCAGCAGCGGCTCCCGCGGCAGCGGCTCCCGCCGAGGCGAAGGCCGAGTCGTAGACGACGTCGCGCGAATGGCGGCGGCGAAAGATTCCCCCCCGGCCGCGACCGGACGCCTCTGGGTCGTGTACCGCGAGGGCCTGCGCCTGATCGGCTGCGCCGTCGCCGTCGTGCCGTTCGAGAGCGCGATATCCCGACTCGATCTCGCGGTGTGGCGCTTGTTCACGACGGAGGCGCCCGAGGAGACGCCGTGCGCCGAGGTGAAAGCCGCGCACGGCAGGAAGCGCGTCCTCGTCGAGGTCCGCGACCACGATCTCCCCGAGCTCTCCGGTTATCCGCCGGGCTGCTACGAATCTCCCTACTCTCCGGACGAGGCGTTGCGGCGGCTCGGGCTGCCGCCGCTCTGATTGTCTGGCGACGGCGTCATGGACCGCCAAGACAGTCGTCGCCGCGGACCGGCTCGAGAGTTGCTTTTTGGCAACGGCGACATGGATGGCCAAGACGGTCGTCGCCGCAGACCGGCTCGAGACGCGCTGTAGAGAGGTGTGATGGCCCGTGTGCTGCTGATCCGTCACGGGGAGACCGAGTGGAACCGCGCCGGACGTTGGCAGGGCCACGCGGACGTGCCGCTCACCGAGAGCGGTCGTGCGCAAGCGCTGGCGCTCGCCGCCAAGCTTCGCGAGCTCGGCGATCCGTTCGACGCCGTGTACACGAGCGACCTCGCGCGAGCGCGAGACACGGCGAGCGCGGTCGCCGCGGCGCTCGGCGTCGTCGCGATCGAGGATCCCGCCTGGCGGGAGATGGACGTCGGCCGCTGGAGCGGCTCGTCACGCGACGAGATCCGCGCGCTCTACGCGGACGAATGGACCCGCATCGCCGCCGGCGAGGATCTGCCGCGCGGCGGCGGTGAGACGCTCGCGGCATTCGGCGAGCGGATCGGCGCCGCGCTCACGCGGATCGCGGAAACGCACGACGGCCGTCTCGTCGCGGTCGTCACGCACGGCGGCACGATCCGCGTCGCGCTGCTTCACGCGCTCGGGCTGCCGCTCACGCGGCTGCGCGACGTCGCCGCCGTCGCGAACACCGATTGGGTGGAGATCACCGCCGCCGCGGGCGCTTGGACGGTCGTCCGCGCCACCGAGCTTCGCGCGGAGTTCTCCGCATGATCGACTTCGAGCTCTCCCCGGCCGTCGCCGCCGCGCGCACGTTCTACCGCGACTATGCGCGCGAGGAGATGCGTCCGCTCACGCGCGAGATGGACGAGCACGAGCACACGCGCCCGTGGCCGTTCCTCGAGCGAGCCTGGCAGATGTCCGGCGCGGGACGCGTGCCCGGCCCCCCGGCGGACGAGCGCAATCTCTTCACGGTCGTCGTGATCGAGGAGATGGCCTGGGGCGATGCCGGGCTCTACCTGCTCCGCCCGGGCAGCGGTCTCGGCACCGCGGCGGTCGCGGCGACGGGCTCGCGCGAGCAGAAGGAGCGTCTCCTCGGCGGCTTCCGCGAGGGCACGCCGAAGTGGGCGGCGATGGCGATCACCGAGCCCGGCTGCGGCTCGGATACCTCGGCGATCCAGACGACGGCGGTTCGTGACGGCGACGATTGGGTCTTGAACGGCACGAAGGTCTTCTGCACGAACGGCGCGCTCGCGCCTCGAGCATCCCGGCGGCTTCGTGGTGGTGTGGGCGACCGTCGACAAATCCGCCGGGCGCGCCGGCATCAAGCCGTTCGTGGTCGAGGCGGGAACGCCGGGGATCAGCGTCGCCAAGCTCGAGAACAAGATGGGGATGCGCGTCTCCGACACGGCGGAGCTCGTCCTCGAGGACTGCCGTGTCTCGGGCAAGAACCTTCTTGGTGATGCCGCGGTACGTTCAAGCGGCAAGGGCGCCTTCACCGGCGCGATGGCGACGTTCGACGCCACCCGCCCGATCGTCGCGGCGATGTCCGTCGGCGTGGCGCGCGCCGCGCTCGAGTGCCTGCGGGACGCGCTCGACGAAGCCGGTGTGCGGCCGCGATATGGCCGCGCTCCGGGCCGCCTGCTCGCGGTCGAGCGCGATCTCCTCGACCTCGAGAGCGAGGTCGACGTGACGCGCCTCCTCACGTGGCGCGCAGCCTGGATGCTCGATCGCGGCGAGCGGAACAGCCTCGAGGCCTCGATCGCGAAGGCGAAGGCCGGTCAGATGGTGACGCGCGTCACGCAGAGGGTCGTCGAGCACCTCGGGCCGCTCGGGTACTCGCGGCGGTCGCTCGCCGAGAAGTGGTTCCGCGACGCGAAGATCAACGACATCTACGAGGGCACGCAGCAGATCAACCTGCTGATCGTCGCGCGCCGGATTCTTGACTACGGCAGCCAGGATCTGAATTAGGACCTCACCATGAGAGCATTCGCGGCTTCGCTCGTCC
Source organism: uncultured delta proteobacterium (assembly GCA_963790365.1). Classification (GTDB taxonomy): domain Bacteria; phylum Desulfobacterota; class Binatia; order JACPRU01; family JACPRU01; genus CAWBOU01. The sequence continues at coordinate 112,065 of CAWBOU010000016.1, forward strand.
TCTTCGTCACGCTCTTCCTGTTCGCCGCATGCGGCGACGAGGACCTCGAGTTCGGCGACCCGAGCGACAGTAGCCCGACACCGGACGACTCGACGCCCGACGCCACGACGACGCCGGCGGCGACTCCGACCGCGACGCCGACGCCGTGAGCGCGGCCCAGCCGATCACGGTCGTCGCCCGCGTGAAGGTGCGTGCGGGCAGCGAAGGCACAGCCGAAGCCGCGTTCCGCAAGCACGTCGAGCACGTGCGCCAGGACGAGCCCGGCACGCTCGTCTACGTGATGCACCGGTCGCGGAAGGATCCGACGGTCTTCGCGTTCTACGAGCGCTACGAGGATGCCGCGGCGTTCGACCGCCACGGCAAGAGCGCGGCGATGCAGTCGCTCTTCCGTGAGCTCACGCCGATGCTGGACGGCCCGCCGGCGATCGATCTCTACGACGAGGTCGACGGCAAGCGCTGAGCGCCGCGCGCAACGCGTAGCGTTTCGCGCGGGTGGGGGACGTTGCTCGAAGCGCCGACGACCGGGGCCGTCGTTTCGAGGGGCGGTTCGAACAGCGTCCCTATTTGATCTCCAGGTCGACGACCACGCCGTTGTGGTCGGAGGCCCAGAGCCAGCCGCCCCCGTCCGGCGCGGCGGGGGCCGCGAGAAACAACCGAGCGTCGACGACCCGGACCTCGGCGTCCGCGGGCGTGAGCGCGAAGACGTAGTCGATCCGCTGGTCGCTCGTGTCGGCCCGGGCTTCGAGATCGCGGTCGTTGCGATCGTTCGTCGCCTTCGCCCCGTTGGCGGCGCAGAGGTCGCGGAAGCCCCGGCTGGCGAGCCAGCCGATCTCGTCCGCATCCGGCGCCGCGTTGAAATCGCCGGCGACGATCGCCGGGCGGCCGGCGGCCGCGCGATCGGCGACGAATCGTTCGAAGTCCTCGACCTGCTCGCGGCGCGGCACGCGCCCGTCCGTCGGCGGTGCGTCCGTCAGATGGACCCCGAAGACGTCGAGCAGTCCGCCGTCCGGCGCGAGGATCGTGCCGCGGAGCGCGACGCGCTGCTCGACGAACCGGTAGCCGTGGAGCTCGCGAACGACCGGTCGATCGGCGGCGAGCCGATGCACGGCGGAACCGGCGATCGGATGGCGGGCGAGGATCGCGCCGCCTTCCTCGAAGTTCCCGCCGTCACCCACGGAGCCGTTCGCCGCCGCGTAGACCATCTCGTAGTCGAGACCGCGCGCGCGGAGCGCCGCGACCAGTCGATTCGGCAAATGGCCGTGAGCCTCCGAGACCGAAATCTCCTGCAACAGGACGACGTCCGGCGCTTCCGCGGCGAGCGCCTCGACGAGGAGACCGAACCGAGCCTCGACATGCCGCAGGAGCGGGTAGTCGTGAAAGACGTTGAAGGTGACGATGCGAATCCGCATCGCGACTCACTCGGCACGATCGAGCAGGGCTTCGAGATCGGCCAGGGACTCGAGCCGCGCGCTCGCCCCGGAAAGGTCACCGTTTCGGGTGTAGGCGTTCGGCACGACGACACAGCGGATCTTCGCCGCGAGCGCAGCGGCGAGGCCCTTCGACGCGTCCTCGACGACGACCGCTTCCTCCGAACGAACCTTCAAACGAGCGGCGGCGGTGAGAAACGGGTCGGGCGCGGGCTTCGGGCGCTCGTAGTCCTCGCGGCCGACGACCGCGCGGTAGTGCGCGGCGAGCGCGAAGCGCTCGAGCACGAACTCGGCCTCCGCGCGCGGCGAGTTCGTCGCGACCGCGAGCGCGAAGCGACGCGCGAGTCGCGGGACGGACTCTGCGACACCTGGGCAAAGCCGCGCCTCGCCCCGGAGGAGCTCGCCGTAGATCTCCTGCTTCCGGCGTTGCAGCGCGCCGGCGTCCACGCCGTGCGTGCGGACCGACCACTCGAGACCGACCCCGCGCGAGGTGAACACGTCCGCGTAGAGGTCGAACGGGATCGGCGGCAGCCCCCACTCGGCGAAGACTCGGTCGAACGCGCGGTGGTGGAGCGGCTCCGAGTCGACGATCACGCCGTCGAGGTCAAACAGGATCGCCTTCGGGATCGGTACCACCGTCGGGATCCTCTTCGCTCTCGGCCTCCGGCTCGTCGTCAGGAACGTCGCCCGGCACCGGGGTCGTCGCGCCTTCCTCGGGTTCGGCGAGGCGCGCGACCCCGACGACCCGCTCCTCGCCCTCGACGCCGATCAACCGCACGCCCTGAGTGTTGCGGCCGATCACGCGCACTTCCGCGACGCGGATGCGGATCACCTTGCCGCCGGTCGTGATCAGCATCGCCTGATCTTCCGCCGTCACCGTGAGCACGCCGACGACGGAGCCGATACGCTCCGTCACGCGCATCGTGATGATGCCCTTCCCGCCTCGGTTGGTGACGCGGTACTCGTCCACGCCCGTCCGTTTGCCGTAGCCGAGCTCCGAGACGGAGAGCAGCTCCGCCTTCGGATCGACGATCGCCATGGCCACGACCTCGTCGCCGTCCTCGAGCGAGATGCCGCGCACGCCGTAGGTAGCGCGGCCGGTCGGCCGCACGCCACGCTCGTGAAAGCGGATCGCCTGGCCGCCCTTCGTCGAGAGGATGATCTCGGCCTCGCCGTCCGTCTCGCGCACGTCGATCACGGAATCGCCCTCCTCGAGCGCGATCGCGATCAACCCGGACGGCCGCGGGTTCGAGTAGGCCATGAGATCGGTTTTCTTCACGAGCCCGCGTTGCGTCGTGAAGCAGAGATAGCGATTCTCTCGGAACTCGCGCACCGGCAGGAACGCGGAGATCCGCTCGCCCGGCCCGAGCTGGAGGAGGTTCACGAGCGGCTTGCCGCGCGCGGCGCGGCCGGCGAGCGGCAGCTGATGGACCTTCAGCCAGTGGATCCGCCCGCTCGACGTGAAGAACAGCATGTAGCTGTGCGTCGAGGCGACGAAGAGGTGCTCGACGAAGTCTTCCTCGCGCGTCGTCGCGCCGATCTTGCCGCGCCCGCCGCGGCGCTGCGCGCGGTAGGTCGTCACCGCGTTCCGCTTGACGTAGCCCTCGTGCGAGATCGTGACGACCATGTCCTCTTCGACGATCAGGTCCTCGGCCGTGAAGGCGCCGACCTCGTCGCGGATCTCGGTCTTACGCGCATCGGCGTGCTGACGGCGGATCGCGCCGAGCTCCTCGACGATGATGCGGTTGATCTCGACCGAGCTCCCGAGGATCTCGCGATAGCGGCGGATCTCGCGCCTCGGTCTCCGCGAGCTCGGCCATGATCTTGTCGCGCTCGAGCGAGGTCAGGCGCTGCAGGCGGAGGTTCAGAATCTCCTGCGACTGGATCGCGGACAGCCCGAACTGCGTCTGCAGGCCCTCCTTCGCTGCCGCGGGGTCGGCCGCGCTGCGAATCAACGCGATCACCGCGTCGAGGTGGTCGAGCGCGATGCGGAAGCCTTCGAGCACGTGCAGGCGCTTCTCGGCTTCGCGGAGGTCGTACTGCGTGCGCCGGGTGATGACCTCGCGACGGTGGTCGAGGAAGACCGCGAGCGCGCTCTTCAGGTTGAGCAAGCGCGGTCGGCCGTCGACGATCGCGAGCAAGTTCACGCCGAACGAATCCTGCATCTGCGTGTGCTGGTAGAGCTGGTTCAGCACCACGTCTGCGACCGCATCGCGCTTGAGCTCGATCACGATGCGCATGCCTTCGCGGTCGGACTCGTCGCGGAGGTCGGAGATCCCGTCGAGCGACTTCTCGTTGACGAGCTCGGCGATCCGCTCGATCAGGCGCGTCTTGTTCAACTGGTACGGGATCTCGGTGACGATGATCGACTCGCGATCGCGCTTCTCGTCGCGCTCGACGTCGGCGCGGGCGCGGATGGTGAGGATGCCCGCGTCCTTCGCGATACGCATCGTGGATCGGGCCGCGCCCGCAGATGATACCACCGGTCGGAAAATCCGGACCGGGGACGATCGCGATCAGCTCGTCGAGCGTGATCGCCGGGTTTTCCACGAGCGCGACCAGCGCATCGACGATCTCGCCGAGATTGTGCGGCGGGATGTTCGTCGCCATGCCGACGGCGATGCCGGAGGAGCCGTTGATCAGCAGGTTCGGGATCTTCGCCGGCAGGACCTGGCGGCTCTTTCGAGCGAGTCGTCGTAGTTCGGAGTGAAGTCGACGGTCTCCTTGTCGAGATCCGCGAGTAGCTCGCTCGCGATCCGCGCCATCCGCACTTCCGTGTAGCGCATGGCCGCCGGCGGATCGCCGTCGATCGAGCCGAAGTTCCCCTGGCCGTCGATCAGCGGGTACCGCAGCGAGAAATCCTGCGCCATGCGCGCGACCGCGTCGTAGACCGAACCCTCGCCGTGGGGATGGTACTTGCCGATCACGTCGCCGACGACGCGTGCGGACTTCTTGTAGGGCCGGTTCCAGTCGTTGCCGAGGTCGTACATCGCGTAGAGGACGCGCCGGTGCACCGGCTTCAAGCCGTCGCGCGCATCGGGCAGCGCGCGAGAGATGATCACCGACATCGCGTAGTCCATGAAGGACTGACGCATCTCGTCTTCGATGTTGACCGTCAGGCGGGGCTTCGGTTCATCCATTTAGGTGACCATCATGAATCGCCGATCGCTCGCGATCGGCGAAAGCGCACCGACAAGCATGCTCACACGTCCAAATTGCGGACGTTCAGCGCGTTGTCCTCGATGAAGCGCCGGCGCGGCTCGACCTCGTCGCCCATCAGCGTCGAGAAGATCTCGTCGGCCTCGTACGCATCCTCGACCTTCACTTGCAGGAGCACGCGCGCCTCGGGATCCATCGTCGTCTTCCAGAGCTGCTCGGGGTTCATCTCGCCGAGTCCCTTGAAGCGCTTGATCTCGAGACCCTCGCGCGCCTTGTCCATGATCGTCGCGACCGCGCGCGCCAGCGTCGGCACCGTCTCTTCGCGCTCGCCGGAGCGCAGGCGGAACGGGGGCTCGCCGACCAGCGCGAGCTCGTGAGCGAGGCGGCGGAGCTCCTCGAATTCGGGGGACTGCAGGAACTCGGCGTCGATCGCCGTGTGCACCGCGTTGCCGTTCGCGCCCGTCTTGGCGATCACGCGGAAGCGTCCGTGCTCGGAGTCAGGCTCGAGCTCGTAGACGACCGGCAGGATTCCGGGAGCCGTCTTCTTCAGCCGCTCGTTCACTTCGCCGAGGGCCGCGTCGAGCGCCGCGTCGTCGGCGAGCGTCGCCACCTGGAAGCGATCAACCCAGGCGAGCGCATCGACGAGATCGCGATTGCGGCGCTTGCGCTCGATCACACCGAGGATCCGCTCGTAACGGTTCACGCGCTGGATGATCGTCCGCAGCCGTTCGTTGCTGATCGGCTCGCCCGCGTTCGGCGTGAAGAGCTGCCACTGCTCGATGCCATCGCTCACGAGATGCGCTTCGAGCGCTGGATCATCCTTCAGGTAGCGCTCCTTCTTGCCGCGCTTCACTTGGTAGAGCGGCGGCAACGCGACGTAGAGATACCCGGCTTCGATGAGCTTCGGGTACTGGCGGTAGAAGAACGTGAGCAGCAGCGTCCGGATGTGCGAGCCGTCGACGTCCGCGTCGGTCATGATGATCACGCGGTGGTAGCGGAGCTTCGAGAGATCCATCTGCTCCTCGCCGATGCCGACGCCGAGTGCCATGATGAGCAGGCGGATCTCCTGGGAGGAGAGCATCTTGTCGGCGCGGGCCTTCTCGACGTTCAGGATCTTTCCCCGGAGCGGCAGGATCGCCTGCATGCGACGATCGCGACCCTGCTTCGCCGAGCCGCCGGCCGAATCGCCCTCGACGATGAAGAGCTCGGATTTCGCCGGATCGCGCTCCTGGCAGTCCGCGAGCTTGCCGGGCAGATTGCCGGAATCGAGCGCCCCCTTCCGGCGCGCGAGCTCCTTCGCCTTGCGCGTCGCTTCGCGCACCCGCGCGGCCTCGAGCGACTTGAAGACGACCTTCTTGCCCTCTGCAGGGTGAGTCTCGAGGTACGCGGCGAGCTTGTCGTTGACGAGCGCCTCGACGAGCCCCTTCACCTCGCTGTTGCCGAGCTTCGTCTTCGTCTGCCCCTCGAACTGCGGCTCCGGCACCTTGACGCTGATCACGGCCGTGAGCCCTTCGCGAACGTCTTCGCCCTGGAGGCTCTCGCCCTCTTTCTTGAGCGCGCCGGCGGCCAGCGCGTAGCTGTTCAGCGAGCGGGTGAGCGCCGACTTGAAGCCGATCAAGTGCGTGCCGCCCTCGATCGTGTTGATGTTGTTCGCGAACGAGAAGACGGACTCGGTGTAGCTCTCGTTCCACTGCATCGCGATCTCGACGCCGACGCCTTCGCGGTCGCCGGCGAGGAAGATCACTTCGGGGTGGATCGGCGTCTTCGCGCGGTTGAGATGCTCGACGAAGGAGACGATGCCCCCCTCGTAGAAGAACTCGTGCTCGCGCGTCTCACGCTCGTCATGGATCGTGATGCGGAGGCCTTTGTTGAGAAACGCGAGCTCACGGAGACGCTGTGAGAGGATCTCGAAGCTGAACTCGCCCGTCTCGAAAATCTCGAGATCGGGCTTGAAGGTCACCTTCGTGCCGTGCGCCTGGGTCTGGCCGATCTCGGCGAGCGGCTGCTCCGGCACGCCGCGGTGATATCTCTGCTGGTAGACCTTGCTCCCGCGCCGGATCTCGACCTCGAGGAACTCCGAGAGCGCGTTGACCACCGAGACGCCGACGCCGTGGAGGCCGCCGGACACCTTGTAGGCGCCCTTGTCGAACTTGCCGCCGGCGTGGAGCTTGGTGAGCACGACCTCGGCCGCCGAGATGCCTTCACCGGAGTGAATCTCGGTCGGGATGCCGCGCCCGTTGTCCTCGACCGTAACGCTGCCCTCGACATGGATCGTGACGTGGACGGTGTCGCAGTGCCCGGCCAACGCCTCGTCGACCGAGTTGTCGACGACCTCGAAGACCAGATGATGGAGCCCCCGCTCGGCGGTGTCGCCGATGTACATCCCGGGGCGTTTTCGAACGGCCTCGAGACCCTCGAGGACCTTGATCGAGTCCGCCCCGTAGCTCTCTGCAGGGGCTCCGGGCTGGCTCATCCGTGTCTAGGCAAAAACGGTTTTGTTGGGACCCACCGAGGGGTCTACCGAACCGCTGCCGAGACTAGCCGGAAAGGATAATCGTGTAAATGCTTCTCGGGACTTTCAAATACGTTTCTAAAATCACAATCTCATCGGCATCACGACGTACGTGAACTTCTCGTCGTTTTCGGCGCGCAGCACGCCGGGTGAAGCCTCGTCGGAGAGGGAGAACTCGATCTTCTCGGCCGCACCAACGACGCTCAGGACTTCGGCCAAGTAGCGCGCATTGAAGCCGATCGAGAGCTCGGCCCCGCTGTACTCGACCTCGATCTCGTCGCTCGCTTCACCGGCGTCCGGGTTGCTCGTCCGGAGCTCCAAGCTGCCCGTCCGGAGCGTCAACTTGACGCCCCGTGCCCGCTCGTTGGCGATCACCGAGACGCGAGCGAGCGCACCCAAGAACTCGTCACGTGCGAGCGACAGAACGATCTTGCCCTGCTTCGGAATGACCTGCCGGTAGTCCGGGAATTCTCCGTCGACCAAGGCCATCGAGAGCTCGACCGCGCCGCAAGTGATCTTGGCGACGTTGCCCTCGAGGAGGAACTGGACCGGCTCCGAATCGCCGCCCGCCTTGGCCAGCACCTTCTTCACCTCGGCGAGGCCCTTCCTCGGCAGGATGACACCCTTCTTCGGCAGCTCACCGTCGACCTTGCGATCGACGAGCGCGAGACGATGTCCGTCGGTCGCGACCATGCGGAGACCGCCGTCGAACCCTTCGGTGTAGACCCCGCTGAGATTGAAGCGCGTCTCGTCGAGCGAAACCGCGAAGAGCGTCCGCTCGATCATCTCGACCAACAGCGACGCCGGTGCATGCATGCCGCCGCCACCCTTCGCGGCCTTGACGGTGAGACCCGGCACCGGCGGAAACTCCTTCGGATCGAGACCCGGTAGCCGGCCCTTGAACCGTCCGCTCGTGAACTCGACGGCACCCGAATCGAGCGTCTTCAAGCGGATCGTGTCCGAGCCCGCTTTAGCGGTGAACTCGTAGAGCGTCCGTGCGCTCACCGTCATCGCTCCGGAGCCTTTCACGGTGGCCGGGCAGGTCGTGCGGATCCCGACGTCGAGATCCGTAGCAAGCAAGCTGATCGTCGAATCTCGCCCCTCGATCAGGACGTTCGAAAGGATCGGCAGGGTGTTCCGACGCTCGACGACACCCTGGGTCAATGCCAGCGCATCCGCGAACGTCGTACGAGGAATTTCGAATTCCATGAACGGAACTGACCTCTCTATCTCTTCTTTATTTTTCTTCTACAAGAGAAGGATTCGTAGGAGTAGGGGCTGTGGATCCTTGGATGAGAGCTAGGGATGCTCGCGTCCGCGCTCGGGATTCTCGTCACGCGGGGCTGTGGATCGTTTGGCGATCGATGTTGGTGGAAGGGACGAGGGTGTCGGCAACACGGTCCGAGTCGACGGCGAGTGACATCGCCGTCCACCGGTTGTTCACACCCTGACCTCGGACTCGATCACGCGCTCGAGCTTGGCGACGAGCGTCTGGAATCCGGGGTCATCCTCGAGTCGGTGCTCGATCGTGCGAATGCCGTGAAAGACCGTCGAGTGGTCGCGCTTGCCGAACTTGTCGCCGATCGAAGGGAGTGAAGCGGCGGCGAGCTTCCGGCTGAGATACATTGCGACCTGTCTGGCGAACGCGAGGTTCTTCGTTCGCTTGGCGGACTTCATGTCGACGAGTCGAATCCCAAATTGCTCGCAGACGACTTTCTGAACGACCTCGACCGTCACCTGGAGCGTGCGGTCCTTGAGGAGATCTTTCAACGCTTCTTTGGCGAACTCGATGGTGATCGGTTTCTGTCCGAGCGAGGCGAGCGCCGCGAGGCGCGTGAGCGAGCCCTCGAGCTCGCGGATGTTCGATTCGAACTTCGAGGCGAGGTACACGGCGACTTCCTGCGACAGGTGTAGTCGGTCGAGCTCGGCTTTCCGCTGCAAGATCGCGATCCGCGTCTCGATGTCCGGCGGCTGCATGTCGGCGATGAGGCCCCACTCGAAGCGATTCCGCAGTCGATCTTCGAGGTGCGGGATGTCCTTCGGCGTCTTGTCGGAGGTGAGAACGATCTGCCGTCGGCTCTCGTGGAGGACGTTGAAGGTGTGGAAAAACTCCTCCTGCGTCCGCTCGCGACCGGCGATGAACTGCACGTCGTCGAGGATCAGGATGTCGAGCTTCCGGAAACGGTTCTTGAAGTCGTCCATGCGGTCCTTCTTCAGGGCCGCGATGAGCTCGTTCATGAACGCTTCCGCGGAGACGTAGCCGACGCGCGCGGCATTGTTCCGTTCGACGATCCTGTGCCCGATCGCGTTGATGAGGTGTGTCTTGCCGAGCCCGACCCCGCCATAGATGAAGAGCGGGTTGTAGTGCTCGCCGGGCTGATTCGCGACCGCTTGCGCCGCGGCGTGGGCGAATTGGTTGCTCGCGCCGACGACGAAGCTCGCGAACGTGTACTTCGCGACGAGTGTGCCGAAGCGAGACGCCGGACGGATCGCCGTGACGACCGGTGCGGGTGCGGGAGCGGCTTCGGGGGGCGGCTTCCCGGTATCGTCTTCGGGGAGGAACAGCTCGCCCTGGCGGCTCGGATTGCTGTGCAAACGAACGTCGGAGACGTCACCACAGATCGTGCGGAAGCTCTCGAGGAGCGCGTCGTGATAGTTGTCCGCGATGTGATCGACGAAGAACTTGTTCGGCAGCTGTAAAACCGCGCTCCGTTCCTTCACGCCGAGGAACAGCGCGGGATGGAACCACGTCTCGACGTTCTGCCCGCCGATCTTCTCCCGCAGCACGTCGCTCACTCGAGACCAGATTGCTTCCACGAGCTACCCTCCGCGAACTCGGCATCCCAAGGTTATCCACAGCTGTGGACAACGTAGAATTCGTTCGCTGGATCCAAACGTTGACGAAATCATCGACAGCCGGATCCACAACGAGTCGATGACCTGCTCCGAGGCGCTCGGGAGTGAAGCGGCCGGACGAAGGTGGTGCCGAGCCATGAGCGCGCGCGAACGATTCCGATAGATCGTCCGCATCTCGTTTGCAAGGTGAAATCTCGCCACGTTGACTCGTCGACGTTGCGGTGTGAGAAGCGGCGCATGTCGGGCGCGAAGTCGGAAGCGCTCTTCCGCGAAGCGCAGCGGCTGATCCCGGGCGGCGTCAACAGTCCGGTGCGCGCGTGGCGCGCGGTCGGCGCTGATCCTCTGTTCATCGACCGCGCGGAAGGTGCGCGCGTCTTCGACGTCGACGGTCGCTCGTATCTCGACTTCGTCGCGTCGTGGGGCCCGATGATTCTCGGGCACGCCTCGCCTGACGTCGTGCGCGCGATACAAGACGCGGCGGCCCGAGGAACTTCGTACGGCGCGCCGACGGCGGGCGAGGTCGAGCTCGCGCGGCGTCTCGCCGACGCGGTGCCGTCGATCGAGCGTGTGCGCCTCACGAGCTCCGGCACGGAAGCGACGATGTCGGCGCTCCGGCTCGCTCGGGCGTTCGCCGGGCGGCAGAAGATCGTCAAGTTCGCGGGCTGCTATCACGGCCACGTCGACGCGCTCCTCGTGCGTGCCGGCTCCGGCGCGACGACGCTCGGCACGCCAGACAGCGAAGGCGTGCCCGAGGCAGTGACGGCGCTCACGCGCATCGCGGAGTTCAACCACGTCGACGAGGTGAGCGCCTACTTCCGGGCGGAAGGGCGCGATATCGCCGCGGTGATCGTCGAGCCGATCCCCGCGAACATGGGCGTCGTGCCGCCGCGGCCGGGCTTCCTCGAAATGCTCCGAGAGCGCACGACGGAAGCCGGCGCGATTCTCGTCTTCGACGAAGTGATCACCGGCTTCCGGGTCGCGCGCGGCGGCGCGCAGGCGCTCCTCGGAGTGACGCCGGACATGACGTGCCTCGGCAAGATCATCGGCGGGGGCTTGCCGGTCGGCGCCTTCGGCGGTCGTGCCGAGATCTTCGAGAAGCTCGCCCCGCTCGGCGGCGTCTACCAGGCCGGCACGCTGTCCGGAAATCCGCTCGCCGTCGCCGCGGGCATCGCCACGCTCGATCTCCTCGACGCGAGCGTCTACGCGTCGCTCGAGCGCCGGGGCGCTCGCCTGGAAGAGCGGCTCCGCCGCGCGCTCCGCGACCGCAAGGTCGTCGCTACGCTCCACCGGGTCGGCTCGATGTGGACGCTCTTCTTCGGCGTCGAGCGGGTCGAAAGCTATGCGGACGCGTGCCGGGCCGACACCAAGGCGTACGCGCGGTTTTTCCATGCCATGCTCGAGCGCGGGATGTACCTGCCGCCGGCGCAGTTCGAGGCGGCGTTCCTCTCGACCTGCCACGGCGACGACGAGGTCGACGCGTTCGCCGTGGCCGCCGAGGAGTCGCTCGCTCGGCTGTGACGATGGGCGAGCCCGGCAACGACGCTCCCCCGCCGAGCCCGCAAAACATGTGGGTGGTCGCGGGCGAGCTCACCGCGATCGCCTTCGAGCTGACCGGCTCGGTCCTCGCCGGCGTCGTGCTCGGCTACTTCGCGGATCTGAAGCTCGGCACGGAACCCTGGCTCTTGATTGGCTTCACGTTGTTGGGTACAGGCGCCGGGTTTTACCGCATGATCCAGATCCTGCTGCACATGCAGCGCCGGCAGCGGCGCGCTTGACCTGATGGCGACGGAAGCGACCCTCGTCCGCATCGGCGGGCTGCACGTGTTCCTCGTCGCTCTCGCGGCGGCGACGCTCCTCGACCGCTCGGGCAGCGTCCTCGCGGGCGGTGCGGCGATCGGCGGCGCCACGCTCGCGTTCTGGGCGATCGCGCGCGGGCTCGTGGCCGGCGTCTCGCGGGTCTGGTTGATCGCGCTCGGCGTGCTCAAGTTCGTCGCCTATCTCGCGCTCGTCGGCGCCACGTTCGCCGGCGCGCTCCCCCTCGACGGCGTCGGCTTCGCCGCCGGCGTCACGTGCTTCCCGGTGGCGGTCGTCGCCGGATCACTTTCCGCGGGCCTCCGCTGGAGAACGGCTTAAAGCGAATGGAACACGGATTCACTTGGGTTTCGGTCATCCCCGGGCTCTCGAGCCTGCCCGCGCATACCGCGACGGCGCTGCTCGTCGCCGCGATCCTCGTGCTGCTCGGTGCGCTCGCCGCGCGCGGCCTCGCCGCGTCACCGAACGCGCTGCTCCCGGACGGGCGGCTGTCGCCGCGCGAGCTCTTCGAAGTGGTGACCGCGTGGCTCGCCGATCTCGCCGACGGCCTGATCGGGCACCACGGCCGAGATTACGTGCCCTTCTTCGCGACGATCTTCCTGTTCATTCTCTTCTCGAATCTCATCGGTCTCATTCCCGGCTTCACGCCGCCGACCGACAACTTCAACACCACGTTCGGTCTCGGGGCCGTGTCGTTCCTCGCCTACAACATCTGCGGTGTGAGGGAGCACGGCGCGAAGTACGTGAAGCAGTTCCTCGGGCCGGCGCTGTGGCTCGCGCCGTTGATGATCATCGTCGAGCTCTTCAGCCACGTCTTCCGGCCGATCTCGCTCGCGATTCGTCTCTTCGGCAACATGTTCGCCGATCATCTCGTGCTCGGCATCTTCACCGAGCTCACGAAGGTGCTGATCCCCGTCATCTTCTACACGCTCGGCGCCTTCGTCTGCGTCGTGCAAGCGTTCGTCTTCACCATTCTGACCATGGTCTACGTCGCGCTCGCGGTGAGTCACGATCACTGAAGGCGCGCCCAACCCGAGGTCGAGACCCCAAGCGGAGAGGATAAGAGGAGAGGTGGTGGCCGTGGGTCGGAGCCTCAAGGAGAGTCGATGAAGTTCACCGTGAAATGGGGATTGATGATTGCGCTGTGCCTGGTCGCTGGGCCCGCGTTCGCCGAGGAAGCGGCGGGGGCGGCGGGCGGCGGCGGCGCACTCGGCGCCGGCCTCATCGCGCTCGGCGCCGGCCTCGGCATGGGCATCGCCGCTTACGGTGCGGCCGCCGGCCAGGGCCGCGCGACCGCCGCGGCGATGGAGAGCATCGGCCGCAATCCGGCTTCCGCGGATCGCATCTTCGTGCCGCTGATCCTCGGCCTCGCGCTCATGGAAGCGCTCGCGCTCTACATGCTCGTCATCGCGTTCTTCCTCCAAGGCAAGATTCCCGGCTGACGAGCCACGTCCGTTCGTCTCGAGGGGAGGCCGGCGAAAGTCGCGCCTCCCCTTCTTCGTTCGAAGGAGATCGTTCCCAACCCCCGAGGGCGTCTGTTAGGTTCCCGCGCGATGCGGCGCCCGCCCCTCGCCGTTTTTGCGCTCTCGCTCTTCGTCGCGGCCGCCGCACCGGCCCGCGCCGACATCAGCGTCATTCCGCTCCCCGAGGTCCTCACCGATCCGAACGAGGGGAACACCTACGGGTTCATGCCGGTCGTGCTGCTGCTCGATCAGCAAGGGCGCATCGAGCACATCCTCGCGCACGACGTCCGCTGGAACGAGATCACGGGCTTCTTCCCGGCCTTCCGCTTGCTCGGCTACCCGACCCTCGATCAGCAGTACTCCATCACGCTCCGGAAATCGCAGAAGATCGACGAGGACTACATCGGCGACTACGAGCAGCAGGACCTCCTCAACGGCCGGGCGGACGTCCAAGCGAACCTGACGTTCTGGCGCGATTCGCGGTTACGGTTCTACGGCTTCGGCAACGCCACCGAGGACGACGACGAGACGAACTACACGCAGCGCCGCTTCGCGTTCTATCTCCGACTCGGCTACCGGCCGTGGTCCGACTTCGTGGAGCTCGGCTGGTCGACGCGCGTCGAGGACATCTCGATTTCCGAAGGCGGCGTGGACGATCTGCCGTTCGCCGGCGACCAGTTCCCCGGCACGAAGGGGCTCGAGGGCTCGACGGTTCACGGCCAAGGCTTCTCGGTCGCGTACGACGACCGCGACTCGCGGACGATTCCTTCGAAGGGGACGCTCGGCGCTGCGCACGTCGAGATCATCGACGAAGCGCTCGGCAGCTCGGATTCGTTCGTGAAGTACGGCTTCGAGATCCGGACGTTCGTGCCGCTCAGCGAGCGCTTCGTGCTCGCGGCGCACGGTCTCCTCGACTACATCTCCGGCGCGAGCCGCGCGCCGTTCTACGAGCGCAGCACGATCGGCGGCAAGAAGACGCTCCGCGGATTCGGCGAGGGGCGCTTCATCGATTCGAATCGCTTCTCCTCGACGGTCGAGCTCCGCACGCGCGCGTACGATCGTCAGGTGTTCGGCGTCAACCTCGAGGTCGAGGTCGCCCCGTTCGTCGACGCGGGTCAGGTCTTCGACTACGCGGACAAGCTGCCGTTCCGCGACCTCCACTTCGTGGGTGGGCTCGGCTTCCGCGGCATCGTGCGCCCGCAGGTCGTCGGCTTCGTCGACCTCGGCTTCGGCTCGGACGGCACCGCCGTCTTCACCGGCCTCGACTATCCCTTTTGATTCGTCGGGGTCGGTGCTGGCGTCGGCTCGGATGTCGGGGCCGGGGCTGGCGCCGAGGGCGCCGCCGGCTCCACCGCATCGGCGTCGACGGGCTTCACGCGCGCGAACACGAGCCGATTCTCGCCTTTCGGCCCGGTCCCGTCGCTCTTGTGGAGGAATTGCAGGCGCTCGGCTTCGTCCTCGGGCAGCTTCTCCCAGCTCTTCTCCCAGACGAGCACGTACGTGCGCGCCCCCTCGGTCGGAGGAGGCGTCTCGTCCTTCTTGAGGCGCGGGATCCGACGGCCGGCGTAGAAGATCGCGCCGTAGTCGAACGTCTTGCGGTAGAAGAAGAGCTGGTCACCCGGCTCGAGCACGCCGCGCACGATCTCGAGGAACGGCTTGAACGTGCGCTGCCACGCGATCGCCGGATGGAAGACGCCGTTCACCATCGACGTCGTGCTCGCGATGAACGCGACCAGCGAGGCGAACACGAGTCCCCACCGCCGGCGCCCGAGGCTCGTCACGAAGATCACGAGCACGGGCAAGAGCGCGACGATCCACAGCGTGAGCACGGTGAACCGCGCTTCGATGAGATCGCGGACGACCGGCAGGTTCGACTGATCTTTCGGATGGAGCAGCGGCCGGATGCGCTCGAGCGGCTCGGCGCCGACCCCTTCCGCGAGGAGGAGACCGAGCACGACGACGAGCGCGCTCGCCATCACGAATCCGGTCACCTGCAGAGCGCGGACGACGACCACGGGCATCAACGATTCCTGCTCGGTCAGCCGCTTCCACCACGCGCCGAGCAGCAACGCCGCCGCGGGATAGAGTGGGAGAAGGTACACGGTCCGCTTGCTCTGCGAGATCGAGTAGAAGCCGAGAACCGCGCAGAACCAAAGCAGCGGATAAAGGAATCCCTCTTCCTCGAGTCGCGCGCGGTGCTGCCAGAGATAGACGCCGAGCGGCACGACGAAGAGGCTCCACGGCGCGAAGCCCGTGAAGAAGCCGCCGATCAGATAGAGCGGCGAGTGCTCGTGCCCGGCGCCGCTCGACTCGGCGGCGAAGAACCGCCCGACGTTCTCCGCGTAGAGCTGCTTCTGGACGAACGCGTCCCCCGCCGTGGCGATCGCGAGCGCGTACCAGATCCCAGGGATCGCGACCGCGACCGCACCGCCGACGAACGGCTGGAACGAGAGGATCCTAGCGATCGTGAGCTGACGGCGCGCGAGGAGATAGAGGAAGGCGACGAGACCGGGGAGAAGGATGCCGACCGGCCCCTTGCCGAGCGCGGCGAAACCCATCGCCAAGTAGAAGCAGGCGAGCGGTCCCCGCGGCGGGGTTCGCCACGACGCCGCGACCCAGAACGAGAGGAACGCGGCGACGAGGCACGCGGCCAACGTCATGTCGACGCGCGCCGTCGTGGCAGCGCGCATCCACTCGAAGTTCGTCGCGAGCACGAAGCCGGCGACGCCCCCGGCCGGCGCGCCCCACCGTTCGGCGCCGACCCAGAAGACGGCGAGAATCGTGAGCGTCGCGAGCAAGGCCGACGGGAGCCGCGCGGAGAGCTCGTCGACGTGGCCGGTGGCGAGCGCGACGAGCGAGCCCAGCCAGTGAAAGAGCGGGGGCTTCGACGGCAGCTCGTGACCGTTCCGCATCGGCAAGAGCCACGAGCCGTTGTGGACGATCTCCTGGAGCTCGACCGCCTCGCGGGGCTCACCCTTCGTGTAGAACGGAATGTCGCCGAGCCCCCAGAAATAGAGAAACGCACAGAGCGCGAGGAGGGCGGCGACCCACACGGACCGGTTCGTGGGAATCATGGTTCGGCGGCCGGGCTAAAGCATCCGCCGATGTCTGGCAAGGTCGCGCTCGTCCTCGGCCCAGGCGATCGTGCGGTAGTCGAAGCGCTCGTCCTCGACGAAATGGATCTTCACGATCTCGAAGTACGGCGAGAGGTCGTAGTCGCGCGGGGTCACGAGCACGGCGGGTTTCAAGAAGTAGCGCGTCGAGGGCACGCCCGGTCGACGGAGGAGCCGATCGACGACGTTGCGCGGCGAGCGAGTGCCCGTCGGCACGACGCGCGGCAGGATCGGATAGCCGACCCGCGCGAACGCCTCCGCGATCATGCTCGAGCAGATGACCTCGGTCGGCTGCCCGCTGCCGAGGAGCAGCGCGTCGCTCCGGAAGCGCCGCGGGATCAAGCTCACCGGGAAGAAGTAGCGCGCGAGGTCGATGATGTTCTTCAGGTCGTAGCGCTGGCCGACGCGGCCGACGACTTCATCGAGCACGCGCTCGAGATCCGGCCGACGGAGCGCCACCGGCCGGCAGACGCGAATGTTGAAGTCGAGATACTTGGAGACGGGCGATACGACGACGCCCTCCATCAGCGCTTCGACGATCAAATGCTCGACCTCGTCGCCGAAGCGCTCCCGGAGCTCGTTCTCACGATCGGGATGGCGGCGAAGGAGCTCGTCGCCGACGTACATCGCGATGTGCGACCAGCAGCTCTGGGTGAGATACTTGATGACCACGCTCACGCGCTGATCGCCGTCCACGAGGACGAGGTCGCCTTTCGCGAGGTGCCGCCGCAGCCGTAGCGGATCGTTTGGGACGTGCTGCTCGTAGCGGGCGAGCGGCTTCGTCAGCACCGATTCGATGCGTCGCACGAGCCAGCGACGAAGCGCCGATTCGCGGTCCATCCCGAAACCGAGTGTAGCAGGGAGGCTAGCGGCGGAGCTTCTGCACCGACCGGAGCACGCGCGCAACGATCTCGCGGGGGTCGACGCGGTCGGCCTCGGCCGCGAAATTCAACACCAACCGGTGATTCAGCGCCGGCGCCGCCGCGCGATCGATGTCGTCCGCCGTGATGTTGGAGCGGCCGGCGAGGAGCGCGTATACTTTTGCGGCTAGAATCAGGGCCTGCCCGCCGCGCGGGCTCGAGCCGAAGCTCACGTACTTCGCGACGAGCTCGTCCCGAACGAGCCCGGCCGGCGAGGCACCCGGGCCCGCCGCCGCGACCGGCTGCGACGCGTGTACGATCGTCGCGGCGTAGTCCTGCAAGTGCGGCGCGACGAGCACCTCGCGGACGAGCCGCTTCAGCTCCTCGATCCGGATCGGCGCCTCTTCGCGCGAGAACACCGGCTGGACCTGCGGCAGCTCCGCGCGCGTCGTCGACTCGAGGATCTGCTTCATGTCCGCCGGCGCCGGGAACGGCAGCCGGACCTTGAAGAAGAAGCGGTCGAGCTGCGCTTCCGGGAGCGGGTATGTGCCTTCCATCTCGATCGGGTTCAGTGTCGCGACGACGAAGAACGGCGGCTGCAACCGATACGTCGTGCCGGCGACCGTGACTTGGAGCTCGGCCATCGCTTCGAGGAGCGACGACTGCGTCTTCGGCGTCGCGCGATTGATCTCGTCGGCGAGCAGCACGTGGCTGAAGACTGGACCCTCGACGAAAACGAGCTCGCGGCGCCCGTCGTCGCGATCGAGGATGACGCGTGTGCCGGTCACGTCCGCGGGCATCAAGTCGACCGTGAACTGGATGC
The DNA here is from genome assembly GCA_963790365.1 of uncultured delta proteobacterium. Taxonomy (GTDB): domain Bacteria; phylum Desulfobacterota; class Binatia; order JACPRU01; family JACPRU01; genus CAWBOU01. The sequence continues at coordinate 130,090 of CAWBOU010000016.1, forward strand.
GGCTGAACGAGAGATTCACCGCCTCGCCGAGCGAGCGCGCAATCAGCGTCTTGCCGGTGCCGGGAACGCCCTCGATGAGCACGTGCCCGCCCGAGAAGAACGCGACGAGGATCTGCTCGACCACGTCCTTGTGGCCGACCACCACGCGCCCGATCTGGTCGTGAACGCGCGCGAACGTCTCGCGGAAATCGTCGATCAGCTTGGCTCCGGGCTCCACGTCTTCCTCCTCGACCGACCGAATCGGTCAACGCGCCCCAGGCGCCTCTCCCGCATCTCCCCGGCTGAACAGCCGCTGCACGATCTTCTCGTAGTCCGCTGGCACCTGCGCGCGCCGAACGGCGTCGTCGATGCGCTGCTCGTTCGCGAGCGGGCTCGCCGGGCGATCGCCCTCGCTCCCGTCGCCTTCGTCGCCGCCGTCGCCGCGCTCCGCGTCGAGATCGAGCGCGAAGATCCCATCGGGCCGCGTCTCGCCTGCCTTGTCGCCGTAGAGCCCGCCCGCGGCCGAGCCGGCACCCGCACCCGGCCCGCCGCCGGAGCTGCCGCCGCCTTCTTTCCCCTTCGGACGCGGGCCGAGAACTTTGAGCCCATCGCCCTTCGCCGGCTCCTGCGGCGCGGGGCTCGACCCCGTCTCGCCACCCTTCCGGCGGGCGAGCTCGGAGCCCGGCACCTTGCCCTTGCCGGGCGCGCCGGACGCATCCTTGGCGATCTGCTCGCCCTCTTTTTCGCGATCGGACTCGGGCCCGGCACCGGCCCCGGCGGCGCCGCGACCTTGTCCGCGCCCGACCGGCTTCGCGCCGGGCGGCGGATCGGTGCCCGGCACGGCTCGTTTGGCGCGGCGGAGGATCTCGTCGCGGAGACGCTCCGGCATCGCCGCGAGCAGCTCGGACCAATCGACGAGCGCGCCGCCGTCGGCACCCTCCTCGGCGGATTCCGCGAGCTCATCGGTTCCCGAGTCTGCTGGATCCGGTCGTGCGCCCGCGCGCGGTACGAAACCGCTTTCCGCCTCGCCGCCGACGAGCCCGAGGACGAGGAGCGCCGCGATCGCGATGACCGCCGCAGCCGCGGGGAACACGCTCCTCGGCACCCGCCGAGGAGTCAGAGCCTGCGGCGACCAGCGCCCGAGAAGACGCAGGTTTTCGTTCACCAGGTGACCCCAGAGGCGTGACTCGGGCCTCTTCGCGGAGAGCGCCGCGAGCGTGGTCAGGCGCTCCTCGAGCGCGACGGTGCGGTCGATCGCGCGCGGCGCGTCGGTGCCGAGCCAGCTCGCCCGGAGCCGGCGGATCGCGCGGATCACGCCGAACGCGAAGACGACGATCGCCGCCCAGACCACGAGGACGTAGCGCTCGGCCGGCAAGACGAACGCGAGCGCCACGAGCCCCGCGAGGAGCGCGCCGGCGATCGCGAGCGGAACGTAGAGCACCTGCTGGGCGGCGAACAGATTTCGACGGCGCCGCACCTCGGCGACCTGCCGCTCGATCGCGCCGATCTGCGACACCATGGGAGCCTAAAGAATCCGAGTCCGTTGCCATGGTCAATGACGCCCATTGCCATCGGTGAGCCGTGCTCCTAACATTCGCGTACCCGATGTCGGCCGCGAGCAACGCGACGGATCGAATCTTGAACGCCCTCCGGCCATACGCGTCGAACTGGAGCGGCACGCTCGGACGGGGCGACCTGGTGATCCCACAAGCCGATGTCCCGAAGCTCGTGCAGGAGATCCTCGGCTCGGTCGACGAGGTGCTCGGCCTCTCCGGCGAAGTGAGCGACTTCGAAATCTTCCAGGCGCTGAGCGAAGAACAGCGGATGGCGTCGCTTCAGGATCGCGTCGCCGATCTCCGGCGTCGCTTCCGCATCTCCAAGCGGTGAGCAGCGAGGCTCCCCGCCGGGCCCGACGGCTCTTCTCCAGTCCCGGCATCGACGACGACTTCAGCCCGCTGCGCTACGTATCGCATCTCGCGGGCTCGATGCTGCAGCCGACGCGCGCGCCCGCCGTGCGCCCGCCGCTCGTCGTCGCGCGCGGCGAGATCGGAATCACGTTCATCGGACACGCGACGGTGCTCGTCGAGCTCGACGGCGTGCGCATCCTCACCGATCCCGTTCTCTCGAACCGCTTGTTCCTGCTGAAGCGCCTCGTCTCGCCCGGCTTCCCCGAGGGCGGGCTTCCGGATCTCGACCTCGTGCTCGTCTCGCACGGCCACCACGACCATCTCGATCTGCCGAGCCACCGCCGTCTTGCGCGAAAGGAGACGACCGCCGTCGTCGCGCGGAACCTCGGCGATCTCGTCGAGCCTTGCGGCTACGGGCGCGTCGTCGAGCTCTCGTGGGGCGAGGAGTTTCGGCTGAAGAGCGTGCGCGTCCGCGCGCTCGAGGTGAATCACTGGGGGCGAAGGAATCTGCTCCCGGATCGCCGCGGCTACACGGGTTTCCTGATCGAAGGCGAGTCGGGGACCGTGTTCTTCCCCGGGGACACGGCGTACACGCCGCTCTTCCGCGAATACGGCGAGCGGTATTCGATCGACGTCGCGCTGCTGCCGATCGGCGCCTACAACCCGCCATCGTTCCGCCGCGTGCACATGAACCCGGAAGACGCGTGGCAGGCGTTCCTCGATCTCCGCGCGCGCCACCTCGTGCCGATCCACTGGGGCACGTTCGTGCTCTCGTATGAAGCGATCGACGAGCCGCCGCGGTGGATCGCGGATCTCGCGCGGAAGGCGGGGCTCGAAGATCGTCTCGCGCTCCTCGCTCACGGCGAGGGCGGCGTATTCTCCTCTTCTTCGAGAAGCTCGGGATCCTGATCGGCGGGCACGCCGCGATCGTCGACGACGGGCGGCTCGGGAATCGCGTCGGCTGGCGGTGGCGCGGGGGCGGCCGGAGCGGCGGGAGCCGCTGCGGCCGGCGGCGCCGGGTGACCCTGCACGGGTGCCGCGATTTGGATCTCCTTCAATTGTCGCTCGAGCGTCCGCACCTGCGCGCGAAGCTTGTCGTTCTCGCCGCGCGACTTCTCGAGCTCGATCCGCATCGAGCGGAGCTGCGAGCGGAGCTTCTTCGTCTCCTCGACGAGCTCCTGTGAGTACGTGTAGCTCCGCGAGATCTCCGCGCGGAGCGCGCTCACGGCCTCGGTGAGGATCGCGAGCTGCTGGTCGCGCGCGCCGTCGCCCGCGCTCGCCATCGCGACCGGCGCCGACACGGATGGAGCGGGCGCGGCGACCGCGGCCGGCTCGCTCGGGTAGGAAGGTACCTCGGCGTAGGCGGACTGCCCGGTTGGGGGAGCCGCGTACTCGGCGTCCGCGACCGCGGGCTCCGGCGCGGGTGCGGGCTCGGGCTCCGGCCGAGGCGGCGGCACCCGCACGGTCTCGTAGACGACGCCGGGTCGCGAGCGGGCGGGCGCGCCGGTCCCCGGCAGTCGCCCGGTGCATCCGGCGACGAGGAGGGCGGATGCGCAGAGAAGGCGCATCCAGCCTGTGATTCCGGGGCTCACGCCGTGGGGCTCCTAGTGGAAAGCCGGTCTGAAAGCCACAGGCGGCTCAGGCGGTGCCCGCCCCGCCGCGCGAAAACGCGCAGAGGAACAGGCCTTGCGGCCGGCCGTCCTCCCACTCGCGCCGGGGGATCCGCCGGCCGCGAAAGCCGCGAGCTTCGAGCGTGGCGAAGAACGTCGTCGCGTCGGCACGGAACGCGTCGGTGAGGAGAAGCTCGCCGTGCGGCGCGACCGCTGCGTCGAGGAACGCGGCGAGCGGCTCGTACGCCGCGGGCTCGTAGACGATCTCGGCGCCGATCACGAGGTCGAAGCGGCGCTCCGGACGATCGCGCACGAAATCGACGGCGATCGTGTGCCCGCGGAGCCCGTTCTGCTCGAGGCTCGCTTTGACGAACTCGAGCGCGACGCGCTCGCGGTCCGCGAACCAGACTTCCGCCCCGCGCGCGGCGGCGACGAGGCCGGTCAAGCCGACGCCGCAACCGAGATCGAGCACCGCGCGACCGGCGAGGACGATCGAGGGGTCGGAAAGATACCGCGCGACTGCGCCGGCGCCGATCCAGCGGTGCGCCCAGTACGGCGGCTCGGGGATCTCGTCGTCGCGGAGCAGCGCCTCGCGATCGACCACGCGCTCGAGGTCGGCGACGCGGTAGCACACGAGGTCGACCGCGCCGGCCGCGAAGCGCTCCTCGGCGGCGTCGTAGCCCGCGATCGTGCGCATCCGCGAACCCTACCGATCGCGGGGCATCCTTGGTAGGCGTGCCCGCGATGGACTACCGGGGAAAAGTCGCGATCGTGACCGGCGCCTCGTCCGGCATCGGGCGCGAGCTCGCGATCGACTTCGCCAAGCGCGGTACGAAGACGATCGTCGTCGCGCGCCGCGCGGACCGCCTGAACGACACACTCGCGGCGATGCGCGCGCACGTGCCGGAGTGCGAGGCGATCGTCGGCGACGTCGCCGATCGCGCGACCGCAAGCGCGGCCGTCGGCGCGGCGCGCGAGCGCTTCGGCCGGCTCGACTTCCTCGTCAACAACGCCGGCATCAGCAAGCGGAAGCACCTCCTCGACGTCACGGCGGACGACGCCGAAGAGACGATCCGCGTGAACCTCCTCGGACCGATCTTCTTCATCCTCGAGGCGCTGCCGCTGATGGTGGCGCAGGGCGAGGGCACGATCGTGAACGTGTCCTCGATCGTGGGCCGCATGCCGAACCCGCGGGAATCGATCTACTCGGCGTCGAAGTTCGGGCTCTGCGGCTTGAGCGAGGCGATGTACTTCGACCTCCACCGCCGCGGCATCCACACGCTGCTCGTGATCCCCGGGCCGATCGCGACCGAGATCTGGGACAAGCTCGAGTCGCCGCCCTCCTACAAGGGCAAGTTCTATCCCGCGAGCGACGTCTCGAAAGCGACGTTCGCGGCGATCGAGAAGCGCCGGCACGTCGTCACGATCCCGCGCCACATGGGCGCGATCGCGGCGCTGCGCGGCCTCTTCCCCGCGCTCCTGCGGCGCGGGCTCGACTCGTTCGATCCCGATCGGCCGGAAAAGTCGCGCGGCTGAGACTCAGCCGGCCGCGGCCGGCGGCTCGGATCGCTCGCGGGAGCGGGTGCCGTTGCCGGTGGGATCGCCGTCGCGCTCGCGGATGTGCAGGCGTCCCGAGAGCGGGAGCGCGTCGAGCAACACGTTGAGCGAGCCGTCCTTGTTGTCGAAAGCGACGCCGATCCGCACCCAGCGCGAGCGCTCGCGGCCTTCGTTCTTCGCATCGTAGATCACGTAGACGTCCTTCACGGGGTTCTCCTTTCGAGGTGCGCGAAGCGCACGCTGGGAGCGGCTTCGAGGCCATGGCGCCGAAGCCGGCGCGCCAGGCTTTGGCGCGTCAGCCCGAGAAGCCTGGCGGCTGCGGTGCGCTTGCCGGCCGTGGCCTCGAGCGCACGGAGCAGATGCGCGCGCTCCAACGCTCGCGCGGTGACGATCGGTTCGGGCGGTGGCGCGCCCGTCGGCGCGGCTCCGGCGATCGCGAGATCCGTGGCATGCACGGAGTCGTCCCGCGCGGCGAGCACGGCAGCGTCGATCACCTGCCGAAGCTCGCGCACGTTGCCTGGCCAATCGTGCTGGCGGATCGTGAGGCGCGCGTCGGCGGCGAGACCGAGGACCGGCCGTCGGAAACGAAGCGCGGCTCGAGCCGCAAACGTCTCGGCGAGATGGAGGACGTCGTGTCCGCGGGTGCGGAGCGGCGGCAGCGTGATCTCCGCGCCCCGCAGCCGATAGAGAAGATCCGCACGGAACTCACCCGCGGCGGCGGCCGCGGTGAGATCGCGATTCGTTGCGGCCACGATGCGGCAGTCGATCGGGCGGGATCGCTCGGAGCCGAGTGGCCGCACGTGGTGCTCTTCGACCGCGCGGAGAAGCTTCGCCTGCGCGGCGCGCGACAGCTCGGCGACCTCGTCGAGGAATACGGTGCCGCCGCCGGCCGCCGCGAGCAGCCCGTCGCGATCGCGCAGCGCGCCGGTGAAGGCGCCGCGTCGGTGGCCGAAGAGCTCGCTCTCGATCATCCCCTCGGCGAGCTCCGCGCAGTTGAGCGCGAGCCAAGGTCTTCCCGCCCGATCCCCCAAGCGATGCAGGGCGCGCGCAACGAGCTCCTTCCCGGTGCCGGACTCACCGTGCACGAGCACCGGCACGGAAGCTCCGGCGAGGCTCCGAATCCTCGCGCCCAGAGCTGCGACGGTCCCGCCATCGCCGATCCAACCGGTGGACGGGAGCCTTCGGTCGTCGAACGGCAACAGGAACGCGTCGTCCACGGCGAGCCCTTCACCGCATGCGAGCTGCTCGAGCGGAAAACGGCCGACTCCGGCAAATGAGGCCGCTTCGGTCGCCGCGGTCCGCGCGACCACGAGGACGTCGGCGCGCTCGCCGAGCATGGTGGCGGCGCGGTCGGCGAAAGACGCCGGGAGCGGCCCCGCGTCCGCCGCCCACAAGAGGTCGAGCGAATCGTACGGCCACTCGCGCCAGAGCTCGTCAATGACGGGCTTACCGAAGAGCGGCACGGCGCGCTCGAGCACCGGCCCGAGGTCGCGGCGAAGCTCGCTCGCGGTGAGGATCGGGATCCAGCGAATGGACTCGGCGGCCACACCGCAGCGCTGCAGCGAATCCCGTGCCGGGCGCGAATCTGCGATTCTGCGTGCGAAAGGCCGCTGACCGTTGCACGCTGCGCGCAACGTCGCGTTGCGCCGATTCGCCTCTAGTCGCTGAGACCGAGGCGGTTCATCTTCCGCCAGAGCGTGACGCGCGAGAGCCCGAGCTCCTTCGCCGTTTGCTCGCGGTTCCAGCGGTTGCGGGTCAAGGCCTCGCGAATGTGCTCGCGCTCGTCCGGCTCGCCCGTCACGGCGGATCCCGCATCGACGAGCTCGTGCTCGTCGATCGTCGGATCGGTCGAGTTGACGAGCGTCCGCTCGACGACGTTTTCGAGCTCGCGAATGTTGCCGGGCCAACTCCGGCGCCCGAGCGCGGCGATCGCCTCGGCGCTCATGGTCCCGAAGTGCGTGCCGTTCCGCTGGTTGTAGCGAGCGATGAAGTGACGCACGAGGCACGGAAGATCTTCGCGGCGCTCGCGGAGCGGAGGCACGCGGAGCCGAACGACGTCCAGCCGATAGAAGAGGTCCCGCCGGAACCGGCCCTGGTCGATCAACCGTTCGAGAGGCTCGTTCGTCGCGGCGATGAGGCGGAAGTCGACGCGGTGAGTGCGGTTGCTGCCGAGCGGCTTGAACTCACGGGACTGGATCGCGCGCAGGAGCTTCGCCTGGAGCGGCAACGCGAGGGCCTCGATCTCGTCGAGCACCAGCGTGCCGCCGTCCGCGCTCTCGAGGAGACCCGTCCGATCGGACAGAGCGCCCGTGTACGCTCCGCGGACGCAACCGAAGAGCTCGCTCTCGAAGAGCGTGTCGGGAATCGCGGCGCAGTTCATCATGACGAGCGGCTTCTTCGCGCGGAAGCTGCGCATGTGGATCGCTTTCGCGACGAGCTCCTTGCCGGTTCCGGTCTCGCCCTCGATCAGCACGGTGGACGTCGATTGCGCGGCGCGCGCGACGGCTTCGCGGAGGCGAAGCGCCGCCGGGCCCTCGCCGATCATGCCCGGCGAAGGGTCGAGCGTGCCGGTCGGCTTCGGGGAAACCGCGCCCCGTGCGGTCGAGATCACCGACGGCAGTAGCTCGAGGTAGTTGAGCTTCTTCACGACGTAGTCGACCGCACCGCGCTTGAACGCCCGCGCGCACACTTCCGCGGAGTCCATCGCGGTGAGGAAGATCACCGGCACGTCGACGTTCCGCGTGCGGATCGCGTCGAGGACTTCGAGCCCGTCGCGATCGGGCAACGAATAGTCGAGGAGGATGAGCTCGACGGGGCGCTGCTCGAGCAGCGAGAGCGCGCGTTGTCCGGTCGGCGCGCGCAGCACGTTCACCGACGGCTCGTCGGCGAGGCTGCGACAGAGCATCCGCTGGATCAGCTCTGCGTGCGCGTTGTCGTCTTCGACGAGAAGAACGTTCACCGCAAGGCCCCCATTCCCCCGCAGCGCGCTCGCATCTCGCGAGCGAAACGCGACGATAGATTTCCGCGCCGAGCGTTGTCAATGAATTTCCCGCGCGCGCACCGCTCGACATCGTCGTTGACTCGCGATTGAACGCGCCGTTATCCCTGCGCGGGATGAACGATCCCTTCCGTCACGAGTTCGTTTCGGCGAACGGCATTCGCTTCCACGTCGTCACCGCGGGCGAAGGCCCGCTCGTCGTCTTGCTGCACGGCTTCCCGCAGTTCTGGTACGCGTGGCGCCATCAGATCCCCGCGCTGGCCACGCGCTTTCGCGTCGCGGTGCCGGATCTCCGCGGCTACGGACAGACGGACAAGCCGCCGAAGGTGAGCGACTACGCGCTCGCGACGCTCTCGACGGACGTGAAGGAGCTCATCGCCGCGCTCGGCGAGAAGAAGGCGCATGTCGTCGCGCACGACTGGGGCGGCGCCGTCGCGTGGGACGTCGCGCTCCGTTATCCGGAGGTCGTCGATCGCCTGGCGGTCTTGAACTGCCCGCACCCGGCGATCTTCGGGAAGACGCTCCGCTCGAGCTTCAGCCAACTTCGCAAGAGCTGGTACATGTTCTTCTTCCAGCTCCCGTGGCTGCCGGAGGCGTTCCTAGCGCTTCGGCAAGACGACGGAGAACGTGTTCCGCGGCATGGCCGTCCGGAAGGACACGTTCACCGACGTGGACATCGCCAAGTTCCGCGAGGCGATCCTCATCCCGGGCGCGGCGTCGGGCATGATCAACTACTACCGCGCGATTTTCCGGAGCTTCGGCGAGATGCAGCGGATCGAGCGCGAGGCGAAGAAGATCTCCTCGCCGACGCTCCTCATCTGGGCCGAGGACGACGTCGCGCTCGGCAAGGAGCTCACCCACGGCATGGAGCCGCTCTTCACGAGCTCCTTCCGGATCCACTACGTGCCGAAGTGCAGCCACTGGGTGAACGAAGAGCAGCCCGAGCTCATCAACCGGCTGCTACTCGAGCACCTCGGATAGACGAAGCGCCCGTTTTCGCGCGCATTCTCTGTCACTCGCGCCATTCGCTGCGGCCGGGTTCGGGAAATTATCCAAGAAACCCGGGGCTTTTCCTGTGGAACGGCGGTTGCACTGAGTCCTCCGCGTGGGCCCGCGGAAGATCCTGCTCGTCGACGATCACGAGATGATCCTGAAGCTCCTCGAGGGGCTGCTGGCCGCCCCGTCGGTCACTTTCTTCCGCGCTTCCAACGGCGAGGAAGCGCTTCGCCTGGTGCGCCGGGAGCACCCCGATCTCGTCGTGATGGACGTCTGCATGCCCGGCATGGACGGCCTCGAGGTCTGCGACGCGATCAAGCGCGACCCCGCCCTCGCGGCCACGCGCGTGGCGCTCATGAGCGCGGTGATCGGTGAGCACGGGCTCCGCGACGGCGGCGCCGAGGTCGGCGCGGATGCCTACTTCGGCAAGCCGTTCAACTCGGAGAGCGTCCGGCGCGGGGTGAGCGCGCTCCTCGGCTGCGTGCCATAGTCGTCCGGAGCCCCGTGGCAAAGCCGGCGGTCCCTTGGTAATCCCAAGAGGACATGCCGAAGCCGCCCAAGCACTCGATCGGCAACGTTCACGCGGTCGGCCGCTATGCGCTCGGCGTCAAATGGGGAGACGAGCACGACAGCATCTACCCGTTTCAGAATCTCCGCCGGCTCTGCCCCTGCATCGATTGCGGTAAGTCCCAAGCGGTGAGGCGCGAGCCCGCCGAGGACGAGCAGAAGCTCGAGAGCATCCAGCGGATCGGCGAGGAGAGCGTCATGCTCCATTGGGCGGACGGCCACGAGAGCCTCTTCCTCGTCGAGGAGCTGCGTGACGTCTGCGGCTGCGCCGCGTGCAAGGGCGAGCCGAACTACCCGATCACCGGACAATAGGAAGAGAAGGAGCGAGCGCACCGATGGCGACGGTCATCACCGAAGCATGCATCAACTGCGGCGCCTGCGAGCCGGAGTGCCCGAACACGGCGATCTATCAGGGTGCGGTCGAGTGGGAGCTCGACGGCGTGAAGCACCCGGCGATCTCCGATGCGATCTTCTACATCGTGCCGGACAAGTGCACCGAGTGCGTCGGCTTCTTCGATCAAGAAGCCTGTGCCGCGGTCTGCCCGGTCGACTGCTGCGTGCCGGATCCGAAGATCCCGGAGACGGAAGCGGTGCTGCTCGAGCGCGCCAAGAAGCTCCACCCGGAGCAGGATTTCGCAGGCGATTTCCCGTCGCGCTTCAAGGAGAAGAAGGAAGAGGCGCCGGTACCCGCGGCGGCGGCGACCGCCGCCGAGCCGGTGGCGGCAGCGCCGGCGGGCTCGTACGAGCCCGGCTTCTCGCTGGCGATCCCGTCGGTCGAAGAGTGGGAGCTGCCGCTCGTCTGCCACCGCTGCCAGGGCGAGTACGCGGTCGAGTTCCAGTACTTCCGGCCGGGCACGGTCTTTTACTGCCCGCACTGCGGCGGCTCGTTCGTGCCGACCGTGGAGATCTACGAAAAGGTCGCGGCGCCGCTCGAGCGCTTCCACAAGGAGTGGGCGGCGGCCTTCGAGGACTTCCGCGCCAAGCGCCAGCGCGAGCTCGACGCCTTCGAGACGAAGCAGCGCGAAAAGCTGATCGCGTTCGACAGCGAACTTCGCGCGAAAGCGAAGCAGCTGAGGCCCCCGGGAGCTACCGCCAAGCGGAAGGGGATCTTCGGCTAGCTACATCCACGCCCCGCCGTCGATCCGGTAGATCTTGCCGGTGATGAACGCGGCGTCTTCCGAGGCGAGGTAGACGGCGAGCTTGCCGACTTCCTCCGGGGTACCGGGGCGCGCAAGCGGGATGCCGGCAAGCAGCGGCTCGCCGAGCGCCTTCAGCATGCGCTCCCCCATGTCGGACGAGATGAGGCCGGGCGCGATGCAATTCACGCGGATCTTCGCCGGCGCGAGCTCGCGGGCGACCACCTTCATGAGCGCGTTCACGCCGGCCTTGGCGGCGTAGTAGGGCGCGCCGAACGGCGCGCAGAGGTCGGCGCCGACCGACGAGACGATCACGATGGTGCCGCGCTTCCGCTCGAGGAGGCCAGGCACCGTCGCGCGAAGCGTGTAGAAGACGCCGTTCAGGTCGACGTTGATGACGCGATGCCACTCCTCGAGCGGCAGCGTGGCGAGCGGCGCCGGGCGCGAGGCGACGCCCGAGTTCGCGACGACGAGGTCGATCGGTCCGAGGCCCTTCTCGGCTTCCGCGACCATGCGGACGACGGCCTCGTAGTCGCCGACGTCGGCCTGCGCGACGATCGCGCGGCGCCCAAGACCGCGGATCTCGGCGGCCGTCTGCTCCGCCGCGTCGGCATCCTTCCGGTAGTTCACGACGACGTCGGCGCCCTCGCGCGCCATCTCGAGCGCGATGCCCCGGCCGATGCCGCGCGAGCCGCCCGTCACGAGCGCGATGCGCCCCTCGAGCCTGATGCCCGTCATTCGCTCCCCTGCTGGCGCTCGAGGCTCTTGCGCATCTCCTCGGTCGCGCTCTCCATCTTCTTCTGCCACTCCGCGGTCGCCTTCTCGATCTCCTGCGCGTTCTTCTCCATCTCCGCGCCCCAGCGCTCGAGCTCGGGGCCGAGCTCCTCGGCGGCGCGCTCGACGCGACGTCCGGCGATGGCCCCGAAGAGGGACAAGAGGAGCAGCACCGCGGCGATGCCGCCGAGGATGCGCCAGGCCTTGTCCTCTGGCACGCGATGCACCGCGATCACCGCGACGATGAAGACGTAGAACGCATACGCGTTCACGAGGATCGGCAGGTACGGGACGACCGTCGCAGCGGCCGCGACCGGCGAGATCGCGCTCGCATACGCGACGATGCGGAAGCTCGACTCGAACGTCGCTTCGCCGCCGAGCGCGCGGGAGACGAAGAGCGTGATCGCGGTCCCGATCAGCAGCCCGATCGAGCCGAGGATCGGCACGAGGATCAACGCCGCGAAGAAGCCGTGGATGCCGATGCCCGCGAGCGAGAGGAGCGCGAGGATCGCGCCGTAGACGAGGAGCATCACGGCGGCAAACGTGCCCGGCTCCTCGTAGCCGCCCTCGCGCGGCATCCGGCTGAAGAAGTCCTTCGGATCCATCAGGATCGCGGCCGCCCGCTCGGGCGCGGCGGCGGCGATGGCGGCGAGATCGGGAGCCTGTTCGTCCATGGGCGGAACCTACCACCGCGACTTCGCAGCGAAAAGCTCAGGTGGCCATTGCGACGGTCCGAGGGATTCGAAGCCTTGAGTCGAAGCTCCGCCGCGTCTACAGTCCCCCGTCCGCCGCCCCGGGTTCCGTTACCCCGAACCAAATGACCGAAGAGCTCAGGCCCTACCTCTATTTGATCGGGGCATTCGCCCTCGTCTTGCTGAACGGGTTCTTCGTCGCGGCCGAATTCGCGGTCGTCAAGGTGCGGAGCTCGCGCCTGGATGAGATCGCGCGGAAAGGCAACCTCGCCGCGAAATCGGCGCAGCACGCGGTGCAGAACCTCGAGGGCTACCTCTCGGCGGCGCAGCTCGGCATCACGCTCGCGAGCCTCGGGCTCGGCTGGGTCGGCGAGCCGGCGTTCGCCCAGCTCATCGAGCCGGTGCTCACGAGCCTCGGCGTCACGTCCGAGCGGGTCATCCATACCGTCTCGATCACGATCGCCTTCACGCTGATCAGCGCGCTCCATCTCGTGCTCGGCGAGCAAGCGCCGAAGCTCATGGCGATCCAGAAGGCGGAGAGCACGATCCTCGCGCTCGCCGTGCCGCTTCGCGCCTGTTACTACGTCTTCTATCCGTTCCTTCGCGTGCTGAACGCGGCGTCGAACGGGCTCCTCCGGCTGATCGGGATCACGCCGGTGCACGGCGAGAACCTCGTTCACTCCGAAGAAGAGCTCCGCATCATCCTCGCCGAGTCGGCCAAGGTCGGCGCGGTGTCGGGCCTCAAACGCCGGCTCCTCGACAACGTGTTCACCTACACCCGTCGCACCGCGCAGGAGATCATGGTGCCGCGCAACGACATCGTCTTCCTCTCGCTCGCACGCTCCTGGGAGGAGAACCTCTCGATCATCCGCACGCAGCAGCACACGCGTTACCCGCTCTGCACGCTCTCGCTCGACCACGTGGTCGGCATGGTGCACCTGAAGGACGTCTTCCACTCGTGGGACGAGATCAAGCAGACCGAGGATCTCGTGAAGCTGAAGCGCGACATCCTCTTCGTGCCGGAGTCGACGACGCTCGATCAACTGCAGCGCCAGTTCCAGCAGAAGCGCGTACACATCGCGATCGTCGTCGACGAGTACGGCGGCACGGCCGGCCTGGTGAGCCTCGAGGACGTGCTCGAGGAGCTGGTCGGCGAGATCCAGGACGAGTTCGATCGCGAGGAGTCGAAGATCCAACGCACGCCCGAGGGGGACCTCGTCGACGGGCTCTTGCTCGTCGAGGAGGCGAACGCGCAGCTCGGCCTCGATCTCGAGGAGACGGAAGCGCGCACGATCGGCGGCTATCTGACCGCCGTCCTCGGCCGGATCCCCCGCGTCGGCGACACGATCGCGGTCGGCAATCGCGAGCTCCGCGTCGTCGAGATGAAGAACCGCCGCGTGGCACGGATCCTCGTGCGGAAGCTCTCCGGGGAATCCCGGGAAGCGCATCCCTGAACGCCGCGGTGCGGTTGGAAATCCGCGCCACGACCGGTACAAGCGGGCGATTGCGCTGAGGGAGGGTTGTCCATGGCCAACGACGTGCCGCTCACGAGCGAGCAGGAATCCCGGCAGGTCGCCGAGCAGGCTCGGCAGACCGAATGGGAGGGGAAAGGGTTCGTTCGCGATCTATTCCTCGGCAAGTTCGGGGTGGACTTCATCTATCCGTTCCCCCGCGAGCGCGAAGAACGCCCAGAATTCACGAAGTTTTACGACGGAGTTGCGCGATTTCATCCGCGACAAGGTCGACTCCGTGGCGATCGACGAGACCGGCGAGTACCCGGAGGAGGTCGTCGACGGCCTGCGCAAGCTCGGCGCCTTCGGCATGAAGATCCCGAAGGAGTACGGCGGGCTCGGCTTCACCGTCGTCGAGTACTGCAAGGTGATGGAGATGGTCGGGAGCTACGACGGCAACATCACCGCGCTCCTCTCCGCGCACCAGTCGATCGGCGTGCCGCAGCCGCTCAAGCTCTTCGGCACGCCCGAGCAGAAGAAGAAGTACCTGCCGCGCTGCGCCGCCGGCGCGATCTCGGCGTTCGCGCTCACCGAGCCGCACGTCGGCTCCGACCCGGCGAGCCTGTCGACGACGGCCGAACGCGACGGCGACACACTACGTCCTGAACGGCGAGAAGCTCTGGTGCACGAACGGCACGCTCGCCGAGCTGCTGGTCGTGATGGCGCGCGACCCGAAGACGAAGAAGATCAGCGCGTTCGTCGTCGAGACCGACTGGCCGGGCGTGAAGGTCGAGTACCGCTGCCGCTTCATGGGCCTCAAGGCGCTCGCCAACGGCGTCGATCAGCTTCACGGACGTGCGCGTGCCGCGCGAGAACCTGATCGGCGAGGAGGGCAAGGGCCTGAAGATCGCGCTCGATCACGCTGAACACCGGCCGCCTCACGCTGCCCGCGGTCTGCGCCGGCATCGCCAAGCAGTGCCTCGAGATCGTGCCGCGGCTGGTCGAACGCGCGCGAGTCAGTGGGGCGTGCCGATCTGGAAGCACGAGGCGATCGCGCACGAGATCGCCGACATGGCGGCGACGACGTTCGCGATGGACTCGGTCGCGAAGCTCGCGAGCGCAGATGGCCGACCGCGGCGGCTACGACATCCGCCTCGAGGCGGCCGCGGCGAAGGAGTGGAACACCGTCCGCGCGTGGGAGATCGTCGACCAGACGCTGCAGATCCGCGGCGGGCGCGGCTACGAGACCGAAGCGCTCGCTCGCGCGGCCGCGGCGAGACGCCGATCCCGGTCGAGCGCATGATGCGCGACTGCCGCATCAACCTGATCTTCGAGGGCTCGAGCGAGATCATGCACCTCTTCATGGCGCGCGAGGCGGTCGACAAGCACCTCCAGGTCGCCGGCGCGATGATCGACCCGAAGAACGGCGTCAAGGAGAAGCTCGCGGCGCTGCCGAAGATCCTCGGCTTCTACGCCGGCTGGTACCCGCCGCTCTGGCTCCGCGGCATCTCGGAACGCTGGGCCGCTACGGCGAGTTCGGCCGGCTGGCGACGCATCTCCGCTTCGTCGAGCGCAGCGGCCGCAAGCTCGCGCGCGAGAGCTTCCACGGCATGGCCGTCTACCAGGCCAAGATGGAGCGGAAGCAGGGCTTCCTCTTCCGCTGCGTCGACGTCGTCATGGAGCTCTTCGCGATGTCGGCGGCGTGTCGCGCACGCGAAGCAGCTCGAGGACGACACGGATCCCGAAGCGCGCGCACGGCGATCGAGCTCGCGGATCTCTTCTGCCGCGGCTCGCGCCGCAAGGTGAAGCGGCTCTTCCAGGACCTCTGGAGCAACGACGACGCGCTCCGCAGCAAGGTCGCGGCTCAGCGTCATGGCGGGCGAGCACACCTGGCTCGCGAAGGGCGTGATGGACCTCGGGCTCTCCGCGGAGGACTTCAAGACGCGCGCGCTCACCGACGCCGGCCGCGAGGTTGCCGGCGAGGCGCGCCGCTCGGCGTAGCGGAGGCGTTTTCCGATCGCGATGGCTCAAGCCCGAGCGGTGGCCGTGGCCCGGCGGGTCGCGGTCGCGGAAGAGAGCCGGTCACCCGAGGCCGAGCGTCCCAAGGTCGGCGGTAAGTTCTTCGTCCGGGGCGACGAGAAGATCTACCTCCGCGGTGTGACGTACGGGCCGTTCGCGTCGGCTCGCACGGCGATCCGTTCCCCGAGCCGAGCAGGCGCGAGCGCGACTTCGCGCTGATGCGCGAGCTCGGCGCGAACTGCGTGCGCACGTTCACGCGTGCCGCCGCGCTGGCTGCTCGATCTCGCCGCCGAGCACGGCCTCTGGGTGCTGGTCGGGGCTCCCGTGGGCGCAGCACATCTGCTTCCTCGACTCGGAAGAGACGGTCATGGCGAATCGCGCGGCACGGTCCGTCAGGCGGTCGAGAAGCTCGCGCGGCCACCCGGCGGTCTTCGGCTACCTCGTCGGCAACGAGATCCCGCCCGACATCGTCCGCTGGTACGGTCCCGAGCGGATCGCGCGCTTCCTGCGCCGCTCTGCGCCGAGGTGAAGTCCGCGAAACGCGATCCGACCGCGCTGGTCAGCTACGCGAACTTCCCGTCGACCGAGTATCTCGATCTCGAGTTCGTCGACTTCCTCTGCTTCAACGTCTACCTGCACGCGAGCACGACTTCCGCCGCTACCTCGCGCGCCTGCAGAACCTCGCCGATCGACAAGCCGCTCGTGCTGACCGAGTTCGGCATCGACTCGATCCGCGAGGGCGACGACGGCGCAGGCGGAGATGCTCGTCGTGGCAGATCCGCGCCGCGTTCGAAGGCGGGCGCCGCCGGCACGTTCGTCTTCTCCTGGACCGACGAGTGGTTCACCGGCGGCGTCGGCAGATCGACGGACTGGGCGTTCGGCCTGGTCGACGCGCGAGCGCCGAAGCCGAAGCCGGCGTTCCACGCGGTGCAGCGGCAGTACGCCGCGCCGCTGCCGCCGCGCTTCGCGAATCCGCCGAAGGTCTCGGTCGTGATCTGCGCCTACAACGCCGAGCGCACGATGGAGGCGTGCCTCGCGTCGCTGACGAAGCTCCACTACCCCGACTACGAGGTCATCGTCGTCAACGACGGCTCGACGGACGCGCACGCGCCGAGCATCGAGCGCACGCGCGTCGATCCCCGGCTCTTCGCGCTGATCAGCCAGGAGAACAAGGGCCTGTCGGTCGCGCGCAACGTCGGCATGGAGGCCGCGACCGGCGAGATCGTCGCCTACACCGACTCCGACTGCGTCGTCGACCCGGACTGGCTCACCTACCTGGTCTGCACGATGGTCCGGCACGGCTTCGTCGCCGTGCGGCGGGCCGAACTTCCCGCCGCCCGAGGCGGTCGCTCGTGCCGGCGTGCGTCGCCGTCGTCGCCGGGCGGGCCGACGCACGTGCTCGCTCAACGACGAGGTCGCCGAGCACATCCCCGGCTGCAACATGGCGTTCCGGAAGGACGCGCTCGAGGAGGTCGGCGGCTTCGAGCCGCATCTTCGCGGCGGCGGGCGACGACGTCGATCTCTGCTGGCGCCTCCAGAACCGCGGCTACGCGATCGGCTTCAGCCCGGCGCGCCATGGTCTGGCACTTCCGGCGCAACACGGTGAAGGCGTACCTCAAGCCAGCAGCGCGGCTACGGCAAGGCGGAGGCGCTGCTCTACTTCAAGCATCCGTACCGCTTCAACATGCTCGGCCAGTCGCGCTGGCTCGGCCGCATCTACGGCGAGCTCACCGTCGACGTTCTTCTCGCGCCGTCCGGTCATCTACTACGGCACGTTCGGCCGCGGGCTCTTCCAGACGCTCTACGAGCCGCCGTCGTCGCTGCTTCTCGTACCTGCCGTTCACGCTCGAGTGGAACGTGGTGGCGGTGATGCTGCTCTTCTGCGGCGCTCGCCTCGGGCAGCTACTTGGCGCTCGCGGCGGTGCCGCTCGCTGGTCTCGTTCGGTGGCATCGATCGTCCTCGCGCTGCAGCGCGCCGCATCGATCCGCGCTACGACGGCGTCAGGACGCGCGCTGCTCGCGCTGCTGATTTATCTGGGACCGCTCTGGGCGTGCCTACGAGCGCTACCGGTGGCGGCTCCGCGGGCTCGGCAACGTCGAGCCGATCGAGCTTCGACCGAGCCCCGGCAGAAGCCGCGCGCGCTGGCTCTGCACGCGAGTTCCGCGTCGCGCTACTGGAGCGAGACGGAGCGCGGAGAAGGAGGATCTGCTCCAGGGGCTCGTCGAGTTTCTCGTGCCGCGCAAGTACTTCGTCGACATCGACCGCGGCTGGAACGACTGGGACCTCGAGATCCACCGCGGCATCTGGGCGAACTCGCGGTTGACGGTCGCCGTCGAGAACCACGGCGGCGAGAAGCGACTCTTGCGACGTGCGCTGCGTGCAGCGAACCTCTCCCTTCGGCCATCGTCTGCTCGCCGGCTGCGCGATCCTCGTCGCGTCCGCGATCGCGCTCCAGGTGCCGAACGTGATCGCCGTCGGCGCTCTCCTCGGCGCGGCGACGCTCTGCCTCGGCGTCTACAAGAACTACCGGCTGGGGCAGATCCTCTATCACGTGGTCGACATCGTCGCGGCGAAGGCCGGGCTCCCGCCGGCGGGCAACGGTCGGTGAGCCGAGGAAGCGCCGCGCCCGCGCCGTCGTCGGGTGCGCTCCTCGTCCGCGTTGCGGCCTATCTCGTCCCGTATCGGGGGACGTTCGCGCTCGCGCTCCTCGGCGTCGTGACGATCGCCGCGCTCGAGCTCCTGAAACCGTGGCCGCTGAAGATCGTCGTCGACTCCGTGCTCGGCGAGGCGCGACCCCCGCTCGAGTTGCTCTCCGGATGGTCGCGGTCGGCCTTGCTCGCGCTCTCCTGCGTCGCGCTCGTCGTGATCCACGCCGGGCTCGCGGTGATCGTTTACGCCAACAACCGCGTGACGATCGAGATCGGGCAGCGGATGGTGAGCGATCTGCAGAGCGATCTCTACCAGCACCTGCAGCGTCTCTCGCTCGCGTTCCACGCGAATCGCGCCGTCGGCGATCTTCTCTATCGGCTGACCGCCGACACGTTCGCGATCCAGACGCTCACGATGAACGGCGTCTTCTCGCTCGCGAGCTCGGGTCTCTTCCTCGTCGGCATGACCGCGGTGCTCGCGTGGATCGAGCCGATCCTCGCGCTCGTCGCGCTCGCGATCGTCCCCGTCCTCTACCTCTGCATCCAGCGCATGAACGCGACGATCACCGAGCAATCGACGCTCGCGCGCGAGCACGAGAGCGGGCTCTACACGATGGTCCAGCGAGGGCTGTCCGCGATCCGCGTCATCCAGGCGTTCACGCAGGAAGAGAGCGAGCACCAGCGGTTCCTCGACCAGAGTCGCACGAGCCTCGCCGCGAGCCGCCGGCTCTACCTCGTGCAGACGCTCTACGCGGGCGTGGTCAACATGATCGTCGCGGCGGGCACCGCGGCCGTGCTCTGGTTCGGCGCGTCTCGCGTGCTCTCGGGCGCGATGAGCGTCGGCGACGTGCTCGTGTTTCTCGGCTACCTCGCGTCACTGTACGCCCCGATCAGCAGCGGCGAGCCACACGATCGGCGTCGTGCAGGCGGCGATGGCCGGCATCCGGCGCGTGTTCGAGATCCTCGACGAGCGCGAGACGGTGGTGAGCGGCCCGCGCGCGCTCGAGCGCTCCGCGGTGCAGAGGGGAGATCACTTTCGACAGGGTCTCCTTCAGCTACGACGGCGATCGCCGCGTGCTCGACGACGTTTCCTTGAACGTCCCGCCCGGGTCCACGGTCGCGCTCGTCGGACCGACCGGCGCGGGCAAGACGACGCTCGTCAGCCTGGTTTCCCGCTTCTACGATCCGAGCGGGGGACGCGTGCTGCTCGACGGCGTCGACCTCCGCGAGCTCGATCTCGGCGATCTCCGGCGCGCCATCGCGATGGTGCTGCAGCCGCCGATCGTCTTCCCGGCGACGCTGCGCGAGAACATCGCCTACGGGCGCCCCGGCGCGCGCCCGGAAGAGATCGAGAAGGCGGCTGCGCTGGCGCAGCTCACCCCGCTCCTCGCGCGCCTGCCGCAGGGCCTCGACACCATGATCGGCGAGGGCGGGGCAACCGTTTCGGAGGGAGAGCAACAGCGCCTCACGATCGCGCGCGCGCTCCTCCGCGACGCGCCGATTCTGATCCTCGACGAGCCGACGGCCTCGCTCGACGCAGAAACGGAGTCGCTCCTCATGGCCGGGCTCCGGAGCCTCATCACCGGCCGCACGACGTTCCTCATCGCGCACCGCCTCGCGACCGTCCGCGAGGCGGATCTGATCCTCGTGCTCCGCGACGGGCGGATCGTCGAGAGCGGCAGCTACGCCGCGCTCGTCCGCCAGCAAGGCTTCTTCGCGCGCTTGGTCCAGCTCCAGGACGGGCTGCGCGCCAATTCCTCCGTTTGAGCGCGATGCGCGTCATCGTCACCGGTCTCATCGGTACCTATCCGCTCGGCGGCGTCGCCTGGGACTACCTCCAGTTCGTGAAGGGCTTCGTCGCGCTCGGCTGCGACGTCACCTATCTCGAGGACACGAAGCAGTGGGCGTACGATCCGGTCGGCCAGACGTTCACGGAAGATTGCCGCCCGAACGTCGAGCATCTCCGCCGCGTGCTCGCGCGCGTGCCCGGCATGGAGAGCGCGTTCGCGTTCCGTGATCCGAACGGAACCCTCTTCGGGCTCGGAGAAGAAGAGCTCGCGCGGCGCTGCCGGGAAGCAGATCTGCTGCTGAACGTCTCCGGATCGATCTGGCCGGAGGGCATTTACCGCGAGCCGCGGATCGTCGCCTACTACGACAGCGACCCGCTCTACACGCAGGCGGTCGCGTTCGCGCCGCGGTCCGACGATCCCGACGGCTCGCAGAGCTGGATCCCGCGGCACGACGTCTTCTTCACGATGGCCGAAAACCTCGGTGCTCCCGATTGCGTGATTCCCGACTGCGGCCTCGACTGGAAGCTCACCCGCCAGCCGATCACGCTCGACGACTGGAGCCCGAGCCCGGCGACCGGGGATCGCTTCACGACCGTGATGTCGTGGAAGACGAGCCCGAAGCTCCCCGTCGTCGACGGGCGGACGTACGGCGGCAAGGATGTCGAGTTCTTGCGATTCCTCGATCTCCCGAGCCGAACCGGCGCGGCGCTCGAGATCGCGGTCTCCGGCGCGGCGCCGCGCGACCGGCTGACGGCCGCCGGCTGGCGGCTCGTCGACGCCTGGGAGCGGTCGTCGACGATGGAGATCTATCGCGACTACATCGGCGGCTCGCTCGCAGAGTGGAGCATCGCCAAGGAAGCGTACGTGGCGAGTCGGAGCGGGTGGTTCAGCTGCCGGAGCGCCTGCTACCTGGCGATGGGGCGTCCGGTCGTCGTGCAGGACACCGGCTTCTCGAGCGTCTATCCGAAGGCCGAAGGCATCTGGTCGTTCGGCACTCCGACGGAAGCCGCCGCGGCGCTCGACTCGGTGCGCGCGGACTACGCCCGTCAGTGCGAGGCCGCGCGGGCGACCGCCGAGACTTACTTCCGCGCCGAGACCGTGCTCGAGAAGCTACTGCGAGACGCTGGGCTCTAGCGGCGGAACCTTCGCCTCGGAGATCGTGAGCGGTCCGCGGCGGCTGTAGACGACCACGTCGTCCGGGATCCCCGTGCCCTGGAGCTTGAGGATCAGGCGCATGCGCTCTTCTTGCTTCTTGTCGACCTTCTCCGGGCCGCGCCGGCGCATCCGCGTGCGAACGATCTTCTCCTCGACGACCGATTCGACCTCGGCGTCGGCGAGCTGGTAGGTCTTGCCGTTCGCGCGGATCGAGACGCGTTGCTGGGCGCGCGCGCTGAGCTTCGGATCGAGCCCGTAGACGATCAGCGAGTCTTCCCACGGCCAGATGCGGGAGGCGACCGTGTCGACGAGCGTGGCATCCTCTTCGACGATCGTCTGATGGGCGGTGACGAGCCGCCAGCCGGACAGCGGCACCAGCGCGATCGCGAACACCGTCGCCATCACGGTGGCGACCGGTCGGTCGAGGCGAATCCGCTTGCCGAGATCGATCGTCACCAGGTCGATGACGAGCGGAAGCGCGACGGCCGCGGCGCTCGCGAGCACCAGGACGACGCCGTTCCACGGCACGCCGAGCTCGTTCGTGACCTCGAGAATGCCGGCGGTCAGCAGGACGCCGAACAGACAGGCGGTCGTTCGCCTCGCGGTTCCCTGGTAGAGGACGAACATCAGGGTGGGGACCAGCACGAGCGGGATCACCGCTTCGGCGAGCTCGCCTTCCCGGTACGCCGCGCCGAGCACGAGCGCGACCAGAAAGGCCGTGAGCGCGCCGAGAACGGCCGAAACCAGGATTTTGAAGCTTTCGCGCACTGTGACTGCCTATCTAACGCTGTCTCCGAGTATACGGCTCGCCTCGTCGACAGGGCAACTGCGCGCGTCGCGAATCCTCCCCGCTCAAGCCCTCATGCGGACGAGCTTTTCGACGTACTTGCCGATCATGTCCGCTTCCAGATTGACGGGTGTGCCCGGGCGGAGGTGCCCGAGCGTCGTGACCGACGCGGTGTGCGGGATCACCGCCACGGTGAACGCACCGGCCTCGCAGGAGAAGACCGTCAGGCTCACGCCGTCGACCGCGATCGAGCCCTTCTCGACGAGGTAACGGTCCATCTCGGCCGGGGCGGCGAACCGATACAGCGTAAAGTCCGCGTCGGGGGTCAAAGAAACGAGGCGGCCGACTCCGTCGACGTGGCCGAACACGAGGTGTCCGGAGAGCCGATCGCCGAGGCGAAGGCTCCGCTCGAGGTTGACGGACGCCCCGGGGGCGAGCTCGCCGAGCGTCGTTCGCCGGAGCGATTCGGGAGAGACGTCGAAGTCGAACGTGCCGGCGCCGGTCGCCGTCACGGTCATGCAGGCACCGCTCACGCAGACGCTTTCGCCGAGCGCGAGGTCCGCGAACGGCGCCGCGACGGTCAGCCGCCGGCTCTCGTCGCCCGCGATCGCGGCAACCGTGCCGACGGCCTCGACGATGCCCGAAAACACGAGGTCAATCCCCAGCGTGGGACGCACCTGCCGCGCGCCGTTCCGGACGGTTGCGCCGCCCCATGCGCCGAGCGGCAGGAACGTCCCCATCGCCGATAGAACGCATACCGAAGCGTTCTATCGGCCGCGGAACAGCCGGCCGACCCAGCCTTCCTGCTCGCGCTGGGAGAGCGCCTGCAGCTCGCCCGCGTCGAGCCAGACGCCGCCGCAGGTCCCGCATTCGTCGATCTCGACGCCGTCTTGGGTCCGCGACGTCAGGCGGTTCCCGTCCTTCGGGCAACGGCCCTTGGCGAGGTCGCGTACGGCTCCTTCCTGCTCGGCCGCCTTCGCGTTCCGGATCTTCTCGAGCGCCGCCTTGTCGCGCTCGGCGAAGTACTTGTCCTCTTCCGCCTTCCGCTTGTCTTGGAGCTTATCGCCGAAGCGGTCTCTCTCGACCATGCTGCCTCCTCAAGTAGTCGCGGGGTATACCATGCACCTCACTCCCAGCGAATGATCCCCCTGCGAGACGATCTGCCCTCGTCGGCCTTTCCGGCCGTCACCTACGCCTTGATCGCCGCGAACGTGGCCGCGTTCGTCTACGAGCTGCAACTCGGACACGCGCTCGAGCCGTTCGTTCGCGAGTTCGGCCTCGTGCCCGCGCGCTTCCACACCGCGGCGGATCCCGGCGCGCGGTTCTTCCCGTTCCTGAGCAGCATGTTCCTCCACGGCGGGATCCTCCATCTCGCCGGCAACATGCTCTACCTCCACATCTTCGGGGACGGCGTCGAAGGTCACCTCGGGCACGCGCGGTTCCTCGCCTTCTATCTCGTGTGCGGCGTGGCGGCCGCCGCGCTCCAAGTGGCGATGTTCCCGAACTCGACGCTGCCCATGGTGGGTGCGAGCGGCGCGATCGCGGGAGTCACCGGCGCCTATTTTCTCTGCTTTCCGTTCGCGCGGATCGTCACGCTGGTTCCGCTCTTCGTCGTCGTCCGCTACGTGCGCGTTCCCGCCGTGCTGTTTCTCCTCCTCTGGTTCGTGATGCAGCTCGCCTACGGTTCGGCGACGCTCGGCATGGAAGGGACGAACGTCGGCGGCGTCGCATGGTGGGCGCACGTCGGGGGCTTCCTCGCCGGCATGCTCGGCGCCGCCGCGCTCGGACCCGCCGCGCGCCGCTCGCGGACCTAAAATTCGACGCCGGCGCGCTTGCGGAGGCCGAACGCGACCGCGGCGGAGATCACCAGGAAGACGACCAGCCAGTGGAGTGACACACCGGCGAGCTCGAGGTCGAGTGGGGGAGTCGTCACGGTGATCGACTCGACGCCCGCGGGAGCGTCGATCGCGGGCTCGGTCGGCGCAAACAGCAGCGAGTCGAGCGATGCGGCCGCGCGACGTGGTGCCATCCCGGAAACCGACGTCGAGACGCTCACGGCTTTCTCGACGCGCTGATCGCCCGCGTGAAGCGCGAGCGTTTGCGCGCCGGGCTCCGTCGCGCGGATCCGCCATGCGACCTCTCGCCGCGAAGGGATGCGCACCGGCCGCGATTCGACGACGAGCCCCGAGGATCCCTCGAGCGCCCACGTCTCGAGGCTCCCTCCCGGCGCCATGATCGCGGTGACGAGCGCGCGCTCGCCCGGATGGAGCGAGCGGCTCGCGTAACGCGCGTCGAGATGCGCAAAGAAGATCGCGAACGGCGCCAGGATGACGAGGAACGGGACCAGCATGTTCGCCAGGTAGATCCCGAGCGCGGCGAACGTCCGCGCCTGCGCGCGGAGCACGACGCCGAGGTCCTCCTGGTAGATGCGGACGGCGAGCAGGTTCGCCTGGATCCGTTGCTTCGCGCGCTTGATCGCGGCGGGGCGCGACGTCCAGCGGAACGCGAACAGCAGCAAGACGCCGCTCACCGCGGAGACGATCACGAGGCTCGCGAGCGGCCCGAGACGCGCGAGCGGATCGAGCAGCAGCCCGAAGACCACGCGCGAGGATTCGTGAAGCAGCGCCAAGCGGCTATTCGATGTAGCCGAGGCCTTCGAGGCGCTTCCGGACTTCTTCCTCGTCCTTCGCTTCCTCGAGATGCTTCACCTGTCCTTCGATCAGGTGGACGACGAAATCCTGCACCGAGGCGTACCCCGCCTGGCCGGCCACCTTCTCGATGCGCTCCCAGAGCGCCTTGTCGATCACGATCTTCTTCGATCCGAACATAGTCACCTCAAAAAAGGCTTGCCGAGCATCTCCTTCGGCGGCGTCAGGCCGAAGAGCGAAAGCACGGTCGGCGCGACGTCGACGAGCGCCGGGGCATCGGCGGCGACGTCACGGTTCGAAAGCAGCACGCCGGGCACGAGATCCGCGGCCATGCAGTGGTCGCCGCTCCATTTTTTCTTGTTGTCTTCGACGATGGGCTCCGGGACCTCGCCGAGCGCGGAGGCGTCCGACACGCGATAACCGCCGGCGTAGCCGACGACGATGTCGGGCGCGATCGCCGGATCCGGCGCCGCGTAGATCTCCTCGCGGCGGTAGACGCGCGCCACGACCGACTGCCCGCTCGCGGGATCCTGGAACGCGAGCAGCTTCTCCTGCAGCTCGGCGAGCACCTTCTCGCGGAGCGGCGGCGGCACGATGCCGAAGCGCTCGCGCCCCTGCAGGTTCAAGTAGAGCCCATTCAAGCCGACCGCATATGCCTTCGTCCGCGACCAATCGACGTCGCGGAAGAGCTCGCCGCCCACGCGGCGCCCGGCGCGGAGTCGCAGGAAGCCTTGGTCGCGAAGCCAGCTGTTCAGATGGACCGCGCGCCGGAACGACGAGAACCCGTGATCGGAGAGGACGAGGAGCGTCGTCTCGTCGAGCTTCGGACCGAGTGCCTCGAGCGTGCGGCCGAGCGCGACGTCGAGCTCGCGATACGCATCGCGGATCGCGTTCTCGTTCCCGGGCGAGCCCCCGGCGGGGTGGTCCGCCTCGAGCGTCCGCCAGAACATGTGCGCGACCTGGTCGGCGCCGCCGAAGTAGACGAACAGGAGCCCGCGATCGAAGCGCTGGAGCTCGGCTTCGAGAAGCCGCATCCGCTCTTCGTAGATGCGCTTCGCCTGATCGAGAAAGCCCGCGTCGTCGAGCATGCCCGCGGTCAGGCTCGCGGTGTTCTCCGGCAAGCCTTGCGTGTAGAAGCGCCCCGCGCGCGCGGCGAGGTCCTCGGCATAGTCGTCGGGCGTCGAGATCGGCAGCGCGGGATCGATCGGGTCGATGTTGACCGGCGTCGTGTAGAGCCGGAGGTGCGGCTTCGCGCCCATCAGATGGAACCGGACCATGCCGCCGACGTCGGCGACGCCGGGGATGAGATCGAACCGCACGGGAACCCACTCGCTCCACTCGCCTTTTTGGAGGAGCACCGACTCGCTGCCGACGTCGATCTTCGCCGCCTCCGACTCGGCGTCGACCCAGACGTCGAAGTCGCGCACGAGCCGGGTCTTCTTGCGGAGAAACGGGCTCTCCGGGCCGGGGATCGAGCCGCGCGCGTGCCCGTCGCGCACCGCGACCCGGTAGATCAGCCCGCCGGAGACGCTGCGCTCGCCGCCGTCCGCCGGATCGGACGTGTAGAAGAGGAACGTACCGTAGGTGCCGCGCAGATCCGGCGTGCCCATGTCGGAGAGCGTCCGCGCCTCGCTCGGCTCCGGCGGGAAGTTCGCCGGGATCTTCACCACGGTCGCGGGAATCCCGTTCTCGACGAGCACGTTCCAGAACGCCTTGCCGCGCCGGAGAAGCTCGACCTTGCCGGCGCGCGGCATCTGGTAGTCGCCGATCGTGACGTAGGGCTCTTCCTCTTCGGCCTTGGAGGTCGAAAGGAACGGCAGCACCGCGAGCGAGCCGGGCGGCTTCGGATCGCGGTGGATGAAGTCGAAGATGCCGTGGCTGCCCGGATCGAGCCCGGTGATGAACGTCGACCAGGCGACCGGTGACTGCGGCGGCACGGTGGTGCCGAAGCGATGGACGCCGCGCGCGGCGAGCTTCGCGAAGTTCGGGAGCTCGCCGGCCCCGAGGAAGCGCTCGAGGAGATTCGGATCGAGGCCGTCGAAGCCGAGGATCACGACCCGCCGGTCGGTCGTCGTCGCGGACGGCGCTTCCGTTGCGCAGCCGACGAGCACGGCGGCCGCGAGCGCGAGCCAGAGCCGCTTCATGCCGCGGTGGCGACGTCGAGCGGCCGCCCCTCCATGTGGGCTGGCGCGGCGACGCCGTAGAGGCGGAGCACGGTCGGCGCGATGTCGACGATCGAGGGCGTCTCCGCGGCGAACTTCCGGTTGGAGAAGAGGACGCCCGGCACGAGCTCCGGGTCGACGCAGTGGTCGCCGCTCCAGCTCTTCGGGTTGTCGACGACGACGTCACCCGCGACCTTGCCGACGGCGGCCTCCCACGAGACGCGATAGCCGTCCGCGTAGCCGACGATCAGATCGGGAGACTGATCGAGGTACGGCCCCTTGTACCGCTTGGCGACGTCGACCATGTCGCGAATGACCGGACGCTCCTGCTCCGGATCGCGGAGCCCCTCGAGCTTCTCGGCGATCTCGCGCTTCAGCGCTTCGGTCTCGGCGCCCGGCGCGACGATGCCGTGTGCTTCACGGCCGCGCACGTTGCAGTAGAGCCCGGCGAGGCCGACCGCGTACGCGCGCGTGCGCGACCAGTCGACGTCGCGGAGGTACTCGCCGTCGCCCGATGCGCCGTCCTTCAGCGCTAAGTACCCCTCGCGGAGCAGCCACGCGTTCAGGTTCACGCCGCGGCGGAACGAGGCGAAGCCGTGATCCGAGAGCACGAAGAGCACCGTGCGCTCGTCCACGTGCGCGAGGATCCGGCCGAGCATCTCGTCCATGCGCACGTAGAGATCTTCGACGACGCGCGCGAAGCGCTGTTGATCGCCGGGCCGGGCCGCGCGCGGATCTGGATCGTTGTAGCGGTAGAACATGTGCTGCACGCGGTCGGTCGCATCGAAGACGCAAACGACGATTCCGCGGCGCGTCTTCTCGAGTGCGTCGAAAAGCTGCCGCTCGCGCTCCTCGTGAATCAGATACGCCTGCTCGAGGAAGCCGTCTTCGTCGAGGACGCGCTCGTTCAGCGCCCACGTGTCCTCCGCGAGGCCCAAGGTCGCAAAGCGCCCGAGCAGCTTCGCGAGATAGGGCGCGTAGACCTTCGGATGCGAGACCGGCACGGACGGGTGCTCCGGGTCGATGTTGATCGGCGTCATGTACAGACCGAACGCGCTTGGCGAATCCGCGAAGCGGAAGCGCGCGATGCCGCGGATCTTGACGCCGGGTGCGGCGGAGAACGCGAGCGGAATCCACTCCGAGTGAGCGCCGCGTCGGACCTCGAAGCGCTCCGAGCCGATCGTGACGCGCGCGAGGTCCTTGCCTTCGAGCGCGATCTCGAGCGGGAGCTCGAGCGGCGCACCGTCTCGGCGAAACGGATGAGACGGACCCGGGATCTTGCCGAAGAGCCGTTGGCCGTCGCGCCGGAGCGGCACGCGCATCCCGCCGGTGTGCTCGGCGTTCTCCGTCGCCTCGGTGAAGAACGTGAAGCTGCCTTGCGTGCCGCGGAGGTCGGGCACACTCATGCCGGCGAGGCACGCGCCGTGAAACTTCTCGGCGGGGAAGCTCGCGGGCACGCGGAGCACCGAGGAGAAGACGCCGTGGCGACCGAGGATCTGCCAGAACGTCGGCGCCTTCCGGTACGAGCGGATGCGCGCCTTGCCGAGCGGCAGCTGGAATTTGCCGATCGCGAGCGAGCGACTCGCCGATTCGATCGCGGAGGTGGAGAGAAAGGGAAGATACGAGCGCGCGTCGCGCGCGAGGAAGTCGAAGATCCCGTGGCGCGCGGGGTGGACGCCGGTCATGAACGACGACCAGGCGACCGGAGAGAGCGGCGGATGCGTCGTGCCGAGCCGGCGGAAGCCGCCGCGTTCGGCGAGCGCGCGGAAGTGCGGCAGCTTGCCCTCCGCCATCCAGCGCTCGGTGAGCTTCGGATCCATGCCGTCGAGCCCGACGAGGATCACGCGCCGCGGAGCGTTCTTCGGGATCCGTCGGCGTCGGATCGCGCGGATGACGAGCCGTACCGGGTACGTGAGGAGCGTGAAGAGCGCGAGGATGATCGCCCAGATGAGGACGAAGAACGAGCCGACGAACGCGAAGCCGGCGCCGGGGCCGATGTACGCCTCCGCGGCTCCGGGCAGGACGACGAGGAAGAAGAGCGGGAGCGCGAGGCGACGAACGAGTCTCATGGCGGGGGCAAAGCGTACGCGAATAGCGGATACGCCCCCCAGCCGCAATTCGGCCTCCCCGCACTTTCTCGTCGACTTTCGGAAAGCCTCGGGGCTAGAGGACGCTTCGTTCCAGGCAGATGCTGCGATCACCAGGCGTTCTTCGATGGAACGGAGCCGTGCCGAAGGAGGTCGGCGCGCCGCTCCTCGTCGAGGTGCGCCGTGCGCTCGGTCGTCCGATCGACGGAGCCTCCCTCTTCGTCTTTCGATTCTTCGCCGGCGTGCTGATCGCCTACGAGTTGGTCGCGAGCCTCGCCGGCGGCCGATTCGCCGAGTACGTCGAGCCGAGCTTCCACTTCTCGTATCCGTTCTTCGAGTGGCTCCGCCCGTGGCCGCCCTCGGTCATGGCGATTCATTGGGGCGTGACGATCGCCCTCGCGCTCCTCGTCGCGGCAGGCGCCTGGACGCGCGTGGTCGCGCCCGCGCTCTTCCTCGCGTGGACGGCGCTGTTCCTCATGGAGCGTTCGGAATACCTGAACCACGCGTATCTCTATTGCTGGATCACGTTCTGGCTCGCGGTGCTTCCGGTCGGGCAGGCGCTCTCGATCGATGCGTGGCGCCGGCCGGAGCGCGTGAACGGGCAAATCCCGGCGTGGGTCCTCGGCGCTCTCGGCGTTCAGATGGCGATCGTCTACGTCTTCGCCGGGATCGCCAAGCTCGACGTCGACTGGCTATCGGGCGCCGCGATGCAATGGCGCACTCTGCAGAATGAGCCCCGGCAGCTGCTTCTGCCATGGCTCAGTCATCCGTTGTCGCCGACGGCGATCGCATGGGGCGGGCTGGTGTTCGATCTCGCGATCGTCCCCGCGCTGCTGTGGCGACGAACGCGTGCTCCCGCGTTCGCCGTGGCGATCGCTTTCCATCTCGCGAACGCGGTCCTGTTCGGCTTGAAGAGCTTCCCATGGTTCTCGATCGCGGCGACGACCTTGTTCCTCGACCCATCCTGGCCGAGGCACACGCCCTTCGGTCGCTGGCTGCCGACTCTCCCGAGCGGAACCTCGAGCTCCCGCGCCGTCTCGCTCGGACTCGTCGCCGCGCTCGGACTCTGCGCCATCGTGCAAATCGCCGTACCGCTGCGCCATTGGGCGTACGCCGGGAACGTGAGCTGGACCGAGGCTGGATACCTATTCTCGTGGCGCATGCTGACCCGTGCGAAATACGGGTTCGTGGTGTTCGAGGTCGTCGATCCGCGGAACAACGCGCGATCGATCGTCGATCCTCGCGATTTCCTCACGGATCGGCAGGATGCGCGCATGGCGTATCAGCCCGACATGATTCTCCAGTTCGCCCGCTTCCTCGCCGACGAGCGAGAACGGGAGTCGGGTCACAGACCCCGGGTCTATGCGAAGGGTCTGGTCAGCCTGAACCGAGGCCCGCGTCGGCCCCTCGTCGATCCCAACGTCGACCTCGCGGCCGAGCGTTGGACGTTCCGGTCGTGGCCGTGGGTCCTCCCGCGACCGTGAGCCGCGATCATTTCGCCTGCGGCGGGCGGAGAGAGCCCAGGTAGGCGACGAGGTTTTCGAGGTCGGTCTTCGACAATGCGTCGTAGCCCGGCATCGTCGAACGGTTCGGGAGCTCGACCTTCGCGAGCTCTCGCTTGAGAAACGAGCGCAGCTCGCCCTCCATGTCCTGCACGTGGATCGAATACTCGTCCTCGTTCAGATGGATCCCGGTGACGGTTTTTCCGGAACGGGTGCTGACGACGACGGCTAGATAGTCGTGCGGCACGTCGGCGCTCGGCTCGACGATCGACCGGCGAAGGTACGGCACCGCACGCCGCATCCCGATGGCGGTGAGATCGGGTCCGGAGATCCCGCCCCGGCCCTTGATCGAATGGCACGAGGCACAACCCTGCTGCTCGTAGACGAACTCCCCGAGGACGGCGTTTCCCGTTGCGGGCTCGTCCGCGACGCCGCCCCGGGCGAGCTGACGAACGTATGCGACCAATGGCCGGATCTCCTTCGCCGGAAGATCGCGCAGCCCCGGCATCTCGGTTCCCGGAATGCCCCCGCGAATGATTCGAAAGAGGTCGCGATCCGATTGCGCGTGCCGAAAGCGGCCGGTCCGGAGCACGGAGCCGCGGCCGCCTTCACCTTCTGCCCCGTGGCAATGAGCGCAGCGAGCTTCGTACGATCGCCGCCCGATCTCCAGCTCGGAATCGGCGGCGATCGCGGCCGAGGCGAGCCAGAGGACGGCTCCACCGGCGAGGCGCCGGGCGCGGCGATTCGCCCGGTGTCGCTTCATTCGCCGCCGAGCTCGAAGGCGATCAACAGCGAGCCGATGGGGATCGTCATGACCTGCTTGCCGCGGCTCAGGAACGTGATGGGACTCGCGAAGACGCGGCCGCCGCCCTGGAAATGCCAGAGATCTTTCCCGGTACGAGCGTCGAGGGCGTAGAAGTTACCACTGTCCGTCGCGGAAAAGACGACATTTCCCGCGGTCGACAGCACGCCGGCCCAGGGTGGAGCGTTGACCCGGTGCCGCCAGCGGATCTCTCCGGTCTCGGGCACCATGGCGATCAACCAACCCCAGCGCTCGTCGAAGCGAAAGCTCGGACCGCCGCCGCCGCTGCCACCGAGGAACGGCTCGCCGGGCCGAAATTCCGGCGCCTCCGACTTGAAGAGGCGTCGGCGCTCTTCGCGGGCGGAGAAATACAGCAGCTTCGTCTTCGGGTGGTAGCTCGGCGACATCCAATTCGCGCCGCCGTCGACGCCCGGCCAGATGCTTTCGTTTCCTTCGGGCGTCGGCTCCTGTCCGGGATTGAGCACCGGACGTCCATCGGCGGCGATCTCCTTCGCCCAGGTGACTTTCACGTACGGCTTGGCGAGCAGGAACTCGCCGGTCTCGCGGTCGAGGACGTAGTGAAATCCGTTCCGATTCGGCGTGACGACGAGCTTGCGCGGCCGCCCGCCGAAGCTCGAGTCGAGCAGCACCGGCACC
Source organism: uncultured delta proteobacterium (assembly GCA_963790365.1). Classification (GTDB taxonomy): domain Bacteria; phylum Desulfobacterota; class Binatia; order JACPRU01; family JACPRU01; genus CAWBOU01. The sequence goes on from CAWBOU010000016.1 coordinate 162,015, forward strand.
TGGGTCGCGTCCCAGTCGTTCGTGTCGTGAGGCGTGAACTGGAAATGCCACTTCAGCTTGCCGGTGTCGGCGTCGAGCGCGAGGAGCGAGCACGTGTAGAGATTGTCGCCCGGGCGGACGTCGCGGTTGAAGTTGGGGCCGGGGTTTCCGCTACCCCAGTAGACGAGGTTCAGCTTCGGATCGAAGGAGCCCGTGACCCACGTCGGGCCGCCGCCGTGCTTCCAGGAATCGCCGCTCCAGGTCTCCGAGCCGGGTTCGCCGGGCTCGGGAACGGTCCAGAAGCGCCACAGGCGTTCGCCGGTCTTCGCGTCGTACGCGTCGACGAAGCCGCGAATGCCCCCTTCGCCACCCGCGATCCCGACGATCACTTTGTCGTCGAGCGCGAGCGGGGCGCCGGTGGACGAATAGTTGAGCTTCGCGTCGGCGAGCTGTCGCCGCCAGAGGACGCTGCCGGAGCGCGCGTCGAGCGCGAAGAGGTGAGCATCGAACGTCGCGAAGAAGAGCGTACGGCCGAGCATCGCGAGACCGCGGTTCACCTGCCCGCAACAGGCGAAGACCTTGTCGCGGATGGGGTAGCGAAACGTCCACAGCGTGAGGCCCGTCTCCGCGTCGATCGCGAGAACGTCCGCCGGAGGACGCGTGACGTACATGACCCCGTCGACCACGATCGGCGTCGTCTCGATCTTCGCGCCCCCGAGCTGATGGATCCATTTCACGCGCAAGCGACCGACGTTCGCGGCCGTGATCTGGTCGAGCGCGCTGTAGTGGTGGCTACGATAGTCGCCGCTGTACGTGAGCCAGTTCTCCGGCTCTCCGGCGGCCGCGAGCAGGCGCTCGTAGGTGACCTCTCTCGCGCGGGCGGGCTCGGCCAAGGCGATGACGACGAGCGCCGTCGCGAAGAGGAGGCGGACCATGCGCGAGACCTCCTAGATCGCGATCGGCTCCGCGGCAACAGCGGCTTGACAACCCTCGGGTCGCGTGGGACGCCCGCCGACCGACCGGACGTCGAAATGATTCGATCGCGACGAACTTTCCTCACCGCGTCGGTGCGTGGGCTGCTCTTCGCCGCTCTCTGCATCGCGTGCAGCAAGCCACCGCCGCCGAACGTCTTGATCGTGACGTTCGACACCGCTCGTTACGATCGGTTCGGGTTCGCCGGGGATCCGCACGCGGTCACTCCCCACGTCGACTCGCTCGCAGCCCGTGGCGTGAGCTTCGATCAGGCTTACTCGAGCGTACCGCTCACCCTTCCCGCGCACACCACGATGATGACCGGGCTCGAGCCGTTCGAGCACGGCGTGCACAACAACGGCCACTTTCAGGTGCCGGACTCCGTGCCGACGCTCGCCGAGATCTTGCGGAACGCTGGATACGACACGGCCGCGTTCGTCTCCGCCGCCGTGCTCGAGGCACAGCACAAGCTCTCTCGCGGTTTCGACGTCTACGACGACGACACGAACAAGCGAAGCGGCACGCTCGACACGAGCGTGCCGAAGCGGCGCGGTGACGAGACGACCACCGCGGCGATCCGCTGGCTCGACCGGCGAAGCCGGGGCTCTCGGCCCTTCTTCCTCTGGATCCATTACTTCGACCCCCATCGTCCCTACCAACTGCCGGCGGCCTACGAGAGAAAGAGCGACCGCTACGCCGCGTCGATCTCGTTCGCCGATGCCGAGCTCGGGCGCGTTCTCGAACGGGTCGCCGACGTCGAAGGCGAGCGCGGAACGCTCGTGCTCTTCACGTCGGACCACGGCGAGGGTCTCGGCGAGCACGGCGAGTCGACGCATGGGCTCGTGGCGTACGACTCGACCTTGCGGGTTCCGCTGATCATGAGCGGCCCCGGCGTCCCGAGCGGCATCCGCAGCGCGGTGCTGACGGGCCACGCGGACATGGTGCCGACGGTCCTCGCCGCCACCGACTTGCGGGCACCGTCGCCGGTCTCGGGTCGGAGCCTCTTCGACGCTGCTCGCGAAGACACGTCCGACGCCGACTCCGCGGTGCGGTACTTCGAATGCGAAGCGGCGCACTTCGAGTTCGGATGGGCGCCGCTCGCCGGCATGCGCACGGCTCGTTGGAAGTACACGGCGACGCCCGATCCGCCGGAGCTCTACGACGTGCTCGCGGATCCCCACGAGCTCCACGACCTCGTCGATCGAGAGCCCGAGGTGCGCGTGAGAATGGAGGAACGGTGGGCGAAGATCCGCGCGCGACGTGAGGCGGGCACGCCCGATGCACGGCTCGTCGGCGTCTCGCTCGAGACCATGGAGCGACTCGCCGCGCTCGGGTACGTGCAAGCGCCGCAGACGTTCGCACCCGGGGAGCAGCCGGACCCGCGTAAGTTCGTTGCCACACAGGATTGGATGGATCGCGCCCGCGATCTCGCTCGCGCGGGCAAGTTCGCTCCCGCGATCGAGCAGCTCGAAGCGCTCCGTCAGAGCTCCTCGATCCGCGTGCTCGTGCTCCGCACCTTGGCGCCGATGTATGCGGAGGCGGGTCGGCTGGAGGACTCGATCCGCACGTTTCGCGAGTACATCGATCTCGCGCAGACCGAGGAATCGCGGCTCGGCCTCGCGCGCGTCCTGATCGCGGCCGATCGCTCGGCGGAGGCGCTCGCGTTGCTCGACGGGCTCGAGCAGCGCGACGCGGCGAGCGTGGTCACGCTTCGCGCGGTCGCGCTCGCCGATCTGGGGCGCCGGGACGAGGCGCGAGCGTTGATCGACGAGAAGCTCGAAGGCACCGAACGCCAGCGGCTGCGAGCGGTCGTGGTGATCGAAGGCGCGCCCTTCGACGGCGGCGAAGCGGAGTTGCGTGCTCTCGCCGCCGAAGCGCCGGATGATCCGCGGTTGAAGAGTTGGCTCGGATACTACCTCGCGATCTGGGGTCGGCCCGACCAGGCGGAGGAGGCGCTCCGGCTGCTGCGGGCGACCGCGAAGGCGCATCCCCTCGACGCCGAGTTCCACGCCAACCTCGGTTGGGCTGCGTATCGACTCGGGCAGAACGACGAGGCGCTCGCCGAGCTCGCGGCGGCGCTCCGCATCGACGGCACTCGACAGCGAGATCGCTTCCGTCTCGCGTTCGCGCTCGCTCGGCACGGCGAACGCGAGCGCGCGATCGGTCTCTTGAAGGACGCGGTCGCCGCTCGACCGGGCGCCGCGTGGGCGAAAGAGGAGGCACCGCGGATGATCGCGTTGCTCGAACGGTCGACGAACGGGCGACCGCAAGGAAAGAAGGCCGAAGCGTCGCTGCGCGAGCTCGCGCGCGCGGGGGACTGAGGGCGGCGGCTAGAAGGGGCGGAGCGACGCCGGCTGCGAGGTTCGTTGCCCGATCTCGCCGAGGTGCCGCTCGACCCGGCGCGCGAGCTTCCGGTTGCCGCCTTCGGTGGCGAGCTCGAGCGCTCGGCGATGATGCGACAGCGCCTCGTCGAGCACGCCTTGCCGTTCGAGCGCAGTCGCGAGCTGGAAGTGGGCGGTTGCGCGCTCTGGCTGCACCCGCACTGCTTCGCGGAAGGCCGCGACGGCCTCGTCACCGTGTCCTTCGCGCGCGAGCGCCGCGCCGAGACAGAGGTGCCCGGCGATCTTGGCCGGGGCGGCTTCGATCGCGGCGCGACAATGTGCGATCCGTTCGGCCGCGGGCGCACGCCGCGCCTCGAGCATCTCCAGCGAGAACCGCGCTTCACGGTGATCGGGTTGGACCGCGAGCGCGACTCGCAGCGGCTCGAATGCCTCTCCCTCCCGGTCGGCGACGGTCAGCGCGCGTCCGAGCTCGAATTGTCCCTGAGCGTAGTCGGGCAAGACGTCGGTGAGCGCTCGATAGCGCTCGATCTTCGGAACCTGATCGTACGATTGCGCGAGCCCGAGGAGAACGACGGGAAGGACGAACGCGGCCCAAGCGGCGCCGTGCTGGCGGCTGCTGGCGATCCGGCCGAGCACGCGCTCCGGTCCACTGCTGCCGAGCGTCTGGCGCGTCTCGGGCTCGCGCAGCTTCCAGATGAAGCCGTCGTAATAGAAGTGAAGGAGCGCGGAGGTGACGAGCAGACCTTCCAGCGTCTTCTTCAGCGTGGACGCGTCGAAGCCGTCGGCGACGAATGCGAGTGAGCCGTAAGCGAGCACCAAGCCGACGTACGCTCCGACCAGCGCTCCGCTCCGGCGGAAAAGGAAACGAGTGAAGCCACCGACGGTCGAGTCCATGTCGACGCGCTTCAAGTTGAACATCCACACGATCGCCAGGTACTGAACGTCGTGGAAGAGCTCGAAGATCGCCTCGCCGACGAGCGGATGCGCGATCGTCACGCCGGTCACCCACCAGCTCGCGAAGCTGACCGCCATGAGCGTGAGCTTGATCGGGTTCCATTGCGTGCGGGCGCCGGGCTCGAGGAGCGCCTTCGCGTAGACGAGCGTGACGAGCACGGTGCCGAGCACCCAGACGTGTCGTGCCGCGCTCAGTAGCTCGACGCCGAGGTACGGACCGCCGCAGGCATAGAACGTCTCGAGCAAGGGGCCCAATCGCGGCGTCGACCACAGGGTGCCGATGCCGAACCAGGCGACGCACATGGCGAGATCCAGTCGCGCCATGCGCGCGTCCAACCGCCCGGCGCGCGCGTCGTAGATGCGCAGAAAGCCGTACGTCTGCATCATCCCGTGCCACATCGCCCACGCGACGGAGATCAGGAAGACGCCGCGCAGCCCGACGATGCTCGAGTAGACGCACGCGGCGACGAGGAGCGCCGGCACGATCGTGAACCGCGCGCGGAAGCGCTGGAACAACGCGCGATCACCGTAGGCGCGAATCATCCCGGGTAAGTGATGGCCGGTCGCGCAGAAGGTGGCGACGAAGAGCGAGATCTCGGTCCACGACCAGCGGGCGTGGGCGCCCCAGAGCAGCGGTCCGGCGAGCAGCGGCGTGAGGACGATCAGCGCGAGATCCGCCGGCCCGCCGATGATCCACCGCGACCCGCGGAGCGCTGGCGCGGCGGTGGCGACGCCGGGTGACGTCGAGGCGTAGGCGGAGCTCGGTGCGCTCATGCCGCTCGGTCTTCTCGCAGGCTCTAGCATCCGGCCGAGAGGGTTGCCACCGGCTTGACGCCCATCAGTCCGGCTGTCACAACGGCCCGCTATCGCAGTGTTCATCTCCGTACCCCGGCCGTCCCTGCGTCTGCGACTCGTCGGAGCGCCGCTCGGGAGGAAAGTGAGCAAGCTCGGCGGTTGCGTCGTCCTCGCGATCGCGCTCGCCGGCTGCACCCGAACGCCGCCACCGAACGTCTTGATCGTGACCCTCGATACCACCCGCTACGATCGCTTCGGCTACAGCGGCGACGAAGAAGCGAAGACTCCCGTCACGGATGCGCTCGCCCGCCGCGGGGTTGCGTTCGATCAGGCCTTTGCCAGCACGCCGCTGACGCTGCCCTCGCACACCTCGATCCTGACGGGCCTCGAGCCGTTCGAGCACCGTGTGCGCAACAACGGAAACTTCAAGGTGCCCGAGGGGCTCGACACGCTGGCGGAGCGGTTGACGAGCGCCGGCTACGACACTGCGGCGTTCGTCTCGGCGATGGTCTTGCACTCGCGCTACGGCCTGAACCAGGGCTTCGCGACGTACGACGACCAGATCTCCGCCGCCCGCAAAGTCCTCGACTTCACGATCCCCCGCCGCCACGGCACGGAGACGACCGAAGCGGCGCTCGGCTGGTTGCGCGCGCGCCCCGCCGACCGACCGTTCTTTCTCTGGGTGCACTACTTCGATGCTCACATGCCGCACGAGCTGAAGCCGCCCTACGACTCGGTGGCGGACGGCTACGCGGCGGCTTTGTCCTACCAGGACGAGGAGCTCGGTCGCCTGCTCGATGGCGTCGCCGGGGCCGAGGGCAAACGAGGAACGATCGTCGTCTTGACCGCGGATCACGGGGAGAGCCTCGGCGAACATGGCGAGAAGACGCATGGCACCGTCGCCTACGATTCGACGCTGCACGTTCCGCTCATCGTCGCGGGCCCCGGTGTTCCGGCCGGCCGTCGCAGCGACGCCTACGTCCGGCACGCCGACATCTTCCCGACGGTGATGGACGCGACGGGCCTCGCGAGCTCTACGCCGCTTTCCGGGCGAAGCTTGGTGCGGCTCGCGCGGAAAGCATCGGACGACGAAACGGTCGTCGGATACTTCGAGAACCACGGGCCTCACGAAGATCTCGGCTGGAGCAAGATCGAGGGTGTGCGGAACGCACGGTGGAAATACACGGCGTTGCCCGAGCCGGCCGAGCTCTACGACGTCCGCGCGGACCCGGAAGAAGCTCTGAACTTGATCGAGTCGAGCCCCGAGGCCCGCGAGCAGATGGAGTCGCTCTGGCACGACTTGCCTCGCGTTCAGGAGGCGGAGTCGGAGGAGGCGCGTCTCGACGAGGTGACGGCCGAGGCGCGCGAGCAGCTCGCGTCACTCGGCTACGTCCAGGCGCGACGGGAGTTCGCTGCGGGGGACGCCCCCGATCCGCGCAAGTTCGTATCGGTGCATGACTGGGTGGAGGCGGCAGCGTTTCTCGCGAGCGCGGGGCGCTACGCGGAGGCGCTCGAGCGCCTGGAGACGCTCGCCCGGAGCCCGTCGGTCGAAGTGCTCGTGCTCCGCACGCTCGCTCCCGTGTACTCGCTCCTCGGACGGCTCGAGGATTCGATCGGCGCGTATCGACGCTACGCCGAGCTGACCGGCGCGGAGGATGCCCACCTCGGGCTCGCGCAAACGCTTCTCCGCGCCAAGCGACCGGAGGAGGCGCTCGCCGAGCTGGAGCGCCTCGATGCGCGATCTTGGAAGGTCGCCACCGAGCGCGCCGCCGTCCTCGTTCGACTCGGACGCGGCGCCGAAGCACGCGCCGCGATCGATCTCGCATTCGCCGCGCCCGAGCTACAGCGAGAGCGTCTCACGCGGCGCTCGGCGTTGGTGATGGAGCGTCCGCCCGACGCCGACGGGGAACGTGAGTTGCGAAGCCTCCTCGCCGAGGCTCCGGATGATCCGCTGTTGAAGAGCCGACTCGGGACTTACCTCGTCCGGCTCGGGCGCCGCGAGCACGGCGACGAAGCGCTCGTGCTGCTCCGTTCGGCAGCGGCCTCGAGCCCGGACGATTTCGAGTTGCTCGCGAGCCTGGGTTCGGCGGAGTTCGAGCTCGGATACGACGAGCAAGCGATCGCGACGTTGCAAAACGCGCTGCGCATCGGTGGGCGGCGGCCCGGTGACCTCTACCGGATCGCGCTGCCGATGCTTCGCCGCGGCGATCGCGAAGGCGCGCTCACGAGCTTGCGGGAGGCGCTCGACCGCGAGCCCGGCGCGCGATGGGCGAAGAATGCTCGCCGCCTCGTCGCGAAAATCGAGCGCGCCGTGCAGGCCGAAGCGAAGAAGTCGAGCCATGCGTCGCCGACGCAGAAAGCGAACCGAAAAAGTTGAAAGGGCGCGGCGTCTGCCGCGATTGAGGGAAGCGATGAATCGATGGTTCCGAATTTTCGCGACTATCCTGTGGATCGGGGTCGCCACGGCGTCCTGCAGCAAGCGGATCGAGGGGCCGAACGTGGTGCTGATCACGCTCGATACGACCCGCGCCGACCGCCTGGGCACGATGGGTTACAAACAAGCGCAGACTCCGGTGCTCGACGCGCTCGCCACGCGCGGCGCCGTCTTCGAGCGTGCGTACAGCTCCGCACCGATCACGCTGCCGTCGCACACGACGATGCTGACGGGGCTCGAGCCCAATCGGCACCGCGTCCACAACAACGGCGCGTTCGTCGCTCCGCCCTCGCTCGAGACGTTGCCGGAGCGACTGAAGGAGCGCGGATATCGTACGGGCGCGTTCGTGAGCGCGTTCGTGATCGATCGGGCGTTCGGCCTCGATCAAGGCTTCGACGTCTACGACTCCGATACTCCTCAGGATTATCAGCCGCCGATCGTGATGATCCCCAAGCGCAACGGCAGCGACACGACCGACAATGCACTCACGTGGGTGAAGGGCGTCGGCGACGCTCCGTATTTTCTGTGGGTCCACTATTACGACGTCCATATTCCGCGGTACGCGCCTGCCCCCTTCAACAAGATCCCCGATCGCTACGATGGCGCGCTCGCGTACGTCGATTCTCAGATCGGGCGCCTGTTGGCCGACGTCGAGAAGACGGCGAACGGACGCGAGACGCTGATCATCGTCACCGCCGACCACGGGGAGAGCCTCGGCGCGCACGGGGAGCTCACTCACGGCGGATTGGTCTACGACTCGTCGCTCCACGTGCCGATGATCGTGGCCGGACGCGGGTTTCCCGCGGGGACGCGGTCCCGCAACTTCGCGAGGACTTCCGACGTCACGCCGACGGTGCTCGCCGCCGTCGGGGCGCCGCTCCCGACGGACCTGGACGGCCGCCCGCTGCAGAATCGGCTGGCCAAGGAGGACGAAGCGGAAACCGCGTACTTCGAGACGATGCTTCCGTCGAGCGATTTCGGTTGGGCGCGCCTTGCCGGCATTCGCACGCCGCGCTGGAAGCTGACCGGAGAGCCGCTTCCCGTCGAGCTCTTCGACGTGATGGCCGATCCCGAGGAGGCCGCGGATCGTGCGACGCAAGCGCCGGACGAGGTCGCGCGGTTGACCAAGGCGTTCGAAGCGATACGCGCCGCGCCGCTCACGGAGCGTTCGGAGATGCCCGCGGAAGTCGAAGAGAAGCTCGCGGCTCTCGGCTACGTCGCCCAGGCGCAGCGCTTCGAGCCCGGCAAGGAGCCCGATCCGCGAACGGCGATCGGCGCGATCACCCTCGTGCAGATGTCCCGAACGCTCTTGTCCGAGGGCAAGGTCGGCGAATCGATCGAAATGCTGGAGCTCTTCGGCCAGAGCCCGATCGCCGCGCCGATCGCTTGGCGGATGCTCGGTCCGCTGTACGTGCGCGCGGGCCGGTACGACGACGCGGTCGAGACCTACAAACAGCTCGCGGCGTCGACGAACAACATCCAGATCGAGATCCAGATGGCCGGCGCTCTCCTGATGGCCGAGCGTGCGACGGAAGCGCTCGAGTTGCTCGACGAGATCGAGAAGGCTTCTCCGGCGCGCGCTTCCCTGCTCCAGCTCCTGCGCGGTCGCGCGCTGCTCGCGGTGAACAAGCCGGAAGAAGCGATCAAGGTCGCCGCGCCTGTGCTCGAAGAGGATCCTTGGAACGACGCCATGCTGGAGGTCGAGAGCGCCGCGCGCGCGAAGCAGGACGAGGTCGCGGAGATCGGGCGCCTCCAGCAACTCATCCGGAAGGCACCCAAGACAACGAAGCTCGTCGAGACTCGCGGTTGGCTCGCGCGTCTTTTGCACCGCCGGGGGCGTGATCGTGAAGCGAGAGAGCTCATCGATGCGGTAGCCAATCCTCCGCTCGAGCAGCAAGCGTTGCTCGCCGACATCGCGGCCGCGCACGGCGATGTCGAACGAGCCGTGAAGATCTACGAGAAGCTCGTCGCCTTGCTACCCGAGGGTGTCGACTTCGCGCGGAGCCTCGCACGGCTCTACGTCGGGGTCGGTCGACACGACGACGCGCTGAAAACTTACGAGAGAGTGATCGCCGCGAATCCCAAGGACCCGTCGTCCTACGTCGATCGCGGCGCCCAGCTCTTCCGCCTGAAGCGCGTCGCCGAAGCGGAGCAGGACTATCGCAAGGCTCTCGCGCTCGACGAGCGGCAGCCCGAGGCCTCGTTCAACCTCTCGTTGTTGCTGCTGCGCAAGGGCGCCGACGGCGAAAAGGAGGCGGAGAAGTGGCTGCTGAAGGCGGTGGAGCAGCGGCCCGAATACGCCAAGGCGCACTACCACCTCGCGCGGCTTTACAATGCGCGCAAGGATCCGCGCGCGGCGACCCACGCAGAGAAGGCGGCCGCCGCATCGAGCGCAGCTCGAACGGCCGCGGCCGGAGCAGCGAGCCGTGGTCTCGGACGAGCTGGCTCCGCGGCGACCAAAGTCGAGAAAGTCGAGGGGCAGGTCGGCTCCGTTGAGGGGCAGACTGGCTCGCCCGCAACGAAAACGCGCTGAGTTGTTTGACAAGGGCGCGGAAAACGAAGTAGACAGCCGCCTGTGATTCGTAGTGGCGCGAATGCCGCCGGCTGGACGAGGGGTTAGACAGAAGCTGACCGCATGTCCGGCGCGGTGGTCTTTTCGAAATTCAACCTGACACGAAGATTGCGGAGGACGGAACAATGAAGGCGGTGAATCGGATGGGTTGGCTGCTGAGCCTCGCAGGCGCGTTGCTGCTGACGGCGACCACGAGCTGGGCGGGGTACGGTGAGCGGACGGACGTTCTCTCCTCGAACGGCGAATCGTTCACGAACGCCGGCATCGATGACGACGGTAACTTCGTGTTCGACAACGCCTATGGCGTTTACAACTACAACTCGTACAACTACGGCTACATCTACCGCACGGTGACGACGCCCGGCGGGAACGCGTCGGTGTACGCGGCCTTCGCCGTCGACGAGCCCGATCTCGTCGAGCGCGAGAGCGGCAAGTCGAAGCTCAAGTCGAGCGACCAGCTCTTCGTCGAGGATGTGACCCTGTACTCGGCGGGCGGACTCGGCACCGTTGCGAACGCGGCCGACACCTTCAACCTCCCCGGCTGCAAGGGCAAGATCAAGCTCCAGGGCCCGCCGGCCCCCTACTCCCCGACCGACACGAGCAGCGCAGCGACTGCCGTCACGGTGGTCAACTGCACCGAGCCGGCGTTGGCGGCGCTCTTCCCGGATGCCACGGTTCGCGCCCGCGTGCAGGAGCTGATCGGTACGCGTGACGACGGCACCGGCCTCAAGTTCAAGGGCGCCGGACTCGTCGATACGGACCTCTAATCGATTCGGATCAGGCGACCTCCTAAGCAAGAGGAGAGGGGATACCAGTGAAACTCGGCAAAGCTCTGGCGACGGCAATTGCGGTGTTGTGCCTGACCAGCCCGACCTGGGCGGGTTATGGCGAGCGGACGGACGTGCTGTCCTCCGCTGGTGAATCGTTCACGAACTCCGGCATCGACGACGACGGCAACTTCGTGTTCGACAATGCGTACCTCGTCTACAACTACAACTCGTACAACTACGGCTACATCTACCGCACGGTGACGACCCCGGGCGGGAACGCGTCGGTGTACGCGGCCTTCGCCGTCGACGAGCCCGATCTCGTCGAGCGCGAGAGCGGCAAGTCGAAGCTCAAGTCGAGCGACCAGCTCTTCGTCGAGGACGTGACCCTCTACTCGGCGGGCGGACTCGGCACGGTCGCGAACGCGGCCGACAGCTTCAACCTCCCCGGTTGCAAGGGCAAGATCAAGCTGAATGGCCCGCCGGCTCCCTACGATCCGACGGCAACCGATACTGCGGCAACCGGCGTGACGACCGTCAAGTGCACCGAGGCGGCGATGGCGGCGCTCTTCCCGGACGCCACGGTTCGCGCCCGCGTGCAGGAGCTGGTCGGTACGCTTGACGACGGCACCGGCCTCAAGTTCAAGGGCGCCGGACTCGTCGATACGGATCTATAGAAACGCACAGCTTCTTAAGGACAAGCGAAAGGATCGAGAATGAAAGCATCGAAACTTCTGGTAACGGTGTTCGCCATCGCGACCGCGGTCTGCTTCGCGAGCCCGAGCTGGGCGGGCTACGGTGAGCGGACCGACATCCTGTCGACGAACGGCGAGTCGTTCACGAACTCCGGCATCGACGAAGACGGCAACTTCGTCTTCGACAACGCGTACTCAATCTACAGCTACAACTCCTACAACTACGGCTGGATCTACCGGACCGTGACGACGCCGGGCGGGAACGCTTCGGTGTACGCGGCCTTCGCCGTCGACGAGCCTGATCTCGTCGAGCGCGAGAGCGGCAAGTTGAAGCTCAAGTCGAGCGACCAGCTCTTCGTCGAGGACGTGACTCTCTTCTCGGCGGGCGGACTCGGCACGGTCGCGAACGCGGCCGATAGCTTCAACCTCCAAGGCTGCAAGGGCAAGGTCAAGCTCACCGGGCCGCCGGCTCCGTACTCCCCGACCGACACCAGCAGCGCAGCGGCGGGCGTCGCGGTCGTCAACTGCACCGAGGCCGCGCTCGCGGCGCTCTTCCCGGACGGCACGGTTCGCGACCGCGTACAGGAGCTGCTCGGCACGCGTGATGACGGCACCGGCATCAAGTGGAAGGCGACCGGGCTCGTCGATACCGATCTCTAGATCGCGCAGCCTCTAACCAAACATCAATTCAACGAAGTGCGGGTCGGTCGCGCTCAGGCACGACCGGCCCGCGCCGTTTTTGGGAAGCATGAAGAAACTCGTTTTCACCACGCGAATCGCGTTCGCCTGCACGATGCTGCTCGGCTGGATCGTGGCGGGCTGCTCCAAGGAGTCGCCTTCCGCCGCTCTACCATCGGTCGACGCGGGTGAGGTTGCCGCTGCGGTTTCCGCGGATGGCGAGGTGACTCTCGCCGCCAACCAGGTGACGCGCCAAGCGGCACTCAAGGAGCTCGCGCGCGCCGCCAAGTTCGAGCTCGTCGTCAAGCCGATCGACAAGACCGAACAGACGACCCTGCGGCTCGAAGGTGTTTCCCTGGACGATGCGGTCGAGAAGCTCGCTGGAGGAGATCCCTACTTCTTGTCCTACAAGTTCGACTCGGCGACCTCGCGGCACGTGCTGCAAACGGTGGCCGTCGGCGAGCACCAGGACGCGCGCTCGATCCATCTCAAACGGCGCCGCGAGCGGCGCGCGAAGATCGACCTCAGGAAGAAAGAGCTCCTGAAGCAGAAGCAAGAGCGCGAGGCGACAGGGGAGGCACCGCCGTCTCCGTCAGCGGCCGAAACCCCGACCGCTCCGCTGAGCTAGGGTGACGCCCAGGGAAGCGGCGCAAGGGCGATGCTGTAGGTGAGAATCGCGAGGAACGCGCCGAGGTAGAGAAGCCAGGTGCCGGACGGGCGCGCCTCACACTGCGCCATTCCCATGGCGGCGAGAACCCAGCCGAAGAGCGGAACCTGCGCGACCACGTAGGTGGTGAACAGAAAGCCCGCGAGGATCAGGTCGCGCCACTTGGACAAGCCGCGATTCCGCGGCCAGAGGAACGCGGCGGCGACGAGCGCCTCGATCGCCTGGGTCCACCACGTCATCAGCTGTCCGGCCCAGTAGGCGCGCGAGGTGCCGTGCAGCACGATGCTCGCGGGCGCGGTGTCGTAGCGGTGGAGCAGCTCCTCGACGGCGAGATAGTTCTCGCGGAGGAGGTTCGAATCCATTCCGGCGAGCCAACTCGCGGAGAGACGGAAGCGCGGCTCGCCCTGCAGCATCAGGAAGTGGAAGAAGCTGCCGTCGAGGTAGTCGGGGGTGATCGCCTTCTGAACGACGGACAAGAGAAAGACGAGGCCGATCAGCAGGCGGGCGCTCCAGGCGATCACCTCTTCCGGGCGGGTGGCCAACAGCGCCAAGCCGATGCAGAGCGTCCAGTAGTTGATCAGGTACTTGTGGTTGTCGACGATCCACCAGCTTTCGAAGATCGACCAGGCGAGCGCCGCGGAGATCACGAACCAGAGGGCGGCGGCGCGGCGTAGCGGGGCGTAGAGCAGAGCCGCCACCGGCAGCAAGATCGTCGTGTAGCCGATCGAGTGATCCTGCGTGAGCAGCACGCACGTGGCCGCCAGCGAGAGCTCGACCGGATCGGGGCGGTCGCGCGTCAAACGCTCGCGCAGGCGACGGAACCAGGCACGCATCGAAGCCATGGGTCTCTCAGGGGAAAGTCGCGCGCACGCGCTCGGGCATTTTCCACGTGCGGTCGAAGTCCGGCCGATTCGGCACGAACACCGCGCTCAGATCGTCTTCGAACACCATGCGCCAGTCGGAACGTCGGCGCATCAGTCGATATTGCGGCAGGCGTCGCTCCACGAGCACGAGCTCGGTCGGATATTCGTCCAGCAACCGCTCCCACCCCGGCTTGCCGAAGAGAAAGGCCCAGTTGTCGCTCGCGGAGGTCTCGTCATAGAGCTCGGCGCGACTGTCGAAGGAAACGCGGCACGCGGGGTACAGCTTCCAGATGATGAACGCGCCCCAGACGTAGGGCGTGGCGATGTTCCCGGAAAGCTCGTTCAATCGGATGAACTCGGCGGCACCGTACGGGAAAGAACGGACCTTGCGAACGTGGTGCTCGAACGTCCAGACTTTCCAACGTTGCGGCTGCGCGACCTCGCGAGCCGCGACGAGGAAAATCGCCGTGCCGGCGATCGCGGCCAACGCACGACGGGCTCCCATGGAGAGACCCCTCGGCGGCGCGAGGAGCCCGGAGAACCGCGCCGCGAGCGGCTGAAGCGCGCGAGTGATGGCGCCGGGGAGGAACGCCGCGACCGCGATCCCGAAGAACGGGATGTGCCGGATCTGAAGACAAGCCGCGAGCAACGTGACTGCGATGACCCCGGATCGAGCAGCGTCCCGCCTGAGCTCCGTAGCGAGCACCGCAGCAGCCGTTGCGATCGCCAACGCGACCATCGTGACGAACGGCTTCTGCGGCAAGGTGAAGAGCGAGCCCCACTCGATGATGTTTTCGCGGGGCGTCCCCGCGGCGCGGAGCGCGAACCGCCAGTAGTCGAGCCCCCAAGGGGTCAGCAACGTCGCGAGCGTGGCAGCCAAGGCGAACCCGACGAGCGGGATCATGCGTTCACGAGCGACGGGCTCGGCCGCCCGGGCGAACACCGCCGCAGCGAGGCGCCCGAGCGTGTAGACCCACAGGATTCCAACGCCGGCTGTGACGCCGCCGTGGAAGTTCGCCCAGACGAGCATCAAAGGCACCAGCCACGCGAGACGCTTCGAGCCACGGGCGCCTGCCGACGCGAGCACCCAGAGCTCGACCGCGAACAGAAAGAACGTGATCCCCTGCGGACGGAAGAACGAGTAGGCGGGTGCGGTCGGCGTCGCGACGGAGAGCAGCACGGCGCAAGCCACCCACCATGCGGCACCCTGGGCCCGTGCGGCCGCGTAGACCGCGATGCACGTGCCGAGCCAGAGACCGGCCCTGACGACGAGCAAGCCGGTGCCTCCGAGCTCGCGCGCGATGAGGTAGGTGCAGACGTCGCTCAGCCAGTGGTACACCCACGGCTCGATCGTCGGCATGTAAGAGAAGGGGTCGATCTTGGTGACCTCTCCCGATTCGACGATGAGCCGGCCGTACGCCATGTAGCCCCACGTGTCGACCAACACGACGGGCGCCGGCTGGAACGTCAGAAGCGTCGCTGCAACCGCCGCCCCGATGCAGACCACGAGCGCGACGCCGGGCAAGTCCCTACCCAAGCCGGACATCGACATGCCTCAACGCTCGACGACCGCCTCGCGCACCTTCACGGGCGTGAGCCTATGGTCGCGAGAGTCGAAGACGACGCGCCAAACTTCCACTCGCAGGTAGCGTGCGCGCACTGCGCCGCCCTCTTTCGCCACCGACTGGTTGAAATCGGCGGCGAGCTCGTTTGCGAGCGAAGACAAACGCTCGGGCGTAGGAATCGAGCGGACTTCCCAGGTGAGACGCTCGAACCGCGCGGGAATCCGGAGCGGTGTTTCGCGGCCATCTTCTCCTACGAGATAGCAACGCACGATGCGCCGACGGGGGTTATCCACCGTCGAGAACATGCCAAACCCGCCACCCTTCCAAGGCGTGAGATCGTGAACACGAACTTGGTAGGCCTGGGCGGCGGCGATGAGGAGGAGGATCGCGGGTGCCGTCCAGCGCAAGACGCGGTCGCGAACGTCCACCGTGCTCATCCGATGCGAGCGTCGCGCCGGGGCGGCGTCGTCGCCGGGCCGAGCCCTAGCACAACGATCGAGAGGTCGCACTCTGGGAGCCTGCTTTTCGCCCTAGACCCGGCATGCTACAGCGGTCGGTGTCGATGGGCCGCCGGCTTCTTTTCCTCAGTCTCGTCGTCTTGCAGGCGGCGACGCTCACTTGGCCGGGCGCTGCTCGAGGCGCGTTGATCGACTACGAGGACGGCCGGCTCTCGGCTGATGCGCAAGGCGTACAGGCGGAAAGCTTGTTCGCCGCGCTCGAAAAGCAGGCCGGCGTGCGGGTCGAAGCCTCGAAGCAGATCCGCGAGAAGTCGGTGACGGTGAGCTTTCGCGCGCTCCCGGTGGAAGACGGGATGCGCCAGATCGTCCGGAGCTTGGGGATTCCGGGGTACGCCGTGCTCTACGATCCGAAAGCAGCTCGGCAGACGTACGTCTTGATGGAGTCGACCGCGGCGGCGCCGAGCCTCGCGAAGCCATCCGTCGCGCCCCCGGCCCCGGTTGCCGCGGCTGATCCGAATTCCTCACCGACCCCGCGGCAGCTCGACAAAGAGGAGCTCCTGGAGCTCGCCAAGCAGCGACGCGAGGCGCGCCTCCGCTCGGACCCGGAGCGTCAACAGAAGCTCGAGGCGAAGCGATTGGAGAAAGAGGATCGCAAGCGCGCCAACGAGGAGCGGAAGCAAGAGCGGGCCGAGCAGAAGCGCGAGCGCGACGGACAGAAGGGGATCGAGCGAGAAGCGCGCCGCGCGGCGCGTGAAGCCGTGGGCGCGAATCCGGTCGACGGCGCCGGCAAGGAAACGGTCGAGCGCGCTCGGCAGTGATCCTGCGGCTCATGCGGTTGCGCCAGGCAGCCGTCTTCGGCGCGCTCTGCCTCCTGCTGCTCCAGCCGTGCCGAGCCGGCGCGACGACGCCGGGCGAGGCCGCCGATCTCCGTGACGTCGGCGTGGCCGAGCTCGAGAACGAGCGTCCGATCGACGCCGAGAAGGCCTTTCGTCGGCTGATCGAGATCGCCGCCGGGGATCCGCTCGGGCACGCGAACCTGGCGATCGCGTTGCTTCGCCAACAGAAGCACGCCGAGGCGCTCAGCGCAGTCGGCCGAGCTCTCGAGCGCGCACCCGGCCGGCCCGATCTCTTGTCGATCGAAGGAGAGATCCTCGCCGCCGACGGGCAGCTGGACGAAGCGCTCCGCGTGCTCGCCGACGCCGCACGTGGTGCTCCGGACGATCCCGAAACGCAGTTCGCGTTGGCCCGCCACGCTGCCACGGTCGATGGCGACCAAGCGAAGGCGTTGGCCGGCGAAGCCCTCGAGCGTCTCGCCGACCTGCGCCCGGAAAACTTGGTGGTGAACCTGCAACGCGCGCGCTCGGCAGTTGGCGCGGGCGACCGTGCGACGGCGTCGTCCGCCTACCTCCGGATCAAGGAGCTCTCGTGGAACGCGCCGCCGGCCGCGGCTCAGCTTCTGGAGCGGATCCTCGGCGCGCTCGCCGACGGCAAGCTCGAGCAGGCACGGACGCCATCTCTCCAGCTCGAGAACGTCCTCAAAGTCACGAACGCGTATCAACGGAGCCTGCAAGAGCTCTACATCGGAATCCAGGGACGTCCGATCCTCCGGTTCGCGAGCGAGCCGCCGGCGGAATCGTTCGGTGATCCGTTGCCGGTCGCGTTCCGCGCGTCACGTCTCGACTCCGGCGAAACGCTCGCCGCGGGCCTCGTGGCCGCCGACTTCGACGGTGACGGTCGCGGCGACGTGGCGCGGATCCGCGGCGGATCGCCGCGCATTCTCGAGGTGCGACTCGCGTCCTCGCAATGGAAGGTCGATCACCGTTTCCCGGTGGACGGTGCCGCGCAATTGCTCGTGGCGGATCTCGACAACGACGGCGCGCTCGATCTCGGCACTTTCGGTGCGAACGAGGCGAGCGTTTTTCGTGGCAACGGCCGTGGCGCGTTCGAGGCGGTCGCCGGTGCCTTCGGCCTCGGTGGCGGCGCAGCCGCGGTCGCGGCCGATTTCGATGCCGACGGCGATCTCGACGTCGCGGTCGCCGGTGGCAAGGCCAAGCCGCTCGAGCTCCACCGCAACGCGGGCCCCGGCCGCTTCGAGGCGATTGGAGCGGCGCCTTTTCCGAAGCTCGGTGCGGAGCTCCCACGTGCGATGCGAGCGGCGGACGTCGACCGCGATGGGGACCTCGACCTCGTGATCGCGAGCGGCAAGCGTCTCGTGTGGCTGTCGAATCAGCGACAGGGGCGTTTCGAAGACCGCGGCGAGGAGGCCGGCCTCGCGAGCGCATCGGGAGTGGAGTCGGTCGTGAGCGCAGACCTCGACAACGACGGCCGCCCCGATCTCCTGACGGCGGGCCGGCAGGTCGCGATCTGGCGGAACGCCGGCGGCGGGCGTTTCGAGGGCCAGCAGGCGGCGGTCTCCTCCAAGAAGGGCAAGTATTCGTCGCCTATCGCTTTCGACGCCGACAACGACGGCCGGCTCGAAGTCGCGGCGATCCTCGAACGCCGACTGGTCCTCGTCGGGCAGCGCCCGAGCCTCGTGTTCGAAGCGATCTCGATCGAAGGCTCGCCCGGCGCGCTGTCGATCGTCGCCGCGGCGGACCTCGATGCCGACGGCGACGTCGATCTCGTGGCCGGTGGTCCTTCGGGCCTCTACCGCCTCGACAACGAGGGCGGTAATCGCAACCACTGGTTGAGCGTCCGACTGCGAGGCCTGAAGGAAGGAAACGGCAAGAACAACCTCTTCGGCTTCGGCGCGACGATCGAGGTGCGAAGCGGCTCCGCGCTGCAGTATCGCGAAGTCGTCGGACCAGTCACGCACCTCGGCCTCGGCAAGAGAAAGTCCGCCGATGTGCTGCGCGTCGTCTGGACGAACGGCGTGCCGCAGAACCGACTGCGAGTGGGCGGCGACCAGTCGATCGTCGAAGAGCAAGTGCTCAAGGGAAGCTGTCCGATGCTGTTCGCGTGGAACGGCCAGCGCTACGAGTTCGTCACCGATCTCCTGTGGAACGCGCCGCTCGGATTGCCGGTGGGACTCGACGTTTGGGCAGGAGCCGAGCCCGAAGAGCTCGTCGAAGTTCGCGGCGCGGTTCCCGACCGCGGAGTCTACCGTCTTGCCGTGACCGAGGAGCTTTGGGAGGCGGCCTACTTCGACCGCGCACGTCTCTGGGTCGTCGACGCGCCGCCGGACGTCGCGGTAGCGAGCAACTTGCGCGTCGTGCCGGGGCGGAAGCTCGGCACCCGCTTGCTCGGCAGTCGCGGCGTGCGGCCCGTCGCGGCTGCTTGGGACGGAGCGGGGCGCGAAGCCACCGAGCAGGTCGCCCGTCGCGACGAAGTCTACGCGGACGGCTTCGAGGAAGGACCGTACCAGGGAGTGTCCGCCCGTCCGTGGAGCTTCACGTTCGACCTCGGCGAGGCGCCCGCCGCACCGATTCGACTGCTTCTCGAAGGCTGGATCTTCCCGTCGGACGCGAGCCTGAACATCGCCATGGCACAGCGCGCCGATCTCGAGCGGCCGTCGCCGCGCCTCGAGGTCGAGACGCCGAACGGCTGGCGCACGCTCGTCGCGGATCTCGGGCATCCGGCGGGCAAGACGAAGACCATGGTCGTCGACACGCCGCCGCTACCGGCCGGATCGCATCGATTGCGGATCGTGTCCGCTCTGTGGCTCTCGTGGGACCAGATTGCGTGGACGAGGGACATCGCCGACGATGCGTTGCTCGTCCGCGCGAAGCTCGACCCGTCCGCCGCGAACCTTCGCTACCGCGGTTTTTCGCGCGTGCGACGCCAGGCGCCGAACGCGCCCCATGTCTTCGACTACGAGCACGTTCGGCGCGATTCACCATGGCTGCCGTTTCGCGGTCCCTACACGAGGTACGGAGATGTGCGTCCCTTGCTCGATGCCGCCGATGATCGAGTGGTGATCTTCGGGCCCGGGGACGAGCTCGCGATCGGATTCGACGCCGCGACGTTGCCGCGGCCGCCGGCGGGCTGGATCCGATCCGTGTTCCTCGAGAGCACGGGATGGGACAAGGACGCCGACCGAAACACCTACGAGGCGTCTGGCGTCGAGCCGCTGCCTTTCCACGAGATGAGCGGCTACCCCTACGCGCCGGGCGAGACATACCCGGACGACGCGTTCCACCGAGACTATCGCCGCGAGTGGCTCATCCGGGAGGCTCCGGGAGCGGAGTGACGCTCGCCGATCGCTCCTTCTTCGCGAGCGCGGCGGCCTTCGCTTCGTGGTCGGCGGCGCGGGAATCGCCGCGCTTCCGATAGATCTCGGAGAGGATGCGGTGCGCGCCCGCATGGTCGGGGCGAGCATCGACGACCTGGCGCGACCACTTCTCGGCTTCACGATCGTCGCCCTTCGCGAGCAACAATGACGAAAGGCGGAACGCAGCTTCGCTGCGACCCGCATCGATGGAGAGCGCTTTGCGGAAATCGGCCTCGGCGTCCGCCGCGCGTCGGAGCCGTGCCAAGACGGTGCCGCGTCCCACGTACGCGAATGCGTCGTTCGGATTCAGCTGGAGAATCTTCTCGTAGAGCGGGAGCGCTTCTTCGTTTCTCCCGAGTCCGGAATAGACGCTCGCGAGCCTGCGCGCGTAGCCTACGGCACCTGGCAGATCGGCGACCAGCTCTTCGTAAAGGGTAGCCGCTTTCTTCGCGTCGCCGTCGGCGAGAGTGATTTCGGCGAGAAGCGCTCGCTGTTGCGGGGGCTTGCCCGTCGCCGATTCGAGGAGCGCGCGCGCTTCCTGGTTTCGCCCGTGGCGATGGAGCAGGGTCGCGAGCAAGCCACGAGCGTGTACGAGGCGCTGCGACTCCGGCGCCTTCTTCAGAGCGTCCTCGAGCTTGGCGATTGCGGCGCCTTCGTCTTGCGATGCACGCGCGTTCGAATCGAGCGTGAGCACCCCATCGTTCCACGGATCGTCGGCGAGGAGCTTCGTCGTCTCGCGGATCGCCTCCTCGGGCTTGTTCGCCGCGAGGAGCGCGCGGGCACGAATCAGGGCGAGGTTCGACGGCGGCTTCGTGCTCTCGCTCGCGACTTGGTCGAGCACCACGAGCGCCTCGCCGGCGCGGTCGGCCATGGTGAGCACCTCGGCGAGCTGAAGCCGCACGTTGACGTTCCCCGTGAGATCGGCCAGGTCGCGGTAGGTCTTGACGGCGTCCTCGTAGCGCTGCGTCCGGAAATAGATCGGGCCGAGGACCCCCAGGGCGACGGGCCGAATCACCTCGTTCGCGGTAAAGAGACGCAGCGCCTCGATGGCATCGGCGATGCGCCCCTGCCAGGCGATCGTCTCCGCGCGCTCGATCAACGTCACCGCCGAGACCATGGCTCGCGGATCGGGTCTCTTGTCGGGCTCGAAGCGCTGCGCCTGGGCGACGTAGCCGAGCGCGGCGAGCTTCTGCGCGACGTCAGGATCGACCGCGCCTGCATCGGCGATCTCGGCCGGGCGGAGCTTCTCGTACGACTTGGTGAGCTCTTCTACGACCGCTGGCTGGTTGGCGGCGACGTCCTCGAGCTCGCCGGGATCGGCGAGAGTGTCGTAGAGCTCCACCGGCTTCGGCTCGGCGGTCAGCTTCCATCGTTCCGTGCGCACGCCGCCGACGACCGACCAGCCGTACGCCTGTGCGGGAAAGTGCGTCTCGAAGTAGGCGACTTCCGCATCGGCTTTCTCCGCCAGACGCTGCTGGAGCGGGCGGCCGCTCGAATTCGCCGCCGGCGCAGCTCCCACGGCGAGCAACACCGTCGGCGTCACGTCCGCCGTTTTGGCGAAGGCCTTGGAGCGCTCGTTGCCGCCGAACCCGGGCCCGGCGACGATCAGAGGAACCCGCAGCGTCGAGTCGTACGCCACGAGGCCGTGAGCCATTTCGTCGTGATCGCCGAGGCCCTCGCCGTGGTCCCCGACGGCGATGATCAGGGTCTCGCGGCCGCCGCTCGCCTGATCCGCGCCCGCCAGGAGGCGGCCGATCTCCGAGTCCACGTACGCGAGCGAGCCGTCGTACCGATTGCCGATGCGGTCGAAGGGAGGCGGTGCATGTCGGGGGAGATGGACGTCGTAGTAGTGCACCCACGCGAAATGAGGGCCGCTCGCGGATTGCCGGAGCCAGGCCAAGGCGCGATCCGTCGTCTGCTTCGCCTCGCGTCGCGCGTGCAAGAACGAAAGCTGCCCGTAGTCTCGGTCCGTTTCGTCGTCGTAGGTGTCGAAGCCTTGATCGAGGCCGAATTCGCGATCGAGGACGACCGAGCTCACGAAGGCGCCGGTGCGATAGCCGCGAGCGTGGAGGAGCTCGGCGAGGGTCTCGAGTGAGGGCGGCGCGATGAAACCGCCGTTGTCGTGCACGCGGTGCTGGTTCGGATCGAGCCCGGTGAGCAGCGTGACGTGGGATGGCAACGTCATCGGTGCGCTCGCGAAAGCGCGCTCGAACGTCGCTCCGCGCGCGGCGAGAGCGTCGAGATTGGGGGTCGCCGCTTTGGCATGGCCGTAGGCGCCGATCCGGTCCGCGCGCGTGGTGTCGAGCGTGACGAGCAACACGTTTGGGCTACTCGGGCGCTGGCAGGAGATGAACGAGAGCGCCCCGAGCAGGATGAGCGTCGCGACGATCCGTTTCCGATGGTTCTGCTTCATCACTTCTCTCGCAATGACGGTTCCGTGTGCTATGAGCGCCGCTTCACCTCGCCGAATGACTCGCTGGTGGCAACGGTCCTGCATCTACGTCGCTCCTGCGGTCCTGGTCGGCGTTGCGGCGACCCAGGTCTATCACGTCCGCGCGAACGGGTTGACCGTGTGGCGAGGCGGTGGCTTCGGCATGTTCTCGACGGTCGACGGCCCGAGCCAGAGGCTGCTCCGGGCGTACCTCCTCGTGCAGGGCAAAGAGGTCGCGCTGACCGTCCCTCGTGACCTCGCGCGTGCGAACGCCGTGGCGAGGATCTTGCCGACGCCGGATCGTCTTCGTGCGCTCGGAGCGGAGCTGCTCGCGGTCGTGCGAAGCTCGCTCCCAGACGCGCGACAACCCCCCCAGAAGCTCGCCGTGCGCGTCGAGGTCTGGCGCCTGGCGTTCGACCCATCGACGTCGCGGCTGGAGCCGACCAAGTTTCGCGAAGCGGTCGTCGTGGAAGAATGAAGCTCGTCGCCAGACTCTTCGAAGATCGCGACCGGCTCGATCTCTCGCTGACCGCGACTTGTCTCCTCCTTGCGGTCGACCGTTACACACGACCGATTCCGATTCTCCTCGCCCTCCTCGCCCTCTTCTTCCGCTCGCTGCAACGGAGCGCGGGCTTCTGGCTGATCCTGGCCGCTGCGATCGGCGTCGGTACGTTCGACGGTTGGCCGCACCTCGACAACCACAAGTACCTCATCAACTACTGGCCGCTGGCGATCGGCTGTTGCCTGTTCGCGGCCGAACCCGAGCGCGCGATCGCCGCCAACGCCCGGCTCCTGATCGGCCTCGTTTTCCTGCTGGCCGTGGTCCAGAAGCTCGCCTCGCCAGATTTCCTCGACGGCAGCTACTTTCATTTTCAGCTGCTGAAGGATCCTTACTTCGCGCCGCTTGCGCGCTGGGGAGGGACCAGCGCCACGCTGCTCGACGCAAATCTGCGCGGTATCGCCGGTCTGCACGATTACTCGACGCCCCCGAGCTCGCTCGTCTTGATCGCCGGCCCGAGGGTTCCCGCGATCGCCCAGGCGATGACGTGGTGGACGCTGTTGATCGAGGTCGCCGTGGCCGTCGGGTTTCTCGTTCGGCGCCCCGCCTGGATCGCGCGAGCTCGGGATCCCATCCTCTTGCTCTTCCTGTTCACGACCTACCTCTTCGCTCACGTCGCTGCCTTCGGCTGGATCCTCGTGGCGATGGGTCTGGCACAAACGGAGCCGCGCGCACGGCTCGTGCGCGGCCTCTACGTGCTCGCGTTCCTCGCCGTCCTCGCGTACGCGCTTCCGCACGTCGCTTACAACTGGGAAGCGCAGGCGGATTGATCAGCGGAGAGGCGGCACGGCGACGTACACGCGGGCGAGAAGCGTTTCTCGCTCGTCGAGCGGGACGCGACACGGTCGGCGCTGTTCGTAGGCGGCGAGGCGATCCGCGATCCAGTCAGGAGCCTTGCCGGGAAAAGCCTTCTCGACGGCTTCCTTGGCTGCGCGTTGCCAGGCCACGGCACGATCGAAGCGCCCGTTCTCGGCCTCGGCCATGGCGACGGTCTCGGCTGCTTGAACGCTGACCGCGTCGGCGAGGATCTCGTCGACTTCCTCGCTCTTGCGATCGCGATTGCCGAGAAGCTCTTCTGCGAGCTCGAGTGAGCGCTTCGGCTCGCGAAGCTTCTCGTCGGGGCTCGCCGCCAGCAGTCGCGCGAGCAAGAGCTTGAACGGCTGGTAACCGGTGTCCTGCGACGAGTCCTCCTCGATTCGTTTCCGGGCTTCGTCGTAGCGGCCGAGTCGCAGCAGGGCGACATCGCGCTGCGCCCGCGTGCGCACCGTCGTCGGATCGAGCCGAATCGCCTCTTCGAACGCGCCCAGGGCCTCCGCGTGGCGTCCTCGTTTCGTCTCCAGGATGGCGAGCCTCGTCCAACCCTCGTGAAGCCTCGGATCGAGGCGAACTGCCTCTCGCAGGTGAGTCTCGGCGGCCTCGAGATCGCCGCTCTCGGTGAGCGCGCGACCGAGTAGCGTTCGTATCGTCGGGTCCGCCGGCTTCGTCTTGGCGGCAATGTCCGCGTGCTTGACGGCCTCCGACACCTGCCCACCCTCGAGCAGGAACCTGGCGAAGGCGTTGCGCAACCCAGCGTCCTCCGGTCGGGCTTGCATGGCGAGCTCGAACGCGCGCCCCGCCGCTTGGCGGTCGCCGCGCCTGAGCGCGGCCTTGGCGCGCCGGGAGTGGACTCTCGCGCTGTCCGCCATCCCGTCGAGCGAATCCATCCGCGTATCCGGCCAGGCGAGCGGCACCTGATTGTTGATGTCGGACGGGACCCTCGCGAGATGTTCTTGAGCGCGGCGCATGTCGCCGAGCCCGCGATACGCGAGGCCGAGGAGCTGATGCAGCTTGGAAACGTCGGGCTGATTGGCCAGGACCCGTTCGAAGTGCTCCGTAGCCTCCTGGTAGCTCTTTCGTGACAACGCCGTCGATCCGAGTCCGACCAGCGCCCCGGGGTTCGACGGTTCCGCCGCGAGCGCGGCGCGAAAGTGTTGTTCCGCTTTGTCGATGGCTCCCGAGGCGAGCTCGGTGTCGCCGAGATGGATGAGGATCGCCGCGTCTCCGGGCGCCAAGGCGAGCGCCCGTTCGAACGCGGCTCGGGCCTCGTCCATGCTGGAATTGAGGAAGATCATCCCGAGGTAGTACGGCCAGCGCACTTCTTTCGGGGCGAGGCGCTCGGCGTTGCGGTAGCAAGTGACCGCCACCTCCGGAAAGACGTAGACCTGGTGCCACATCCCCAGCCGGCCATACGCGAGCCCGAGATCCTCCGGGTCGGCCGTCGGGTTGCGGAGTAATTCGTCTACCTCGTTTCGTACGAGGTCGTATTGTTGGCGGACGGGGCGGTCGAGCTCGTCGAGACGAAGCACCGGCGGAACGTCCTCGAGCCCCGCCTTCCACGCGGGTGGAGCTTCGTCGCGGGAGCACGCGAGCACGGTGACGGTGAGCGAGAAGCTCGCGAGCAGAACGGCTCGCCAGAACGGGTTGCGCAAACGATCGACCATCTCGAGCTCAGCGATCCGCCGGCGGCTGACCGGTCCCGGAAACGAGCGTGGAATAACGGCTCGGCTTCACGTCCCGCCATTCTTCGACCGTGCCGTCCGGCCAGGCGACGCGAACAGCGTCGAACGTGGGCCGGTCGCCCAGCCCGATCAATACCCGCGGATCGTTTGCCGATTGATAGCTGCCGTCGGCCCGTGAGCGACGCAGCAGCGACGGAAGTTCGCGACGAACCACCGTCACCTTGGCCCCCGGCATGTCTCGCTTTTCGCGCTTCCCCACCAATCGCAACCCCAGCCAGTGCTTCTTCGCTCCGACTTCGTTCACCATCAACCGCGCCGGGCCGTCGTCGTTCGTGACGAGGATGTCGGTGTCGCCGTCGTTGTCGACGTCACCGAACGAGGCGCCACGGCCCACGGCGGCTACGGCCAATGCCGCGCCGGCTTTCGCGGACACGTCCTCGAACGTACCGTCACCCTTGTTGCGCAGCAGTTGGTTCTTCTGTTGGTACGGGAACGGATCGCCGGCGCGGACGAATGCGTCCTGCGCGCGAACGGCGCCGTTGGCCGTGAAGATGTCGAGCCATCCGTCGTTGTCGTAGTCGAAAAACGCCGTGCCGAAACCCGTGAACGGGAGGGTCGGACCGGCGAGACCCGCTTCGACGGTCCGATCCTCGAACAGCCCGTCCCCGAGGTTCTGATAGAAGGTGTGGTACTCCGACTCGAGGTTCGTCACCCACAAGTCTTCGTCCCCGTCGTTGTCGGCATCACCGACGTCGACGCCCATGCCGGAATGCGGCTTCCCGTTACGGTCGACCGCGCATCCGCTGAGCACGGCGGTGTTCTCGAAGGTTCCGTCGCCCTTGTTGCGCCATAGGAAATTCGGCTTCTCGTCGTTCGCGACCCAGAGATCGAGCCAGCCGTCCTGGTCGGCGTCGAGCGCGATCACGCCGAGACCGGGCCCTCGCTCGGCGAAGATCCCGGCGCGCTGCGTGACGTCTTCGAAGGTCCCGTCGCCCCGGTTGTGAAACAGCAGGTCCGGTTGGTCGCGAAACGACATCGGACCGCAGTACTCCTTGTTGCCGCCCGTCGAGCTGCAGCGCTTGTGCGTCGCGACGGTGAAGTCCGTGTATGTCGCGACGTAGAGGTCCAACCAGCCGTCGCGATCGTAGTCGAAGAACGTCGAGCTCGTGTTCCAGAACGCGCTCGAGATCCCAGCTGTTTTGGTCGTCTCGCGGAACTTACCGTCGCCGTCGTTGTGCCAGAGCTCGAGCGCTCCGAGCTGGCTCACGAGCAGATCGATCCGTCCGTCGTTGTCGTAATCGCCGATCGCGACACCCTGTCCATAAGCACGGGTGCGGATCCCGCTCGCCTCGGTGACGTCGGTGAATCGCAGCCCGCTCCCCGCGGAATCGTTGCGATAGAGCCGTGAGAGGGCCGGAGTCGATCCATCTGCGGCCTTACCGGGCTGATCGGCTCTGCCCGATTGGACGAAGAACACGTCGAGATCGCCGTCGTCGTCGTAATCGAAAAACGTTCCGCCCGCCCCTTGGACCTCCGGGAAGTAGAACTGCCCGGTACGGCCCGCATCATGCACGAAATTCAACCCGACTTCGGCCGCCCGATCGACGAAGAGGTCGCCTGCGCCAGCAGGCACAGCGGTCGTCGCGCTCGTTCCCGTCTCCTGCTTGCGACAGCCGCTCAGGAGCACGAGAACGGCGAGAGTGGTGGCGATCCCCGCTCGTCGCCGGAGTACAGCGTGCATGCGCAATCGAAGCCGCCCTCGCTCCGATTTCGCGAAGGCCGTCCGGCTCGTCTATCGGATCGCTTCTTAGCACTCAACTGCTGACACAGCGTGTTGCGATTCACCGAGGCCTTGCTATTACGGTGCGATCGTAACGGAGGTGATGTCGATGCGGAGCGACGATCGACCGGGAATTCCGGTCTGGATTGCAGCCACACTCCTGATCTCGAGCCCCGTGCTCGCCGCGGATCCACCGGCCGCGAAGGAGACGAAAGCGGCGGAGGAGCGGATCGTCCCAGTCCCGAAGCGCGATATCGGCGCGGAGACGCTCGAGGCGAGGAAGGCCCATCAGCTGAAGAAGGCGAAGGAGTACAAGGTCTTCCACGACTTTCAGTTCGCCGACCTGCTCCCCGAGAGCGGCATCACCTTCTTGAACCGGATCACGCCCGATTCCGCGAAAGACCGGATCGCCGTTCACTATGACCACGGCGACGGGCTCGTCGCCTCCGACGTCGACGGCGACGGCAAGCTCGACATCTACTTCGTGAGCCAACTGCCGGGAAATCAGCTCTGGAAGAACCTCGGCGGCGGCAAGTTCAAGAACATCACCGCCGAGGCCGGTGTGGGAATGCCTGGCGAGATCAGCGTCGCCGCGACGTTCGCGGACATCGACAACGACGGTGACGCCGATCTCTACGTGACCACCGTCCGTACTGGAAACATGCTGTTCGAGAACGACGGCAAGGGCAAATTCAAGGACATCTCCAAGCAGTCCGGCCTCGATTACGTCGGACACTCTTCGGGCGCGGTGTTCTTCGACTACAACAACGACGGCCGACTCGACTGCTTCCTCGTGAACGTGGGTAAGTACACGGGCGACAAGCAGGGCGTCGACGGTTACTACATCGGGCACGCCGACGCGTTTCACAGCCACCTTCGTCCCGAACGGAACGAGCCGAGCGTCCTCTACCGCAACGAAGGCAAGAACCGTTTCGTCGACGTGACCAAGGAAACGGGCTTGGTGGAGGAGAGCTGGAGCGGCGACGCGAGCATCGTCGATCTCAACGAAGACGGTTGGCTCGACGTCTACGTTCTCAACATGCAGGGCAACAACCACTACTTCGAGAACCAGAAGGGGGAGAAGTTCGTCGACAAGACCTCACAGCACTTCCCGAAGACCTCGTGGGGAGGCATGGGGATCAAGTTCTTCGACTTCGACAACAACGGTCACCCCGACCTCTACGTGACCGACATGCACTCGGACATGGGCGAGGCGGCGATCGCGGCCCGACCGAAGGACGAGAAGAAGAAGTACCTCCCGCCGGTTCCCGAGCAAGCCAAGACCGTGCTGCGCGGCTGGGAGACGAGCGTCTTCGGCAACTCGTTCTACTTGAATCTCGGCGGCGGCAAGCTGGAAGAAGTCTCCGACAAGATCGGCGCGGAGAACTACTGGCCGTGGGGCCTCAGCGTCGCCGATTTGAACGCCGACGGGTGGGATGACGCCTTCGTCGCTTCGAGCATGAACTTCCCGTTCCGGTACGGGATCAACTCGGTTCTGCTGAACGAGGACGGCAAGGTCTTCCGCGATAGCGAGTTCGCGGTCGGCGTCGAGCCTCGGCGTGACGGACGGACCAAGATTCCCTGGTTCGAGATCGAGTGCGACGGCCCCGACAAGAAGCACGAGCTCTGCAAGGACCGCCAGGGGCATTGGACGGTGCACGCGAATCTCGGCTCACGCTCCTCCGTGATCTTCGATCTCGACGACGACGGCGACCTCGACATCGTCACGAACGAGTTCAACTCGGAGCCGATCGTGTTCGTGAGCAATCTCTCCGAGAAGAAGAAGATCAACTGGCTGAAGGTCGTGCTCGAAGGCACGAAGTCGAACCGCGACGCCGTGGGTGCGACCGTCAAGGTGACCGCCGGCGGCAAGGTGTATACGAAGTGGAATGATGCGACGTCCGGCTATCTGTCGCACGGCGTGCTGCCGCTCTATTTCGGCCTCGGTGAAGCGACCAAGGTCGACAAGGTCGAGGTTCGCTGGCCGTCGGGAAAAGTTCAGGAGACGACGACCGGCATCGAGGTCAACAAGCCGCTGAAGATCAAGGAAGAGGGCTCGGCGAAGTCATCCTGACGTCGCCGAGCTCCGACTCCCGACGCTTCGGGCGCTCGGGGGGATCGTAGCGGTAGTACGCGTGGCCGATGATCGCCGTCGGTTGCGCGTGCGCGATCCAGTTCTCCGCGGAGTCGCCGTACTCGAGCGACAGTACGGCGCGCACTCGCGCGGCGTAGTGCGCGCTGAGGAACAGCGTGCGCCGTGGGGGCCGGAGGGCTCTCCGCCAGGGTATTCGGGGACCGGTCACGCCGTAGAGCTCCGGTGACACCGAGCCGAAGTGGCAGATCACATATTCGGTGACGCCCTCTCGCTCGAGATACTCGCGGAGCTGGATCAGGCCCTGTCCCCAGTCGACGTTCGACTCGTCGAGCCACTCGGGGCCGTGCCGGGAACCGCCGGCGAGCTCGTTGAAGTACGAGAGGTGGTCGGGCGCGACCGTCACGAACGCGGTCGCCTGCCAGAGGAGGAGCGCGCCGACGATCGCCGCGACGGCCGGTTTCCGTGCCGAGAGCACGAGACCGATCCGGCCGGCGAAGACGTAGAGGAAGGGCGAAACCGGGATCAGGTACCGCACCCCCAAGCTCGGCGCGAGAGCGGTGACGAGCGCCGCGAAGGCGACCGCGGGAGCGATCAGCGACGCTTCTTCGAGCGCCGTCGTCCTCCGTCCTCGGAAGAACAGAGCGACGGAAAGCGCGAGGAGCAGGATCGTCGCGAGCGGCGTCTTGAGGAGCCAGGCGATCGGGAAGTAGCGCAGGTCCCGGCCTTCCTGGATCTCTCCCAGCAGCACGTAGTCGAAGCCCGCGCGGTGGTCGCTTTCCAGGCTCGTGAGCCCGTTCCAATAAAAGGCCGGATCGCGGGGGAAGAGGTAGGTCGCCCACACGACGAGCGCGGCGAGCGCGAGAAGAGCGCCGAACGGGACAGCGGCGCGGAGGATACGCGTGCGCGGCGTGCGCGACCACGTCCAAAGCGCGAGCGCGAGCGGCGGAAGCACGATCGCCGTGAACTTCGTCGCGAGGGCGAGCCCGAGCGCGACGGCGGATGCGAGCAGCGGAATCGTCGATTCCGAACGAAGCGCGTGCCGGAAGAGGAAGAAGAAGAGCGTCGCAAAGCACGCGAGCGGAACGTCGGTGGTGATCAATTGCGCGTGAGCGGTGATCGTCGGGTCCGTCACGTAGAGAAAGAGCGACAACAGCGCTCCGCGTGCCCCCCAGAGCTGATACGACCAGACCGTGACGAGCGCGGCCAAGCCGAACGAAAGCGCGATCGCGGGGAGGCGACACCAGGGAAGGATCGCTTGCACGTCGTTCGCGTCGAAGAAGAGCTTTCCGAAGCGCCATTGATACGTCGTGAAGACTGCCTGTTCGATCTCCTGTTCCGTCGCCGGCATGCGGGCGCCGAGCAAGAGGAGCGGAACGGCCGCGAGCTCCTTGACGAGCGGCGGA
This sequence comes from uncultured delta proteobacterium, assembly GCA_963790365.1. Classification (GTDB taxonomy): domain Bacteria; phylum Desulfobacterota; class Binatia; order JACPRU01; family JACPRU01; genus CAWBOU01. Next base: position 192,732 of record CAWBOU010000016.1, read on the forward strand.
TGCATCGGATTGAGCACGATTTTCCCGGTCTGGAGATACGAGTACCCGGCGGAAAGATGGACGACTTCGTCGTAGGTGATCGACTTTCGCAGCGAGAATGCGAGCGGCAGCACGAGCGCGGCCATCAGCAGCGCGGCGATGAGGATCCGCTCCGGACGTGAAGTGGTAGCCAAAATCCGCTAGACGCGCGCTTCGCGATGCCGAGAAAACGCAATCGGACGAGCGAAGAGGCTCCGCGCGCACGGACACTGCCCCGGGCGCTCGCCGCGATCGTCGCGCTGATCGCGTTCCTGCAATACGCGAACACGCTCGGCCACGAGTTCACCTTCGACGACGGAGCGGTGATCAGCGAGAACGTGCTGACTCAACGGGGTGTCGCCGCGATCCCGAAGATCCTCTCGTCCACGTATCGCGAGGGATCGCTGACGAGGGACTTGAATCTCTATCGCCCGCTCTCGCGGGTCGTGTTTGCCGCCCAGTGGGAGCTGTTCCCCGGCGACCCGCGGGCGGGTCATTGGACGAACGTTCTCCTGTTCTCCCTCACCGCCGTCCTCCTGTTGTTCACGATCCATGCGTATGGCGCCGATCTCCGTTTCGCATTCGTCGCCACGTTGCTGTTCGTCGTCCATCCCATCCACACCGAGGTCGTCGCCAGCATCAAGAGTCTCGACGAGATATTGGCGTTTCTTTTCTTCCTCGTCACCATGCTGTTTGCGCGCCGTCACCTCGCGTCCGGTGCGAAATGGCAGCTCGCGGTCGCGTCGCTCGCGTTTTTCCTGGCTCTGCTGTCCAAGGAATCCGCGCTCACGTTCCTCGTCGTCGTGCCGTTCGCGGTGTGGATGTTCACCGAGGCGACGAGAGCGAGACAGGTCGCCGTCGCCGGCGCGCTCGTCGGTTCGACCGTCGCCTACTTCGCGCTCCGGACGAGCCTGCTCGGCCTTCCCCAGGTCGGGCGGATCCTCGCTCTCGACAACGTCCTCTACGATGCGACCGCGGCCGATCGTTTCGCGACCGCCGTTTCTCTACTCGGCCGCTATCTGCGCTTGCTCGTCGTTCCCCATCCCCTCGTCGCCGACTATTCCTACGCGCAGATCCCGCTGCTCGGTCTCGGCGACCCGAGGTTTTGGGCCTCGTTGCTCGCTCTCGCCGTCCTCGGCGTCGTCGCCGTGGCGACGATATCGAGGAGCCGATGGCTCTCGTTCGGAATCGCGTATTTCTTCCTGACCGCGGCGATCGTTTCGAACGTCTTCTTCCTGATCGGCACCGCGTTCGCCGAGCGGGTGATGTACGCGCCGTCGCTCGGCGTCTGCGTCGTGGCCGCCGCGGCGTGGGCGCGTCTCCTCGGCGAGACGGACGGGCGCGAGCCGACGGATCTGCGCTCGTTCTTCTCCGTCCGAACGGTCGCGTGGCTGCCGATCGCGGTGTTGACCGTGCTCTTCATCGGCAAGTCCGTCCTGCGGAACCGCGATTGGCACGACAACTTTTCGCTCTTCTCGGCGGACGTGCAGCGCTCGACGAACAGCGCGCGACTCCACTACCTGCTGGGACAGCTCCTGTCGCAGCGGGGCCAAGTCGATGCGGGGATGCCGGAGCTCGAGACCGCGACTCGCCTCTACCCGCGGTTCGGCGACGCGTACAACGCGATCGGCAGAATCCAACTCGATCGCGACGACGTGACGAGCGCCGAGGCGAGCTTCGGGAAGGCGATCGAGCTCGACGGGCGCAACCCGATCTACCGAAACAACTACGGCAGTGTCTTCATGAGGAAAGGACAACTCGCCGAGGCCAAGGAGCAGTTCGAAGCCGCGCTGCGAGGCTACGAGTGTTACGCCGACGCGTACTACAACCTCGGGGCCGTGCACGGCACGCAGGGACAGATGAGTCGCGGTGAACCGATGGTCGCGAGGTCTCACTTCCAAGAGGCGATCACGAATTTCGAGAAGGCTGTGCGCTGCAACCCTCGCTTCGCGGCGGCGCACTTCGCGCTCGGAATGACATACCGTCAGTTGGGCGAGGAACAGACGGCCCGGCGCTCTCTTCAGCGCGCGCGCGAGCTCGGGTACCGGCCCGGACGATAGCGCTCCTCGCCGTCGCGAGCGGCGATGCAACTTGACTCCGGCGAGACCAGATGGAATACGCGCCGACCAATGCTCGAATCCGGCTCGCTCGAGTCACAGGTTCACGCGGGCCGCGAACGGTCGATCGGAAGCAGCGAGGGTCTCGACGAACGGGTCCTCGCCCATGCGATCACGAAGAGCGAAGCCGCCCAGCGATTCGCGCGCGGGGAATGCGGCCGTGCCGCCGCGATCGCCTTTGCGCGCGAATATTATCCGGTCTGCCTGCAGTTCCCGCTCTTCCTGGCCGCGGCGATCAGCCACGTGTCCGACGAGGGCACGCGTCTCCTGCTCGTCGCGAATCTCTACGAGGAGCACGGGAGCCTCGACGCCACGCGAACCCACCCGGAGCTGTTTCGCCGCTACATCCGCAGTCTCGATCTCGCGCCCGAAGCGCTTGCGAATGGTGGATCGGTCGGCGCGCGTCTGGCGCAGCGCTTTCGGACCGTCTGTCAGGAAGGGCCCGACTATCGCGCCGCGGCGATCCTCTACGCGTTCGAAGCGCTCTTCAGTCCCGCCTGCGCGATGCTCGCGGAAGGGCTCCGCCGGATGGGAATGTCCGACGCGGCCGTGACGTTCTTCGACGTGCACGCGATCGCCGATGTCTCGCATGCGGTGCAGCTGCGCTCGAGCGTTGCCGCGGCGTGCCGCTCCCCTCGAGAATGGGAAGTCGCCGTGGCGACCGCCGACGAGGGCGGTCGTCTCCTGTACGAGCTCTTCGACTTCGCCGCCGCGACGTCGTCCTAGAGGAGGGCGGCGAAACGCTGCTTGATTCTGCGCTCGATCGAGCGCCCGAACGCGAGCGCGAGCAGTGGATCCTCGCCGCGCTGCGCGCGGAATGCGAGTTTGCGGCAAGCAACGTGCCGTTCTGGTCGGAGCGGTTTCGCGACGCGAACGTAGGGCCTGAGACGATCGGTGCGGTCGACGATCTTCGACGTCTCCCCTTGTTGACGAAGCGCGAGCTGCGCTCGCTCGCGCCGTTCGATCTCGTTCCGCCGGCGAGCCGTCATCGTCTGTACCTCTGTCGGAGCACGAGCGGCACGACCGGCACGCCGACCTCGGTCTTCTGGACGAGGGCCGACTGGCGGGCGCTGATCGAGACGATGGCGCGAGCTCTCGGCGATCACCGTCCGGAGGGCGAGCTCATCGCCTTCAACGGCTATCACCTCGGGCACGCGGCGGGCCGCGGCTACGAGGACGTCGTTCGTCTGCTCGGCGGCACGAGCGTGCCTCGTCACTACCTCGCGGACGACGAAGCAGCGACGCTCGAGCAGCTCGGCGCGTTCGGTTGCAATACGTTGATCCTCACCCAGCGCTCGGGACTGAAGAAGAGCGGTCGGGCGGTCGAGGACCTGATGCGTCACGACGGCGACTTCTTCGCTCGCTACGGGATTCGTTGGTGGCTGGGCTCGAGCAGCACGTTCACCGCGGAGGTCCGCGAGACCGCAGTGCGCCAAGGCGTCCGCGCCGTGACGAACCTGTATGGCTCGTCGGAGTTCGGCACGCTCGCCGTGTCGTGCCGAGCTCGGCCCGAAGAGTTCCACCTCGCGTTCGGACACGTCTTCGTCGAAGTGGTGGGAGCGGACGGCGTCGCCGTGAGCTCCGGCGAGCGCGGCCGGATCGTCGTCAGTCATCTTCTCGCATCGCACCCCGACGGCGGCCGGGGGCCGCACGAAGGGTCGCAGCTCCTTCGCCTCGACAACGGCGACGACGCGACGTTCTTCGCGGGCGCGTGCGCTTGCGGCTTGACGACGCCGCGGATTCGCGACGTTCGCCGCGGCGAGAGCTGACGCTCAGGGCTCGTGTCGGACGAGCACCCCGTCGACCGGCGGGTCGGCGACGACCTCACGCTGGCCGCTCGGCCACACGATCTCCAGGCGCTCGACGCGCGTGGCGGAGCCGAGGCCGAGCGTCACCTCCGGCTCCGACTGAGAGAGGTATCCGCGGGTGGGCATGACTTGCCGCGATCGCGTCTGCCCGTCGACGCGAGCGTTCACGAGCGCGCCGATCGCCTGCCGGTTCTTCCCCTTGCCGACCAATCGGAGCCGCAGCCAATGATGTCGGAGCGCTTGATCGTTGCGGAGGAGCAACGGGGGCCCGCCGATTTGGACGAGGATCACGTCCAGATCGCCGTCGCCTTCGATGTCCGCGTAGGCGGAGCCGCGGCCCGCGATCGGGCGGAAGACGTCGGCGCCGGCGTGTGATTCGGGAACCGGCAGGAACGCGGGCGATCGATCGCCGCCGCGGTTCCAAAAGAGCTGTGCCGGTTGGAGATAGCGTTGCTCGGGCTGGATCTTCTCGATGTCGGGCTCGATGTGTCCGTTCGCGCTCATGAGATCGAGCCGACCGTCGAGGTCGTAGTCGAAGAAGAAGAGCCCGAATTTCAAAAGCGCCTGGCTCGCCGTGCCGACGCCCTCGGCGATCGCGCGATCGGCGAACACCACCTCGTCGCGACGCGAGACGTAGAGCGAGTTCATCTCGTTCGCAAAGTTGCCGATCGCGATCCCGAGCGCGTCGTCGTTGCGAAAACGCGCCGAATCGATCCCCATCGCGCCGCGCGTCTGTCCGAAGCTGTCGAATGCGACGCCGGCGATCGCGCCGATCTCCTCGAACCCTTTCCCCTCCCGATTGCGAAAGACGAAGTTCTGCACGGTGTCGTTCGCGACGACGAGATCGATCCACCCGTCATCGTCCAGATCGACGGGGGCGACTCCCAGGGATTTCGCGAGCGGCGCTTCCGTCGCCGGGTTCCGCACGTGCAAACCGGCTTGCTTTGCGACCTCGGTGAAGCGCCCGCCGCCGTCGTTGCGATAGAGGTAAGGGAAGCTGCCCGCGAAGTGCAGCGGCGGCCCATACGCGCGGCCGATCCCGGGCAGGCGGTAGTCGACGGCGAGATCGATCTCCCGGGTCCACCGCACGTAGTTGGCGACGAACAGGTCGAGGTCCTGGTCGCCGTCGACGTCGAGCCACGCCGCGCTCGTGCTCCAGTCGGCCGGGTCGCCGGCGACGTTCGCCTCGGTGGTGACGTCCGCGAAGCGGCCGCCGCCCAGATTGCGAAAGAGGCGGTTGCCGCCGACGGCAGTCACGAAGAGATCGATGCGATCGTCCGCGTCGAAATCGGCCGCCGCGGCGCCCATGCCGTAGAGCTGGACGTCGAGGCCCGATCCCGCCGTCACGTCGGCAAAGCGGCCGCCGTCGTTGCGAAGGAGCGCGAGTGACGGTCGTGAGTCGCGGGCTTCGCGCCAGGGCCAATCGCGGCCGCCGACGAGGACGAGGTCGGGATCTCCGTCGCCGTCGAAGTCGAAGAAAGCGACGCCGCCGCCCATCGTCTCCGGGAGGAGCTTTTCGCCGTAAGCGCCGTTCCGGTGGACGAAATCGATGCCGGCCGAGCGGGTGACGTCGACGAAGCGCACAGAGGGAATTCCCTCGGTTTGGCGCGAGCCGACGCCGGTGGTTCCCGGGAGCTCGTAAGGCCGGGACCACCACAGGGCGAGCCCGCCCAGCAGCAACGCCGTCACGGCGGCCGCGCCCAGGGCGCGGCGCGCGAAGCTCGCGGCCTTGTCGTCCACCGCGCGCCCCTCTATCATCCCTCGGCTGGTCGCAGGAACTTCCGAGCTCGGAGATTGCCCCCGGTGACCGACACGTCCGTCTGGCATCTGCGGCTCGTCCGCGCGGCGTTCTGGTTCGCTTGCTGGACGCTGATCGGGCTTTCTTTCGCGGGCCAGTTCTACATCTCGAGCGCCAAGGCCGGGGTGGACGTGGGGATCGGCCAGGCCGTGAATTGGGCGCTCGGGGACTGGTACGTCTTCGCGGCGCTTTCGCTCGGAGTCGTGCGGCTCGCGCGCCGCTTCCCCTTCGAGCCGAGCGAGTGGAAGAGGAGCTTGGTCGTTCACACGTTCGCGAGCGTGCTGTTTTCGTTCGCGTACATGGCGGCTCGCGCTTGGGTCGGCCAGCTGCAGCAATGGCTCGCCGGTCAGCCCGCGTCTTTCGAGGCGACGTTCGTGCCGCTTCTCGTGAAGACGTGGCACTTCAACGTCCTGGTGTTCTGGGTGATCGTCGCCGTGACCCAGGCCATCGACTATTCGCGGAAGTACCGAGAGCGCGAGCTGAGCGCGGCGGAGCTCGAGACACACCTCGCCCGGGCGCGCCTTCGCGCGCTGCAGATGCAGCTGAACCCGCATTTTCTGTTCAATACGCTCCATGCGATCTCCACGCTCATGCACCGCGACGTCGAGGCTGCGGATCGAATGATCGCGCGGTTGAGCGAGCTCTTGCGGCGCACGCTCGAAGGACACGACGCCCAAGAGGTGCGCCTGGCGGACGAGCTCGATTTTCTGAACGGCTACCTCGAGATCGAGCGTGCTCGCTTCGGTGAGCGCCTCACCGTACGGCTCGACGTCGCGCCGGACGTGCTCGACGCTCAGGTGCCGAGCCTGATTCTCCAGCCGCTCGTCGAGAACGCGATCCGCCACGGGATCGAGCCGAACCCCGGCGCCGGGCGCGTGGAGGTCGCCGTGCGCCGTGACGGGGACATGCTGATCGTGACGATCGAGGACAACGGTCGCGGCCTACCCGAGAAGATCGACGAGCGCGTCGGGCTCGCGAACACGCGCGCGCGCCTTAGGCACCTCTACGGCGATCGACACGAGTTCGATCTCTCCGACGCGCCGGGCGGTGGTCTGCGGGCCAGGATGGTGATCCCGCTGCGCGTGACCGCGCGCGCGGTCGCCGGTGTCGCCGCGTGAAGCTTCGCGTCCTCATCGTCGACGACGAGCCGCTCGCGCGGGAGCGTCTCAGAGGGCTTCTCGCCGAGGAGCCGGACGTGGAGATCGTCGGCGAATCTGCCGACGGGTGGGAGGCGGTGCGCGCCGTCCGAGCGTCGACGCCGGATGTGCTCTTTCTGGACGTGCAGATGCCCGGCCTCGACGGGTTCGGTGTCGTCGAGACGTTGGGGCCCGGCGCGGTGCCCGCGGTGGTGTTCGTCACCGCCTTCGACCGCTTCGCGATTCGTGCGTTCGAGGTGCACGCCGTCGACTACCTGTTGAAACCATTCGACCGCAGTCGTTTCCGCGAAGCGCTCGCGCGCGCGTCGGCGCGCGTCGGGCGAGCCGCGCCGGCGCCTGACGTCGCGCTCGAGAAGCTGATCGGCGATCTCAAGTCGCAGATCGAGCGACCGCGTCGATTGGCGATCAAGGAGCAAGGGCGCATCCTGTTCCTCGACGTCGAGGAGATCGACTGGATCGAAGGCGACGACAACTATGCCGTCGTGCACGTCGGGCCGGGCTCCCACCGAACGCGCGAGACGTTGACGGCGCTCGAGCGGCGGCTTCCGGCGGAACGCTTCGTCCGGGTCAGTCGCTCCGCCATCGTCAATCTGGAGCGGGTGCGCGAGATGCATCCGATGTTTCACGGCGACCAAGTCGTCATCCTCAAGGACGGCACCAAGGTTCCGGTGAGTCGCGGACATCGGGCACGTCTCGTGCCCCTGCTCGGGCGAGACGGCTAGAGGCGTTCGCCTCCAACGGCGAGCAGCTCGCCTCGCGAGCGCGGCATTCTACCCCAGGAAACCGTCGGTTTTCCGTCCGTTCGTGTATGAGCGCGCGCGGATGCGCCTCGCCAAGCCTGCGGTTCTCACCGCACTCTGCGCAGGAGTCGCCGCACTCGTGTGGTGGACGACGAAGGACCCGGAGCCGCCGCGCCCGAAGTCCGGTACGCAAGCAATGGTTCGGCTTCTGGCCGAGCTGGCCGAATCGATTGCCGTACCGGAGAATCTCTTCGATTCGCGACCCTGGCTCGCGGCGGCCGAGAAGGAAGCAGCGAACGGCGGCGGCGAGGAGCAACCTCAGCTCGCCCGGGAACACGGCGACCGCCTCGTGATCGCCGGACGGACGCGCGAGGCAGTCGAGCGCTTGGAGAGGCTCGAGCGCCGGGTCGACGAAGACTCCACGGGCTTGCCGCCCAACTTCGCCGGGCGCGTCGGTCGGTCCCTCGGCATCGCGCGGCTACGGCTCGCCGAGGAACAGAACTGCATCACCAACCACAACGCCGATTCCTGTCTCCTGCCGATCCGGAACGGCGGTATCCATCGCATTCAAGAAAGCGGGCGGGAGGCGATCCGTGTCTATCGCAAGCTGCTCGAGGCGGACTCGAACGATCTCCATTCCCGCTGGATGCTGAACTTGGCGTACCAGACGGTCGGCGAGTATCCGCGCGAGGTTCCCCCGCAATGGCTCATTCCGCCGGCAGCCTTCGAATCGGATGCCGACATCGGCCGGTTTCGCGACGTCGCGTCCGACGTCGGTCTCGCGGGCTCCGGCGTCGCGGGTGGCAGCGTGCTCGAGGATTTCGACCGAGACGGTGACCTCGACGTGATGTCTTCCTCGATGGGAGTCGAGGATCAGCTGCGCTACTTCCGGAACGACGGAGACGGACGGTTCACGGATCGCACGAAGGAAAGCGGAATCACGGGCCTGACCGGCGGCCTCAACATGACGCACGCCGATTACGACAACGACGGCTGGCCCGACGTGCTCGTCCTGCGCGGCGGATGGTTCGAGTCGTTCGGGGTGTTTCCGAGCTCGCTTCTGCGAAACAACGGAGACGGCACCTTCGACGACGTGACCGAGGCGGCCGGCTTGATGAATTTTCACCCGACGCAGACCGCAGCGTGGGGCGACTTCGACAACGACGGCTGGCTCGATCTCTACATCGGCAACGAGGACAGCCCCAAGGACGACCATCCTTCGCGGCTGTTCCGCAATCGCGGGGACGGCACGTTCGTCGACGTCACGAAGGACTGCGGCGTCGCCCTGCGAGCGTACGTCAAAGGCGTGACGTGGGGTGACTACGACAACGACGGGCGCCTCGATCTCCACGTCTCGGTCCTCGGCAGAGGGAACGTGCTCTTCCACAACGAAGGGCCGAGCGCGTCGGGACAATGGCGCTTTCGGAACGCGACCCGCGAAGCCCGCGTCGGCGGCCCACGTCAGAGCTTCGCCACGTGGTTCTGGGACTACGACAACGACGGGTGGCTGGATCTCTACGTCGCGTCGTTCCCCAGGATGTATCCGCCGGGCGTCGCCTACGCGGCCGCCGCCGAGTCATTGGGCATCCCGATCGAGGCGGATCATCCGCGCCTCTACCACAACGAACGCAACGGCACGTTCCGCAACGTCACCGAAGAAGCCCGCGTCGCGCGTGTCGAGTACGCGATGGGATCGAACTTCGGCGACCTCGACAACGACGGCTTCCTGGATTTCTATCTCGGGACCGGCGCGCCGGAATTCGATGCGCTCGTGCCCAATCGGATGTACCGCAATGCCGAAGGCAAGTACTTCCAGGACGTGACGACCTCGGGGGGCTTCGGCCATCTCCAGAAGGGGCATGGGGTCGCGTTCGGTGACGTCGACAACGACGGGGACCAGGACGTCTACGCCGACATGGGCGGAGCGTTCTTCGGCGACATCTACCGCAACGCGCTGTTCGAGAACCCGGGCCACGGCAACCACTGGATCACCTTGAAGCTCGTCGGCTCGCGGTCGAACCGTTCGGCGATCGGGGCGCGACTGCGCCTATCCGTCGAAGGTCCAGAAGGGGACCGGGACGTCTTCGCGACGGTCTCGACGGGAGGCAGCTTCGGCTCTTCCAGCCTCCAGCAGGAGATCGGCCTCGGCCGTGCGACGCGGATCCGCGAGTTGGAAGTCCGCTGGCCGATCGGCGGGTCGCCGCAGGTCTTCCGGGATCTCGCCGTCGACCAAGTGCTCGAGATCCGCGAAGGCGAAGATCGCGTGATTCCCGTGGAGACGCGCCGGTTTCGCCTCGGCCGCGTCGCGGTCGCGAAGAAGCACCACTGAGGACCCCTTCCCACCCCCGCCGCGAGCCGCTTCGCCCCCCCAAGCGGCGCTTCACCACCAGATCATTGCCAATCGCCGCCGATCGTCCGATCTTCCCCCGGCTCGCCACCGATCCACATTCGGAGCACCCTCGATGACGACCCCGCACCGTAAGCGCTACGTCCCGGCCGTCGGCCCGCGGCCTGAAGAAGCTGCTGTTCGTGGTCTTCGGCCTGTTCGCGCTGCTCGCGGTCAACGCCGTCTACCTCTCGAGCGATCACGGTCCTCGAGTCGGTGACGGGGCTCGTCTACCAGAACTAGTTTTACCAATACATGTTCCTGGTCCACCTCGTGCTCGGCGCGGCGATCGTGGTGCCGGTCGTGGTGTTCGGCGTCGATCCACATCCGAAACGCCCGCAACCGTCCCAACCGCCGGGCGGTGCGCGTCGGCTACGCGCTGTTCGGCGACGAGCCTCGTCCTGCTCGTCAGCGGCATCGTGCTCACGCGCCTCGAGGGTGTCGTTCGAGGTCCGCGATCCGAACGTGCGCAGCGTCGCCTACTGGGCGCACGTCGTCGACGCCGTTCGCGGTCGCTGGCTCTTCGTCCTCCACCGCCTCGCCGGCCGGCGATCAAGTGGAAGGTCGGCGGAGCCTGGGCGTCGGTCGCCGCGGGCTTCGCCGTCCTGATGGTCGCCTTCCAGTCGCAGGATCCGCGGCAGTGGAACGTCGTCGGCCCCGACTCCGGCGAGAAGTACTTCTTCCCGTCGCTCGCGCGCACGGCGACCGGCAACTTCATCCCGGCGAGGGCGCTGATGGACGACGACTACTGCAAGAGTGCCACGCCGACGTCCACGAGCGGCTGGGCCCACAGCGTGCACCGCTTCAGCTCGTTCAACAACCCGGCCTACCTGTTCTCGGTGCGCGAGACGCGCAAGGTGTCGCTCGAGCGCGACGGCAACGTGCAGGCCTCGCGCTGGTGCGCCGGCTGCCACGACCCGGTGCCGTTCTTCAGCGGCGCGTTCGACGACCCGAACTTCGACGACGTCAACCATCCGACGGCGCAGGCCGGCATCACCTGCACGGTCTGCCACGCGATCACGCACGTCAACAGCACGCGCGGCAACGCCGACTACACGATCGAGGAGCCGGTCGCACTACCCGTTCGCCTACAGCGACAACCCGGTGCTGCAGTGGGTCAACAACCAGCTCGTCAAGGCCAAGCCCGAGTTCCACAAGAAGACGTTCCTCAAGCCGTTCCACAAGACGGCCGAGTTCTGCTCCACCTGCCACAAGGTGCACCTGCCGGTGGAGCTGAACCACTACAAGTTCCTCCGCGGCCAGAACCACTACGACACGTACCTGCTGTCGCGGCGTCTCCGGGCCACGGCGTGCAGAGCTTCTACTACCCGCCGAAGGCGAAGCCGAACTGCAACGGCTGCCACATGCCGCTGCAGGCCTCGCGACGACTTCGGCGCGAAGTTCTTCGACGACTCGACGGCAGCTCAAGATCCACAACCACCTGTTCCCGGCCGCGAACACGGCGATCCCGAAGCTGCTCGAGCATGCCCGACGTGGGTGATCGACGCGCATCGCAGAAGTTCCTCGAAGGGGTGATGCGCGTCGACCTGTTCGGCGTTCGCGAGGGCGGCGACGATCGACGGCGCGCTGATCGCGCCGCTGCGGCCCGAGGTGCCGACGCTGGAGCCCGGCAAGAGCGTACCTGCTCGAAACGGTGATCCGCACGGTGAAGATGGGCCACCCGTTCACGCAGGGCACGGCCGACTCGAACGAGGTCTGGCTCGACGTGACCGTCACGAGCGGCGACCGCGTGATCGGCCGCAGCGGCGGCCTGGGACGGCGACGGCGAGGTCGATCCCTGGTCGCACTTCGTCAACGTCTACATGCTCGACCGCGACGGCAACCGCATCGACCGCCGCAACCCGCAGGACATCTTCATGCCGCTCTACAACCACCAGATCCCGCCCGGCGCGGCCGACGTCGTCCACTACGGTTGCAGGTGCCGCCCGACGTCACCGAGCCGATCACGTCGAGGTCAAAGCTGCAGTACCGCAAGTTCGACACGATGTACATGAAGCTCGTCTACGGGCCCGGACTATGTCGAACGACCTGCCCGTGACGACTCTCGCGACCGACCAGGTCACCTTCCCCGTCGGCGGGTTCGACGGCGGCGGTGACGAATCCGCCGTCGCCGATCGATCCCGCTTGGCAGCGCTGGAACGACTACGGCATCGGCCTCTTCCGCAAGGGCAACACCGGCTCTTCAAGGGCGAGCTGCGTCAGGCGGAGCAGGCGTTCCTCGAGGTCGAGCGCTCGGTCGGCCCGACGGGCCGCTGAATCTGGCGCGTGTGTATATCAACGAGGGCCGTCTCGACGACGCGGTGGCGGCGCTGAAGGCCGCGGCCGAGCACAATCCCGCCCGCGCCTCCCTGGTCGGTCGCGTGGTTCACCGGGCTCGTCAACAAGCAGAACGGCTTCCTCGACGAGGCGATCGCAGACTTCACGAAGCTCGTGGGACAAATTCACCGACGCGGGTCCGCGCGGCTTCGATTTCAGCCAGCGACTACAAGCTGCTCAACGAGCTCGGCCAGACGCTGTTCGAGCGCGCGAAGCACGAACGCGGCGACGCCAAGCGCGCCGAGCGAGATCGGTACCTCGCGGAGTCGCAGCGCTTCTTCGAGCGAACGCTCGCGATCGATTCCGAGAACGCGACGGCGCACTACAATCTCGGATTCTTGTTCGAGCTCGGGCGATCAGAAGAAGGCGGACCAACACCGCCAGCTCTACGCGAAGTACCGCCCGGACGACAACGCGCGCGATCGTGCGATCGCCGTTCACCGGCGCGCGAATCCGGCGGCGAACCACGCGGCCGAGGCGATCGTGATCTACGATCTGCACGCGGAGGGGCATTCGAGCTCGCCGCTACGCCAATGCGGGTTGCGCGGCGATGAGCGATCTCGGACCCGAGCGCAAACCCGCTCCCGAGGAGCCGGTCGAAGACGAGTTCGTCCCGGTCGACGACGCCGTCATCGGCGCGCGTTCCGCTGGTCGGTCGTTGCCGTCGTCGTCATCGCGGTCGTCGGCGCCGGCGTCTATTGGGTGCGCACGCGTCCGGCGCCGGTCGCGGTCGTCGAGCAGGCGCCCGCGGAGGGGCCGAAAGCCGCGCCGCGCGCCGGTGCGACGACGCCTCCCGCGCTCCGCTTCACCGACGCGACTCGCGCCGCGGGCATCGGCTTCGTGCATGCGAACGGCGCCTACGGCGACAAGCTTCTCCCCGAGACGCATGGGCGGCGGCGTCGCGTTCTTCGATTTCGACGCCGACGGCGACCAGGACCTCCTGTTCGTCAACTCGACCGATTGGCCCGGGCGTACGGCCGCGGGGAAAAAGGCGCCGACGTCCGCCCTCTACCGCAACGACGGCTCCGGGCGATTCGAAGACGTCACCGCGGGCTCGGGGCTGGACGTGAGCCTCTACGGGATGGGCGTCGCCGTCGGCGACTACGATGCGGACGGCCGCGTCGACGTCTTCATCACCGCGCTCGGCGAGAACCGCCTTTTTCGCAACGCCGGCTCCGGCAAGTTCGAGGACGTGACCGCGCGCGCCGGTGTCGCCGGCGAACGCGCCGCGTGGAGCACGGCGGCGACGTTCCTCGACTTCGACAACGACGGCGATCTGGACCTGTTCGTCGGCAACTACGTCCGCTGGTCGAAGGAGATCGACTTCGAGGTCAACTATCAGCTCATCGGTATCGGGCGCGCGTACGGGCCGCCGTCCAACTTCGAGGGCGCCGATCCGTATCTCTACCGCAACGAGGGCAACGGCTCCTTCACCGACGTGTCCGCCGCTGCGGGGCTCGAGGTTCGGAATCCCGCGACGAACCGGCCGATGGCGAAAGTGCTCGGGGCGATGCCGGTCGACGTCGACGCCGACGGGTGGACGGACATCGTCGTCGCCAACGATACGGTGCAGAACTTCCTGTTCCAGAACCACGGCAACGGATCGTTCGAAGAGATCGGCGCCATGACGGGCGTCGGCTTCGATCGCGACGGGACCGCGACGGGAGCGATGGGCATCGATGCGGCCTACTATCGCGGCGACGACACGCTCGCGATCGCGATCGGCAACTTCGCCAACGAGATGACCTCGTTCTACGTCTCGCAGGGCAGCCCGCTCGTGTTCACGGACGAGGCGATCCCGGAAGGCATCGGCCCCGCCAGCCGCCAGCGATTGAAGTTCGGCCTGGTCTTCTTCGACTACGACCTCGACGGCCGGCTCGATCTGCTCGAGGCCAACGGCCACATCGAGGACGAGATCAACCAGGTGCAGCCGAGCCAGCACTACGAGCAGCCGCCGCAGCTGTTCTGGAATTGCGGTGGCGAGTGTCCGCGCACGTTCGTCGAGATTCCCGCCGAGACGCTCGGCGACTTCTCTCGCGCGCTCGTCGGTCGCGGGGTGTCGCGCGCCGACATCGACGCCGACGGCGACGCCGACGTCGTGATCACCCAGCTGGGGCGCGCTCCCGTGCTGTTGCGCAACGAGCAGCAGCTCGGCCGCCACTGGCTGCGGGTGAAGCTCACGCAAGACGGACCGAACCGCGATGCCCTCGGCGCACGGGTCGAGCTCACGAGCGGCGGTCTCCGGCAACGGGCGCTGATCACGCCGTCGCGCAGCTATCTCTCGCAGGTCGAGCTGCCCGCGACGTTCGGCCTCGGCGAGGCGACGACCGTCGATTCGCTCCGCGTGATCTGGCCGGACGGCGTCGCGCAGGACGTCGAGGTTCCGCGGGTCGACACCCTGTTGACCGTTCACCGCGCGACGAAGTAAGCCGCGGCGATGAAGCATTTTCGGCCGGGCTTCGTCGCCCCCGAAATCGTCGATCTGTGCGACCCGTCGGACGATCTCCATCTCGACGGCTCACGTGAAGACGTCGTCGACGCCGTTCGACGTGGAGACGCCCATCGACTCGGCCGCCTCGGTGGGCAGTGGGCCGCCGTCGCAAAGGACGGCATCACCGTGCGCCTCGCGCGGACGCTCGGCCGTCCGCTGCGATACTTCGTCGCGAAGCATGCCACGGGGCCGTTCCTCGTGGTGGCCGATCGGATCGACGCGATCGCGGCGTGGTGCGTGGCGCAATCCCTCGAGGAGCAGTTCCATCCCTCGTACACGAGGATGATTCCGGCGCACTACCTGGTCGAGCTCGATCAAGTCGGCTGCCCGGACCCGAACCCGCGCTATACGCGCTTCTTCACGCCCACCCTGACCGCGGGGCCGCACGATCGCGCCACGCTCGGCCGCGCCTACGTCGCCGCGCTCGCCGACGAGGTCGAGCGAATGCTCGCCGTGCTGCCCGCGTCGGCTCCTCTCGGCGTCGCGTTTTCCGGGGGTGCCGACTCGACGGCGACGGCCGCGGTGCTCCTCCGCGCGCTCCGCTCGCGCGGCGAAGAAGATCGCGCCCGGCTCTACACGCTCTCGGTCGGCGGCGGGACGGACCTCGACGCCGCTCGGGCCTCGGCTGCCGCGCTCGGCGCGAGCCATCTCTGGAGTCCGATCGAGATGGAGGCGAGCGCGCTCGATCTGGACGGCGCGGTGCGCTGCCTGGAGGACTATCGGCCGCTCGACGTGCAATGCGCGGCGGCGATGCGGGCCTTGCTCGCCGGCCTTCGCCGCGCGCGCCCCGACCTCGTCTACCTGTTCGACGGCGACGGCGGCGACGAGAACTGGCGGTCGTATCCGGTCGAGGATTCCGAGCTCACGATCAAGAGCGTGCTGAACAACCCGCTCCTCTACCACGAGGGTTGGGGCGTCGACTCGATCAAGCACTCGCTCACCTACACGGGCGGGTTCTCGCGCGGCGTCGTTCGCGGATTCGCGCCCGCGCGCGAACACGGCTTCCGGCTCCTTTCGCCGCATGCTTCGCGACCGGCGATCGCCGTCGCGCTTTCCGCGTCGCTCCGCGAGCTGGTCGGCGAGGACACGGAACGTCTGTATGCGCTGAAAGGCGAGGTCGTCGCCGTGGGTCTTCGCGCGATCGGGATCGACGCGCCGATCGCGGCGAAGAAGCGATTCCAGGAAGGTGCGACCGGGGAGCGGGTCTTCGCCGAGCGCCTACGCGCTTCGCGGCGACAGCTCCGGCGTGTCTTCGAAGCGCTCTATCCGGCTCCGCCGATCGAACCGGATGAGCTCGCGGACGGCGAGCTCCGCCCGCGGACGAGGCGCGCGGAGGCCGACGCCTGAAGGCGATCGACGCCGCCTTGCGCGCGGCGCGTAGCCCACGTCTCCCGTCCCCTGCCGTGGGTGAGCCCAACGGCGCGCTCCTCGAAGAGGAGATCCTTCCCGACGGCAGGCGCGGACCGATCGTCACCGTCTACCTCCGGAACGGCGCGTGCCCGCTCGCCTGCGCGTATTGCGGGCTCTATCGGTTCGCGGACGATCACGCGGTCACGGGGGAAGAGATCGCGCGCCAGATCCGGCATGTTCGCGAATGCTTCCCGCGGGCGCGGGCGCTCAAGCTCTACAACGCCTCGGCGCTCTTCGAGCCCGCCTCGATCGTTCAACGAGACCTCGGCCGGGTCGCGGCCGAGCTCGCGGATCTCGACCTCGTCGTCGTCGAGGCGCGCGCGGAGAACGCGCATCGGGCGATTCCGTTCGCGCGCCGCATCGCGACGCCGGTGGAAGTCGCGATCGGGCTCGACGTCGCTGACGACGAGCTCCTCCGCCGCCTGAACAAGCCGAGCTCGGTCGCCGCGTTTCGCGCGGCCGCGAGTCGGCTCCGAACCGCGGGGATTCACTTGCGGGTCTTCGTGTTGATCCAGCCCCCGTTCGTCGCGGAACACGAGGCCGGGAAGCTCGCGCAAGCTGCCGTCGCGGAAGGGCGTGTCGCGGGGGCGCGAGTCGTCTCCTTGCTGCCGGTGCGGCCTTCGCATCGTCCGCTCGAGCGCCTCGCGACCGGCGGCTTCTGGGCCGCGCCTTCGCTCGAGACCGTCTACGACACCGTCGCTAGCTGCCTCGGCGGCGACACCATCGTCCTCGTCGAAGAGGACGGGCTCGACGAGCTCAGCGGTTGCGAACGCTGTGCGTCCCGCCGGCGTCGCGCGCTCGTCGCGCTCAATCGCAGCGGACGTCTCGCGGCGGTTCCCTGTGCCGATCACCACCGGCCGCGCGCGTTCGTGCCGCGAGCGTACTCCGCCGACGCCGTGCTCGCCGTGTTGCAGTGATCGCCGCGTGGCTCATCGGAACCGCGCTCGCGGCGGCGGGCCCGGCCGGCAGCTCGTTCTCGTTCGTCGAAGCGGAGAGCTCGACGTTGCCGTTCGTGAACCGTTCCGGCGCGGACGAGCAGTGGGCGATCCTCGAGCAGAACGGGCAAGGGGTCTGCGCCCTCGACTACGACGGCGACGGTCGGCTCGATCTCTATTTCGTCGACGGCTCGACGAGAGAGCGTTGGCAGGCCGCGAGCGACGGCACGAGCGCGCTCTTTCACAACCGCGGCGGTCGTCGTTTCGAGGACGTGAGCGCGCGCGCGGGAGTGCCGGGCCCGCGCTGGGGAACGGGCTGCGCGGCCGCCGACTTCGATACGGACGGATGGACCGATCTCCTCGTCCTCGGCTGGCGCGAGAGTCGGCTCTATCGCAACCGCGGCGACGGGCGGTTCGAAGACGTGACCGCGTCCGCCGGGCTCTCGATCCCGGGATGGGCCTCGTCCGCGGTCTTTGCGGACCTCGACGGGGACGGCACGACGGACGTCGCGGTGTCGCGTTACGTCGACTTCGACTTCGAGCGCTTCCCGACCACGGACGATCGCGGCAAGCCGTGCGAGTACCGCGGCGTGATCTCGGGCTGCCCTCCGTTCCTGCACGCGCCCCAATCGACGCTCGGGTTCCGGCAACGTTCCCCCGGACGCTTCGAGCCGATCGGCGCCGAGAGCGGGCTCGGGGCGGCGACCACGCGGGGATTCGGCATCGTCGCGTTGCCGCTGTCGGCGGGCTCGCGCCTGCCGGACGTGTACGTCGCCTGCGATCAGATGGAGAACCGCCTCTTCGTCAACCGAACCGCCGCGACGCCCGCGTTCGAGGAGCGGGCGGCCGCGATGGGCGCGGCGACGAACGCGGACGGACGCCCCGAGTCCGGCATGGGGCTCGCCGTCGGCGACGTGTGGGAGGACGGTCACCCGGATCTCTTCCTCACGAACTTCGCTGGCGAGAAGAACACGCTCTATCGGAACCTCGGTGCGTCGTTCACCGATGCCACCGCCGGCACCGGCCTCGAGGCGCACACGGCGGAGCTTGGTTGGGGGAATGCGCTCGCTGATTTCGACGCGGACTCTCATCTCGATGCGATCCTTGCGAACGGGCACATCTACCCGCAGGTCGAGAAGCTCGGCGATCCCGCCGACCGATACGCGCAACCGATCCGCCTCTTCGCCGGAGACGGCGCGGGGCGCTTTCAGGAGATCGTCCTCCCGGCCTTCGGGGATCGCCGCTCGCGGCGCGGGCTCGTGACGGCGGATCTCGACGACGACGGACGCATCGACGTCGTCACGCAGACTCACCGGGGCCGGCCGCAGATCTTCTGGAACGAATCGGCGCCGAAGAATCGCTGGATTCGTTTTCGGCTCGTGCCGACACCCGGGCGAGCGGTGCAAGGCGCGCGGTTGACGATCGAGCTCGCCGACGGATCGCGGCGGACCGCGTGGCACGCGCCGAATCAGGGATACCAATCGAGCCACGATCCCCGGGTTCACTTCGGGCTCGGCGGAGCTTCGCGGATCGAATCGCTCGAGATCGTTTGGCCCGGCGGAGTCGTCGAGCGGCTCGATCCGCTCGACGCCGACCGCACGTGGATTCTCCACCGAGGCGAACGGCCGCGAGCGGAAAAAAACGCCATTCCCTAGTTTCGCCGGCCGACGATTCACGTAGGCTCCGGGCGGAAAAATGAGGAGAGAGAGAGGCATCGCGGGGAGGTCAGCGGTCGTCGAGAGCGCGCTCTTCTTCGCCGTTCTTGCCGCCGTCCCGCCGACGATCTTGCTCGTCGCGATGAACGGGCTCGCGCCGATCGGCGCGAGCGCCGGGTTTCCGCTCCGCCTGTGGGGCTGGGCGGCGATCGCGGCCGTCGTCTTGCTCGCGCTCGTCCCGATCGCGATCGCGGCGATCGCGCGCGGCCGCGCGGTTCAGTGGCTGCCGCGCGCCGTGCTCGCTGCCGAGGCTGCATGGATCGTCTACGCCGTGCTCTTCCTCAACCGCGCGGAGCTGTCGTCGTTGGCCGCGCTCGACGGGCCGACGCGCTTCCGCTGGCTCCTTCCCGCGGCATTCGGCCTCTCGCTCCTCGCGATCGCCGTGCTCCCCTGGCTCCGCTCGCGAAGCGTCGCGCGAGCGGTCTTTGCGCTGACCGTCCTCGCGATGGGGACCGCGCTGTTTCCGAGTCGCGCGCGCCCTGCCGCGGTGGAAGTCGCGCACGCGCCGGCCGCGGAGCCGAAGGCGCGCGAGCGTGTGCTTCTGATCGGCCTCGATGCCGGCGACTGGAAGTTCATCGAGCCGTTGATCGCGCAGGGCGTGTTGCCGAATCTCGCGCGCCTCCGCGACGGCGGCGCGTGGGGTCCGCTCGCCACCGTGGTGCCGACTCGCTCGCCGCTCGTGTGGACGACGATCGCGACCGGCCGCACGGCGGACGACCACGGCATCCGCCGCTACAAGACGACGCGGTTCGAGGGCCTCTACCGCGATCTCGGCGAGCTACGGAACCCGCACGGGTTCGCCGTGAAGGAGTTCTACGACCGGCTGCGCGCCGCCGGTCTCGTGTTCGACACGACGGTGACGAGCGCGGACCGACGCGCGCCGGCCTACTGGACGATCGCATCGGATTTCGGGATTCCCGTCTCGATCGTGAACTGGTGGGCGACCTGGCCGGCGGAGCCGACTCGTGGTGCGACCGTGAGTGAGCGCATCCACTTCTGGCGTCTGCGCGCCAAGGGGCAGCCGACGGCGAGCGAGCGGCTCACGTATCCCGAGGAGCTGTATGCGGAGCTCGAGCCGCTGATGGTCCGTCCCGATCAGGTCACGTTCGAGCAAGCCCGCGAGTTCCTCGACATCACGGCCGACGATTGGACGAAGATGCGCGGCGTGACGTTCCAGCAGCACCTGCTCGAGAGCGAGTTCCCCTACATCTTCGCGATGTTCGAGACCGATCGCCGGATCGCGCGCGCGCTGATGGACAAAGGACGCAAGGCGGGACACGCGCCCGACGATCTCTGGGTGCTCTTCCGGATCGTCGATCTCGCCTGTCACACCGCGCTCCACTATTCCCCGCTCGTCGAGGACCATCTCGATGCCAAACCGGAGGAGCTCGCCAAGTACGGGCGCATGGTGACGGAAGCCTACCGGCACGCGGACCGCGCGATCGGCGAGCTCGTCGACGCGTTCGGGCCCGGCAACGTGATCATCGTCTCCGATCACGGATTCGAGCTCGGCATGGGACGCAACGGCGAGAAGCGCTACGTCCACAACAAGGCGCCCGCGGGCATCTTCATAGCGTCGGGGCCGGCGTTCCGCCCGGGTCGCGTCGAAGGTCTCTCGATCCACGAGGTCTTCCCGCTAGTGATGTATCTGAAGGACCTGCCGGTCGCCGAAGATTTCGCCGGACGCGTGCCGCTCGAGGTCGTGAGTGACACGTTCGCCGCCGCTCATCCGATGCTGCGGATCGCGAGCTACGGAAGGAGCGACGGTTCGACGACGGAGATCCTCCCATCCGAGTCCGACGAAATGATGCTCGAGCGCCTTCGCGCTCTCGGTTACATCCAATGACGCGACCGAACCGATGGCTCGGCTGGGCGCTGGTGCTCTTGGCCGTCGGGTGCACGAGGGCTCCCGAACGCCCGAAGAACTTCCGCATCGTCGTCGTCACGCTCGACACGACGCGCGCCGATCACCTCTCGAGCTGGGGCTACGGGCGGGAGACTTCTCCCAACGTCGATCGGATGGCTCGCGGCGGCGTGCGGTTCGCCCAGGCGTCCGCGCCGATGCCGACGACGGACCCGTCGCACGTCTCGCTCTTCACCGGTCTCCATCCGCGCACGCACGGAATCGTGGCGAACGGCATGAAGCTTCCAGACTCCACGCTGCCGAGCTTCTTCACGTGGGCGAAAGCCAAGAATTGGGCGACTGCCGCGTTCGTCAGCCGTGCGCACGTCAACCCGTGGGACCTGAATCTCGGCTCCGTCGACTTCGTCTCCGGTCCACCCGGCCGCGAGCGAAGAGGTGACGAGACCCTCGCGGTGGCGAGCGAGTGGATCGCCGCGCATTCGAAGCAGCCGTTTCTCGCCTGGGTGCATTTCTTCGACCCGCACGGGCCGTACGATCCTCCCGCGGATTTCGCCGAGGCCCCCTGGCGACCGGCTCCGATCGCGAACTTGGAGCGTGCCCGACAATTCCAGCGCCACTATTCGAAGGCGACGGTCGATCACCTGATCTCGCTCTACGACACCGAGATCCGCTACGCCGATTCGCTGATCGGTTCGCTCGCGGCGCAGGTCGAGGCCTTGCCCGCGCTCGACGCGCCGACGCTCTGGATCTTCGCGAGCGACCACGGCGAAGCCATGGACGAGGTGATGGACCGATTCGGTTACGCCTTCGACCACGGCGAGTTCCTCTACCAAGGGCAGATCCACGTCATGCTCGTGCTCTCGTGGCCGGGACGGTTGCAGGCGGGGAAGGTCGTCGACGCGCCCGTCGGGCTGGTCGACGTGGCCGCCACCGTCACCGAGCTCGTCGACGGCAAGCCCGCGTGGCGCACGGAGGGCGAGAGCCTGGCCGCTGCCCTCCTCGCCGGCGAGCCGGTCAAGCGCGGGCCGCTGTTCTTCGAGCGGAAGCAGCTGGCCGCCGCCACGGAGGGCGCGAAGCTCGTGCTCAAAGGCGGGCAGTACGCGCTCCGAATCGGGAGCCTCAAATTCATCGAGAACGAAGGGGGAGCGCCCGAGCTCTACGACCTGAAATCGGATCCCGCGGAGAAGCGGAACCTCGCGCCGGGCGATCCCCAAGTCGTCGCCAAGCTGGCCGCGGAGCTTCACGCGTGGAAGACTCGCAGCGCCGAGCGAAATCTGCCGTTGCCGAGCGGTGAGAAGCTGATCGAGGATCTGCGAGCTCTCGGCTACGTGCAGTAGTCGTTTGGGCGAGATGCGCGCCGCGATCGTCCCTTCCCTCCTCCTCGCCGGAATTCTGGCGCTCGGCTTCGCGTTGCGCGTCTACGAGCCCGTGCCGCGCCCCGATCAGTGGGTGCGGCGGTCGAAGGCGTTCAACGAATCGCTCGCGAGCGGAGACTGGCGGGGAACGTATCGCTCCTATCACCCCGGCTTCACGGTGATGGTCGCCGGCGGAGCCGGCCTCGCGCTCGAGCGCGCTTCCGAGGACACGCCGCTCCACCGCTTCTTCGAGTGGGCCATGCCGGAATCCGCCACGCGTCACGGTCGCGAGATGACTGCGGGGGTCGTCGGCATGGCAGCCGCGATCACGATCGTGCACGGGCTCATTGCGCTCGCCTCGAGCGGGCTCGGCGGCTGGCCTTTCGCGCTCGTGACCGCCGGGCTCCTCTCGTTCTCGCCGTTCCCGCTCGCGCAAGGCCGGGTCTTTCACCCCGACGGGCTGTTGAGCGCGCTCATGTTGCTCTCGACCTCGTTGCTACTGCTGGCGCTCGAGCGCGGCCGTCGCGGCTTTCTGCTCGCCTCCGGGATCGCGGGCGGTCTCGCCGTGTTGACGAAGACAGCGGCGATCTTTCTCGTCCCGTTCACCGGTCTCGCGCTCCTCGTCTACGCCGTGGCGGAGCTTCGCGACCGCGGGTGGCTCCGGACGATCGTCGCACGCATCGCGAAGCCGCTGCTCGCTTGGGCGGTGTGCGCCGCCGCGATGTTCCTCCTCTGGCCCGCGTTCTGGGTCGACCCGATCGGCGTCCTCGGCGGCATGTTCCGCGGCATCGCCTTCCACGTCGAGTCCGTCCACGCGATGCCGGTCTTCTTCGCCGGGCGCGCCTGGGTCGATCGTCCGCCAGGCCTTTTCTACTACCCCGTGAGCTTGCTGCTGGATGCGAGCTTCGTCATCGTGACGCTCGCGTTCGTGGGCTCCGTCGTCGCCCTCGTCTCGAAGCGCGTGGCGCCGGTGCTACCCCCGCGCGTGACGTGGATGTGGATCGCGTTCGTCGGCTTCTTCTCCGTGCAGATGTCGCTCGCCTCGAACGTCACCGGCGGCCGCTACATGCTGCCCGCGCATCTCGTGCTCGCGGTTCTCGCCGCCGCCGGGTGGACGAGCCTGTTCGCCGACCGCTTCCGCGACGCCCGCGGTCTCCCGGTGATTCTCGTCGTCCTCGTCGTCGAGCTCGGCTTCTCGCTCGCCTATGCGCCCGATTACGGGGCGCACCACAATGCGCTCGTCGGCGGCAACCGCGTGGCGGCGCGCATCGTCGCGGTGTCGACGCAGAATGAGGGCGTTTCCGCCGCTGGCGGCTACCTGGCGGCTCGACCGGACGCCGCCGATCTCCGCGTCGCGACGAGCGGGCGCGCCTGGAAATCATTGCGTCAGGTCTTCCCGGGACATCGCGCGACGGATCCGAGCGCCGATGTCGACTTCCATCTGTTCGATCACGCGACCATCCAGCGCGGCCTCTCCGCGAAGAAATGGGGCCCGCTCTGGGAGGCGCGGCGCGAGCAACCAGCCGACTTCGCCGTGGATGTAGACGGCGTCGACTTCGTTCGCCTCTACGCCGCCGAGGCGCCCGCTGCCGCGCCGGTCGTCGTCACGCGCGGCTGGGGCCTCTGGGGCGTCGCGCTCGCCTGGCTGTGGACGATCGGCCTCGTCGTCGCGCTGGTGCGCCGATGAAGATCGTCGCGATCCTCGCCGCCTACAACGAAGAGCGCTTCATCGCGCGCTCGCTCGAGCACCTCATCGGACAGGGGCTGGAGGTCCATCTCTGCGACAACGACTCGACGGATCGCACGGTGGCTCTCGCGGAGCCGTTCCTCGGCAAGGGGCTCCGTGAGATCGAGCGCATCCCGCGCACCGAAGGCGTCCATCCGTGGCCCCGGATCCTCCAGCGGAAAGAAGAGCTCTCCGTCGCGCTCGAGGGAGACTGGTTCCTGCACGCCGATCCCGACGAGATCCATCTCCCGCCGGCCGGCTACGCCACGCTGCACGACGCCGTGAGCCGCGCCGATGCCGACGGCTACAATGCGATCAACTTCGTGGAGTTCACGTTCCTGCCCACCCAGGAAGCGCCGGATCACGAGCACGAGGCATATGACCGCACGATGCGGCACTACTATCCGTTCCTGCCGAGCTTCCCGCATCGGCTGAATCTCTGGAAGAAGCACCCGCTTCCGCTCGGGCTCGCCGAATCCGGCGGCCATCTCGTCGACTTCCCCGGCCTCCGCCTGTGGCCCGAATCGGGGCGGATGAAGCACTATCTCTTCTTGAGCGTCGCGCACGCGCTCGAGAAGTACGGCAAGCGCCGCCACGATCCCGCCGCGCTCGCACGCGGTTGGCACGGGTGGCGGGCGCGCGTGTTCGGCACGCGCGGGAGCGAACGGCCGGATCTCCTCGCGCTGCCGCAAGCCGGCGAGCTTCGTCACGCGCCGAGCGACGCCGACCTCGACGCTTCGCAGCCGCTCGCGCGACATCCGTGGATGGAGGATTGGGTGCGCAGGATCGGCGAGCTCGACGATGCATAGAGGGACGCGCGCCGCGGGAGTCGTGCTCGTCGCGGCGTTGCTCGCGCTCGGCGCCTGCTCGCGAGCACCGGCGCCGAGCGTGCTCCTCGTGGGTCTCGACGGCGCGTCGTGGACGGTCATCGAGCGCCTGCTCGCACGACAGGAGCTACCGACGTTCGCGAGACTCATCCGCGAGGGCGCCCACACGCCGAGCTTCGGCACGCTCGAGCCGACGCGCTCGCCGGCGCTCTGGACCTCGGTCGCGACGGGCCGGACGCCGACGGATCACGGGATCCTCGACTTCACCGAGACGCTCCCGTCCGGGCAGCGGATTCCCGTCACGAATCTCGGCCGCAAGGTGCCGGCGATCTGGGAGATTGCGAGCCGTGAAGGGCGTCGCGTCGGCGTGGTCAGCTGGTGGGGAAGCTGGCCGGCGGAGAGCGTCGACGGCTACTTCATCACCGATCGCGCGAATCCCGCGATGACGAACTTCTGGGTCGAGGACAAGAATTTCTGGACCGCGCCGCCGAGCGCGAGCGAGCCCGGGCGCGACTTCCTCCCGGCCGACCTCGCGCCGGTGCTCGAGCGCGAATGGATCACGAAGGAGAAGTTTCCGTTCGAAGACCTCGCGCGTCGGAGCAAGATCTCCGACGCGCAGCTCCGCCTTCTCCGCGAAGCGCCGTGGAACGAGCGCACGCGATACTCGCTGTTCAAGACCTACTACGCGGTCGACTTCCCGCTCTTTACGATCGCCAAGCGTCTCCTGCGCGAGCGGCCGGCGGCTCTACAGATGCTCTATTTGCGCGGTCCGGACCCGGTGCAGCATTACGCTTGGGACCTGATCGAGCCCGAGAAGTTTCACACGCCGGCGGTCGACTACGAGCGAGACAAGGGCCTGGTCGAAGGGATCTACCGGATTCTCGACGGCTTCCTCGCCGAGCTCCTCGAGGCGAAGCGGCCCGAGACGTGGCTCGTGGTGATGTCGGACCACGGCTTCGAGCCGATGCCGGAATCGCTCGACGACCCGCAGCGCGGGCGGTCGGGTGCGCACACGACCCGCACGCCGGGCGTGTTCTTCGTCGTCGGGCCGCACGTGCGGCCGGGGGCGCGCGTGGCGGAAAACGCGGGTCTGCTCGACGTGCTGCCGACGATCGCGTGGCTGCTCGACCTGCCGATCTCCGAGGAGCTTCCGGGGCGCGTGCTCGGCGAGGCGTTCGAGAAAACGTTCGCCGACTCTCGTCCCATCCGGCGGGTTTCTTCTTACGGGGCACGAACCCCGTCCGCGGGGCTGCCCTCAGCGGCCGACGACGCGCTGATCGAGAAGCTCAAGGCCCTCGGCTACGTCCAATAGCCGCCCGGCTCCTTGCGGGCCCGCCGATCGTGCTTAATTTCGTGGCTCGGAATTCGCCATGAACCTCAACCAATTCACGGAAAAATCCCAAGAGGCCCTGCAGAGGGCGCAATCGCTCGCGCAGCGGCGGGGACACCAATCGCTGGAGCCCGAGCATCTGCTCGCCGCGCTGCTCGAGCAGCCGAACGGCCTCGCCGGATCCATCCTCGCGGAGGCCGGCGCCAACGTCCCCTCGCTTCGCCAGGGGCTCGACCGCGAGCTCGATCGGCTGCCTCAGGTTTCGGGATCGAGCGGTGAAGTCTATCTCTCCCCGCGTCTCCGGAAGGAGCTCGACAAGGCCGAACAGGAAGCGAAAGGCCTGAAGGACGACTTCGTCAGCATCGAGCATTTGCTGCTCGCGCTGCTGGACGACTCGGGGGCCGTCGGCAAGCTCTTCAAGGCCGCCGGGCTGACGCGCGACCGCTTCATGACCGCGCTCCAGAAGGTGCGCGGCCATCAGCGCGTGACGAGCCAGAATCCGGAAGGCACCTACCAGTCGCTCGAAAAGTACGGGCGCGACCTCACCAAGCTCGCTGGCAGCGGCAAGCTCGATCCGGTGATCGGCCGCGACGAGGAGATCCGCCGCGTCATCCAGGTGCTGTCGCGCCGCACGAAGAACAACCCCGTGCTCATCGGCGAGCCCGGCGTCGGCAAGACTGCCATCGTCGAAGGTCTCGCGCAGCGGATCATCCGCGGTGACGTGCCCGAGAGCCTGAAGGGCCGCCGCATCGTCACGCTCGACATGGGCGCGCTCGTCGCCGGCGCGAAGTTTCGCGGCGAGTTCGAGGAACGGCTGAAGGCCGTCCTCAAGGAAGTCCAGGAGTCCGAGGGCAGCGTCATCCTCTTCATCGACGAGCTGCATACCGTCGTCGGTGCGGGCGCGGCCGAGGGCTCGATGGATGCCTCGAACCTCCTGAAGCCGATGCTCGCACGTGGCGAGCTTCACTGCATCGGCGCGACGACGCTCGACGAGTACCGCAAGTACATCGAGAAGGACGCCGCGCTCGAGCGGCGCTTCCAGCCCGTTCAGGTCGACGAGCCGACCGTCGAGGACACGATCTCCATCCTTCGCGGCTTGAAGGAGCGCTACGAGGTGCACCACGGCGTGCGCATCCGCGACAGCGCGCTCGTGTCCGCGGCCGTGCTCTCGCATCGCTACATCGCCGACCGCTTCCTGCCCGACAAGGCGATCGACCTCGTCGACGAATCGGCCGCGAAGCTCCGCACCGAGATGGACTCGATGCCTTCGGAGCTCGACGAGATCTCGCGCAAGCGCATGCAGCTCGAGATCGAGCGCGAAGCGCTCCGCAAGGAAACCGATGCCGCTTCTCGTGAGCGTTTGGCGAAGCTCGAGAAGGAGCTCGCCTCGCTGAAAGAGCAGGAGGCGGAGCTGCGCGGGCGGTGGGAGCGCGAGAAGGGCGCCGTCACCGCGATTCGCGATCTGCGGAAGCAAATCGAAGAAGCGAAGGTCGAGATGGAGCGCGCGGAGCGCGCCTACGACCTCAACAAGGTCGCCGAGATCAAGTACGGCCGGCTCGTCGAGCTCGAGAAGAAGCTCGCCGAATCGGAAGCAAACCTCCGCTCTGCGGGAACCTCGCTCCATCAGGAAGAGGTGACCGAAGAAGACATCGCCGCCGTGGTCGCGCGCTGGACCGGCGTTCCGGTCGCGCGCTTACTCGAAGGCGAGAAGCAGAAGCTCCTCCAGCTCGAGGATCATCTCCATCACCGCGTCGTCGGCCAGGAGGAAGCCGTGCGAGCGGTCGCGGATGCCGTGCTTCGCGCGCGCTCCGGCCTCAAGGATCCGAACCGCCCGATCGGCTCGTTCATCTTTCTCGGTCCGACCGGCGTCGGTAAAACCGAGGTCGCGCGCGCTCTCGCCGAGTTCGCTCTTCGACTACGAGCAGAACCATCATCCGCATCGACATGTCCGAGTACATGGAGAAGCACACCGTCTCTCGTCTCGTCGGCGCGCCTCCCGGCTACGTCGGTTACGACGAGGGCGGGCAACTGACCGAGGCCGTCCGACGGAAGCCCTACTCCGTCATCCTCTTCGACGAGGTCGAGAAGGCGCACCCGGACGTCTTCAACGTCATGCTGCAGATTCTCGACGACGGTCGCCTCACGGACGGCCAAGGGCGCACGGTCGACTTCAAGAACACGATCCTCATCATGACCTCCAACATCGGCAGCCATCTCATTCTCGGCTATCGCGGCGGATCGGACGACGAATCAGCGTACGAGCGCATGAAGCTCGAGGTGCTCGACGAGCTTCGCCGCGCAGTTCCGCCCCGAGTTCCTGAACCGCGTCGACGACATCGTCGTGTTCCGCGGGCTCTCTCGCGAGGATCTGCGGAAGATCGTGGACATCCAGCTCGAGCGACTCCGCGCGCGTCTCGCCGAGCGTCACATCGAGCTCGAGCTCACCGACGCCGCGAAGGACCACTTCGCCGCCGCGGGCTACGACCCCGTCTACGGCGCCCGGCCCCTCAAGCGACTCCTCCAGCGGGAGATCGAGACCGCGCTCGCGCGGAGGATCCTCGCGGACGAAGTTCCCGAGGGCTCGCGAGTCGTCGTCGGCGCGCTCGGCGGCGAGCTGACGTTCGAGGTGAAGCCGCTCTCCGACTCGGTCGCGGCCTAGCTAGGGGCTCGGGGTCGGCCGCAGGCCGGGGGGTGACGAGTTGCTGGGTCGGGCGTAAGCCCGGGGGGTGAGTAGTCGGCTTAGGCCGGGCGCTGGCGGCGCGAGAGCGACACCGTCTCGCCGGGGCGCTCGTCGTATCGGCGGCGGTAGTCCTCGTAGCGGCGGAAGATCCGGTTCACGTAACCCACCGCCTGACGTCCGCCGCGATGCGGGGCGCGCACCACCGGGAGCCAGTGCTCCGAGTCGAGCATCGGGAGCGTGAGCTCGATGCCGCCTTTCCAGCGCGTCGGGTCGAGGGCCATCGACTCGGCGATCCGCTGGGCGTCGAGCACCGGCCCGGGCCCGAGGAGATACGCCGCGAGCACCAGGCGAAGCTGGTCTTCGCCCTCGCGCGTCCCGAAGATCCGCGACAACCGCCCGAGATACGCGACGCCGGCGCGGATGTTCGGTTCGACGCCGTGCGGCTGGTCGAGGCCGACCTCGCGAGCCGCGTCGGGCATGAGCTGCATGAGCCCGCGCGCGCCCTTCGCGCTGACGGCGCCCGGGTTGAAGCTCGACTCTTCCTGGATGAGCGCCGCCACGAGACGCCAGTCGAAGCCGGCACGCCCCGCGTGCTTGGCGATCATGCGATCGTAGCTCGAGATCCGAGGCTCGGCCGGAACCCAACGGCCGGCGACGCGGATGGTGTCGAACTGGCGATGATCGACGAAGTACCGCTCGTTCAAGCGTGCGATCACGCCTTTCGAGCGCGAGTGCCCGAGGAACGCGTCGAGCGAGCCGCGGAGCTCGGGGCTGTCGGTGCGGACGAAGATCGCACCGGTGTCCGGATAGTCGAACGCCTCGTCCTTTCCAGACCGCACGTACGGCCGTACGCGCTCGCCACCGTCGATGCGCTCGGAATCCCGCCATGGCAGGACCGCGACGTCCGCGCGGGCGGTGCGAAGGAGCGCCGCGCCCTCGCCTGCCGAGCCGACGCGGCGGATGCTCAGCCGCGCGCCGTGGAGGCGCGCGTAGCGATCGAGGATCTCGAACTCGAACCCGCGCTCTTTCCCGCCGTGGACGAAGTACGCCATCGTCTGCTGCTCGACGGCGAGACGGAGGACGCCGCGCTCGGGAAGGTCCGCCGGTGCAAGAGGAGGACGCAGCGGGTTCTCGAGCCACGCCGACTCGTAGGCGCGGAGCGAGATCGACAGCGCGAGCGGCAACGCGAGCACGGCGGCCGCGGCGGCGGCGCGAAACGCGTGCTTCAGCTGGCGAATGATCCCGCAGTCTCGATCCATAGGCGTGGCGACGCCACTCGGAAAGGCATTTGGCCGCGCTGGGGAGACGTGCTTATGCTCGAGACCCGAGCCAACCGAAATGACGCGTCGCAGTACAGCATGCGACCGCCGGGTTTGCAATACGATCCAGCCGAAAGATCCGCCGCAATTCGCCCGATGACGACCGAGCCCGACGCCCGCGAGAAGATCCTCGAGACGGCCACCCGCCTGTTCTCCGGACAGGGCTACGGGAGCACCTCGCTCTCCCAGGTCGCCAAGGAGGCGAACGTCAGCAAGGCGCTGATCTTCTGGCACTTCGAGAGCAAGGAGAAGCTCTTCCGGGCGGCGCTGCAGCGAACCCTCGAGCCCTACTTCATCAACGTCGTCGACGCGCTCGACGGGATCTCCGAGCTCGAGCAGATGCTCAAGCTGATCGACCTCTATTACCAGTTCGTCCACGATCACCTGGAGTCGATCCGCTTCATCCTCGGGCTCATCATCCGTGACGAGCGCTCGCCGGAAGACGCGGTGGCGCGCATCGGCGAGCTTTTCCGGATCTATCGCAACCTGATGGTCGACATCCTGGAAAGCGCGCGCCAGAAGGGCTTGATCCGCCCCGACACCGATCCGCGGACCGAGGCGGCGAGCATCATGGCGGCGTTGAACGGGGTGCTCGTGCAGCGCTTCCTCGATGCCTCGAGCGACGGCGTAGATGACTTGCTCAGCCATCTCAAACGGACCCTCACCGAGCGCCTGCGGCCGGCCTGAAACGCGAAGAGGAGGCTCTCCATGCGCGGCTTCGCCTCGTTGATTTCGATCGTGATCGTGCTCCTGATCGCTTTCGTGCTGATGCGCACGTACCTGACCTCGTCGATGCCCGGCGAGAAGGGCATCGCCGGCCAGCGCGCGGCGATCGAAGCGGCCAAGGATCGCGCCGCCCAGGTCGAGGACCTGCAGCGGAAGCGCCTCGAGCAGGCCGAGCAGATCGCCGAATAACGCGGCGCGGCGGGCTTTACGCGGACGCGCTTCGGCGCTATCCCGATCGCGGAAGGAGGGGGTCGAACGGCCGCTCGTCGGGACGACCCGGCGAGAGGAAAGTCCGGACTCCCAAGAACAGGATGGCCGCTAACGGCGGCCCCGAGTGATCGGGGGAAAGTGCCACAGAAAAGAGACCGCCAGCCGCTTTCGGGCGGCCGGCAAGGTTGAAACGGTGAGGTAAGAGCTCACCCGCTCGCGGCGAGAGCCGGGAGCGCGGCAAACCCCATCCGGAGCAAGACCAAATAGGGGGGCTTCCTTTCCGGCGCCAGCCGGCGAGCCGGGTCGTTCTTCCCGGAGTCAGCCCTCGGGTACGGTCGCACAGATCCCCTCGGCAACGGGGGGACCAGAGGAATGGCCGTTGGCCACCGATCCTGTCGGTGGCGACAGAATCCGGCTTAGAGACCCCCTCCTCCAAAAATCAACGGATGTTTTGTTTCGGAGTTATCCACCGCCCCTAGATCGAGCTTCGCTTTTTCTTCGTATTCGGCGTAAGTCGTGATGACAACAGCACCCACGGTGGGGGAAGGAGCCCAGTAAAAAACAGTTTCCTTGACTTCCCGAACACCCCGGCCCTATATACGGAACGAAGTGGGGTAAAGCGGCCTAAAGTGGGGTAGTCGGGTGTTTCGCGGCAGTTTCGTCCATCTCATCGACGCCAAGGGGCGCGTCAGCATCCCAGCTCGCTATCGCGAGGTGGTGGTCTCGTCCGGCCGCTCGGAGCTCGTGGTCACGCGCTGCCCGAACAGCCCCCCACCGCGGCTCGAAGCGTATCCGGTCGGCGTCTGGGAAAAGCTCGACGAGCAACTGCAGAACCGCGCGGGGCGCTTCGATCCTCACATGATGCGCTTCGAAGATTTTTTCGTCGGCAACGCGCAGTCCTGCGAGATCGATGCGCAGGGACGAATCCTGATCCCGACCGCGCTCCGCGAATGGGCGGGGCTCGAGAAGGAAGTCGTCTTCAGCGGCGCGCGCGACCGCTTCCGCATCTGGAATCCTGAAGCGTGGGAGCAAGAGCAGCAAGTTGCGGCACTGAAGATCCAGTCGGGCGAGCTCTTGAGCAAGCTGAATCTCTGATCTTTCGGAACATGTCGTCCGAGTCTCCGAGCGTTCACCATCCCGTTCTCCTTCGCGAGACGATCGAGTGGCTCGCGCCGCGCTCCGGCGGCCGCTACGTCGACGGCACGCTCGGCGGCGCGGGACACGCGGAAGCGATCCTCGACGCGTCCGCACCGGACGGCGAGCTCCTCGGTATCGACTGGGACGAGCCCGCGCGCGAGCGCGCCGCGCGTCGTCTCGCGCGCTTCGGCGCGCGCGCGACGATCCGCGCCGGCTCGTACGCGGACGTCGGCGAAATTCTCGAGTCCGTCGGCTGGGACGCGGTCGACGGTATCCTCCTCGATCTCGGCGTTTCGTCGTTCCAGCTCGACGAGGCCGATCGTGGCTTCAGCTTCTCGCGCTCGGGCCCGCTCGACATGCGCATGGATCGCGGCCGCGGCGCGAGCGTCGCGGAGTGGCTCCATCGCGTCGACGAAGCCGAGCTGAAACGCGTGCTGCGCGAATACGGCGAGGAGCCGCGCGCCGGGCGCATCGCGCGTGCGGTGCTCGAGGCCGAGCGGCGCGGTGAGCTCGGTGACACCGTCGCGCTCGCGACGCTCGTTGCGCGCGTCGTCGGGCGGAGCCCGGGCATCATCCCGCAACACGCGCGTTCCAAGCGCTCCGCATCGCCGTCAACGGCGAGCTCGCCGAGCTCGATCGCTTCCTCGCCGAGGCGTGGCAGTGGCTCCGGCCCGGCGGTCGGCTCGTGACGCTCGCGTACCACTCGCTCGAAGATCGGCGCGTGAAGCAGGCGTTCGCGCTCTGGAATCGGGAATGCGTGTGCCCGCGCTCCATACCGGTCTGCCGCTGCGGATGGAGCCGCAAAGCGCGGGTGCTCACGACGCGTCCGGTGCGACCGACGGAAGCCGAGGTCGAGGTGAACCCGCGTGCACGGAGCGCCCGTCTCCGCGCCGTCGAGAGGCTCGCCGCATGAAAGCAACGCGCCGCGCTCCGGTGCTTTCGCCGACCGCCACGCGGTGGCTCCTGTGCTTCGCGGCCGCGGCCGCACTGCAGGTCTGGGTCCACTTGCAGACGCGGCAGGTCGGCTACGAGATCGGCCGGATCCGCGAGGTCGCGATCCGTCTCGGACAGGAGCAGCGCGAGCTCAAGATCGAGGAAGCGACTCTCCGGTCGCCGAGCGTGATCGACCGCGCCGCGCGCGAGCGACTCGGCCTGCGGCCCGCCGAAGAGGGCCAGCTCGTGGGGATGCCGTGAAGCACGCCCGTCGCTCCGCTGCTCGCTTGGCCCTCGTGTTCGGCGTCGTCGCGCTCGCGCTCGCCGCCGTCGCCGCCCGCCTCTGCTCGCTCGCGTTCGTGGACGGCGAGCACCTCGCCGCGCTCGCCGGCCGGCAGCATCTCACGAGCGAGGAGCTGAAGCCGATTCGCGGCGCGATCCTCGATCGCTCGGGCGAGCCGCTCGCGCTCTCCGTCGAGGCCGATTCGATCTTCCTCCGACCGCGCGAGCTCCCGCGCGATGCGCGGCCGCTCGAGCTCGCGACGAGCCTCGGCATTCCGCGCGCGCGTTACGTGCAGAAGTCGAAGAGCTCCGAGAGGTTCGTGTGGCTGAAGCGCCAGGCGCTGCCGCGCGACGTGGATATCCTTCGCGCCTCGGCGGTGCCGGGCTTCGGCGTTGTGCCGGAGCGGCGCCGGCTCTATCCTCAGGGTCGTCTCGCGGCGCCGATCGTCGGCTTC
This sequence comes from uncultured delta proteobacterium, assembly GCA_963790365.1. Classification (GTDB taxonomy): domain Bacteria; phylum Desulfobacterota; class Binatia; order JACPRU01; family JACPRU01; genus CAWBOU01. The sequence continues at coordinate 226,488 of CAWBOU010000016.1, forward strand.
GCGGGCGTCGATTCGCAGGGCCTCGAGGGCATCGAGCTCGCCTACGACGGCTCGCTACGGGGTGCGTCGCGACAGGTCGGGGTGACGCGCGACGCGCTCGGACGGAAGATCTTCGGGCTCGGCGCGGAAAACGGACCGGGTCGGGGCGCGAACGTCGTGCTCACGCTCGACGTCGCGCTCCAGTACGTCGCGGAGCGCGAGCTCGATCGACAGGTGACGGTGAGCCGCGCGAAGGGCGGCCTCGTCATCGTGCTCGATCCCACGACGGGCGAGGTCCTCGCGCTCGCGCAGAACCCATCCTTCGACCCCAACCGCGCTCGCGTCGGCGACGGCGATCGCTGGCGGAACCGCGCGATCACGGACGCGTTCGAGCCGGGCTCGACGATGAAGGGCCTCCTCGCGGCCGCGTCGCTCGAAGCGCGAACGGCGAAGCTCGACGAGCGGTTCTTCTGCGAGGAGGGCGCCTACAAGATCGGACGGCGGATCATCAACGACCACCATCCGCACGGCTGGCTCACGTTCCCCGAGATCTTCCACGTGTCGAGCAACATCTGCGCGGCGAAGCTCGGTGCGCGACTCGGCGTCGACCGCTACGCGTCGTTCCTCGAAGCCTTCGGCATCGGCTCGCGGACGGGGATCGACCTCGCCGGCGAGCAGGCGGGCATCGTACGGCCGCGCGCGGCGTGGAAGCCGATCGATCTCGCGACGGCGAGCTTCGGCCACGGCATCGCGCTCACGCCGATGCAGCTCGCGACGGCGTACGGCACGCTCGCGAACGAGGGCGTGCGGATGCGCCCGTATCTCGTGAAGCGCGTCGTCGCCGAGGACGGCACGGTGCTGCTCGAGAATCAGCCGACGGTCGTGCGCCGCGCGGTGAGCGCGTCGACGGCGAAGCGCGTGACCGCGATTCTCGAGGGCGTCGTCGGCGACGAAGGAACCGCAAAGCTCGCGGCGATCCCCGGCATGCGCGTCGCGGGTAAGACCGGCACCGCGCAGAAAGTCGACTTCGTGAACGGCGGCTACTCGAGCGGACGGATCGCCTCTTTCGTCGGCTACTTCCCGGCGGAGGCGCCGGCGCTCGTCGTCCTCGTCGTCGTCGACGAGCCGAAGACGTCGTCGTTCGGCGGGATCATCGCCGCGCCGGTGTTCCGCGAGATCGCGATCGCCGCGCTCGAGCGTCTCGGGCTCCGTCCGAACAACGCCACGCCAGCCGAACCGATGCTCCAACAAGCGAGCGCGACGACGGCCGAAGCCGAGCTCCCGAGCCGCACGAGCTTCCTCGGGCTTTCGCTGCGCGAGGCGCTCCGGCGCGGACGCGAGCTCGGATTGACCGTCGAGGTGAGCGGCGCCGGATACGTCGTCGCGCAGGATCCTCCGGCCGGCTTCGCCGCCGAATCGGCAAAGGTCTTAAAGCTCCGGCTCGACGCCGCCGAGGGACCGCCCGCATGACGCTCGGCGAGCTCTTCGGCGGACTCCGCCACGCGGTCACGCTGCCGAATGATTCCTCTTCGATCGCCGCCGAGTCCCTCACCGCGGATTCGCGGACGGTCGTTCCGGGCGCGGTCTTCTTCGCGCTGCCCGGTGCCAAGACGGACGGCACGAAGCACCTCGGCGAGGCGGTCTCCCGCGGCGCGGTCGCGATCGTCACGCGCGAGCCCGTCGCGGATCCCGGGGTCGCCGCGATCGTCGCGCCCGAGATCCACGACGTGATGAGCGAGGTCGCCGCGCGGTTTCACGGGAATCCGAGCCGCGATCTCGAGCTCGTCGGCGTGACGGGCACGAACGGCAAGACGACCGTCACGCATCTCGTCGAGGCGATCTGGCTCGCCGCGGGCTTCCGTCCCGGCGTGATCGGCACGATCCGCTACCGCTTCGGCGACAAGAGCTGGCCGGCGCCGTTCACCACGCCACAGGCGATCGAGCTCCAGCAGATTCTTGCTGAAATGCTCGAGCTCGGCGCGACGCACGTGGTGATGGAGGTCTCTTCTCACTCGCTGGCGCTCGGTCGCGTCAGCGATTGCGAGTGGGCCGGCGCCGCGTTCACCAACCTCACGCGCGATCATCTGGACTTCCACCCCGACATGGAGAGCTACTTCGCCGCGAAGAGCCGGCTCTTCACCGAGGGGCTGCCGGCGTCGAAGCGCGAGTCTCGCTTCGCGGTCATCAATCGCGACGATCCTTACGGCCAGCGGCTTCTCGAGGCGATCAAGGACCGCATCGTCACCTGGGGACGCGGCGAAGATGCGGACGTCGCTCCGGCGAACGTCGAGCGCTCGCTCGCCGGCCTCCGCGGCGAGCTTCGCATCCAGGGCCGCTCGGTGCCGTTCTCCTCGAAGCTCGTCGGCGACGCGCATCTCGACAACATCCTGACCGCCGCCGCGATCGCCGCGGCCGAGGGCGTCGCGGACGCCGCGATCGCCGACGGGATCGCGCGCTGCGAGCACGTGCCCGGCCGGATGGAGCGCGTCGACGGGGGCGCGCCGTTCGCCGTGCTCGTCGACTACGCGCACACCCCCGACGCGCTCGAGCGCGCGCTCCGCGTGCTCCGGAATCTTTGCACGGCGCGACTGATCGTCGTCTTCGGCTGCGGCGGCGATCGCGACCGCGGCAAGCGTCCGATCATGGGCGAGATCGCCGGCCGGTTCGCCGACCTCGCGATCCTCACCTCCGACAACCCGCGCTCCGAGGATCCGTTCCGGATCCTCCACGAGATCGAGGGCGGCGTGCGCGAAGCGGGCCTCGAGGCGATCGGCGAGGATCGCATGCGGCGGGGCGAGCACGGCGGCTTCGTCCTCGTCGAGGATCGGCACCGCGCGATCCGCCTCGCAGTCGCGAGCGCGCGCGCCGAGGACGTCGTGCTGATCGCCGGCAAGGGCCACGAGCCGTATCAGCTGGTCGGCGCCGAGCGGCGCGACTTCGACGACAAGGTCGAGGCGCAGAAGGCGATTGGGGAGCTCGTCCAATGATTCCGGACCGAGTCCTGCGTTCGAGCGCCAAGCAGCGCAAGGAAGAGCGCCGAGGAATACTCGTCAGCGGTCTTCCGAGGCGCGATGACGCCGCGATGCGCCGGCGATCGGACGCAGGACGACGGGAGCCGAATCATTGGACGAGCTCCGGAGAGCTCGCCGCATGAACTGGACGCTGCCCGCGATCCTCCGCGCCACCGGCGGCGAGCTCGTGCAGTGGGGCGCCGGTCCGTTCGCGGGCATCTCCACGGACTCGCGGACGGCGAACCGGAATCAGGTGTTCCTCGCGCTCTCCGGCGACCGCTTCGACGCGCACGAGTTCCTGCCGAAAGTCGTCGCGCAGGGCGCGACCGGCGTGATCGTCTCGCGTCCCGTGGCGCCCGCGGCGCGCGGCGTCGCGTGGATGCGCGTCGGCGAGGGACTCCGGGCGCTCGGCGACCTCGCCGCCGCGCGCCGTCGTGAGCTTCGCGCGCGCGTCGTCGGCGTCACCGGCAGCAACGGCAAGACGACGACGAAGGAGATGATCGCCGCGGTGCTCGGCGCCTCGGGTAAGAAGGTCGCGCGCACAGCGGGGACCGAGAACAACCTCGTCGGCCTGCCGAAGGCGATCCTCGGGCTCGACGGCGACGAGGACTTCGTCGTGCTCGAGATGGGCATGAACCGCCCGGGCGAGATCTGGCGTCTCGCCGAGATCGCGGATCCGGACGTCGGCGTCATCACGAACGTCGGTCCGGCGCATCTCGAGGGGCTCGGCTCGCTCGCGAACGTCGCGGCCGCGAAGGGCGAGCTCGCGCTCGCGATGTCCGCGCACTCGACGCTCGTCGTGAACGGGCGCGATCGGCTGCTCTTGCCGATTGCGGGCGCGTTCCCGGGGCGGAAGCTCCTCGTCGGGCTCGACGCACCGGTCGTCCTCCGCGGCACCGAGCCGGACGGCGCCTCGGCGCAGCGCCTCGCGCTCATGATCGGCAAGCGTGCGGTGACCGCGCGCCTCGCGCTCGCGGGCGAGCACAACGCCTGGAACGCGACACTTGCCGCCGCGGTCGGCTTCGTGCTCGGCCTCGATGCCGAGACGATCGCGTCCGGCCTCGAGCGCTTCGTGCCTCCGCCCATGCGACTCGAGCGCCTGACGCTCGCGAGCGGCGCGATCGTCGTGAACGACGCCTACAACGCGAACCCGGCCTCGATGGCGGCCGCGCTCGCGGTGCTCGCCGGAGAGCCGGCATCGCGGCGGATCGCCGTCCTCGGCGCGATGCGTGAGCTCGGTGCCGAGTCGGATCGCTGGCATCGCGAGGTCGGCGCGGTCGCGGCCGCAAAGGCGGTGGATCTCCTCGTCGCGGTCGGTGTGGAAGGGGAGGCGATCGCCGACGGCGCGCGCGCCGCCGGCCTCGACGCCGCGCGCATCGTCCGTTGCGCCGACACGTCGATCGCCGCGGCCGCTCTCGGCGAGATCCTCGCCGGCGGGGACGTCGCGCTCGTCAAAGGCTCACGCGGCGCCGGCATGGAAGACGTGATCGCGCGCCTCAGGGGCGAGGCCTGAACCACCGTGCTCTACCACTTCCTCTACTCGCTCCATCCGACGTACTCGGCGCTGAACGTGATGAGGTACATCACGTTCCGATCGCTGCTCGCGGCGATCCTCTCCTTCGGTCTCGCATTCCTCTTCGGGCCCGCGTTGATTCGTCGCCTGCAAGCGCTGCAGGTCGGCCAGCAGATCCGCTCCGACGGTCCCGAGCGCCATCAGGCGAAGGCCGGCACGCCGACGATGGGCGGGGTGCTGATCCTCTTTGCCCTTCTCCTGTCGACTCTTCTCCTCGCCGATCTCACGAATTTCTACGTCTGGCTCGTCGTCGCGGTCACGTTCGGCTTCGGTGTGATCGGGTTCGTGGACGATTGGCAGAAGCTTCGCCGGCAAGCAGTCGCTCGGCCTGACGGGCACGCAGAAGCTCCTCGCGCAGTTCGTGCTGGCACTCGGCGCGAGTGCCGTCCTCCTCTGGTGGAACGGCTTCGACTCGACCGTGACGATGCCGTTCTTGAAGCACGTGCGGCCCGACCTCGGCCTTCTCTACGTGCCGCTCGCCTCGATCGTGATCGTCGGTGCGTCGAATGCCGTGAACCTGACCGACGGCCTCGACGGCCTCGCGATCGTGCCCGGTGATGATGGTCGCCGCTCGTCTACGGGGTCTTCTGCTACGTCGCCGGCAACGTGAAGTTCGCCGATTACCTCGAAGTGGCCGAGGTTCCCGGTGCCGGCGAGCTCGCGATCTTCTGCGGCGCGCTGATGGCCGCGGGGCTCGGCTTCCTCTGGTTCAACGCCTACCCGGCGCAGATGTTCATGGGCGACGTCGGCTCGCTCGCGCTCGGCGCCGCGCTCGGCACGCTCGCGCTCGTCTCGAAACAGGAGATCGTGCTCGTCGTCGCCGGCGGCGTGTTCGTCGTCGAGGCGCTGTCGGTCATCCTGCAGGTCGCCTCCTACAAGATCCGGCGCCAGCGCATCTTCCGCATGGCGCCGATCCACCATCACTTCGAGCTGCTCGGCTGGCCCGAGCCGCAGATCATCGTCCGATTCTGGATCCTCTCGATTCTTTGCGCGCTGCTCGCGCTGTCGACGTTGAAGCTTCGATGAGCATCGTTCTCGCCGGCAAGAGATGCTCGTGATCGGCGCCCGCCGGACCGGGGTCGCTCTGGTTCGCTTCTTGACGCTGCACGGCGCGCTCGTGCGCGTCTCCGATCAAAGCGCGAGCGGGTTCGACGCCGAACGAAAAGCGCTCGCCGGCTTCCGCGTCGAGTGGCGCCTCGGCGAGGAGGGCGAGAAGCTTCTCGAGGACGTCGATCTCGTGATCCCGAGCCCCGGCGTGCCGCGCACGGCGGCGATCCTTCGCGCGGCGCAGCGGCGCGCGATCCCGATTTTCTCCGAGATCGAGATGGCGTTCCGCTTCCTCTCGGCGCCGGCCTACGCGATCACCGGCACGAACGGGAAGAGCACGACGACGTCGCTCCTCGGCGCGATGCTCCGCGCGGCGGGCCGGCGTCCGTTCGTCGGCGGCAACCTCGGCACGCCGTTGATCGACGCGGTCAGCCAGAACGTCGACTGCGCGGTCGTCGAGGTCTCGAGCTTTCAGCTCGAGTGGACCGAGCAGTTCCGCCCGGCGATCGGCGTGTTCCTGAATCTGACCGCCGATCACCTCGACCGCTATGCCTCACTCGATGAATACGGCGAGGCGAAGGCGGCTCTCTTCCGCGAGCAGACGGTCGAGGACTTCGCGGTGCTCTCCCGCGAGGACCCGTGGGTGTGGGATCTCCGCAACCGTCTCCGCGGGCGCGTCGTCTCGTTCGGCTGCGAGCCGGTCGAGTTCGGTGCCTTCCCGGTCGACGGCTCGGTGGCGATACGCCTGCCGGGGAGCGCCGAGCAGCGCCTGTCGATGGCCCGCACGCGCCTCCGCGGCGTTCACAACCTAGAGAACGTGATGGCGGCGTCGCTCGTAGCGCTGCTCGCGGGCGCGCCGATCGAGGCCGTGCAGGAGGCCATGGACGCGTTTCCCGGCCTGCCGCATCGAGTGCAGCTCGTTCGCGTGAAGGATGGCGTCTCGTTCGTGGACGATTCGAAGGGCACGAACGTCGGCGCGGTGGCGAAGTCGCTCGCTTCGATCTCGGGGCCGGTCATCCTGCTCGCCGGCGGCGTCGACAAGGGCGGCAGCTACGAGCCGCTCCGGGCTCTCGTCCGCGAGCGGGTGAAATGTCTGATTCTCTTCGGCGAAGCGCGCGACAACATCCGCGCGACGCTCGGCGGTGAAACCCAGACGGTCGTCGCGGCCGATCTGGAGGAGGCGGTGGAGGAGGCGGCGGTGCGGGCGCAGGCCGGCGACACGGTTCTGTTGTCGCCGGCCTGTGCGAGTTTCGACATGTTCCGCGACTACGCCGAGCGGGGCGATCGCTTCCGCGAGCTGGTGGAGGACCTATGAGTCGAGGGGGTCTTCGCCAGAACTGGGTGACGACGGGACGCCGCGAGCCGATCGTGCTCGAGCGCGGCGCCGAGGCGTGGCTGCTCGCCTTCGCGACGGCCGTGCTCGTCGCGCTCGGTGCGGTGATGGTCTTCAACACCAGCTACTTCTTCGGACAAGAGCGCTTCGGTGACGGCTATCTCTTCATCCGCCGACACCTCTTCGCCGCGACCATCGGTACCGTCCTCCTGCTCGCCGCGCGGCGCACGCCGACGCGCACGCTAAGGCGTCTCGCCTATCCGCTGCTCGTTGCTTTGGTCGTCATGTTGGCCCTGGTGCTCGTGCCCGAGATCGGCCTCGCGCGCGGCGGTGCGCGGCGCTGGTTGCCGGTCGGGCCGCTCCTCTTCCAGCCCTCGGAGCTCGTAAAGCTCGTCGTGATCCTCTATCTCGCGCATTCGCTCGCCAAGAAGGGCGATCGCATCCGCGACCTCGGCAAGGGCTTCCTGCCGCACCTCCTGGTAGTCGGCGGAATCGCCGGCCTCGTCGTGCTCGAGCCCGATTACGGCACGACGGTGCTCCTCGCCGGGATCCTCTTCCTCATGCTGCTCGCCGCCGGTGCGCGATGGTCGCACCTCGCCGCGACGGGGATGATGGCGCTGCCGGTCCTCGTGCGCGGGCGCCGTGAGCGCGCAGTATCGCGTGACCCGGCTCCTCTCGTTCCTCGATCCCTGGGGCGACGCGCAGGCGAGCGGCTTCCAGCTCGTGCAGTCCCTATTGGCCTTCGGCTCCGGCGGGTTCGCGGGCGTCGGCCTCGGCGCCGGCAGGCAGAAGATGTTCTATCTGCCGGGAGCGCACACCGATTTCATCTTCTCCGTGATCGGGGAGGAGCTCGGTCTCGTCGGCACCCTCTCGGTGGTCATCGCGTTCGCGATCTTCGCGATCGCCGGCTTCCGACTCGCATGGCGGCATCAGGATCCATTCGCCGCGTATCTCGCGCTCGGGATCACCTCCGCGATCGTGCTGCAGGCGGCGTTCAACATGGGCGTCGCCGTCGGTCTCTTGCCGACGAAGGGTCTCGCGCTGCCGTTCCTCTCCTACGGAGGCTCGGCGTTGATGGTCATGCTGCTCGAGGTGGGAGTTCTCCTGAGCGTCGCACGGGAGGCGAGGCTCGGCTTGGTCGCGTCGAGCCCTGAGCTCTCAGCCGCAAGCCTCGGTGGCCGGGGAGGTAGGGTTTACATGCCGGGTCGAGGTGCTGTCGGACTTGCGGCTGGGAGCTGAGGGCTCGATCGAACGTGAAATGGAGAAACGAAACGAGAGGCTCACGGTGATCGTCGCGGGCGGAGGCACCGGCGGACACTTGTTCCCCGGGCTCGCCGTGGTGGACGCGATGGCGCGCCGGCGTGCGGTCGAGCTCGTCTTCGTCGGCAGCGAGCGTGGCATCGAGTCCCGTGTCGTGCCGAAGCTCGGCCACCGGCTCCATCTCCTGCCCGTGCGCGCCCTCCGCGGACAGAACGCGGCGGGCACGCTGGCCGCGGCCTTCCAGGTGCCCGTGAGCGTGGCGACGGCGTGGCGGATCCTCGGCGATGTCCGGCCGGACCTCGTGCTCGGGGTCGGCGGCTACGCGTCCGCGCCGGCGGCGCTCGCGGCCTGGGCGCGGCGGATCCCGACCGTGCTGCTCGAGCAGAACGCGATGCCCGGCATGACGAATCGGCTGCTCGGCCGGATCGCCGACCGGGTTTGCGTGAACTTTCCCGAGACCGCGCGGTACTTTCCGCGCGATCGCACGGTCGAGACGGGAAACCCGGTGCCGCCTCGGCCGCCGCCCGAGCCGCGCACGAGCGGCGAGTTCTCGGTGCTCGTCTTCGGCGGCAGCGCGGGCGCGCGGCGCCTGAACGAGGTCGGCGTGGAGGCGTTCGCGCGGCTCGCGGCCGAGGGCAAGGCGCCGCGGATCGTCCACCAGACCGGCCACGCCGAGGTCGACGCGGTGACGCGCGCTACCGCGACCGGGGCATCGCGGCGGACGTACGGCCTTTCATCGACGACATGCCGACGGCCTACGCGGCAGCGGATCTCGTCGTCTGCCGCGCGGGCGCGTCGACGCTGGCCGAGCTGACGGCGCTCGGCAAGCCGGCGATCCTCGTGCCGTATCCCTTCGCCGCGGACGATCACCAGCGGCGAAACGCCGAGGCGCTCGTTGCCCGCGGCGCGGCCGTCATGATCCTCGACCGCGAGATCACCGCGGAGAAGCTCGCGGCCGCGATCGCCAGCCTCCGAGACGATCCAGCGAAACTGCGCGCGATGGCCGAGGCGGCGAAGTCGCTCGGCCGGCCGGACGCCGCGGAAAGAGTAGTCGACGTTTGCCTCGCATTGATCGATGAACGAGTGAGCCGCAACTGATGTTCGAGAAGAAGCACCACGTTCATTTCGTCGGAATCGGCGGTATCGGCATGAGCGGCATCGCCGAGGTGCTGCTGAACATGGCGTATCGCGGTGAGCGGCTCGGATCTCGCCGATTCCGAGACGACGCGCCGGCTGACGCGCCTCGGCGCCACGATCGTCGTCGGCCACCGCGCCGAGCACGTCTCGGCGGACGCGGACGTCGTCGTGATCTCGTCCGCGGTGAAGATCTCGAACCCCGAGGTGGTCCGCGCCCGCGAGCTCGCGCATCCCGGTGATCCCGCGCGCGGAGATGCTCGCCGAGCTCATGCGGATGAAGATCGGCGTCGCGATCGCGGGCTCGCACGGCAAGACCACGACGACCTCGTTCGTCGCCGAGATCCTCGCGCACGCCGGCCTCGACCCGACCATCGTGATCGGCGGCAAGCTCCGCGCCCTCGGCTCGAACGCTCGCCTCGGCACGGGCAAGCTGCTCGTCGCCGAGGCCGACGAGAGCGACGGCAGCTTCCTGCTGCTCTCGCCGACGATCGCGGTCGTCACGAACATCGATGCCGAGCACCTCGATCACTTCGGCACGGTCGAATGCGCGGAGGACGCGTTCCTCGACTTCGTCAACCGCGTTCCGTTCTACGGGCGCGCGATCCTCTGCATCGATCATCCCGCGTGTGCGCGCGCTGCTGCCGCGCGTGCGCAAGCCGCTTCGTCACCTACGGCACGCACGCGCGACGCCGACTGGGTCGCGAGCAACGTCCGGGTCGAAGGCATGAACACACGCTTCGACGTGCGCGAGCGGCGACGTCGACTACGGGCGCGTCGCGCTCAGCATGCCCGGCCGGCACTACGCGCTGAACGCGCTCGCCGCGGCGATCGTCGCGCAGCGAGCTCGGCGTGCGCGTTCGCCGACGATCGCGCGCAGGCGCTCGCGCCAGTTCGGTGGCATCCACCGCCGCTTCGAGGTGCTCGGCGAGGCTCGGCAACATCCTCGTCGTCGACGACTACGGGCATCATCCCGAAGAGGTGCGCGCCACGCTTCGCGCCGCGCGCGAGGGCTTCCAGCGCCGTCTCGTGGTCGCGTTCCAGCCGCATCGCTACACCCGCACGCGCGACCTCTTCGACGACTTCCTGACCGCGTTCGACGACGCGGATCTGCTGTTCCTGAGCGAGATCTACGCCGGCCGGCGAGGAGCGCATCGAGGGCGTGAGCGGCGACGCGCTCTCGCAGGCGCTCAGCGGCGCGGCCATCTCGACGTCCGCTTCGCCGGCTCGCGCGACGCGCTGACGGACGCCGTGTTCTCGGCGCTGCGCCCGGGCGACCTGCTCTGGTGCTCGGCGCGGGCGACATCTACAAGGTCGGCGAGGAGATCGTGCAGACGGCTGCGCGTCCGCGCAGGAGGGCTCCGGGTCGTATGATGAGGCCGCGCTGCGAACGAGAGCCGTCGGTCGCCGCGCGCGCCCGGCCTCGACGTGGGGCTGCGCGAGCGAGCTCGCGCGCGCGCTTCGGCCCGCGCGCGCGCTTGGACGAGCCGATGTCGCGCCACACTTCGCTTTCGCATCGGCGGGCCGGCCGACGTGTGGGTGCGAGGTCGAGAGCGCGCAGGAGCTCGCGAACGTCGCGACGTCCTCGCACGCGGGACGGCGCCGGTCTTCGTGCTCGGCAGCGGCACGAACATCCTCGTCTCCGACCGCGGCATTCGCGGCGTCGTCGTCCACCTCGGCCGCCGGCTTCTCCTTCATCGAGTGGACGGAGAGCGGCGAGCGAGGCCGAGGTCCGCGCCGGCGCCGCGCGTGCCGTTCAAGAAGCTCGTCGACGCCGCGGTCCGCCGGGCTTCGCCGGGCTCGAGTTCGGCGAGGGCATTCCCGGCTCGCTCGGCGGCGGGCTGACGATGAACGCGGGCGCGTTCGGCGGCGAGATCGGCCGCGTCGTGCGAGGCGCTCGAAGGCGTCCACCGCGACGGCCGCATCGAGGACGGTCCCGCGCGACGCTGCGCGTTCGCAGTACCGCCGGCTCGATCTGCCGCCGGGCTTCGTCATCACCGCGGTGCGCCTGCGTCTCCGCCGCGGCGACCGCGGCCGCGATCGGCGAGCGCGTGGCGACCGCGCGCGGCAAGCGCAAGAAGCAGCAGCCGCTCGGCCTGCCGAACGCGGGATCGATCTTCAAGAACCCGCCGGGCACGTTCGCCGGCAGCGGTGCTCGAGGAGGCCGGGCTCAAGGGCCGCACCGCGGCGGCGCGCAGGTCTCCGAGCGGCACGCGAACTTCATCGTCAACAAAGGCGGCGCCACGCGCGGCTGACGTCCGCGCGCTCATGCGTCGAGATGGCCGAGACGGTGCTCGAGCGAGACGGCGTGCGCCTCGAGCCCGAGGTCAAGCTCGTGGGGGAATTTGATCCTGAGGGGGTGAAGTGAGAGGGCGCTTTCGCAGAAAGCGCGTCGGCATCGTCCTCGGCGGCATGTCCGCCGAGCGCGAGATCTCGCAGATGACGGGCGAGTCGGTCGCGCGCGCGCTTTCCGAGCGCGGCTACAACGTGAGCGTGCTCCGCGCCGGGCCGCGATCTCGCGATGCGCGCTCGCCGCGGCGCCGGATCGACGTCGTCTTCAACGCGCTCCACGGGCGCTTCGGCGAGGACGGCTGCGTGCAGGGCCTGCTCGAGATGATGCGGATCCCGTACACGGGCTCGGGCGTCCTCGCGAGCGCGATCGGCATGGACAAGGGCGTCGCCAAGCGGCTCTGGGCACAGGCGGGGCTGCCGACTCCCGAGTGGGCGATCCTCGCGTCCGGGCGTCGCCGCGGGCGCCTCGTTCGAGCTGCCGTCGAAGCTGCCGGTCGTCGTGAAGCCGGCGTGCGAGGGCTCGAGCGTCGGCGTCTCGATCGTGCGCGAGCGGCCGAAGCTCGTTGCGGCGGTGACGAAGGCGCGCGCGTTCGGCGGCGACGTGCTCGTCGAGCGCTACGTCGCGGGCAAGGAGGTCACGGTCGGCGATCCTCGGCGATCGCGCGCTCGCCGCGATGGAGGTCGTCGCCAAGGGCGAGTTCCACAGCTAGGAGGTGAAGTACACGCCCGGCATGGAGGAGTTCATCCTGCCGGCGCCGCTGTCGAAGAAGGCGACCGACCACGTGCTCGAGATCTCGATGGAGGCGGCGCGCATCGTCGGCGCGGAGGGCTACTCGCGCGTGGACCTGCGCGTCGACGCGAAGGAGAACCCGTTCCTGATCGAGATCAACACGCTGCCGGGTCTCACCAATCTTTCTTATCTCCCGAAGATGGCGGCGCACGTCGACATCACGTATTTCGATCTCGTCGAGATGATTCTCGACAGCGCGAGCCTGAAGATCGGAGAGGCGGGACGATGAAGCGCAATCGTCGACGTGGCACGCATCCCATCGCTCGTGCGGTGCGCATCGCGATCCGCACGACGATTGCGCTCGTCGGGCTCGTCACCGCCGTGACCGCCGGCACCGTGCTCCGCGACTGGCTCTCGAGCCATCACTACTTCGAGATCGCCGCGATCGAGATCCGCGGCTCCCGCGCGTCGTCGCCGGAGATGATCGCGCGCTGGGCCGGCATCGCCCGCGGACAGAACATCTGGACGGTCGCGCCCGTGCTCGCCGAGGAGCGTCTCCGCGGCGTGCCGCGCCTTCGCTCCGCGCGCGTCGAGCGCTCGTTCCCCGATCGCATCGTGATTGCCGTCGAGGAGCGCGATCCGGTCGCGCTCGTGCTCGCGCGCTCCGGGCCGCTGCTCGTCGACGCGGACGCCTCGCTCTTCCCGCCGATCCCCGGCGAGGCGATCGAAGACTACCCGTACGTGACCGGGCTGCCGACGACGGCCGAGGGCCTGCCCGCACCGTGGAGCGTCGATCGCCTGAAGCGCGCGCTCCACGTGCTCGAGCTGTGGCGGACGGGCGGGAACCGGCCGACGCTCTCGGAGATCCGGCCGGAAGAGGGCGGGGACGTCGTCGCGTTTCCCGAGGCGACGCCGATGGCGATCCGATTCGCCGCGGACGTCGATGCCGAACAACTTTCTCGGCTGACGACCGTGTTGACGCTGTGGCGCGGTCGCGAGGCGCAGATCGCGGGGGTGGATTTGACGATGCCGGGACAGGCGGTGCTGAAGCTCCGCGGCGGCCTGCCCAAGGCGAAACGGAGCCAGGGGATCTAATCGCGGAATGCTCACGTCAATGGCCAAACGCTCGCGCCTGATCGTCGGACTCGACATCGGCACCTACAAAGTCTCGGCGGTCGTCGCCGAAGTCGGCGAGACCGGAGTCGAGATCGTGGGCATCGGCACCGCCCCTTCGCAGGGTCTGCGCAAGGGCGTGGTCGTCAATATCGACGCCACGGTCGAATCGATCCGCAAGGCGGTCGGCGAAGCCGAGCTGATGGCCGGCTGCGAGATCCACTCGGTCTTCACCGGGATCGCCGGCTCGCACATCCGCGGCTTCAACAGCCACGGCGTCGTGCCGGTCAAGAACGGCGAGGTCACCCCCGCCGACGTCGAGCGCGTGATCGACGCCGCGCGCGCGGTCGCGCTGCCGATGGACCGGCAGATCATCCACGTGCTGCCGCAGGAGTTCGTGGTCGACGATCAGGACGGTATCAAGGAGCCGGTCGGCATGGCGGGCGTGCGGCTGGAGTCGCGCGTCCACATCATCACCGCCTCGGTCGACGTCCACGCAGAACGTCATCAAGTGCTGCCACCGCGCCGGGCTCCACGTCGCCGACGTCGTGCTCGAGCCGTTCGCCTCGGGCGAGGCGGTCATCACGCCGGAGGAGCGCGAGCTCGGCGTCGCGCTGATCGACATCGGCGGCGGCACGACGGACATCGTCGTGTTCCACAACGGCGCGGTCAAGCACACCGCGGTGCTGCCGATCGGCGGCAACCACCTGACGAACGACATCGCCACCGGCCTCCGCACCCCGTTCGCGGACGCGGAGAAGATCAAACAGCGGTTCGGCTGCGCGATGTCGGACATGGTCCGAAGGGACGAACAAATCGAAGTCCCGAGCGTCGGCGGGCGCTCGCCGCGCGTCCTGTCGCGGCAGATCCTCGCGCAGATCATCGAGCCGCGCGTGGAGGAGATCTTCACGCTCGTCTCGAAGGAAGTCGGGCGCGCGGGCTTCGAAGAGGTGCTCGCCTCGGGCGTCGTCGTCACCGGCGGCACGACGATCCTCGAAGGGCTGCCGGAGCTCGCCGAGCAGGTGTTTCATGTCCCTGTACGGCGCGGAGCGCCGCAACAGGTCGGCGGGCTCGTCGATGTCGTGTCGAGCCCGATGTACTCGACCGGTGTCGGCCTCGTGCTCTACGGGCTTCGCCAGTCGAACGGCAACGGACACCAACGCAGTGGGAAACTCTGGGGGCGCGTTCGCGAGCGGGTGAACGAGCTCTTCAGGGAGATTTTTTGACGGTGCATCAACCGAGGTAAGGGAGGTCCAAGATGGGCGAACTGGGTGAGTTGGATGTGGTGAAGGACGGCGCACAGATCCGCGTCGTGGGCGTCGGTGGAGGCGGTGGGAATGCCGTCAACACGATGATCCAGGCGGGTCTCCCGGGAGTCGAGTTCATCGCCGCGAACACGGATGCGCAGGCGCTGAAGGCGAATCTCGCGAGCGTCAAGATTCAGCTCGGGGGCGAGATCACCAAGGGTCTCGGCGCGGGCGCGAATCCGGAAGTCGGCCGCCGGGCGGCGGAGGAGGATCTCGACCAGATCCGCCAGCACCTGATCGGCGCCGACATGGTGTTCATCACCGCCGGCATGGGCGGCGGCACCGGCACGGGCGGCGCGCCGGTCGTGGCGCGGCTCGCGAAGGAGCTGGGCGCCTTGACGGTCGGCGTGGTGACTAAGCCCTTCCTCTTCGAGGGGAAGAAGCGAATGAAGCAGGCCGAGCAGGGCATGCGCGACTTGAAGAATTCGGTCGACACCCTGATCGCGATCCCGAACCAGCGCCTGCTCTCGATCGCCGGCCGGAACATGCCGATCCTCGAGACCTTCAAGAAGGCGGACGACGTCCTCCTGCAGGCGGTGCGCGGCATCAGCGACCTCATCACCGTGCACGGCCTCATCAACCTCGACTTCGCCGACGTGCGCACGATCATGGCCGAGATGGGCATGGCGATGATGGGTGCGGCCGTCGCCGAGGGCGAGAACCGAGCCGTCGAAGCGGCCCAACGCGCGATCTCGAGCCCGCTCCTCGAGGACGTGTCGATCAAGGGCGCGCGCGGCGTGCTGATCAACATCACCGGCGGCCCGTCGCTCTCTCTCCACGAGGTCAATGAGGCCGCGACCCTCGTACAGGAAGAGGCCGACGACGACGCGAACATCATCTTCGGCGCCGTGATCGACGAGCGCATGGGCGAGATGGTGCGGATCACCGTGATCGCGACCGGCTTCGGCAAGGACGATCGCGAGCGTGAGCTGCCGCCGCTCCGCGAAGAGCGGACCGACGTCCGGCGTCGTGCGGACGTGCACCCGCTGCCGTCCGCGAATCGCGAAGGCAAGCGCGTCGTTCACCTCGGACGCATCGAAGAGGTGGGCGGCGAGCCGCGGTTCGAGCGGGCTTCGGAAGTGTCGGCGCCGGGCGAGGAGTCTGCGCTCGACATCCCGACGTTCCTGCGCAAGCAGGCCGACTAGCAGTCCTTCGGAGGACCTTCCCCGTCAGGGGATCGGGGTCGGGAGACGTTCGCCTCCCAGCTCCGGTCCCCGTTTGGGCTTTCTGGATTTGGCGATGGAACGCGTCACGATCTTTCACAATCCCGCCTGCAGCCAATCGCGGAAGGCGCTCGAGATTCTCGGCGAGCGTGGTGTCGCGCACGACGTCGTCGAGTACCTGAAGACGCCGTTCGACGAGGCGACGCTCCGCCGGATCCTCGGCATGCTCGAGTCGCCGCCAAAAGAACTCGTCCGCAAGGACAAGCGCTTCGCCGAGCTCGGGCTGCGGGAAGAGGACTACGTGACGGTCGATCAGGTCGTCGCCGTTCTGCTGAAGCATCCCGAGCTCACCCAGCGTCCGGTCATCGTGCGCGGCAAGCGCGCGATCATCGCGCGGCCGGGCGAGAGCGTGACGACGATCCTATAGTGCGCTGAGAGAGCCGACCGCCTCCGCGGCGGTTTCAGTTCTTCGCGAGCGCCGGCTCGGGATCGCCGTCGCCACGCTCAAGTCACAGCTCGCCACTGCGGGCGAGCCTTAGTTGTCAAAGAACGGCAGGTACCGCTCGCCGTGAAGGCGAAGCAGCGGTGGCCTGCCCGGCCGGAGGCCGAGCTCCCACGTGACGTCGTCCGGCGCGTACCCGCTCGCGCGGATCACGTAGCGGTGGACGGCGTGGTGGTGATGCGCGGCGCAGACAGCGAGCCGGTTCCATTGCTCGTTGCCACCGCCGCGCGAGCGAAAGACGATGTGGTGATCCTCCAGGCTTCGGCGTCCGGTGCATCCGGGCACTGCGCAGCGCCACCCGTCGCGAGCGAAGATCGGATCGCGGTGCCGCGGCTGCGCCTCCCATTCCGCGATCGCGTGGAGGAGCAACCGCTCGAGCCCCTTCCACGACGGTTCATTCCGGTCGGTGAGCGCGCGAACCCCGGCGCGAAAGAGCCCGACCACGGAAGCCGGGCCGAAAAACGTCACTTTCCGGTCCGCAATCTCGCCCGCAAAGGCGGCACAGGTTTGGAGGTCCGGCCGTTCGAGCCGCTCGCCTGCTTCCGGCGGCGCCGGCGACCGACCGGCAGCATCGCGCATGTCGAGCGCCCACTCGACCTCGTCGTTGAGGCGGCGGACCATGATCTCCTCGGCGCGTGCGACCCACGCAGAAGCGTGCTCGCCGCCCATGACGGGCAAAATCGCGAGCGCCTTCACCCAGGAGAGCTCGCCCGAGCGGAGCGCGCGCCGAAGGGCGGGAGCCTCTTGCGCCCGACGCTCCACCGCCACCAACGCCCGGCCCTTCGCTGGCGAGATCCCGACCCGCTCCCGCACGTAGGCATCGAAGGAGCCAAAGCCGAGCGCACGATGGAGGCGAAGGTCGACGATCCGGCGTAGAGCCGCACCGAGCTCGAAGTCCATCGAGCGCAGTCCCTCGACCAGGTCACGCATGGCCTCGTCGAGCTCGAAGACGTCGAGACTCTCGAAGTCCTCGCGCGGATGACGTTCGAGCTGTACCGCGGAACGGCACGCGAGCGGCGGTATCTCATCGCGCGCCGCCGGCGGCACCTCTTCGCCCTCGATCGCGACCTCCGAGCTGGCCTCCGCGACGATCGCCTCCGCCGCCTGCCAGACTGGAGCCTGTGACCCGAGCATCCGCCGCGCAAGCTCGATCGCCCGTCGCCAGAGAAAGGCGATACGTCCGGGGCAGGGGACCGACAAGCACACTCGCGGCTCTCCGTCGCTCGAGTCGGTGACTTCGTCGATCGCGTCGGCCATCTCGCCGATCGCAATCCGCGCACTCCCACAGACGTCAGCCGCAAGCTCGCTCGCCGTCGCTCGCCGCGCCCGCACGAGCCAGGCGCTCTCGCTCCCTCCGTCAGCCACCGAGCAGAGCAAGCGTGTCGCGCTCCACGAAAGTTCTCCGACCGCGAACGCCTCTCCCACGCGAGGCAGCTCCGCGAGTCGTGTCGCCACGAAGGCAAAGCTCGAAAGCTCGCGTCCCGAGATGCCGAGCCGCTCGCGCGCGTAGTCGCCGAGGCGCGAGAAGCCGAGCGGCTCCCAGCCGCGCAGGGCAGAGAACCGCGCGGCCGCCCGGCCGAGCTCGAGGCGTGCCAGAGCCTCGCCCCGAGCGAGCTTGTAGACCGCGGCATCGAGATTCGCGGGCGCATGCGCGACATCGTGGAAACCCGCACCCCAAGCGGCTTTCCCCACAACGGTCGCAAGCGAAAACATAGCGAAGATTTAGCGAAAATAGGGAAGGCAGTCAAGAACTGTTCCCGCTTCGATCGCCGCCGCGCCTTCGGACTATGAAACGTTCCGTAGCATCCCGAGAATTTTCTCGGCGCGCGCTCGGTCACCGGCTAGCGTTCTCGCATGGAGCCTCGCGCGAGCGACGCAACGCCACCGCCGCGGTTGCTCGACCGCGTGCGACACGCGTTGCGGGTTCGCCACCGCAGCGCACGGACCGAGGAAGCGTACGTGCATTAGAGAATTTTGTTGGGGACGTCCGACCGATCTGGCCGAGGTGACTCTCGAACCTTAGAGGTCGCGCAACCGTCGCTCGGGTTCGTGCCGTCGCGGCCGGTGTGCGATCCTCGAAGCGTGGGGCTCGCTAACAAAGCGTTGGAGCTGACCGGCGCTTGGTCGGCGGTCGGGATCGGCGCGCCGCAACGGGTGCATTTCGCGAACGAGCGATCCGCGGCGCGCCGTCGTGGGAGCCGTGGCGCCGGCAGCTCAACGCTCAGGCGTGGCTGCGTTGTCCGCTTCTTTTGCCGCCATCTCTGGGGAACGGGGCGACACCGGGCGAGTCGGTCACTTCGATCCTCTGAGCAGATCCGAGTACGACGCTCGGAGGAGCGCGCCGGGTTCGATGTCGAACGCGGCGAGCAGCCAATCGACGACTTCGCGGCAGGTGCGCTCGTCGTGCGCGTCGTCGACGACCGCCTCGAGCTCGAGGAACGTGCCGAGGCGCTCGACGCGGTCGAGGTGGATGCGCACGTTGTCGAGCAGAAGAAGGTCGCGAGTCTTGGCGACCACGCACGTCGCGTCGCGCGCTCGCCACGCGACGAGCTCGGGATCGGCGGCGGCGAACCGCTCGACGCTGTAGTCGCTCGTCCGCACGGCGTCGCTCTCCGGCCGGTCGTAGCGGATGAGCTCGAACGACGTGCCGTCGATCTCGCGGAGCTTCACCCGCCGGCCGCCGTCGATCTCGAAGTAGCGGTCGACCTGCGCGAGCACGCCAGCCGGCCGCGCCCCGAGCGCGAGCGCCCGCTCGCGTAAACTCGAAAGATCGCCGACGCGCGCCTTGATCTCGACGTTCCGGGCCATGCTAGGAGCCAGCGATCTCGCCCGAGGAGGCACCCGTGTACAAGATCGTCGCCACTTGGTCCGCACCGAAACCGCAAGACGTCGAGGCCTTCGAGCAGTACTACCGCGACACCCATTGCCCGCTCGCGGCGAAGTGCCCCGGCCTCCGCCGACTGGTGCTGACTCGCACCGCCGACGGCCTCGAGGGCGGCACGCCGGCCTTCTATCGCGTCGCCGAGCTCCTTTTCGACGACGAGAAGTCGCTCGAGAAGAGCTCGCACTCGAAAGAATGGCAGGCGATGCGCGAGGACGCCGGCAAGATGGTCGAGCGCTTCGGGGTGTCACTCGCGGTGGCGCTCGGGTGGGAGAAGGACCTGCCGCCGGGGTGATCGACGCGCCAAGCCGAACCCTCGCGGCGAGAAGGGCGATCCTCGCGGTCTCGGCGCTTACCTTCGCGGCCATCGCAGTCGCTTCTCTGATCGACCCCCACGGAGCGGCGGCGACGTTCGACTACCGCCTCGAGACCACGAATTCCCTGAGCGAGCACCGCGCCGTCTACGTCGGGCTTTGGCTCGCCCATGTGGTGGTCCTCGGCTGGGCGGCCTACCGCGTCGATCTCCTCCACCTGGGCGACGTAGCCGGGCTCCTGATCCTCGGCCAGGTCGTCGGCCGCGTGCTCAGCCTGCTCCTCGACGGACTCCCGGATATCCGGATCGCGCCCGTCGCCGTCGCCGAGCTCGCCGCCGGCTGCCTTTTGTTCGTGACCAGGCCGAGCCACGGCCCCTCACCGCCGCGTGAACAGCGGCGCACCGGCGAAATCAACGAACGGGATGTGGCCGCGACGATCCGCCCCTTTCGACCGACCGATCGCGCGCAGCTCGAGCAGCTCTGGGCGCGCGTGTTCGCGGACGATCCGCCGTGGAATTCGCCTGCCGTCATGATCGACAACAAGCTCGCGGTCCAACCCGAGCTGCTCCTCGTCGCGGTCCTCGACGCCGCCGCCGTCGTCGGAGCGGTGATCGCCGGTTACGACGGCGTGAGGGGATGGATCTACCACCTGGCCGTCGCCCCGGAGCATCGGCGGGGCGGGATCGCCACGCAGTTGGTCCGCGCCGCCGAGTCCGGACTGCGGAAGGCGCGGCTGCCCCAAGGTCAACATCCAGATCCGCAACACGAATGCCGACGTCGTCGCGTTCTATCGGAGCCTCGGCTACGTCGCCGAGGAGCGTGTGAGCATGGGACGTCATCTCGACGGAGAGGGCCGTTGAATGCTGCGCCAACTCGCCGCTGATCTCTGGGTCGCGGAGTCTCCCCTTCGGTTTCTCGGGCTCGAGGTCGGCGCACGGATGACGGTGATTCGCCTCGCCGACTCGCGACTCCTCGTGCACTCGCCGATCGCCGCGACGCCCGAGCTCGTGCGCGAGGTCCAGGCTCTCGGAACCGTCGCGGTTCTCGTGGCGCCGAACCGCCTCCATCATCTCTTCGTCGGCGAGTGGCAGCGGGCCTTTCCCGAAGCTTCCCTCTGGGTCGCGCCGGGCCTCGAGCGGAAGCGGCCCGACCTCGCGATCGCCGGCGTGCTCGGTGACGAGCCCGAGCGGGGGTGGGCCGACACCGTCGCCCAGGTGTTCGTCGCCGGCATGCCCTGGACGAACGAGGTCGTCTTCTTCCACCGGCCGAGCGCCACGCTCGTCGCGAGCGACCTCGCGTTCAACGTCGGCGCGAGCAGCCCTCCGCTCACGCGCGCCATCTTCTGGGCGAGCGGAGTCTATGGTCGTCTGTCGCCCACGGCGTTCGAGCGGTTGCTGGTTCGCGATCGGCCCGCCTTCCGGCGCTCGCTCGAGCGGATCCTCGCCTGGCCCTTCGAGCGCGTCGTGGTGGCCCACGGCGAGGTGTCCGAGACGGACGGGAAGGCACAGCTCGCCCGCGGGTATGCCTGGGCGCTTCGAGCCGGCTGAGCCGCTCGGCGTCTCATTTCCCGCCGATCCCGATCGTAGTAAGTCGAGCGTCGCCTTGGTCCTGAAACACGTCGACCCGACT
Organism: uncultured delta proteobacterium; assembly: GCA_963790365.1. Classification (GTDB taxonomy): domain Bacteria; phylum Desulfobacterota; class Binatia; order JACPRU01; family JACPRU01; genus CAWBOU01. Next base: position 247,756 of record CAWBOU010000016.1, read on the forward strand.
CGCCCGCGCGGCTGGTTCAGCCGCGCCTACTCCGCGTTCGGCACGATGGGCTGGGGCAAGGTCGTCTCGCGCCTGTTCTTCTGGAAGCTCGACCCGATTCTGTTGCGGCTGACGGGCGGCCGTCTCAGCGCGGCGCTCGTCGTCCGCACCGCGGTGCTCGAGACGCGCGGCGCGAAGACCGGCGCCCCGCGCAAGAACGCGGTCATCTACTTCCACGACGGCGACCGCGTCACGCTCGTCGCCTCGAACGCCGGCGCGGCGAATCACCCGGCCTGGTTCCACAACCTGCGCGCGCAACCCGACGTCACGCTCAACGGGAACCCGATGCGCGCGACGGTGGTGAGCGACGAGGCCGAGCGCGAGCGCCTTTGGAAGCTCGCCGACAACGTGTTCGCGCCCTTCGCGAAGTATCGTCGCGAGGCCGCGAGCGCGAATCGGACGATCCCGCTCGTGCAACTGCTCCCGCGCTGAGCGTGACCCCGTCGATCCTCATCGGCTGCGGCGGCTTCCTCCTCGCCGTTCTCTGGATGGACCTGATGTTCGACGTGCAGGTGCTGCGGCATCGTCAAGCCGCCGGCCTGCCCGAGGACGCGCTCGCCTCGATCGCCGCGTACTACCGCCGCGTCACCACGACGGCGCGACCGATGGGTCATCTCGTCGGCGCCGTGATGGGCATCCTTCTCGTCACGCTGCTCGTGCAGCTCGCGACCGGCCCACGTGCAGTCGCGCTCGTCGCGCTCGCGCTCGCCGGCCCGCCGATCGCGCTCGCCGCCGCGCGCGTGGTGCCGAACGCGATCCGCCTCGGCTCACGCGTCGATCCGCCGCCGCGGCAGAGCGAGCTCGCGCGTGCGATCTGCCGCGATCACCTCTACTGCTTCGCGGGCATCGCCGCGTTCGTGCTGCTGCAGCTCTTCGCCGGCCGCTAGAAGAAAACGGACTGGCGCCGGCTGAGCGCGTGATCGAGCATTCGCTGTACGGTCGAGCGCACGTGCTCGGTCGTACGGTCGAGCTCGATCGGGTCGAGCGGGCGCCGATCGCCGAAGCGCTCGCGCACGTCGATCGGCTCGCCGAACGTGATCGTCCACTTGGTCGGCAGCGGCACGAGCCCGAGGAGCCCGAACCACGGGAACGTCGGCGTGATGGGGAAATAGGGGAGTCCGAACATCCGCGCCGGCTTCTCGATCTTGCCGAGCAACGGGTGGATTTCCTCGGCGCCGACGATCGCCACCGGCACGATCGGCGCGCCGCTCTCGGCCGCGATCGAGACGAATCCACCGCGCCCGAAGCGCTCGAGCTGGTAGCGGCGCTCGAACGGCTTGCTGATACCCTTGAGGCCCTCGGGAAACACGGCAATGACCTCGTTCCGCGCGAGCAAGCGGAGCGCGTTCTCGGGACATGCGCGCACCGCGCCGCAACGCGAGAGCAGCGACGCGACGAACGGCAGCGCGGTCACGAAGTTGTCGATCAGCGGCCGGAGCTCGCGCTCCGCGGGATGGAAGCGCTTGAGCGCGACCTTCAGCATGGTGCCGTCCCACGGGAAGACCGCGCCGGAATGGTTCGCGACGACGATCGCCGGGCCGTCCGCAGGCACGTGCTCCAGGCCGCGCGTCTCGACGCGCCACCAGCGCTCGTAGAGGAACTCGAAGAACGGCGCGACGAGCTCCTCGAACTCGGGGTCGAGGCCGAAGTCGTCGGCGCGCTCGGAAGCGCGCACCTTCTCGAGCGCGGCGAGCACCTGATCGAGCTTCGCCTCGCGCACGAGACGCACGAGCGACGCGACGAGACCGTCGTTCGCTTCGGGCGCTTCCGGCGTGCGCTCGAGCGCCTCGTCGAGCGTCTCGTCGAGGCGCCGAAGCCGCTCCTGAAAATCGACCAGCTCGCCGCCGGCGTCGCGGGGCGCCGCTTTTCGCGCGCGGCTCATCGCCCCGTCGTCGGCCATCGCTCCCGCGATGTCAACCCGGAAATCCGCGCTCGCTTCCCGACACCGCGTCGATGACGATTCGATGACGAAATTGACTGGAGCGGCGACCTCGCGTACCTCCGGTCGGATGGCGTTTCATCCGCTTTTGGATCGACGCCTTCTGTTCGTGACCGGCAAAGGGGGCGTCGGTAAGACGGTCGCTGCCGCGACCATCGCGCTCCTCGCGTTCCGGCACCGGAAGCGCGTCCTCGTCGTCGAGCTCTCGCCCTCTGGGCGGATGCGCGAGCTCCTCGGCGGACCCGAAGTCGGCACCGAGCCGGTGGAGATCCTGCCGCGGCTCGAGGCCGTGCGGATCGATCCCCGCCAGGCGCTGGAAGAGTTCCTCGACGGGCTGCTGCGAATCCGTGCGTTGACCCAACGGTTGCTCCGCTCGAGCTCGTTCTCGATCCTCACCGCCGCCGCGCCGGGCATCGAGGAGTTCCTCGTGCTCTCGAAGATTGCCGGGTTCGAGCGCGAGCGCACGGGCTTCAAGCGCCGCCCGCGCTACGACCTGATCGTCGTCGATGCGCAGGCGACAGGACACTCGCTGCCGTTCCTCTCGACCGCACGCACGGTGATGGAGATGCTGCCGACGAGCTCGATCGGCAAGATGGCGGGCGAGGTCGGTACTCTGCTCGCCGATGCGTCGCGGACCGCGGTCGTGCTCGTGACGATCCCCGAGGAGATGGCCGTCAACGAGACGATCGAGCTCGCCGCGAGCCTCCGCCAGGGGCGGGCCGTCGCGCTGGGCCCGCTGATCGCGAACGCCGTCTGGTCGGAGCGCTTCACCGCGGAGGAAGCCGCATGGCTCGGCTCGGCCGCCGGGCGCGATCCGCTCGTCGCGGTTGGGCGCTATCACCTCGAGAAGGCGCGGCGCGCGAACGAGCAGCTCGAGCGACTGCGCGAGGAGCTTCGCACCGAGCCGATCCGCTTGCCGTTCGTGTTGACGCGCGAGCTCGATCGGCCGCATCTGCGCCGGCTCGTCTCGACGCTCGACGGCGCGCTCGCCACAGGAGGTGCCGATGCCTGAGCGCCTCGAATCGCTCATCGATACGAAGAAGATCCTCCTTTGCGTGGGCGGCGGCGGCGTCGGCAAGACGACCGTGTCGGCGTCGATCGCGCTCGCGGCCGCGCTCCGCGGCCGGCGCGTCGCGGTGCTCACGATCGACCCCGCGCGGCGACTGAAGGATGCGCTCGGGCTGCCGGATCTCGGCAATCGGCCGCGTCTCGTCTCGCTCGCGGGCCTCGGCGGGCGGCCGGGCGGCGAGCTCACGGCGATGATGCTCGACGCGAAGCGGACGTTCGACGAGCTCGTCGCGAGATTCGCACCGACGCTCGACGCGGCCGAGCGGATCCTCTCGAACCGGCTCTATCAGTTCGTCTCGGGACGCCTCGCCGGCTCGCAGGAATACATGGCGCTCGAGAAGCTCTACGAGATCGCGACCGCGAACGATTTCGATCTGCTCGTCGTCGACACGCCGCCGACGCATCACGCGCTCGACTTCCTCGACGCGCCGAGGCGGATGATCGATCTCCTCTCGTCGCGCGCGGTGTCCATCCTGCAGCGGCCGTCGATGATGCTCTTCGGTGCCGGCTCGCGGCTCGCTCAGGCTGCGCTCGAGACGATTCTCCGCGCGCTCGAGCGCTTCACGGGCGTCACGCTCCTCGCGGAGGTCGCGGACTTCCTCACCGGCTTCGAGGGCATGCTCGGCGGCTTTCGCGATCGCGCGGACGCGGTGCGGCGGTTGCTGCGCGATCCGGGCACCGCGGCGGTGATGGTCACGTCCGCCGAGCCGCTCTCGGTCGGCGAGGCGGTCGCGTTCTATCAGGAGCTCGAAGCGGCCGGCCTCACGCTCGGCGGCGTGGTGCTGAATCGTACGGTGCCGACCGCGCTGCTCGCGCGGCGCGGGCGCCGGCGCGCGGTGCCGATCCCGCCCGAGCTGATCGGCAAGCTCCGCGAGGCGCGCCGCGAGCTCGATCTCCTCGCCGACCGCGATCGGCGGATGTTCGCCGAGCTCCGCGAATCGATCTCGGCCGCGGCGCCGGTGATCCCCGTGCCGGCGTTCGCGAACGACATCCGCTCGGTCGAGGATCTGCGCGACATCGCCGCGCTGCTGGTCGAGCCGATGCCCCCGTCGAACGTGGTGCCGCTGGAGCGGAAGGCCGGATCGAGCGGGGAAGGCTGAGTCTCCCCCTCACCCGGAGGCTTTGCCTCCGACCTCTCCCCAAAGGGGAGAGGTGAGAGCACCCCCTCAGGGGGTCGGGCGTAAGCCCGGGGGGTGAGTACTAGTTCTCGATCGGGTCGCCGGGCTTCGGCTCTTTGATCGGGCGCGGGCGCGAAGGTGCTTTGGCGGCCTTCGGCACAGGGGACTCGCCGTTCTTCTGCGCGGCGAGGATGCGGTCGAGCTTGATGCTCAAGTTCACCATGCTCCCCTGCAGAGCCTCGATCTTCGTGGCGAGCTTCTTGTAGTCTGACTTCGACGGGAGATTGAGAAGGCTCAGTACGGTTTGCATGTTGCGATCGACGCGCCCCTTGGTTTCGAGCGCTGCCTGGACGGTCTTTCCGAGCGCTTCCGCGAAGCGCGGATTCGACAACAATTCTTCGAGCAGCTTGTTCATGCGGTCTTCGCCCAATGAAAAAAGCTTCTGCAGAATGGACTGTTCCTCGGCTCTCGCCATGATCGTCGTACCTTTCGAAGCGGACCGAGCGCGCGACGATATCTGCGGTGACGCAGAGGGTCAAGGCTCGATGCCGCGTGCGGGGCGCGCGCGATGAGCGGGCTCGAGACGTTCCTCGGCTCTCTCTCCGGGCTCATTCTCCTGGAGCCGAATCTGACGCTCGAGACGCTCCTTCCCACGATGTTCGTGGTGAACACGTGCGACGCGTTCATGTGTCGACTGTTCGCGCGCAACAACGGGTATCCGCAGAATCTGTGGTTCGCGATCGGTTTCGTCTTCGGCATCTGGGCCGTCGCCGCGTTGATCCTCGTGCCGAAGCGCACCCCGGAGATCGCCGCCGCGGGTGACGACGAGTGATCTTCGGCATCGGCGTCGACCTCGCCGAGGTCGACCGCATCCGCGATGCCCTCGAGCGGCCGACCGGTCCCCGATTCCGCGATCGAATCTTCACTTCCGGGGAGCAGGCCTACTGCGAGCGCCGCAAACGAAAATACGAGAGCTACGCCGCGCGCTTCGCCGCCAAGGAAGCGACGATGAAAGCGCTCGGCTCGGGCTGGGGACGAAACGTCGGCTGGACGGAGATCGAAGTCTACCGTCCGAGCGGCGGACGCCCGGAGATTCGCCTCCACGGCAAGACGGCGGCGTTCGCCACGAGCCTCGGCATCCGGCGCCTCGCGCTGGCGCTCACGCACACCGCGGAGACCGCCATGGCCGAGGTGATCGCCGAGAGCTGATGTTAGGCGATGGCTCTCGCATAGTGAGCGAGATTGGCTCTTTGACAGGAGCCACTTCGAAGAGCGAGAAGCCGGGCATGGAAAGCGCCGCCACCGCCCGCACGTCCCGCGACCCAGGTCTCGCGACGATCGCCCGCCGCTTCATGGAGGAGTGGGCGCGGCCGAACGCGGATCGTCTCGTCGAGCTGCTCGATCCGAACGCGCGGTTGATCCAGCCCGTGACGCCCGAGATCCATGGCAAGGAAGCCGCGCGCCGCGAGTTCCAGCGGCTCTTCCGCTGGCTGCCCGACGCGCGCGGCGAGATCGACGCGATCGCCGCGAACGGGGACACGCTGCTGATCGCGTGGCGGCTTCGCTTCACCGTCGGCCGCGCGCCCTATGAGCTCCGCATCGTCGACCGCATCGTCGGCCGCGACAACTTGATCGTGGAGCGCGAGGCGTACTTCAACTCGCTCCATTTCTTCCTGACGGTGCTGCGCCGGCCGAGCGCCTGGCTCGGCTACATCCGTTACCGGGGCTACCTACCCGGCTAGGCTCGCCTGCACGCTCGGTCGCTCGTCGACCCGGCGCTTCCACGCGGCGAGGCTCTCGAGCTTCGGCTCGAGCGGCTGGCCGACCATCTCGCCGAAGTCGAGCGCCGTCACGAGCGCGACGTCGGCGAGCGTGAAGCGATCGCCGGCGATGAACGCGCGGCTACGGATCTCGCCGTCCAGCCACTCGAGCTTGTCGCGCGCGAGCGCCTTCAAGCCGTCGGCCGCCTCGGCGACGATCCGCCCGCGGCCTTCCCAGAACGCTCGTCCCTCGCCGAAGCGGAAACCGTTCACGATGTGCTCGGCGATGCCGAACTCGATGCGCCGGAGCCACATGCGCGTCTCCGCCTTCTCCTCCGGCGTGCGGCCGATCACGGGCGGATCCGGATGGAGGTCTTCGAGGAGCTCGCAGATCGCGATGCCCTCCGAGACGACGCGCCCGTCATCGAGCTCGAGGAACGGCAGCTGTCCGGTCGGGTTCTTCGCCAGGTATTCCGGCTTCCGGTTCTCGCGCGTGGTCATGTCGAGATCCTGCATCGGGATCTCGAGACCCTTCTCGGCGAGCGTGATGCGGACTTCGCGGCCGGCGCCGACCTTCGGATGCGGGCGGAACGAGTGATAGAGCTTCATGGCGCCGTCCTACTCCTTCGCGCCGGCTCGGGAAGAGAGCCAGTTCGCGGAAGACGGGAAGGGCCAGCGCCGTGAGGGACGCACCTCTCGGCCTCTCTCGACGCGACGCCTTGATGGTCGAGGCCGCGAGGAACGTCCCCGCCCGGGCTAGAACGCTGCGCGTTCTACCCGCGGTTGCGGTGCAGCTTCGGGTCGACCGCGGCGGCCATCTTCTCGACGTCGAGCGGGCGGCCGAGGAACTGCTGGATGCGCTTCGCCTCGCCGAGCGGGTCTTTGATCACGACCTCGTGCCGCACCTCGAGGAGCTCGAATTGCGGCGAGGTGGTGAGAAGCTGGCGGATCTTCGCGAGATGGCCCTCGAAGACTCGGGTCATCTCCGCGTCGGACGCGTTCGACGGCTGGCCGCGCCGCGCGAGCATCTTCGCCTGCGAGGCGAGCACTTCCTCGAGCGCGCGGTGGACGAACACGACTTGGTACTTGTGCGCCGGCGGCAGGTGCTGGAGCAGGAGCGAGACCACCTTCAACGCCTTGCCGCGCGCCTCCGCGACCCACGCCTTGTCCGGGTTCTTGGCGAGCCCCTTCACGCGCTCGTCCTCGAAGTAACCGTTCGGATTGTCCTCGTCGGCGGCGCGAATCCCGTCGGTGACGATCGCCATGCCGCCGGCGGCGAGCATGCGCATCGCCATCGAGGTGCCGGAGCGCGGCAGGCCGGAAACGACGACGATTCCGTCGTCCGCGGGACGGTCTTGGGGCATCGCGGCAAGATGCCCAGGCACCCCGAGTCAGTCAACGCGCTTTGCCTGGCGCCCCGGGATCGCGATAGCCTGACGGGACGCCATGCTCTTCGCGCCTCCGGACGACTCCTTCGGCGCGGCGGTGACGCCGCCGCCGGTGCCGTCCGCACCACTGCCTCCCGGCGGCAACGGTCTCGGCCTGCCGTCGGCGACGCGGAAAGACATCCACATCGGCCGCCGGCTCGTGCACATGGGGAACGGCGTGGCGATCGCGACCGCGTACGCGCTCTTCTTCGAGCACCAGCAGGTCATCCACATCTTCGGCGTGATCGCCTGTCTCGTCTACATCCTCGATCGCGTGCGCATTCATTACCCGGAAGTGATTCGGAAGCTGCCGCAGGTGAACCACGCGCTCTTCCGCGCCGAGGAGCAGGTCAAAGAATCGGCGATGACGCCGTACGCGATCTCGATCCTCCTCACGCTGATCACGTTCCCGAAGACGATCTCGGTGATCGCGATCTTGACGCTCGCGATCGCGGATCCGCTGTCGGCGATCGTCGGCATCCGGTGGGGGCAGCGGCGGATCGTGCCCGACAAATCGATCGAAGGCTCGCTCGCGTTCTTCGTGGCGACGTTCGCGATCACGCTGGGCGTCCTCTACGTCGCGACGCCGGCGCCCGTCGGCACGCTCGTGATCATCGGGTTCGTCCTCGCCGCCGCGGCGGCGACGATCGAGATGATGCCGATCCGGATCGACGACAACCTGACGATCCCGCTCGCCGTCGGCTTCGTCGGCTGGATCGTCTGCGCGCTGTTCGGCGTGACGGTGCTTTGATCGAACGCCGCGTGTAACGAAGCGGCGCCCCGAAGCGTTCTTCCGACGGTGCCAAGTCGCGCCGAGATCGAGTCCGCCTACCGCCGCCACGAGCGATCGCTCTGGGGGCTCGCCTACCGTCTGACGGGGATCGCAGCGGATGCCGACGACGTGGTGCAGGAGACGTTCGCGCGTGCGCTCGAGCGGCCGCCCCGTCGGGTCGACGATCAGTGGCATCGCTGGCTCATGCGCGTGGCCACGAACCTGAGCCTCGACGGGCTTCGCGCGCGGCGCCGGCGCGGCACCTCGCCGTCGTGGTTGCCGTCGCCGCTCGAGGACGTCGATCGCGCGCTCCCGAGCGAGGAGGCGACGGACGGTCGTTACGAGCGGCGCGAGAGCTTCACGTACGCATTTCTCCTCGCGCTCGAAGCGCTGCGGCCGCGCGAGCGCGCGGCCCTGCTTCTCCGAGACGTCTTCGATCACACGGCGGCGGAGGTCGCCGACGTGCTCGACACGAGCGAGGCGAACGTCCGCGTGCTCCATCACCGAGCGCGGAAGCGGATGGCGGACTACGATCGCCGGCGTTGCGTGCCGAGCCGCGAGCTCGCCGAGCGCACGCAGGCCGTGCTCGAGCGCCTGGTCGCCGGCCTCGCGCGCGGCGATGCGGCGGCCGTCGAGGCGCTGATGGCGGAATCGGTGCGAACGGTGACGGACGGCGGCGGGCGCTACACCGCGCTCCGCGCCCCGCTCGTCGGCCGTCGCCGGGTGGTGCGCTTCCATCTCGAGACGGCGCGCCGGCGCGCGCCGATCTCCCGCTTCGCGATCCGGGCAGTAAACGGTCTGCCGGCGCTCTTCATCGACACCACGCCGAAGCGCCCGCAGATGGCTCCCCGCGTGGTGCTCCGCTTCGAGCTCGACGGCGACGGCAAGATCGCCGAGCTTCATTCGATCCTCGACCCCCGGAAGCTCTCCGCGGTTCGCTTCGGAGGCGAGCCGTAACGAACGTGCGGGCCCCGGCGTTCTTCCTGCGGAGGAACGCTCGTTGGAAAACCTGATCCTCGTCGTTTCGATCGTTCTCGTGGCTGCGCTCGAGCGGTTCCCGAGCATCCGCTTCGCGCCACGGCGGTTGCTCCGTCCGCACTTCCTCGACGACGCCGCATGCTTCCTGACCGGCGGCGTCGCGCTCGCGTTCGCGATGCGCTGGGCGGTGGGCCCCGCAGCGGGCCTCGTCGCGCCCGTCGCGGCGGGCCTCGCCGTGCTGCCGTTCGCGCTCGTGCTGCTCGTCGCGATCGTGCTCTACGACCTCGGTGGCTGGCTCACGCATTGGCTCCTCCACCGCTTCGAGCCGCTCTGGGAGATCCACAAGGTGCACCACTCGAGCCGCGCGCTCGACTGGCTCGCGGCGTTTCGTGCGCACGTGTTCGAGCACGGGCTCCGACACGCGATGTCGATGATTCCGCTCGTGCTGCTCGGTTTTCCACCGATCGCCATCGGTGCGGCCGCCGCGGTCTACGGGTCGTGGGCGGCGTTCAACCACTCGAACCTCCGGCCGCGCCTCCGCATCCTCGAGCCGCTCTTCGTGACGCCGCGATCCCACCGTCTGCATCACGTCCCCGCGACCTCGGAGAAGAACTTCGGCACGATCTTCTCGCTCTGGGACCGCGCAGCGGGGAGGCTCGTGGGCGTCGAGGAGTCGCGCTCGGCGCCGCTCGGCGTGCCGGGTGAGCTCGCGACCTACCCGCAGACCTGGGGCGCGTTCACCCGTGAGCCGCTGCGGCGGATCACGCGCGGTCTGCAGCGACGACCGTCGAGGCCGTCCCGGACGCCGTCGCCAGGAGCTCAGAGCGTCATGTTCACGAACGCTTCGACCGAGTCGAGCGCGGCACCGATCTCGCCGAGCGTCTGATCGCGGAGCTGGCGCTTGACGGCCGCGTAACCGGGCAGATCGGCGAGCACGATCGCGTGCTCGACGGCGGCGTCGAGGAGACGCGCGGCCGGTACGACTTCGTCGAGGATCTCAGCGGCGAGCGGATGCCGCGGCGATATCCGTTCGCCGCCGAGCGCGAGCCGGCGCGCGGTGCGCGGGCCGAGCTCGCTCTTCACCACGATCATCGGCACGGCGGGGAAGGGAATGCCGGCCGTCACCTCGAGGAGGCCGAGGTGATAGTCGGCATCCGCGCCGATGCGGAAGTCGCAGGCGAGCGCGAGCACGAGGCCGCCGCCGAGCGCGTGTCCGTTCACCGCGGCGACCGTCGGCTTGGCGAGGCCGTAGAGCGCGTGCACCATGCGGTTGATCGCGAGGCCCATGCGCTCGCGGCGCGCCTCATCGTACTTCGGCACGACGAGCGTATCGACCCCGGCCGAGAACGCGCGCGTGCCCCCGGTCACGACGAGCGCGCGGCAGCCCGTCGCAGCCTCGGCCTCGACGAGATGCTCGGTCAGCGACTCGACGAGCTCGAGATCGATCGCGTTGACCGGCGGGCGCGCGAGCGTGATCACGCGCACGCCGTCGCGGTCTTCGGTACGCGTGAGGGCAGTCACGAACGGTCTGCGGCGACGACCTTCTTTGGGGTGTTTGACGTCGTCGCCAAAAAAACTAATCGCGGACGAAGTGACACGTGTACCCGTTCGGGTGCTTCTGCAGGTAATCCTGGTGATAGTCTTCCGCGGGCCACCACTTCGAAGCCTTGGCGATCTCGGTGACCACCGGCTTCTTCCACTTGCCGGACTTGTCGACTTCTTCCTTCACGGTCTCGGCGATCTTCTTCTGCGCGTCGTCGTGGTAGAAAATGACAGACCGGTACTGCGTGCCCATGTCGTTGCCCTGACGATTCAGCGTCGTCGGATCGTGGATGCGGAAGAAGAAGCGGATGATGTTCTCGTAGCTCGTCTTCTCCGGGTCGAACGTGATCTGCACCGACTCGGCGTGGCCGCTCGCGCTGTCGTGCGTATCCTCGTAGCGCGGGTTCTCGAGGTGCCCGCCGGTGTAGCCGACCTCGGTCTTCACGACGCCGGGCTGCTTGCGGATCAGCTCCTCGACGCCCCAGAAGCAGCCGCCGCCGAACGTCGCGGTTTGGGTTCGACCCGCCGCGGCCGGCTCGGCGCCGTTCCCGGACTGCGCGGCGACCTTGATGCCGGCCTTCTCGAAGAGCGGAACGTATTTCCCGTAGCCTTCCTCGTCGAGCTTCGAGACCGGCACGAAGCGCATCGACGCCGAGTTCATGCAGTAGCGGAGTCCGGTCGGACGCGGCCCGTCCTCGAAGACGTGGCCGAGATGCGAGTCGCCGTGCTTCGAGCGCACCTCGACGCGCTTCATGAAGAGCGCGCTATCCTCTTTCGTCGTCACGTTCTCCTTCTCGAGCGGCTGCCAAAAGCTCGGCCAGCCGGTGCCCGAGTCGTACTTCTCGAGCGAGCTGAAGAGCGGCTCGCCGGAGACGACGTCGACATAGATGCCGTGCTCGTGGTTGTCCCAGTACGTATTGCGGAACGGAGGCTCGGTGCCTTCGTGCTGCGTCACTTCGTACTGGAGGGGATCGAGCTTCTTCTTGAGCTCGTCGTCGGATGGCTTGCGAAAGTTCGTCATGGCTTCCTCGCTGTAGCGGACGTGGACGGCGGCCTCGGCGACCCCGGTCACGGTTGGGGCTTCGTCCTTCGCGCAGGCGCCGAGGCTCGTGAGGGCGAGCGCGAGAACCAACGTCGCGGTGCGTCTTTTCATGGGCGGCCTCTCAGTTTGCGATACGCGCGTGCGGCTGTGAAGAGCCGTACGATCTACGCGGGCCAGGCGCTCGTGGATGAGGGTAAGCACGATCGCCGCGCCCGCCAGCTCGGCACCGACGATCTCGAGCCCGAACCGGCCCGCCGCGACCCCGATCGCGGCCGGCAGGAGGGATTGCCCGAGCGCGGCGAGCGCGACCTGCAAGCCGACGCCGTTCGCGGCGTGGGCCTCGCCGAGACGCGTCGGCGTGGAGGCGATCAGAGACGGGTAGATCGGGCCGCAGGCGAGGCCGAGGAGCGCGAGCCCCGCAAACCCCCACTCCGGCGGCCCGAGCCAGATCGTCAGGGCGGCGACGCCGATCACCCCGAGCGCGACACGGAGCGCCGACGTCACCGCGACTCGGCTGCCGAAGAGTGCGAAGAGGACGCGCCCCGCACCGAGCGACGCCCAGAAGAGGCTCACCCACGGCGCGGCCGTCTCCATCGCGAGCCCGCGCCCCTCGGTGTAGAGCGAATACGCCCAGGTGCCGGCCGTCGCCTCGAGGCCGGTGTAGACGAAGAACGCGGCGAGGCTCCAGCGCGCGGCGGGCAAGCGGAGCGTGTCCCGGAGGGTTGGCGCGGACGCGGCCTGCGAATCGTGTCGATCGGCGGAGCGCGGAAAGAGATCGCGAACGCTCCAGAAGACTGCCGCGAGCACGGCCGAGGCGAGCGCAACGGCGAGGTAGCCGCGCTGCCACGGCGCGCCGGAGCCGAGCACGCGCGACATCAGGAGCGGGCCCATTGCCGCGCCGAGGCCGTAGAACGCATGGAGCCAGTTGAGCGTGCGCGGCGAATGGTGAAGCGCGGCGTAGGTGTTGATTCCGGCGTCGATCCCGCCCGCGCCGAGCCCGCCGGCGAACGCCGCGACGACGATCACGCTCCAGACGGGCGAGCCCGCGTACACCGCGAGGCTCGCCGCGGTCGCGGCCGCGCTCGCCGCGAGCAGGCGGCCGACGCCGATCGCCGCGACGACGCGCCCGCTCACGAAGCTCGAGCCGACGTAGCCGGCGACGAAGGAAATGAGCAGCGGCCCGATCGCCGAGAGCGGCAGCGCGAAGTCCGCCCGCATCGACGGCCAGGCGACGCCGAGCAGCCCGTCGGGCAGGCCGAGGCTCACGAAACCGACGAAGGTGAGCGCGAGGAGACCCTCGCGGCGAAAGGGCTTCGTCACGAGCTCTCAGATGCCGCTTCGGCGGGAACGTTGCGAGGGGGCTCCCGTCGCCTCGCTGGCCGGATCAAACTCCGGGGAGATGAAGCTCTTCGATAGCCCGTTCAGCCCGTTCGCGCGCAAGGTCTGGATGGCGCTCCGCTTCAAGGGCCTCCCCTTCGAGGCGGTCGATGGGCTCCTGCCGGAGAACCGCCGTGCGCTCGTCGCGGTGAACGCGCGCGTCGAGGTCCCCGTGCTCGTCGACGGCGACGTCGTCGTCGTGAATTCCGCCGACATCGTCGGCTATCTCGACCATCGCTACCCCGATCGCCCGCTGTTGCTGCCGGCCGAGCCGAAGCGGCGCGTCGCCGCACGCGCGTGGGAACGGCTCGCCGATGTTCAGCTCGATTCGATCTTCCACGACGTCTCGATCTGGACGTGGCCGATCGTCGATCGCACCGACACGATGCCGCCCGGTCTCTTCGATGCCGCCAAGACCGAGCTCGAGGAGATCTACGGCCGGCTCGAGAGCGCGCTCGCCGAGAACGGTGACTTCGTGTGCGGCGAGATGACGATCGCCGATCTCGCGCTCTACCCGCATCTTCTGGCCGCGAAGCCGCTCGGGATTCCTTTTACCCACGATCGGTTCCCGAAGCTCGACGACTGGCTCCGCCGCATGCGCGCCCATCCGCTCGGCGCAGAGGACCTGAAGCGCGCTCGTGAGTGGCTGCAGACGGCCGCGCGCACGCATCTCAAGGTCGACAGGATCGTCTGGCGCGGCGACCGCATCGAGTGGCTGCTCGCCCACGGCGGCCAAGAGTGGTTCGCGGAAGAGATCCGTTCGGGCCGCGTCGCCTGGCCGAAGGCGTAACGCGAATTACTTCACCGAGGCGACGACGCGCGCGAGCGCGGCGATCCCGTCTTTGATCTCGCGCTCCTCGAGGCCGGCCCAACCGAGGAGGAGACCCGCGCGCCGCGGCGGGCGCACGTAGAAGGGCGTCACCGGGTAGATGCCGACTCCCGCCTCGCGCGAGCGGAGCACGAGCTCGCGCAGGCGGTCCGCACCGAGATCGCGCAGCCACAGCACGAGGTGAAGGCCGGCGTCCGCGCCACTCGTCTCGATGCGGTCGCCGAAGCTCTCGGCCAACGCGTCGAGGAGCGCGCGCCGGCGCGAAGCGTTGCGGCGGCGCGTGCGCCGCACATGGCGGTCGAAGTGGCCGTCCCGGAGGAAGTCCGCGAGCGCGAGCTGGGTGAGGCGCGACGAGCCCGTGTCGGTGAGCGCTTTGGCGCTCCTGAACGAATCGACCAGCGTCGGCGGCAGCACGAGATAGCCGAGTCGCAGCGCCGGGAAGATGACCTTCGAGAACGTGCCGACGTAGACCACGGTTCCCGCGCGATCGAGGCCGGCGAGCGCTTCGATCGGCCGGCCCGCGTAGCGGTACTCGCTGTCATAGTCGTCCTCGACGACGACGGCGCGCGCGCGCCGGGCCCAGTCGAGGAGCGCGAGTCGCCGCGGCAGCGTCATCACGACGCCGGTCGGGAAATGATGCGACGGTGTGACGTACGCGACGCGCGCGGTGCGTGCCTCCTTTCTCACGCTCGAGACGTCGAGCCCCTCCGCGTCGACGCGTCCGACGACGATCTTCGCGCCCGCGGCCTGGAACACGCGGCGCGCGCCGAGATAGTGCGGCTCTTCGAGGAGCACGCGGTCGCCGGGATCGAGCAGCGTCCGCGCGACGAGGTCGAGCGCTTGTTGAGAGCCCGCGGTGACGACGATCTCCTCCGGAGAGCAAGCGACGCCCCGAGTGCGAGCAAGATGCTCGGCGAGCGCGAGGCGGAGCTCCTCCTCGCCCTCGGGCAGCCCATAATCGAGATCGGCAGAAGAAGCGCGCCGCGCCGTCCTGGCGAGCAGCCGCCGCCAGAGCGCTTGCGGGAAGTCCCCGAACGCCGGTCGCCCGTATCGGAAGTCCCAGCGGAGCTCGCGCGGCGCCCGAGCCGCCCAGATCGGACGCATCTCGGAGATTCGCCGCCCGAAGCGCGAAAGCCGTGGCGCGACGGCCGTGCGCTCCGGGCGTCCGTCACCCTTCGGCGGCAAGAGCGGGATCTCGGAGGCGACGAACGTGCCCGAGCCGTGGCGCGAGCTCGCGTAACCTTCGCCGAGAAGCTGATCGTAGGCCGCGAGCACGGTGTTGCGCGAGAGCCCGAGCTCTTCCGAGAGCGTCCGTGTCGCCGGCAGTCGCTCACCCGGACGGAGCCCGCCCGAGAGGATGCTCGCCCGCAGCGCGCGCGCGAGCTGCGTGACGAGAGTGCCGCGACCGTCCAGAGCGACCAGCATAAGTGGCCCCAGAATCTTTCAGAAGATTGGTCCTTTGCATAGGGCCGCTTTCCGGCATACAGATCGCCCGCTGGGAGGAGCCTCTGATGTCGCGAACCGTCCACCGAAGCTGCACGCTCTGCGAAGCGACCTGCGGCCTCACCTTCGAGGTCGAAGGAGACCGCATCCTCTCGATCCGGCCGGACGAGGAGGACGTCTTCTCCAAGGGCTTCATCTGCCCGAAGGGCGTGGCGATCGCGGAGATCCATCACGACCCCGATCGGCTCCGCACGCCGATGCGTCGTACCGCCGGCGGCACGTTCGAGCCGATCTCGTGGGAGGATGCGTTCGAGCTCGCGGCGACGCGGCTCGAACGCGATCCGCAAGCAGCACGGCAACGACGCGGTCGCCGTCTACATCGGCAATCCCGTCGTCCACAATCACGGCGCCGTGCTCGTCCGCGGCGGGCTCTTGAAGGCGCTCGGTACGCAGAACGCTACAGCGCGGGCTCGCAGGACACGAGCCCGCGGCTCGTCGCCTCGTATTATCTCTACGGCGCGTCGTGGGCGGTGCCGATTCCCGACGTCGACCGCACGGACTACTTCCTCTGCATCGGCGCCAATCCCGTACGTCTCGAACGGCAGTTTCCTGACCGCGCCGAACATGCGCGCGCGGATGCGCGGGCATTCGCGCGCCGCGGCGGCAAGGTGGTCGTCGTCGATCCGCGCCGCACCGAGACCGGCGCGCGAAGCGGACGAGCACGTCGCAATCCTGCCCGGCGGCGACGCCGCGTTGCTGCTCGCTCTGGTCCAGGTGCTCGTCGAAGCGGGACGCGTCGACCGCGCGCGCATCCGGCGCGTCGCGACAGGTTGGGAGACCGTGGCGAGCGGCTGCTCGAGACTTCACGCCCGAAAGCGTCGAGGCGATCACCGGCGTCGACGCCGCGACGATCGCGCCGCCTGGCGCTCGCGTTCGCCGACGCCAAGGCGCCGGTCGCCTACTCGCGGGTCGGCGTCTGCAACAACCGCTTCGGGACGCTCGCCGGCTTCGCCACCGACGTCCTCAACCTCGCGACCGATCGCCTCGGCAAGGCGGGAGGCGCGATGTTCCCGAAGGCCGGCGATCGATCTCGTGGCGTTGTCGCGCATGATCGGCGGCGACGGCTATGCACGCTGGCGGAGCCGCGTGCGCGGTCTGCCCGAGACGATCGGCGATCTGCCCGCCGCCTGTCTCGCCGAGGAGATCGAGACGCCGGGCGATGGGCAGGTGCGCGCGCTCGTCACCTACGCCGGGAACCCGGTGCTCTCCGTGCCGAACGGGCGCCGGCTCGAGAAGGCGATCGAGTCGCTCGAGTTCATGGTCTCGGTAGACCTCTACGTGAACGAGACGACGCGCCACGCGGACCTCATCCTGCCGCCCGCTTGGGCGCTCACCGAAGAGCACTGGGACGCGCTCTACGCCGAGCTTCGCGATCCGGAACTTCGCGCGATGTCGCCTCCGCTGTTCGAGCGAAAAGCGGGCGAGCTCGCGGACTGGGAGATCTTGCCGAGCTCGCCTATCGGTTGGGCGGCGGGCCGACGGGGATGAAGCCGGTCGATGCGATGCTGCGCGCTCGCCGGAAGCTCGGGACTACGAGTGGAATCCCGACACGACCGCGGCGATGCTGGCGTGCGGACGGGCCACACGGCGATCGCTTTCTCCCCTGGTCGAAGGGCTCAACCGCAAGAGGCTCGGCTGCGGCGCCGCACGGCATCGACCTCGGCGAGCTCGAGCCGGGGCTTCGCGCGGCGGATCGTCCACAAGGACAAGAAGCTCCATCTCGCCGAGGCCCGTGATCGTCGCCGCGATCAACGAGCTCGCCGAGGAGTGCGCGCGCCGGCGCGACAGACGATTCGCTCCTGCTGATCGGCCGGCGCGAGCTCCGCACGAACAACTCGTGGATGCACAACGCGCCCGCGATGGTCGCCGGGCGCGAGCGGTGCGTGCTCTACGTGCACCCCGAGGACGCCGGCCGCTCCGGCGTGCACGACGGCGAGGTCGCGGTGCTCGAGAGCCGCGTCTACCGCGGGCCGGTCAAGGTGCGCGTCACCGACGACATGCGGCCCGGCGTCGTCAGCCTACCGCACGGCTGGGGCCACGCGGCGAGCGCGCCCTGGCAGAAGGTCGCCGGCAGCCACCCCGGCGTCTCGGCGAACGATTGGACGGACGACTCGGTGGTCGAGTCGGTCGTCGGCCAGTCGATCCTCAACGGCGTTCCGGTACGCCTCTTCAAGTCCGCGGCCAGCGAGCCGGCGGCAGCGTGAACCCAATGAAAACTCGAATCCTCTCGACCCTCGTTCTCCTCGCCCTCGTCACTCCGCTCGCCGCCGATTCGCCGGCGCCGGAGATCCGCCGCCTCGATCAGAAGGCCGCGGCGACAAAGGCCGCGAAGTACCCGAAGGAAATGGTCGTCGCGGGGCAGAAGGATTTCGACGGCTCCTACAAGGGCGCGATCCAGTACGACGGCGTCGCCAATGAGTTCGTCGTCGGCCTTTGGGAGAGCGGGCCGGGCGTGCTCCAGACGGACGCGTACCCGCACGACGAATACTGCCTCGTGCTGGAGGGCACGCTCGTCGTCACGAACCGCTCCGGCACGAAGGACGAGTTCAAGCCGGGCGACTCGTTCGTCATTCCCAAGGGCTGGGCCGGCACCTGGGACATGAAGACGAAGTTCAAGAAGCAGTACGTCGCCTCCGCCGCGTCGTGACGATTGCTGACGCGCGTACGCGGCGCGAGGCGCGCGTCGACGGCGCGCGGATCGTGTACGCCGAGGCCGGCAGCGGCGAGCCGGTCGTGCTGCTGCACGGGTATCCGGAGAGCCGCCTCACCTGGCGCCATCAGTTCGATGCGCTCGCGCGCACGCATCGCGTGATCGCGCCGGACTGGCTCGGCTGGGGCGAGTCGGATCGCCCGGTCGAGCTCTCGCTTCTCTACGACGAGGAGGTCGAGCGCATCGGCCGCTTCCTCGACGCCGTGCGCGCGCCGCAGGCGAACTTCGTCGTTCACGACTACGGCGGACATCTCGCGCTCGGGCTCGCCGCGCGCCACCCGGAGCGCTTCCTGCGGCTCCTCGTACTGAACTCACGCGCGCATCGGACGTTCCCGTGGCCGTCGTGGCTGCTCTTCGGCTTCGTGGGCGTGTGCGCGCGGACGCCGGGGCTCCGCGCGCTGATCGAGCACGGGCCGAACGTCGCGCTCCATCGTCTCTTGCTCGGCGGCTACATCCGAAAGGGCGCGTTCGGCGACGACCAGCTCGACCGCTACCTCGGCTGGATGTCGACTCCGGACGGGCGGCGCTGGTTCGTGCGGTTCTGGCAGGACTACGCGCTCCGGTTGCCCGAAATCGTCGACGGTCTCCGGCGCTTCGATGTGCCGGCGGCGATCGTCTGGGGCGATCGCGATCCCTACTGCCCGCCGGCGACCGCGCGGGATCTCGCCGCGATCCTCCCGAACGCCACGCTCGAGTGGCTCCCGGGCGCCGGCCATTTCGTGATGGAGGAGCGCCCGGCCGAGGTGCTCGCCGCGATTCAACGACTGCTGGATCGCCCGATCGCGGAAGCTCGCGTCTCGTCGACCGGGTAGTTCAGAAAATACTTACGAAGTATTTTTCTCAGGTCGCGAACGCGATCTCAGCGCCCGCGATCTTGGCGCGCGCGATCAGCGCGTCGCGGAACTCCCGCGGATCGTTCGGCGAGATCACCACGCGCGAGCCGTCCTCGAGCACGATCTCGACGAGGCGCTTCGAGTCCGTGACGAACACGCGGAACAAGCCCCATGGCCGGTTCCAGTAGAGGCCGTACGAGCCGAAGAACCCCTCCGCGCGCCACAAGCCGATCGTGAAGAGCGTCGGGTACTCGGCGGGCGCGCGCACCGCGCGGATGCCCGAGTAGGGCACGGTCCAGGCGCCGAACGGACGGTCGACGGCGAGCGCGCTCGCGCCGAGCTCGTAGGCGAGCGGGCGGAAGCCGAGCGCGGTCGTCAAGAAGACGACCAGGAGGCCGACCGGGAACGTGAAGTGCGGATCGCGGAAGCTGCTGGCGGTCGTCCACGCGATCGCCACGAAGAGCGCGAGGAAGGCGAGCACCAAGCCCGTCAGGATCTTCTCTCGGAGACCGAGCTCGGCCGCGAACGTCATGGTAAGAGCCGAACCATGGACGTCGCGGAGCTCGCGAGCAAGCTCCCCTGGATCCTCGGCGCCATCGCGGTGGTCTGGCTGCTGCGGCGGATGACGCGGCCCCGCGCGCTGCACGAGCTGCCGCTCCACTCCACTCCGCCGGCACCGACGGCTCCGCCCGCCATGACCGTGGAGCCGGCGCGGCTCGAGCAGGTCGAAGCGAGCGAAGTCGAAGCGGACGAGGCGCCCGACCAAGAGATCGAGCAGGAGCTCGAGGACGTCGAAACGCTCGAGGAAGACGTCGCGGCCGAGGAGGCCGCGGAAGAAGCCGCGGCTGACGATCCCACCCCGATTCCCCCCTCGAGCGGGATCGGCGGCATCGTGACGGGCATCGTCGTCGTCGCCGGCGCAGCCGCCGGCATGTTCGCGGCCGGGCAAGCGCTCGAGGGCGATCCGCGGCACATCGCCTATCTCGTCGGCATGATCGTGCTCCTCGTCGGCTCGGGCTTCCTCCGCAACGGCCTCCAACGCTTCGTGATCGCGAGCCGCCGCCGCGCGCGCGAGGTCGTCGCCGCCGCGCCGTGGCTCCGCGATCGCGACTGGAGGCAGGACGGCGCCGAGCCGATCGCCGAGGAGGCGCTCCTTCCACAGTTCCTTTCTCTCGTCTTCATCGGCGCGCTCCTGCTGCCGTTCCACACGATCTGGGCGGTCGACTGGTCGTGGTGGGGCTTCTGGGTGGTGATCGGCATCCTCGATCTCTTGCTGCTCGCGGTCGTCGTCGTCCTGCTCCGCTCGATCTGGTTCCGGATCGTCGGCGGCTCGGCGCGCCTGCGCTGGAACGCCGTGCCGGTCGCCCCGGGCGAGACGTTCCGCGCGCTCGTCGAGGTCGCGCGCCTCGCGCCGAGCGAAGCACCCGCGCGCGTCACGCTCCGCTGCATGCGCGACGGCAGTCGCGGTGGTTCGCCGAGCGAAGATCCGGCGCCCGACGCCGAGAAGGAGTGGTCGCAGGAGAAGACGTTCCCGGTCCGGCCGCTCCCGGGCGGCGGCGCCGCGATCGAGGTCGCCTTCGCGATCCCGCCCGAGGCGAGAGGCACCGACACTCGTCGCGCGCTGCCGATCCGCTGGCAGCTCGTGGTCTCGGTGCCGACCGCGGGGCCGGACTTCGAGACGATCTTCCCGGTGCCGATCTACGCCCGCGATTGAACCGGAGGCGCGATGTGTGCTGTAGGACCGCGCACGTCGGAGGCACCGTTTTCACCATGCGCGTTTTTTTCGTGGCGGCTGCTCTGTTGCTCTGCACGTCGTCCGCTCGCGCCTTCCAGTTCACGGCGCTCGGCCCGCTGCTCGACAGTGAATCGTGGGACTACTCCCCGAGCTGGATGGCCGACACCGCCACCGGCCGAGACCGACTGTGGTGGTGCAGCAATCGGCCGTCGCAGGGCGACGCCGACGTCATCAAATACTCACAGACGAGCGGTGGCGTTTGGGGAGCGCCGCAAGTGGTGCTGTCCGCGAACAGGGGCACCTGGGAAGGTCCGTGCACCTGCGATCCATCCGTCGTCCGCGGCGCGTTCCCGTATGCAGGGCAGACCTACCAATTGGCGATGTACTACACCGCATCGGCCGACTGCTCGAGCAACGCCAAGATCGGCGTCGCGTTCTCGAACGACGGCGTCTCGTGGGTGAAATACGCGGGCAATCCGCTCATCTCGACTCAGTTCCCCGGGAACGGGCTCTACGGCGCCGGGCAGACGCAGGCCCACAACACGAACGGCGCCGCCGCGATTCGCCTGTGGCACACGGACACGCCGCTCTCCCGACGCTTGTACGAGCGGCAGAGCGTCGACGGCATCCATTTCGGCGAGGCACGGATGCTCTCGATCGACGGCCTCGACGGGTTTCCGAAGCACGCGGCCGGGCTGGCGTTCAATCCGGCGGCGACCGAGCTCTACCTGATGCTGCGCAATCACCTCGGCGGCTACCTGTCGCTCTTCAAGATTCCGAAGAAGGAAAGGTTCAACGGCAAGTGGACGCTCGTCGCGTCGATCCCGCTCGGTGGGCCGTTGCCGGGTGCGCTCTTCGAGCCGGCGTTTCGCACCGACGTCTTCGGCAACCTTTCCTTCACGACGTTCCCGACGATCTGGACGGCGTTCGGGTGCGGCAACGCGTACGTGCCGCCCTTCGTCGATGCGCCGAATTGGCGGCTTTGCTTCGGCGGCGGCAGCTAGCTCGTCAGCCGCTCGCCTGACCCGCCGGGCGAGTGCGCCCGCCGAACATCCGGACGAGACGGTAGTGCCGGTACTTGAACACCGTGCGGTAGATCGGTAGCTGCGCACCGGCGAGCGCGGGGATCTTCGGCTCGAAGGAGATCCGATCCGTCAGTGAGGCGCCGCCGCCTGCGCGCGGCTCGACGATGCGCTCGTGCGTCCATAGGCGCTGCGTCAGCATCGGCGAGCGCTCGAGGAAGCGGCGGCCCGGCTCGAGCTCGACGATCGTGAGGTCGTCGTAATCGACGGGCAGGAAGCCGAAGAGGAGGATCCAGCTCCGGAACAGACGCTTGCCGAGCTGCACATTCGACTCGTCGATCGTGTCGGCGCCGGCCGGCGCCGTCATGCGCAGGAACGGCACGAACTCCTTGTTGATCGCGTGAATGTCCGTCGCGTGCTTCCAGAGCACGTCCGCCGGAGCGTCGAGATCCGAGGTGAAGGAGAACCCGCGCGGCATCGTGACGGGAGCGTTTCAGCCCCGCGAAGCTCGTGCAATGGTGGCGGCATGAGCGACGAAGGTTTCACCGGCGGCTACCTCGAATACGTGCGCGCGCTTCTCGGGGCGCATCCCGAGGACGTCGCGATGTCGCTCGCCGTCGGCGGAGAAGCCGACGCGTTCGGCCGCGTCGAGCTCGACTATCTCGTGCAGATCGGGCTCGAGCCGGACCACTACCTCGTCGACGTCGGCTGCGGCTCCGGGCGATTGACGCGAGCGGCGCGCACGTACCTTCGCGGCCGCTATCTCGGGCTCGACGTGGTGCCGGAGCTGCTCGACTACGCGCGGCGACTGGCGCCGCCGGATTGGCGCATCGAGCTCGCCACCGGACCGACGATCCCGGAGCGGGATCAGGCCGTCGACATGGTCGTGTTCTTCTCGGTGCTCACGCATCTCTCGCCGCGCGACTCCTTCCGCTACCTACGGGATGCCCGCCGCGTGCTCCGCGCGGGCGGGCTCGCGGTCTTCAGCTTCCTCGAGCTCGGCCTTCCCGCGCACTGGCAGATCTTCGAGACGTTCGTGCGCGAAGCCGACGAGCCCGCGACCGCGCCGAAGAGCGTGCGCATGGATTTCCTCGATCGCGAGACGATCGGGATCTGGGCCGAGCGTCTCGGCTTCGAGACGGTCGCGCTCGTGCGCGGTGACCAGCCGATCGTGCGCCTCCGCGAGCCGATCACGTTGTCGAACGGCCAGGCGGTGCCGAGCCCGGCGGCGTTCGGGCAGTCGCTCTGCGTGCTCCGCGCCGCCGCCCGCTAGGCTTGGGGGCTCACTCCTCGGCGAGCGCGCGCGGGCGGCCGCAGCTCCAGCAGTCGGTGAACTGCGCGCCGTGGCGCTCGCCGCACGCGGCGCACTTCCAGGAGGAGCCGCGCTCCGGGCTCCGCTCCTGAGCCTCCGCGAGCAAACGCTGCGCACGCTCGAGGTCGGCTTCGCGATCGATCCAGAGCTCGGGCCAGCATTCCGTCGGCGGCAGCTGCCCGGCGGCCGCGCCGAGATCGAGGTTGCGGAGCCGGCACGGAATGCCTTCGAGCTCGAGCACGTTGCGGAGATGCCCGAGCATCACCATGTCCGGCGAGGCGAAAATCCGGACCATCAGCCGCCGAAGCGCTCGATCATCGTGTCGAGGTTCGGGCCGCGGCGAAGCGAGTGCCCGCCGTCGACGCCGAAAATCTGGCCCGTCACCCACGCGGACTCGGGCCCGGCGAAGTAGCGCACCGCCGCGGCGACGTCGTCGGGGGTGCCGAGTTGCTTGAGCGGCATCTGCGCGAGGTAGTCCTCGGTGATCACTTGGTCTTCGGTGAGCGGGAGGCTCATGTCCGTCGGCACCAGGCCGGGCCGCACGGCGTTCACGCGGATCTTGTGCACCCCGAGCTCGTCGGCGGCGCAGCGGACGAGCATCTCGATCGCGGCCTTCGTCGCGCAGTAGGGCGCGAGGAAACGATGCGTGAGCAGCCCGGCGATCGAGGAGATCGCCACGATCGAGCCGCCGCCCGCGTCGCGCATCGCCGCACCCGCGTGCTTCACGGTGAGAAACGTGCCGATGAGATTCACGTCGACCGCCTGACGCCATGCTTCGACCGGCAGCGAAAGGATCGGTCCGAAGCCAGCGGCGCCGGCGGAAGCGACCGCGATCGCGAGCTTGCCGCCGAGCGAAGCCGCGCGCGCGACCGCAGCCTCGACCTGCGCTTCGTCCGAAACGTCGCAGACGGTAAACGCGACTTTCGCGCCGGCTGGCGCCTCGGGCTCGAGCTCGTGCGTCGCCTGGCGCAGGCGAGATTCCGTGCGGCCCGCGATCGTGACCGACGCCCCGTCGCGGAGGAGACGCTCGGCGCAGGCGAGCCCGATGCCGCTGCCGCCACCGGTGACGAGCGCGGCGAGTCCGGAAAGGGGGAGCTGGGCGTTGCTCATCGCGGGTCCTCCTCCGGACGGATTAGCACGACCGGCCGATTCGTCACCCACCAGCGGAGAAACGCGATCGTCGGCAGGCGAAAGATCGTGCGGTGGAGGAGGTTCAGGGGGCCGATCGGCAGCGGCACGAAGAACGGATCCGCGGCGACGATCGCGCGCTTCCGCTCGAGATCGTCGACGATCTCGGCGCGCGCGGCGATCGTCCAGCCGGCGGCGGTCACGCGCACGCGTGGCTCGCGCTCGAGGTTGCGGATCCAGTCGGAGCGCCGGCCGTACGTGGAGATCGTGTAGAGGCCGTCGCGATTCCGCTCGCAGGGAAGAAGGACCTCGCGCGGCAATCCGGTCTTCCGCCCGGTCGTGGTGAGCAGCATCCAGCCCGGCGCGCGCTCGAAGTAGCGACGGCAGACGCGGACGAGCCGAGACTGGATCGGCTTCAGCACGACGCGCGGGAGGAAGTGGAGCTTCGCGGCGAACGGTTCCGGCATCAAACCACCACCACTTCGGGCACGCCGTGACGGACGAGGCAGCGGCCGAGCACCTCGGGCTCGGCGCCGTCGAGCACGCGGTCGATCGCGAAGCCGCGCGGCTCGTAGCGCACGCCTTCCGGCGTCACCTCGACGAACCCGTAGCCGTTCGCGCCCGCGTTCCAGAACGCGAGCTGCGGGTTGTGGTCCAGCACGACCCTCGGATGCGTGATCAGCGGCAGGATGTCGCCGATACGAGGCGCGGAGACTGCGCCGACCGCGAGCTCGACGCCGACCGCGCGCGGCAGCTTCCGGAGCGGATCGACGCCGACCGCGTGGAGCGGCGCCGCGAAGAAGACGTGCATGTCGCCCGCGATGGAGATCAGGTTCTCGACGCCGCGCCGGCCGAGCTCGGCGAGGATCGCGCGACGCTCGTGCTCGAATCCCGCCCAGGTGTCGAGCGTGAGGAACGCGCGACTCGGCCCCGAGCCGTAGCCGATCGGCGTCAGCGGCACCGAGCTTCCCCAGAGCTTCCAGCGCGCCTCGGAGCGCGCGAGCCGATCGACGAGCCAGCGACGCTGGTCGGCGCCGAGCATGCTTCGGCCCTTCCCGGTCCGGCCCGGGCATTTCGCTTCCATCTGATAGAAGCGCGCGCCCGGTCCTGTTTCGCCGCACGGATGCGGATCGCGGCGGAGGCGGTTGTCGCTCAGCACGATCTCGGCGAGCTTGCCAAAGCGGAACGCGCGCTCGACGCGGATGCGGTCGCGGAGGCTCGCGCTCGCGGCGTCGTAGGTCACGCGCGCGGGGAAGTACTCGCGCCACGCCCGGATGCCGCCGGCATGGAGCGCGTTGCCGCCGCCGGATCGCGGTCGAGCGGATGGTCGGGCGCACGGAGCCGCTTCTCGATGGGATCCCAGTAGCGGTCGTCGACGACGTCGTGATCGTCCCAGATCGCGATCAGCGTGTGACGCTCGAGCGCACGCTGGAGCATGGCGTCGGAGCGGTACGAGCGATGGATGGCGCGAAGTCGTCGAGGCTCGTCGCGATCGGCTGCCCGCTCGGCAACTCGATCCGCCGGTCCGGCAGCGTGCGCGGGCCGAGGACGGACTCGTAGATGAAGTCGCCGACGTGGAGGATGTAGTCGACGTCCGCGCGCGCGATGTGGTCGTACGCGTTGAAGTAGCCCTTCGTGTAGTCCTGACAGCTCGCGACCGCGAAGCGGAGCCGCTCGGGCATTTCGCCCGGCGCCGGCAACGTGCGGAGTCGGCCGGTGCGGGACGCCGCCCCGTAGACGAAGCGATAGGAGAACGTGGCGCCCGGCGAGAGGCGACCGTCGAGGTCGTGACGGACGACGGAGTCGTCGTCGGCCGTGACGGGAATCCGCTCGGTGACGACGACGTTGCGAAAGCCTCGTCGGTCGCGACCTCGAGCACGAGCTCGCGGCCCGCGACGAGCGCCTCCGGCGCGAGCCGCGTCCAGACGATCGCGCCGGTCGGCGTCGGGTCTCCGCTCGCGACGGATTGCGGAAACGTGCCGCGCGGGGTCGTCGGCGGAGCCGGCTCGGCCGCGACGGGCGCCGGCTCCGCACGGCGCGTCGCACACCCCGCGAGCGCGAGCGCCGCCGCTCCCCCGAGAACGACCTCGCGACGCGTGACGGCCATGCCGTCCTTCTAGCGAGGAATCGTTCCGAAAGCGCGCCGGTCAGACCTCCCAGGTCGTCGGCTTCTCCGGACGCATAGAAGCCCGTCATTCCGGGCCTATCGGGCCGTCTCGGGGCCCTGTAACGGCTGTAACGGGAATCCCGGATAGGACTCAGTAGGCACAAGGGAGGGTTGCTTCCCCGCCAGGCCCCTTCCCGCACCCTCCCCAGAGGTCCACTCCCCCACAACCGACTCCCAGGTGGCCCAGCCCACACCTGGGGCGGGGGAGGGAAATCAATACCTTCAGTCCTATAGGGGCACCCATGTGCCCGTTACACCCGTTACAGCCCCCAAATCGGCCCCGTTGCCCTTATTCCGTACGGGTCTGGGTGTAACACACCATACCGGTTACACCCCGTTCGCTGTGCACCCGACCCGCTTGCGACCCGCTTGCGGCCCTTCCTGTCCCGAAGCCCCTCCCCCACCGGCACCCGGACACGGCGATGGCGCGCCCCCGCCCAGTGCGGGAACGCGCCATCGGGGCTGCCACTGTCTCAGACAGTAGGGCGTCAGCCGGCGGACCGCCGGTGGGACTTGCCCTTAGCCGGTTCGGTGGGGAACGGCACCCCGTTGTTGTACGTGGACTCCAGGTAGCTGCAGTACCGGGCGATCGCCTCCTCGATGAACTCGGTCTGCTTCTCGTGCCCGGTCCAGGCGGCGGTGAACCGGCGGGTGGCCCGCATCCGCTCGGTCTCCGGCGGATCCATGTAGACGGTGAGCTTGTCCCGCGGGCGCACTTCAGCCGTCTCCGAAACCGGCTCCTTGGTCTTCTGCTGGGCACGGTCCCTGGCCCGCTCTGCCTCGACCTCCGCCGCGAACTCCTCGGCAGGAGTCCCAGATGCCGCTTCGCCTCCGGTGTCGGACGGGCGGCGTCCGCCGGACGCTTGCGCGCGGCCGGGGGCTGCTGATGGGGTCACCTGCCGCCACCTCCGGGTTCCAGTGCACCGACACGGACAGGCACCTCCGCTGCAGTCTCAGCAAGAGCCGGGGACGGCTTCGCGTCCGGGGCGGTGGCGGCCGCCTCGTCCTCCTGCACCTCGGGGGCCGGGGCGGGGTCGGCCTTGACGATGTCTTTGACCACCGAGTGCCTGGGAGCCTTGTGCAGGCCGTGCAGGATGGACCCGCTGTCGTCCTGGTCGTCCCTGCGTCCCTGTCCGTTCTGACTGCTCATTCCGACCACTCCCACACCTTGTCCGCGATTCGCTTCCAGAGCGCCTCCAGTCCATGCCGCGCCATGGGCCCGAAGGAGATCAGCGGCCGCGACTCGGCCTGGGCCTTGGCGAAGATCTCCCGTTCGGGCATCGGCGGCTGGATGAGCAGCTCCCCAGTACTTGTTGACCATGTCCCGCATCCACTTCTCCTGGTCGACGCGGTTCTTGAACCACTTGTTCACCACGACCCCGGCGACGGTGAGCTCGTCGTTGATGCCCTCGGCGACCTCCTGCATGGTGCGCGCGATGGCCTGGATACCGAGGCCTTGCGCGGCTCGGTGACCAGCACGGCCGACGTGGCGGCGGTCATCGCGTTGACGGTAAGCATGCCCAGGGCCGGCGGGCAGTCGATGATGACGACGTCGTAGTCCTCGGTCACCCCGCGCAGGGCGGTGCTCAGCCGCTTCTCCCGGGCAATCGCTGAGTCGTTCGCGGCCGGCCAGGTTCCGCTCGGCGGCGATCACGTCCACGCTGCCCGTGCCGTTGCTCCGTACCCTTCCCCGCCGCGACGATGGCGCCCCGGGCGGAGCCGGGACGGATGCGCTGTTCATCATCCGGGTCGCCGTAGAGCACGTCGTTGAGCGACGAACAGCGCAACGGTCAGCTCGACTACGAGCAACCCGTTCCCCACCAACAACAGCGACTCGGGACACCGACACGGTCGCCACCAGCGCCAACCTGACGATCACCAAGAGCGGACCCCGCTGACCGGCCTATTACCTCAACAACATCACGTACTCGATCACTGTCCAACAACCTCGGCCCGTCAACGCGCTCGCCGTGACCGTCAGCGACACCCTGCCCTCCGGGACGAGCTTCGTCTCGGCCACCGGCGGCGGCACCTACGTGGCGGCCACCAATACCGTCACCTGGAGCCTCGGCACGTTCACGCCTTCGCAGGCCGACGCCTCTACCTGACCGTGAACGTCCCCCTTAGAGCGCCTCCGCTGCCTTCCTCGATCACAAACACGGCGAGGGTCGCCATGATTCCCACCTCCGATCCATCCCGATACCAACAACACCGGCTCCGCTACCACGAGCATCAACAAGCGTCTTCGTCCAACTAGTTTACACAGGGGCAGCCTCCGGGCAGTTCAGCGATCCAGTGGGCGCAAGTGCGACGCTCATGGACATCACGAACGGCTCTCCGGGTACCCCCGATCAGCGGGAAGACGATCACGTTCTCGGTGGGAGGTCGGGGATTACTTCCACCGGCGACAACGAGGTGCAGCGGGATTGGCGCAGACGACCACCGCGCCTGCAGACCGTCTGAACCAGCCAGCTGCGAGGCGAAGACCATGGCGACGAGCTTCACCCGGACTCCGTCTACGAGAGCAAGACCGATAGTGATCCGTATACGGTCAACAAGGAAAACGCCGAGGAGTCTCGATGATCGAGCCGTCGGTCGTGAAGATCGATTCGACGACGGACGCAAGCCCCAAGAACGGCAACGCCGACTCCATCAACCTGATCCTTACAGTCAACGAGGTGACCGATGGCTACTTGAGCAGTGCGCTGCCTGGTGCAGCACCTTCTACGCTGCTCGGCCTGAACAATGCCCGTCCGATAGCGGTGAGCGTCTCCAGGGTGTCGAAGAGGCACGGTAGCGAAGACGTGTAGCGCCAACAACACAGCGTATGACGGGGTAGATCCCGACACCGCGAAGGCGTCGTGTGTGATCACGGACGTCGTCCCGGACACGTATCAGGTCGACGCCACCATTGGGGGCGAGCCTCATCAGCTGGGGTGGGTGCCCTCGTCGTCTTTCGGGCCCAAATTCTTGGAAGACCAAGGACCCAGGGTGTCGAGACCCTCGAACCGCATCTCATAGCCGCTCATCGCATGGCGCGACAAAACGGCAGTCTCAGGAATCGGCAATCGATGCAGGTTCGAGCGTGATGACTTCGGGGAACGCTGAGGAGAGCGCGACGATTCGCGAGGCAAAGCTCCAAACTTCGGAGTTGGCGCTGACGAGCCACCCGCGCCACCCGCGATCCTCCACGACGCCTTTGACGAAGCGCTCGAGCGGACGAAACCCATCGGCCTTGGGCCTGGAGATCCGCAAAGCCGTCGAGGACGACCAGCTCCGTCTGAGATGCTCCTCGAACCACGCATCGACTTCGTCAATCGTCGCCACCTGATTGAGCACGATGCGGCGAATCTTCCTTTGACCGAGTTGACGACGCACTCTTCCACGCCTGCGCGACCGACGACTGCGAGTCGCGCGTCACCGGTTTGGGTGAGGATGTTCTAGCCGCGCGCGATTTCGCGGCCTCGACCGGTGAGAAATCTCCCGCTTGGAGCGCGTGCTCGGTAAACAAACGACGGTAGACCACCGGAAGACAATGAATCCCGCTCGCCGGGGCGAGCTTGGTTCCCTCAATCAATCGATTCGACGATGGGTTCCTTGAGACCGAGGAGCTCCCTCAAACGAGGAATGTTCTCTTCACCGAGCGCGAGTACGAATCCCTTTCGGATGCGCGCGCCAATCGCGGCGAGAAAAGTTTTGACGTCGGTCGCGCCTGCGAGCATCGCGCGCCCTTTGGCGGAATCGCGGATGACGCGAATGCGGAGCTCGGATGCGCCACCGGAGACGACGAGCTCGCGCAGCTCGGTGAACTCGGTCAAGACGATGCTTCGGACGCCGGCGTTCACCTCCGAGCCCAAATTGGCCGTGGCTTGAATAGACTGATCGACCACGTATGCGCACGCCGAGGACCCACGACCATCTCGCGCACCATGCTGCGAGTAGCTTCTGGAACTTCGTCAGGTTCGCCGAAGACTTCGAGCTCCGCACCAGGCGAGCTCGGTGTTGAACGCGACGATGCGCTCGACTTCACCCAGTGCGGTCGCGGCCGGCTCGA
>CAWBOU010000017.1:0-38398 GCA_963790365.1 uncultured delta proteobacterium
CGAGCCGAAGAGCGGCCCGACCCTCGACTACCGCGATCTCGCGAGCGGCCTGCCGGTGATCATCGTCCCGGGCCTCGCGTTCACCGCGCGCGGCGATCGGCTCGGCCGCGGCGGCGGCCACTACGACCGCGTGCTCGCCGCGATCCGCGCGGTCGCGCCCATCATCGCCGTCGGGCTCGCGCTCGAAGTACAGCTCGTCCCCGAGCTGCCCGTCGAGCCGCACGATCAGCGCCTCGACGCGGTCGTCACCGACGAAGGGACGTATCCCGGCCCGATCGCCGCCTCATTGCAGCGGTGACCACCGCGCGCAGCGAAGGAGCTTCGACTCCCACGTGTCGCGGTAGCGGAGCCCTTCCTCCATCCAGCCGCCCTTCGGCGCGTTGCCCTCGCCCTCGGTGAGGAGACGCGCGAACGCATCCCAGCGATTGATGCGCTGGAGGATCACGACCTCGTGCTGCCGGCCCGCGCCCGGTGCGGTCGCGAAGACCGCGGCGACGTGCATCATCCCCGAGCGCTCCTCCTGCGGCTTCAGCACGCGGCCGAGGGCGTCGACGTAAGGCTCGAGCTTGCCGGGGAACGGCCAGCCGGTGTCGTGGAGGAACATCGCCGGCGTCTCGACCTCGGCGCCACCCGCGGCCGCGAGATCGAGCTCGCGAAGCGGCGACCACGCGACGGGCAGGAGGATCTTCGCGACGACGTCCTTCCGCAGCGACGTCGTCTCGCGGCGCCACGCGGCGAGTCGCTCATCGCCGGCGATCTCGCCCCACGCCGCCCAATCGCGGACGGCCGTGAGCGAGACGGTCTGGTAGCTCGCGCTCGTGCCGTGCGTGACCTCCCAGTACCAGATGAGACGCGCGGTCCCGCGCCGCGCGAGCTCGGGCTGGAGGCCCGACTGCACGGCGGATGCGAATTCCGCCATCTTGCCGCCGGCCACTTCGTGGATCTCGTGAACGAAGATCATGATCACGTTCCTCCCTGCGGCAGGTCGGGTACGAAGCCGTGCCGGAGCGTGTTTTCCGTCAGCGTGCGCGATTCCAGGAACTGCTTCAGGTAGTCCGGGCCGCCGGCCTTCCAGCCCGCGCCGGAGAGCTTGATGCCGCCGAACGGCTGGCGGCCGACGACGGCGCCGGTCGTGCCGCGATTGAGGTACACGTTGCCGGCGCGGAGCTCGCGGCGCGCGAGCGCGAGGTGCGCCGGCGAGCGCGAGAAGACGCCGGCGGTGAGACCGTACTCCGTGCGGTTCGCGAGCTCGAGCGCGTCCCCGAAGGTCTCCACGGAGAACGCACAAAGCAGCGGGCCGAAGAGCTCTTCGCGCGCGACGCGGTGGTCGGGCGGCAGGTCCGCGAAGATCGCGGGCGCGACGAAGAAGCCGTCGGACGGCGCTTCGCACTCGAGGATCGCGCGGCCGTCGCGGCGAGCTTCCGCGCACGCCTCGCGCAGTCGCTCGACCGCGGACGCTTCGATGAGCGGGCCGATCGCGTTCCGCGGATCCTCGGGCGCGCCGATGCGGAGCGCGAGCGTGGCGTCGGCGAGACGGCGGAGGAACGAGTCAGCGTCGCCGACGACGATCAATCGCGAAGCCGCGGAGCACTTCTGTCCCTGGTAGCCGAACGCCGACTCGAGCGTCGCGAGGATCGCCTCGTCGCGATCGGCGTCGGCGTCGACGATCAGCGGGTTCTTGCCGCCCATCTCGCAGACCACGCGCTTGAGCCCGCCGTCGGCGGCGGGCGTCGCCGCGGTGGCGCGGAGGATGTCGAGGCCGACCGCGCGCGAGCCGGTGAACGCGACGAGACGAACGCCGGCATGACGCACGAGCGCGGCGCCGACGGCGCCGTCGCCGGGGAGGAACACGCACGCCTCGAGCGGCACGCCGGCCTCCATCAGGATCTCGTGGAGGCGCGCGGCGATCACGGGTGACTGCTCGGCCGGCTTCAACACGACCGTGTTGCCGGTGACGAGCGCGGCGAGCGTCATGCCGGCGGTGATCGCGAGCGGGAAGTTCCAGGGCGAGATCACCGCGGCGATGCCGAGCGGCTCGTAGACGAGCTCGTTCCGCTCGCCGGGAAGGATCGCGGTCGAGCGGGCGGCGCCGATCGCGAGCATCTCGCGCGCGTAATACTCGGCGTAGTCGATCGCCTCGGCGACCTCGGCGTCGGCGTCGCGCCAACCCTTGCCGACCTCGAGGACGATCCACGCGGCGAGCTCGTGGCGGCGCTCGCGCATCCGTCGCGCGACGTCGCGTAGGATCGCGGCGCGCTCGGCGATCGGTCGCTCGCGCCAGCGCCGGAAGCCCTCGGCCGCGAGCACCACCGCGACGTCGACGTCGGCCGGCGAGGCGGCGTCGACGAGACCGACGATCGACGCGTCGGCCGGGTTCACCGAGGCGATCTCGCCGCCGTCGAGCCGCTCGAGCGAGCGCGAGGCGACGCGCTCCCCGGCGTCGATCCGCGCGTGCACGTCGTCGAGCGCGGCGGCCATCGCCGCGCGGTGCGACTCGAGGGAGAAGTCGGTCAAAGATTCGTTCGGGAGAGCCTCCCCCTCACTCGCGCCTTCGGCGCGATCTCTCCCCAAGGGGGAGAGATGTGGGGTCCCACCTCTCCCCGTTGGGGAGAGGTCGCCGGCAACGCCGGCGGGTGAGGGGGAGACCAACAGCGCGTCCAGATCCGCCGCCTCGGCGTAGCTCTGCCGCAGGAACCCGACGTTCGAGGTGTTCTCGAGCAGTCGCCGGATCAGGTACGCCATGCCGGGCAGGAGATCGCCGACCGGCACGTACACGCGCACGCGCTCGCCGCGGTCGACGAGCGCGTGGCGGAGCGGCTCGGCCATGCCGTAGAGGAGCTGCATCTCGTACGCGCCGCGCGGCAAGCCGAGGTGCTCCCCGGTCGCGATCGCGAACGCGAGGCTCCGGAGATTGTGGCTGCCGAACGCGGCGTCGATCTGCGGCCAGCTCTCGAGCAGGCGCCGCGACATGCGCTCGTAGGTCGCGTCCGTCTCGGCTTTGTCGGTGTAAACGGGGACCGGCCAGCCCTTCTGTCGCGCCCAGGCGATCTCGCTGTCCCAGTAGGCGCCCTTGACGAGTCGGACGCCGATCCGCCGCCCGGTGCGGCGACTCCAACCGATCAGTTCAGCGAGACTGGCCTCCGCATCGCGGAGGTAGGCCTGAAGCGCGATCGAGACGGAGGGGCTCGTGCGGAACTCCTCTTCCTCGAGCAGTGACTCGAAGATCGCGATCGTCGACTCGCGGAGCGTCCGCTGCTCCATGTCGACGGTGATCGCCGCGCCGATGCGCGCGGCTTCGCGAAGGAGGCGGCGAAGCCGCTCGGCG
Organism: uncultured delta proteobacterium; assembly: GCA_963790365.1. Classification (GTDB taxonomy): domain Bacteria; phylum Desulfobacterota; class Binatia; order JACPRU01; family JACPRU01; genus CAWBOU01. Next base: position 3,326 of record CAWBOU010000017.1, read on the forward strand.
GCGATGCGCTCGCTCTCGGCGTCGAGCGGATCGAAGCGGGCGGCGAGCGCCGAGAGCTTGACGGAGACGTTCACGCGCGGGAGCTCGCCCTCGGGGCCGCGATCGATCGCCGGGATCTCGGACCACTTCGTGGCGCGCGCGGTCATCACGTCGAGGAGCCGCTCGTAGCGGCGGCACATTCCTTCTGCTTCGCCTTCACTCACGACCGCCTCGCCGACGACGTCGAGCGTGAAGCCCGACGGCTCGGTGCGGAGCGCTTCAACGGCCGCGACGAGATCCTTCTCGTCGTCCTCGACGAGGAAGCGGCGCGCGAGCGTCGTCACGTTCCGCTGCACGAGCGGCGCGACGACCCAACCGGCGCGGAGCGAGCCGGCGAGGATCGAAAGGCCGCCGAGCGCGTGATCGACGTGCGAGAAGTATTCCTGCAGATGGTCGCCGACCTCGCGCGCCGAGCCGAGGCTCGGCAGCACGTCGACGAAGCGGAAGAGGGCGGTGCGGAGATCCTCGTCGTCGAGCGATTTGTCGATCATCCGGCGGAGCCAATCCGTCGGCTCGAAGATCGTCGGTCGCCGTCCGGCCGCGCGACGATGGAGGTCGCGGCCGATCCTCCGGACGTCGTCCTCGAGATCGGCCATGGAACGCGCGTCCTACTCGGGGCAGACGCGCTGCGCGCGCCGGAGCAGCGCTTCGCGCTCGACCTTGTCGTCCGCGTCCGCGGCCATGTCACGGTAGACGCGGGCGCGCGAGCAGTCGTCGCTCGTCGTCTCGACCGGCTCGTTGTCCGTACGGCTCGCCTGACGGCGCGCCGTCGGCGCTTCGTCCACGCGGCGGCGCTCGACGGGTGCCGAGCCGCCGATCGCGTAGCCGCCGGATTCGTCGTCCGCGTCGGGCAGCGCGCGCTCCGAGCGATAGCCCGGCTCGCCGCGCGCCGGCGGCGGGCGACGCGCGCGACGCTCGGCGACGCGCATCTCGGCGAGCACGCCCTCCCGTCCCGGCGGCGGACCGGCGGCGAGGAGCTCGTTCGCGAGCTTCTTCGCCGTCATCGCGCGCTCGACCGACGAGGGATGTGTGTTGAAGTAGCCCTCGGCCATCGTCTGCGGCACTTCGACGGCGAGGCGCTCCTGCACGGTGGCCGCGGCGCGCGGGTCATACCCGGCTGCATAGGCGAGGCGCAGGCCGACGTCGTCGGCCGCGCGCTCCTGCCCCTGCGTGAAGCGATTCAAGAAGAGCTGGCCGATCCCGCCGACCGCCTGGCCCGCGCCCGGTACCTGCGTGTCGGCGAGCACCGCGAGCACGGTGAGCGCGACGCCGCCGATCACGCCCTTCGTGACGTGCCCCTCGGTGATGTGCGCGAGCTCGTGCGAGAGCACCATCGCGAGCTCGTCGTCGTCCTCGACGAAGTCGAGGAGCCCCGCGGTGACGCCGATCTGCCCGAACGTGGCGCCGGCGTTCACGCTGGGATCGCCGGGGATCACCACGAACTGCACCTCCGGCGGATCCTTCATCGCCGCGAGGAGCCGGCGCGCGACACGCTCGACGCGCACGCGCTGATCCTCGTGGCGTTGCTCAGCGAGGCCGCGGAGACGCGACGCCTCCCGAGAGTACTCGTCGTTCATCGAGGCGGAAGCCGGCGCCGGCATCCGGCGGCGTCCGACCTGAGAGCCGCGTTGCGGGGGAACGATGCAGGCGGCCAGGAGGGAGAGGAGCGCGACCGAGGCACACGCCCGTTTCATGTCCGAGAAGGATAGGGCCGGCCCGTCCGACCGGCAAGCCTCCCACCTCTCCCCGTTGGGGAGAGGTCGCCGCGAAGCGGCGCGTGAGGGGGAGACCGCCTATACCCTCTCGGCCAGTACCAGCGCGTATCCCGCGTCCGCGGGCATGTACCAGCGGACCGTCGCGAAGCCGGCGCTCGCGAGCGTACGGTCGAGGCGATCGACCTTGAACTTGCGGCTCACCTCGGTGTGGATCGTCTCGCCGGCGCGGAGCGCGACGTCGAGACCGATCACCTTCAACCGCGCCTTGAGCGGCTTCCGTGCGCGGAGGTGCATCTCGATCCGGGACTTCCGCCGGTCGAAGAAAGCGACGTGCTCGAACGCCTCCGCCGGGAAGTTGCCGCCGAGCTCGCGGTTCAGCACGCGGATGACGTTGCGATTGAACTCCGCGGTGACGCCGGCCGCGTCGTTGTACGCCGCTTCCAGCCGCTCGACCGGCTTCACCAGGTCCGCGCCGAGCAGCAGGTGCTCGCCCGGGCGGAGATCGTCGGCGAGGCGCTTCAAGAAGCGGCGCGTCTGCGTGGGATCGAGGTTGCCGATCGTGCTGCCGAGGAACGCGACGAGCCGGTTCGGCGCATCAGGCAGCCGCTCGGTCTCGTAGTCCGCGACGAGCGCTTGCACGCGAACGCGCGGGAACTCGCGTACGAGCTCCTCGCCCGTCTCGCGGAGCACTTCTTCGCACACGTCGATCGGCACGTAGAGAAGATCGACGCGCGCGCGATCGGCAGCGGCGAGGAGGAGCCGCGTCTTCCGCGACGTGCCCGCGCCGAGCTCGATCAGCGTCTGCGGGTTCGACGCGGCGATGATGTCGGACGCATGCCGCGTGAGGAGCGCCGTCTCCGTGCGCGTGAGGTAGTACTCGGGGAGATCGCAGATCGCGTCGAAGAGACGCGAGCCGCGCTCGTCGTAGAAGTACTTCGGCGGCAGCGACTTCGTCCGTCCGCCGAGCCCCCGGAGCGCATCACGGGCGAGCGCCGCGCGCACGTTCGGCAGCGGGCGCTTCTCGAGCGCGAAGGGCGATTCGCCGCCGGCCGGGAGGGATCGGAGGAGGTGCATGTGCCGGGTGTGAACACCCGACACCGGTCCTAGTTTCCCGCCGTGGCTGAAGCAACCAATCCGGCCACTTCAGGGACCGGGAGCCCGTCCGAGTAACCCGGACCGAGCATGCGAGTCGAGCGCCAAGCAGCGCAAGGAAGAGCCCCGAGCGATAGCCGCTGCGCTATCTCGAGGGGCGATGACGCCGCGATGCGCCGGCGATCGGCTCGCAGGCGACGGGAGCCGGTTACTCGGACGGGCTCCCACGATCGGGAGTGCCCATGAAGTGCACCGGCTCGTCGCCGCCGACCTGCTCGCCGCTCAGGAGGTAGTCGCCGCCCATCGTCTGCGTCCACAATCGTCCGGCAGCCGTCGGATTCTGCGAGAGGCCGAGCACGAGCACGCCGGTGACGGCGCCGAGCCCCGCGTAGCCGAGCTTGGCCGGCACGTAGAACAAGTTCGCGCCGACGACGAGCGGCGTCGAGGCGCCGTCGCCCGCGCTCTCGATGGGTGCGGGCTCGCTCGGTGCGGGTGAGCTCGACGTGCCGATCGTCGCGCCGAGCGCGCCGTGCGATTGCGTCGACGGCGCGGCGGGCGTGTCGGCGAGTGCCGTCTCGTCGCGCGCCGGCAGCGGCGCGGGCGGCGGCAGTGGCGCGGGCTCGGGCTCCGTGCGCGCGGGCTCGGTGCGTGCGGCCTCGGCACGCGGAGGCTCCACGCGTGCCGGCTCCGCGCGCGGAGGCTCGGCACGCGCGACCTCGCGCCGCGGCTCCTCTCGCGTGGGTTCGCTCACCCGCTTCGGTTCGATCGGCACGTCCTCCGCCGGCTCGGCGGTGACGTCGGCGCGCGCGGTCGTCGTGCCGGAAGGCGAGGGGCCGATCGCGTAGAGCTCGGCGGGATCGATCGGCTGCTTGGCGCGGCGGATCTCGTAGTGGAGATAGCCGCTGTCGCCGACCGCCGCGATCGCCTCGCCGCGCCTGACGCGCGCGTGCTCGACGGCGCGCACGTCGCCGAGATGCGCGTACACGGTGGTGAGCTCGCCCGCGTGCGTGATCGCGAGCACGCCGCCGTAACCCTGGATGTGTCCCGCATACACGACCTCGCCGGCTTCCGCGGCGATGACCGTGGTGCCGGGCGGTGCCGCGAGGTCGACCCCGGCGTGGCTCGGCCGCGAGGCGGGGCGATACGGGCTCACCAGCGCACCGCGAATCGGCCACTCGAGCGCGCCGACCACGCGTCCGGGCGGCACGCTCGATGAGACCGGCCCGACCCGTGGCGGCCCGCCACACGCGGTCGCGAAGAACGTCGCGACGGCGATCGCCGTGAGCTTCGCGCGCGCGCAGACCATCCGGCGTCGTTGTTCCATGAACTTGCCGCACGCGCAAATTTCCGAAAATACTTACGAAGTCTTTTTCCGGAACGGCCCGTAGGGTGCTGCGCAAAAAAGACTTCGTAAGTATTTTCGTCTACGGGACGTTGCGCCCGGGTGGGCCGAACCACGAGCGCTACTGTCGCGGCGTCGTCGCGATCGAGCCGGCGAAGGTGCGCGGGCGGATCGAGCATCTGCCCGCGGGTTATCCGATGCTTCACGTCTCGGGGGACGAGGTGCTCGCGCGCGGCTCGTCGGATCCGCACGCGGACGCCGCTCTTCAAGAAGACTGGCGCGCGCGGACGCTATCCGCGCCGGAAGGTGCGAGCGTCGAAGGCGAGCTGCTCGGCTTCGACGATCCCGAGCGCCGCTTCGCGCGGCTCGACGCGCTCGAGGGCTTCCGCGCCGCGGGCGGCGGCCTCTACGACCGCGTGCTCGTGCGCGCCGTCGTGACGAAGACGGGCATCGTTGTGCCCGCGTGGGTGTACGTCGCTCCTTCTCCGCCTCTCCCCATTGGGGAGAGGCCGACGCGAAGCGGCGGGTGAGGGGGGGCCCCTAGTGCTCTTTGATCTCGACCGTGTAGCCGTCGGGATCGATCACATAAACGGAAAGTCCGACGCCGCGCGCACCGCCCCGCGCGACGGGCTCGTCGTGGAGGAACGGCACGCCGGCCGCACGAAGCTCCGCGATCGCCGCGCCGAAATCGTCGACCGTCAGGCAGAAGTGCACGAGCCCGCCCGCGCCGGCATGCTCCGGCTGGTAGGTCGGATCCGGCACGAGGTCGATCAGCGATTCTCCGATCCGCGCGGAGACGAACGGCTTCTCGCCCGCGCGCCACGCTTCGAATCCCTCGATCGCGAGCCCGAGCCGGTCGCGATAGAAGCCGAGCGCGACCTCGAGATCGCGAACGCGGAGCACGACGTGATCGAAGCCGCGCGCGCGGATCATTGCATCTTGCGCGCCGGCGCGAAGCGGTCGAGGTCGGCCGACGTCTCGCCGAGCGCCGCCGCCGCGCCGAGTCTGCCGACGCCGTAGCTCGTGCTCATGCCGTGGCCGCCGAGCGCGGCGACCCAGACGAGCCCGGTGAGCTCGGGATCCGGCCCGATCAGGAAGCGCCCGTCTGCCGCGAACGTGCGCAGGCACGCGCGCGACGAGGTGACCGTGATCGGCAGCAATCCCGGGAACGCCGCGCCGAGCTTCTCGCCGAGGAGCTGCTCGGCGGCGGGATCGACGACCGGCTCGGCGGCGAGATGCGCGCCGGCGTCGCACGGGCTCATCAGCAAGCCGCCGGCTTCCGGCCGGAAGTAGACGTCGAGATCTGCGTTCCACACGAACGGCCACGAGGGATCGATCCCCACGCCGGTCGTTCCCTCGAAGAGGTGCCGCCGCCGCGGCGTGATCGTGCGGTCGCCGACGCGCGCGAGCTTGCCGATCTTCCCGGCCCACGCTCCGGCCGCGTTCACCACCTGGTGCGTGTGGATCACGCGCTTCGGCGTGACGACCGCGGCGACGCGCCCGTGCGCGCGCCGGATCTCGACCACGGGCTCGTCGACGACGAGGGAAGCGCCGCCGCGCTGGGCGGCCTCGAGGTACCCGGAGAGCAAGGCCGCGATGTCGACGATCGCGTCCGTCGGGTTCTCGAGCGCGACGGTGAAATCCGATTCACGGAGCACCGGCACTCGCCGAACCACTTCGCTCGGTGGGAGCATGTTCGCGGGGATGCCGAGCCGTGCCGCATCCTTTGCCGCGTCCTCGAGCCCTTTCCGCCCTTGATCGCCGGCGACGAGAATCGATCCGCAGCGGCGCGCGAGCGGGCGATCGGCGAAGTCGTCGGGCGGCTCGGTGAAGAACGCGAGGCCCTCGACCGCGAGGCGCGCCTCGTCGAGGTTCTCCATCAGCTGGAAGACGAGCGCGGCGTTCTTGCCGGAGGCGTGAAGGCCCGGCCGGGGCTCCTGCTCGAGGATGACGATCTTGCCGGCGCCTCGCCGGGCCAAGTGATAGGCGGTCGCCGCGCCGGCGAAGCCGGCGCCGATGACGACGACCTCCGCGCTGTCGGCCATCCGCCGATGTCTAACGAGTCGGCTCCGCCGTCGCTAGACGGTCCACGCGATTCCTGGGTATCGGAGGTCCCGTGACCGTGGAGCCGCGCATCGCCCTCGTGCTCTCCGGCGGCGGTGCGCGCGGCGCCTACGAGGCCGGGGTGCTGTCTACCTCCTCGACGAGCTGCCGGCGCTCACCGGCCGGCGGGTGCGGTTCTCGATCTTGAGCGGCACGAGCGTCGGCGCGATCCATGCGTGCTTCCTCGCGGCGAACGCCGGCGAGCCCGACCTCGGCACGCGGCTCGCCCACATCTGGAGCGCGTTCGAGCTCGACAGCGTCTATCGCGTGCACTTTCGCGACGTCGTCGCGGTGGTGCTCCGGACGCTCGGGCTCGGCGCGCGTGCCAAGCCGGAGGCCGGCGAGGCGCCCGGCGCGCCGCAGCGGATCCCCGGGCTCTTCGACGTGACGCCGCTCGAGCGGCTCATCCTCGACAAGATCCCTTGGGAGCGAATCTCCGTGAACGTCGCCGCCGGTCTCGTCGATTCCGTCGCGATCGCCGCGACCGAGATCCGCAGCGGTCGGACGGTCATCTTCGTCGAGAACCGCGAAGGCAAGGTCGAGCGCTGGGCACGAGACCCGTACGTCGTCGCCGAGGCGGCGCGGCTCGAGCCCGAGCACGCGCTCGCCTCCGCCGCGATCCCATTCTTCTTCCCGTCGATCCGCATCGGCCCGTCGTTCTTCTGCGACGGCAGCCTCCGGCTGAACACACCGCTCGCGCCGGCCCTGCGACTCGGCGCCGATCGTGTGCTCGTCATCGGCGTGCACTACCAACGGCCGCGATCCGAGCCGCCGGCGACGGTGCCGGACGCGGAGATCGCGAGCCCGGCGTTCCTCGCCGGCAAGATCCTGAACGCGCTCCTCCTCGACCGCGTCGACTACGACGCCGATCGCCTACGACTCTTCAACGCGATCCTCCGCCAGGGCACGCGCGTCTACGGCGCGGACTTCCTCGATCGCATCAACGAGGTGATCGTCCGCGAGCGCGGCTCGGCGTACCGCGTGGTCGACGACTTCTTCATCCGCCCGTCGAAGGACCTCGGCGCGATCGCCGCGGAGTGCGTGTCGCATCGCAAGCAGCGCGCCGCGCCGGAATCCTGGTCGACGCGGATGCTCCTCCGGCTCGCGGGTCGCGGCGATTCGAACGAAGCCGACCTCCTCTCGTACCTCTATTTCGACGGCTGCTACGCGAAACACCTGATCGAGCTCGGCCGCGCCGACGCCGCCGCCGAGCGCGACAAGCTCGAGGTATTCTTCACGCCATAGCGCAGAACGCCGAAGGCGTTATGCGCGAGCGGGGGACGTTTCCGGCGGCATCGACTTTACACGACCGTCACGTCGAGAGATGCCGACGGGCGCGTCCCCTCACGTGATGTACGCCGTGACTTCTCCGTGCGCGACCTCGCGCCCGGTCGGGTCGCGTGCCTCGACGTCGAGGAAGCAGACCGAACGCCCGCGGCGGCGGACCCGCGCTTCGGCGATCACGTCCGTGTCGACGACCACGTCGAGGAACTGCACGTTCACCGAGAGCGTCACGATGCGCTTCGGGCGGTTCTCGAGGTCGTGCCGCGAGAGCATGGCGCCGATCACGCTGCCGTCGATCAGCGCGGCGACCAACCCGCCGTGGACGACGCCCTCCGCCTGCAGGAGCTCGGGCCGAAAGGGGAGGCGGCAGCGCGCGTAGTCCTCGCGGATCTCGTCGAAGACGAGGCCGAGAAGGACGTGCGCGGCCTCGCCGTTCAGGCGCTCGCAGATCGCGCGGGCGCGCTCGGCGGGGATCGGGGGGAAGTCGGCGGCGTTCACGGCGGGGGCATCTATCAGAACCGCACGGTTGCGTCGCTGCGGTGCCTCTGGCTACTTGCGAATCGTCGCAGATGTCGGCTCGACGAAACCGCTCGAGGATTCGCGCGAGCGTCGCGGGGCTTGCCGCGGCATTCGTCGCGCTCCTCGCGATCGCAATCACGACGGTCCCGCCGCGCGCCGCGGCCGGTGCGGCTGATGCGAGCGCGAGCGACGACGTCGCGACGCTGTACGCGCCGCATGGCGAGGTCGGCTCGTTCACGAACCCGTGGTTGCCGTTCCCGCACGGCTTCGGCGATCTCGTGTGGGAGTGGCTCAAGGGAAATCCTTACGACAAGAGCGTGGATCCCGTGCTGCCGGTCGTCGCGAACGACGGCTCGAGCCTCGCCGGGACCGAGAATTCCGCGTCGATCACCTGGATCGGCCATGCCACGGTCGCCGTGCACGACGGCGACGACGTGTTCCTCACCGATCCGCACTTCAGTCATCGCGCTCTCATCCCCGCGCGGTGGACGCCGCCCGGCGTGCCGATCACGTCGATCCCCGCGGACGCCTTCGCGCTCATCTCCCACAACCACTACGACCACCTCGATGCGGGCTCCGTCGAAGGCCTGCCCGACACGCTGGAATGGTACGTGCCGCTCGGCCTCGCCGACTTCTTCCGCGACCTCGGCCGCGCGCGTGTCGTCGAGCTCGACTGGTGGCAGAGCGCGAAGCGTGGGCGTTGGACGATCACGTGCCTCCCGTCGCAGCACTGGTCGCGCCGCATTCTCCAGGGAACGAACGAAACGCTCTGGTGTTCTTGGCTCGTGGACAGCGGCGAGCGGCGCTACTACTTCGCAGGCGATACCGGCTATTTCCATGGCTTCCGCGAGTTCGGCCGTCGCTACGGGCCGATCGACGTCGCGCTCTTGCCGATCGGCGCATTCGAGCCGCGAAGCTTCATGCGCTACCAGCACCTGAGCCCGGACGATGCGCTCCTCGCGTTCGAGGAGCTCCGCGCGCGCTGGCTCGTGCCGATCCACTGGGGCTGCTTCGACCTCGCGTTCGAGCCGATGGATCTGCCGCCGCGTCTCTTGCGGAAGACGGCGGAGCGGAATCGCGTGGGCGACCGCGTGCGCGTGCTCGCGGTCGGCGAGCGCTGGGAGATCCCCGCGACGTGAAACGTTACGAAGAGATCCGCTCCGCGACGGAGCGTCTGTGCGATCCGCTCGGGCCCGAGGACGCGGCCGCGCAGTCGATGCCGGACGCGAGCCCGGCGAAGTGGCATCTCGCGCACACGACGTGGTTCTTCGAGACGTTCGTGCTCGAGCGCTTTCTGCCCGATCACGCGCCCTTCGATCCCGCGTACCGCTATCTCTTCAACTCTTATTACGAGGCGGTCGGCGACCGGCATCCGCGACCGGAGCGCGGGCTCCTCACGCGACCGACGCTCGACGAGGTGCGCACCTACCGGCATGCGGTCGACGAGCGCGTGCAGAAGCTCCTCCGCCGGCCGCCCGCGGAGCGCGAGGAGGAGCTTGCGGCGATCGTCGAGCTCGGGCTCCAGCACGAGCAGCAGCACCAGGAGCTGATCCTCACCGACGTGAAGCACCTCTTCTCGCGGAACCCGCTTCATCCCGTCTACGCGCCGCCGGTGACGGAGGGCGCGCACGGCGCGCCGGCGCTTTCGTGGCTCGATCTCCCCGGCGGCGTGCGCACGATCGGTTCGAACGGCACCGGCTTCGCGTTCGACAACGAGACGCCGCGCCATCGCGTGTTCGTCGATTCGTTCGAGCTCTGCTCGCGGCCCGTCACGAACCTCGAGTACCTCGAGTTCGTCGCCGACGGCGGCTATTCGCGCGCGGATCTCTGGCTCTCGGAGGGCTGGGACACCGTGCGCCGCGAGGACTGGCGGGCGCCGCTCTATTGGCAGGGCGGCGGCCGCGAGTGGCTCCACTTCACGCTCGGCGGGCTCCGGCCGCTCGATCTCGAGACGCCGGTCGCGCACGTCAGCTACTTCGAAGCCGACGCGTTCGCGCGCTGGGCCGGCGCGCGCCTGCCGACCGAAGCGGAGTGGGAGGTCGCGGCCGAAGGCGTGCCGGTCGACGGCAATTTCGTCGAGAGCGGCCGCCTCGCGCCGGCCGCGCCGAGCGCGACCGACGGCGAGCTCCGCCAGCTCTACGGCGACGTCTGGGAGTGGACGTCGAGCGCGTACGCCGCGTACCCGGGCTTCCGCCCGGCGGCCGGCGCCGTCGGCGAGTACAACGGCAAGTTCATGTGCAACCAGTACGTGCTGCGCGGCGGCTCGTGCGCCTCGCCGCGCTCGCATCTGCGGGCGACGTACCGGAACTTCTTCCCCGCGTCGGCGCGCTGGCAGTTCAGCGGGATTCGTCTCGCGAAGTAGCGCGAGGCCTCCCCCTCACCCGCGCTGCGCGCGGCCTCTCCCCAAGGGGGGAGGGGCGAAGACTCCCACCTCTCCCCTTTGGGGAGAGGTCGACGGCGAAGCCGGCGGGTGAGGGGGAGGCCTACTCGGGCCCGAGAACGAGCGTCGCGACTCCGTGCGTCTCGCCGTTCACGGTGAAGACCCGCGTGCCGGGACGGCGCCCCTTGCGGATCTCCGAGGCCGCGACGCCGCTCGCGGCGAGCCGCGCGTGCGCGGCGCCGACGTCCGGCACGCGCCACGAGATGCCCCAGAGCCGATCGCTCGCGGACTTCTGGACGTGCTCGCCGAGCTGCGAGGTGATCTCCACGGTGACGCCCGCGACACGGAAGAAGAGGAGCCGCATGCCCCACTCGGGCGCCGTCCGGTCGAGCGCGAGGCGAAGGCCGAGCGTCTCGCCGTAGAGCGCGACCGCCGCGTCGGGGTCGGTGCTCTGCACGACGACGTGGTCGCAAGCGGCGACGGCGGACGCGGCCGACTCCGTCGGCTGCGCTCGCACGAGCAGGTCGGCGGCGCTCCGATGCTCGATCAGGAACATCCGTACGCCGCGCGTGTCGCTCTCCGGCAGGAAGACGTTGCGCCACCTGCGCTCGACGCCGCTCGTCGCCTCGCGTCCGGTGCCGTCCTGCGGCGGCGTCGGATGGAGACCGCGTGCGGCGAGCGCGGCGCTCGTCGCGGCGGCGTCGGCTGTGCCGAAGACCAGCGCCGCGAGCCCTTCGCCGTGCGCGTCGAAGCGCGCGCGGAGATCGTCGGCAAGCGGTCCGTCCGCGACCGGCGCGAGGAGCTCGACGTAGAGATTGTCGATCCGGAAGAGCGTGTTCGCCGTGCCGTACGCCGGGTGCGTGCCGCGCCACGATGGCTCGAGCCCGAGGAGGCGCCGGTAGCTTTCCGTCGCAGCCGCGAGGTCGCGGACGCCGATCACGAGATGATCGACCGAGGTCGCGAGGCCCGTGGCCGTGGTCTGACTCACGGCTGCTCGCGTAGTCCGACGGCGCGGCTGGTTCAAGCACGGCACGAGCGGGTGCGAATCTTCGTGGTTGCGTCGTGGCGGAGCCGCACGCTACCGGAGACGCTCGCCGATGATCGCGATTCTCACGACCCTTCTCGCGCTGGTCCTGGCCGGGTGCGGCGACGAGCGCGAGGTGACGCCCGTCGCTCGAGCCTCATCCACCACCGCCGAGGTCGCTCCGGAATCTGCCGCGACCGCGGAAGCGGCACCCGTCACGCAGAGCGTGAAGTTCCGCGCGAGCGACGGCGCCGAGCTCCACGCCGACGTCCGCGGCGCGGGCGACCTCCAGCCCCGTCCGCTGATCGTGGAGTTCAGCCCGTACGGAATGGGCTCGTCGGTGCCGGACTTCGGTCCCGACTACAACCACGTGTTCGTCCACGCGCGCGGCACGGGCATGAGCACCGGCGTCTGGAGCGCCGTCGGCCCGCGCGATCAGCAGGACGTCGCGGAATTCCTCGAGTGGGCGTGCACGCAGCCATGGAGCGACGGCCGGATCGGCCTCTACGGCTTCTCGGCGAGCGCGATCGCCGTCTACAACTCGATGCACCTGCCGCTCGCGTGCGTGAAGGCCGCCGCGCTGATGGCAGGCACGAACGACCTCTACCGGGATCTCCTCTATCCCGGCGGCATCCCGAACATCGCCCCCGGGTTCGTGGTCGGGTTCGGCGTCGGTCTGCCGATCCTCGCCGCGTCGCCGCAGCGGTTCCAGGAAGGACAATCGCCGCTCGAGCCGCTCGCGGCCGGAATCGGCATCCTCGGCCTCGCGATCGATCTGAACGCGCATCCGACCGAGGACGAGTACTGGCTCGCGCGGACGCAGCGTCCCGGGCCGAACACGTTTCCCGTGCTCGCGAACACCGGCTTCTACGACGTCGAGTCGCGCGGGCCGTTCGAGAGCTACCAGATGCTCCGCGACGAGGGTGTGCCCGTTCACTTGCGCGTTCTCGGGGCGCACGACGGCGTTCCCGCGGGCACGCCCGGTCCGTTCCCGGAGTACCGCCGTTGGTTCGACCGCTTCGTGCTCGGCACGGAGAACGGCATCGACGCCGAGCCGCGCGTGCAGCTCCTCCTCGGACACGGGAGCTACGAGGCGCAGATCGGCGGGGCCGTCACGCACGTCAGCGGTGACGATTGGCCACTGCCGGGCACTCGCTGGCAGGCGCTCTATCTCGACGGCAAGCGTGGCGGCGGCGCCGTCTCGACGAATGACGGGACGCTCGCGGCCGCGCCGCCGGCCGCGCAAGTGCGCCTACCGCATGTCGCGCTCACGTCGCTGCCGACGGCGACGGACCCGAACACCACGTCGACGGTCGCCGCGGGCGGTGCGAGCGCGCTCTTCGAGGCGGTGCCGCTGCTCACGCAGCTCGCCCTCGTCGAGCCGCTCGCGCTCACGTGGTCGACGCCGCGCTTCGCGGCGGACCTCGACGTGATCGGACCGGCGAGCCTCGAGATCCACGTCGCGACGCTGCTCCCGGAAGGCGATCTCTATGCGATCGTCGCCGACGTGTGGCCCGACGGCAGCTCGCACGCCGTCGGCATCGGGCGACTTCGCACGAGCTATCCGCACGTCGTCGCCGAGCGCTCGCGGATGGACGACGAGGGCCAAATGGTGCAGCCGTACCCGGACCACTCAGCGAAGACGCCGGCGGCGCCGCTCGAGACGCGCGAGTACCGCGTGGAGCTCTGGCCGATCGGCAATCGCTTCGCCGCAGGACATCGCTTGCGCGTGTACCTCGTCGGCGCGCCGGCGTATCAGCTCCCCGCGCCGAACCTCGGCTTCGTGTCGGTCGGCGGCGCGACGCCATCGCGCCTCTTGCTGCCCGTGGCGCCGGGACAGGACTTCTGCGCGTCTCTTCCCTCGAGCTGCTGATCGTCGTGCCGATCACGGATTTCCGCGACAAGAAGTGTCTCGTGACCGGCGCCGCGAGCGGCATCGGTCGCGCGACGGCGCTCGCCGCCGCGCGCGCAGGCGCGGTCGTTCATCTCACGGACGTGAACGCGGCGGCGCTCGAGCAAGTGGCGGCCGAGATCCGCGCGGCCGGCGGGAGCGTCGGCGCCGTGCGCGCGCTCGACATCTCCGATTTCGAGGCGGTGCAGGACTTCGCGCGCGAAGTCCACGAGTCCCACGGCAGCCTCGACGTGCTCATGAACGTTGCCGGGATCTCGGTCTGGGGCGCGATCGACAAGCTCGAGCACCGCCACTGGCGGCGGTGCGTGGACGTGAACCTGATGGGACCGATCCACGCACTCGAGTGCTTCGTGCCGGCGATGATCGCCGCGCGGCGCGGCGGGCACGTCGTGAATGTTTCTTCCGCAGCCGGCTTGTTCGGGCTCCCGTGGCACGCGGCGTACAGCGCGAGCAAGTTCGGGCTCCGCGGCGTCTCCGAGGTCCTCCGCTTCGATCTCGCGCGCCACCGGATCGGCGTCACTTTGGTGTGTCCCGGCGGAGTCGACACCGGTCTCGTCGAAGACCGTCGAGATCGTCGGCGTGGATGCCGCAAATCCCGAGCTCGCCGAGCTCCGCGAGCACTTCCGCAAGCGCGCGAAGAAGCCGGAGCAGGTCGCCGAGATGATCCTCCGCGCGGTGCGGCGGAACCGCTATCTCGTGCTCACTTCGTTCGACGTGCGGATCGGTTACTGGTTCCAACGGAAGTTCGCGCTGCCGTACGAGATCGTGATGCGGCTCCTGAACGATCGCCTCTACGCGGTCGCCGCGCGCGAGCGGAAGCGCGCCGCGGGGTGACGCCGGTCGATCGGCAGCTCGCGCCCCCCGGCGGCTGGCACCCGGCGGACGCGCCGCGCGTCGCGCCGCTCGAGCTCGCGCAGGTCGGCTTCCCGCTGCGCACGATCCTTCGCGTCGCGGGGAAGTGGGGCAAGCGGCGGACCGGCACCGAGCAGGTGCCGCTCGTGTTTCTCGTATTGCTCCGCCATCGACGCCTCTTCTGGGCCTGGCTTCGCTTCGCCTCGAAGCTGATGCCGTTCGGCACGCTCGATCGGCGCGACGCCGAGCTCGTGATCCTCCGCGTCGGGTGGAACACGCGCTGCCGCTACGAGTGGGGCCAGCACGTCGCGATCGCGCTGCGCGCGGGTCTTTCCGCCGAGGAGATTCGGCGCGTCGCCGACGGACCCGAAGCCGCCGGCTGGACGCCGCGCCAGTCGGCGCTCCTTCGTGCGACCGACGAGATCCACCGCGAGCGCGTGATCGGTGCCGCGACGTGGGAGCTCGTCGCCGCGCAATTCGGAACGCGGCAGCGGATCGAGCTTCCCATGCTGATCGGCCACTACGAGATGCTCGCCGGATTGCTGAACACGATCGGCTTACCGCTGGAGCCCGAGAGCGAGGCGCAGCTCGCGTCGGCGCCGATCCACGAGCGGCGCTGAGCCCCGCCGGCGGCCTCGCTCAGCGCCGCGCCCAGGCGATCGCGTGCTCGAGCCGGTCGTTTCCCCAGAAGAGCTCGTCGCCGGCGAAGAACGTCGGCGCGCCGAAGACTCCGCGGCGCGTTGCTTCTTCGGTGGCCGCGCGAAGCTTCTCCTTCGTCTCGGCCGACTCGCCCGCGGCGAGGAGATCGTCCGCCGGGAGGCCGAGCTCGCCGAGGATCCCCGCGATCGTCTCGCGCTCGGCGATCTCGCGATCGGCGCCGAAGTTTGCCTGGTAGACGGCGCGGACGAAGTCGCCGATCCACGGCTCGTCTCGGCCGGCGGTCGCGACGCGCGCGGCGAGGAGCCCGTTTCGCGGAAACCGCGACGGCCGGCGGAACGCGAGCCCGAGCGAGTCGCACGTTCGCTCGAGATCGCGCCACATGTACGCGCCCTTCAGCGGATAGAGATTGAACGGCGAGTCGTTCCAGCCCTGCGCCTGGAAGATCGGCCCGAGCAGGAACGGGCGCCAGGCAACCGCAATGCCCGCCGCAAGGGCCTCGCGCTCGACGCGCATCGCGGCCGGGTACGAATACGTGCTCGCGAACTCGAACCAGAACTCGAGGGATGGGCTCACGACGAAACTACGGGCAGTCTTGCAGGACCTCTTCGGCGTGCGTCGCCGGGTTCACCTTGGCGTACGCCTTGATCACCTTGCCGTCGCCGCCGACGAGATACGAGACTCGCTTCGCGTAGCCGGCGTCCGCCGAGTCCGCGGCGCCGACCGAGACCGCGAGCTTGCGATCCGCGTCGGAGAGCAGGCGATACGGGAAGCTTTCCGCGTTCACGAAGCCCGCGTTGTCCTCCGGCGTGTCGAACGAGACGCCGAGGATCTCGACCTTCTTCTTGCCGAAGTCGGCGGAGCTGTCGCGGAGCTTTTGGCCCTCCACCGTGCAGCCGGGCGTCTGCGCCTTCGGGTAGTACCAGAGGAGATAGGTCTTGCCCGCGAGATCCTTCGACGAGACCGTCTTGCCGGTGTGATCGGACAGGCTCCAATCCGGGAAGCGGTCGCCGGGACTCAGCATCGCGGCATGGGCGAGGGACGAAAAGGAGAGGAAGGCGACGAGCAAAGCGATCGGCTTCATCGAAACCCTTGAAGCCCGATCGCATTCTGGAATCAACTGGTCTCCTCGGGAGGATCCTCCATGGGCGTCGGCACCGCGAAGGTCTTCGAGAACGACAAAGTTGCGATCTGGGAGCTGGCACTCGAGCCGGGCGAGAAGACCGGCGTGCACACGCACGACCACGACTACGTGTTCTACGTGATCGAGGGCTCGCGGCTGGAGACATACGACGCGAAGGAGGAGCCGCTCTTCGAGTTCGACGCGCCGACGGGTCAGGTGTTCGTGGTGCGCTGCGAGGGCGGCGACCTCGTCGTCGGTGATGGCGACGGCTTCCGCGTCTCGGCGACGCACGGCGCGCGGAACGTCGGCCCGACGCGCTATCGCGAGATCCTCGTCGAGACGAAACGGAGCGCCTGAGCGCCCCCTCAGGGGGTCGGGCGAAGCCCGGGGGGTGAGTATCAGAGCGCGGGGCACTCCAACCCGAGCACGCCGCAGAACACCTCGACCGCATCCGCGGGGAACGCGGGTCCGCTGGGCGGCTCGCCGGCGCTCGGCGGCAGCGTGCGCTCCGGATCGATCGTAGCGAAGCGGACGCTCGACGGATGCGCCGCATCGTGGTGCACGAAGAACGAATCGAGCGTGAGCGCGGGGAGCGTCTGGCCGGGATCCGTCGGCGTGATCGTGAGGAGGAGCCGCGAGCCGGGATCGATGCGATGGCTCGACACCGAGAGCGGCAGCACGATCTCGCGCGGCTCGCCCGAGAGCTCGGCGAGGCCGATGCGGCTCCGCGCGAATTCGGTGACCGTGTCGCCCGCGACCTCGGAGAGCGCGACGTGGAGCTGCCCGAGGCCATCGCCGCTCCCGTTCGCAGAGGAGACCCAGAGCGTCACGACCGGAAGATCGGTGATCTCGACGAGCGCGGTCGCCGGCTCGGTCTGATAGGCGAGGCGGGTGAGCGGCAGCTCCTGGCGGGCGAAGCCGGCCGTCAGCTGACTCACGAAGCCGAGGAACGGCGCTTCCGGTGCGCTCGAGACGACGGGGAGGCTCTTCAGCTCGTCGGCGCTGCCCTCGATCTCGTCCGGCTCGAGAACGAGCGCACCGGGCGACGCGCCGGACGGGCGCGAGAGATGGAGCGTCCGCGTCTCACGACCTTCGGGGATCGGCCATTCGGACTCCAGGCGGAACGTATTGCCGGCCCATTCCTGCGCGATCGCCACCGGTGCCTCGCGGAGCGGCACGGGCGAGTCGCCGAGCTGGAGCGCGAACCAGGCGAACACGTCGTCCAGCACGGCGAAGTTCGCGCCGATCGCGCCGTGGCCGTCGTTCGAGATGGCCAGGCGGAGATCGGCGTCGTAGTCGCCGGCGAGCGCCCGCTCGCGGAGTCGCTCGTACATCGCAGTCGAGTTCTGCGGCGGCACCAGGCGGTCGAGGAAGCTCGTGAGGATGTAGGCGGGCACGTCGATGCGGTCGACGCGCGAGAGCGTGTCGCGGATCGAGCCGTCGAACGTCGGCAGCGCGGCCGTCACCTCGCCGCCGAGCTCTTCGAGCGGCGTATGCTCGGCGATACACTCGAGCGCGCCCCGCGCGAGCGCGAGGTTCCCGCGCGACTGGACGATCGCTTCGAGCGCGAAGGTGCTGCACGTGCCGTCGCCTTCGAAGAACGTCGTCGGCGCCTGCACCGGTGCGATCGCGTCGACGAGCCGTCCGCCCTCGTCGCACGGGATCGCCGAATCGAACTCCGCGGCCCGATCGCGACCGCAGTTGAAGATCGCCGCCATGAACGCGAGCGCGCCGCCCTGCGAGATGCCGTACACGCCGACCTTCGTCGGGCGCACGTGCTCGTGGAACCACTCGAGCAAATGACGCTGGTCGGCGGCGTCCTCGCGCCCCATCAAGCCGACCTGATCGCCCGAGAGCCCGTGGCCGCGCACGTCGTACGAGAGCACGTACATGCCGCGGCGCGCGGCGTTCTGCATGTCCGCGATCGTCGTCTCCTTGGTGAAGGCGAAGCCGTGCGCCATCAGCACGCCGGGGCAGCCGCCGACGCCCGGGCAATCGCGCGGCACCCAGAGGCGCGCCGTGATCCGGACCGGGTGCTCGTGCCCGGGCGAGCAGAGAACGAGCTCCTCGTCGTGAAAGCCGAGAAGCTCGCGCTGGGCGGCGTAGAGCGGGTTGTCGTGCGGCAGGCGGGGCGTCTCGAGGCAAACCGGATCGGCGAGCTGAGCCGCCGCGACTCGAGCCAGCAACACGAGCGCCGCGGCGATCGCGCCGCTAGCGCATCTCGTAGATCGCGAGGCTCGCTCCTCTTTCGCCATGATGGATCACGCCGAGCCGCTCGCCCGCGAAGGCGACCCCGAGCGCGCGGTCCGGCATGGAAAAATCGATCGAATCGACTCGACGGTTCGGCAGGTCGAATACCACGAGCTGGCGCCCGTCACCCCATGCCCCGATCGTCCCGTCGCGCGGGCCGGGGAACGCGAAGTAGCGGCCGGGGAGGGAGCCAACGGAGCGGCGGTCTCCGCTCGCCGGCTCGACTTCCCAGACGTGCGTCTCGATCCCGTCGTTCGCGAGGCAGGGAAGCGGCCGGTCATCCAGGGCCACGAAGAGCGGGTGACAGGTGAGCTCGAACGAGGATTCCGCGAGGAGCTGCTCGTCCGAGCCGCGCGAGAGGAGAAGGCGCGAGCGGTGCTGCAGCCCGACGGCGCCGAGGAACGGCATCAGCGAAGGCGGCGCGGTCATGTCGTAGGACATCCGCACGACGATCGCGCCGCCTCGGGTCGGCGCGGCGAAGTCGTAACCCTCGAGCTCCTCGGGCGCTCCCAGCGACCGGCGAACGATTTCGATCCGATCGTCGCCGATCGTGCCGAGCGCGACGATCTTGGTGGTGACGTCGCGCGTGTTCCCGTCCACGCGCCAGCGTCGCGAGGGCGGGTCGACGATGAGCGACCCGGTCGCGAGGTCGGCGAGCGCGACGCTCCAGCTCGCCGTCTTCGGATCCGCGACGGCGATCGTCTCGAGCACGAGCCCGCCGCTCGCTTCGCGAAGCACGAGCGCATGCTGGTCGTCGAGGAGCTCGAGATCGAGCGCTTCGAGCCTTCGCTCGCCTCCCGGCCCGAAGCGGAACGGCCCCGGAATGTAGTCGTCTTCGCTCGCTCGAGCCGGAGGCTCGCGGATCGCCCACGCTTCGCCCGAAGGCGCGATCCGCAAGTCGGCGCCGACGAAATCGAGCGCGACGACCGAGCTTGGCTCGAGAAATCGGTGAGTCACCTCGAGCGGCGGTGCGGTCGAAAACATCGGATCGGCGACGACGTGCGCGGCGAACCACCGCGAGGCGGCGATCGCGGGCAGGAGCGCGAGAAGCGCGACGACCAGGGCGGCGGCCTGTGCCGCGCGGCGCGGCCAGCATGCGAGCGCGGCGGCGAGGCCGAGCGTCAGCGTGATCGTACCCGGCAGCATCCGCGCGAACCGGTTCAGCGATCCGACGCGAACGTCCGTGCCGACGGCCGCGACCCCGAGGAGCCACATGATCGCCGTGCCGAGAGCGAGAACGGCGACCGCGAGCTCGATGCCGCTCCGCCGTTCGATCGCTTCTTCCTTTCGCGCACGCGCGAGCGCGAGGAGGAGCGCGGCCGCGCCGCCGCCCGCGAGGAGCGCAAGGCCGAGCGGCTCGGTCGCGAGCGTGAGAGCGCCGTCCCGCGCGAGAAGCAGAGCCGTCGCGAGCGCCGACACGCCGCATGCCGCGAGCGTCGGCGTCGTCGTGCGGATGATCACGAGGAGCGCGGCGAGC
Organism: uncultured delta proteobacterium; assembly: GCA_963790365.1. Classification (GTDB taxonomy): domain Bacteria; phylum Desulfobacterota; class Binatia; order JACPRU01; family JACPRU01; genus CAWBOU01. Next base: position 23,095 of record CAWBOU010000017.1, read on the forward strand.
GCGCTCGCCGGAAGCGGAGCTGCGATCAGCCCGCCGAGCAGCACCAGGAGCCCGACGAGCGCGCCCGGAATCGGATGAAGCCAGACGCTCGTCGCGCGCGCCGCGAGGCGCGGGTCGACGCGATCGAGCGTCGCCTGCAGCGGAACCACGTCTTCGCGGCGGACCGGCACCGACCACTTCTTCCCGGCGCGGTCCATCGCGGTGAGCATCGCGTGCGAGGCGAGCCCGGCGCGGACGTGGAGGTCGGCGAGCTCGCGATAGGCGACCGCTCGCGCGCTGCCGGCGGCCTCGCGGAGCGCATGCGGCTCCTCCGGAGTTCCCGCGGGCACGCCGTCCAGCCAGTGAATGCGCTCGCGCTCGAGCACGATGAAGCGTCCCGGCTCGGTCGAGCGGACGACGAGCGTCTCCGGTGCTTCCGGCTCGGCGGCGCCGCCGGCTTCGCGAATCGTGCGGATCCGCCGCGCGAGGCTCGGATGCGACGCCGCGCTCTCGGCTTCGCGCTGCCAGCGACTCGGCAGCCGCGCGGCCGCGTGGAGCTTCGCGAGCGCCGAGATGAGGGCCTCGGGGTCGCCACAGAGCGCGACCGCGCGCCGATCGCTCTCCGCCTCATGTGCCTGATGCCGCGAGGCGCGGACGAGGAGACCGATCAGCAGGGAGACGGGCCAGGCGGCGAAGACGATCCAGCTCCATTCGCCGGCTGCTCGGCCGAGCGGCGGCACGATCAGAACGGCGGCGAGGACGAGCGCGATCTGGATCGCCACGCGGCGGAGGAGGTGGCGCGGTGTCCAGTGCTCGAGGTGAGCGACCTCGTGGCCGAGGATCGCCGTCGTCTCGCGGGCATCGAGGAGATCGAGAAGGCCCTCGGTGAAGACGACGGCCGGCCGCGTGCGAGAGGAGATCGCGAGGGCGTTCGCCCATCGTCCGCCGCGCGCCGGCAACCGGTAGAGCTCCGGCGTCGCGATCGTCGCGCGCTCGAGCACCGGCGCGAAGCTCTGCGCGAGGTCGTCGCGATCGAGCGGCGCGACGCGGAGGATCGCGAGCGCGACGCGGTCCTCCGCTAGCGCCCAGAGGGTGAGGAGCGCGCCGAGGAGGATCGCGGCGACGGGCTCGGCCCCGATCGCAGCGCGCACGAGAAGCGGAGCGAACGCGAGCACGATCCAGAAGCCGGCGATCGCGCTCCAGAGCCGAAGCGTTCGGGCGAGGAGCTGCGCGAAGCTGCCCGTCTCGCCGTAGAGGACGCGCCGCGCGGGGAAGCCGCCCGCCATCGACGATAAGATCGTGAGCGGCACCGCCCAGGCGGAATGCGCATAGCCGAGCACGAGGATCAGCGCCGTGATCGTCGCAAACACGATCGTCATCCAGCGCTGCGCCGTCTGCAGGCGCTCCGGCAGCGCCGGGTCGTCGGCGAAGCCGACCAAACGACGGCCGAGGAGCCAGGCGTGGACGCCGGGGAGAAGCGCGAGGAAGAGGGCGAGTGAAGCGCTCACGCGAACGAGCCGAGCACGCTACCCAGCCACAACCCCACGAATGTCGCGTAGAAGATCGCCATCGCCGCCAGCGCCGCGCTTCGCCAGAGCGGAGGACGCACCGCCTCCGGAAGCAGCACGTTGTTCACGTAGAGGAGGTGGATCGTCGAGATCACGAACACGACGCCGGCCATGTTCGCGGAGATTTGCAGTAGCACGATCGGCTGCGTGAGCCGGAGCGCGATGATGCCCCAGAGGACGACCACGGCGAGCACCGTGTAGTACACGAAGCGCACGTCGCCGCCGCGCCACGCGCGCAGGCGATCGCTGCCCGTCCACAGGATGTCGGTGATCGCGCGGACCATGCCCTCGACGAGGTCGAGCTGCGTCTTGGTGAGGATCCACACGCCCATGAGCGCGATCAAGACGCCGAGCGCGGGCGCGCGCGCGGACATCGCATCTGCGAGCGCGGCGGCGATGCCGAGCCCGCGAATGTCCTGGCCGCTCTCGAGGAACGTCACGTAGAGCATGCCGGGCAGGATCATCCCGAGGAGCACGCCGCCGAAGAAGACCCCCCACTGATCCGCGACGACGATCCGCCACCAGCCGCGCCAGCGCCTCATCGCCTCGTCGTCCGGGGTGAACGTGAAGCCGGTGTGCGCGAGGTGGACCTTCTCGCCGGCAACGGCCGTCGGGATGTAGCCGGCGTGCGCCGCCATGCCGTAGCCCTTGTCGCGCGCCCAGTTGGAGAGCGTGAGGTTCGCAACGCCGCCCGCGCCGGAATACGCGGCGAACGCGCCGATCAGGAAGAAGTCCGCGCCGGCGGGGAGGAACGTGAATTCGCCGCTCGCGGGATCGAGCCCGATGAGCCCCGCGAGCGCGGCGCCCCAAATGGGGAGCGGCACGAACGCGAGGCAGAGAATCCCGAGCGTGCCGAGGATCGCCACCACGAGCACCCAGTTGAGGATCTCGAGCGTGCGCTCGATGCGCCGACCGATGGTGAGGATGCCGGCGCAGACGAGGAACATCCCGACGCCGATCGCATAGACTGTGTCCTGATCGTCGCCGCCGGCGAGCTTGCCCGTGGCGAGAAAGAAGATCGCGCCGCCCGCCGCGCCGGCCCACGCCGGCCAGCCGACCTGGAGGAAGTAGAGGATCGCGTAGACCCAGGCCCAGAAGGTCGCGTGCGGGCGCGTGCGCATGAAGCCCGTGAACGCGGGCTCGCCGGTCGCCATCGTGTAGCGCATGAGCTCGAGGTTGAAGAGCGTCTGCAACACCGCGGCCACGCCGACGATCCAGAGGAGCGTGAGACCGTACTTCACGAACGCGGCCGGGCCGAGGAGGAACTCGCCGCTGCCGATCGAGGCGCCGAGCACGATGACGCCGGGGCCGACGGTGCCGATCCACGCGAGCCCCTTCGGGTTCGGCGCGAGCGGCAGCTCGGCGCGCCGCCAGGCGTCCAATCCGGAGCGCGCTTCCACGGATTTCACCACTTTCGTCTAAGCGATCGATTTCGATCTGCCAAACCGTTCGGCCCGGATGGACGGAGAAAATTCTCCCTCTTGACGCCAAGATTGGTGCGGTGATTGAGATCGGCCAAAGTCACAAAATCGGGGTCGGAAGGACGTTCCTCTCGCCCTCGATCTCAGCGGACGAGAGGAGTTGAGCGATGCCGCACGCAAACGGTCAGCGCCCTTCAATCGCCTTGTTGCTTTCTCTGATCGCCGCTTCGTCCGTGAACGCCGCCGATGCACCCGCAGCTCCCTTGAGCGCAGTGAAGGCGCAACCGGTGGCGATTCTGCCGATCACCGGATCGGCGAAGCCGCCCCGGATGCAAGACTTCGTTCGCGCGCAATCGAGAGGTGCCCGCGATCTTGGGACTCGCGACCGAGAATCGATCCTTCGACGACGCGTTGCCGAAAAAGCGAATGTTCTCGAAGCTGTTCCGCCCAAAGTATCGCCTGGCGCGCTTGCCGGCGCTCTCGACAAGGTTGCTGCTGAGACATCGAGCAAGGTGACGACGAAACCGCCAGGTGTGTCTGGTACTTCGTCCGGCCTGAAGCAGCTCAAGACTGGTTCGGTGTACGTCGAATTCGGACCAAAGACGCCGATCGTCGCCGGTAAGGGGATGCTCCAATGGGGGGGTCTCGGGAGCTTTGATGCCCAATGGAACTGGGCGGCAGGGCTCCTCGATGACCGGCCGTGGGTCGTCGTCTCAGTCAGCGCCCAGCCGCAGCATAGTTATTTGGCCGAGTGCACTGTGCAAATCGATTCTCCGGGTGTTCAGGCACTGGCGGAATATACTGTCGGGAGTGAAGGCGAAAAGTCTCAATTGGAGCCGACTGACGGATCTCACTATCTACTGTTCGTCCCTCCGTCGAACGGAGGCTGGCATACCGCGACCTTGGCTTTCAGGAGGAAAGACGCCGGCGGCGCGAAGACCGATGATTCCATGCCGCTCGTCATGTTTCGCGGCTGCACGGTGCGAGAAGTGATTGCCGGGGGGACATAAGCCGTAAAGACCGAGCCCTCCAACTATGCGCAAGTGGCAATTGGTCGCAGTTCTGGGAGCCGTAGCGCTCGGAATGACCGCGTGTGCGGAGCGCGACTTGAGGCGCGACTGGTCTTTGACCTGTACTTTCTTTCCGCCGGGGGACGATCCGCGTGAAGTGCCGGGGTGCGCGCGCCGGGAAAAGGATCGCCTAGTCGTGTCCCAGGTGGCCCTGCTGCAAATGCGATTCGAATCCAATGGACTCGCCACTGCTGCGATCGGTAGCGACTTCTTGTACGTCGATCGGGGCGGAAAGACGGCCCCCGTATTGCCGTTGGACAACGGGCCCGATCGGTTCGTGGAAGGTGTCGCGCGAACCACGCGAGGCGGGAAGGTCGGCTTCGTCGACGAGTCATTGAACGAAGTCGTTTTGGCGAACTGGGATTTCGCATACCCATTCGAAAACGGCGTCGCCGTCGTGTGCACCGGTTGCGTGAGCGAGAAACACGGCGAGCATTCTGAGATTCGCGGCGGGAAGTGGGGAGTCATCGATCACGCGGGTCGAGTCGTCGTCCCGGTCGAGTACGCTCGGGACGAGCTCGACGCCCATGCGGCAAACGGCTCCGGTCGGTGAGCGGACGATGGAGGAAGAGCGGAACGGAGCGCTCTTGGTACTCGGCTTCTCGGGAACGGTCACGGTTGCGAGCTTCATTTGGCTTTCCCTCACCCTGCGAGAGGCATTTCGGCTGCTTCGTCAGAAGAGCTGGCCACGCGTGATCGGCTGGGTCACGCGAGAGCTTTGGGGCGCCATCGATTACGAATATGAGGCGGAAGGAACCCGATATCCCGGACATCACCTGGGGGCCTTCGAGCCGGCTCCTCTTCCGGGTGATGCTCGAGAGCTACTTCACCATCGCGAACGGCCGCTGTGGGTGCACTATGACCCACAACGCCCGGAGTCGAGCACGTTGACGCCCGGGAGCGGCATCCATGAGTTGTGGATCCCGTTCATCGGTCCGATCGTATTCATCGCGGCTGCGACCGGCATCGTGTGGTTGTGGTGGACAGGGACCGGCAGAGGATGACGAACGCAAAGGGGGGGCACATGAGACTTCGAACGATGCACTTATCGACGGTATACGTGGTCATCACGTCAATGCTCGTTGCCGATCTCGTAGCGCCGCCGGCGCTTTGGGCGGAGGCCGGGAGGCCCGCGGTTCGCGATGACGGGCAGCAACCAGCGAGACGGCGTGGGGAAGGAATTGCTCGTCCACGTCGGACGGATGTCGGTCGGCAACGGGCGACGGCAGCCCTCGCGAAGAGTTGGTCCGGAGGCAATCCACTCTTCGGCGCGCTCATGCATTCGCTCGTTCGCCAAGCCGAGGGGAAACCAACGAGCTCGCCGCTCGACGACGCGGCGCGAAAGTTCGCTCAAAAGGCAAAGCTTTCGTCGGAGCAGGTACGCAAGATCTCCGACCGCTGGCGCGGGATGCCCGTCGAGACGCGGCGGAATCTCGGCACCGATCGATTCGCAAACCTGACCCCGGATGAGCCCGTGCGCGTGAAAGAGCTTCGTCGCGGAATTCAGGATGACGTCATTCGGCGCTCGAGGGGGAAGGAGCCGACCGAGATGACGGTCGTTCAAGCAGTGGCATTGTTCGGCTCCTCCCTCGATGGTGCCGATCTCGAGAAGTCAAGCGGCGCGCAGGTCGCCGCGATGGCGATGAAAGCGGCGCGTGAGGCCGAGCCGGTGCTCGAATCGATCACGGATCATCAGGGGAAGAAGATCGGTCCCGACGCGGGCACCGCGATCCTCGAGGTCGGCAAGACGGTGACGCTCAAGGGGAATGGCTTCGGAATCGCTAAAGACGCGATCGACATCGTGCTCTACGAGGATCAAGCGATGATCGACCAGGGAGGCGCGTTTTGGAGCGAGGTCGGGACGCTCGCACCGGAATCGGTCTCGATGACTGAGTTGACCGTCAAGCTCCCCAAAGACTTTCCAAAGATGAAGATCCAGAAGCATTCGAAAGGCGTTCCCTTCCGAGGACGCTTCGCGGTGCGAAAGCAGCTTCCGCCGGCGGTCTATTCGTTCCCGCAGGGGACGGACAAGAAAGAGGGCAAGAAGCCCGGCCACGTCGTCATCGGCGTCGCCGCTGCACCGGCAAGCATCGCGATACCCAAGTCGACGATTTCAGCGCCCGTGCGAGTCGAACTGCGCGACAGTGTCGAATACAAGGCTGAAGTCGCGAAGCAACCGACGTTCGACATGTCTGTCGGCTCGCCGAAGAGCGTCGAGCCGGCGACCGTGCACGTCGGCCATCCGATCACGGTCTACGGCAACTTCACCAGCGTCGATCGGGTCGTGCTCATCAATAAGGAAGAGCCGACGCTGCAGTATCGGATCTCACTCGCAGGCGAGATCAAGACGGTGGGTGGCGAGCGGTATGCGAAGGTTCAGGTTCCGCCGCGTATCGTCGCGGGCAACTACCGGCTCGCGTTCGAAGGCGAGTTCGGCTGGTCGGACGAGTCCGTGACGCTCAAGGTGCGCGCCAACGAATACCGGATCACGACCGGCAGCTACGAGGTCAAACGGGAATGCTCGGGCGGCGGGTCCGACGAGCTGCATTTCCTGTGGGCCACCGCAGTCGATGACAAACCGGCGAAGGACTTCCACTTCGACGAAGGCGGCTTCGACGACGACGATTCGAAAGACAAGGACACCAACTGGGTTCGTCCGCTCGTTCCGCGTACCGATGAACTCAAATACGAACGTATCGACAAGGCCGTCACGATCGGCCTCCTCCTCCTCGAAGAAGACGATGAAGAATGGGAGGACGTCGAAGCCTTCGTCAAAGACGTCATCGAGGCGGTGACCGAGTACCAAGCGGAGGCTTTGGCCCTCGCCGTCGGTGGCGTTGCCGCGATCGCGAATCAGAATTACGCGGCGGGCGCCGTCATGCTCGTCGCGGCCGGCGTGCTCGTCGTGATCGACGGGATCGCCGCAGCAGATACGCCAGATTTCATCGGTTCGGGGGCGTTCACCGCGGACGTCACCACGCTTTTCGCGAACACAAAAAGCAACAAGCCGTGGTTGAAGCCGGGATTCGAATTCGACAACTACCATACAGGCGACAACTATGAGTGCCACTACGTCATCGGACTCCGCGTGCTGCGGAAGGAGCCCGAAAAGTGAAAGCTACAGGTCCAAGGAGGAGGAGATGATCACGAAACGTCGAGTCGTCGCGAGCTTTTTCGTGGGACTTCTATTCGCTGCCGCGTCGTATTGGGTAACTGCCGCGCAAGCTCAGCGACCGCCCGTGGCCGAAACGATGAAAACAGTCCTCGAGCAGAATCGTGAGAAGGTCGTGAAGCTTCGCCTCGCCGGTGCGGCGGAAGAGGTCACCGCTCGCGTCGTGACGGTCAGCGCCGAAATCGCACAGGTCGTTCTCACGGCGACCTCGTCGGCCGGCTCGACGGCCAAGGAGATCCCGGCATACGTTCGAATCGCGGCAATTGATCTCGTCACCTTGCCGCACGCGGCGGCGACGAGCCCCAAGCCCTGAATGGCTCGCGTCAGCAGATGTCCGTGCCAAAGCCGTAAGTGACGGACGCGATCGCCGACCGTGTGTTCCGCGAGCTCGATGCCCTCGGCATGCCGTACGAGCGCATCGACATCGATCCCGCGAACGCGGATACCGCGCGCTTCTGCGAGGTTTACGGCTACCCGATCGAGCGCTCCGCGAACACGATCATCGTCGGCTCGAAGAAAGAGCCGAAGCAATACGCCGCGTGCGTCGTGCGCGCCGACACACGCCTCGACGTCAACCACGCCGTGCGCGCGCTGATGGGCGTCTCGCGGCTCTCGTTCGCGAAGCCCGAGGAGACGATGGCGTTGACCGGCATGGCGATCGGCGGCGTCACGGTGCTCGCGCTCCCGCCGGACCTGCCGATCTACGTGGACGAGCGCCTGATGGCGCTCGACTGGGTGATCCTCGGCGGCGGCGACCGCGCGACGAAGGTGAAAATCGCGCCGGAGGTGTTTCGCCGTCTGCCGAACGCGCGCGTCGTCGCCGATCTCGCGGGCGTCTAGCGGTTCTCCGCGCGCTCCCACATCTGCAGATACGCTTCCGCCGAGCGATAGAGGTCGCGGATCGCCTCCTCGCCGCCTTCGAGCCGCACTTCCTCGACGAAGTCCGCGACGAGGCCGTACTGCGCCATGCCTTCCGTGTTCACGTCGAAGACACGCTCGCCCGCGCGGTGGCGGTCGAACGTGATCGGCTCGACGCCGGCGAACTCCGCGCCCCAGCCGTCGCCGCGAAAGAGCGTGAACGGATACATGACCGGCGTCGCGTCGGCCGGGCGCGCCACGGCCTGGCTGCCCATGCCGTTCGTGTCCGCGCCGAAGCCGTAGCCGAAGAAGAAGTCGATCATCTTTCGCGGCGCGCGCCTTGCTGGAGGCTCTCGACATAGCCGCGGCCGTTCCCCTTGTAGTCGAAGATGAGGCCGCCGAGCGCGAAGATCCGCCGCGCCTGCTCTTCGCTGATCCCGCCGTGCCCGCCGTGGCTCGACATCACGGGATAGGGCGGATCCTCCGCTTCGAGGAGGTCGAGGATCTCGTCCTTCATCGCGAGCTCGGTGTGATCGATCTCGATCATCACCTTCTTCTCGATCAGCCGCCGGATGAGATGGCGCCCAAGATCGGTCAGCCGGCGCGTGTTGCAGTGGTCGTAGCTCGGATCGTAGATCGGCACCGCCCCGCCGGTCAGGTCGAGAATCGTCTGCGAGAGCGGATCGCTCCCCGCCGGCAGCGGAACGCCGACGAGCCTGCTGCCCGCGCCGTAGTAGTAGGGCACGTCAGGGCAGCGGTACGTCTCCCAGAATCGGCCGGTGTCGATGAAGTTTCCGACGTTCAGGAAGAAGTCGTTGAAGATCCCGGCGCCGCCGTACGCGTTGTCGAACTCGTGGACCGGGAAGACGGCGCGTACGCCGAGGTCGTAGAACTCGTCGAGCTCGCGGTCGATCGTCCCCTCGTCGCACTGCGGGATGCCGAGCTTCACGCCGCAATCGAAGAGGTGGGACGCTTCGATGCCGAGGATGACCGCGAGCTTGCCTTCGGCAATGACGGCGCGCGCCTCCGCCGGCGAGGTGACGATCCGGAACCAGCCCTCGCCGGGGCCGCCCGCCTGAGCGTCGATGTAATCCTGGAGGTCGCGGATCTGTCTCGCCTGCAGGCGCGCGGAATCCATCTCGTTGCAGTTCGCCAGCGGCACCGCGCGAGAGGTCGTCTGCAAGCGGCAGAGCGCTTCGTTCTCGACGAGGAAGTTGACGAGCACGCGGAGCCCCGCCCGCCAGGCGCGCTCGAGCCAGCGGTAGTACGTCTGCTCGTGCGTGAGGCTCCTACGGTTCGGCCACTCCGAGAACGTCGGCCAACCGTCGGTCGCATGCGCGCGCGTCGGATCGGAGTAGACGTAGATGTTCCCGACGAAGTCCTGCCGCCCGCTCTCGCCGTGGCGGTAGGAGCAGTCGGAGAGCGCATGCGTGACGCCGAGCGGATGAAACGGGCGACCCGCGTGCGTGCCGCCGAGGAAGTCGGTCGCGGTAATGTGAAGATGCGATTCGGCGAAGCCGAGCACCGGCTCCCCGGCGTCGCCTCGGTACGGCACGCCGACTGCGTTCACCTCGGCTTCGGGGAACGTCGCGCAGCCCTCGGTGAGCTCGAAGGTGAGCGCGGTCGACGAATCCGCGAGGCGCGGCTCGCCGCTCGCGTCGACGTCGAGATGGCGATCGCGGCTCACCGAGAAAACCGTGAAGCGGCCGACGCCCTCCGCTTCTTCGACGGTCCAGACCGCGCCGTCGCTCGGTGCGGGCTCGTGGCCGACGTTCGTGCCGCCCGCGGGCGCGAGCTCCCCCGTGGCGTCGTGGAAGAGATACGTGCCGAGCCCGGTCGGCTTCAGAAAGAACGGACCGGCGGCGCCGCCCGCGTCGGAGCGGATCGACCAGCAGCCGTTCGCGAGCGAGTAGCGGGTCGCGGCGTGGACGGCTGAGGTCGAATCGGAAGAGCCCGAGCCGCCGCAGGCGGCGAGCGCGGCTACGGCGGCGAGCGCGATGGCGCGCGCACTACGCCAGCCGGTAGTCAGTTTTTCCATTCGGCGGGCGGCATCTACCACGTGCTACAAGGGGAGAGGGAGAACGATTCTCATGCGCGCCGTCACGATCGGTCTCGTGTTCGCGATTTTCCTCGTCGGGTGCAGTGGTGGCGGCGGTTCGTCCGGCTCGTCCGAGTCGACGCTCGTCGCCTACGACGCCGCGGACCCGTGCAGCGGGCTCACCGACGAGTCGAGCTGTACCGCCGACGCCGCGAACGGCTGCCTCTGGTTCGCGCTCGGCGCTCCGTGTCCCGAGGACACCGATTGTCCCGGCGGCGTCTGCCAGCAGGCCGATCCGTGTCGCGCACATCCCGACGCGGCAAGCTGCGAGGCTGATTCGTCCTGTGCGTGGGCGGCCACCGAGCTCTGTCTCGCGCCCGGCGAATCGTGTTCCGGAGGGTTCTGCCACGCGCGGAACGACGGCTGCGCGTGCGCGTGTCCGCTCTATTGCCCGGCCGAAGGCGATTGCCCGCCGTGCGAGTGTGAATGTCCGCCGGACGGCGGTGGTGGCGGCGGCGGAGATGACTCCTGCATCTGTGCGTGCGCCTCGTGCGCTCCGGGATCGACCTGTCCGCCGTGCGAATGCACCTGCGGCGGTGGCGTCGATCCGGGATGCGGCGTCGGCGCGGAGACGTGCGGTTGTGAGTGTCCGGCGTGCGAGCCGGGCGCGACCTGCGGGCCGTGCTCGTGCGACGGCAGTCCCGGCGGAGGTGGCGGCGCTCAGCCGAGCCCGTAGAGCTTGACGGCGTTCGCTGCGCGGCGTCTCCGGCCAGCCGCAGCCGTGGTGCGGATAGTCCGTCGACCACATCAGATTGTCGACGCCCCAGGCGATGACGATTTTCGTCCGGCGATAGTACTCGTCTACGACGGGTTGTTCTCGTCGCCCAAGGTCATCCCTTGACAGCTCGCGAGCGAGAGTGGTTCGAGTCGATCACACGATTAGTTCGACGATTCGCCCGGACACGAACATCGTTCGGTCGGAGCTCACGTCTCACGGATGGGTGGGGCGCTGTGGCGGACGAGGGAATGATGGGGCGATTCGGAACCGGGATGCGGGATGCAGCGGTGCTCGCCGCATTGGCGGCGCTGCTCCCGACGAGGGTGGCGGTTGCCTTCGACGCCCAACAAGTGTCGGTCGCGGTCGATCCACAGGGCTACTTCTCCAAGTCGATCTCCAACCCCCTCCTCGATCAGGTCGTGACCGTCATGACGGAGCGGCCGAAGATCCGTATCCGCATCGAAGGTCACACCGATTCCGCTGGCGCCGAGCGGTACAACGCGACTCTTTCTCAGCGCCGCGCGGACGCCGTGCAGCGTTATCTCGTCGACAAGGGAGTCGACGCATCCCGCCTCGAAGCCACGGGCTTCGATGAGACTCAACCAGTCGCGACCAACGACGCGCCAGACGGGCGAGAACTCAATCGGAGAACCGAGTTCCACTTCGTCGTTACGAGCGGAACCCCAAACTAGGGCTAGAGGACAGGAGAAGGCATGGGCTTCGTTGCACGAATGATGCTTTGTGAGCTTCTCGTCGTGTTGATGGCGCTGCCCCCCTCGGTGCTCGCACAAGCGCCATCGAGACCGAACGTGAGGCGCGCGGACGAGGATGGTGGCGCGAAGGGCGTCGTCAAGGATGCGGGTGACGCGTCTCCCAGCGGCTCGAGTGGCATCTCGAAAGGAGGCGGTGCCTTGGGCATCGCCAAGACGAAGCCTGACTTCCCTGCTCTAACGAGAGCCAGTGCCGTCGACCGCATCGTGAAGGGCATGGCGGACCGGCATCCCGGAAGCGCGATGCTCGGGGTGTTGATGCACTCTCTCACACGCGCCGCCGACGGCTCGTTGAAGGATTCGCCGATCGACAAGGCGACCAAGAAGCTCGTCGCCAAAGCGAAGCTCTCACAAGCCGACCTTCAGCGCCTGGCCGAACGCTGGAAGAAGGTCCCGGTAAAGCTGCGGGATGCGGCTGTCGCGCCGGAGTTTCACGGCCTCGCGCCGGCCGCCGAGATCTCAGTTTCGCAATTTCGGAAAGCGATGCAGAGAGACGCCATCCAGACGATCGGTAAGCAAAACGGAGGCATCGTCTTCGTGCCGAAGGGTGCCGAAGATCTGTTCGGTGCAAAGAGGCAAAAGGCCGCCGGGACGTCAGCGGCAGCCAACCCAATGGCGGGGATAACGAAAGATGATCCGACAGCGGGAATGACGTCGAGCAACCCGGCGGCAGGCCTCAAGAAGACGGGCAACCCGACGGCGGGAATGAAGAAATCGGCCGCTCTGCCGACGAAGCCGACGATCGACTACGACGCGATCAAGCCGACGGAAGACCCGTCGATCTCCACGATCCTCGATGCCTCCGGGAAGCCCGCGAGCGTCGAAGGCTCCAAACACCCCACCCTATTGAGCGGCAAGTTGGCCACTCTCAAGGGGACTGGCTTCGGCTTCGCGGCGGCAGACGTCGAGGTCTGGGTCTCTCGCGAAGCCATCTATGGCGACGTTCCGTCTCCCGCGTTCCTGGCGGCCATCAAGCCAAAGAAGGTGATGCTGAATGAAGTCACGTTCGAGGTTCCCGATTCGCCGCCCGGACCGGAAATCTTCGACATCGCCGTTCGCCGCCGCTTCACCGCCAACGCGCATGGTAAGAAGCTCATCTTCCCGAACATCGTCGAGTCGAACACCGTCCAGGCGAGGCTCAAGAGCATCTCGGCGCAGAAGAGCGAAAAGGCCCCTCAGATCGACCTCTATGGAGACTGCAAATCGACCGTGGGAGCGGTGAGCGTCTATCCTGCAAAGTTCTACCCGGGAGGAGCGGTCGAGGTCTCGGGCGTCATTCCCGACGGAGACGTCGGATCGTGGGCATATTTCCGGCGCCGCAACTCAGAGCCCGACGATCCGAACAACACGTCCGTGGAAGGGAAGTGGCAGAAGACGAACGGGCAGAACGTCGGGCGTTTCACGATTCCTTCCTGGATGCTTCCAGGTGCCTACGAAGTCACCCTGATGGGCGCGAGTGGCTTCGATTGCGATGGCGCACCTGCAGGCTACGCCTCGGCTCCGACGTCGCTGGAGGTACTACCCCATCAATACAAGATCGAGATCGTGGAAGGCTTGTGCGTGGATGATTGCCCGGGTGGAGGCAATGACGAGATCAAGCTGAGGACATTGGTGAGCACGGACCAAAAGAAGGGGAGTTGGGCCACTTTGGAGGAGACCGACGTAGCTGACAATTCAAAATGGGACTCCATTCAGCCCTCACCAAAGATCTTCCCCGGGTCAGGTTCCTTCGGAGCCGTCAAGTTGGGCGTGGCCGGCGGCTTCATCATGTTCGAATCAGACAACGAAGAATGGGATGACATCCAAAAGGCGATCAAAGACATCGCTGAGGCGATCGAAGAGTTCCAGGACTCCTTGTTCGGCGAAAGCGGGCTTGCCGCATCCGTTGCGGCGCTGGCGTCAGGTAACACGGCGGGGATCATCGTCGCGGTCGTCGTCATCGTGGTGGAAGCTATAGCGATCTTGATCAACGGGATCGCAGCAGCAGACGAGCCTGACTTCATCGACACCAATGGATTCGGTATCACCGCCGTGGAGCTGTTCGTTACCGACGGCGCCCATCATGTCGGGCGTCGCGATGACGCGATCGAAATCCATGAATCCTTCGTTCACCTTCGCAACCATGTCGTCGCTTCCGGCGAAGTCAGCGCCGGCCTCGCGGGCCTCACGCTCCTTGTCGCCCTTGGCGAACACGAGCACACGCACCGTCTGACCGGTGCCGTGCGGGAGGACCAGCGCTCCGCGGACCATCTGGTCAGCGTGCTTGGGATTGACTCCCAAGCGGACGGCGAGGTCCACCGTCTCGTCGAACTTGGCGAACTTCGCGCTCTTCACGAGCGCGCACGCCTCTTCGACCGTGTATTTGCGAGAGCGGTCGACTGCTTTTTCGGCCTTCTCGCGGTTCTTGGACAGCTTCGGCAATTGGCCTCCTTGTCGGCTTTTGACGAGCCTCCCACCGGGACTGCGGGCGCGGCGGTGGTTCGAGAGGTTGTTCGCGAGACGAGCGAACCATTCGCTCGTCGAAAAGACTGGGGAGTCGCGAGGCAGCCCTCTGAGGAGGGCGTCAGCTCAGGCGACGATGTCGATACCCATCGAGCGCGCGGTGCCCTTCACGGTGCGGACCGCCGCCTCGATGTCGGTGCAGTTCATGTCCTGCATCTTCTGCGCGGCGAGCTCGCGGAACCTGCTTCTCGGTGACCTCGCCGACCTTCGTCTTGTTCGGCTCCTTCGAGCCCGGCGCCCGGCTTCTTCCCGTGGGCGAGACCAGCGGCCTTCTTCAGGAGCACGCTGACCGGCGGGGTCTTGAGGATGAACGTGAAGGAACGGTCCGGTAGACCGTGATCACCACGGGGATGATCATGTCGCCGCCCTGGGTCTTGGCGTTGAACTCCTTGCAGAAGCCCATGATGTTGACGCCGTGCTGGCCGAGCGCGGGGCCGACCGGCGGGGCGGGGTTCGCCTTGCCGGCCGGGAAGCTGCAGCTTGATGTAACCGGTGATCTTCTTTGCCATGACTGTCTCGCTGGGCTCCTACGGAGGACCGTCAGGACTTCGACGGGCCGTAGTGATGACGCTTTGGGACTCGTTTCCGGTATCCGAGGAGGGAATTTCCTGAGCCGGAACCGGGGGGCGGCTTCTAGGACAAATTTCGTGAGTCCGCCAGTCGAGACGCACGATTTTTGCCGGGCCCGTCCTGAGGGCACCAACAACCGGGACATTCAGGCCATTTTCTCGCAGGCGCCATGGTTGAGCTCGATGCGGCGGCCTCGCGAAGAAATGTCAGCCCATGGCGAGCGGCATGCGCCGACGGCCGAAGCCGCGGATCCGCTCACCGAAGCGTCCCGGAAGCCGCGTCCCGCACGCCGCACATCTCCCACCCGGGTCGAGCTTCACGTCGAGGAGACTCGTACCAGTCTCGCTCAAGGACCGCTGCACCGCATGCCGGGCGGCTCGTCGTGTCGCCCTCGCGGTCGTGAACGTTGCCCGTGTACACGTAGCGAAGCCCCGCTCGGCGCGCGATGCCTCTGGCTTGCCGCAGCGTCTCGGGCGGCGTCGGCGGGATGTCGGTCATCTTGTAGTCGGGATGAAACGCGCTGAAGTGAAGCGGCACGTCCGGGCCGAGCTCGCTCACGACCCACTCGGAGAGCTCCG
>CAWBOU010000018.1:0-104175 GCA_963790365.1 uncultured delta proteobacterium
AGGCCGACCGGCGCGCCCCGCGAGAAGTTCGCGGCCGCGCGTCCGCGCAGGAATCCGAGCGTGAGATTCGCATCGCGGAGCGCCTTCTCCCACGTATCTCCGGCGTCGTCGGCGAGAACGTTGCGGCAATCCGCCGCATTCACCGGCATGCCCGTCCACTCTTGCAGTTGGAGACGTTGACGACGAGGCCCTGCGCGGTCGGCAGCGAGCGCGTGAGCTCCGTGGTGCACGTCGCGAGGCCGAGCTGCCAGCGGTTCGTCTCCGCGGCTGCGAGAGGCGCATCAGCGAGATGAGGCTGAGATTCACGCGCTCGACTTCGGAGACGTCGACGAACAGCACCGCTCGTTGATTCAGTGACGCGAGCACCTCGTCGGTGAACTCCACCGTCTCGCGCCACGCCTCCGGGATGATGAGGAGCACCGGGTTCTTCGGCAGCGGCTTGCCGAGTTGGTAGAAGTCGTCGACGTCTTTGAAATCGATCGTCGAGAAGCCGCCGGCGTCGAGCGCGCCGAGGAGCTCGCGGAGGCGCTGCGGCGTGATCTCGCCCTTCGTCGCGCCGTCGCGCACGCGTGGCAACCGGAGGGCGACGAACGCCTCGGTCTCCGTGCCGGCGACGATGCGCGGCTGCGAGACGCGCACCGGCCCGCGCGAGCCGACCTCGAACGCGGCGAACGAGAGCACCACGATCGCCATCCACCAGATGAAGTTCCGCAGGTGGCGGGTCGGACGCATCGACCCCCCGCCGCCGGACCCGGGCTCGTCGTCCGGCGGCGGCGGGAGGCGGAGCGGGGCTTGACGGAAGCGGGCAGTAAATCTGGCATGCCGAGGACGATGGGGTCCTTCATCGAGTTCCCCACCGATTGTCGCGCGACGTGAGGATCGCGTACGGCATCTGCCAGATCAGGACGAACATGTAATAGAGCGTGAAGTTCACACCCGAGAGCCAGGCGCCGTCGGCCTTGTAGAAGAGGTAATAGGCCGAGAAGATCAGCCCGATCAGAGTGACGCCGAATCCGTAGACTGCCATCGAAAGGATGTCCTGCTCGACGACTGGCAACCAAAAGAACACGCGAAACATGATCAGTGGTGCGATGATCGGAAAGATCGTCTGCGCGTAGAACGCGACCGACGCGAGCGGATGCTTCTTCCACATGAAGCCCGACGCGATCAGGCACTCGCGGAGCCACGATTTCTTCCAGCGCACCTGCTGTTTCAGGAACTTGCGGTGCTGATCCGGGACGATCGTCGTCGCCACGGCGTCGGAGTCGTAGATCACCTTGTACTTTCGTAGAAGGAAGTTCGTGAGGCTCCGATCGTCCCCGAACGTCGCGGCCTTGCCGAGGAAGCGCTGGTTGAGCCACGGCTCGAGCACGTCGAGGATCGCCGTGCGCCGATAGGCGGAGAAGCAACCCGGGCAGCACGTGACCGCGCCGAAGACGCTCTCGGCGGCCTTCATCACGCGAAACGCGACGTAGTACCGCACCTGCTGCATGCGCGTGAGAGCGTTCGTCGAGGTGTTCGCGACCTCGGTGTGGCCGGCGACGGCGGCGACCTCGGGATCCGCGAAGCCCTGCACGATTTTCCGAACCGCGTCCTTCTCGAGGAAGCTGTCGGAATCGACGTAAACGAGGATCTCGCCGGTCGCGATGCGCGCGCCCGCGGCCATCGCTTCCCGCTTGCCCTTGTTCTCGGCGAAGCTCTCGGTCTTGAGCGAGCGCCAGCGCGCCTTCGCGCGCGCCATCTCCTGCGGCGTCGCGTCGGATGAACCGTCGTCGACGACGATGACCTCCAGCTTTCGGTACGGATAGTCGATGTCGTAGCTGCACTCGATCGTGCGGTAGACCGCGTCCTCTTCGTTGAAGGCGGTGATGATGATCGAGACGCTCGGCTCCATCTGTCGATCCCGCGGCGCCCGATAGAGAAGCGCGACGACGAAGCGCGAGAGAATGAAGCACGCGACGCCGATCGAGTACGCGTTCAGCAGAGGCCGATACCAGTAGAAGTTCAGGTTCTCCCAGCGGAGCCAGAAGATGTTGAGCCCGCAGAGCGTGATGATCACGATCGCGGCGAAGCGCGCCGTCGCGGTACCGATGACGGACTTCGACTCGATCGCCGGAGCGTCGGCGATGCGCGGTGCGGTCTCGACCGGCGGAACGACCGTCGGCGGCGTCGCGACGACGGGTCGCGGAGCGGTAGCCGCGCGATTCGTCGACTTCGCCTGCGTGCGCGGTGCACGTCGCGCCGGCACCGGCGGTGGTTCCACGCGAGGAGCACGCACGGCGTCGCCGACGGCGACGACCGGCTCCTGCAGAACGAAAACCCGACTACGATCCTGGAAAAAACCGGACATGACCGCCCCTCACGCAGCTGCTCACTGACATGAGCTAAACCGAGTATTTCGAAAGCGGTGTCACGGTGCGGCGACGTGACACCATTTTTGCGTCCGGGGTTGAATGGCCACAGCAAGTCAGCCTCCCGCAAAGGCGAGCCCGAACGCCGGGGACGCGACGGAGCGCCACACGGGCTCCGCCGCAGCGGGACGGGGGTCGTTTATGAGCCAGCGTTCGTCTTCCATCAAAATGGGCGTGGGGTGGACCGACGTGATCGCGATCTTGGTCGTGATCGCGATCCTCGCCGCCGCACTCGGTGAGATCGCGACGGGTCGCATCCGCGACTTCTCTCGTCCTCGAGGGAACGTCTCGGCTTCGGTTCAGGACGCGCCGCCGCCGCCGAAGGAGGCTTCGTCATGATTCGGTGCAAGGCGCTCGGAATCACGTCGCTCTTCTTCATCGTCGTCACGCTCGGCGTCGCTTCGCGAGCGGCGGCCGACGACAAGAAGCTGCAGGACCTCATCGATCGAGGCTCGGCGGCGCTGAAGAAGGAAGACTATCCCGCCGCGAAGAGAGCGTTCGAGAGCGCGACCCAGATCGACATGGGCTCGATTCCCGCGTGGCGCGGTCTCGGCTGGGCGTACTGGGAGCTCGGCGAGCAGGATCGCGCGATCAAGGTGTGGAACGAAGCGCTCCGCGTTCGTCCGGACGACACCGGCATTCTGTTCGCGCTCGCCGCTGCGGCCGAAGAGCGGCAGCAATCCGCCGACGCGCTCGCGAAGTACGCGCGCGTGCTCGAAGCCGAGCCGGGGCATCTCCCGGCGCGCATGGGTCGCGCACGAATTCTCGTCGCGCAGAAGCGCCACGCCGAGGCCGAGAGCGATCTCAACGCGATGATCGCCAAGAACCCTGCGAACTTCGAAGCGCAGTACATGCTCGCGCAGATCTACAAGGACACGGGCCGCGAAGATGAATCCCGCCGGTCCTTCGAGAAGCTGGCGAAGCAGCGGCCCGAGCCGCGACTTCTGCGCTCACTCGCGGACGCGATGCTCGAATCCGGCGATGCGGCGAAGGCGGCCGAATACTATCGCCAGAATCTGCAGCTGCAGCCGGGAAATCGCGGCTCGATTCTCGGCCTCGCACGCGCCTACGCCGACCTCCACCAGTATCGCGAGGCATCGGCCGAGCTCGAGAAGTTCCTCGCCAAGGATCCGGACGACGCGAAGATGCACGAGGAGCTCGCTCGGTTCGCGGCCTATGGCGGCGAGCACGACAAGGCGATCGAGCACCTCGAGTACCTCGTGAAGAAGCACCCCGACGAGGTGAAGTGGCAGCTCAGCCTCGCGGAGGCCTACGAGCAGAGCGGGCGCGCCGACGATGCCTCGAAGATCGCGCGCGAGATCGTGAAGAAGGATCCGAACAACATCGAGGCGATGGAGCTGCTCTACAAGGAAGCACAGGCGGCCAAGCGTGACGACGAAGCCGTCACGTGGCTCGAGCGGATGATCGCCGCGAAGCCGACCGCGAAGCGCTGGAACGAGCTCGGCGACACGCATCTCATTCGCGGCGGCGTGCTCGCGGAAGCGGGCGCCAAGGAGGACGCGAAGGAGGCGTACGCGCGCTCGGCGGACGCGTACCGGAAGGCGTCGCAGCTCAATCCGCTAGACGCGGATGCGCGTCTCGGCGTCGCGACGGCGATGCGTTTGAGCGATGACTACGAAGGATCGATCGCGATCGCCTCCGAGGTGCTCCGCGACTATCCGAACGTCGAGCGCGCCCGGCGCGAGCTCTACGAGTCGTACGCGAGCCTCGGGAAGTACGACAAGGCGATCCAGCAGCTCCGCACGAGCCTCGACGTGTTCCCGCACAACCCGCGGCTCGAGCACGAGCTCGCCCGCATCACCTTCCGCAGCGGCGGCCGCGCGGAGTCGATCGAGATGATGCAGAACCTGCTCGCGGAGCCGATTCAGCAGGCCGTGCCGATTCTCCTCTACCACGGCGTCTCACCGGCCTCGACGGATGCGGAGACGATCCCACAGAGCCTCTTCCGCGAGCACATGGAGATGCTCAAGAAGGAAGGCTACCAGTCGATCAGTACCGAGGATCTGATCGGATTCCTCGAAGGCCGCACGGCGCTCCCCCAGAAGCCGGTCCTGATCACCTTCGACGATGCGCGCGCCGACAGCTTCATGTACGCCGACCCGATCCTCCGCGACGCTGGCTTCAAGGCGACGATGTTCGTGCCGATCGAGGCCGTCGGCCAGCACGGTCCGTTCAACGCGACGTGGGATCAGCTCCGCAACGCGAAGGCGAGCGGGCGCTGGGACATGCAGTGCCACGCGCACACCGGTCACAAGCCGGTTCAGATCGACGCCGAAGGCACGAAGGGCAACTTCCTGACGAACCGCATGTGGCTCGTGGATCAGAAGCGGCTCGAGACGGTCGCGGAATACCGCCGCCGTCTGCAAGAGGACTATCAGCGTTGCGGCGAAGCGCTCATGAAAGAGATTCCCGGGACGCGTATCGCCGGTTACGCGTACCCGTTCGGCGAGATCGGCCACAAAGGCTTCTCGAACGAGCGCTCCGCGGTCGAGACGAACAAGCAGATCGCCGTCGCGCGCTTCCGGATGGGCTTCGTCCAGGACTCGTCCGGCTGGGTGACGCGCCGGAGCTCTCGACCCGTGCTGCCTCGCTTCGAGGTCCCGATGGACTACACGGCGGAGGATCTCGCGCAGCATCTCCGGCAGACGAACCCGAACTTCTCGACCCAGCTGGTGCTCGGCGACTTGTACTCCTGGGACGGCCGATTCGCCGAGGCCGATGAGATCTTCGATCGGCTCGCCAAGGAAGAAGGCGTCGACAAGGCCGATCTCCTCGCTCGGCGCGGGCGCGTCGACCTTTGGGAAGGCGACTTCGACAGCGCGCGTGAGTCGCTCGATCGCGCGGCGGAGATGGATCCCGGGAACAAGCAGGTGCAGGCAGGGCTGGCGAGCCTCGACACGCGCACGAGCCCCCGCTTCGAGGCGATGGGTCTCCTCTATCGCGACAACCGGGGCCGCACGAACACGGGCTTCGGCCCGCGCGGCAGCATGTACCTGACCGACCGTACGACCGTTTCGGCCGCGTATCGCTATCGCAGCCTGAACGACGACGAGTTCAACACGGCCCGCATCGAGGGCCTCATCCCCGCCGACTCGACGACCACCGGCATCGACACGACGGCTCGGACCACGGACCTCAAGGTCCGCGGGCACGAGTTCGAGGGCCAGGTGGACCATCGCTGGGATTGGCGCACCGGCATCTCCGTCGCCGGCGGTGTCGCGCAGTTCGAGAACCGCTCGTCGAGCCGCTTCAACGGCGACCCCGATCCGTTCCCGCTCGCCTCTGCCAAGCTGGCACTGCCGCTCGGCGACGTCGGCGATATGGCCCTCACGGGCGAGCGTAGCTACGTCGGTACGGCCGGCGCGATCCTCGACGATCAAGGCGAGTCCTCGGCGCGCGCGCGGATGGCGCTCGAGCCGATCGATCGAATCGAGACGGTCACGGACTACCGCTTCGCGCGGTACGACGACGGCAATTTCCGGAACTCGGCGACTCAGCAGATCCTCCGCCGAGTGTGGGACGAGCCGAAGGTCCGCATCGGCTACCAATTCCGCTACGACGATGCGAACGAAGAGGATCCGTTCTTCTACACGCCGAATCAGTTCATCGGGAACGACGGCGTCGTCGCGATCGACTTCAAGCCGGCGTCGTTCGTGAAGCTCGGCGCCTTCACCACCGTCGGCGTCGGCCAGGAGCAGGACACCGACTCGCAGGTGCAGGCTTCGGTCGTCGGCGAAGGTTCCGTGCAACTGGCGGATCGCTTCGGCCTCTACTTCAATGGCGGCCGCTCGCAATCGGCGAACTACAGCAACACGTCCGCTTCCGGCGGATTCTTCTTGACGTTCTGAAACACGGAGGAAGCAGCGATGGACGTCGGTATTCACGAGGGTGAGAGGGCCGGGAGCTTTCCGCGAGAAGCGCGCGGCAACGCGTTGTTCGACCTGCGCCGGCGGATCGATGCCGGTGAGCTGACGATCGGCGTGATCGGGCTCGGCTACGTCGGGTTGCCGCTCTGCTGCACGATCGCCGAGGCGGGGCTCCGCGTCGCCGGCTTCGACGTCGACGCCGAGAAGCTCGAGAAGCTCGACCGCGGCGAAAGCTACATCCAGACGATCTCCTCCGAGCGCGTGCAGGGCGTGCTGAGCCGCGACGACATCCGCGCGCTCGCGGAAAGCGACGGACGCCACGCGTTCGTGCCGACTTCCGACATGTCTCGGCTGGCGGACTGCGACGCGATCCTCATCTGCGTGCCGACGCCGCTCACGGCGGATCGCGAGCCCGATCTCTCCTACGTGATCCAGACGGCGGAAACGATCGCCGAGCACCTCCGTCCCGGACAGCTCGTCGTGCTCGAGAGCACGACCTATCCCGGCACGACCGACGAGATCGTGCTACCGATCCTCGAGAAGAAGGGGCTCCAGGCGGGCACGGACTTCGCGCTCGCGTTCTCGCCCGAGCGAGAGGATCCCGGCAACGCGAGCTTCGAGACGAAGACGATTCCGAAGCTCGTCGGCGGCGTGACGCCTCTCTGCGGATCCCTCGCCGCCGCGCTCTACCGCGCGTTCATCACCAGCGTCGAGCCGGTCGCGAATGCGCGCGTCGCGGAGTCGGCGAAGCTCCTCGAGAACATCTTCCGCAGCGTCAACATCGCGCTCGTGAACGAGCTGAAGATGCTCTTCGATCGCATGGGCATCGACGTGTGGGAGGTCGTGCGGGCCGCCTCGACGAAGCCGTTCGGCTACATGCCGTTCTTCCCAGGCCCCGGGCTCGGCGGCCACTGCATCCCGGTGGACCCGTTCTACCTCACGTGGAAGGCGCACCAGTTCGATTTCTCGACGCGGTTCATCGAGCTCGCGGGCGAGATCAACCGCTCGATGCCCTACTACGTGGTGAATCGCGTCGCAGGAGCGCTCGCCGAATTCAGCAAGACGCTCGAAAGCTCGCGCGTGCTGATCCTCGGCGTCGCGTACAAGAAGGACGTGAACGACCTTCGCGAATCGCCGGCGTTGAAGCTGATCGAGCTGCTCGAATCGCGCGGCGCGATCGTCTCCTACAACGATCCCTACGTGCCGTCGCTCCGTTCGCGCCGGCTCCGCGGCTACGGCACGATCGACCTCGAGTCGGTGCCGCTCTCCGCGGAGGAGCTCCGTCGCGCGGATTGCGTGCTGATCGCCACCGATCACACCGACTACGACTTCGAGATGATCGTGCGGAACAGCAACCTGATCGTCGACACCCGGAACGCGACGGCGCCGTTCCGCCGCCAGGGAGACCGGATCGTCAAGGCGTAATTCGTTGGGCGGGCGCGGGGCCTCGTCTCCGCTCCATGGCTCGCCGATCGTGCGTGTTTAGTCGGCAGCCGGATGCCTGGTTCGCGGAAGTAAAGCGCAGCTGCGCAGGGAGCTCGCATGAAGCAGCTCGCAGCAGCAGCGAGCCATGGAGCGAGCCAGGCATCCGGTTGCCGGCGTAGTCCGCTGGTCGGCTGCGCTTTACTTCCGCGGAGGCGAGGCCCCCCGCCCGCCCGAGCAGGTTACGCCGCGCCGCGGTCGTCGAGCCGTTCTTCCCTGGGGAGGCCCGCCTCGAGCGAGCGGAGGCGGGTTTCGAGCTCGCTCATTCGGCGCGCCACCGTGCCGAGGCCGGCGAGCACCGCGACGATCGCGAGCGCGACGGCGACCGCGAGCCACTGATTCGCACGGGCGGTCGAAGCGCGCCGCCGATCGAGCTCGCCCGATGTCTCCGCGACGTGGCCGGCGAGTCGCTGCACGTCCTTCGCGACCTGATCGATCTCGGCGGCGAGCTCGACGAGCTTCGCCTGCTGCTCCGCGGTCCGCGTGTCGGACTCGAGCCGGAACGCCTCGAGCTGCTTGGCGAGCTGATCGCGGCCGGCGCGCGCGCGGCCGAGCGCGGTCAGGATCTCCTGATTCGAGAGCGGCAGCGCGGAATCGGGCGCAGTCGGCGCGACCGGGGCCGCGATCACGGAGCCGGCGATCGCGAGCGACAATGCCACGCTGGTGAGCGCGAGAAGAGACGATCGTCGGAATGAGAGGAAATGCACCACGGCACCCGGGCGAAACCCCCGTGAAATATCAGCCGCCTGCCTGCAAGGAAACCTGGACTCGAACGTTCGTGGCGCGCAACCCCTCCGGACGACGGGGTTTAACCGGTCCGGGGGGATTCGGCGATCCGTCGCGGCCGAAGACTGGCCGCCCCATCCCGAATCGGCCAATTCAACGAGTGAGGTGCGGTTACGTTATCAGGACGCACGAAAGGCCGGGCCACTAGCTCCGCAGCGATGATGCGCTGGTCACCGGGCGAAGAGGCGACGAAGTCGGCGAAGCCGGCCAAGGCGCCTGCCAAGGAAAACCCGAAACCGGATCCGGAGGACCGCGCCGATCCCTGTGAAGATCCCGATGTGCAGCGCATGATGCGCGTGCGCAACGGGGATCACACGGCGTTCCGCGAGCTCTTCGCGAAATACAGCGACAGCTTGCTGAACCTCGCGTTCCGTTTCCTCGGCACCCGGGCCCGGTCCGAGGAGCTCGTCCAGGAGGCGTTCCTCCGCGTCTACCGAGCGCGCGGGCACTACGAGCCGCGGGCGCGCTTTCGCACGTACATCTCCCGCGTCGTCGTCAACCTGTGCTTCAACGAGCTCCGGCGCGCAGAGCGTCAAGTCATCACGGAATCCCTGCAGGATGCGGCTCCGGACACCACCGGCCCGCCCCGTGACCACGCCGATCCCAAGGCGCCGTCCGGCGAAGCCCAGGTGGCGGCCGGGCAAATTCATCGCCGCGTCGAGTCGGCGATCGCAATTCTTCCGAGCAAGCAGAAGACAGCGTTACTTTTGACCAAGTTCGACGGTTATTCGTACCAGCAAGTAGCAGAGGTGCTGGACACCACTTCGGACGCCGTGAAGGCCTTGGTGGCGAGAGCAACCCGAAAGCTACGCGAAGAACTGGAGGATTTGATCGACTGACATGACCACCACCGGCGAGAAGTCCTGCGAATTCCAGGACGATCTGACGGCTTACGTCGACCGAGCGCTCGACGAAGGCCGCGAATTGGCGCTCGAGGTACATCTGCCTGCCTGCGACTCCTGCCGCACGGAGCTCGACGGATTGGCCTCGCTCGACGAGACCCTGCGCGCGTTCGCGCCGCGGGTCGAAGCGTCGCCGACCTTCGCGAGCGGCTTCCTCGCGGCACTGGAGGCGGAGATCGAGCCCGCCCCCGTCCCGGCCCGGCAGCCGGCTCGCCCAGAGCCCGTCGCCTCCGGTTTTTGGCGGTGGTTCGGGACGCCGGTGCTGATTCCGATGTCCGCCGCGGCCGTGGCGATCGCGGTCACGGTCGTGACGTGGCCGGAAGGCACGCCGAACGGCACCCCGGCGCCGATGGCGGTCGTCGACAGTCCGAACGCGGTCGAGAAGATGGCCGTTCGACCGGCGGTAGCGGTCGATCCGCGCCCGTCGCTCCCGCTCGCGGGCGACGAGAAGCTCCCGACGGCGATCCAGAAAGTCATGCGCGAAGTCGACGGCGACGAGCAGCCAGCGGACAAGAAGCTCGCCGACATGGGCGCTGCCGAATCGCTCGAGACGATCCCGGAGAGCTCCCGCACGCGCTGAGGCGCAAACATGCGGATTCTTCCTTTGGTCGTCACGGTTGTCGTGGGGGCGACTCTCGCAACGGGAGTCGCCGCCCACGCCGATCAACCGGCGGCGGACGTCGCGAGCTTCGACGCGCTCGACAAGAATCACACCGGTAAGCTCGAGGGTGCGGAAACGAACGTCGTCGAGAGCGTCAGCGACACGCCCGACGACGTCGACTCGAACGAGGACGGACGCGTCGATCGTCATGAGTTCGAGGCGGTCGTCGCCGGCACGACCGGCACCGACGTGCGAATCGCGAAGCCGAAGGACGAGCCGCAGGCGGAGCCGGCAGAGGCCGCCGAAGAAGAAGAGCTCGCCGAGTAACCGGCTCAGGCCGGCTTCAAAAGCTCGTCCACGATCGACTTCACGATCGCGGGATCCACGCTTTCGCGGTGCTGCTTCATCACCGCGCCCATCACCTGCCCGGCACGCTTCGGATCGGTGACGCCCATCTCGGCAATCACCTGGCGGACGATCTCCATCGTCTCCGCCTTGCCGAGGAGCTTCGGCAGGTAGCGGTCGAGGTAGGCGATCTCGCCGCCGTACGACTCGACGAGCGCGCGGCCCCTGTCGCCCGCGGCTTCGAGCTCGGGCAAAGCGTTCCGGAGCTGCTTCACGTAGGAGGCGATCACACGGCGATGGAGCGCGTCGTCGACGGGCCCCGAGAACCCCTTCGCCGTCGTCGCTTCCTTCACCTTCGACTTCACCGAACGGATGCACGCGACCTTGTCGGCCTCGTGCGCGCGCATGGCGTCCTTCAAGTCGGAGTCGAGCTGTTCCGCGAGCGTCATCGGCTCCGAACCTAGCCGCTCGCGCGCGCGGCCGGAAGGGGCGCGTCTGCTAGAGTCGGGGTCATGCGCTTCGTCCGCCTGCTCGCCATCGCTCTCCTCTGCGTCTCCGTCGCGGCCTGCGGGGGCGGCGGCGGAGGAGACGGCGACGACGGCCCCGACGACGCCACGGTCGGTCTCGTCACCGTCGCGAGCGGTCTCGACTTCCCGCTCGACGTCGCCGCGGCACGGAGCGACTCCTCGCGGCTCTACGTCGCCGAGAAGACCGGCCGGATTCGCCTGATCGAGAGCGGACAGCTTCTCGCGACGCCGTTCCTCGATCTGTCCGCGCTCGTCTCGGGCGACACGGAGCAAGGTCTCCTCGGTCTCGTCTTCCACCCGAGCTACCCGACGGATCCGCGCTTTTTCGTGAACTACACGAACCTCGCCGGCGACACGCGCGTGGTGAGCTATCGCGTCTCCGCGAATCCCGACGTCGCGGATCCCTCGAGCGCGGTCACGATTCTCGCCGTCGATCAGCCGTTCGCGAACCACAACGGCGGCGGGCTCGCGTTCGGCCCGGACGGCTTTCTCTACGTCGCGCTCGGCGACGGCGGCGGCGCGAATGATCCCTCCGGGAACGGCCAGAGCCTCGCCACGCTGCTCGGCAAGCTCCTCCGGCTCGACGTCTCCGCGGTTCCATACGCCGTGCCGCCGAGCAATCCGTTCGTCGGCGTCACCGCGGCGCGCGCCGAAATCTGGGCGTTCGGCCTCCGGAATCCGTTCCGCTTCTCCTTCGACCGCTCGACCGGCGACCTCTACGTCGGTGACGTCGGCCAGGCAGCGCGCGAGGAGATCGACTTCGCGCCGGGCGCGAGCGACGGCGGCGAGAACTACGGCTGGGATCGCACGGAAGGCACGCTCTGCACCGGTGGCGGCACGTGCGACACGAGCGGCATCACGTTCCCCGTCACCGAGTACGACCACGACGACGGCTGCGTGGTGACCGGCGGCTACGTCTATCGCGGCGCCGACGTGCCCGCGCTCCGCGGCCACTACTTCTACGGCGACTTCTGCTCGGGCTTCGTACGGAGCCTCCGCATCTCCGGCGGCAGACGCGACCGACGAGCGCGAATGGCCCGAGCTCGCCCCCGACGGCCAGATCACGAGCTTCGGCGAGGACGCCGCGGGCGAGATCTACTTGACGGTGCAAGACGGCCGAGTGCTGCGAGTGGCTCCCGTCGAGTAGCGGGATCGCCGCGGGAGTCGGGCGCTTGCCTTCGGCTCCTGCCTAGAAGACGCGGCGCGGAGACGAGCGCGCGCTTTTACACGTCGGATTTACACTCGGCCCTTAGGGGCCTCGTAAGAATAAATCCTCGTAGGAATAAAAGCGCGCGCTCGCCTCCGAATGATTCGCCGCCCGGCGAAGTCGCCTCAGGCAACCTCCCGACTCCCGCGGCTCAGGCGACTCGGCAATTTGCGAGCTCGGCTCCGCCTTCGTGCGAGTGGCGACCGCCGGGACGATCGCTAGGCGAACGAGACCGCCGAGCGCTCGCTACTCGCCACCGCGAAGAGGTTGCTTTCGAGGCGTGGCTCGTTGATGTATCGCGAGCCGATGCTCGAGCGGGGGGGCGCGACGCGTCGGGATGCGTCCACGGTCGCGATTGCCCTTGCCTCACTCGGGAGGCCCGGTTCTCCACCGGCGGGGTGGGTCCGTCGCTGTCTGATCATCGCCGCGATCTGTGTGGCCTCGTCGGTCGCGACGATCGCGTTCTCGTGGCTCGTCCACGGTGATCCGGCGTTCTCGTTCGGCGAGCACCGGCTCGGGACGTATTTCTCCGTCGCCATGCTCGCCGCCGCGGCGTGGGTCGCCTGGCGCATCGCGCGCCCGCTCGATCGCGATCCGTTCGCTCGCGTTTGGCGAATGAGCGCCGTCTTACTCGGATTCTTCGCGGTCGACGATTTCTTCATGCTCCACGAGAACGTGGACTACATCGTTCATTGGCTCCTCGCGCGCGATCCGAAGGACCCCGTCACCGACCGAATCGACGACGTGATCGTCATCACCTATCCCTTCGTCGTCGCGATCTTCATGTGGCCGTCGCGAAGAGACCTCGCGGGGTTGCCGTGGACGCTGTGGTCGATGGTCTTGGCGATGGCCATGTTTGCGGCGATGGCCGTGATCGATTGGTTCGATGCTTCGACCATCATCGAGGAGAGCATCAAGATCGGAGCGGGCGGAGCGATCCTCGCGGCGATGCTTGCCGCCGAGGGGTATTTGGCGACATTGGAGCCGAGCGAGGGAGGGCATCCATGAAGCGCGACGTTTTCAACGAGGAGCACGAGCTCTTCCGCGATCAGTTCCGGAAGTTCGCCGCGAAGGAGATCGAGCCCAAGATCGAGGACTGGAACGCGCGCGGGATGACCGACCGCGAGACCTGGCAGCGGATGGGCGAGGCGGGCTTCCTCGGCGCGGCCGCACCCGACGAGTACGGCGGCGCCGGCGGCGACTTCCTCTACGACGCGATCATCATGGAGGAGCTCGCGTGCGTGCGCGCGCACGGCCTCATGACGTCGCTGCACTCCGACATCTGCCTGCCCGTACATCGACGACGTTCGGCAACGACGGAGCAGAAGCGCGCGTTCCTCCCGCGGCGCGATCCGCGGCGAGATCCTCCTCGGCATCTGCATGACCGAGCCCGGCACCGGCTCCGACCTCGCCAACGTCCAGACGACGCGCACGGCGCGACGGCGACCACTACGTCGCTGAACGGCGCCAAGACGTTCATCTCGATCGGGCAGATCGGCGACCTCTTCATCGTCGTCGCGAAGACCGACCCCAAGGCGGAGCCGGCGCACACGGGCATCAGCCTGCTCCTCGTCGAGGCCGACACGCCCGGCTTCGTGCGCGGGCGGAAGCTCGAGAAGCTCGGGCTCCCGGCGCAGGACACGAGCGAGCTCTTCTTCGAGGACTGCCGCGTGCCCGGTCGACGAACCTGCTCGGCCAGGAAGGGCAGGGCTTCAAGATGCTGATGGAGAAGCTCCAGCAGGAGCGGCTCTCGATCGCGGTCGCGTCGATCGCGTCGCTGCCGGCGCGCGCTCGACGACACCATCGCCTACGTGCAAGCAGCGCAAGGCGTTCGGGCAAGCCGATCGCGGCACTTCCAGAACACGCAGTTCACAGCTCGCCGAGCTCGCGACCCAGGTCGAGATCGGGCAGGCGTTCGTCGACCAGCTGCTCGCCGCGCACGTGCGCGGCGACGAGGTCGTCACCGAGGTGAGCATGGCGAAGTGGTGGACGACGGACCTCCAGAAGCGGCTCACCGCCGAGTGCCTCCAGCTCCACGGCGGCTACGGCTTCATGATCGAGTACCCGATCGCGAGCGACTACGCCGACGCGGCCGTGCAGTCGATCTACGCCGGCTCGAACGAGATCATGAAGGTGATCATCGCGCGGCGGATGGGACTGGGGTCCTGAGCGTAGTTCCCCGCGAGCGGAGTGGTGTTCTCGGGCCACCGTCGGAAAAGTTTACGATTCCAACATCACCGATGATGGCGCAGGGTTCGGCTATACCAATTCGCGTTCTCCGGTTTGATCGCGACGGGCGCGTCGACCCAGCTGACGTTCGAGTTCCAACACGATCCCGCGTTCTGGCTTCTCGACGACGTGACCGTCGTCGCCTCGGCAGCCGTTCCCGAGCCGGGGACGCTGTTGCTGCTCGGCAGCGGGCTCTTCGGGCTGCCGATCCTTCGTCGCCGCAGAGCGAAATAGCGCCGATCAGCGTTCGGCGGATGGGGCTGGGTTCGTAGCGGCCGAGCCGCCGTAGAGGATCCGCACCTGCCGCACGACGTGCGGTGAAGAATCGACGATCTCGAGCGCGGTGCCGTCGGAGACCGGGAGCCTCGTGCCGCGCGCGGGGATGCCGCCCGCGAGCTCGAGGCAGAGGCCGGCGATCGTCGAATAGGTGTCCGCCTCCGGGAGTCCGATCGCGAGCGCGCGATTGACGTCGCGGATCGGCACGTGCCCGCGGACGAGCGCGCGGCCGGGGCCTTCCTTGGTGATGAGCTCCTCGGCTTCCGCGTCCTCGTCGGTCGAGAGGTTGCCGAGCACTTCCTCGATGAGATCGCGAAGCGTGACGAGCCCCGAGATGCCGCCGTGCTCGTCGACGACGAACGCGATCGCGGTGCGGCGCTTCTGCATCTCCTGGAGCACGTGCGTCGCGCGCGTGCTCTGCGGCACGAAGAGCGCCGGCCGCACGAGATCCTCGAGCACGATCAGGTGTCCCTCCCACGCGAGCGCGAGCACGTCGCGGACGCTCACGTAGCCGATGATGTTGTCGAGCGTGCCGTCGTAGACCGGCATGCGCGAGTGGCCGGTCTCGAGGAGGAGGCGTTTCACGTCTTCCGGCTTCGCGTTGCGGGGGATGCCCTCGATGCGATTCCGCGGCACCATGATGTCGCCCGCCGTGAGCACGCCGAAGTCGATCGCGCGCGAGGCGATCTCGCTCGTCTGCGAGTCGAGCGAGCCCGCCTTGCCCGCTTCCTCGACGAGCTCCTGGAGCTCCTCCGGCGAGAGGCGGCCCTCGGTGAACGTGGTGCGGTCGCCGAACGGGCGGAGGATCAAGTTCGAGCTGACCGTCAGGAGCTGCACGAGCGGCTTCCCGAGCCACGCCAGGAACCAGAGGAGCGGCGCGACCGCGAGCGCGTAGCCCTCGCTGTGCCGGAGCGCCAGCGACTTCGGCACGAGCTCGCCGACGACGATCGAGAGATACGAGATCGCCGCGACGACGATCGCGAGCGCAATCGTCTCGGCGGTGCCGTACGAAAATCCGAGCGACTCGAACGTCATGCGGAGCACGTTCGCGGTCGTCGCGCCGCCGATCGCCGCCGCGGTCGCGCCGACGACCGTGATGCCGATCTGCACGATCGCGAGAAAGCGCTCGGGCTCGCTGCGCAGCTCGTGCACGAGGCGCCCGCGGCGCGAGCCCGCATCGAGAAGCTGGTCGAGCCGGCTCTTCCGGATCGTCAGGATCGCGATCTCCGCGCCGGAGAAGATGCCGTTCACGAGGATCAGGGCAAGGATGGCAAGGATCTCGATCATCGCGA
The DNA here is from genome assembly GCA_963790365.1 of uncultured delta proteobacterium. Taxonomy (GTDB): domain Bacteria; phylum Desulfobacterota; class Binatia; order JACPRU01; family JACPRU01; genus CAWBOU01. Next base: position 15,946 of record CAWBOU010000018.1, read on the forward strand.
GCCGGGAAGCTTAACATCCGCGCGAAAAGGTTTCGATGGACGAGGCGGCGCTGATAGAGGGCCCTCGTGCCGTACGTCCTGTGGATGTGCCTCGCGGTCCTGGCGCTGCTGGTGGCCGAGCGCCGAGGCTCGCAAGCGGGCATCTGGGCGTCGAAACCGCTCGCCGCGGCGGCGTTCGTCGCGGCCGCGCTCGCCTGGGGCGCGCTCGATTCGCTCTACGGGTGGATCGTGCTCGTCGGGCTCGGCTTCTGCTGGTGGGGAGACGTGCTGTTGATCCCGCGCTCGCAGACGATCTTTCGCCTCGGCATCGCGAGCTTTCTCCTCGGCCACGTCGCGTTCACCGTCGCGTTCCTGGCGCACGGGGTCGATCTTTCTTGGACGGTAGGCGCCGCCGTGACCGCGCTTCCGGCGCTCGCGGTCGTCATCCGCTGGCTCGGCCCGCACGTGCCGGCGGACATGCGCGGCGCGGTCTACGCGTACATGGCGGTGATCACCGCCATGGTCGCGTGCGCGGTCGGGCTCATCGCGGCGGGTGGGCCGCGCCTCGCGCTCACCGGCGCGGTCGCGTTCTACTTCTCGGATCTCGCGGTCGCGCGCGATCGCTTCGTCGCGCCGGACTTCACGAACCGGCTTTGGGGGCTCCCGCTCTACTTCGGCGCGCAGCTTTTTTTTGCCGCCTCGGTTTCCGGGGTCGTGGTTTCGCCCGGCTGACCTCGCGATAGCGAAAGCACGTGACCATGTGGTCGTTGACCATGCCGGTCGCCTGCATGTGCGCGTAGCAGATCGTCGAGCCGACGAAGCGGAACCCGCGCGCCTGAAGATCCTTGCTCAGTGCATCCGAGACGTCGGTCTTCGCCGGCACCTGCTTGACCGACGTCCAGCGGTTCCGGATCGGGCGTCCGCCGGTGAAGCGCCAGACGTAGGCGTCGAAGCTCCCGAACTCTTTCTGCACCTCGAGAAACGCCTTGGCGTTGCCGATCGCGGCCGCGATCTTCTGCCGGTTGCGCACGATGCCGGCGTCGCCGAGGAGGCGCTTCACGTCGCGGGCGCCGAAGCGCGCGACCTTCTTCGGATCGAAGCCGGCGAACGCGCGCCGGTAGTTCTCGCGCTTGTTGAGGATCGTGAGCCACGAGAGCCCGGCCTGCGCGCCTTCGAGGATCAGGAACTCGAAGAGCGCGCGGTCGTCGTGGAGGGGCACGCCCCATTCCTCGTCGTGGTAGGCGACGTAGGCGGGAATCTCTCCCGGCCAAGGGCAGCGCACGAGCGGCTTCTTCGACGCCATGAGCTCAGTGCACGCGCGCCCAGCGGCCGGCGTCCACCTCTCGAACGCGCCCTGCCGTTGCGAGCCGCGCGACGTGCTGCGACATGCTCCGGCGCTCGACCGGGTCGGCGAACGAGACGGGATCTTGCGGGCGGTAGACGAAGCGGTGCGTGACGATCTCGTCGATCGTCCGCGGCTCGGCGAGAAACTCGAGCAGTCGCCGCTCGCGATCGGCGATCACCGCGGTGAAACGCTCGAGCCGTTCGAGATACGCGGCGCGACCCTCGAGCACGCCGATGTGATGGAACGTCGCGTACCAGCGCGCGTCGATCTCTCGCACCAGCGCGAGCGAGCGCTCGAAATCCTCGAGGTCCGACCACGCGTCGCCGTAATAGGGGCCGAAGCTCGAGAGCTCGATGTCGCCGAGATAGAGGACGCCGTCCGGCTCGACGAGGAGACACGAGTGTCCGCGCGTGTGGCCGGGCGTGTGGATCACGCGTACACGGACGCCGCCGCCGAGATCGAACACGGCACCGTCGGCGTACGCCACCGCGTCCGGACGGGGCGCGTAGTGGAAGTCGCGCAGCACCGCTTCCTGGAACGAGCTGCCGATCGGCTCGTCGTAGCCGTAGATCGTCATCATGTCGTCGATCGAGCGGAGGCCGACGATGTCCGCCTCGTGCACGTCCACGCGCGCCTGCGGATAAAGCGCGACGCCGGCGATGTGGTCTTCGTGGCAATGGCTGAGGATGACGCGGTCGGCGGCAGGCCGCTCCGCTCGTCCGTGAAGCGAGAGCGACGGATCGAAGATCGCGGTCTCCTCGCCTCCTCGGACGAGGAGCGAGCTGCCGTGCGGATACTTGCCGCCGCGCTCGCCGATCAGCGCGGTCGTGCGGCCGAACACGCGATCTTCCGGGGGGGCATCCACGATTCGTCTCATAGGCCGCGGGGAGAGCGTGATCAATCGCGCGGCGTGACGGTCGAGAATCGTGACGGGGCGATGAAATCGCACGCGACGCGCGACACTTCCGTTGGCGCGACCGGTTGAGCGCTCGAACTGCGCGATTCCGCATTCGCGAATCGAGCAGAAATTTTCACGTTGGTGCTCGGCGCGGGCGCGTTTGTCTCGTCCGCCGGGCGCCAAAGTTCGGGGGTTTCCATGGCACCTTCGAGATGGGCACTGTCCATCGGCTTCGTCGTGATCGCGCTCGCGGCGAGCCCGCTCGTCGCGCAGACGCCGGTCGGCGACGAAACGACCGTCGTCTCCAATGCTTCGGATTCGCAGAAGCACCCGGCGATCGCGCACGATCCCGCGACCGGGGATTTCCTGATCGTCTGGGAAGGCAAGTCGGGCGGCTCTTCGGTCGGTCTCTTCGGCCAGCGTTACGACTCGTCGGGCGAGCCGAAAGGCGAGGAGCTGCAATTCGGCTCGTCGACCGACGGCAGGCAGAAGAATCCGGACGTCTCGTTCGACCCTGCGTCGGGCGAGTTCGTCGTCGTGTGGGAAGTGAAGAGTGAGGGTGGCAAGACGCTCGTCTTCCAGCGCTTCGCCGCGGATGGCGAAGGTGGCGCGGGCGGCGCCGGAGGCGAGGCGGTGCGGGTGGCGCCGGCGGCATCGGTGGCGCCGGAGGCGCAGGTGGTACCGGCGGAGCCGCGGGCGCGGGCGGTGCGGGTGGCGCAGCCGGAGCCGGCGGTGCGGGAGGCCTCGGTGGCGCCGGTGGCGCGGCCGGAGCTGGCGGCGCTGGCGGGATCGGTGGCGAAGGCGGCGAAGGCGGTGCGGGCGGGATCGGAGGTGAAGGCGGTGCCGGCGGCGAAGCTGGCGCAGGCGGCGAGGCTGGTGCCGGCGGTGAAGGCGGTGCCGGCGGAGCGACCGCTTCCGGTCCGGTGAGCGGCACGCTGCAAACCGTCGCCCAGGAGCTCTACTCGTCCACTGGTCTTTAGGCCTCGACTGCCGTCCAGACTGCGCTTGCGTCGAGCACGGTTCCGCGGGCAACTGAGGGATCGCCGTGCAGTCTGCGCTCGACAACCTGATCTCGCTCCTCGATCTCGAGGAGCTCGAAGTGAACATCTTCCGCGGGCGCAGCCCGGAGGAGCGCCGCCAGCGCGTCTTCGGCGGCCAAGTCGCGGGTCAGGCGCTCGTCGCCGCCGGCCGCACGGTCGAAGGCCGCCGGGTTCACTCGCTCCACGCGTACTTCCTCCGCCCCGGCGATCCCTCGATCCCGATCCTCTACGAAGTCGATCGCATCCGAGACGGCACGAGCTTCACCACTCGCCGCGTCGTCGCGATCCAGCACGGCAAGGCGATCTTCCATCTCTCCGCCTCGTTCCAGATCCCGGAAAACGGCTTCGAGCATCAGGTCGAGATGCCGAAGGTGCCGGATGCCGAGACGCTGCCGACCGCGGAGGAGCGTCTCGAGCGTCTCTTCGCGAACCTGCGGCCGGAAGAGATGCCCGGCGAGATGCGGCACTGGCGCGAGCGCGAGCGCCCGATCGACGTGCGCATCGTGAACCCGCAGAGCTTCTGGAAGCCGGAGAAGCGCGAGCCTCGGCAGCACGTCTGGATTCGCGCCGCCGGCAAGCTGCCGGACGATCCGCTGCTGCACGACTGCATCGTCGCGTACGCCTCCGACATGACACTCCTCGACACCGCGACGGCGCCGCACGCGATCCCGCTCGCCTGGGCGAATCCGGACTTCCAGATGGCGAGCCTCGACCACGCGATGTGGTTCCACCGGGCGTTCCGCGCCGACGAATGGCTGCTCTACGCACAGGAGAGCCCGTCGGCGTCGCGGCGCGCGCGGCTTCGCGACGGGGCATCTCTTCTCGCGCGACGGCCGGCTGCTCGTGAGCGTCGCTCAGGAGGGGCTCATCCGAAGGAGGGGGGAATGACGTCTCTCGTTCTCGACCACGCGCTCTCGCCGAGCGAGTTCCTCGAGGAGTGCTACGCCTTCAAGCGCGAGCACGCGCCGAAGAGCCGCTTCTTCGGCGAGCTCCTGCAGGGGAAGCTCTCGCGCCAGCAGATCAAGCTCTGGGCGAAGGAGTTCTACTGGTACGTCGAGCCGACGATCCCGTCGATCGCGGCGTGGCTGTCGCACGCGCCGATCCTGCCGGATCGCGAGCAGTATCGACTCATCGCGCGAAACCTCGCCGGCGAGATGGGCTACATCCGCGAGCCCGAGCATCACGAGATGTATCTCCAATTCTGCGAGGCGCTGGAGATTTCGCGTGAAGATCTTCTCGAGCACCTCCCGCTCGCCTCGACCGTCGGCGCCGCGTCCGCGGTCGGCTACTACTGCCGGAGCTCGTTCGAAGAGGGGCTCGGTGCCTTCGGCCTCGCGGTCGAGCTGAACGTGCCGGGCCGCCCGAACGGCGCGCAGATCCTCTACGAGGGCATGAAGCGCAATTCCGGGCTCGGCAAAGAGGCGCTCGAGTTCTGGGAGATCCACATCGAGGCCGAGGAAGAGCACGGCTCGAACGCCGAGCGCGCGCTTCTCCACTGCGGTCAGACGATCCAACAGCAGGCGCGGATCCGGCGCGCGTTCCGCTTCAGCGCGCTCGCGCACGCCGGCATGTCGGAAGGCTACGACCGCTTCCTGTAGGGCGGGCGGAGGTCGCGATGGTCGCGAAGAATTGGTTCGGCTTCCCCGGTGAGCTGCCGCCGCCGCTCGCGTTGAACCAGCTCGTGCTCGGGAAGTGGGTGTCGCAAGCGATCGCCGTCGCCGCGGATCTCGACGTCGCCGATCGGCTCGCCGCCGGAGCGCAGACTTCCGCCGAGCTCGCCGCGGAGATCGGCGTGAACGAGGACGCGCTCTATCGGCTGCTTCGCGCGCTCGCGAACGCCGACGTGCTCGTCGAGGAGCCGGGGCGGAAGTTCTCGCTCACCGAGATGGGACAGTTCCTGCGCCGCGACGTGCCGGGCTCGGTGCACGGCTGGGCGCGCATGGCGGGACACGCGCCGTGGTGGCGTCCTTGGGGCGAGCTCCTCCACTCGGTGCGGACGGGCGAGCCGAGCTTCCCGGTCGTCTTCGGCGAGGGGCCGTTCGAGTACCTCGCGAAGCATCCGGACGAGGCCGCCGTCTTCAACGAGTCGATGACCTCGATCTCGGGGCTCGAGGTCGACGCCGTCGCCGCGAGCTACGACTTCTCGGGCATTCGCGTGCTGGCCGACGTCGGTGGCGGTCACGGCTCTCTGCTCGGCACGATCCTCCGCGCGCACCCGCATCTCGGCGGCGTGCTGCTCGATCTTCCGCACGTCGTGGCCGGCGCGCCGGAGATGCTCGGCTCTCTCGGCGTCGCGGATCGCTGTCGGATCGTCGGGGGAAGCTTCTTCGAGGACGGTCCCTCCGGTGCCGACGCCGTCATCATGAAGCACATCATCCACGACTGGGACGACGCGGCTTCGATTGCGATCCTCTCGAACTGCGCGAAGGCGCTCCCCGCCGGCGGGCGCGTGCTCGTCGTCGAGATGGTCGTGCCGCCGCCCGGCGAGAAGCACTTCGCGAAGCTCCTCGACCTCGAAATGATGGTGATCACGGACCGCGGTCGCGAGCGCACCGAGGAAGAGTACGCCGCGCTGTTCCGCGCGTCCGGCCTCCGGCCATCGCGCGTCGTGCCGACCGCGTCGCCCGTCTCGATCGTCGAAGCGGTTCGCGACTAGGGCCGCCCCCACCTCTCCCCATTGGGGAGAGGTCGCCGCGAAGCGGCGGGTGAGGGGGAGTCACCGCGGCGCACTCGGCGTCTCCCCTTCACTCGCGCCTGCGGCGCCGCCCAAGATGCTCCTCACCGGTTCGGAGCGGGCGCTCCCCAACGGGGAGAGACGGGAGCTAGCCTAGCGCCAGGCGACCGGGCACACGGTGTGCCTGCCGAGGAGCCCCTTCAGCTCGAGCTCGCGCATCTCGCCGAAGTGGATCGTGCGGTCGCGTGGCTCGACCAGGTCTCGCACGGAATCGGAGACGAGGATCTCGTCGCTCCGCGCCTGCGCGGCGATCCGCGCGGCGAGGATCACGGTCTTGCCGAAGAACTTGTTGTCCTCGCGGATCGTCTCGCCCGCGTGGAGGCCGATCCGCACGCGGATCGGCTGCTCGCGGTGGAGGTGATTGTAGGCCGCGAAGGCTCGTTGGATCGCGATCGCGCACCCGAGGCCGCGCCGCGGCTCCGCGAACGCCAAGACGAAGCCGTCGCCCTGGAGCTCGACCTCGGTGCCGCCGTGCGCGGCGAGCTCGTGCCGGAAGATCCGATTGTGATCCTGCATGACGGCGTGCGCGCGCCGGTCCCCGAGCCGCTCGATCATCGGCGCAAACCCTTCCATGTCGCTGAAGAGCAGCGTGACCCGGTCGTCGGCCGACGACACGGCGACGGTGGCGCGCGAAGCCCCGGAGCCGACGCCGCGAAGCAGCACCATCGCGGGACCTTCGCCGGATCGTGGGGCGAGCATCGTGGCTCCTCGCTCAGGCGGCGTTCGCGCGCAGGATCGCGCCGAGCGAAGGATCGAGAAGCGGATGCCGCCAGGACACGCGGGCGATTCCGTGGCGCTGGCGCAGACCCTTCAGCGCGACTTCGCGGCACGCGCCGAAGAGGAACTCGACGCTCGCGCCGATTCGCTCGCGGACGCAGGACGACGCCAGGATCTCACCGCCCTGCGCGAGCCCCATGATCCGGGCGCCGACGATCAGCACGCGCCCGAAGTAGTGCCCGCGATCCCGCAGCGGAGTGCCGACGTGGAGGCCCATCCGCACGCGGAGCGGGCGCTCCGGGAAGCGCGCCGAGTGGACGGCGAGCTCGCGCTGGATCTCGATCGCACACCGGAGCGCGGTCGTGGCGTCGGAGAACGCGAGGAGCGAGCCGTCGCCCTGGCGCTCGAGCTCGCTGCCGCGGTGGCGCACGAGCGCCTCGGCCACGATCGCGTGGTAGCGGCGCATGAGGAGGTAGACCTCCGCATCGCCGAGGCGATCGACCATTTCGCTGAAGCCCTCGACGTCGGTGAAGAGGATGGCGACCTCACCCTCCGTCGCGCCGTTTGCTGGTTTTGCCTGGTCCATGGTCGATTGCCTCGCTTCCGACCGATAGGCGCTCCACTCGTCGTAGCGAAGCTACATGGCGGAAATGTCTGAAGAATTGGACAGTCCGCCCTCGCTCGAGCGGGCCGTTTGCCGGGCTTTTTCCGGGATCCGCGCTCAGGCGAGTGGGGGCGGAGGGGGCTCACCCTCGCGCCAGGTCCGGAGAAACCGATGGGCGCTCGCGCAGGCGCCGGCGAAGGGGCCGTCCGGGTGGGCGAGCGCCTGCGCGGTCATCTCGCGGATCCTCTGCTCGACGGAGCGGAGCACGTCCGCGTGGCTCGAGTCGGCGCCGAAGAGATAGCCGATCACGCCACCGGCGTTGCAGACGAAGTCGGCGAGCGCGAGGACGCCGCGCGCGTGGAGGATCGCCGGCGTGCCGGCGACGTACGGGACGTTCGCGGCGGGAGCCACGACGCGGACGGGCAGGCGGCGCGAGCGCTCGACGTCGATGACGCCGGTACGCGCTCCCGGCACGAGCACGTCGGCCGGCGTCTCGAAGAGCGCGGCGGTCGGAAGCACCTCGGTGCCGGCGTGCTCGACGAGCGCGTCGCCGTGGAGGCTCCGGAGCCGCCAGAGCTCCTCGACGTCGAACCCGGCGGCCGAGCGGATCGTGCCCACGATCGTGGAGACCGCGGTCACGCGCCCGCCGCGGCGCACCGCTTCACGCGCCACGCCGCCGCCCACCTTGCCGAACCCTTCGATCGCGAACGTCGTCCCCGCGAGCGGACCGAGCGCCGCCTCGGCGGCGGCGACGACGCCGAAGCCCGTGACGATGTCCTCGAACGCCACGCCGTCCATCGCGGTCGTCATCGCGCGGAACGTGTCGGCGGACGGGCGGAGCGTCGTGAAGTCCGACTCGAACGTGCCGAGATCCGCCGCGGTCAGGAAGAGCATCCGCTCGCACAGCGGGCGGATCTCGTCGCAGTAGCGACGCATCAGCGCCTCGCGCTCGCGCGGGTCGCCGCGCACGGCTCCCTTCGCGCCGCCCATGCGGAGCCCGAGCACCGCGTACTTGTAAGTCATGGCTCGGGCGAGAAGCGCGACCTCGGCCTCGGTCACGTCGGGGGCGAACCGGGTCCCGCCGGCGTTCGCCTCGCAATCGTCGAGGTCGAAGGCGACGAACGCATCGACGGTGGTGAGCCGGTGAAGCTTCATCGCCGACCGTCAGACCACCGGCCGGGGTCGTCCGGCAAGGAAAAAGCCCGGAGATCCGGGACGACGTCGATCGGCGCCGCTCCGAACCGATGTCGAGTGACACTTCGGGCCGAATCCCGGGTTTTTGACCCTTCGACTGATGGGCTCCACCCCGACGCGGCTCGGTCGGTATGAGCTCCGCGAGGTCCTCGGCCGCGGAGCGATGGGGACCGTTTACCGCGCGTGGGACTCGGTCCTCGAGCGGACGCTCGCGGTCAAGACGTACCATCCGTATCTCGCTTCCCGAGACTCCGTGCGGCTGCGGTTCGAGCGCGAGGTCAAGACGACCAGCAAGCTCGGACATCCGCACATCGTGGTCGTCTACGACGGCGGTTTCGAGGGCGAGCAGCCGTTCATCGCGATGGAGCTCGTGGAGGGGCCGACGCTCGACGAGCTGCTCGCGCGAGGGCGCCTGCCGGTCGAGGAGGCGACGCGGATCCTCCTCGCGATTTGCGACGCGATGGCCTACGCGCACGGGAAGGGCGTCATCCACCGCGACTTGAAGCCGGCGAACATCCTGATGGCGCGGAATCGCCATCCGAAGATCTCCGACTTCGGGCTCGCCAAGGTGGCCGACAGCGCGTCCGGCGGGCTCACCACCGCGCCGATCGGCACGCCGACGTGCATGGCGCCCGAGCAGATTCTCGGTCAGCCGACCGGGCGGCGCGCGGACGTGTTCGCGCTCGGCGTGCTCGCGTACCTGATGCTCACCGGCAAGCGACCGTTCACGAACGAATCGGTCCCGGCCGCGATGTATGCGATCGTCCACGGCACGCCGCCGCCGACGAGCGAGGTCGCGCCCGAGTTGCCGCGCGCGCTCGACGCGTTCTTCGCGCGGGCGCTCGCCAAGCGACCCGAGGAGAGGACACCCGACGTCACGGCTTTCGCGAACGAGCTCGTCGCGGCGCTGCACACCCGACTGACCGCGCCGGCGCTCCGCGAGCGGCAGTGGTCACGCCGAGTAATGGGCGCGGCTGCCCTGCTGGCGGTCGTCGCCATCGGGTGGCTGATGGTTCAGGCGCCGGAGCTCGTGCCGCCGCGCATGGTGCAGACGGCCACGGCCGAGGCCGACGAATCCGTGGGCACCTCGGCGGCCGCTCTCGTCCCTGCGGCGGCGGAGCCCGCAACGGAAGCGGCGTTGCACGCACCGCCCGCGGAAGCGCCGGCCACCGAGGAGCTGCCCGCGGAGGAGCCGATGCAGCTCGCGAACGTGCCCCCGGAGCCGGCCGCGGCGGCGAAGCCGGCCGTGCCGAGCGAGCGCCGGAGATTGCGCGACGTGCCGATCCCGGTCGCCGCGGCGGGTGCCGCCTCGATCGAGGTCGCTTCCGTTCCGCCCGGCGCGGAGATCTCGGTCGACGGCCGGTCGCGGGGTCGAACTCCCCAGCGCGTCACCGGCCTCGCGTCCGGGTCGCATCGGGTCGTGGTCGAAAAGGCCGGCTACGCTCCGTACGAGCGGACCGTGGACCTCGCACGGACGAGCAATCACCAGCTCGCGCTGACGCTGCTACCGAGCTCGGCGGCACTCTCCATCGTCTCGGATCCGCCGGGCGCCGAAGTCCACCTGAACGGCGAGAGCCGCGGCCGCACCCCGGTTCGCATCGGCGACCTCGCGGCCGGCGCGCACGACGTGTCCGTCGAGATCCCCGGTCACGAGCCGTACCACAAGCGGATGAGCCTGAAGGCCGGCGAGCAGCGCGAGCTCCGGGTCGGCGTCAAGCGCTGACCCGAGGACCCCCTCAGGGGGTCGGGCGAAAGCCCGGGGGGTGAGTACTCAGTGCCGCCCGGCGCGATATTCGCGGTGGTAGCGCAGCACGCGCTTCACGTAGGCGCGCGTCTCCGTGAACGGCGGGATCCCGCGATGGCGATCGACCCACTTCGCGCCCGCGTTGTACGCGGCGAGGGCGAGCTTCACGTTTTCCTCGTACCGGTCGAGCAGCCAGCGCAGATGCTCGACGCCACCGCGAATGTTTTCCTCGGCCGAGTGGAGATCGTAGACCCCGTAGCTCTCGGCGGTCCGCGGCATGAGCTGCATCAAGCCGCCCGCGCCCTTCGGTGAGACCGCCCGCGCTTCGAACGCGGACTCCGCGCGGATGACCGCTCGGACGAGCGCCGGGTCGACGTCGAACTCGTCGCCGTATTTCTGGATCAGCGGCTCGAGGTCGATGACGTCGCTCGGCCTGCTCGCGACGCGCGGCTCGGCGCGGCGAGCTCCGTCGCGCGCCCAAGCCCGCGCGATCGCACGGAATTCACCGCGGCTCGGGTCTCCGCCGCCGAGCGCGAGCCCGCCGCTCGCGGCGACCGGACGACACGGAGACGAGCCCACGAACGGCGTCGTCTCGACAGTCTCCCCGAACCCCCTCGTCGCCGCCGTTGCCGCCCAGACGGCGGTGGCCACGGCGACACGACCGATCCTTACCCACACGGTCATGCTCGCTACTCCCGGCTCTCGATGTTCTGTCGGCCGGGATGACGGAGTCACGCCGCGGCTGGATGGACAACCAGCATCAGGGCGGTTGGTGTTGCTCGTTTACGAAAAAATTCAGCGCCGGTATTCGCCGCTGTAGCCGAAAAAGAACGTGTCGCCGGGCTCGTCGCTCATCGGCGGCCCGCTCGGGGACCTTCGACCACCTTGCCGGCAGGCTCCGCAGGTAGAAGACGAGCGCGTCCTGGTCCTCGAGCGAGAGGTTCGAGAAGTGGTCCCACGGCATCGCCTGCCAGTGCATCACGCGGCCGTCGCGGGCGATACCGGTGGTGAACGCGCGGCGGATCTCCTCGTCACTCCACTCGCCGAGCCCGGTCTCGGGCTCGGGCGTCAGGTTGCGCGAGAACGTCGTGCCGAACACCTTCCATTCGACGCGCATGCCGCCGCCCATCTCCGGGAACGGCGCGTAGATGTTCGTGAGATTCGGTCCGGCGGTGTGACAGAGCGAGCAGGTGCCGATCGTGGCGACGTAGCGGCCGCGCTCGGCGAGCGCGCGGAGATCCGCGTCCGCGTTGCGTTCGGGCGCCGCGGGACGACGGATCGGCGGAAAGCTGAAGACCTTCGCGAGCATGGTCCACTCGGGGTCCGCGGCGACGAGACCGACCGGAAGGAATTCGAGCGGAGGCCACGCGTAGGTCCACGGGACGAGGGCGACGAGCCCGGCGAGGAGCGCGCGGAAGAGCTGCCTGCGCAGAAGCGCGACCAGGAAGACGACGACGCCGCTCGTGAAGAGGACGAGCGCGACGCGCAAGGCGAGCGGGCTCGAAGCTGCGGTCGTGGCGCCGCTCGGGGAGCCCGTGTTACCGGGATGAAAGCCAGCCTTCACCTGCTTGCCCGTGGCGATTTTGGCGAGCTTCCGCGCGATTCCGGCGTCCAGGCTCGGTCCCCGCGGCGAGGGCACGGCGTTGCGCACCGCCGGCAGCGACGCGAGGTAGGCGTGCAGCGCGTCGACGTCGCGATCGTCGAGCGCGGTGAAGATCGTCCACGGCATGTCGAGCGTGCCGAGCCGGCGCCCGTCGCGACTCGTGCCGCGCTTCAGCGCGCGCCGGAGATCGTCCGCGCTCCATCCGCCGAGACCGGTCTCGGAATCGGGAGTCAGGTTCCGCGTCGAGACCGTGAGGATGCCGGAGATCGCGACCTTCATGCCGCCGGCGCCGAACGAGCTTTCGCGATACGCGCCGTCCTCCTGCATCTGCACGTGGCAGAGGAAGCACGTGCCGGACTTCGCGACGTACTCGCCACGTGCCGGCAGTTCCTCTCCGTCGCCCGGTGGGCTCTTCGCGATGGCGATCGCCGCGTCGCGGAGCGAGGGCGCGACCGCGATCGAGCGGATCCAGTGCGCGACGTCCCAGAGGTCCGCGATCGTCGCCGCGTCGAGATAGGACGGCATCGGGGTGCCCGCGAGCCCGGCGGCGAGGCGAAGCACGACGTCGCGCGGCTCGCCGCCGCCGCGGAAGCCCCATGGTCGTCGCAGATCGACGGGCCGTGCCGCACTGCCGTCCTCGTTGCGGAGGTCGGCGACCGTTCGCCCGCGTCCGTCCGCGTTCTCGCCGTGACAGACCGCGCAGCCGAGATCGCCGTAGAGGCGCTGCCCGCGCGCGCGAGACTCCGCGTCGTCGGGCGGAGCCGGTCCGGGATCGATCGGTGCACCGTCGGGAAGCGGCGACTGGGCGAACCCGCGGATCGTGCGGATCAGCGCGTCGATCTCGTCGGCGGCGAGCAGATCCGCGAAGGCGGGCATGGCCGTCGCCGGAAGGCCGAGCCCGATCGTGCGGCGGAGATCGTCATCCGACGGCGCCGCGCCGGTCGGTGTCGACTTGAAGCGGAATCGCCCCTTCGTGAAGTCGCGCGGCGGCCGCCCGTTGAACGCAAGCCCGACGCCGGCCGGTCCCTTTCCATCGCCCGCCGCGCCGTGACAGCGCGCACACATCTTCTCGTAGAGGCCGGGCGCCTCGCCCGCGGCGAAAGCGGAGGACGCGACGAGCAGTAGTGCGAGGATCGCCGGCGCGATCACAGGAGCCAGTACGAGAGCTGCACGAAGAACGTGTCGCGGTCGGCGTAGTTGTTCAGGAACACGAAGCTCTCGGCGTTGCGGCTGCCGGCATAGAGGACCTCGCCCACCTTCAGCGTCCAGTGCTGATCGAAGAACCATTCTCCTTGCAGCCATAACACCGGGAACTGATCGTTCACGTCGTACGCCGCGGCGAGGATCGGGCGCAGGCGCGAGTTCACGAAGTAGCCCGTCGCGAGGAACGTCGCGAGCGGATTCCAGTGATGGTTGCGGTCGCTGATCGACCCCGTGTTCCCCATCTGTCCGCGCACGTGGGCGTAGTACTCGTTCAAGAACTGGAAGGTGAGGAGCCACGTGTCGTTCCGCGTGATCGGCATCCACGGGAACGCGCGCAGGTAGTCGAAGCCGACCATGCTTCGCCAGACCTGCGTGTCGCGGATGCCGTTCGTGGCGAAGTCGCGAGCGGTAGGAAAGACGCCGGCGCGCGAGCCGGCGGCCGGCCGCATCGCCGTCCGTGCTTCCTTCGTGCTGAAGCTCGTCTCGAGGCGGAGGATCAATCCGGTGAGATCGTCGTTGTACGTCATCGTGCCGCCCACGACGTGCGTCCAGGGATAGTGGAACGGCTTCACCAGGCACATCGTCAGCGGATTCGCCGGATACCCGCGGAGCGAGCCGATGATGTAGACCGGCTCGTTGTCCTCGAGGCAGCGGTTGATCAGCGCCTCGCGTCCGTCCGGAACGCCGTTGCCGTCGGCGTCGGGCGACGCCTCGGCCGCGACCGCTTCGACGAGGCGATCGAGGCGGAGGTTGACGCTGCCGCCGGTGCCGAGCGCCGGGTCGAACGACTCGGCGAAGACGATCGACGTGCCCGGCAGATCGGTCCGCTTGAAGAGGTAGTTCAGCGTGAAGTCGATGCCGCCGAGCGTTTTGCCGAGGAGGCGGATGCCGGCCATGCTCGCGCCGACGTCGAACGTCGAGGTCGGGATCCCGTTTCGGTTGAGGTAGATGACGTCGACGTTGCCGAGGAGACCGGCGTCGGCCTGGTCGAAGACCTCCGTCGGGAACGGACCGATGCGCGAGAGCTCCCACGGGTGACGGACCTGATCGAACGGCACGAAGTTCGGCCGGCGATTCGGGCCGTCGAGCGGATTGTCGAACTTGATGCGGAGCTCCTCGCCGAAGACGAGCCGGTCCGTGAGCGGGCGGCCGTTCGCGGAGTAGAACGCCTCGATGCCTGCCTGCGCGATCGGACCCACCTGGCCGAGATCCCAGAGGCCCTTCGCGATCCATAGTGGCTCGCGATAGTCGGAGAACTCTTCGCCGAGGATGCCGTTCTGATCGAGCCGGAGCGGGTTCACGACGTCGAGCGAGCGGAAGAGATCGGCCTCGCCCCAGACGACCTGCTGCTTGCCGAGACGGAGCGTGAGCGGCTCGAGCGCGCCCGCGAAGCGGACGTCGACGAAGAGCTCGCGCGGGAGCTTGCCCTCGGGGAAGCGGAAGTCGTCGCGGTCGTAGCCGCGCCGATCGTAGCGATCGCGGAGGTCGTACGCGCCGTCGTAGCGGCCGCGCCAAAGGAGATTCACCTGCGCTTGGCGCAAGCCGAAGCGGCGCTGCCCGCGCGGCACGAGATCGTACTTCACGTCGAAGCGGAGCTCGTTTCGCTCCTGCACCCACTCGATCGCGTCGGTGCTCGCGTGCTGGAACGTGTTCTGTACCGAGAGCTTCGCGCGCATCTCGAGCGCGCCCTGCCGATAAACGCCGAACGCGGGCGAAGCGAGCGCGAGGACGAGAAGCGCGATCCCCACGCCTCTCCCCGTTGGGGAGAGGCCGACCGCGAAGCCGTCGGGTGAGGGGGAGACGCGGGACGCCTTCACGGTCTCCCCCTCACTCGCGCCTGCGGCGCGGTCTCTCCCAATGGGGAGACGTGGATCCTCAGAACGTGCCACTCGAGATGAGATAGTTGATCGTGAAGTTCTCGGGCGTATTCCACTCGCGCGGCTCGTCGACGTACCAGTGCTTCACGCCGAAGTCCGGCCAGAGATACGCGTCCGGGCCGTCCCACTTGGAGACGTGGTTCAGCTGGAAGTCGACCATGCCCCCGTGCGTGGCGACGATCTTCTCCTCGTTCCACTCCGGTCCCCCGACGACGCCCGCGTCACCCGGCTTCTTCGACGCGTGCATCGCCATGTACCACGCCTTCCAGATCTGCCCACCCTGATCGTAGACCTCGGAGAAGGAGCAGGAGAGCCACTCCTTGTCGATGTAGACGATCTTCTTCGCGTACGCGTACTGCGTGTAACCGGACGGGATCCCCTCGACGATCACCATCGGGCGAAGCTCCCATTGCAGGCAGAACGCGAACGACTTGATGCCGCTCGCACCGTCGGGCTGCGCGCACCAGGCGTCGCGCTTGCCGTACCCGCCCGCGTGGAACGGGTGGAGGATTTGCTTCTCGCCGAGCACGCGGAACTTCCAGAATGGGATCTTCGCGTTGAAGCTCCAGATCGAATCGATGTCGATGTCCGTGCCCCAGAACGAGTCGGAGCGGTTCGCGATCGACAGCCGCCGCACTTTCCGTAGCGCGGGGAGGTACATGTACGTGTCGTCGGCGTGCTCGGGGGCGATGTAGCGGAAGTTGAGAATGCCCGCGCCGGCGAGGTCGGAGGGATCGTCGAGCGGTCCCCACTGCTCGGTATAGGAGATCGCCGGCGAGTGCTCGGCGACCGGCTTCGGGTCCATCACGAGCCGCCCGCGCCAGCGCATGCGGCGCCAAAAGCGCGAGCTGAAGAAGCGCTCGCGCTCGCCCTTCGAGTTCACGAGCTCGACGTTCCAGCCCATGCCGATGTTGTCGCTGTAGGCCGGGTTCTGCTCGTGGTTCCAGATCCACTTCACGCCGCCCATCGGATCGTTCGCGTCGATCTGCGGGAAGGGCGCGCCCGCGACGTAGTTGTCGATCGCGCTGCCGTCGGGCTTGAGCACGACCTGGCTCGAGTACTTCTCGGTCGCCTCCTTGTAGAGCTTCGGCCACTCCCATTTGCGATACGGCGCAACGGTGATCGTCATGCCGTTCCGCAGGAAGTACTCGGCCGTCGGGAACAGCACCTCGGCGTACTTCGCCATGTTCTCCGCGGTGATCACCGTGCCGGGCGGCGGGATCTCAGCGGCTCCGGAGCCGGGCAGGGCGAGGGCGATGATCGTAGCCAGAACGATACGCCGTAAAGTCATCACGACCTCCGAGAAGGGGCCGGCGCGAGCCAGCGCTCGATGCTCTCGAGCGTCGCCTCGAGGAGCGCCTCTTCGTGACCGGGCGCGGTGTGGACGAGAAGCTTCAAGACCGTGAGCGAGGTGAGCCCGTGGATCTGCAGCCACACCTCGTTCGCCAGGATCATCGGGTCGAGGTCGCCGCGAATCGCGCCCGCGTCGATGCCGCGCACGAGCGCATCGCGGAGCATGAGGAGCGTGCCGATCTCCCGCTGTACCGCTTCGCGGGGCGGCGGCGACTTCTGTTTGGTGAGGAACATCAGGTGGTAATGATTCGGGTGCTCCACGCCGAATCGATAGTAGGCGCGCTGCGTCTCGATCACTCGTCGAAGGGGCGAGAGGCGATTCGACGGCGACTTCAGATACTCCGCGAGAATCGCGTGCCCCTCCATGCGGACGTGGTGGAGGAGATCGTCGAGATTCCGGAAGTGGACGTAGATCGCCATCGGGCTCGTGCCGGCCGCCTTGGCGATGCGCCGCGCCGAGACCGCATCCGCGCCCTCCGCGAGACAGATCTCGCGCGCGGCCTCGAGCAGCGATGCGCGCACCTTCTTCGAGCGGTCGCGCGACGCGCCCCGTCGCACGGCGCTCTTCCGAGCCGTTTGGGATAACACTGTAAAGCTACTAGGCGAGGCGACGCGCCAGTGTCAAGCGCGTCGTTCGTTCGCGGGGCGGCTACGTCAGGCGCGGGCTTGCGGATGCGGGAGCGAGCACGCCTTCCCGATCTCGAGCCCGAGCGCGTAGATGAAGCGGCCGTAGCCGACGAACGTGACGATCCGCCAGCCGAGATCGACGATCTCCGCTTCGGTGAAGTGCTCGCGAAGCGCGTCGAAGAGCTCTCCGTCCGCGATCTTGTGATTGCCGGCCAACACTTCCGCGTAGCGAACAGCGACCTTCTCGCGGGGCGTCAGGACCTTGCTCTCGCGGTAGCGCGGGAGCTCCGCGACCATCTCTTCCGTGAGGCCTTGTCGCGCTGCCAGCGCGAACCGGGCGCCCTTTCAAAGATGGCAGTCGTTGAGCTCCGCGACTTTGAGGCGCACGAGCTCGGTGAGCTTCATGTCGATCGTGCCGCGCGTCTCGGTGATCAGCGGGAAGTAGAACTTGATGAAGCTCTTGAAGACGTCGGGCGCATGGGCGAACACCTTGACGAACTCCGAACCGCCGAGCTCGTCGTCGTACTCGTGCATGACGGCCTGAAGCTCGTCGTCGACGGCTTCGAAGGGCAGGTAGCTGACGTGTGGCATCCTCAGTGACCTCCCGCATGCCGATCTTCGGCCGTCGGCTTCAGGGCGTCAAGTCGACGGCCGCCTTGAACGAGCCGTCCATGTAGAACGGCACGGAGACGTGCTCGTGGACGACCATCCACTCGCCGCCGATCTCGCGGAAGCCGACGGTCGCGCGGACCCACACGTCCGTCTCGGTCCCGTCGGTGCGCTTGCCGTGCATGTGGTTGAGGCTGCGGCTGAAAGCGACGCCGTCGCCGGTGACGACGACGAGCTCGCGCATCTCGAAGCCGATCGGCCCGGACCAAGAGCGGAACCACTCCTCGAGGCCGCTCCGGTGCGTCGCCGCGCCCTCGACGCGAAGCGGCGGTGGCAGATCGAAGGCGACGAAGTCAGGGGTGTAGAAGGACATCACGCCATCGAGGTCCTTGGCGCGAAGCGCCTTCGCCCAGGACTCGATGCGCCTGCGGATCGCAGTTTCGGATCGCGGATCGTTCTCTCGAGTGCTCATGCTTCTTGGCTCCTAACGCTTAGACGGCGGGAGCGCGCCGAAATCATCGGTCGTCAACCGGCGCCGGTCTCCGTGTTCACGAACTTTGCGGGTCGTCAGCGCGCGGCGAGACCGAACCGCGCCTTCACGTTCGCGCGCGAGTTCCGGAGGATCGCCGCCGCCCGCGCGTCGGAGACGGTGCGCGACAGAGCGAGCGCGCCGGCCATCTCGGCCAGCGCCGACCAGGCGAGCGCCTCCGCGTCTTTCGCACCGAGCTTCTTCGCGAGCTTCGCAAGAGCCGCGACCACTCGCTCGGTGCCGTCGGTGAAGCGCTCGCGCGCGCGGCCGGACAAGTTCGGCAGGTCGCCCGAGAGGATCGCGACCGGGCAGCCGTTCGCGCGGTCGAGACGATGCGACGGCGCGAGATAGAAATCGACCCAGCTCGCCATCGCCGCCGCGGGCTCGCGCCCCTCCGTGACACGGAGGAAGCGGTCGTACGTGCCGTCGAACATGTGCGTGATCGCCTGCGCGATCAGGTCGTCCTTCGACTCGAAGTGCGCGTAGAACCCGCCGTGCGTGAGCCCGGCGGCGGCCATCACATCGGCGACGCTGACGCGCTCGGCGCCCTTCGTCCGGATCGCCGCGGCGGCTTCACCGAGCACGCGGAGCCGGGTCCGCTGTTTATGGCTCTCGCCGTAGCGCATGGCTCTGGATGTTAACGATCATCCGGTATTTCGTCAATCTGTGCGTATTTTAATCGGCCCCCAGTTGTCTTGGAATGATGAGCATCATATTGCAGCTCTCCATGGATAGTCGCTCGATCGCTGCCGACGTCCCGGTCGCGCCGCGCGCCTGGGCCGGCCTCGCCGTCGTGGCCGCCGCCGCGTTCGTGGTCAGCCTCGACACGATGGTGCTCTACGTCGCGTTCGGCGACATCCGTCGCGATTTTCCCGACGTGACGGCCGCTTCGCTGTCGTGGATCCTCTCCGGCTACACGATCGTCATCGCCGCCGGCATGATCGGCGCCGGGCGATGGGCCGACCGGCTGGGGAGGCGTCGCGTCTTTCTGGCCGGCATGGCGCTTTTCACCGTGGCTTCGGCGATCTGCGCCGCCGCGCCAGGCGTGGGTCTGCTCGTCGCCGGCCGGGTGCTGCAGGGGGTGGGCGCGGCGGCGCTCACGCCGGCGTCTCTCGCGCTCATCCTGCAGGCGTTCCCGAAGTCCCGCGTGCCGCAGGCGATCGCGCTCTGGGGCGCCGCCGGCGCGCTCGCTGCCGCGCTCGGTCCGACGATCGGTGGGATCTTCGTCGAAGCGTGGGGCTGGCGCTCGGTCTTCGTCGTCAACGTCCCGATCGGCATCGCGACGGCGATCCTCGGACCGCGCCTCCTCGACGAGTCGCGCGAGGCGAAAGGCTCTCCTTTGCCCGATCTCGTCGGCACCGCGGCCGTCACGATCGCGGTCGTCCTCCTCGCGCTCGGAATCGTTCAGTCCGACGAATGGGGATGGCGAGACCTGCGGACCGTCGGCGCCCTCGCCGGCGGTCTCGCGCTGGCGGGCGCATTCGTCGCCCGGTGCGCCACCGTGCCGAATCCGGTGCTCGCGCTCGAGCTCTTCTCCGAGCGCGGCTTTCGCTGGGCGAACCTCGCCCAGCTTCTCTACGGCACGGGATTCACGATCATGTTCTTCGGCAACGTGCAGTTCCTGGGCGACGTCTGGGGCTACTCGCCGGTTCGAACCGGGCTCGCGATGGCGCCTGGCCCGCTCGTCGTCTTCCTGCTCGCACCCCGCTTCGGCAAGCTCGCCGGGCGAATCGGGCCGCGCGCGATCCTGATCCCGGGAGGCCTGGTCTACGCCGCGGCAGCGGTGATGCTGCTCTCGCGCGCCGACGCGACGCCCGACTACCTCGGCGTGTGGTTGCCCTCCGTCCTCTGGGCGGGGGTCGGAGTGGCGATGATCGTGCCGCTCCTCACTTCCGCGGCGGTCGCGGGACTGCCGTCCGATCGCTTCGCGACGGGCTCCGCCGTGAACGCCGCGCTCCGCAACCTGGGCCAGACGCTCGGCGTCGCGATCTTCGTCGCGCTCGTCGGCGGAGCGGTGCGCGCCGATCTTCTCGCGCAGCATCGTCTCGCCTGGTGGCTCGTCGCCGCGGCCGGCATCGCCGTCACCGCGACGTCGTGGTGGCTGCCGAGGTCGGCCGAGTCGCTCGTGCGATCTCGAGCGGCCGTTGCTCATCCGATCCCGGGGATCCGGACCGCCATCGCGTTCCTCGGGATCCTTCCCGCCGTGACGCTCGCGAGCTGCGCGGTGGGGCCCGACTATCGTCCCGCCCCCATGGCGGTCGGGAGATTTCACAACGCCTCCGCCGTCGAGGCGACGAGCGCAGCGGCGCCCTCGCCCCCCCTCGATCGCTGGTGGATCGGCTTCGATGATCCTTTCCTGACGAGCATCGTCGAGCGAGCTCTCGAGCAGAATCTCGATCTCGCCGCCGCGCTCGCACGGGTGGATCAGGCGCGGGCCGCGGCGCGTCGAGCCGGCGCAGCGCTTCTCCCGACCGCGGATGCCACCGGCCAGGTCGCGAAGGCTCGCCAGTCCCTCGAGAGTCCGATCGGCGCGATCGGCAGGCATCTGCCAGGCTTCGATCGGAACGTCACGCTCTACGACGTCGGTGTGGGTGCGAGCTGGGAAATCGATCTCTTCGGAGGGCTCCGACGTGGCGCGGAGGCCGCCGAGGCGGAAGCGGAAGCCGCGGAAGCAGCCGGCGTCGGCACTCGGATCACGGTGGCGGCGGACGCGGCGGACGCCTACTTCCTCGTCCGGGGCTTCCAGGCGCGCCTCGCGTTCGCTCGCGAGCAGGTCGCGACGGACGAACACCTGCTCGAGCTCGTCCGCCTCCGGTTCGCCCACGACGTCGCGAGCGATCGCGAGGTCGCTCAAGCCGAGGCGCTGCTCGCGCACGCGCGGAGCACGGTCCCGCCGCTCGTCTCCGGCCTCGAAGCCGAGCTCAACCGGCTGGACGTTCTCATGGGCGATCAACCGGGTACTCACGCGGCGGAGCTCGGGCGCGAGGCTGCGATTCCGGCGATCCCGACCATTCCCCGGAGCGACGAACCGATCGACGTTCTCCGGCGGCGGCCGGACGTGATCGTCGCGGAGCGGCGTCTCGCGGCATCGAACGCCCGGATCGGCGCCGCGCTCGGCGAATACTATCCGAAGCTCTCGATCGCCGGTCTCGTTGGCTTCGAGAGTGTCGACGTCGATCACCTCTTTCGGTCGGCGACGTTTCAGCCGCAAGGCATCGCGGGGCTCCGCTGGCGGCTCTTCGACTTCGGCAAGATCGACGCCGAGGTCGCGGGAGCTCGCGGCGCCGAGGCGGAAGCACTGGCTCGGTTTCGACACTCGATCCTCCGGGCGGCCGAAGACGTCGAGAACGCGTTCATGGCGCTCGTTCAATCCGGGGCCCGAACGCGTGAGCTCTTGAACGAGGTGGCAGCTCTCGAGCGAGCGCGCGACACCGCGGAAGCCGCGTATCGCGGAGGAGTCATCAGCCTGACGGACGTCCTCGACGCGGACCGCCTCCTCCTCGTCGCTCAGGACGAGCTCGCGAAGACGCGCGCCGACGGAGCGAGAGCCGCGGTCGCGTCGTTCCGGGCGCTCGGCGGCGGGTGGTCGGGATCGGCAGGCGTCGCGGCCACCGCCGCGAACGGAGGTCTCCATGCTTCAGCGTCGTGATGCTTCGTTCTTCATCGTCGCTCGGTCTCCTGCCCTTCGCCTTGGCAGCATGCACGCACGCAGATTCTTCGGACGATCCGCGGACGCAGAGTCCCCTCGTGCGGGTCGTGACGGTCGAGGCCGCAGCCCGGGCGGAGCGTTCGTTCACGGGAATCGTCGCGGCGCGGGTGCAGAGCGACCTCGGCTTCCGCGTGTCCGGGAAGGTCATGGAGCGTCTGGTCGATACCGGGCAGGCCGTCAAGCGCGGCCAGCCGCTCATGCGGATCGATCCCACCGATTCGAGACTCGCCGCGCGCGCGCACGACGAGGCCGTAGCCGCAGCCACCGCGCGCGCGCGCCAGACGGCGGATGACGAGGCACGCTACCGCGCCCTCGTCTCCGCGGGAGCGGTTTCCCGATCAGCCTACGACCAAGCCAGAGCTGCCGCCGAGTCGGCAAGAGCGGAGCTCAACGCGGCCAAGGCCCGCGCCGATGTCGCCCGCAACGAAACGAGCTACGCCGAGCTCGCCGCCGATGCCGGCGGCGTGGTGGTCGAGACGCTGGCGGAGCCGGGCCAGGTCGTCGGCGCCGGCCAGGTCGTGATCCGTGTGGCGCATACAGGGCAACGCGAAGCGGTCATCGATCTTCCCGAAACGCTCCGCCCGGCAATCGGATCGACCGGCCGGGCGACATTGTATGGCGGCGGGCTCACGGGCTCTGCGAAGCTACGTCAGTTGTCGGACGCCGCCGACCGTCTGACTCGGACGTTCGAGGCACGGTATGTCCTGGAGGGCCGTCTGGCGGACGCTCCGCTCGGCTCGACCGTCTCGATCCAGATCCCGACCGGCGAGTCCGCGTCGACACTCGAGGTCCCGATCGGCGCGATCTTCGATGCCGGCAAGGGTCCCGGCGTATGGCGGGTCGAAGGCGAACCGCCTCGGGTCCGCTGGCGTGCGGTCGAAGTCGCCGGACTCGGCGACGAAGCGGCTGCGGTCACCGGCGACCTCGAGCCGGGGGATCGCATCGTCGCGCTCGGCGCGCATCTGCTGCACGAGGGCGAATCGGTGCGAATGGCCGAATTCGCGGTCGCGGAGCACGCGGCGATGGACGGCCGCGGACGGCCATGAGCGACTTCAATCTCTCCGCGCTCGCCGTACGCGAGCGCTCCGTCACGCTCTTCCTGCTCGTCGCGATCGCCATCGCCGGAGTCGTCGCCTTTCTGAGGCTCGGGCGCGCGGAAGATCCCTCGTTCACGATCAAGCAGATGACGGTCGTGACGGCTTGGCCCGGGGCCACGGCGAAGGAGATGGAAGAGCAGGTCGCCGAAAAGCTCGAGAAGCGGATGCAGGAGCTCCGCTGGTACGACCGGACCGAGACGTTCACGCGGCCGGGCCTGGCCTTCACCATGGTGGTGCTGCGCGACAGCACTCCGCCGGCCGAGGTCGACGAGGAGTTCTACCAGGCACGCAAGAAGCTCGGCGACGAGGCCCACAACTTGCCGCCCGGCGTGATCGGTCCGATCGTGAACGACGAATTTTCCGACGTGACCTTCGCGCTCTATGCATTGAAGGCCAAGGGGGAGCCTCATCGGCTCCTGGTTCGCGAGGCGGAGCGCCTACGCCAACGACTGCTCCACGTCCCCGGGCGTCAAGAAGGTCAACATCATCGGCGAGCGAGCCGAAAAGATCTTCGTCGAGCTCTCGCACGACCGCCTGGCGACGCTCGGCGTGTCGCCTCGGGAGCTCTTCGCCGCGCTCGCCCGCCGGAACGCTCTCACGCCGGCAGGCTCGCTCGAAGCCAAGGGCCCGCAGGTCTTCATCCGGCTCGACGGCGCGATCGACGACCTCGAGGCCATCCGGAACACCCCCGTCGCCGCGCAAGGCCGCACGCTCAAGCTCGCGGACATCGCCGAGGTGAAGCGGGGCTACGAGGATCCCGCGACCTTCCTGATCCGCAACGACGGCGAGCCGACCGTGCTGCTCGGCGTGGTCATGCGCGAGGGCTGGAACGGCCTGGATCTCGGCGAGGCGCTCGAGGCGGAAGCGGCGGCGATCAACGCGGAGATGCCGCTCGGCATGGGCCTCTCCAAGGTCACGGACCAGTCCGTCAACATTCGCACGGCCGTCGACGAGTTCATGGGCAAGTTCTTCGCCGCCCTCGGCGTGGTGATGCTTGTCAGCGTTCTCAGCATGGGATGGCGCGTCGGCATCGTCGTCGCGGCGGCGGTTCCCCTGACGCTCGCCGCCGTGTTCGTCGTCATGGCGGCGACCGGCAAGGACTTCGACCGGATCACGCTCGGGTCGTTGATCTTGGCGCTCGGCCTCTTGGTCGACGACGCGATCATCGCGATCGAGATGATGGTCGTGAAGATGGAGGAAGGCTTCGAACGCGTGCGCGCGGCGGCCTATGCCTGGAGCCACACCGCCGCGCCCATGCTCGCCGGGACCCTGGTGACCGCGATCGGCTTCATGCCGAACGGCTTCGCGAGGTCGGGGGCCGGCGAGTACACGAGCAACATGTTCTGGATCGTCGGAATCGCGCTCGTCGCCTCCTGGGTCGTCGCCGTCGTGTTCACGCCCTACCTGGGGGTGAAGCTGCTGCCGAACATCGCGAAGCGAGAGGGCGGGCACGGGGCGATCTACGACACGCCTCACTACAACCGCTTCCGCCGGGTTCTCGGTTTCGTCGATTCGCCGGAAGTGGCTCGTCGCAGGGAGCGTGGTCGGCGCCTTCGTCGTCGCGATCTTCGGGCATGGGCGCGGTCGACAAGCAGTTCTTCCCGAATTCCGATCGACCGGAGGTGCTCGTCGAAGTGCAGATGCCGTACGGCACGTCGATCGAGCAGACGAGCGCCGCCACCGCCAAGGTCGAATCTTGGCTCGCCGCAGCAGCCCGAAGCTCGCGATCGTGACCGCCTACGTCGGACAGGGTGCGCCGCGCTTCTTCCTCGCCATGGCGCCGGAGCTACCCGATCCCTCGTTCGCGAAGATCGTCGTCTTGACGAAGAGCGAAACGTCGCGCGAGGCGCTGAAGCTCAAGCTCCGACAGGCGGTCGCCGACGGCCTCGCGCCGGAGGCTCGCGTGCGGGTCAGGCAACTGGTGTTCGGTCCGTACACGCCCTTCCCCGTCGCCTTCCGCGTGATGGGCCCCGAGCCGGACAAGCTCCGCGACATCGCGGCCGAGGTCCGTGCCGTCATGCAGGCAGCGCCGCAGATGAGAACCGTCAACACCGACTGGGGCGAGCGCGTGCCGACGCTTCACTTCTCGCTCGATCAGGATCGGCTGCAGACGATCGGCTTGACGTCCAGCGACGTCGCCGAGCAGCTGCAGTTCCTGCTGACCGGCGTCCCGGTCACCGAGGTCCGCGAAGACATCCGGTCGGTCACGGTCGTTGCCCGCTCCGCCGGAAGCGCGCGGCTCGATCCGAGCCGGATCACCGATTTCACCTTGGTGGGAAGTGCCGGCCAACGGATTCCGCTGTCACAGATCGGCAGCGTCGAGATCCGCATGGAAGACCCGATCCTCCGTCGCCGCGATCGCACCCCGACGATGACCGTGCAAGGTGACGTCGCCGAGGGCCTGCAGCCGCCGGACGTGTCCACCGCCCTTTGGCAGGCGCTTCAGCCCGTCGTCGCCAAGCTGCCGGCGGGCTATCGGATCGAGGAAGGCGGCTCCATCGAGGAGTCCGGCAAGGCCACTCGCGCAATGGCTCCGCTGTTCCCCATCATGATCGCCCTCACGTTGATCACGATCATCTTCCAGGTCCGGTCGATCTCCGCGATGGCGATGGTGGTCGCCACCGCACCGCTCGGCCTCATCGGGGTCGTGCCGACCTTGCTGCTCTTCCAGCAGTCGTTCGGGTTCAACTCGCTGATCGGTCTGGTTGCGCTTTCTGGAATTCTGATGCGCAACACGCTGATCCTGATCGGTCAGATCCGCTACGAACGAGGAGGATCGATTGGCGCCGTTCGATGCCGTCGTCGAAGCCACGGTCCAGCGCTCCCGTCCGGTCATCCTGACGGCGCTCGCCGCCATGCTGGCGTTCGTTCCGCTCACTCACTCGGTCTTCTGGGGAACGCTGGCGTATAGCTTGATCGGTGGCACGTTCGCCGGGACGGTCCTCACCCTGGTGTTCTTGCCGGCGCTCTACGCCATCTGGTTCAAGATCGAACCGCCGACGACGGAACGAGAGCTCGCTCCGGCGATTCGAACGGCGCGTGTCGCCTAGTCGCCAGCGAGCCTCAGCGAGTCGTCGCTAATAGGAAAGGAGACCCAATGACCGACCAGCACGACCTTCCGATGGAGGAGTACCACCGCGCGTTAGGCGAGATGGTTCGAGGCAACCCCGAAGGCTACAAGAAGCTCTGCTCCAGGCGCGACGACGTCACCTGGGCGAACCCGTTCGGCCCCCCGGTTCGCGGGTGGGATGCGGTCTCAGCGACGCTGGACCGCGCAGCGTCCAATTTCCGCGACGGTGAGGGGTGCGAGTTCGAGAACATCTCGATCGTCGTGACCCCCGAGCTCGCGTACACCGTCGAGATCGAGAGGGCCCGCACGCGGGTAGGGGATGCCGCCGAGCTGTCTCCCGTCGCGATCCGGGTTACGAGCGTCTTCCGGCGCGAGGACGGTCAGTGGAAGGTCGTGCACCGACACGCCGACCCGATCACCACGATGGCGGATGGGCTGCTCAAGGGGCGGTAACATCAGGAGCGAATACGATGACGACGGAACGGAAGACGCCGGAAGTGAGGATGACCGATCGAGGATCACGTCTGCGTGATCTCGCTCGACAATACCTCGAAGAAGAACGCGATCACTCCGGCGCTTGATGTCGCAACTGTCCAAGCACCTGACGACGCTTCGATGACGACGACGACCTCTGGGTCGCGGTCATGGATCCGGCCGGCGAGCACACGACCGCCGGCCTGGACATGCCGAAGTTCTTCGGCCCCGACGGCCACGGCGGAAGCCGATCCCGAAGGATCAGGTCGACCCGTTCGCCCTCCACAGGCGCACCACCAAGCCGGTGATCTCCGTCGTCCACGGCATCACCTACACCGTCGGGATCGAGATGATGCTGGCGGGCGACATCGTCATCGCGGCGGACACCGCACGCTTCTGTCAGCTCGAGTCGAAGCGCGGGATCGCGCCGCTCGGCGGTGCGCACTTCCGCTACTTGACACGTACGGGCTGGGGCAACGCGATGTACCACCTCTTCCTCTGCGACGAGTTCGACGCGGAAGAGGCCTTGCGCATCGGCTTCGTGCAAGAGGTTCATCCGTACGGCAAGCACCGCGAGCGCGCGATGGAGATCGCCCGAGCGATCTGCAAATGCGCACCCCTCGGTCTGCGCGCGACGAAGGCCGCGGCGCTCGCCTACCTCGCTGAGGCCGAGCGCGCGGCGGTCGAGGCCATTCCGTCGATCGAGAAGGCCGTCTTCGGCACGCGAGGATTTCAAGGAGGGCCTCCAGTCGTTCGTGGAGCGCCGCGAAGCGCGCTTCCAGGGGCGATGAGCGCAGTCAGGAACGGGCGAACGGGATCGCGAGATCGGCGACGCGATCCGTCGCCTCGAGCGGTAGGAAGTGACCGGCGCCGCGGACGATCTCGAAGCGGACCGGGCTCGTGAACGCGCCCTCGATCCCGGTGTAGACCTCGCTCGCGATGCATCCGTCGCGATCGCCCGAGAAGACTAGGGCGGGAACGGAGATGCGCGAGAAGCCGACGCGGTAAGTCTCGAGCGCGCTCGGGCCCGGGACGAGGAGGGAGCGCAGGAGCGATCGATAGTAGCCGATCGCGTGGCTCGCGCCTTCCTCGTCGCCGAGAGTCGCCTTGACGCCGGCGAGGCGCTCGGCCGGGAAATCCCAGCCGGGGCTCCAATCGCGCCAGAGCCGGTCGACGAACGCGAAATCGTCGGCCGCGAGGCGCGCCGCGGCGCCCGGCAGCTGGAAGTATCCCATGTACCAGCTCCGCCGGATCTGCGCCGGGTGGCGTAAGAAGGAGGGGATGAAGATCCGCGGCGGCGGCACGGACATCGTGACGAGCCGGCGCACGCGCGCGGGCGCCAGGCTGGCCGCGACGTAGGCCGTGACCGCACCCCAGTCGTGGCCGACGATCGTCGCCGTCTCGGCGCCCGCGTCGTCGATCAGGCCGACCGCGTCGCGCGCGAGAGAGACGGTCCCGTAATCGCCCTCCGGAGCGGGATCGGACGGTCGATAGCCGCGGAGATACGGAGCGATGCAGCGGAAGCCGGCGGCGACGAAGCGCTCCGCGAGCGGCAGCATCGAGCGAGCGTCGTCCGGAAAGCCATGAAGCAGCAGGGCGAGATCCCCGCTTCCGCCCTCGAACGCGGCGAAGCGGATCCCGTTCGCGTGAAGCTCGACGGTTCGGAATCCCGGTGGCAGCGGCTCGGTCGCGGTGGACAAGGGCTCGTCTCGGGGCGCGCTGCTCTAGCTTGCGGAGGTGCGCCAGCGTTTCCAGGCGCGCTTCGCGTGCCACGCGAGGCGGTGAAAGATCGATTCCGGCGGGTACATCGGGAAGAGGCGCGGGAAGGTGAGGAAGAGCTGCTTCGTTCCCTCGAGCTTGATCTGCCCGAGCACCAGCGCGCGCACCGGGCTCACCTCGCCGCGGTGAATGCCCAGGAAGAGCGCGCCGTCGCAGCGGATCGTGAGATCCGCGTTTTCGGCGGTACCGGTCCGCAGGTTCGCGCGCTGGTCGCAGACGCGCAGCACCCACTGTCCGCCGCCAGGACCGCTGAAATCGAACTGACAGGTGAAGTCGAGGTCGCCCGCCTCTTCGGGGCGGAAGTAGTACGGCATCATCCGCATCATCGAGTCGATGTTCGACACGCGGATCCGCTGCAGTTGGACGAGCCGCACCATGCCGCCCTGTCCCGGCCTCGTCACGTCGGGCTCCGTGCGGTAACTGCCCGGCGGAATGCCGTGGTGCTCGCGCGCGCTCGGCGTGTCGATCACGAACTGCTGCTCGGCCACGCTTCGTGTGTGCGTGAGCGGCTTCAGCGTCTCCTTCACGTACGAGCCGCGCACCTTCTTGTCCGCGTGGAATTCGTCGTGGATTTCCGCGGGGCAGGTCGCGACGCAATTGAAGCAGCGATACTCCACCTTGTACGCCATCGACTGCCAGAGCGCGGCGACTTCGGCGTCGGACCAGCGGTGCTCGAATTTCTTCGGCTTCGCCTCGCCGAGATCGCGCACGAGATCGAGGAAACCGGGGATCGAGTCGCGGTACGTGTGGTTGTAGCAAGCGAAGAAATCGAACTCGCCGTCGGCCTTGATCGCCTCGGTCGGGCACGAGGCGACGCAGAGGTTGCACTCGACGCACGGATTCCAGTCGAGCACGCCCGCGGCGCCGTCGTAGTCCGCGGCGTCGAACTCGAGGTTCGTGACGACGGTGTCGATCAGGCAGTACGCGCCGAACTTCTTGTGGAGGAAGTTTCGGCTGGTGCCGATGATGCCGAGCCCCGCCGCCTGAGCGACGAGCTTGTGGCTCAGCGGCCAGATCTTGTCGGCCCAGCGGACGGAGACCTCCTGCGGCCAGCCGATCGTCGTCGTCAGGCCCTCGCCGCCGAGCGACTTCACGAGGCGGATGACGTCGTGCCCCCACTTGAAGAGGCGCTCCTCGCACTCGTAGAGCTCGTGGTTCGCCGTCGGCAGGTAACGGCTCTGCATGGACGGCTTGTTCTCCTCGCCGATCATCACGACGAGCGAGCGCGCGTGGGGGTAGACGTAGCGGATCTCGTCCCGCTCGTGGGCGAGCGCGGGGTGGTCGATCGAGACGACCCCGACGTCGTCGACGCCGAGCTCGCGGACCCGCTGCTTCAGCTCCTCGATTCCAATCGATGCCCGAACGAACTTGGGCGGAATGACGTGCGGGTCCACGGCCTGGGGGTCGACCCACGGCTGGCGCCGCTCGGTGTTCGCCGGGATCCGCTTCTTGCCCTGCCAGCGGCCCGGGAGCGGGAACGGGAACTGCCAATCCGCGTTCGAGTTCCGCCGCCCGCGCGGCGTCGCGGGGCCGATCGGCACGTCGCCGACCAAGGGCATTCCCTTTACGCCGTTAACCATACGCGTACCCCTTTCAGCATGGCCTCGAGGACTTCCTCGTCGTGCCCGGCCGAGGCCTGCAACAGGCGGCCGGAGACGGCGAGCGAGGTCACGCCGTGGATCTCCGACCAGAGCACGTTCGTCGTCGCCATCAGCTCGAGCCCGGGGCGGACGGCGCCCGAATCGATCGCTTCCTTGACCGCGTCCCGGAGCAATACGAGCGCATAGAGCTCGCGCTGCACGACTTCCGGCCGCGGTGTGCGGCGGAAGCGATGGAAGAACAGGAGCTCGTAGGTGTTCGCGTGCTCGCGCCCGAAACGCCAGTATTGACGGCCCATGGCGACGATCCGCTCGATCGCCGGCAGCGCCGGGTCGACATCGCGCAGGTGGCGCATGAGGACCTCGAAGCCCTCCATGCGGAGATGGTGGAGGAGGTCGTCGATCGAGCGGAAGTGGAGGTAGATCGCCGTCGCGCTGCAGCCGACCCGCAGCGCGATCTTCCGCGCCGAGATGCCGTGCGGACCTTCCGCGAGCGCGATCTCGCGGGCTGCGGCGAGGATGCGCGCGCGGATGTCCGGGGTGCCCTTGCGGGCAGGTCGGCGCTTGGTGATAGTGGGTTTGGTTAACACCGTTAAGTCACTTCTGGACCCGTCCGCTCGCCGAGTCAAGCCGTGCGTAGCGATGCTCCGCGGGGCGTAGCGCCTCTGCCGCGAAAGGCGAGGTGACATGATGATCACAAACGGCTCTCTCGGATTCACGACGCTCCCGGCGGCGGGCATTCTCAGCCCCGAGCACCCCGCGAACGACGGACCCCTCGACGGGCTCCCCGTGCACGGGGCCGCGGCGCTCCTCCGCGAGGTGCTGGTCGACGCGATCCGGGTCTACTGCCGCTCGATCGCCCTCGGGGGTACCTGGACGCCGGAATACCGCGAGGCGAGGCGCTGGCTGTTCGCCGAGAAGTCGCGCTCGCTTATCTCCTTCGGAAGCCTCTGCGAGGTCTTCGCGCTCAACACGGCGGACCTCCGCCGGAGCCTGCGGCTCTTCCCCTACGAGCCGGATCCGCGGCTCCTGCGGCTTTCCCGCCTGGTCGACTGCGGGCCCGCCGGCGTGCCCGAGCTCGTCGATCAGCGCAGCGCATAGACCCGCGAACGTTCTTCTTCGAACCGAGCCCGCCCGCCGACGTTCCCGCGCCGCGGCTTTCGGGCTAAGAAGACCTCCGCGCGCACCCGGCCGCTTCGGGAAGTGCGGCCGGCATGGTCTTCAGCTCGACGATCTTCCTGTTGCTCTTCCTGCCGGGGGTGCTGACGCTCCACCTCGTCGCGCCGCGCCCGCTTCGGAATCCGCTCCTCCTCGCCGCGAGCCTCCTCTTCTACGTCTGGGGCGAGGGCGCGTTCCTCGGCGTGATGATGGCGAGCGTCGCGATCGGCTACGTGGGCGCCCTCGCGATCGAGCGGGCGGAGAGCCCGCGGGCGCGCCGCGCCGCCCTCGTCGTTTCGGTCGTGCTCGCGCTCGCGGTCCTGATCGTTTTCAAGTACGCCGGGTTTGTCGCCTCGAGCTGGAATTCGCTCGCCGCGCTCGCCGGCTTCGGCGCGGTCGCCGTGCCCGACCTCCGCCTGCCGCTCGGCGTCTCGTTCTTCACGTTCCACACGATCTCGTACCTGATCGACGTCTCGCGCGGCGTCGTGCCCGCGGTCCGCCGCTTCGACGAGTTCACGCTCTACTCGACGCTGTTCCCGCACCTCGTCGCCGGACCCGTCGTGCGCTATCGCGAGATCGCGAGCGCGCTCCGCGATCGCGCCGCCGGCCTCGCGGAGATCGGCGATGGGTGCGGCCGTTTCGTCGTCGGCCTCGCCAAGAAGGTGCTGATCGCCGACCGCGTCGGCGAGGCCGCGGACGGCATCTTCGCGCTCGGGCCGCCGGAGCTGACGGCACCGCTCGCCTGGTGCGGGGTGGCGCTCTACGCGCTGCAGATCTACTTCGACTTCTCCGGCTACTCCGACATGGCGATCGGCCTCGGCCGCATGCTCGGCTTCACGTTCCCGGAGAACTTCGACCGGCCGTACGCCTCGGCGTCGATCCGCGAGTTCTGGCGGCGCTGGCACATGACCCTGTCGCGGTGGTTCCGCGACTACCTGTTCATCCCGCTCGGCGGCAGCCGCGGCTCGACGCTCGCGACCGCGCGGAACCTCGTGATCGTCTTCTTCCTCTGCGGTCTCTGGCACGGCGCCGCGTGGACGTTCGTCGTCTGGGGCCTCTTCCACGGCTTCTTCCTCGCCGCCGAGCGGATCGGCGAGGCGTTCACCGACTGGCGCCCGCCGCGCTTCTTTGCCCGGACCTACACGTTGGCCGTCGTGCTCGTCGGCTGGGTGTTCTTTCGCGCCGAGGATCTCGGCGCGGCACGGGACTTCCTGCTCGCGATGTCGGGCTTCGGCGCGGCCGAGGGTTCCCCGCTCGCGCTCGCGAGCTTCCTCTCGCCGAGCGGCGTGATCGCCGCGGTCGTCGGCGCCGCGATCGTGCTCGCCCCGGACGACATCCGAGCGATCCGCCTCCCGAACCCCCGCCTCGCGCGCGCGCTCGAGGCCGCGACGATCGCCGTGCTCCTCCTTGCCTGTTTCGCGGAGGTCGTCGCGGTCTCGTCGCGACCGTTTCTCTACTTCCGCTTCTGAAGTCGATGAACGAACGACCGAACCTCCGCGTGCTCGCCGGCAGTCGTCTTTCTCCTGGCGCTCTGGCTGCCGCTCTTCGCGTCGGTCACGGGCCTCTCGGGACCGAGCCTGTTGAAAACGGAGGAGAAGGAGCCGACGCCGACCCACCTCTCTGCCAAGACGGATCGGTGGCTGCGCGAGCGAACGGGATTTCGCACGGAAGCGATCGGCGCACGGCGCGATCTCCTCGTCCTCGTCCTCGGCGAATCGGTGCACGACGACCTCTCGTTCGGCCGCGACGGTTGGATCTTTTACGCGCCCCGTCGGCCCGCCGAGGCGATCGCCCGGCGCGAAGAGTTCGGCATCGCGCGCGTAGATTGCTGGCGGCAGGTGCTCGAGGCACGCGCGAGCTGGCTCCGCCGGCACGAGATCGCCTACGTGCTCATGATCGTTCCCGACAAGGAGACGATTTATCCCGATCGCGCGCCGGAGCTCGCGCGTTGGCCGGCGGGCGCCACGCCACTCGATCGGCTCGTCGGTGCGCTCGCGGGTCGACTCGACATCGTCGACGTGAGGCAGGCGCTTCGCCTCGCGCGCGAGGAGGGCGTGGACGTCTATGACGCGAGCGATTCGCACTGGAACCGCTTCGGCGCATCGCTCGGCTATCGCGCGCTCGCCGAGCGGATCGCCCAAGAGGGTTTCCCGATTCGCCCGATCGAGGTCGATCGTGCGAAGCTCGCGCCGCGCGAGCTCGACGGCGGCGATCTCGCCGAGCTCCTCGGCATCGAGCACGAGCGCGTCGATCGCACGTGGCACGTGCCGGCGCCCCCGCGCCTCTCGAAGCTCGTCGTCGTGCCCTCGCCGACCGAGCCGCTATTCCGCCGATGGCGATCAGCCGCCCATCTCGTCACCGAGAACCCCTCGGGTGAGCTCGGCCGCGCGGTTGTCTTCCGCGATTCGTCCGCGACACCCCTCCTTCACTGGCTGCCGCTCCACTTTCGCCATGCGCGCTTTTCGTGGCTGAATCCGCGAAGCGCGGCCTTCGCCTGGTCGATCGTCCGGGAAGAGCGTCCCGATCTCGTCATCGACGTCTTCGTCGAACGAAAGCTCTTGCACGTCCCCTACCTCGACCCGGACGATCCGGCCGCCAGCGGCTTCGATCCCGACTACGTACCGCCGGGGAGCCCCGACGGACCGGCGTGACCCTCCGCTTCGTCAGTGAGGTTTGCGCGCGAAGAGCACGAACGCGCTCGCGAGCTCGAAGTTCTTGTCCATCGGGAGCTCGCGCACGAACGCGCGAGAGAGATACGTCGTCGGCGGGGCTAGGAGATCGGCGACACGAAGATTCAGAAACTCTTCCCGCACCGTGCCGGTCAGTCCCTCCGACCAAACGCGGAGGATCTCTCGTAACGTCCAGATCGGCAGGATGCTGTCGTAGACTTCCACGCGATCGATCGCGAGTGACTCTTCGAACAAGTTCCGCAGGCCCTGCGACGTCATGTTGTAGTAGTGATGCGGATATCCGTGCAGCGGCTGTAGGAACGGCACGGCACAGATCAAATCCGCGCCCGGCTTCATCACGCGCACGATCTCGCGGGATGCCGCGAAGGGGTCTTTCACGTGCTCGAGCACCGAGAGTGAGAGGACCGCGTCGAAGACGGCGCTCTCGAAGGGGAGGCGCTCTGCGACGCCTCTCACGTCGGTCGTTTCGAATGGCGCGATCTCGAAGTTCACGACGTTGTCGAAATAGGTCGCTCGGCGTCCCGCGCCGCAGTCCAGGACCCAGCCGTCGCGATGGCGCTCGATCAGGCGAAGAACGTTGCCGTCATATTCGTTCGAGCTCACCGCATCGGTATCGACGATGCGAAACTGCTCGCGGAGCTCGTCGGTCAAGAAATCGAGAAATTCTTCGCTTCGAACGTGTGGGAGGTCGTGTCGAAGCAGCGGCGCCAGGCGATCGAGCTTCCTGCGTTTCGCTGCGCGGAGCGTGGTCGAGAACCGCAGCTTACGCCCTTCGTTTCGGCCGAAGAGCTCGAAGTGATCGCGTCCCGAACGGAACTGCCCGCGAGCTACCGCGGCCGCCACGTCAGGATTGGCGGCGAAATATGCGGCTTCTTCGAACCGATCTGCGGTCGCCGCTTCCTCGAGAACGTACGCCGCCAACTTCTCAACCGCCGAAGAGCCGCCGCGACGCGAGATCCGCTCCCGCGCGAAGCGCGCGGAGCTTTTCCCAGACGACTTCCTCGGCGACTTCGCCGAGGCCCGCTGCGGTGCCGAAGCCGCAGTCCGTGCCGGCAAGCACCCGCGTCGGATCGCCGAGCGCACGGGCGACGCGCTCGATGCGGTCGGCGACGACCTCGGGGTGCTCGACGTAGTTCGTCGTCGTGTCGATCACGCCGGCGATCACGAGCCGGCCGTCCGGCGGCGGGAGCTCCTCGAGCACGCGCCACTCGTGCTCGTGCCGCGGATTCGCGAACGGCAGCGAGATCGCGCCGACGCGCGCGCGATGCACGATTGGCAGGATCTCTCGCATCGGCACGTCGAGGTGGTGCGGGCCCTCGTAGTTGCCCCAGCACACGTGGAGCCGGATCCGTTCCGCGGGCAGGCCTTCCGTCGCGCGGTTGATCGCGGCGACGTTCGTCTCCACGAACGCGAGGAAGTCGTCGAGCGGGCGGTCCGCATAGCTCGTGTGCCGCTCCATCGCGAGGTCGGGCGCGTCGAGCTGAAGCACGTAGCCGCGCGCGACGATCGCCGCGTACTCGGGACGCAGCGCTTCGGCGAGCACGCCGACGTAACGCTCGTAGCTGCCGTGGTGCTCGTCGAGCATCGCCGAGCCGACGATGCCCGGCGTCGCCGCCGTCCAGAACGACTCCGCGAACGCGCGATCGCCGAGCGCGTGCTCGAACGCATCGAGCTCGCGCTCGAGCGGCGCGAGCCCGAGATGCCGCACCTCGCCGACCGCCTTCGGCGCGCGGATCAGGCTCACCATCGGCTTGCCGATCAGATCCGGCATCTTCGCTTCGACGAAGCTCGGGAACGCGACGAGGTCGCGCATGATCGGGCGGTCGCTCTCGCCGGCGAAACCCGAGAGGCGATGCTGAACGTAGGTGAAGAAGCTCTCGCGTGACTGTTCGCCGTCGTTGCCGACGTCGATGCCGACTTCGTGCTGGCGGTCGACGACGTGCCGGAGCGCGGCCGCGATCTCGCGCTCGAGCGCGTCCGCGGGAACGTCCTCGCGCTTCGAGAGCGCGATCATCATGCGCAGGAGCTCCGCGCCGCGCGGCAGGCTCCCCGCGTGCGTCGTCAGAATGCGTCGCTCGCTGCGCTTCACGGCGTCCGCCTATAGCGCCAGGCCCGAGATCACCGTGCGGAGCTCCTCGGCGCTCCGGCGGAACATCGGGAAGTCGCTCCGCTTGTACTTTATTTTTCCGTCTCGACCGATCAACACGAGCGCGCGTTGCGCGTAGCCGAGGAACGAGAGCGTGCCGTACGCGCGGCAGACGCTCTTGTCCTCGTCGGCGGCCAGCGGAAACGGCAAGGAAAACTTCTCCGCGAACGCCTCGTGCGATTCGAGCGGCTGCGGATTCACACCGATCACGTCGACGCCGAGGTCGCCGAACACGGAGACGTTGTCGCGATAGTCGCAGAGCTGCTTCGTGCAGACCGGCGTATCATCGCCGGGATAGAAGACGAGCAGCACGGCGCGGCGCTCCAATCGATCTTTCAAGCGAAACTCACCCTGCGTCGAAGGCAAAGAAAAGTCCGGTGCAGGATCGCCGACGTCAGGGGTTTCGGGCATGGTTGCCTCCTCGCGAACGATGGTGCCGTATCACCCGGACGACCCCGGACGCCATCTTCGGGGTTTGACCCGATGGATGCAGTGGCGCGACCGCCGAGTGTGGCTCGTGCTGCTCGTCCCCGTTGGAGCTAGCCTCGCGATGTTCTTGCCGTGGCGCGGCGGGAGCGATCAGCTCGTCGAGACGTTCGACACCGTCGGTGTCCTCGAAGAGACCGGCTCGATGGAGGAGAGTCGGAACGCCGATTGGTGGTTGAATTCCGGTGGCCGTCTCCATTTCCGAGACGGCGTCGGCGCGACGCTGGCAGGCGAGCTCGCCATGGGCGATCGCTGGCGCCGGGCGTACGCGGAAGGCGACCCGCTCGACACCGATTCCGGCGCGCGACCGCAGAACCTCCTTCGCCTGATCACGCGGGGGCGATGGCGGGATGCTCGCCAATCGCTTCGCTTCCGCATCAAGCAAATCACGCCGACGCTGAGCCCGAACCGGAACAAGACGAACGGCGTGCTCCTGATCCACCGCTTCCAGGATGGCGACGACCTCTACTACGCGGGGCTCCGCGTCGACGGCGCGGCGGTGGTCAAGAAGAAAGCCGGCGGCGTCTATTTCACGCTCGCCTATCGGCAGCTCTATCCGGGCGAATACGACCGCCAGCAGAACCCGTCGCTGCTGCCGCTCGATCGTTGGCTCGCGCTCGAAACGACGATCGAGAACGAGCCGGGCGGAGGCGTGCGCCTCGCGATCCGCGCGCAAGACCCGGCGGCAGCCGGTGACCACCTCGTCGAGGTGCTCGCGGTCGTCGACCACGGCGCCGAGAGCCCGCAGATCGTCGCCGAAGGGCACGCCGGCGTGCGCACGGATTTCGCGGAGGTCGAGCTCGACGACTACCGGATCGAACCGATCGAACGGAAATGATGCGATGCGCGTTGCCGAAATCCGGCTAGTGCCGCGGAGCGGCAGTGCAGGATCGCGCGCCCCGCAAATTTTTGCGGGGCTCTCCACGACCCTCGTCGCGAAAAAACCCCGTCGAGACGGGAAAGAGTAGGCACCATGACACGTGTCGGCCGTGGCATGGGCGTTGCTGATGTTCTCGACCGATGCATCATCGCTGGCGGTCTGCGAGGGCCGCGTTTTTCTTCGGGGTCGTCGGCCTCGTCGCCGTAGTCGACCGATCGTTGGCCGCGGAAGTCAGCTTCAGCGAGTCGTTCACCACGGCCGGCTCGCTCGAGGAGGCCGGCTCGATGTCGTCGAGCGCGAGCCCGGACTGGTGGGTCAACTCCGGCGGGCGGCTCGTCCGCCCCGGCGGGACCGGCGGCACGATCCAAGGGGAGCTGCCGGTCGGGGACATCTGGCGGACCCTCTACGCCTCCTCGAATCCGCTCGACACGGACGACGGCCTCCACCCGCAGAACATCTTCCGCCTCGTCACGCGGCGGACGTGGACCGAGTTCCAGCAGACCGCTTCGTTCCGCATCGCGCGCATGCAGATGAGCGCGAGCCCGAACCGGAACGCCTCGAACGGGCTCCTCTTCTTCAACCGCTACCTCGACGGCAACAACCTCTACTACGCGGGCATCCGTGTGGACGGCCTCGCGGTCGTGAAGAAGAAGCAGGGCGGCATCTACACGACCCTGGGTACCTCGAAGATCTACCCCGGCACGTGGGAGCGGACCTCGAGCCCGAACCTGCTGCCGATCGGGCGCTGGATCGGCCTCCGCAGCGCGATTCGGACCGAGCCGAACGGCTCGGTACGCGTGACTCTGTGGGTGTCGGATGCCGCGCTCGGTGGCGGCTGGACGGCGGTTCTCGACGTGGTCGACACGTCGTCGCCGATCCTCGCCGGCGGCTACGCGGGGATTCGCACGGACTTCATGGACGTCGAGCTCGACGACTACGACGCGGCGCCGCTCGGCTCTTCGGCGACGCCGACGCCGGTGCCGACCGCGACGCGGACGCCGACCGCCGTGCCCACGGCGACGCGCACGCCGAGCCCCGCGCCGACCGCGACGCCCGTGGCGCCTTCGACCCCGACGCCCGTCCCAACGGCGACTCCGGTGCCGCCTTCGACGCCCACGACGGCGCCGACCGCGACGCGGACGCCGACGGTCGTGCCGACGCCGACGCGCACCGCGACGATCGCGGCGCCGACGCCGACCCGGACCCCGACACGCACGCCGCTGCCGACGCGAACGCCGAAGAAGAAGGGCCGCTCGTCGTAGACGCCCGCTACGCGGGCCGGACGATCACCTTGCCGTAGGTGCGCCGCGAGCCGAGCGCGTCGAGCGCGGCGGGGAGCTGCGCGAGCGTGTACCGCTCGGGATAAATGACGGGCTTCGCCTCACCCTTCGCGTAGAGCGCGAAGAGCGCGTTGAAGGTCTCCGGGATCCGCTCGGGCTCGTTGAACGCGAACGCGCCCCAGTGGAGGCCGACGACCGCGATGTTCTTCAAGAGGATGCGGTTCGCCTTCACCTCGGGAATGCGGCCGCCCGCGAAGCCGATCACGAGCAGGCGGCCGTTCCACGCGATGCACTTCGTCGAGCCGTCGAAGATGTCGCCGCCGACCGAATCGTAGATCACGTCGGCGCCGCGCCCGCCGGTCTCCTGCTTGACGCGCTCGACCCAGTCCTCGGCGCGGTAGTCGATCGTCACGTCGGCGCCCGCGGCGCGCGCGACCGCGAGCTTGTCGGCGCCGCCGGCCGTGGCGATCACGCGCGCGCCGAGCGCCTTGCCGATCTGCACCGCGGCGATGCCGACGCCGCCCGCCGCCGCGTGCACGAGGAGGTTCTCGCCCGCGCGGAGATTCGCGCGGAACACGAGCCCGGCGTACGACGTCGGATAGACGATCGGCAGCGCCGCGCCGTCCTCGAACGACATGCCCGTGGGCATCTTCCACGCCGCGCGCGCCGGCACGACCGCGCGCTCGGCAAACGCGCCGAGCGGCACGCCCGCGAGCACGGAATCGCCGACGCGGAATCCCTCGACGCCGTCACCGACGGCGGTCACGGTACCGGCGAGCTCCGCGCCCGGAACGAACGGGAACGGCGGCTTCATCTGGTACTGCCCGCGCACGATCAGGATGTCGAAGAAGTTGCAGCCCGCGGCGCGCACGTCGATGCCGAGCGTGCCCGACTCGACCTTGGGCTCGGGATGCTCGCGCACGGCGAGCTCGTTCGGCTCCATCCAACGATCGACGACGACGGCTTTCATGGTGGCGCAACGTACGAGGAAGCGAGGTGGCGGTCGAGGGGGCGGCGTGCTAGCCGAACGCGATGGAGCGCGATCCCTCACCCCCGAACCCGACGATCGTGTTTTCGCTCTTCACCGCCTACCAGCGAACACACGCGATCCGTGCGGCGATCGACGTGGATCTCTTCGCCGCAATCGGGGAGGGCGCGACCACGGTACCCACTCTCGCGAAGCGCTGCGGCTGCGCCGAGCGCGGCGTGCGCATGCTCGCCGACGCGATGGTGCTCCTCGGCGTGCTGCGCAAGGAAGACGGAGAATACGGTCTCACTTCGACGGCCGAGCTTTTCCTCGATCGGCAATCGCCGGCGAGCTTCGCGCCGGCGCTCGACTTTTTGTTTTCACCGACGATCGCCGCCGGATTCGCGGGACTCGGCGAAGCCGTGCGTCGCGGCGGGACGGCGCTCGAGGCCGAAGGCACGCTCGCGCCCGAGCACCCGGTGTGGATCGACTTCGCGCGGGGGATGTCGGCCCTCGCGCTCGCGACGGCGACGATGATGGCGAACGTGCTCGATCCCGATCCGGCGGGCGCGTGGCGCATCCTCGACATCGCCGCCGGCCACGGTCAGTTCGGTGTGGCGCTCGCGGCGCGACAGCCGGGCGCGCGCGTCGTCGCGCTCGACTGGCAGAACGTGCTGCCGGTCGCGAAGGAGACGGCGAAAGCAGCGGGCCTCGAGGACCGATTCTCGACGATCGCCGGCAGCGCGTTCGACGTAGATTTCCGCGGACCCTACGACGTGATCCTGCTCACGAACATCCTCCACCACTTCGACGAGCCGACGAACGTGCGCCTGTTGAAGAAGGTGCACGCTGCGCTCGCGCCGGACGGACGCGCCGTCACCGTGGAGTTCGTGCCGAACGAAGATCGCACGTCGCCGCCCGACTCCGCGTTCTTCTCGCTGGTGATGCTGGCGACGACGCCCGCGGGCGACGCCTACACATTCGCCGAGCTCGACCGCATGTTCACCGCCGCGGGCTTCTCGTCGAGCGAGCTGCATTCACTGGCGCCGACGCCGCAGCAGGCGTTGATCTCGCGCCGCTAGCGCCGGCGCGGCCGAGTATTCGTCATTTCTTCTTGTAGGTGCGGTCCGCCTGGCTGAGCGTGAAGCCTTCGGCTGACGTCGTCACTTCGTTCGGGCGCTCGGCGGTCCAGCCGTCGGGCGGCTCGGGAAGCGCCTTCGAGAGCTCGCCGTGCGGCGCGACCTGGGACTCGGCGTCGGGCTGCACGCGCGCGAGCCGCTTCTGGTCGACTCGTTCGAGCCAGGCGCGAAGCTCGCTCGCGGGTAGCCCCGTCGTCTTCACTTCGACGGTGAAGTGGCCGCCGACGAGAGCCGTCAACGCGCCGGTCTTCGGGCCGTTCACGTAGGACTCGCGGATGATGCGGTCGCCGTCCTTCTCGACCTTGTCGTAGCCTTCCGGCGTCTCCTTCTTACGGCCGATGTTCGCCTGGTACGCCTGCGCCATCATCGGCGCCGCGGTTGAATCGCCGATCGTGATCGTCACGGTCGGACCGGCGGGAGCGGCGGGAGCATCGGCGGCGTGAGCCGCCGGCAGAGACGTCAACGCGAGCACGAGGCCGAGAGCGAGTCGCTTCATGCCGCGGAAGCAGACACGACTTTCGCGCGGGAGTCCAGCCGCGTGATGGTCGTCAACGCGGGGCGCGGGGTGTCGCCTCCGCGGAAGTAAAGCGCAGCCGAGCAGCGAACTACGCCGGCAACCGGGTGGCTGGCTCGCTCCATGGCTCGCTGCGGTGGCGAGCTGCTTCACGCGAGCAGTCTGCGCAGCTGCGCTTTACTTCCGCGAACCAGCCACCCGGCTGCCGACTAAACACGCGCGATCGGCGAGCCATGGAGCGGAGGCGACACCCCGCGCCCCGCGTCGACCGCGACCTCCGCTTGCCAACCGCGGCGTTCTGGTCGATGTCACCGCCGTGGTCTCCGAGTCCTTGCTCGCCGAGCTCCATGCCGCGGCCGACGCGACGGAGCGCGACCGGCGGCTCGCGCCGCCGCTCGTCACCGCGATGGCCGAGGCCGGGCTCTTCGCGATGTGCGTGCCGCGGCGTTACGGCGGCGGCGAGGCGGGGCCGCGCGAGCTCGTCGAGACGATCGAGCGCATCTCGCGCGCGGACGGCGCGGCCGGCTGGACCTTGATGATCGGCGCGACGACGGGCCTCGTCGCCGCGTATCTCCCCGAGGCCGACGCGCGCGAGATCTTCGCCGACCCACGTGTCGTGACGGGCGGCGTGACCGCGCCGAAAGGTCGCGCCGTCGCGGTCGACGGCGGCTGGCGCGTGACCGGTCGCTGGCCGTTCGCGAGCGGCTGCCAGCATTGCGCGTGGCTTCTCGGCACGTGCTTCGTCGTCGACGAATCGGGCGCGCCGCGGAAGAGCGCGCGCGGCGTGCCGGAGATGCGGAGCTTCTTCTTTCCCGCGGCCGACGTGCGGATTCTCGACACGTGGGACGTCTCCGGGCTCCGGGGCACCGGCAGCCACGACTTCGAGGTCGCGGACGTGCTGGTGCCGGCCGGGCGCTCGTTCGTGCTCGGCGTCGATTCGCCGCGCGAGCCCGGGCCGCTCTATCGGTTCCCGCTGTTCGGCCTGCTCGCGCTCGGCATCGCCGCGGTCGGTCTCGGCATCGCGCGCTCCGCGATCGACGAGCTCGTCGCGCTCGCGGCGGACAAGACGCCGACCGCGAGCCGGCGGGTGCTCGGCGAGCGCGCGCTCGTGCAGGCCGACGTCGCGCGCGCGGAAGCGCTCGTCGGCGCGAGCCGCGCGTTCCTGCTCGAGGCCGTCGATGCGGCGATGGCACGCGCCACGCGCGGCGACGAGCTCACGATCGGCGATCGCGCGCAGCTCCGGCTCGCGGCGACGCACGCGGCGACGTCTTCCGCCGCCGGCGTCGATCTCATGTACGAGGCTGGCGGCGGCACCTCCGTCTACGCGACCTCGCGCCTCCAGCGCTGCTTCCGCGACGCCCACGTCGTCACGCAGCACCTGATGGTCGCGAAGCCGACGCTCGAAGCGGTCGGCCGGGTCTTCCTCGGGCTCGAGAGCGACGCTTCGATGCTCTGATCCGACCCGGGGCTACGGCCCGCGTGTTGCAAGGACGATACGGGAGAATCGGCGGCGATTCGCCGTCTAGGCCCCGCATCCGCCCGAGAAGGAGTCCCCCAAATGAGGAAGAACCGCTGGAATTTCATCGCCTTGGTGCTTGCCATCGGCGTCGTCGCCGCGGCCGTGAGCTGCGGCGGGGACGGTGGTGGGGGTGGCGGAGGATCGTCGAGCATCGCAGGAAATGTTTCATCCGTGTCGACCGCGAGTTCCACGAGCGGACGCGCGTCCTGGCTCGTTCGGCTGGCGTCGGAGGTGATCGGGTTCGCGCGCATGGCATACGCGCAGGTCGTCGGCGTCGAAGACGTCGAGGTCTTCGCGGGCCGGGGTACGGACCTCACGGACGGTGACGGCGACTTCGACATCGACGCGCCGACGGGTGACGTCACGGTCCGCTTCCGCAAGGACGATTGCGAGGCCGAGGTCGATCTTCCCGACGTCGCGGACGGCTCCTCGATCACCCTCGAGGACGTCGACTTCGACTGCGACAACGCGAATCCCGCGGAGATCGCCGAGAGCTTCGAGGCGATCGTGCGGAACAAGCCCGGCTCGCCGAACGGCAACCTCACGGTGTGCGTGGATCTCGGCTCGGGCTTCCGGAATCGCGTGGTGAAGATCCAGGGCGCCGAGTTCCAGGGCGGCACGTTCGAGGATCTCGAAGAGGAAGACCGGATCGCGGTGATCGGCGTGCGCGAAGGGCAGGGCGCGCCGTCTGCGCTCGACGCCGACGTCGTGACGATCCTCGGCGCGAGCGGCGGCGACCCGTGCAGCGGCGATCCGGTGCCAACCGCGACGGCGACGACGACTCCGGACGGAACGGAAACGCCGGGGCCGACGAGCACGCCGGAGCCGACGGCGACCGCGACTC
The DNA here is from genome assembly GCA_963790365.1 of uncultured delta proteobacterium. GTDB lineage: Bacteria > Desulfobacterota > Binatia > JACPRU01 > JACPRU01 > CAWBOU01. Next base: position 59,352 of record CAWBOU010000018.1, read on the forward strand.
CCGACTAAACGGAAGTCGGGGACAGACCCGAAATTTGGGTCTGTCCCTAATTTCCGACGAACTTCGGATCCTTCGTCGGATCGTATTCCGCCGCGAACCGCAGGCGCTCGCCGATCGGCGGGTGACCGTAGAGCCACACGCGGGCGAGCGCCGGCGGGTCCGGATCAGCGAGCCCGATCTCGCCGAGCCGCTGGAACGCGACCGCCGCGGCGCGCGGCAGATCGGGCACGACGCCGTGCGCGACCTCGAGCCCGTAGACGTCGGCGTCGTGCTCCTGCCAGCGGCTGTACGCGTTCATGAGCGGCGTGGTGAAGAAGCTCGCGACCGCGAACACGAGCAGCAAGAGCGGCAGCGCCGCCACGTCGTCGACGCCGCGGAGCCCGAGGCTCGCCCCGTAACGATCGACGAGCGCGGTCGCGACGCGCGAGAGGAGCCAGAGAAACGGCAGCAGCGCGAGCGCGACGATCGCGAGCGTGCGGGGAATGTGGTGAAGCGCGTAGTGGCCGAGCTCGTGGCCGAAGACGAAGAGGATCTCGTCCTCCTCGAGCTTCTCCATCGCGGTGTCCCAGACGACGACGCGCTTCGACGCGCCGATGCCGGTCACGTAGGCGTTCAGCGAGCGCCGTTTCGTGCTCGCGTTCATCTCGAAGATGCGGTCGCGCGGGATCTCGACGCCGGCGCGGGCGAGCACGCGCTCGATGTTCGCGACGAGCTCGGGGCGGCGGTCGGCGAGCGGCCGGAACTCGAAGAACAGCGGATCGATCACGACGGGCGCGAGGAAGACGATGAAGACGACGAGCGGCTGGAGCGCGGCCCAGAACCAGAGCCACCAGCGCTCCGGGCTCGCGCGCACGATCGCGAAGAAGACGAGCGCGGCGATCGTGGAGATCACCACGCCGACGAGCTCACCCTTGCCCCAGTCGGCGAGCCACGAGCGCCAGCCCTGGATCGATTGCTCGAACCGCACGGCGAGCGAGTGGCCCCAGGCGGCGAGCGGGAATTCCATCACGGCGATCAAAGCAAACAGAATCGGCAGGAAGAGGAGCGCCGTCACCCACGGATTCGCCGAGACGGTCTCGACGCGGTCGCGGAGGAACGGGCCGACGCGGAAGAAGACGAGCGCGGCGAGCAAGGCGAAGCCGTAGAGCGAGCCGGCGAACGTGCGCGTGAGCTTCGCGCGCGTGAATGCCTTCGCCTTTTCGAGTCGCTCGGGCGGGAGCGTGTAGCGGGGCTCGGCCGCCGCGTTCGGCGCCGTCGCCTCACCGCCGAACGCCGGCGTGAAGAGCAGCAGCAGCAAGGTCGCGACGCGCATCCCTCTCGCCATCGGTTCTTCTCTCGGCTCCCGCGTCAGGCTAGCGTCCGCGCATGAAGACCGCCATGACCCGCGCCGAGCGCGAGGCGTTTCTCGCCGAGACGCGCGTCGGCGTTTTCGCCGTCGACGATCCGGGAAAAGGGCCGCTCACCGTCCCGGTCTGGTACTCCTACGAGCCGGGCGGCGTGATCCGCTTCGTGACCAGCGGGCCGTCGCGCAAGGCGACGCTGCTTCGCGCGGCCGGGCGCGCGGGTTTCTGCGTGCAGCAGGAGACGCTGCCGTACCGCTTCGTCTCGGTCGAGGGCCGGGCGACGATCTCCACTCCGGATTTCGCGCGCGACATCCGCGCGATGGCGGTTCGCTACCTCGGCGCAGAGCAGGGCAACCGCTTCGTCGACGAGTACATGGCGACGATCGATGAAGAGCAGGTGCTCGTGACGATCACGCCGGAGAGCTGGTCGAGCTACGACTCCGCGAAGATGGGGCTTTGACTCTGCGAATCCCGTACTTCCATCTCGACGCGTTCGCGGCGGACGGGCTCCGCGGCAACCCCGCGGGCGTCTGCCCGCTCGAGCGCTGGCTCGACGAGTCGGCGATGCAAGCGATCGCCGCCGAGAACAATCTCTCCGAGACTGCGTTCTTCGTCGGCGGCAACGGCGAGTACGATCTCCGCTGGTTCACGCCGACGGTCGAAGTCGATCTCTGCGGGCACGCGACGGTCGCGTCCGCGGCGGTCGTCTGCGAGCGGCTCGAGCCGGGGCGCGATCGCGTCCGCTTCGGGAGCGCGAGCGGGCCGCTCGTCGTCGAACGGCGTGGCGATCTCTACGTGCTCGATTTCCCCGCGCGCCCGCCCGAGCCGGTCGCGGCGAGCGAAGCCGCGGCGGTCGCGGAAGCGCTCGGCGCGCGGCCCGAAGTGGTGCTCGCGGCGCGGGACGCGCTCGCCGTGTTCGCGAGCGAGGACGACGTGCGGCGGCTCGCGCCGGACCTCGCGCGCGTCGCCGCGCTCGATCGCTTCGCGGTGATCGCCACCGCGCCCGGTCGCGAGGTCGACTTCGTCTCGCGCTTTTTCGCTCCGGCGAAGGGCGTGCCGGAGGATCCGGTGACCGGCTCGTCGCACACGACGCTCGTGCCGTACTGGTCGCGGCGCCTCGGCCGCCGCGAGCTCCGCGCCCGCCAACTCTCCCGCCGCGGCGGCGAGCTCGTGTGCGCGGACCGCGGCGCGCGCGTCGAGATCGGCGGCCGCGCTGCCTTCTACCTCGAAGGCACGATCACGATCTGAGGGCTCCCCCTCACCCGGCCCCTTCGGGGCCGACCTCTCCCCAAAGGGGAGAGGTGGGGACTAGCCGAGGACTTTCGTCACGGCGGTGTTCATGGCGCGCTCGACTCGCATCATGATCGCGGCGAGCACGGCGATCGTCGCGGCGGCGGCGGCGAAGAAGGCAAGCGTGCTCGAGCCGCGCATGCCGAGGCCGAGCGTGATCACGTACGGCTGGTGGAGGAGGTAGAGGCCGTAGGAGAACGCGCCGACCGTGACGATCGTGCTGCCGGCCGTCGGGGTCAATCGAAGCAGGAGACGTGCGGCGTGTGCGAGCAGGACGAACAAGCCGCTCCCCGCGAGCGCATCCGCGAACGTGTAAGCGGCGACTCCCGCCTTCGAGGCCCAGACGCCGAGCGCGAACGCGACGGCGCCCGCCGCGAAGCCGGCCGGTCCGAACAAGCGGCGGACCGTCGCCTCGGGCGCGCGCGCGAGGCTCAGTCCGATCGCCATGCCGAACGCGAGCTCCCAGAGCCGGCAAACCGCGAGCGCGCCTTGCACGTAAATGCCGTTCACGGGGTCGACGACGAGCAGCCAGTATCTCGTGCCAAAGGTGACGATCGCCGAGACGAACAGGAACCCCGCGGGGTTCAGTCGTTCGAGGAGGATCCACAAGACGGGGAAGAGGACGTAGAGCTGGACGAGCGTGCCGAAGTACCACCAGGAGGCGTTCAGGTAGTAGAACAGCTCCTCCGCGGGCCAGAATCGGTCGCCGAGGAACGAGAGCGGGAAGCGCCAATCGACCGGCTCCCACGTCGTGGCGAGCGGAGAGATCGCGATCACGACGTGTGCGAGCCAGTACATCGGGAAGAGCCTGAGCAACCGCGAGCGGTACCAGCCGAGCCAGCCGTTCTTCAGGCGCCCGCGCGCCAACGACAGCGCGAGGCCGATGCCGCTCATCACGAAGAAGACCCCGACCGCATGGTAAGCGAGCCGGATCGTCCACGAGACAGCCGCCCACACGGCGCCCGCGTCGCCGACGTCCCATTCCTTGAAGGTGTGAAAGAAGACGATCCAGAGGATCGCAAGGCCTTTCACGCCGTCGATCCATTCGAGTCGGGGACGAGCCTGCGTCGACATGGGGGGCGAAACCTACTACTCAAATCCGCCATCGAGAAATGCCTGAAGCATCGGAAAATCTCGCGAATCCCCTGACCGCCGGCACGGATCCCTTCGTGGTCGTCGATCGCGTGCGCATGGCCTTCGGCCGGCGCGTCGTTTTCGAATCGCTGTCGTGCGATTTTCCGAAGGGGCGCGTTTCCGTCATCCTCGGCGGCTCCGGCTCGGGAAAGTCGACCCTCCTCCGCATGATCAGCGGGCTCGTCCGCCCGCAAGCGGGCCGCCTCCTCGTCGACGGCGAGGACGTCACGCAGATGTCGGACCGCAAGCTCTTCGAGGCGCGCCACGACCTCGGCATGATGTTCCAGGGCGGCGCGCTGCTCGACTCGTTCACGGTCTTCGACAACCTCGCCCTGCCGCTTCGCGAGCACACGCGGAAGGCGAAGAGCGAGATCGCCGACGACGTGCATCTCGCGCTCGAGTCCGTCGGCCTCAAGGACGTCGACAACCTGCTGCCGCGTCAGCTCTCCGGCGGCATGGTGAAGCGCGTCGCGCTCGCCCGCGCGCTCGTCCGTCGGCCGAAGCTCCTCCTCTGCGACGAGCCGTTCTCGGGCCTCGATCCCGCCTCGACGCGGAAGATCGAGGCGCTCATCCACGGCGTCAACGAGCGCTTCAAGGTGACGATGATCGTCGTCTCGCACCACATCGCCTCGACGCTCCGCATGGCCGACAAGATCGTGATGATCCTGCCGTGGGGTGTCGTGCAGGGTTCGGCGCAGGAGCTTCGCGACAGCGTCGATTCCCGCATCGCCGCGTTCCTGAACGAGGAAGGTGAGGAGGCACCGCTCTTCCAGGAGCGATCGCCGTCGATGACGCCGCGACGCTGGAGGCGCCCGTGATCGTCGTCGACTGGATCCGCGATCTCGGCTTCTTCGCCGTCCGCGTCGTCGATTCGTTCGGCAAGCAGGCGGTGTTCGCCGGCGAGATCGTCCTCTCGCTCTTTCGCCCGCCGGTGCGCGGCTGGCCGTACCTCGACGAGCTCTACAAGCTCGGCGTGCTCTCGCTCATCATCATCAGCGTCTCGGGGCTCGCGGTCGGCATGGTGCTCGGGCTCCAGGGCTACAACTCGCTCGCGCGCTTCGGCGCCGAGGAGTCGCTCGGCGGCGTCGTCGGCCTCTCGCTCATCCGCGAGCTCGGCCCGGTGCTGACGGCGCTGCTCGTGACGGGGCGCGCCGGCTCCGCCACGACCGCCGAGATCGGCACGATGAGCGCCACCGAACAGCTCGACGGGCTTCGCATGATGTCCGTCAATCCGATCGACTTCATCGTCGCGCCGCGCGCGATCGCGCTGATGAGCGTGATGCCGCTCCTCTCCGCGATCAGCACCTGCTGCGGCATCTTCGGCGGGTACATCGTGGGCGTCGCGCTCATGGGCGGCGACGGCGGCATCTATCTGTCGAGCCTCGAGTGGGCGGTCGTGTTCGACGACGTCAAGGTGAGCTTGCTGAAGGCGCTCGTCTTCGGTGCGCTCGTCGGGCTCGTTTCCACGTATCGCGGTTACACCGCCGAGCCGACTTCGGCCGGCGTCAGCGCGGCCACGACCTCGACGGTCGTCGTCGGATCCGTCAGCATTTTGATCGTCGACTACTTCATCACCGCGCTCTGGGGGGTATGAACGAATGCAGCGGAATCCGCTCCGAGATCTCCTCGTCGGTCTCTTCGTGCTCGCCGGATTCGCGGCGATCGCGTACCTCTCGCTCAGCGTCGGCGGCTTCAACTACGAAGGCCCCGGCGGTCTTCGGCTTTACGCGAAGTTCGACGAGATCAGCGGCTTGAAGCTCCGCGCGCCCGTCGTCGTCGCCGGCGTGAAGGTCGGCCAGGTGACCGGCATCTCGCTCGACGAGAGCCACCGCGCGCGCACCGACATGGAGGTCGACGCCACGCTCGCGCTACCCGCGGACACGACCGCCTCGATCGTCACGGCGGGGCTCCTCGGCGATCGCTACATCAACCTGAAACCGGGCGGCGAGGACCAGTTGATGAAGGACGGCGACGAGATCGCGTTCACGGAATCCGCGGTCGTGCTCGAGAACCTGATCGGCAAGTTCATCTACGGCGGGAGCGATTCGAAGAAGGCCGAGGGCGAGCCGACGCCGGCGGCGGAAGGCAAGGCTGCCGAATGAACCGGGCGATTCCCGTTTGCGCTCTCGCGTTCGTGCTGGTGACGTCCGCTGCGCGCGGGCAGGAGGAGCCGGCCGCGCCGCCGCCGGCCGGCGGGCCGGTCGTCGTCGGTGCGCCCGCGGAAGGCCTCGTCGCCGAGGAAGCGCCGGCGGCGCGCTTCGAAGAGAGCGATCCCTGGCAGGGCTTCAATCGCAAGATCTTCTGGTTCAACGACAAGCTCGACGTGTACGTGCTCGAGCCCGTCGCGAAGGGCTACGACTTCGTCGTCCCGGATCGCGCGCAGACGTCCGTCGCGAACTTCTTCCGCAACGTGCGTTTTCCCGTCGTGCTCGTGAATGACCTCCTGCAGGGCAAGATGAACGCGGCGGCGACGGAGATCGGCCGCTTCTTCGTCAACACCACCGTCGGCGTGGTCGGCCTGTTCGACCCGGCGACCGGCTGGGGCCTGTCTCCCCCGACGAGGACTTCGGGCAGACGCTCGGCTGGTGGGGAGCGGGGACCGGCCCGTATCTCGTGTTGCCGATCTTCGGGCCGTCGAGCATCCGCGACGGCGCAGGGATTTTGGTCGACATCCCGATGTCCGTCGCCCCGTTCTTCGTGAACAGCTACATCCTTTACGGCGCGCGTGTGTTGGAAGTCGTGAACTACCGTGCCCAAGTTTTGGACACGGCAGCACAGGCCAAGGAAGCCTCGGTCGACTACTACACGTTCATGCGAAACGCCTACTTGCAGCGTCGTGAGGCGCTGGTGAACGACCAGACCACGCCGGCGACGACGGAGACCCCCAGTGCAAACGACGAAGACCTCTACTTTCCTGAGTAGCGCAGTCCTTGCTGCGACCGCATTGATCGCCGCGGCCGTAACCCCTGTCCGCGCCGCCAACGAGGAGCCGAAGCAGGTCGTCGAGCAGATCACCGGACAGGTGATCAAGGTCCTCGCGGACAAGAGCCAGTCCACCGAAGCGAAGCGCGCGGCGGTGCAGCAGATCGTGTACGCGTGGGTCGACTTCGACACGATGTCGAAGCTCGTCCTCGCGGCGAACTGGAAGAAGATGTCGGAAGCGCAACAGACGGACTTCGTCGATCAGTTCCGCCAGCACCTCTCGAACACGTACGGCCGGAACGTCGATTCCTACCGCGACGAGAAGGTCAAGGTCGGAGACACGCGCGAAGAAGCGCGCGGTGACATCACGGTGAAGACCGCGATCGACCGCGGCGGCGCGAATGACGTGTACGTCGACTACCGCCTCCGCAAGACCGGGGGGCAGTGGAAAATCATCGACGTGGTGATCGAGCGCGTGAGCCTCGTCTCGAACTTCCGCTCGCAGTTCCAGGAAGTGATCGCCCAAGGCGGCGTGGACAAGCTCCTCTCCATGCTCAAGGAGAAGAACGCCAAGGGCGAAGGCGACAAGACCGCACCGAAGGGTTAGCGGCCGGCCGCGGGAGTCGGGGGGCTCGCCTCTCGGAAGTCAAGCGCAGCCGAGCAGCGGCCTACGCCGGCAGCCTGGCTCGCTGCTGGGAGCGAGTAGCTTCGTGCGAGCAACCTGCGCAGCTGCGCTTTACTTCCGCGAACCAGGCACCCGGCTGCCGACTAAACACGCGCGATCGGCGAGCCATGTAGAGAGGCGAGCTCCCCGACTCCCGCGGCGATCCCGAACTCGGTGACCTCTATGACGACGCGGCCGCCCCGTTGTCTTCCTCGTCGGTTGCGTGCCCGTTGCTGCTCATCTCGTCGGTCAGGAAGTAGGCAACCCCGGCCCCGATCGCGAGGCCGGCAGCGAAGATCGCGATGGTTGAGAGCAGCGAGGAGGAGGATGAGTCTTGGCGCGCCTGCAGGCCGATCATGCGGAGCAGCTCGTCGCGGTCCGGGAGCTGGTCGGTGAGAGAGCTCATTGAAGTCATTTCCGTGCTTCCTTTCCTGAATCGTTTTCCCGTGCCCGCTCGGCTGCTGCTGCCGGGGTGAGACCGAGCTGATCGACGAGCCAGCGCTCGAGCGTCGCCGCGAGCATCATCCGCCCGCCCGTGGTCACCAAGCGTCCGGCGATCCGCGGCGTGAGTCCGCCACCGAGCAGATAGCCGATCCCCGCGGCCGTCCCGATCGCGACGAGCGGTCGCTCGCGCATCATGCGGACGAGCGTCGTCTCCGACTCCCGGAGAGCGCTGTCCACCGCGCCGAGGAGCAAGCGTGCATCCTCGGCGATTCCCATTCGATTGGTTGTCGACGCCATCAACGCCTCCTTCAGAGCCGCGAAACGATTCGGCCGACGAGGTAGCCGCCGGCGAGCGCCATCGCGAGCATCAGTAGGGGTTGCTCGCGCGCCATCGTGCGGACGCGGCGATCGAGGTCGGCTACGTCTTCGCGGACGGCTTTCACGTCCGGCAAGCGCCGGATCGCAGACTTGACAGTTCCTGTGTTCGATTCCTTCATGGTTTCCTCCCGATCCAGAGCCCGATGACGAACGCGCCGCCGAGCCAGATCCACGCGTGCGCGGCGATGCGCTCGCCGAGGTCGACTTGGGCTTGCGCTGCCGAGGTGAAGTCGCCGACGGCCTGCTTCAGCTCGGACTCCTCGCGCTCGACAGACTCGATCAGCTGTTCGCGCTTGGCGGCGATCGGATCGTCGGTCACGAGGTCACTCGGTGGGGTGTTGCGTGTTGCGGGGTTGCTTGGATCGCGTCGACGTCGGGCAGTGCTTGCGCGGAGACGGGCGGCGGCCGCCGCGAATCGCGCACGAGCAAGAGGATGACGCCGATCGCGAGCACGAAATTGAGCAGGCCGATGACGAGGAGGGATGGGCCTTTGCCGATCACCTCACCGAGCCCGAGCACCACGCCGGCGATGATGGCGAACCAGCCGCCGAGCGCGATGCCGACCGCGACGCCGCCGAGGAGCACCGCGCGGAGCGTGCGCGTCATCGCGTCGTGGATCTCGAGCAAAAGGAGATCGAGGCGGGCGAACAGCACGCGCTGGCTGGCCAAGAAGAGCCGCTCGAGCGCGCCCGTCATCGAGGCGTCGCCGCTGCCTTGTCTGTCGGCGTCCACGCATCGTCAGAACACCGGAAACTCCGTGTCGTCACGCGGAATTCGCCGACACGGGCTCGCCGAGGCGGGGTTTCCTAAGAGTGGGCCGGTTGTGCCCCGGAGGTCATTTCATGCGTGGCGGAAAGCCTTATCGAACGCGAGAATTTTCCCTGAGCGGTCTCGACGGAATCTCCGACAAGACGCTCGAGATGCACTTCAAGCTCTACGACGGGTACGTGAAGGAGACGAACCGTCTGAACGAGCAGATCGGCGAGATCCTGAAAGACGGCAAGGTCGATCAGGAGGAGATGCCGGCCTATTCCGAGCTCACGCGTCGGCTGGGCTTCGAGTACAACGGCATGGTTCTGCACGAGTATTACTTCGAGAACCTGAAGCCGAAGGGCGCCGGCGAGCCGAAAAAGGGCTCGGAGTTCCGGAAGCTCGTCGAGGAGAGCTTCGGCTCGTACGAGATCTGGAAGACCGACTTCACCGGCGTCGGCAAGATGCGCGGCGTCGGCTGGGCGATCACGCTCCAGGATCCGGCGACGCATTGGCTGTCGAATCATTGGGTCTCGCTCCACGAGGTGGGCGCGGTCGCCGGCTATCGGCCGGTGCTCGTGATGGACGTGTGGGAGCACGCGTTCCTGCTCGACTACAAGCCGTCGGAGCGGGCGAAGTACATCGAGGCGTTCTTCAAGAACGTCGACTGGTCGGCACTCGACCGCCGCTGCCACGAGCCGAAAGCCGAAGCGGCGTAGTCAGCCGAGCCAGATCCTGACCGCCGCGATCCCGACGCCGATCAGGCCGCCGACGACCGCGCCGTTCAGGCGGATGTACTGCAAGTCGGCGCCGACCTTGCTCTCGATCTGATCGACGAGCGCGTCGTCGTCGAGCTTCTCGAGGTTCTCGCGGACCGTGCGGCCGATCTCGTGGTGGTGCCGCGCGGCGAGATCGGCGGCGAGGTCGCGCACCCAGCGGTCGAAGCGCTCGCGCCAGGCTGGCTCGGCAAGAAGCTCGGGATCCGCTCGCGGATCTGCCGCTCGACGAGCTGCGCGAGCGCGCTTTCGCGGTTCGCGAGGTCGTCCTCGATCTGCCGGCGGAAGCCGCCGAGCATCGCGCGCATCGCCGGGCCGCTCTCGAGGCTCTCGACGAGCGCGCCACGCAAGCTCTCGATCTGCGCGCTCGCCTCGGGGTCGGCCGCTTCGAGGCGCGTCGCGTAACCACGGATGCCGTCGATGACGAAGCGCCGGAGGGGATGCTCCGCATTCTCCGCCGCCGCCTGGAGCTCGGAGGACACGTAGCCGATCGACGCGCTCGACGATCGCGCGCTGCACGCTCTTCCGCCGCAGGAAGAAGGCCATCATGGCGTGGTTCTCGCGGATCGTCTCCGCGGCGCGGAGCAGCCACTCGTGGAACTCGTCCGTGGTCTTCTCGCGCTGGGCGAGCCGCACGAGCGAGAGCGCGAGCGAGCGCAGGACCTCGCCCATCTCCGGGCTCTCCGCGGCGCGCGAGAGCCAGCGGCCGGCCGTGGCGCCGAGCGGCAGCTCGCGGAGACGCTCGGCGAGGGACCGCTCCGCGAACGCGACGACCTCGGGATCGTCGAGCAGCGCCGCGACGCGTGCGAGCACGTCCCGCAGCGGTCCTGCGAGGAGGCCGACGCGCTCCGGATCGCGCGCCAGGTTGATCACGATCGCGCTCGGCGTGAACTGCTCGAGCCGCGCGCGGATCGCGGCCGGGGAGAGCCAGTTCTTTTCGACCGTGTTGACGATGCCGTCCGTCAGCCGCTTGCGGTTCTGCACGATGATCGCGTGTGCGGGATCGGCAGGCCGAGCGGATGGCGGAAGAGCGCGGTGACCGCGAACCAGTCGGCGAGCCCGCCGACGACGCCGGCCTCGAAGCCGGCGGCGAGGAGAGGAGTCCACGTGGCGTCGGGAAGCACGCCGGTCGCGAGGCCGGCCTGGATCGCGACGGCGCCGGTGATGGCCGCGAGGAGGGAGAGGGTGCCGACGGAGCTCGTCCGGCGTTCTTCGATCGGTGGCGCGGACATCGTCGCTCGTTTGATGTAGCAGGCTGCGGAAGAACGGTCTCCCGTCGCCAGGAAGCCGATCGCCGGCGCCTGAGCCCCGCGCACCTCCTCGGAATACCGCAAGAGTATTCCTCGTCGGCGCCCGGGCCTCATGCTTGGCGCTCGACTCCCTGGCTCGGTCCGCCGTTCTCCCGCAACCTGCTAGAGTCTGGCGGCTCGAAATGGAAACCCGCTCGATCCCCAGGGTGTTGATCGTCGCGGGCTCGGATTCCGGCGGTGGCGCCGGGATCCAGGCCGACGTGAAGACGGTGACCGCGCTCGGCGCCTGGGCGATGACCGCGGTGACGGCGCTGACCGCGCAGAACACCCGCGGCGTTCGCGGCGTCGTGGAGACCCCGGCCGAGTTCGTCGCGGCGCAGATCGATGCGTGCCTCGAGGACATCGGCTGCGACGCCGCGAAGACCGGCATGCTTGCCTCGCCCGAGATCGTCGCGACGGTCGCGGCGCGCCTCCGCGCGCACGGTGTGACGCGGATCGTGGTCGACCCGGTGATGGTCGCGAAGGGGGGCTCGCCGCTCCTTGCCGACGCGGCGGTCGACGCCGTGAAGCGCGGGCTCCTGCCGCTCGCGCTCGTGACGACCCCGAACCTGCCCGAGGCGTCACGCCTCGTCGGCCGCGAGATCCGCAACGTCGCGGCCATGCGGGACGCCGCCCGCGCGCTCGCCGACCTCGGCGCCGCGAACGTCGTGGTGAAGGGCGGCCACCTCGAAGGCGCGGCGATCGACGTCTTCTACGACGGCAGCTCGTTCCACGAGCTCCACGCCGAGCGGATCGCGACGAAGGATACGCACGGCACCGGCTGCATCTTCGCCTCCGCGATCGCCGCCCGCCTCGCGCATGGCGACGCCGTGGCCGACGCAATCACGGCCGCCAAGAAATTCGTGACCTCCGCGATCCGCGCGTCGCTACGCCTCGGCGGGGGCCATGGCCCCGCGAATCCCAATTTCGAGTAGCGAGACCGGTAGGCGGACGCGGGGTCTCGCCTCCGCTCGAGCTCGCATGAAGCAGCTCGCCACAGCAGCGAGCCATGGAGCGAGCCAGGCCCCCGGTTGCCGGCGTAGGCCGCTGCTCGGCTGCGCTTTACTTCCGCGGAGGCGAAACCCCGCGTCCGCCTACCGGGCCGCGTCGATCCAGCGTTGCTCGACGATCGCGCGGAGCTCGCCCGGCGTGATCGGCGCCTCCGAGTCCTTGAGCACCCGCCCCGCGCCGTCGAGCACGAAGACCCGGAACGAGCGGCCCACGAGCGAGTCGAGCGCTCCGGGTGACACCTTGTACACCTCGTCAGGGCAGTCGCTCTTGCAGGCGACGACGAAGAGCGTCTCCAGCTCTTCGGACGGTACGTTCTTGAGGATCGCGAGCTGCTTCACGAGCTCCGGGTCCTTGCCGGAAGGCGCCGTCATGAGGACGATGCTCGGTTCGGACTGATCGCGGAACTCGCTCTGCAGCGCTTTCTCGATCGTCGTCGAGCGATACGTCTTTTCGCCGCCCGCGGGCGAGAACGTGAAGTCGAGGAGCTTCGGTCGGACACACGCGGCGAGCAGAAGGAGCGCGCCGAGGAAGAGCCGATTGCGTGCAGCCATGACGGATTCAACCCCCGGATGACGAGAGGAGGCGCACGAGCAGGGTCACCCACATGACGAGCAGCACGAGCCCGCTCGCCAGGTACATCGCGAGCCGCACGGCGACGTCGTTCCCGCCGAGATGAACCCATGCGTGCACGTAGCGGAGCGCCACGTAGACCCACGCGAGGCCGACGAGGAGATACGTGACCTCCTGCGAGATGTGCGCGAACACCACGACCACGTAGAAGAGCACGGGCATCTCGAAGAGGTTGATGAAGTGCCGCGTGATGACGCGGAGACGCTCCGGCTCCTCGCCCGCGTCGTAGGTGCGGTAGAAGCCGATGTCCATCGAGCCCGCGAAGATCGAGCCGATCCGCGAGACGCCCATCCAGGCGAGCACCCCGGCCACGAGGAAGAACATGCCGAACACCGGGAACAGGATGAGGTTCGGCGGCGCAGGGCTACTGATCGAAGCGGGAGAGGCGAGCGCGGCGATCGCGAACGCGAGCACGAGACCGCCGGCGAAGGCGGCGGAGCCGGTCTTCACCACCGTCGTGAATTGCCGCTGCACTTCGGGGTTGGCCATGCGGCCGCGAAGAAATCATCGTGGCGCGCCGTCGTCCAGCTCCAGCAGGAGGGATTCGAGCGCGCCGACGTCGGCCGGCTTGATCAGGTGATGATCGAAGCCCGCAGGCGCGAGCGACGCCGATCGTCGTGCTGTCCCCACCCGGTGAGCGCGACGAGCGTCATCCCGCGAAGCTCGGGATCCTCGCGAATCCGGCGCGCGACCTCGTAGCCGTCCATCTCGCTCATGCCGATGTCGAGGAAGACGGCGCGCGGCCGGTAGCTCGCCGCCGTGCGGAGCGCCTCCGGACCGTCGTAGGCGACCCGCACCTCGGCACCGAGGATCTGCAAGAGGAGCGCGAGGCTGTCGGCCGCGTCGTGGTTGTCGTCGACGACGAGCACGCGGCGTTTCAGCGGCAAGTGGCTCTCCGGTTCGACCTCGCCGCTCGCCTTCGCCGGCGCCTCGCCGGCGGCGATCGGCAGGCAGATCACGAACTCGCTGCCTTTTCCGGGACCCTCGCTTCGCGCTTCGACGGTGCCGCCGTGCATCTCGACGAGCGTCTTCACGAGCGTGAGGCCGATGCCGAGCCCGCTCTGCGAGCGGCCGGGCGATCGGTCGGCTTGCATGAAGAGGTTGAAGACGTGCGGCAGCACTTCCGGCGCGATCCCGAGGCCGGTGTCGCGGACGGAGAGGCAGACCATTCCTCCGCGCCGCTCCGCCTTCAGCCAGATCTGCCCGGACTCGTCCGAGTACTTCGCGGCGTTGTTGAGCAGGTTGCCGACCACCTGCGCGAGGCGAACCGGATCGCCCTCGACGAACAACGGCTCGAAGGGAAGCTCGATTCTCAATTGGTGGCGGAACGCGTCGATCAGCGGTTGGCTCGTCTCGACGGCGTTGTCGACGATCGTCGGAAACGGCGACTCGTTCCTTGCGCAGCTCGATCTTCCCGCTCGTGATGCGCGAGACCTCGAGCAGGTCGTCGACGAGGCGCACCATGTGATTCACCTGGCGCTCCATCATCTCGCGAATCCGCTCGGTGGCCGGATCGTGCTCGCTCGTCAGGCGGAGGATCTGCAGCGAGTTCCGGATCGGCGCGAGCGGGTTGCGGAGCTCGTGGGCGAGCACGGCGACGAACTCGTCCTTGCGGCGGTCCGCTTCCTTGAGCGCCTCGGCGGTGCGTCCCTTTCGAACAGGTGGGCGCGGATCTCGTACTGGCGCGCGCGCGCGCGGAGCGCCGTCCGGACCGCGCTGATCAGCGTCGAGACGCGAACCGGTCGCTCGAGCAACGTGACGTTGCCGAGCATCTCGACGGCCATGCGGACCACGGGCGAGTCGGCGCCGGGGTAGGTCGTGACGATCACCGAGACGTCCGACCACGGGCTCTGCCGGCCGCAAGAGATCGATCAGCAAGTTGAGCGAGCCGGCGGCGATTGCTTCCTCGGCGACGAGGATCGCGCCGGCGCCGACCTCGAGCTCCCGCAGGAGCTCCTGGAAGCTCGCGCAGGGCTCGCAGTCGATGCCCGCTTCGGTGATCACCGAGCACGTGAGCGCCGCGTCCTTGCCGGTCGGCGCGAGGACCAGAACACGCCTTTCCAGCCTGTCCCGGTCGTCGATGTCGGTCACGCGTCTTTGTCTCGTGAGGGGAGGGTCGTGCCTTCGTAGATCGGCACGCCCGTGAGCACGCCACGGAATTCGCGGAGCGGCTCGCCGAGCTCGATCCGACCGCTGGCCAGGCTGAAGGGGCGGATCGTACGCTCGTGCGCGCCGCCGCGCTTCTTCATCACCGAGATCGCCTGCCTCACCTCGCCGCGCGTCTCGAAGTAGCGGAGGAGGACGATCGCATCGGCGAGATAGCTCGCGTCGACGGGAGTCGTCATCGCCGGACCGATCAGTCCTTGATGCGCGCCGATCAGCACGGTCGCGACGCCGAGCTGACCGAGATAGCTCAGGATCTCGTGAAGCTGGATCACGAGGAAGCGCTCGTTCGGCATCGCGTTGAGGTAGCCGTTCAAGCTGTCGATCACGATGATGTTGGCGCCGTCTTTCTCGGCGGCTTTCCGCACGGCGTCGACGAACTGGCCGGGGGTGAGCTCGCCGGGGTCGATCGGCTGGATGGTGACGCGGCCGGCCTCGAGCTGGGCGCGAAGGCCGATGCTGAGACCGTCCGTGCGCGTGAGGAGCGTCGCTACGCTCTCGTCGAAGATGAAGAGCGCCGCCCGCTGTCCGCGTGCCGCCGCGGCCGCCGCGAGCTGCGCGGCGATCGTCGATTTGCCGGTGCCGGCGCCGCCGACGATGAGCGTGCTCGTGCCGCCGATCGATGCCGCCGCCGAGGAGCGTGTCGAGACCGGGGATCTCGCTCGCGTACGTCGGGTGAGCCACAGTCTTGCCGGTGCTCGGCGGCGACGAGCCGCGGGAAGACCTCGATCCCGCCGCGACGGATCAGGTAGTCGTGGTAGCCGCCGCGGAAGGCGGTGCCACGGTACTTCACGACGCGAAGCCGGCGCCGATCCGTGCCGTACTCCGCGGTGATCTGCTCGAGCGAGAAGACGCCGTGCGCGATGCTCTGCACGTGGAGGTCCTGCTTCGCGCCCGTCAGATCGTCGAGCAGGAGCACGGTGCAGGCACGGCTCGTGAAGAACCGCTTCAGGCCGAGGATCTGGCGCCGGAAGCGGAGCGCATCGCTGGCGAGCAGGCGGAGCTCCGACAGAGAATCGATGACGACGCGGGTCGGTTTCACCTCGCCGACGTCGTCGACGATCGCTTTCGTGGTCTCGCCGAGCTCGACCTCCGAGGGGTGGAACATCGTGTACTGCTGCTCGGGGTCGAGGCTCTGCTCCGAAGGCATGAGCTCGCGGACGCGCATCCCGTCGAGCGTCCAGCCGTGCGAGGCGGCGACCATCGCGAGCTCCTCCGCCGTCTCCGAGAGCGTGACGTAGAGGACGGGCTCGCCGCGGCGAACGCCCTCGAGGAGAAACTGCAGGGCGAGCGTCGTCTTGCCGGCGCCGGGTATGCCTTCGACGAGATAGACGCGGTTCGGTTGCAGGCCGCCCGAAAGGACGGAGTCGAAACCTTCGATTCCCATGGAAAGTCGCTCGGCAGACGCACTCATACTGCCGTTCGAACCCCGGAAAGCGGGTTTCGTGCTACGCGGAAAAGCGCTCTGCCGAGCGCGCCTTGGCCTTCGCGGCCTCGACTTCACGGTCGCGGGGCGGCGCGGTCGTCACGAGCGAGTCGAGAAGATGGTGCACGACGTGCTCGACGTCCGCGACCGCGCGCGCGAAGACTTCCTCGTTCGCCTTCGACGGCTTGGTGAAGCCGGCGAGCTTGCGCACGAACTGGAGCGACGAGGCGTGGATCTCCTCGTGGGTCGCGGGCGGCTTGAAGTTATGGAGCGTCTTGATGTTCCGGCACATCGCTAGCGTCGCCCCTGCTGCTGCAGCGCCATCAGCGCTTCCTGTTGCTCGGCGAGGACCTTCTGCACGGTCGGACGCTCCTGCACCTTCGCCCACCACGCCGCGAGCTTCGGACGCCCCTCGAACGGGCCGGGCGCGCCGAGCATCGCCGGCACGACGTTCATGAAGAAGAACGTCGGGATGAGCGCGCAATCGGCGAGCGTGAACTGCGTGCCGCTCGCGTACGGGCCGTCGATCTTGCCCTCGATCTGATCGAGGCGGAGCTTCAGCTCGGCGAGCTTGTCCTCGATGAGCTTCGAGTTCTTCGGTTCGGCCCCGGTCACCTGAGGAAACAGCGCGCGTAGCGGCGGCTCGAGGTAGAGGTCGTGGAAGCGCGCGATGCCGCGCGTCCGCGCGCGTGCCTCGGCGCTCTTCGGCAGGAGCGACGGCTCGGGGAACTTCTCCTCGAGATACTCGTTGATGACTTCCGACTCGCCGATCACGAGCCCGTCGACGTCGAGCGACGGCGTCTTCCCGAGCGCATAGATCTTCAGGTACTCGGGCGATTTGAGATCGCCGCCGGGAATTCCCGCGATCTCGACCGGTGCCTGCTTCTCGTAGATCGCCAGGCGACACTTCGAGGCGAAGTTGGAGAGGTTGTTGTTGTAGAGCTTCATCGGCGGACCTCCTGCTCCCGGTCGCGTACTCCGGTCGCGTAGCAGAGGGAATCCGGGTCGTGATACGACCCCCTCCCCATGCCGCTCCACGTCCGCATGCTGATCGGCGTCGTCGTCGGAGCCGCCGCCGGGGTGATCGGCTTCCTCTTCTTCGGCGGGGACCCGGTGCTGGCGTTCGTCGTCCGCTACGTAGCGCGGCCGATCGGCCAGATCTTCCTCCGCTCGATCTTCATGCTCGTCATCCCCCTTCTCTTTTCCGCGTTGGTCCTCGGGATCGTCGGGCTCGGCGACCCACGCCGGCTCGGGCGGATCGGCTTGAAGACGCTCGTCTACACGGCGGCCGTCTCGGGCATCGCGGTCGTGATCGGGATCTTCCTCGTCAACACGATCCGGCCGGGCGAGGGCATGTCGGACGAGCTCCGCGCGCGCCTCACGACGGGCGCGGCGGAGCGCGCGATGACGATCACGAGCGCGCCGGCGCCGAAGTCGGGGCTCGAGTTCGTGCTCAACATCATCCCCGACAACCCGGTCGCGGCGGCCGCGAACGGACACATGCTCGGCGTGATGTTCTTCGCGCTCTTCTTCGGCATCGGCCTCGCGCTCACCGAGGGTGAGCCGGCGAAGCGCCTCACGGAGGTCGTGCAGGGTCTCTACGACGTGACGATGAGGCTCATCGAGATCGTGCTCCGGATCGCACCGTATGGAGTTGCGGGGCTCTTGTTCTCTTTGACCGCCGAGCTCGGCTACGAGATCCTCGCGCAGCTCGCGCGCTACGTCTTCGTCGTCCTCCTCGCGCTGAGCATCCATCAGTTCGTCGTCTACTCGATCTCGGTTTCGGTGTTCGGCGGCATGAGCCCGCTCGCGTTCTTCCGCGGCGTGCAGGAAGCGATGCTGACCGCGTTCTCGACGGCCTCGAGCAACGCGACGCTGCCGACGGCGCTCAAGGTCGCCGACGAGAAGCTGAAGCTCCCGCCGCACGTCGCGCGCTTCGTGCTGACGATCGGCTCGACCGCGAATCAGAACGGCACCGCGCTCTTCGAGGGCGTGACGGTGCTGTTTCTTGCTCAGTTCTATGGGGTGGACCTCTCGCTCGGACAGCAGGCGATGGTCTGTTTCATCTGCATCCTCGGCGGCATCGGAACGGCGGGCGTGCCCGCGGGGAGCTTGCCGGTCGTGGCGATGATCCTCGGCATGGTCGGCGTGCCGGTCGAAGGTATCGGGCTCATCCTCGGCGTCGACCGTTTCCTCGACATGTGCCGGACGACGCTCAACGTGACGGGCGATCTCGCGGCGGCCGTGGTCGTCTCGCGCGGCGAGCCGTACACGATCCCCGACGCCGACGCAGTGGCCGCGGAAGCCTGAGAAGGAGCGCATGATGGCGGGCGTGGACTACGAGAAGCTCGGCATCTTCTATCTCGGGCGCATCTTCGATCTCGACGCGAAGGCCGTGCGGCCCGAGGAGCCGATCCTCTACGATTCGAAGGACCTGACGACGCACGCCGTCTGCATCGGCATGACCGGCAGCGGCAAGACGGGCCTCTGCTTGTCGCTGCTCGAGGAGGCCGCGCTCGATGGCATCCCGGCGATCGCGATCGACCCGAAGGGCGATCTCGGCAATCTCCTCCTCACGTTCCCCGAGCTCCGGCCGGAGGACTTCCGCCCGTGGATCGACGAGAGCGAGGCCGCCGAGAAGGGCCGGTCGCTCGACGACCATGCCGCGGCGGTAGCGAAGACGTGGCGCGAAGGCCTCGCGGAATGGGGCCAGGAGCCCGAGCGGATCGCGCGACTCCGCGCCGCCGCCGACTTCGCGATCTACACGCCGGGGAGCGCGGCCGGGCTGCCGCTCTCGGTGCTCCGCACGTTCGCGGCGCCGCCGGCGGAGATCCTTGCCGATGAGGACGCGCTTCGCGAGCGCGCGTCATCGGTCGTCTCGGGGCTCTTGGCGCTCCTCGGCATCGAAGCCGATCCGCTCCGCCGCGAGCACATCCTCCTCGCGACGATCGTCGATCGCGCGTGGCGCGAGGGCGAGGACATCGACCTCGCGGGCCTCGTCCGCACGATCCACTCGCCGCCGTTCGAGCGGGTCGGCGTCCTCGATCTCGAGTCGTTCTTCCCGGCGAAGGATCGCGCAGCGCTCGCCGGCTCCGTCAACGCGATTCTCGCCGCGCCCGGCTTTGCCGCGTGGATGGAGGGTGAGCCGCTCGACGTCGCGAAGCTCCTCCGCACGGCCGAGGGCAAGCCCCGCGTCTCGGTCGTGTCGATCGCGCATCTCGCGGACGCCGAACGGATGTTCTTCGTCACGCTCCTCTTGGGCGAGGTGCTCGCATGGATGCGCGCGCAACCCGGCACGCCTAGCCTCCGCGCGATCCTCTTCATGGATGAGATCTTCGGCTTCTTCCCGCCGACCGCGAATCCGCCGTCGAAGACGCCGATGCTGACGCTTTTGAAGCAGGCGCGGGCTTACGGGCTCGGCGTCGTGCTCGCGACGCAGAACTCGGTGGACCTCGACTACAAGGGGCTCGCGAACGCGGGCACGTGGTTCCTCGGGCGGCTGCAGACCGAGCGCGACAAGGCGCGCGTGCTCGACGGGCTCGAGGGCGCATCGACCGCGGCTGGGCAAAACTTCGACCGCGCGCGCATCGAAACGACGCTATCCAGTCTCGGCAAGCGTGTGTTTCTCATGAGCGACGTGCACGAGAACGAGCCGGTCGCTTTCCAGTCGCGCTGGGCGATGTCGTATCTCCGCGGTCCGCTGACGCGGACGCAGATCTCGAGTCTCATGGCGGAGCGGAAGCAGGCGCCGAAGCCGAGCGATCCGGTCGCGGCAGGCGCCAAGGCATCGACGGCAGCGCCCAAGGCGAGTGGCGGCGAGCGGCCTGTCGTCGGCGCTGGCGTCACCGAGCTCTTCGTCGCGTCCCGCGCGCCGCGCGATCGCGAGGTCGCGTATCGCCCCGCGCTTTGCGGCGCCGCACGCGTTCGCCTCGGCGATGCCTGGTCGATGCTCCACTTCCTCGGCCCGCTGGACGAGAGCTCGCTCGCCGATCCGTGGGCGGCGGCGGAGGCGCTCGAGGGGGAACCGGATGTCGAGACCCAGCCGGCCGCAGGCGCTCGCTTCGCCGAGCTCCCCGCGGAAGCGTCGCGCGCGAAGAGCTACGAGCCGTGGTCGAAGGCGCTCGCCGATCACCTCTATCGCACCTCGTCGATCACGATCCACGAGTGCGCTGAGCTGAAGGAGTCGTCGAAGCCGGGCGAGAGCGAGGCGGATTTCCGCGTGCGGCTCGGCCAGCGGCTCCGCGAGCGGCGCGACGCGGCAGTCGAGAAGCTCGAGAAGAGCTACGCGCCGAAGCTCGCGACGCTCGCCGACCGCATCCGCCGCGCCGAGGAGCGGGTCGGCCGCGAGCAGTCGCAGTATTCGCAGCAGAAGCTCCAGACCGCGGTCTCGCTCGGCGCCACCGTGCTCGGTGCGTTGTTCGGCCGGAAGATGGGCGGCATCGGGACGATCGGCCGCGCGACGACGGCGGCTCGCGGCGTCGGCCGCGCCGCGCAGGAGCGCGAAGACGTCGCGCGCGCGAGCGAGAGCGTCGAGGAGCTCCGCGGCCGGGTCGCCGAGCTCGAGCGCGAGCTCCAATCCGAGCTCGACCGCGTGCGCGCGAACATCGACCCGACGAGCCTCCCCCTGAGCGAGCGCGCGCTGCGCCCAAAGAAGGCCGACATCCAAGTGACGCGGGTCGCGCTCGCCTGGATTCCAAGCGAGTAGCGAGGGTCTCCCCCTCACCCGGCGCTTCGCGCCGACCTCTCCCCAAAGGGGAGAGGTGGAGACGCTCCCAACGCCTCTCCCCTTTGGGGAGAGGCCGCCGGCGCTGCCGGCGGGTGAGGGGGAGGTTACCGCGGCGTCTCGTTACCGGATCACGTCCTTCGCCATTCCCTCGATCACCTCGACCAGCGACTTCTCGTCGCGGGCGGTGGCGGGGAACACGATCAGGCGGTGGACGCCGAGGTCCTCGAAGCGCTTGGTGATGTCGCGGTCGACCCGCGGGAGCGTGCGGTGTCCGCCGCCGCCCGGCGTGACGCTGATCTCGAGGTCTTCGAACTTGCGGCCGTGCTTCGCGCACGCCGCGCGGAGACCGTCGAGGCAGTGCTTCGTCGCGTCGAGATCGGTGGCGAAGCCGTACCAACCTTGTGCGAGGCGCGCGGCGCGATCGAACGCTTCCGCCGAGTGCCCGCCGAACACGATCGGCGGATGCGGGCGCTGCGCGGGCGCCGGCACCGCGCGCACGCCGGCGAAGCGGAAGAACGGCCCTTCGTACGACGCCTTCTCGCCGGTCCAGATCGCCTTCATCGCGCCGAGGTAGTCCTCGGTGCGCGCGCCCTTCTTCTCGAACGGCGCGCCGATCGCGTCGAACTCGGGCTTCAGGTAACCGATGCCGACACCGAACAAGAGGCGCCCGTTCGAGAGCACGTCGAGCGAGGCGAGCTCTTTCGCGAGGACGAGCGGGTTTCGCTGCGGCAGGATGATGATGCCCGTGCCGAGCTTCACGCGCTTCGTCACCGCGGCCGCGAACGTGAGCGCCGGCACCGGGTCGAGCATCGCGATCTCGGGCGGCAGCGGCGACGGCGCGACCTGCGGGTCCGGCAGCACGACGTGCTCGCCGACCCAGAGGCTCTCGTAGCCGAGGCCCTCGGCGAGCGGTGCGATGCGGGCGATCGTCTCGGGGGTCGCGACGGGACCGATGTTCCAACCGAAGAGCGCGAGCTTCATTCAGAACCAACCTGCTTTCTTGAAGCGGTAGTAGAGGTAGCCGCAGGCGATGGCCATGCCGGCCATCACCGTCGGGTAGCCGTACCGCCAGTGGAGCTCGGGCATGTACTCGAAGTTCATGCCGTAGATGCCGGCGATCGCGGTCGGTACGGCGAGCATCGCGGCCCAGCCGGCGAGCTTCTTCATGACCTCGTTCTGGCGAACGGAGACGAGCGTCAGGTTCGTCTCCAGCGCGGCGGTCAAAAGCTCGCGCATGTTGTCGACCGATTCGTTGATGCGGATGATGTGGTCGTAGATGTCGCGGAAGTAGAGCCGCGTGTCCGGCGGGATCAGCGCCACGTCGTAACGGACGAGACGGTTGCAGACCTCGATCAGCGGCTGCGCGGCGCGCTTCAGGAGCATGAGATCGCGCTTCAGGTGGTAGATGCGCTCGGTCACCTCGCGGCGCATCACGCCCGAGAAGACGTGCTCCTCGAGCTCCTCGAGCTGTTCCTCGAGCTCGTCGATCACGGGGAAGTAGCGGTCGACGATGCGATCCATGATCGCGTAGAGCACGAAGCCCGGTCCCTGTTTCAGATGCTGCGGCGACGATTCTACGCGATGCCGCACGTCCGCGTACGAGTACTTCGAGCCGTGTCGCACGGAGACGACGTACCGCGGTCCGACGAACACGTGCGTCTCCCCGAACTCGAGCTCCTTCGTCTCGGGATTCCGTTGCACGGTGCGGAGGACGACGAAGAGCGAGTTGCCGTATTCCTCGAGCTTCGGCCGCTGGTGCGCGGTGTGCGCATCCTCGACCGCGAGATCGTGGAGCTCGAACTCGGCCTGGACCTGGCGGAGGAGGTCCTCGCCCGGCTCGTGGAGGCCGATCCAGATGAACTGCCCCTCGAAGCGGAGGATCTCGCTGATGTCCTCGATCTCGACGTCTCCGACGCGCTTGCCGTCGCAATAGGCGACGCAATTGACGACCGCCGGGGGGCGCTCGTTCGGCGAGAGCGCGGTCGGCGTCGCGCCGGGAGCCGCGGATGACATGGCTCTCGTATCTTCTCGGCCTCTCGGCGTGTCAATCCGCGGGCGGTCACGATCGCAGGCGGGCGCGGGGGCTGGCCTCGCGGAAGTAAAGCGCAGCCGAGCAGCGGCCTACGCCGGCAACCGGGTGCCTGGCTCGCTCCATGGCTCGCTGCTGGGGGCGAGCAGCTTCATGCGAGCAGTCTGCGCAGCTGCGCTTTACTTCCGCGAACCAGGCACCCGGCTGCCGACTAAATCCGCACGGTCGGCGAGCCATGGAGCGAGGCCAGCCCCCGCGCCCGCCTGCGTCGCGAGCTACCCGGCGGCGGCTTGCGAGGGCTCGGCGTCCGGGATCGGCTCCTGCTTCGCCAGGTGCTTGGAATGCAGCCAGCCGAGGAACCGCTCGATGCCCGAGAGCGTCAGCTCCGAGCGCACCGAGTGGAAGATCTCCCACGCGTGCTGCGCTCCCTTCACCTCGATGTAGACGATCGCGTTCTTCGTCACCGCGCGGAGGTCGTCGACGAAGCGGCGTGCCTCGTCGACCGGCACGAGCGTGTCGCAGTCGCTGTGGATGACGAGGAACGGCGGCGTGTCCGGGTCGATGTGCGTGAGCGGCGAGGCCTGCTCGTAGGCGGCGCGGTCCTCTTCGAGCGACGCCTTCATCACGCGCTCCTCGAGCACCTGCTTCAAGCCGTCGTTCCGGTAGATGAGGCGCCGATCCGTGAAGTCGTAGACGCCGTAGAACGAGACGCAGCCCGCGACGCTCGCGTCGAAGCCTTCGAGCCCCGGCTGGAGCGACGGCTCGTCCGCCGTGAGCGCGACCATCGAGGCGAGATGGCCGCCCGCGGACTGTCCCACGACGACGATGAAGTTCGGATCGCCGCCGTACTCCGCGACGTGATCCTTGATCCACTTGAGCGCGTACTTGAGGTCGACGAGATGATCCGGCCACGTGCCGTGCGGGCTCAGCCGATAGTTCGCGCTGACGCACACCCAGCCCTGCGCGGCCATCCGCACCATCATCGGGATGCCTTGCTCGTTCTTGCTGCCGACGACCCAGCCGCCGCCGTGGATCTCGAAGAGCACGGGGGCGTTCTTCGGGCGCGAGCGGTGGTGCCACACGTCGAGATGGAGATTCACGCCGCGGATGCGGCGGTAGAGGATGTCGCGGACGCGCGCGACGTCGGGGTGACGGAAACGGAACGGTAGCGCGACGCGCCACCAGTCGATCTGCTCGCTATGGCGCGAGGCGATCTCCGGTTGGATCTCCTTGCGGTAGTCCGGCCCGAGACCGTCGTTCAGGCCGCGCTCGACGGCGGGGCCGGCCGAGAAGCTCTGCAGCCAGCCCATGACGAGCATGACGATCGTGCCAAGCGAGATCAGCAGGCCGACCTTGCCGATGAAGCTTCCGGCGGCGCCGCCCGCGACGAGCCAGAGCGTCACCACCGACCAGAAGATCGCGTGATGGAGGCCGAGCTCGCCGACGAGCCACCCGACGAAAAACGAGAGGACCGCGCTCCTCGCCGGCGTGTAGGTCGGGCGATGGACGTTCCACGCCAACCAGGCCCCTACGAGGCTCAACAGGAACAGCATCCAGGACATGAGCCCAGAGGATTTAGCGGGCTCGGCGCGCTGCGGCAACGGTGATCTGGGAGACCCAGATCGCGGGGGTTCTAGGTGTCTTTCGGGGCGACCGGGGCCATGGCGCTCGCGTGCAGCACGCCCGGCGCTTTCGGCAGCATCGCCGCGAGCGCGGTCACGGCCGCGGCGGGGTCGTCCGTCGCGTCCTCGGCGCGCCGCCAGACGAGCGCGCCGGTGCGGCCGTCCACGATCGCGACCTCGAGCTTCGCGGTGCGCGGCAGGCGGCGGGCGTGCACGATCATGTCGACGCCGAGCTCGCGTGCGATCGCGATCGGCGCGCTACCGAGCCCGGCGCCGTTCGACCGATGGCCGGGGAGGGCGGTGAGCACCGCGCGGAGCGCGCTGATTCTCGATCGGAGGTCCGGGTGAGCCGCCTCCGTGGAGGCGATCGGTCGCGCCGCGTAGCCACGAAGGGAGAGCTCGTCGGCGAGCGCGCCGGCGACGTCGAGGCGATCGCCGAGCACGACGGTACGTGCCCGGTTGAGCTTCGGCGCCGCCGGCGCAACCTTGGGAGGCAGACAAGCTGCCCATAGAGCGGTCAGGAGCAGCGGAGCGAGGAGAGTGAGGCGGCGGAGCACCCCCGACGAGTGTGCACCCGGCGTGCCGCGGTCGGGGCGCCGCTCCGTGCGAGCGATTCCGGAGACGCGACGCCCGGTTGCCCCGGCGCCGCCGGAGACTCAGTGCAGCGAGGACTGTGCGGGTAATTGCATACCGCGACGGCGTTTCGCCTCAACCGGGCGCGGATGCCCCGTCGGAGCTTCGACGGAAGGTACGAAGGAGGATCGCGACGCCGGCGAGCGTCACGCCGGCCGCGACGTACTGTGACGGCGTGAGGCCGAAGTAACGCGCGTCGTCCACGCGGAGAAAATCCATCGTCAGGCGGAACGGCCCGTAGAGAAGGAAGAAGAGCCCGACGTACGTGCCCGTCGGCGGTCGCAGGCGATCGACGACCAGCACGAGCACCGAGACCGCGACGGCGAAGAAGAATTCGAGCACGCCGAGGTCGAAGCGCGGGCCGCCCGGATACTGGACCGCCAGCCAGTGCGTCGACGGGATGCCGGGATGGTCGTGCGCGAGCGCACAGCCGAGCCGGCCGAAGATCCACGAGAACGGGAACGCGAACGCCACGTCGTCGACGAAGCGCCAGCTCTCCGCGGCGGTGAAGCCCGCGCGGCGGAGCAGCAGGATCCCGGCGCCGAGACCGCCGAGGATTCCGCCGAACGCGGACATGCTCCCCCAGATCTGCACGAGGATCAGCGGATTCGCCGCCACGCGCGCGGGGTAGTACGCGAGCTCGGAGAAGACGTGCGAGCCGACGATGCCCCAGACGACCGTCCAGGTGACGACGTCACGCACTTTTTCGCGATCGAGCCCCGAGCGCGGCGCGCGCCGGACGACGACCCAGATGCCGACGAGGATCGCCGCGACCGCGAGAGGCCGAAGGCGTGGAAATTGAACGACCCGAGCTGGATCGCCGGCTGCTCGAAGTAGGGAATCATGAGGGCCGTACCCCCTCAGGGGGTCGGACGTAAGTCCGGGGGGTGAGCACTAGGAACGAAGCCGCTTCAGCTCTTCCTCGACGAGCACGAGCCGGTCGTTGCCGAAGAACATGGAATCGCCGACGAACATCGTCGGCGAGCCGAAGCCGCCGCGCGCCATGCACTCCTCGGTGTTCGCGCGGATGCGGTCCTTGTACGGCGCGGAGCCGATCTTCTCGAAGTATTCCTTCGCGTCGAGGCCGACGTCGCGAACGATTGCGGCGAGCACGTCGTCCTGGCTGATGTCGCGGTCGTCGCTCCAGTAGCGGCGGAACACCTCGTCGCTGTACTCGCGGAACTTGCCGTGCTCGAGCGCGACGAGCGCGCCGCGAAGGGCTTTCACGGAATTGACGGGAAACACCGTCGGCGGGAACAGGATCTCGAGCCCGTAGAGACGCGCCCAGTCTTCCATGTCCTTCAGCATGTACTTCGCCTTCGCCGGCACCGGCGCCTCGCGGCTCTGGTAGACCGAGGGATTCACGGTGTTGAAGATCCCGCCGACGAGGATCGGCCGCCACGAGACCTCGGCGCCGTGACGGAGGCACGATTCCTCGACCCGCGTGTAGGCGAGGTAGGTCCAAGGGCTCGAGTAGTCGAAGAAGAATTCGACGATCATGGGGTCGATTCGTATACTCCCCCGGCCTCCGAAGTCACGCCATGACACCCATCCCGATCGGTCTCGTCGGCGCCGGCAAGCACGGCAGCCGTTATCTCCAGCACGTCGTCGCCGACGTGCCCGAGCTGCGGATCGCGCTCCTGTCGCGACGTGACGAGCGCGCAGGGCGCGCGTACGCAGAATCTTGCGGCGCGCGCTTCGTCGCGGATTTCCGCGAGCTCGTCGTCGCGCCCGAGATCGCCGCCGTCGTCGCGGTCGTGCCGCCCGCGCTCCACGTCGAGATCGCGCGCCTCGCGGCCGGCGCGAAGAAGGCGCTTCTGATCGAGAAGCCGCTCGCCGTCGACGTCGCCGGGGCGCGCGAGATCGTCGCCACGATCGAGCGCGCCGCGGTGCCCGCGATGGTCGCGCATACGCTCCGCTTCAATCAGGTCGTCCGCACGCTCGCGGCGGAGCTGCCGAAGCTCGGGCGGATCCATCAGCTCGCGCTCGCGCAGCGCTTCGAGCCGTCGACGCTCGATTGGCTCGACGATCCCGCCCACTCCGGCGGCGGCATGATCCTCCACACCGGCGTCCATTCGTTCGATCTCATTCGCATGCTGACCGGCCGCGATCCGTCGTCCGTCGTCGCGGTCGCGAAGCGGCTGGTGACGAAGCGGACCGAGGACGCCTTCGCGGCGACGTTCCGCTTCGACGGCGAGCCGCTGGTCGCTTCCGTGACCGGCTCGAGGGCCACGCCGTCGCGCTGGGGCTCGATCGAGATCGTGGGCGAGCGGGGCCAGCTCGTCGGCGACCATCATCACGGCACCGCCGCGTGGATCGTCGGCGGCGAATGGCAAAGCCTCGACCCCGGTCCGCCCGTGCCGACGGTACGCGAGACGCTCCGCGCGTTCGCGCGGATGCTCACGGACGGCGCGCCACCCGCGATCCCGCTTCGCGAGGGGCTCTGGTCGGTCGCGTGCGCGGAGGCCTGCTACCGCTCGATCGAGCTCGAGCGCTTCGCGCTCGTGAATCCCGAGGAGGAGACGCCATGAAAGCCCAAGAGCTTCTGGGACGCGTGCGAGAGCTGAAGCCGGGGATCGCGGCGCGTGCCGTGGAATGCGAGCGGCTCCGGCGGCTTCCCGACGAGACGTTCCGCGAATTCCAGGAGGTCGGCGTCTTCCGGTGGATGCAGTTGAAGTCCTACGGCGGGCTCGAGGGCGAGCCGCTCGTCTTCTATCAGGCGCAAATGGAGGTCGCGGAGGCGTGCGCTTCGAGCGCTTGGGTGCTCGGCGTCCTCGGCGTGCACGTGTGGCAGATGGGGCTTTTCTCGGAGAAGGCGCGCCGCGACGTCTGGGGCGACGATCCGACGCCGCAGATCGCGTCCGCGCTCGCGCCGCAGGGCAAGGTCACGCGCGCGGAGGGCGGGGTTCGACTGAGCGGCCGCTGGTCGTTCTCCAGCGGTTGCGATCACGCGCCGTGGATCGTCATTGGCGGCGTCATCCGCGACGCGAACGAACCGCCGTGCTCGTGCGCGTTCCTCCTCCCCAAGAGCGACTTCAAGATCATCGACAATTGGTTCGTCGCCGGGCTCGCCGGCACCGGCAGCAAGGACATCGAGATAGAGGACGCGTTCGTTCCCGAGCATCGCATCTGCCGGAACTTCGTCGCCCTCCAGCCCGACAACCCGGCGCCGATCAACCGGCTGCCGTTCGGCGCCATCTTCACGAGCGGCATCACGGCGCCGGCGATCGGCGCGGCGCAGGGCGCGCTCGCGACGTTCTGCGAGCAAACCGGCACACGCCTCGCCGCGTACGACAAGGCGAAGATCGCCGACGATCCATTCGCGCAGGTCGCGATCGGCGAGGCGACCGCGGAGATCCACGGCTCGCGCGAGCGCTTCGAAGCGGGCTGGCGCGAGCTCTGGTCTCGCGTCGGCGCCGGCGCCGAGCTGCCGATGGAGCTTCGCCGCCGCGTGCGGATGCACGGGCCGGAGGCGGTCGCGAGCGCCGTCCGCGTCGTGAATCGCTTGTTCACGCTCTCCGGCGGCCGCGCGATCTTTCTCGACAACCCGATCCAACGGATCTGGCGCGACGTGAACGCCATGCAGCACCACGCGATGAACAACGCCGCGAAAGTCGCGCGCATGTACGGCCGTTACGCGCTCGACCCGAACGCCCCGCCCGCGGACGTGGGCGACGCGCTGGTTTAGTCGACGTCTCCCCCTCACCCGGCGCTTCGCGCCGACCTCTCCCCAAAGGGGAGAGGTGAGAACCAAAAAAAGGGGCCCCGCCGTGAAGCGGGGCCCCTGTGTAGACGAACTACGCTTCCGATCTACATCGGAGGCGGTGCTGCCGGTGCCGGCTCCATCGGTGGCGGAGCTGAGGCGGCGTCCGGTGCTGGTGCCGGAGGCGGCGCGCTGGCCGCTCCCGAGCCCGGAACGATGTGGAACTCGCTCCGGCGGTTACGAGCACGTCCCTCGGACGTCTCGTTCGTCGCGATCGGCCGGCTCTCGCCGAACCCTTGCGACTCTAGCCGCGACGGATCGATGCCCTTGTCGAGCAGGTACTTCACCGTCGCCGCTGCGCGACGCTCGGAGAGGCTCTGGTTGTAAGCGTCGCTGCCGATCCAGTCGGTGTGAGACTCGACGCGGATGCGGATGCTCGGCTTGTCGCTCATCACCTTCGCGACCTGATCGAGGATCGGGTAGGAGACCGGCTTGATGGTCGCCTTGTCGAAGTCGAAGTAGATCGGTTCGAGCGTGATGAGCTCTTCGTCCGTCACCACGACCTTCTCCGGCGGAGGAGGCGGCGGCGGGGGGGGCGGCGGAGGCGGCGCTTCGGGCTTCGGCTGCCAGCTGTAGCCGAGGTGAGCCACCACGCGGAGCTCCGGTGAGTTGATGCCGTCCGTGATGCGACGGCCCGCACCGATCGCGGCCTGGAGGCCGCCCGGGGACCAGTAACGAGCACCGGCCAGGAACTCGACCGGCGTGGCGTATTCGCTCTGGAATGCGTACTGCTCGGCGGTGGCGCCGAACACTTCGCCGATGAGCTCGAGGTTGGCGACGTCGTCGCCGAGGATGGGGTGCTCACCCGCGAGGAGGAAGCCGAGACCCAAACCGAAGAGGATCTCGTCGCTCTCGTCGTCGCCGGTCCACGGCTCGTCGTTCACCTTGTAGCCGCCGTTCAGCGAGGTGCGCATGCGCTTGCCGAAGTAGTAATCGGCCACGCCGACGAGGCCGAAGTCGAACTCGCCGTTCTGCGTGAAGCGGTCATCCTGATCGTCGACCGGGATGTCGACGAAGGGAATGAGGGCGAGGCCGAGTCCGCCCGCGGTGTTGTCCAGCGCCTGGACCTTACCGAGCACGCGGATGTCGTGGATCCCGAAGCCTTCTTCGGCGCCCGGGAAGTCGCTCTCGATGTAGGCGACCGGCACGTCGACGCCGAGCTCCAACCAATCGAGTCGAGTAGCTCGCGACGAAGTTCCCCTGGTGGAGACGATCGACGAGCTTGATGCGGTTCGTGTTGATTCCCGCCGCGCCCGCGCCCACGCCACCGGTGCCGCCCGGGCAGCTTTGCAGCGGATCGATCACCGGGTTGGCGAGCGGATCGGTCAACCCGAGCAGAGCGGAGCAGCGGATTAGACGATCGGGTCGAGCGGATCGATCGCGTCACCGACCGGGTTCGTCACCGGATCGGTAATGACGTGCAGCCCGCCGAGGAGCCCCGAACGGGGCACCTCCGTCGGCCTCGACGCCGCCAGCGCCGAATCCACCCCGGAATTCACCGAGGTCCAAAATGAAGGGATCCTTCGCGTAGCTGTACCAGGCGCCGACGTAGAAACGGGTCGCCGGCGAGGTACAGAACGAGTACACCGAGAAGTATCCCTGTGGATCTACGGCCGGCGACCATTGCTGGGCGTCGAACGCAAATACTGAGGCCGGGAAGGTCCCGGCGGCCAAACTCAGGGCTAACAACCCCCCGAGCACCCTCCAACGTCGGATCAGCTCACGTGCTCCTCCATCTCCAGACGCTTCGGAAACGGTGCCCGACGCGGCCACGGATTTCCGGACCAGGCGCCAGACGCCGCCTCCCCACTTCGTTACTGCTGGTTAACGCGCCGCGACGAATTACACCACGAAGCGCGTCAGTTCAAGGTTTAGACGTAGGTCGTGTCGGAAGATTGACGGCGCACGCCCGACGCGGAGCGTCCGGCCGCGATCTCCTGCGCCGTCGAGGAATTCGCGTCACTCACGCGGCGGCCAGGCGATATCGTCGATCTTGTTCGCCTGCTCGTAGAGCGCTTCGGCCTGGGCGTCGAGCTGTTTGGCGCGCGCCGGATTGTTCTCCTTGGCGTCGCGCAGTGCCTCGGCTTGCATCTTGAGCTCGGCCCCGCGGGCGCGCAGGACCGATGCGCGGCGCTCGGACTGCTCGGATGCCGACACAATCCCACCCCCCACCCGTGAGCATCGTTGCCACGATCAGGATCGTCTGTCTCATGGTGCCACCTCCCCGTCGGTTGGGCGAAACCTGACAATTTTTCAACTTACAAGCAACCGCGCCGGGGGCGTTGGGTTGGTCACAGTCGTCAGGCGGAGACGGCTTCGACGTCCAGACGCAGATGGCTCTTCAGGAACAGGGCCGTGTGCGAGCCTTTCCGTCGGCAAGGAGCGCCTCGGGAGGGCCGGAGGCGACCACCCGCCCGCCGCCCGCGCCCCCCTCCGGGCCGAGGTCCACGATGAAGTCGGCCTCCTTCACGATGTCGAGGTTGTGCTCGATCGTGACGACCGTATTCCCCTGATCCACCAGACGATGGAGCGAGCCGATCAGGAGCTCGATGTCGGCGAAGTGGAGGCCGGTCGTCGGCTCGTCGAGCACGTAGAGCGTCCGGCTCCGTGACTCCTTGGAGAGCTCGTAGGCCAGCTTGATCCGCTGCGCCTCGCCGCCGGAGAGCGTGTTCGAAGGCTGGCCGAGCTTCAGGTAGCCGAGCCCGATGTCGACGAGGAGACGCAGGCCCCGCGCGATCGACGGCACCGGCAGGAAGAGCTCGAGCGCCTCCTCGACGGTCATCGCGAGCACGTCGGCGATCGACTTGTCGCGATAGGTGATCGAGAGCGTCTCGGCGTTGAAGCGGCGGTCGTTGCACTCCTCGCACGCGACGTAGACATCCAAGCAGGAGCTGAGTTCCATCCGCACCTGCCCCTGGCCGGTGCACGACTCGCAGCGCCCGCCTTTGACGTTGAAGGAGAAGCGGCCCGGCGTGTAGCCGCGCATGCGCGCTTCCGGCGTCGCCGCGAAGAGCTTTCGCACGTCGTCCCAGAAGCCGACGTACGACGCCGGGATCGAGCGCGGCGTCTTGCCGATCGGCGTCTGATCGACCTCGCTCACGCGCTCGATGCCCTCGGCGCCGACGAGCCGGCGATGCGCGCCGACCGGCCCGGCGTACTGGCCGAGCTTGCGCTTGAGCGCGCGATAGAGGACGTCGCCGGAGCGAGCGTAGATTTTCCCGATCCCGAAACTCCGGTCACGCACGTCCACGCGCCGAGCGGGATCTCGACGTCGATCGCGCGGAGGTTGTGCGCGGCGGCGCCGATCACCTTGAGACGCGGCAGGAGCTCGAGCGCGCGGCGCAGGCACGTGGCCGTCGGTACTCCCGCGAGATAGCGGCCCGTGAGTGACGTCGCGTGCGCGGCGAGCTCGGCGGGCGTCCCGACCGCGACGACGAGCTCGCCGCCGCGGCTGCCCGGCGCCGGGGCCGAGGTCGATCACGAGGTCCGCCGCGCGGATCGTCGCCTCGTCGTGCTCGACGACGATGATCGAGTTCCCGTGCGATCGCGGAGGCCCTTCAAGATGCCGAGCAGCATCTCGTTGTCGCGCGGGTGGAGGCCGATCGTCGGCTCGTCGAGCACGTAGCAGACGCCCTCGGGGATTCGAGCCGAGCTGCGCGGCGAGCCGGATCCGCTGCGCCTCGCCGCCGGATAACGTGTCTGCGCGACGATCCAAGGCGAGGTAGGAGAGCCCGACTTCCTCGAGGGACCTGAGCCGCGGGTGGATCACCTTCAGCACGTCGGCGGCGACCATCGCGTCGCGGCCTTCGAAGCGCGCTTCGCGCAGCATCGCGCGCGCTTCCGAGACCGTCGCGCGCGTCATCGCGCCGATCGTGTGGCCGGCGACGCGCACCGCGCGCGGCTGCGGCTTCAGGCGCTCGCCGCCGCAGGCCGGGCAGGGGCTCTCGCCGAGGAACGGCGACAGCGCTTCCTGGAGGTCCTCGTCTTCCCAGAGCTCGTCGAGGAAGCCGAGGAGCCCGCCGCGCTCGCCCGCGCCGCGGAGCGCGAGCTCCTGCTTCTTCGCGGGCAGGCGGCCGAACGGGCGATCGAGCGGCAGCCCGAGCGCTTTCAGGCGCGCATGGGCGTTCTTCCTCTGCTTGTCGAGCGGCGCCTCCTGGAACGGGTAGAGCCCGTCGGCGAGCGGGCGCTCGGGATCGACGATGCGCGACAGATGGAACTCCCAGAGCGTGCCGATGGGGTGCACTCGCCGCACGCGCCCTGGCGGCTGTTGAACGAGAAGAGCCGCGGATCGAGCGGGCCGAAGCGAGGCCGCACGGAGGGGCAGGTCAAGTGCTCGCTGAAGACGCGCTCCACTGTGTTTGCTTTGACAGCTGCCGATCGAAAGCCTGATTCCGTACAGTCATTCCGTACGCGTCGGAGCGAGGGATCGTCCTGATTCGAGGCGTCGAGCGGACGATCGAGGGAAAGCACGTACTGCTGCTCAATTTTCGTCGCGGCACCGAAGACGTCCATTCCTTCAAGGACCTCGCGCGGTTGAGGCAACATGAGCCCGGCCTCGTGATCGCGCCCCATCCGTTCTTCCCGGCCTCGACCTGCCTCGGCAACCTGATGCATCGTCATGTCGATCTGTTCGATGCCGTCGAGTACAACGGCATGTTCACGGCGTCGCTGAATTTCAACCGTGCCGCCGAACGGTGGGCCTCGATGCACGAGAAGCCGATCGTTGGGAACGGCGACGTCCATCGGCTTCGCCAACTGGGGACGACGTACTCACTCGTCAACGCGCAGCGAGATCCCGATTCCATCTGCGACGCGGTCGCACGCGGACAAGTGCGCGTCGAGGCGCATCCGCATTCAGCCGTGACTGCCGTCAGCCTGATGGCAGATCTGGTCCTCAGCAATGTCTTCGCTCGACGAGAACCCGGTCTCGAACACCTGAGCGCCCGGCGCGGACGACTCGGCGCAGCAGAGGCGAATTCATGGTGAGGGACCCAGGCTGGCGCTTACCGTCACACGCCAAATGGCCGAATCCAGGTGACGTCGGGTGTTCGGCCCGAGACTGCGGTCGGGCGTCGGGCGTCGTAATCCTGGTCTCCGCAGCCGAAGTAACGGACACGGCGTGGAGTCCGCTGCAGCGCGTCCTGATTGAGAGCATGCCCGGCGAACGGATCGTGCCGCGCGCCTTCGCCACGCCCGGCTCGACCTTGCCGCGGCGGTATGCCGGCGCTCACGTCGAACGCCTCTCTGCGGACCCGCGCACGTCGGGCGACCCTCCGTTCGACTCGACCAGCGTGCTAGCAATCTCGTTCGCTGATCGGCGCGGCGTCGGGTCCACACCCGGACGCCGTGCTGACCACTCGCTTGTGATTGCTGAATTACGCGATGGGATGTCCACCGGTCCAGCTCGGGCGGCGTTCGGATACGCGAGCGGGGCCCGTGGGGAGCGAGGCGGAGGCGCCGCGCCCTGCACCTTGAACTTGTCCCTGTCGCCGAGCATCTTCAACGACCTGAGCTCGGGTCGCCCGTCGCCGGGAGTCTGCAGCGGCGCTGCCAGGCGGCATACGCGCGCGCCGTGCGTGGACCGAAGTTCCCTGGACCGAGGAGTCGTCCAGTCCCACCGCGCGTGCCAGCGCTTGCTGAACGACGAGCACGCTCGGGTTGTTCGTGCCGGGCTGCACGTCGACAACCTTGACCGGACCGGGCTTTGGCGCCGGGCCAACCGGTGTGACGAACAGGCGCCCCTCGGCCTTCCTGCGGCGGACGAGCCCCGGCAGCACCCGGCCGCCAGAGTGGACCCACGTGTTCAACTCGCGAGGGACCTCGCTGAAGCGCCGCTGCGCCAGCAATTTCGAAGGCTGTTGTTCCAGCCCGTCCAACCGGGTCCCATGTTGAAGGTGAAGCTCACGAGCGCGTCGAACTGGTTCTGATTGAACGGAATGCGGAGGCCATTCACCGCGGTCTCCATCCGCCGCGCATCGCTCTGCAGGAGTGCGTACGCCTGGATGGGTGCTCGTCGTCCGCGACATCGTCGTCGGCGTGCGCCGACCTGCTCGCGAACACTCTCGAGCCCTGGCCCGAGTCGTGCTTCTCGTCGTACTCATCGTGCGAGCGGGACTCCTCGTCGGCCTCGCCGTTGTCCGGCAGATTGGGGATGACTTGCTCCGTCAGCAAGCTCGAAACCCGTTGAATCGCCCGCAACGTGGTGCGGTCGTTCTCGGCGCGTTCCTCCTTGAGGACCTTGTGCACCACCTTCTCAATATCTGCTCGTCCGATAGTCGCTGTTGCCATGGTGAACCTCACATTCCGAATGAACGATGACTCCTGTTCTCACGCGGACTGCGTCAATGGGCTACGCCGCGGCGCGCCGGGCGCCTGTCCGCCGGTGCCGGGATGCTCGGCCGGACCCGTCGCGGAGCGGCCTTGCGTCCGGTCAGGGCAATCAGCTGTTGGAGTGAGCCGTCGAACCGGTTGGCGTCGCACGTCTTCTGCCGACCGATCGTCGCGTCGCTCGCGAACTGCAGGATTCGCGGCCGTCGTCCGCTGTACGGACGCCAGCTCTTTTGCGGAACGCCCTTGTACTGCTCCTTGAACGGACGCGGCGCGCCCGACCCGGAGTAGTCGCTCGCCCACAGATCGAATCCGATCGTGAACGTGTCGCCATATGCCCATCGTGGTGCGTAGGCGATGAAGTAGCCGCGTCCTCCGGCGAGGCGTTTCAGCTCGGCCATGAACTGCTTGCATTCAGCCGGACGTCGGCTTGCGCGGCATCTTTCGGAAACTTCTCGGCGTCGAGTTGCCAGATCCACGGGACGTTCTTCCACCACGGTGTCTGCGTGTTCACCAGGTTGAAGAAGAATCGCGCTTCCTTGATTGGCTTGCCTGGCCAGAGAACGTGGTACGCGCCGAGAACCGGAATTCGTGCGGCACGGGCGCGCTCGAGCCCTTTCTTGTATTCGGCCACCTTGAAGGTATGTCCTTCGCTGCACTTGTGGGTGAAGAAGGAGATGCCGGCCTTTTTCGCCGCGACGAGGTCCATCGGCCCGCGCTTCCAGTCGTGGCCGCTGGCATCCCATCCCCACACAGCGGGCGGCGCGACGCCCGGTGCGGCCCGCACGCCAACGCGCTGGCGCGGCCCGCCTTCCGCGGAGGCGAGCCGAGGATTTCAGCGCCAGCTTCTTCGAGCACGCGAAGTGCACGTGGTTCCGATGTTGCGCCGGCGCTCCGCGCCGAAGACGCCGCCGCCCGGGTACTTCTTCTGGTTATCGACGTAGAAGCCCCGGTCCGTGTTGAAGGGCGTGGTGTGGATCAACTCGACGATGTCGCCGGCGAAATGGTCGTACAGCCACTTCGCGATGTCGCGCATTCGCGCGGGTCCCGCGGCGACGATGTCGAGCGCTGCGGTCGGGCTGCCGCCGTACATGAGCCCGCCGTGGTGATCGTTCGCACTGCGGATCCCGTCGGTGAATCGCCAGTCTCGCCTCGTCGCGGATAGTGATTGAGGATCTCGAGCAGCAGTTTGCCGACAGGGCCGATGCGAACGCCGCGGTGGATGACAATGCGGCCGCCACGCGCCGCGGTTGCAACCGCGCGAGCCCCGGCTGCGCGCATCGGGATCGGACGCGCCGTCCGCCGGACGCGTCTCGACCGGACTCGGAGTCTCGCCTGGGCGCCTCGTGCGGCGCTTCGTCCTCGTTCGGTCTGACCATGATCGTCCACTGGCGAACAGCGCTGCGAGTGCGGCCGCCGAGTCCGCCGACAGCTGCGGATACAGTGCTTCGAGCGCCTGCCGCGCGGCTGCCGGTACTGGCCGTGTTTCGTCCTCCTCAGGCCCGACTTCCGGACGATCGGGAGAGCCTCCCTCGGAGATCCCATCCCCGTTCGTCGCGCGATCGTGCAGACGCGGGAGCACTTCCTCTTCGAGGAGGCGCGCCAGCCGTTGAGCGCTCCTCAGCGGCGTCTGTTCCGACTCTCTGTGTCCGTCTAGCCATGATCGGCCTCGACCTTCATCGTCCGCAACGGCGTCTTCGTCCTCGGTGTCGCCGTTGTCGTCGTCAGCGCCTTCATCTCCACGGAGTTCGTCGCCAATCGCGGTGAAGAACGTGGCGAGGGCTGTCGCGCGTTCCTGCGTCAGCGTGCCGTAGAGCTGCTCGAACGCCTGGGTGACAGCCTCGGGAACTTCGGTGATCCTCTCGGTCCTCTCCCTCGGGAATCCCAGGCCCGTCATCGGGACGGTCGCCGCCGCCGGCAAACGATCGCCCACGAGGCGATGGCGACTCGGCATCGGCGTCCTCATCGTCCACCAGGGTGCCTCGAGTTTCGGAATCACCTGGTCGGTCAGAAGTCTGGAAACTCGTTGAATCGCTTTCAGCGTCGCCTTCTCATCGGCGTCGAGTTCCTGTTTCAGCACTCTGCGCACGATCTTCTCGATGTTGGCCGTGGTCGCTGCTGTCATCGGGCACCTCGTCTTTCCGAACGGCGATGTTCTGTCGGCTCACGGCGACGCAGAACTGACGTCGCAGCGGCGGTGCCACGACGCACGTCAGGAAGATGCAAGCCGTGAATCAACGGAGTTACGGCCGGCGAGCTCGGCCGGTCGGGGATGCGACGGAGCGAACGCGGCAGGGCGGAAGGCGGCAGCGGAACAGCGATGCGCCCACGCACGCTTGCGTGCTCACGCGGGCACTGCGTCGCTGTCGCGAACCGTCCGCGGTGCAACGAATGTCGCAGGGTTGGTGAGAGTCTTGGATGGCCGCGCTCAGCGCCGGTCGCTCTGCTTTCGACGCACGAGCTGCTTGTTCAGTGCCTGCCGCGACAAGCCGAGCAGGCCGGCGGGCGAAATGCCCCGATTGCCTTCGGCGCGCCAGGGCCTCGTCGATGAACTGACCCTCGCCAAAAACTGGATCGAAGCGGATTTTTTCGGCCTAAGGAGGCTCAGGTGGAGGGTGTCGCAGCGGACGAATCGTCGTCAGTTGGGCCGGCCAGAAATTGCGGCGATGTAACGAAATTCTCTGCGGCTGAACAAACACGATCAGGTGGTCGAGACAATCCCGCCTGAGCGCCTGGGTGGGACGCGCGCATACAACGCGCGCCCCACGTTTCCAGGACGTCTTCATTCAGTTGTTGACGACTATCCTCCGTATCAGAACCCTTGAGAACCTGAACCTTGATCGCGTAGATCAAGGTTCAGGGCTCGCAAGTGAACTATAGCGGGCTGAGGCCCTTGGGGGCCGGAGGCCCGCTAGAACTTCAGCTGCACCGCCAGCCGCAGCGTCCGCGGCTGAAGGATGTCGAGAGGCTGGCCGAACGTGTTGAAGGCCGCTCCCGGCGCCTGAACCGCGTAGGTGATGTTCTGGCTCTTCACGTAGGCCGAGTTGATGAAGTTGAAAATATCCGCCTGGCCGGAAACCTGATAACGGCCGATGCGGAAGATCTTGCGGAAGCCCAGGTCGATCTGGTTCTGACGCGCGTAGTACTCCTGACCGGGTGCGACCAGGTCGATGACGTAGGTCGGCAGCGACAGGTTCGGGACCACCAGTTGGCCGGGCCGGCAGGGCCCGACGCAGTTGGCCGCATAAGTAGTGGTGCGTCCGATGTTCCAGCGGGTGAACAGCGGCTGGCCGTTGTAGCTCTGAAGGGCGACGTTCGCCTGGACGCCGACGAACGGCAGGGTATAGGAGCCAGCGATCTTGAACTCGTGCAGGAACGGCATGTCGAGCTTGCTCTGATCGCACCAGTGAAAGTCGGGTTGCGGGTTGTTGCTGGTTCCACTGATAACGGCGGTGCCGGCATAGCGCAAGAAGTTGCTCTCGATCGCGTCGCACCGGACGTCGACCACACGGTCCATCGTCCAGCCGCCGAAGAACTGGAAGCCGCGGACGCGCGCGTTGAAGCCGGTCTGGAAGCCGTTGTAGCTGCGGCGCCGCAGCTCGGAGTCGGGCGAGTTGACTTCGACTCGGTCGAACTTACCTACTTTCGACGGGTCGAGGTTGTATACCGGCAGCACCGATCCGTCGAGTGGGCTGACCACGTTGACGATGGTGTAGTCGGACGGTGACCAGCCGAGGTTGCGGGTGAGCCGCTGGTTGTGACTGCCGCGGCGAAAGTAGCCGAAGCTCACCGACAGACCACGGATGACTTCGTGCTGCACCTGTGCGGTGTATTCGAGGTCGTACTCACGCTTGAGGTCGGGATCGGGCCGATTGCTCGAGATCGCCGAGCCGAACGAGAGGTTCGTGGACGGGCCCAGCTCACCCAGCTGAGCAAGGTCGTCCCTGTTCGCATCGTTCCAGGTACGCGTGTCGCTCTGGAGTTGT
Source organism: uncultured delta proteobacterium (assembly GCA_963790365.1). Lineage (GTDB taxonomy): Bacteria > Desulfobacterota > Binatia > JACPRU01 > JACPRU01 > CAWBOU01. The sequence continues at coordinate 98,658 of CAWBOU010000018.1, forward strand.
AGTGGGTTGTAGCGAGCCGGGTACCCGTCGTCTGTCCCGCCATGTACTTGCCGAAGGTCGCTTTCAACGCGGTCCGGCCGTTGCCGCGGAGATCGTAGGAGACGCCGAGGCGCGGCGCGACATCGAACCAGCTCGGCATGCCCTTCACTTCGTTGAACGTGCGCTCCGGCGCGAAAACGCCCGAGCCGATGTTCTGGTCTTTGATCTGCGCGACGAATCGCTCGAAGCGCACGCCCAGGTTCAGGGTCACGCGACTGAACGTCCAGGCGTCCTGGACGAACATGCCGAGGTTGGCATTGAGGTACTCGTTCGCCGCGTATCGGCGTGTTGTACAGGCGCACCGAGTCGGGCGCGCCGCTGCGATAGCGCTGCACCATGTCGCCGTTGATGTCGTACTCGAGGACGTAGTCGCCGAAGGTCCAGTTGAAGCCGGTCTTGAGCGCATGGCTGCCGGTGACGTACGACAACATGCCGGTGATGGTGTTGGCCTTCGGGTCGATGCCGTTGGCTGGCGTAATGCGGCCGTCGTAGGCCTGCAGGTTGATGATGTCTTCCTTGCCGATCGTGGTATTCCAGGCTGCGGTGTTGCGCTCCTTCTGAACACCCGGCTGGTAGCCGATGAAGAGGTACTCGGTGTTGTTCGAATAGCCGGCCTCGAGCAGCAGCTTGTTGGTGATCGTCGACGTCCACTTGGCCTGGCCGGTGAAATAGAGGGCGTGTTCCGGATCGCGCCGGCCGGCGGCGGTGTTCCACTCGGTCACGTAGCCGACAATCGCCTCGTGGCCTTTGAACTTCGGATAGCGGTCGTGGTAGACGCTGAACTTGTTCTTCTGATTGATCTGCCAGGTGAGGCGGGCCATCTGGTTCTGAATCCACTGATCCTCGATGCCGGAACCGGTTTCGCCGCTGCCATCCTGGAAGAAGCTGCCGGGAATGACCGAATCGGTGGCAATGCGACGCCAGCTGGCAAAGAACCAGAGCTTGTCCTGCAGAATCGGGCCGCCGACGCCGAAGTTGAAGTCTTGAATCTTGGCAACGCGTGAGCCGCGGCCGAGACCGCGAGCCCGCAGGTCGTCGGTGACGTTGGTGGCCTGCCATGTGCCGTCGGTGCCGCCGACGAACGCCTGGCCGGAGAAGATGTTGCCGCCGTCCTTCGGGATCATGTTGATGCGGACGCCGCCGGTCGAGACATCGGCGGTGACGCCGCTGGTCTGATACGTGACTTCGGCCATCGCCGCGTCGCTGAAGTAGGCCTGCACCTGGCCGTCGTTCATCAGGCTGTTGACGCTCATGCCGTCGACCTGCACCGAGGTGTCGGTCTGACGCGAGCCGTTGACGGTCATGTAGATCTGTTCCATCTGATCTACTGACTCATCGTATTGCTCAAGGCGCTCAGAGCGCTGAAGGCAAGGCGGGAAGAGATGCAACAGATGCTCTTCGCCGAGACCAACCGGCTCGAGCACGCCACCCACAGAAGCGTGTTGCCGGCCTCAAAATGCATATCCGCTCACTCAAGGCTCACCTGGCGGCGATCGACACGGAGATCGCCGAGCTGGTGCGCCAAACCCCGGCCCTGGCTCACAAGACCCGCCTCATGCAGAGCGTCGTCGGTGTCGGGCCAGTCACCGCGACGGCGCTCCTCGCTTACCTGCCCGAGCTCGGCAACCTGACCCGCGGTGAGGCAGCTCGCCTGGCAGGCTTGGCGCCGATCAACAATGACAGCGGCAAAACCAGCGCATCGCGGCCGACCCAGCCCGGCCGCGACGGCTTCGCCGCTCCCTCTATATGGCCGCCGGCATCGCCATGCGAAAAAACCCCAACTTCGCCATCTTCGCCGCACACCTAAAACGGCAAACTGACACGCCGAACTCATCATTTCTAGCCCAAGGTGGGTGTGAAAAGTTCCTTCGGCGACGCATCTCCTCCAACAGTCATTCACAAGACAAGCCAAAGCCGCAAAACCATCTGAAAATCCCAAAACAATTGAGTGTGCAGAACATTGAATCCTGCCGCCGAGCTCGTCGCCTGGCCACGCCTCTCTCCGGTCCTCCGATCAGTGGGAAGGCGACCCTCCCGCAGAGGAGGTGGCTGCGCTGGCTCGCGCGTCAGTTCGAGGCGACGTTCACCAGCACCGGCGTCTCACGATAGAGGTCCGGGAAGGGGCGCTTCAGATTCTCGATCTTCGGCAGGTCGTGGTACGGCGATGTAGGCGCTCTCCGGGTGAAGCGTCGCGTAGTCCTGATGATAGTCCTCGGCCGCGTAGAAAGCTTCAAGCGGAGTCACCTCGGTCGCGATTGGCGCGTCGAATACGCCGGCCGTGTCGAGCTCGCCGATGTAGCCCTTCGCGATGTCCGCCTGCGCGGCGCTAGTGGTGAAGATCGCCGAGCGATATTGCGTGCCGACGTCCGGCCCCTGCCGGTCAACCTGCGTCGGATCGTGTGCGACCGAGAAGTAGATCTGCAGGATCTTGCCGTAGCTGATCTCACTCGGATCGAAGATGACCTCGACCGACTCGGCGTGGCCGGTCCGGCCCGTGCCGATCATGTCGTAATGCGCGGTCGCCGCCTCGCCGCCCGAATATCCAGAGACGGCGCTCGTCACGCCCTTCACGTGCTGAAAGACGCCCTGCACACCCCAAAAACAGCCGCCAGCGAGAACCGCCGTTTCGGTGCCGGGGGCATTGGCAAGCGCGGCGTCCTTGGTCGGGAGCGGGACCACCTCGGCGGTCTCGGCCGAGGCTCCTCTGAACACGCCGCCGAGCGCTACGATGCCAAGCACCGCGAACGCGGCGAGCATGGGGGCGACAAGCTTGCGCGCGGAAGAGAATTTCCTGTCGAGCGACGGCATTGGTTCGATCTCCCTGAAGACGGCCGCCTACATGGCCGCATCCACTTCGCTTGGGAAGAGAGCCGGGTTTCGAAATCACCGCCTATTGATCAAGCTTGTACGGAGCACCAGCCCGCGTAATCGCGCCTATTCAGGCGATCAAGACGACGACAAGCCAGGCGGCGGCGATCACGCGGGCGACCATGCTGAACCCCGACTTATCGTTCTCGGCGCTCCGCCACACGCCGCCGAAAACAAGAAAACTGTAGGGAATGTGCGCGAGATAGATCGCAACGGGGACCGCCGTCGGCGCATCCGCGGCGACCGACGCCAGAATTGCGACGAGGATGGCCACGTTGACGAGCGTGCCGACCGCGAGCATGTCGATCCAAAGCGCACGGGAGAGGGGAATCTCGCCGCGCCAGAGGCTCCGGAAGTAGCGGATCACGTCGTCATCGGCGCAAAGGCATCTCGCCGTGCCGCCGATCACTTCCTCTCAGCCACACCGCACTGCTCATCCTAGAAACTCAGGCGTAGCGCTCGGCGGCGCGGGCGCGGGCCTTCGCCGCCTCAACTTCACGGTTTCGAGGCGGGCGGGTCGTCTCGAGCGAGAAGACGAGACGCCGCGCGGCAAGCGTCACCTCGTCGATGGCGCTGTTGAAGGCGGCCTCGTTCGCCTTCGAGGGATGGGTGAAGCCGGAGAGCTTGCGGACGAACTGAAGCGCCGAAGCGCGGATTTCATCATCCGTCGCCGGCGGATCGAAATTGAAAAGCGTGCGGATATTGCGGCACATGAAAAGTCTCCCGAAAACTCCTTCCTCACCTGCAATTAGGATTTTGGGCGCGCCTGCGCCAGTGTCACTTCGCCCCGCTTGCGCTTCAATCCCGTTCGGCAAGGCGCTGCCCAGCGGCGAGGACGGCGGCGTCAGCGCCGAGCGCCGTCGTCACGCTGCCGCTCAGCTCGTCATAAGGAGCGCCGCGGAAGCGCTCATCGCGCCAGGGACCGGTGGTAATCGTGATGCCGCGAAAGACCAGCCGGCCCTCGATGCGTGCGAGGTTCATGCTCCCCGACGAGGCGCCGGTCGCGTCGCAATCGGTGCGGAAGAAGGAGGTCGCGCCCGACGAAATCGGCGCGCGCCTGACGCTGCAACCCTGCACGACGGGAATCGCCGCATCGACCTCGCGCTCCATGCCGGCGGGATGGCCGGTCACCACGATGAGCGCATCGCCCGCTGTGACTGGAATGCCGTCGGCGACAGGGAAGGGTTCTCCGCCCGGTACCGGCAACGCCAGGCGGACGATCGCGTAATCGTCGTTCGAACCTGGCTTCGGCGGCTCGGCGCCGAATTCCGCTTCATCGGTGACGATATCGATCAGGAGCGACGGGACATCCTGGTTCTTGAAAAAGCATTTTGAGCGCCGCTCGCCAGTCTGCGCGAAGAAGATATGTCCAGCTGTCAGGACTTGGCGGTCGGTGAGGAAGAGAGCCCCGGCACCGACGGACGGTGTGGGAAGGAAGCAGCCGACATGTCCCGACACCTTTCGGATGCGGGCGATTTCCTCCGGCGACAGTCCGAGGGTGGGGCCGAGCTCAATGAGCGAACCGCGGCCATCGAAGCCGTCGATGATGTTGACCTGCTGAGGCGCAGGTGAGCGCCATGCCTCGGATGCGCCAATCTTCGAAATGGGGTCGGCGGAAGCGGCAAGAGGCGCCGCGAGGATCCACCCGGCAAACGCGAGGACGACGAGACTCGACTCTTCGCATACGTCGAAACCTTCGGTGTGACGCGTTCAATCGCGCGCGTTGTCTCTCTGTGAGGTGGACGCGTGCCCTGCCACGCCATAGGAGTCCTGTCCAACCGATTCCAAGATTTCTCCGCAATCATGCTCACCGCCTCGCCCGCCTTCCTCCGCTATGTCGAGCGCGCTCGCGAGGGCCGTACCGCGATCTGGCGGCTCGTCGTTGGCGTGCTGTTGATCCTGGCGATCTGGCTGGCATCCACGATGGCCGCTTTGGTGGCGGGCACGATAATCGGCGCCGCGTTCGATCCGACGATCGCTGACGCTGCCGAGGCACAGGATGGCTGGGGGCTCATCCAGGCTTTTCTTGCGACGCCGGCCGGCGTTGCCAGCATCCTCACCTCGTTCATCGGCATGTCGGCCGGAGTATTCCTGGCTGTGCGGCTGGTGCATCGGCGCCCCTTCGGCAGCGTGCTCGGGGCGGAGGGACGCCTGTCATGGAGCGGATTCTTGCGCGGTTTCGCGGCAGCTTTCATCGCCTACGGTTTGATTGAGATCATAGGCTTGCTCTTGGACCCGTCGCTCAAGCGAACCTCCATCAGTATCGGGGAGTGGCTCGTCTGGGTCGTCCCGCTAGTGCTGCTCCTTTTCATCCAAATCTCCGCCGAGGAACTGGTGTTTCGCGGCTATCTTTTGCAGTCGCTCGCCGCGCAATTCAGAAGCGTGCTCGTCTGGGGCGTGCTTCCTGGCCTGGTCTTCACGCTGCTGCATTGGGACACGGTCTCGCTGCCATGGATGAAGGCTGCGATTCTGGTCAGCATCGCGGCGTTCGCTGTCGTCGCCACCGTGCTCGTCGTGAAGACCGGCAATCTCGGAGCCGCGATGGGCGCTCATCTCGGGCTGAACGTGTTCGGGATCCTGATCGTGTCGCATACGAGCCTGCTTGGAGGCG
>CAWBOU010000019.1:0-121296 GCA_963790365.1 uncultured delta proteobacterium
CGAGCGTCAAGCCGTAGAGGGCGGGCCCGAGCGTGGTCTCGTCGATCGCTCGCGCGCGCAGGAAGGCTTCACGCATGCGCCACGCGGCCTCGAACGTGCCGAGCGTGAGGCCGAGCGCGACCATCCATTTCATCTGCGAGCTGAAGACCTGATGACCGAGCGCGAAGTAGCCGAGCGCCGACAACAAGATCGGGTAGAGGATCATGTTGTGAAGCACGTTGAGACCGGTCGCGAGCGAGCTCGAAAAGAAGCGGCGATCGCCAATCGCCCTCTCGAGCGCGTCCTTCGTGCGGTGCGGCAGCGCGCCGAGCACGGGTGACAGGGCGAGCACGATCAAGCGGACGACGAGCGGCGTCCGCCCGCTCGGCTTCACGCGGTACTCCGTGACCAACGCGTCGAAGTCGTCGCCGAGCTCACCGGCAAAGTTCTTTTGCTTGATCGGCTTCGGCGGAGGCGCCTTCGGCCGCTCGACCCGTCCGGCCGGAGCCGCGGCTTTCGGCGCAGCCGCTGCCGCCACGACGGGTGCGGCCGCCGCCGCGGGAGCCGCCTCCGGCTCCGGCGCCGCCGCTTTCTCCTTGAATCGCGAGGGGAAATCCGGGCCGAAGTCCTGATCCGGGTGGAGCTTCTTGGCGCGCTCCAGCAGCACCGCTTCGGTCTCGGGGATCTTCGGATCCGGTATGCAGCAATCGACCGGGCACACGGCCGCGCACGCTTCGTGGTCGTAGAATCCGACGCACTCCGTGCACTTGTCCGGCACGATGTAGAAGATCGAGTCCGAGATCGCCGGGTGCTTCGCCCCTTCGAAATCCCACTCGACCCCGCCCTGGTAGATCGCCGTGTTCGGACACTCCGGCTCGCAGGCGCCGCAGTTGATGCACTCCTCGGTGATGACCGTGGCCATGGTACGAGTCCTTCTGGAGAGAGGTCCCGCCGGTTCTAGGGGTTCGCCAAAAGCCTGTCAAATCAGGGTTCGCGAACGAATCCCTCGCGGGTTCGTGGTTGACTTCTCGGCGAGGACCCGGAGAACATGGCGCGCACGGATTCGCGGATTCTCTCGCTGACGATTTCCCATTCGATGCGACGGTTCTGGGTTTGGGTGGTGGTGGTGGCGTTTCTCACCGTCACGATCGTCCCGAGGATGCGGACGCGCGGCGGCGACGTCGACGCGCGAAGGCGCCGCGTCGTCGACCGGCGGTAACCTGGACGCGCCCCGCAATCCCGACGCTCCCGCCCGAAGGGGCCTTCCGCTCCGGCTTGCTGATCGACGCGGATACCGGGAACGTCCTCTACGGCTACGACGCGAAGCGCGAATGGCCGCAGGCGTCGCTCGTCAAGATGATGGTCGCGCTCGTCGCGTTCGAGGCGATCGACGCCGGCGAGCTCCGCATCGACCAGCCGGTCCAGATCAGTCGCTACGCCGCGGCGATGGGCGGGAGCCAGGTCTTCCTGCGCCCACGCGAGTTCCTGCCGCTCCGAGAGCTCCTCAAGGCGATGCTCATCGCGTCGGCGAACGACGCTTCCGCCGCGGTCGCCGAAGCCGTCGCCGGTTCGGCCGACGAGATGATCGACCGCATGAACGAGCGCGCGAAGAAGCTCGGCATGACCGGTACCAAGTACACGACGGTGAACGGCCTTCCGCCGAAGCGCGGCAAGTCATTCGACGTCTCGACGGCGCACGATCTCGGGATCCTCGCGCGCGAGCTCATCAAGTATCCGGCGATCTTGCAGGTCACCTCGCAGAGCGAGGTGACTTTTCGGACCGACAAGGTCCGGCTCCACAACACGAATCACCTCGTCGGCCGCACGCCCGGCGTCGATGGCCTGAAGACCGGCTACGTTCGTCTCGCGGGATTCAACCTGATCGCCACGGCGAAGCGCGACGACATGCGCTTGATCGCGATCGTGCTCGGCTGCCCCCGACGTTGCGCTCCCGATTCCGGATGGCCGAGGACGTCCTCGAATGGGGGTACGCGAACTATTCCCGGTTCGAGCTCGTGAAGGCGGGCGAGCCGCTCGCGATCGACGTGCGCGTGCAAAACGGCTCCGCGGCCTCCGTGCGTCCGATCGCGGGCCGCGGCTCGGCGTTCCTCATCCGCAAGGGTGAGGAGAAGGAAATCGAGGTGAGCTTCCAGGTGCCGGCCTCGATCGCGGCGCCGATCGTCGTGAACCAGCCGCTCGGCGAGATCATCGTCCGCGAGGGACAACAGATCGTCGCGGTCATTCCAGCCGTCGCGCCGGCGGCGATCGCCGGACGGGCGGCATCGGCGGAAGGCTCGGCGGGAAGCCGCTGAGCACTGCGTCGTCTTGCAACCCCGCGCAGGTTGTGCGATTCCACGAACGACCCTACGCACGACAGAGGAGGTGTATGGTGGTGTCGTCGAAGATGAAGAAAGTCGTCGCGGTCCCCGCGCTGATCGCAGGCCTTGCGTTCGCGGTGAGCGGATGCACGAAGGCTTCTGCGGACAGCAGCTCGAGCAGGCTCGAAGCGGCCGTGAGCCGCGTCGAGGCTTCCGCGCAGCGCGCGGAAGCGGCAGCGAACCGAGCGGAACAGGCGGCTCAGCGCGCCGAGATGGCTGCGCAGAAGGCAGAAGCCGTCTTCACCAAGACCGTTCGGAAGTAGGACCCGAGCTTCGAGAACAACCGGGGGGCGATGGTCGATTGGCCGTCGCCCTCCGTTCGTTTTCACGCCTGGCCCCTCGCTGCCGAGGGTGTTAGCGTCGACCGGTGGTCGACTCGAACGCATTGAGCGTCGAGGACCGCGCATGGCTTCTCGCCCGCGCTCGCGCGGCGATCGCCGAGGAGCTCGGCGTGGCATCCGTCGCGTCGCCCCCGCCACCGCCTTCCGTCGCGCGACTTTGCGGCGCGTTCGTGAGCCTCTACCGAGGGGACGAGCTTCGCGGGTGCGTCGGCACGCTCGCCGGTGATCGTTCGCTCGACGAGGTCGTCGCGGAGATGGCCGTCGCCGCCGGCTTCCACGATCCCCGGTTCTCGCCGCTCGGGCTCGAGGAGCTCGCGGATCTCGAGCTCGAGGTATCCGTGCTCGGACCGCTGACCGACGCGCTCCCCGACGAGGTCGTGCCGGGCGTTCACGGCGTCGCGGTCGCCGCGGAAGGGCGGCGCGCCGTCTACCTGCCGAAAGTCGCGCTCGAAGCGGGTTGGGATCGGGAACAGCTCCTCGAGGAAACCTGCCGCAAGGCCGGGCTCGCCGAGGATGCTTGGCGCGATCCCGCGACGCGCCTCTCGATCTTCACCGCCGAGGTTTTCGGCGATTCGCGCGACCGCGACTGACGCGAACGGGCTTCCCCGCCGCGCGCAAGCTCGCGAACTTCTCCTCGAGGCGACGGCCGACGAGCGGCGGGACGAGACCGCGAATGTCGCCGCCGAGGCTCGCGACCTCCTTCACCAGCCGTGAGCTCGTGTAGAAATGCGCCTCGCCCGCCATCACGAACATCGTCTCGATGTCGGGCCGCAGATGACGGTTCATCAGGGCCATCTGGAACTCGTATTCGAAGTCGGCGACCGCACGGAGCCCGCGCAGGATCACTCGCGCGCCGCGCTGCGCCGCGTACTCGACGAGGAGCCCCGAGAACGCGTCCGCGATCACGCGATCCGTCTTCGTCGCTTTCCGGATCATGTCCGTCCGCTCCTCCGGCGTGAAGAGCGCGGAATCCTTGTTCGGATTGAAGGCGACGGCGACGATCACCCGATCGAAGATCCGCAAGCTCCGCTCGACGATGTCGATGTGACCGTTCGTCATCGGATCGAACGATCCGGGAAAGACGGCCAGCCGTCTGTCTCCTCCCGTCTTCATGCGCCCTCCCCCACGTAGACCGACAAGGCCGTGTCGCCATAGCGGCGCAGGAGCGATCGCGCGAAGCGTCCCGCCTGCTCCGGCATGTCCTCGCCGTGCGCGTGCTCGATGACGATCCACGCCTGCGGCGCGAGGCGTTCCCCAGCGGCCAACGCACGGAGCGTCGCTTCGCCGAGCCCGACGCGGTACGGCGGATCCACGAGCGCGCCATCGTAGGCGCCGCCGAGCCGATCGAGGCTCTCGTCGACCTTGCCGCGGACCACCTCGGCACGCTCTGCAAATCCGGCGCGCGCAAGGTTATCGCGGATCAGCCGACATGCGTCCTGGCTCGCGTCCACGAACGTCACGTGCGCGGCTCCTCGGCTGAGCGCTTCGAGACCGAGCGCGCCGGTACCGGCGAAGAGATCGAGGATCCGGAGGCCCTCGACGCCGTAACGGGCGGCGAGAACGTTGAAGATCGCACCGCGAACCTTGTCCGACGTCGGACGGATCCGCGCGTCACGCGGACCGCGCAGCCCACGCCCGCGCGCCGTTCCCCCCGTGATGCGCATGCGAAGATCTCATCGAGCCGGCCGGGTTATAGTCGGGAGCCCCCTGTCCGGCAATGGGCGGAGCCGAAGTGGGGCCGCGTCTCGACTCGGCTCGCGCGGCTCGACTACAATTCGCCCCTATGCGATTCGCGCTGCTGCCCGCGAAGCCGATCGCGCTGGCGAAGAGCCGACTCGCTCCGGACTTGAACGATGACGACCGGCGCGCGGTCGGCCTCGCGATGTTCCAGGACGTGCTCGAAGCCCTCGTTCGCGCTTCGTCGGTCGAAGCGGTGGCAGTCGTCACGGCGGACAAGCGGTTGCTCGACCTGGCGCTCCGCATGCGCGCGATCGCAGTCGACGAGCGCGAGCCGCTCGGCCTGAACGGCGCGGTCGCGCTCGGCACCAACCGCTGCGTCGAGCTCGGGGCATCCTCGGTGCTGGTCGTGCTGTCGGATTTGCCGCTGGTCACCTCGACGGACATCGACGCGCTCCACGAGAAGCTCCCCGAGGAGCCGAGCGTGCGGCTCGTCCGGTCGCACGAGGGCCTCGGTACGAACGCGATTCTGCGGCGTCCACCGCGCGCGATCCCGACGCGGTTCGGCGGGCGAAGCTTCCATGGCCACGTGACGGCGGCGATCGAGGCCGGCGTCCTGCACATGGAGATCGAGCTTCCGGCGATCGCCTTCGACGTCGACACGATCGCCGACCTCCAAGGCGTCCTGCGATCGCCTCGAAGGACGAGGACGCGAGTCGCCGCCGAGAAGATCGGCGTCAATGCTCGCGGCGCTCGCGCCTAACGCGAGCGCGCCGGCGACACCCCCCTCGGGGGTCGGGCGCGAGCCCGGGGGTGAGTAGTTCCTACGCCGCCGCCTTGCCCTTACCGGAGCCGGAACCCGACGGCGGCACCGGCAGGCCTTTCGACTTGGCGCACGGGCCACAACGGTCGGCGTCGTTGTCAGGATCTTCGACGAGCCCGTCGTCCATGTTGTGGCAGACCTTCTTGCACTCGACGCAGATGAAGTAGACACCCTCGATCGTCTTGTTGATGCGCTCGCGATTGAGGATGCGGCCCTTCAGCTTCTCGATGCGGATGCCGAGCAGGTCGTCGTACTGACGCTTGATCTTGCGTCGGCCGGCCTCGTCTTTGGGTAGATCTCTCGTCTTCGACGGCTCTCGGGCGCCTCTTCGTCGTCGAAGATGTTGAAGCCCTTCTTCTGCTTTTCCTTCTTGCGGATCCGTCCCATTGCGATCCTCGAGGCGGTTGGAGCTTCTCCCGGCGAGACGTGAAAGCTAGCGCGTGCGCTCTTGGTAGCCGCAGCTCTTCTCGCACATCCAGAAATATCCCTGCTGCCCGAACCCGGCGAGGTACGTGACCTTGCTTTCGCCGCCGCAGCTCGGGCACGCCCGCTTCACGGTAGCGACCTTCTTTTCAGCGGTCTTCGCCTTCTTCTCTGCCATGACGTTTGCCTCCTCGAAGGGCTCGCGGGCGTGAGTTCCCCGGGTGAGTTTCGATTTCCGGGGAGCGGGTACGGCGCCGATGTCGAGCGGGTCCTCCGGTCAATCCTCTGGTATACGGACGCGACACGAGCGAGTCAAGTTGGCTCCTCGATTGCGGCGCGCGCACCCCGTCGATAGCACTGCGGCTCGCGGTAGCGAGCCATGACGTGGCGATGCTGGCGATGATTTTTCTCGCCAGCAGCGATACAACCGCGCGCACGTCGATTCCGAGCCCACTTCCTCGTTCACGCGTGCTCGCCGCGTTCGCTTCCCGCGACTACGCGATCTTCTGGGCCGGATCGTTCGTCTCGAACGTCGGGACGTGGATGCAGTCGACGGCGCTCGGTTGGCTCGTCTACGAGCGTACGCAGTCGAGCTCCTGGCTGGGCGGCGTGAGCCTCTGCGGCAGCATGCCGATCCTCGTGCTCGGCCTCGTCGGCGGCGCCATCGCCGATCGAATCGATCAGCGGCGGATCCTCGTCGGCACGCAGCTCTTCGCGAGCGCGCTCATCTTCGCGCTCGCCGCTCTCACGGCAAGCGGGCACCTCGACCTCTGGCACATCCTCGCCGTGTCGTTCGCGCTCGGTGCCGCGAACGCGATCTACGTGCCGACCGTCCACTCCGCCATTCCGTATTTCGTGCCGACGGAGCGCCTCATCACCGCGATCTCGCTCAATTCCGTGAACTTCAACCTGGCCCGCATCGTCGGCCCCGTCCTGGCCGGTCTCGCCTATGGGCGCATCGGCCCGACGGGCTGTTTCGGGCTGAACGCGGCGAGCTTTGCGGTGATGGCGGGGACCGTCGCGCTGCTACGGATCCCGTCTCGCACGGTGCCGGCACCGCAGTCGCTCCGGCGCGATCTCGCCGACGGGCTCTCGTATGCGCGCCGTGAGCCGGCCATCCGCTCGATGTTGATCCTCGCGGCCGCCGTCAGCTTCTTCGGCTTTCCTTACATCATCTTGATGCCGGCCGTGGCGCGCGACGTGCTCGGGCTCGGCCCGGAAGGGCTCGGGCTGCTGCTCGCGGCGATCGGGCTCGGGGCGGTGATCGGCGGCCTCGGGCTCGCCTCGATCGCTGCGACCGCGAGCCCTCGCGTCGCGCTAGGCGCGGGCGTCGCGTTCGCGGTCGCCCTCCTCGCGTTCACGACGGTACAGACCGGAACGAGCGCAGCCCTCGCGCTCGTCGCCGTCGGGCTCTTTCAGATCGTCTGCATCGCGTCGCTCAATACGACGCTGCAGACGTCAGTCGTCAACGAGATGCGCGGGCGAGTGATGAGCATGGTCAGCGTCTCGCTCTTCGGCATCTCGCCGCTCGGCGCGGCCGTGCTCGGCACGTTCGCCGACTGGGTAGGAGTCCGGACCGTGATCGCTGCAGGCGCCGTCGCCGTGCTGGCGATCGCAGCCCTGTTGTCGTTCGACGCCGCCGGGTCCGCTTCAAGCTAGGACCCCCCTCAGGGGGTCGGGCGTAAGCCCGGGGGGGGTGATTAGTTCTGGCGAACCGCCGGCAAGCCGGCGGTTCGCCAGGTCACGAGGTCGCCTTCCGGGCGACCTCTTAGTTCTCGATGATGACTTCGACGCGGCGGTTCTTGGCACGTCCGGACGGATTGTCGGCGCCGCTCTCGGTCGAGTTCGGCGCGATCGGATAGCGCTTGCCGAACCCACGGGTGCGAACCCGTTCGGAATTCACGCCGTTGGAGTCGAGCGCGCTGGCGACCGCCTCGGCGCGACGCTCGGAGAGCTTCTGATTGTATTCGTCGCCGCCGATCGAGTCGGTGTGCCCCTCGACCGAGACGCGCCGGCGGCTCACCGTCGGGCCGTTCAGCGTATCCGCGACATCACCGATCTTCCGCCGCGCGTCCGAGGTGAGCGTCGCCTTGTTGAACTCGAAGAGGATGTCCGGGAGGTTGACGACCACGCCGCGCTTCGTCTCGTGCACGTCGAGGTTCTTCCGCTTGAGCTCCTCGATGAGCGCGCGGTTGCGCGCGAGCTCCTGCTCCTGCGCATCGAGCCGTTGATCGCCCGACTGGATCTGATCGCCGACGACCGCGCCGCCGACGCCGCCGAGCGCGCCACCGATCGCCGCGCCGGCGCCGGCATGGCCCGTCTGATGGCCGATGACCGCACCCGCGAGCGCGCCGAGCGCTGCTCCCCCCAGCGCGCCGGTCTCGCGCTTGGTGGGTCCGCCCGCGGCGCAGGCGGAGAATAGGAATGCGACGAGCGCGAAGTAGGCGACCGATCGATGATCGTTCCGCATGGGATCCTCTTGGGGTTCAGGACGGTCGAGGGGCTCCGGAAGGATTCCGGAGCCCCCCGTGATTTGCAGTGACGACCACGGAGATGACTCCGGCCTCAGCCGTCACGTCGGTCAAAGAAGGTTAATAGCGCTCGTAGTCGTCGTCGTCATTCACCTGGCGCCGCTTGAGCTCTTCGATCTCACGGCGCTGGCGGAGGAGCTCTTCCTCCTGCGCATTCGAACGCTGGTTCTGACCTTCGACCTGGTCGCCGACGACGGCGCCGGTCAAAGCACCGAGCGCGCCACCGATCGCGGCGCCGGCACCGGCATGTCCGGTCTGATGGCCGATGATCGCGCCGGCACCCGCACCGAGCGCGCCACCGCCGAGGGCGCCCTTCTCGCGGGCAGTGAGCCCGCCCGAAGCGCACGCCGTCAGCGTCAGCGCCGACAGGACAGCCAATACCTGGACTCGCATGTTCATCCTCCCCGATTAGTAACCGTACCGATCGTCGTAGCGACGATCGTATCGGTCATCGTACCGATCTCGTTCGTACCGTTCGTCATAGCGATCGTGATCGCGGCCAGAGTCCATCTGATCGCCGATGATCGCGCCACCGAGCGCGCCCGCGGCGCCGCCGATCGCTGCCCCTTGCCACGTCTTGCCACCCTTGTGCTTGCCAATCAGCGCGCCCGCGCCCGCGCCGAGCGCGCCGCCCGCGAGAGCGCCCTTCTCCCGTCCGGACAGACCGCCGGATGCGCATCCGCTCGCGAGAACACCGGACACGACCAAACTCGCAACGATTCCTCGGGCTTTCATGGTTTCCTCCGTGACGAAGCAACTACCTGCCCGAGGAAACACGACCTGGATCTTAATGTTGCGGGTGTCGGAGGGTCAAGCCGGGGCACCGTCCGAAGACCGCGAACTCGCGTGGGAATCCTGCGAAAGGAACGAGTGGAGCACGATGGCGATGACGGAGATCGAGATGCTCGAATCCGCGACGTTGAACGCCGGCCAAACCCAGTCGCCCCAGTGCACGTAGACGAAGTCGACGACCTCGCCGAAGCGGAGGCGATCGATCAGATTGCCGACCGCCCCGCCGAGGACGCCACCGAGCGCCGTCGCGAGCCACCGATCGCGGGCGTCCAACTTGAAGGCGATGCTGCCGAGCACAACGATCGCGACGATCGTGACGATGATGAAGAACGGCGCGCGAAACGCCTCGGATGCGCCCGCCAGAAGACTGAACGCCGCGCCCGGATTCCGCACGTGGACGATCTTCAAGAAGCCGTCGATCAACGTGATGGAATCGTGCACTTCGAGCCGCGCGAGGATCATCGCCTTCGTCGCCTGATCGGCGGCAATGACCGCGGCGGCGGTGGCGAGGAAGCGGCGGACCGTTGGTTTCACCAAGTCATCCTCAAGCCGCGACGACGGCCGCGCAGCGCGAGCAGATCGCGGGGTGCGCGGCGACCTCGCCGACCGTCGTTCGATAGTTCCAGCAGCGCGCGCACTTCGTGCCGGGTGCCGGATCGATCGCGATTCGAAGGCCGGGCACGACCCGGCTCTCCGCGGACTGCGGAAGCGCGTCGTCGAACGCCACGTGCGAGACGATGAACAGCGCGGGAAGATCATCGCGCCGCGGCGCGAGCAGCGAGGTCAGCGGACCGTCCGCGGCGAAGCCGAGCCGCACGCCCGCGTCGAGCGAATGCCCGATGCGACCCTGTTTCCGCTCCTCCTCGAGTGCTTTCGTGACCGCGCTCCGCACCTCGAGCAACCGCTCCCAGCTGGCCGCGAGGACGTCGTCGAGCGTGTCTGCCGGCGCCTCGGGGAAATCGGAGAGGAAGACGTTCTCTGCCCGGCCCGCGACCTTCGGCAGATAGTCCCAGATCTCGTCCGCCGTGAACGACAGGATCGGCGCCATGAGATGGGTGAGATCGTCGAGGATCTGCGCGACCGCGGTCTGCGCCGCACGGCGGCCGCGGTCATCGACCGCGGAGCAGTAGAGGCGATCCTTGGTGATGTCGAGATAGAGCGCGCTCAAATCCACGCTGCAGAAGTTGTTGAGCGCGTGAACGACGACGTGAAACTCGTACGCGAGGTATGCCTCGCGACATCGCGCGACGAGCCGGCGCGTCCGATCCAGGATCCAGCGGTCGATCTCGGCGAGGTCTTCTGGCGCGACGGCGTGACGCGCAGGCTCGAAGTCGAAGAGATTCGCGATCAGGAACCGCGCGGTGTTTCGGATACGGCGGAACGACTCGACGGTCCGTCCCACGATCTCGTTCGAGATCCGCTGGTCGTCGCGGTAGTCCTCGGAAGCGACCCAGAGGCGGAGGATCTCGGCGCCGTGCTTGTCGATCAGCGGTTGCGGCTCGATCGTGTTGCCGAGCGACTTCGACATCTTCCGTCCCTTGGCATCCATGGTGAAGCCGTGGGTCAGAACGGCATCGTACGGCGCTCGCCCGCGCGTCACGACGGACGTCAGAAGCGAGGTGTGAAACCAGCCGCGGTGCTGGTCGCTGCCCTCGAGATAGAGCTCGGCGGGTCGATGGAGCTCGGGTCGCGCCTCGAGCACGGCCTCGTGGCTCACGCCGGAATCGAACCAGACGTCGAGGATGTCTTCTTCCTTCCGGAACTCCGTGCCGCCGCAGCGGCCGCACTTCGAGCCGGGCGGAACCAGCTCGGCCGCCGGAATCGCGAACCACGAGTCCGAGCCCTGCTTCGCGATGATCGGTGCGACGTGCTCGGCGACCGCCTCTCCGGCCAGCACCTCGCCGCAGGCTTCGCAGTAGAACGCGACGATCGGCACGCCCCACGACCGTTGGCGCGAGATGCACCAATCCGGACGGAACTCCATCATCCCGCGAATGCGGTCACGGCCCCAGCTCGGGATCCATTGCACGCGGTCGATCTCGGCGAGCGCGCGGGCGCGGAGGTCGTTCTTCTCCATCGAGACGAACCACTGATCCGTGGCGCGGAAGATGA
The DNA here is from genome assembly GCA_963790365.1 of uncultured delta proteobacterium. Taxonomy (GTDB): domain Bacteria; phylum Desulfobacterota; class Binatia; order JACPRU01; family JACPRU01; genus CAWBOU01. The sequence continues at coordinate 11,057 of CAWBOU010000019.1, forward strand.
TGGGATTCTTGCACCGCCAGCAGTGCGGATAGCTGTGGCGAAGCGTCTCGCCCTTGAGCAGTCGGCCGCGCTCGCGGAGCAGTGTGACGATCGCCGCGTCGGCATCGAAGACGAACTGGCCGGCGAAGCCCGCGACGTCGTCCGTGAAGCGACCGCGGTTGTCGACCGGCGCATAGGTGTCGAGGCCGTAGCGGAGGCCGACCTCGTAGTCCTCTTGGCCGTGGCCCGGAGCGGTGTGAACGGCGCCGGTGCCCGCTTCGAGCGTGACGTGCTCACCGAGGATCACCACGGACTCGCGATCGATCCACGGATGGCGCGCCTTCGCGCCCTCGAGCTCGCGGCCGCGAAAGGTGGTGAGCACGCGAGGAGATTCGTCGCCGAGGGTCGCGGCCAGAGCGCCGAGGAGGTCCTTGGCGACGATCAGACGGCGGCTCGCGAGCTCGGCGAGCACGTACTCGAAATCCGGATGCAGCGAGATCGCGAGATTCGCCGGCAACGTCCAAGGAGTGGTCGTCCAGATGGCGATCGAAATCGGCGCGCCGGCGAAGCCCGCGAGCGGCGGCGGCAGCGGCTCGACGAGATCGAACGCGACCGTGATCGACGGCGAGCTCAGGTCCTCGTACTCGACCTCGGCCTCGGCGAGCGCGGTCGCGCACGACGGACACCAGAGCACCGGCTTTCGCCCGCGATAGATCGAGCCGTTCGCGAAGAAACGCCCGAGCGCGCGCACCTCGGCCGCTTCATACGCCGGATCCATCGTGAGGTACGGCTGCTCCCAATCCCCGATCACGCCGAGCCGCCGGAATTCCTCGCGCTGGATGCCGACGAAGCGCTCCGCGTACTCACGGCAGAGCTTTCGGACCTCGACCTTGTCGGCGCCGCGCTTGCGGCCGAGCTTGCGCTCGACCTGGAGCTCGATCGGCAGGCCATGACAGTCCCAGCCGGGAACGTACGGTGACCGCCAGCCCGCCATCGCGCGGAACTTGACGATCACGTCCTTCAACACCTTGTTGAGGACGTGGCCGATGTGGATGTTGCCGTTCGCGTACGGCGGGCCGTCGTGGAGCACGAACAGAGGAGCGTCGGCGCGGCGCTCGACCATCTTGCGGTGGAGCTCCATCTCGCTCCACCGGCGCACGACCTCGGGCTCGCGCTTCGGCAGGTTCCCACGCATCGGGAACTCGGTGCGGGGCAGGTTCAGCGTCGCCTTGTAATCGGGCGTCGCTGCGGGGTTTTCCGCGGCACCGGACATGGAACGTTCGTCATACCAGCCGGGTATCGTCGATTCAATTTGAGCGGTCCCACGCTTCCGCGTCGCCCCTGCGTGTGGCAAACGAGTGGGACTCATGGCCAAGCGGATGCAAACGCGCTTCGATCGCGGCAAGTTCCCGACGTTCGAGCGCGTCGACGAGGACGGTTTCCCGCAACCCTGCGTACTCGGGCAACCCTGGGTGAACCCGATCACGATGAAGACGATCCAAAAGCGTGGCGGTCAGCGCACGGATCAGTGGGGCCGTCCGCTCGCGAAGCCGGAGCCCGGCGAGCCCTAGCACTCACCCTCCCGGGCTTCGCCCGACCTCCCTGAGGGAGATGCCGTCAGCCGAGAATCGCGCGCAGCGCGGTTTCGACCTCCTGATGCCGGAAGCGGAAGCCGGCGTCGAGGAGCCTCTTCGGCACGGCTCGCGAGCTCGCGAGCAGAGCCTCATCGGCCATCTCGCCGAAGGCGAGCCTGGCGGCGAAGGCGGGCATCGGCAGCACCGTCGGGCGCGAGAGCACGCGACCGAGCGAGCGCGTGAAGTCCTCGTTTCGCACCGGCGTCGGGGCGACCACGTTCCAGGCGCCTGCCGCATCGCCGCGAAGGACGAAGCGCACGATCTCGACGACGTCTTCGAGCGCGATCCAGCTCATCCACTGCTGGCCGTCCCCGAGCTTGCCGCCGAACCCGAGTCGAAACGGCACGAGCATCTTCGCGAGCGCACCGCCCTGCTTGGCGAGGATCACGCCGAAGCGGAGATGGACCGTGCGGATTCCGGCGGATCGCGCCGACTCCGCGGCCGCCTCCCAGTCACGGCAGACTTCGGCGAGGAAGCCTCGGCCGAGCGCGCTGGACTCGTCGAGCACCTCGTCACCGCGGCTACCGTAGTATCCCGTCGCGGAAGCCGAGATCAGCACCGACGGGCGACGCGAGAGCCGTGCGAGGCCGTCGGCGAGGAGGCGCGTGCCCTTCACGCGGCTCTCGCAGATCGACTTCTTCCGCTCCGCCGTCCAGCGACCGGCAGCGATGCTCTCGCCGGCGAGATGGATCACCGCGTCCGCCCCCTCCGCAGCCGCCGCGTCGAAGCGCTCGGACGCCGGATCCCACAGCACGGCCGCACGACCGTCTCCGCCCGAGCGCACGAGCGGCACGATCTCGTTCCCTTCGTCGCGGAGTGCACGCGCAACCGCGCGCCCGACGAGACCGGAGCTGCCCGAGACGAGAACTCGCACCGCGCCATCTCCTAGCACACCGCGGCCGCCGATTGACCGAACCCGGCGATCTCGTCAAAGACACGCGCCATGCCGGCGGTCGCCACTCGTGCGCGGGATTGGATCTTCACGATCCCGTTCCTCCTCGCGTTCGGGTTGATCCTCGGCGTCTTCGATCCGCTGCAGCGGATCGCGCGCCTCTTCGGCTCTCGGCCGCACGAGATCGTCGCCGGCGCTTTGCAGGTCGCGCTGCTCTGGGCGTTTCGCATTTGCGGCACGCGCCTCCAGGTCGAGCGCGCGCCCGAGGTGTGCTCGTGGACGCCTTACGTCGTCATCGCGAACCACCAGAGCATGTTCGACGTGCCGATCTTCGGCGCGCTGCTGTTCAGCAACTTTCCGAAGTACGTCTCGAAACGGTCGCTCGCGCGCTGGATCCCGAGCATCTCGTACAACCTCCGGCGCGGCGGAAGCGCGTTGATCGATCGTGGCGACGCCGAGCAGGCGTTGCCGGCCATCCGGGAGCTCGGCGCTCGCCTCGGCGAGCGCGGCATCTCGGCCGTCATCTACCCCGAGGGCACGCGGTCGCGCGCCGGTGAGATCCGGACGTTCAAGCCGCGGGGCACGCTCGAGCTCATGAAGGCGGCGCCCGGCATCTCGGTCGTGCCCGTGGCGATCGACGAGTCGTGGAAGCTCCTGCGGTTCAATCTCTTTCCCGTGCCGTTCGGCACGCGTGTGCGCGTCTACATCGGCGCGCCGATCACGCGCGACGGAAGCGCGGACGACGCGGTCGTGTTCCGCAAAGCCGAAGGCGAGATCCGTGCCGCGCTCGCGCGTTGGCGCGGCCACGCGAAAACCGTCGATTGACCGGCGTCGCGCGCGGGGAGTATCGCCAAGCCTCGATGCCCCGCGTCGCGCTGCGCGAAGGTCTCCTGTCGACGATCGATCCCGAGGCGAATCCGCGCCTGCTCGCCGGCCGTTGCGCCCGCTGCGAGCGGCTGCACTTCCCCGCAGCACGCGATTGTCCATATTGCTCGTCGCCGGATTGCGCACCGATTCCCGTCGGCCCGCACGCGACGGTCGACGTCGCCACCGTCGTCGAGCGGCCGCCGCCCGGTTATCGCGGCGCGGTTCCCTACGGCTTCGGCGTCGTGGAGTTGCCGGAGGGATTGATGATCGTCACGCGGCTCCCTGCGGCCGCGGTTGGCGAGCTCGCGACGGGCCAGGCGGTGCGGCTGGTGCTCGAAGATCTCTACGTGAACGAAGCCGGCGCGACGGTCGTCGGCTTCGTCTTCGCGCCGGAGGCGTCGCCGTGACGATCGCGATCGCCGGCGTCGGGCTCGTCCCGTTCGGCCGCTACGACGATCGCACGGTCATCGATCTCGGACGCGACGCCGTTCGCGCGGCGATCGCCGATGCGGGCGTCGACGCGAGTCGGATCCAGGCGGCGTTTTGCGGAACGGTCTATGCCGGCGTCGCGGCAGGGCATCGTGCGATCACGAGCCTCAGCATCGGCGGCCTGCCGATCGTCGACGTCGAAGCCGGCTGCGCGAGCGGCGGCGCCGCGCTGCGCCTCGCGGCCGCCGCGATTCGCGCCGGCGAATGCGAGCACGCGCTCGTGCTCGGCATGGAGAAGATGCCGCGCGGCGTGATCGATTCGAGCTTCTTCGAGCCGTGGCAGAAGGACGCGGGCTACAATTCCACGCCGGCCTACTTCGCGCTCCGCGCTCGTCGCTTGATGCGCGACTCGCAGGTCGAGCGACGCCATCTCGCCGCCGTCGTCGTCAAGAACCGCGCGGCCGGCGTCGGCAATCCGTTCGCCATGACCCGCCAACCGATCACGGCGGAAGAAGTGCTCGCCGGTCGCCTCGTGTGCGAGCCGCTCACGTTGCCGATGCTCTGCTCGCCGAACGAAGGCGCCGCCGCCGTCATTCTCCGGAAGGCGACGTCGCCGGCCGACGTCGTCGTCGCCGCGTCGGTGCTTCGTTCGCACCGGCCGGGACGAGTCCTCGGCGAGCACACGCCCATGTCCGGGATCGCAGAGGCGGAAACCGCTCCGTCACCGACCGAGATGGCCGCTCGAGTAGCGTACGAGGAAGCGGCGCTCGGCCCGGAGGATCTCGATCTCGCCGAAGTGCAGGACACCGACGCCGCGCGCGAGCTCCTCTCGTACGAGGAGCTCGGCTTCTGCCCGCGCAGCGGTTCCGCAGGCTGGCTCGACGACGGCGCGCCGCTTCGCGGCGGCCGCCTGCCGGTCAACGTGAGCGGTGGTCTGCTCTCGAAGGGCGAGCCGCTCGGCGCTTCCGCGCTCGCACAGGTGATCGAGGTCTACTGGCAGCTTCGCGGCGAAGCCGGCGCGCGCCAGATCGAAGGCGCGCGCGTCGGGCTCTGTCACACCGTGGGACGCGGTGCGAACGCGTGCGTGACGATCCTCAGACGGTGATCGCCGAACGCCGATGTGGCCGCGCGTCGACGCCGGCCGGCAGGGGTTTCGTCGGCTTCGTCGCGAGCGCGCGACTCTCGAGGCAGCCTTCCTCGGTGAGCTTCGCTTGGCAGCCTTTCCGATGATGACAGACGCTCTCGAGGAACGACTGCGGATCGTCGGTCCAGAGCGACTGGATGTGGCACGGCCGACAAGCGATCCGAATGAGCATGGCTACCTCCGACCTGCACCGAACAGGTTGTGCCGACGCCTCCGCGGCCACCGCGGACTCTTCTCCTGTCGCTCCGTTTTCCTCGCCCGTCAACATTCGAGACGCTCCTGCGCCGCGGGGCTTTCGGCACCCTCGGCAACTCTCGCGCTGGCTCTCGCGTGCTCTCCGCTGACCCCGCCGGGGAGGTACGCGCCGGGCGGAGGGCGCCGAGCATGACGCGACGCGAAGGATCATCGCCCAGCGGCCGGAGCAGCGGTTCTTTTTCCCGCGGGCATCGGTTATCCACTGGCCCGCTCGGAGCCCTATGGATCTCTCGCTGACGCCCGACGAGCGCGCCTTCCGACGCGAAGTGCGCGCATGGATCCGCAAGAGCTTGCCGCCGCGTCGGCGCGGCGAAGGGCCGACCGAATACGGCGACCCGCGCCGCATCCGCGAGATGAAGGAGTGGCAGCGGAAGCTCCACGGGGCGGGCTATCTCGCGATGGGCTGGCCGCGCGCGTTCGGGGGCCGCGTCGATCCCGACGGCGATTCGAACGCGCTTCTCATGCGACAGACGATCGTCGCCGAGGAGCTCACGAAGGCGCGCGCGCCGGGCGTCATCGGCATGATGGGCATCCAGATGATCGGGCCGACGCTCATGCAGTTCGGCACGCCGGACCAGAAGGCGCGACACCTCCCGAAGATCCTCTCCGCCGAGGAGATCTGGTGCCAGGGCTATTCCGAGCCGGGCGCGGGCTCGGACCTCGCGTCGCTCCGCACGCGCGCCGAGATCGACGGCGACTTCTTCGTCGTCAACGGCCAGAAGGTCTGGACGTCGAACGCGCAGTTCGCGGACTGGATGTTCTGCCTCGTCCGTACGGATCCCGCGGCGCCGAAGCACAAGGGAATCTCCTACATCCTGATCGACATGAAGACGCCCGGGATCACCGTGCGTCCGCTCGTGCAGATGACCGGCGACCGCGGCTTCAACGAGGTCTTCTTCGAAGACGTGCGCGTGCCCCGCGAGAATCTCGTCGGCGAGCTCCACCAGGGCTGGCTCGTCGCGAACGCCACGCTCGCGCACGAGCGGAACATGCTCGGCTCGACCACGCGGACGCAACAGATGTTTCAGGGCCTCCTCCGCCTCGCGCGCACACGGCGGCGGAACGGGCGTCCGGCCAGCGAGGACCCCGTGCTCCGACAGAAGATCGCCGATCTCGAGATCTCGGTCGAGTCGATGAGGGCGCACTCGTATCGCCAGCTCACGGCGGCGTTGCGCGGGCGAAGCGCCGGAATCGGCGCCTCCGTGAACAAGCTCGTGTCGACCGAGCTCAACCATGCGATCTGCGCGCTCGCGCTCGAAGTGCTCGGTGAGGCCGGGCCGATCGATCGGCGGTCCAAGTTCGTCGTCGACCGCGGGATCTGGCCTTACGAGTTCATGTTCACGCTCGGGCTCGTGATCGGCGGGGGCACCTCGCAGATCCAGAAGAACATCATCGCCGAGCGCGGCCTCGGACTCCCGAAGGGATGATGAACTTCGGACTTTCGGAGGAGCAGGAGCTCCTGCAGTCGTCCGCGCGCGACTTCCTCGAGCGCGAATGTCCGCCGGCGCGCGTGCGCGAGATCGCGAGCGACGCTGCGGGTCTTTCCGGCGCGCTCGAATCCGCGACCGCGGCGATGGGCTGGCCGGGCCTCCTCGTGCCGTCGTCCCACGGGGGCCTCGGCCTCGGCGCCCTCGACGTCGCGCTCGTGCTCGCCGAGCTCGGCCGAAGCGCGGCCCCCGGTCCGTTCCTCTTTTCCTCCGTGCTCGCGACGTGGGCGCTCGTCCGCGCCGGGGACGCCCGCCAGAAGCGCGCATGGTTGCCGAAGCTCGCGCGTGGTGAAGCGATCGCGACGATCGCCTGGCAAGAGGAGGAAGGCCGCTTCGACCCGCCGAGCATCGCGCTGCGCGCGCGAAAGGCGGGACGCGGCTGGGAGCTTCGCGGCCGGAAGCTCTACGTTCCCTATGCCGCGCAGGCCGATCTCTGGATCGTGGTCGCGCGTACGGCGAGCCAACCCGAGAAAGGCGTCTCTCTCTTCCTCGTCGAGCGCCCGGAGAAGGGTGCGTCGGTCGAGGAGATCGAAACGGTCGATCGGACGCGACGGTTCCACGCTCTCGAGCTTCGCGGAGTCCGGGTCGGTCCCGACGCGACGCTCGGACGGCCGGGCACGACCGCGGCATTGCTCGACGAGCTTCGCGACCTCGCGGCGATCGCGCTCGCGGCCGACTCGCTCGGCGGAGCGGAGCGTGTGCTCGAGATGGCGGTCGCCTACGCGAAGACGCGTGAGCAATTCGGAAGGCCGATCGGCTCCTTCCAGGCGGTCAAGCACCTCGCCGCCGAAATGGTCGCCAAGATCGAGCCGTCGCGTTCGCTCCTCTGGTACGCCGCGCACACGTTCGATTCGAACGCGAAAGAGCGCGGCCGCACGGCTTCGATGGCGAAGGCGCGGCTCGGGGAAGTCTACTCGTGGGCGGCGAACACGGCGGTGCAGATCCACGGAGGCATCGGCTTCACCTGGGAGCACGACATCCACTTTTGGTTCAAACGCGCGAAGTGGAACGAGCTCGCCTTCGGCGATTCGAGCGCCCATCGGGAGCGCGTCGCGGCTCTCGGCGGATACTGATTCCGGGCTCCCCGGCCGCATGGGTTCGTGCCAGACTGGAGTCGTGCGTCGCGGATCGCGTCTCGCTGGGCTCGTCGTCGCATCCGCGCTTGCCATCGCTCTTGCCGCGGAGGAAGAGCGGCCGCAGTGGACGGTGATCGCGCCGGGTCTCTGGTACCGCTCCTGGCCCGTGCCGATCGAATCCGGGGAGGGTCCGCTCGCCGGCCACGTCTTCCGCGTCGATCCGCGGATCGCGCGCGTCGAAGTCCTCGATGCGCGCCGCGACGACCGCCGCACCGGGCGCGTCGCGACGCTTCGCGAGGAATCGAGCTCGCTGCTCGTCATCAACGGCGGGTTCTTCGACTCCGAGAACAAGCCGCTCGGTCTCGTGATCTCGCAGAGCGGTGAGACGAACCCGCTCCGCCGACTCGACCAAGGAATCTTCCTGATCGCCGGCGGCGTGCCGAAGATCCAACACGCCTCGGATCCGATCCCGCCGAACGTCGAAGCCGCGCTGCAGACGTGGCCGCGCCTCGTCGTCGACGGGCGCGCCCTCCGCTTGAAGCCGCAGAAGTCGCGCCGTTCCGCGATCTGCGTGCCCGGCGATGGCACGGTGCTGCTGCTCGCCTTCGAAAGCCCGATCTCGCTTCAAGACCTCGCCACGGCGCTCGCGGTCGCGCCGCAAGACGGGGGCCTCGGTTGCTGGACCGCGGTGAATCTCGACGGCGGTCCGAGCACGCAGCTCTCGCTCAAGACGCCGGCGATGTCGCTCGAGATCGAAGGGGGCTGGCCGGTTCCGAACGCCGTCGCCGTGACGCCACGATGAGCCCGATCGCGAGGACGGTCGCGACCCAGCCGAACACGTCGCCGTAGGTGGAGTAGAGCGTCCGCACGTTGAGCCGGGGCACGGTTTCGACTCGCGCCACCGGTTGAAAGACGGGAAAGCGCGTGAGCACGCGCCCCGCGGGGTCGATCACGTCGGTCACGCCGGTGTTCGTCACGCGAATGAGCGCCCGCCGGTTCTCGACCGTGCGCCAGGCGGCAAGCGCCTCGTGTTGGTACGGCGCCACCGTGTCGCCGAACCACGCGTCGTTCGCGACGGCGAAGAGGATCTCGCCGCCCGCCCGGACGACCGCATCGCGCGCGATAGCCGCCTTCAGGTCTTCGTAGCAGTTGAGCGGGGCGAAGCGGCCGATACCCGGCACGTCGAGCGGGACGACGCGACTGCCGGCCTCGAAGTTCCCGGTCTGCGGGCTCAAATCGTAGAGGCTCGGAAAGATCGAGCCGAGCGGGATCGTCTCGCCGAACGGCATGAGGATCTGCTTGTCGGACATGCCGAGCAGCGCGCCGTCCGTGCCGAAGAGGACGACCGTGTTGAAGAGGCGCTCGCGACCGTCTTGGCGATCGTACGTCATCGCGCCGGCGAGCAGCGGGCGCCGGATCCCGAGAAGCTTGATGCCGGCCGGGCCGAGCTTCCGAAGGTCGCGCGGCAGCGCTGGCTGGATCACGCTTTCCGGCCAGATGACGACGTCCGCATCATCCGCGATCTCCTCAGACAGCACCCGATACGTGTCCAGGTTGCCGTCGAAGTACGCGACGTCGTTCTTCTCTTCGATCGTGAGATTCCCTTGCACGATCCCGACCCGGACGGCCGGCGCCTCGGCGATCCAGCGGTCGACCTGCGGCAGGCGGTAGAGACCGAAAAGCACGATGCCGGCAGCGGCGGCGAGCGACGCGGCGAGCGCCGGTGCGCTTCGCCGCAGCCCTTCGCGGAGCGTCTGACAGAGCGCGCTCGAGAACCAGACCATCACGAAGCTCAAGCCGAACGGGCCGGTCAGCTCGCCGATCTGCATGAGCACGGGGAGCTCGAGCTGGCAGTTCGCCATCCGCCAGGGGAAGAGGCTCGGGTAGAAGAACTCGAGCGTCGTCCAGAGGAGCGCTGGCGCGACGGCCGCGGGGCCGAAGCCGGTCCGTCGCACGCCGAGCGCGAAGAGCCAGAGCTGCAGCGCCGAGAACGCCGACAGGACGCCGTAGAATCCGGCGCTCAACCAGAGCGGGAATCCGCCGAACCGATGGATCGTTCCGACGAGCCAATGGAACGCCGGAACGTTGATCGCCAGCCCGGCCGCGAAGCCGAGCCACGCTGCCTCACGGGACGAACGAGCGCCGAGGATCCCCTGGAGGATCGCCGCGAACGCGATCCATGCGATCGGCCAGAGACGGAAGTCCAGGAACGCGGCGGCGACCGTGAACCCTCCGCCGACGCTCCACGCGAGGGAGATCACGGCGACGGCCGCTCCTCACCCAAGCGGCTCCAACTTCGACGACTCGGAGCGGAAGAGCTCCGGCAGCCGCGAGACGACGTCCGCGACTTGCCATCCGCCCGCGTTCTCGATCGTGGCGACACCGTGCCAGCCTTTCACGAGCTGGATCATCCCACCGTAGACGACGAACGCCTGTCCAGTGATGTCTCCGGCGTCCGGGCTCGCCAGGTACGCGACGAGCGAGGACACGTTCTCCGGCCCGAGCTGCTTCATGGCATCGTCGCCGAATGCGCGGAAGAGGGTCTCCGTCATGCGCGTGACCGCGCGCGGGGCGATGCAGTTCGCCGTCACGCCGTAGCGCTCCATCTCTCGACTGATCACCATCGTGAGCGCGAGGATGCCCGCCTTCGCGGCGCTGTAGTTCGCCTGCCCCGCGTTGCCGATGATCCCCGCTTCGGAAGCCGTATTCACGATGCGACCGGCGATCGGCGCGCCGGCCTTGTGCTGCTCGCGCCAATAGGTGCACGCGTGCCGGATCGGCGCGAAGTGTCCCTTGAGGTGCACGCGCATGACCGAGTCCCAATCTTCTTCGGCCATGTTGAAGGTCATGCGGTCGCGAAGGATACCTGCGTTGTTCACCAAGATGTCGAGGCGCCCGTGCGAGTCCACCGCTTGTCGAATCAGCTTCTCCGCACCCGCCCAAGAAGCGACGTCGTCGTAGTTGGCCGACCCTTGCCCGCCCTTCGAGCGGATCTCGCGGACGACTTCCTCGGCCGGAGTGGCCGACGCGTCACCGGCGCCGTCGAGCTCGCCGCCGAGATCGTTGACGATCACGGTCGCCCCCTCCGCCGCCAGCGTGAGGGCATGCGACCTGCCCAAGCCCCGCCCCGCCCCCGTCACGATCGCGATCTTGCCGTTCAGAATGCCCACGAAGGTCTCCTTTGGATCGTCTCGTCCCGGCCGCGCCGCGGTCGGGTCGGGACGTCTTACACGCGGGACGGGCGACGCCAAAGCGTGAATTCGCGAGGCACTTCACGGTGCTCGCGACGTCGCGAAATTTTCTCCGCCTCCGCGGAGGTTATCCACAGTTGGCGGCACGCGTTTTGCCGCCTTCGGGAAACGACCGACGAACGTATCGGCTCTCGTCACGTTCGTCGGGAATCCTCGAATTGACGGGATTTTCTTTTTGCGAACCCGAAGCGAAAGGTTACAGGCGCCGTAACAATGGGTTTCTTGCCGAGGCGGCGAGGATGACCGCTCCACAAGTTATCCACAGTCGAGTCGCCCCGTTGACTCCATGACGCGATGTGTTAGACACGGAGCGTTAAGGATCATCCATCGAACTCGGTGAAAGGAGGCAATCACAGATGGCAACGAAGAAAGCGGGGCTGGCGTTTGGCAGCTTCGAACAGGTTCAGGGCTCGATCCGCAGCCTGCAGGGACAGGTGAAGGATTCGGTGCTCGGTCTTCGCAAGGAGGCAGAGAAGGTCGTCGACCGCATCCGCAAGGAGGCGTCGGGGCTGATCGGCAAGGATCAGCGCAAGGCGATCGACCGGCTCGTGAGCCAGGCGAAGACGCTCCGGAAGGACCTGCAGAAGCGGGCGGAGAAGGCGATCAAGACCCTCGAGTCGCGCGGCGAGAAGCTTCGCAAGCGCGTCGAGACGCAGGCTGAAAAGAGCTTCGAGCCGCTCGTGCGGCGCTTGAGCCTGCCGTCCAAGGCGGACCTCGATGCGCTCAAGAAGCGCGTCTCGAATCTCGAGCAGCGCGTGAGCAGCCTGGCGAAGAGCTAGAGGCCGTCTCGCGAATTACGCAAAAGGGCGTCTCGGCATCGACCGAGGCGCCCTTTGTCGTTCTAGGCGGCACCCCGCCGGAGCCGGGTTGAGCAGCACTCCGCCGGAGGCGGATCAGGCGGCTTTGTCGCTCGCCTTGGAATCCTTCTTCGAGGATTCCTTCGGCGCATCCGCCTTCGAGGCGGGGGCGTCCTTGCTCTCCGACTTCGCGTCCGAGCCGCTCGATTCCGAGCTCTCGCTCTTCTTCGAATCGCCGCCTCCGCGGTTCTTGGACGCGTAGTCGGTCACGTACCAACCGCTGCCCTTGAACTGGAACGACGGGGCGGAGAGCAGGCGTGAGACCTTGCCCTTGCACTTCGGGCACTTGCGAAGCGCGTTCTCGGTGATCCGCTGGGTCACCTCGAAGGTGCCGCACTTGCGGCACTCGTATTCGTAGATGGGCATGGTCGAGTCTCTAGATCGTCCAGCGTCTAACCACGAGAGAAATCCAAGTCAATCGAACGCCCGCCGCTCGCTCAGCGAAGCGTCACGGCCAGGTCGCGCAGGCTCCCGACGAGGAAGATCTGCAGGAACTGCAACGCGAGGATCAGGATCAACGGCGAGAGATCGATTCCGCCGAACACGGACGGAACCAGGCGGCGCACCCGATACAGCACCGGCTCGGTGACGTTGTAGAGGAAGCGAACGATCGGGTTGTAGGGATCCGGGTTGACCCACGAGATCACCGCTCGCGCGATCAGGATCCAGGTGTAGACGGTCAGCAGCGTGCCGATGACGGCCGCCAGTGCGGTCAGCAAGTTCGCGAATACGAACATCCGTTCAACCTCGTCCGAGCTCGCGCGATCGCACGGTCGCGGCGCGGACTGCTCCCGCGACCGTCTCGGCGAACCGTCCCTGATCGAGCGCGCCGAGCCCGGCGAGCGTGGTGCCGCCGGGCGACGTCACCATGTCGCGAAGCGCCTTCGGCGTCATTCCGGTCTCACGCAGCATCGCGCTCGCGCCCTCGAGCGTGCGGAGCGCGAGCCGACGCGAAACCTCGCTCGATAGTCCTTCGCGCTCGCCCCCGTTCATCAGCGCTTCGGCGAAGAGATACACGAACGCGGGGCCGCTGCCGCTGAGTCCCGTCACGGGATCGAGGAGCGCCTCGTCGCGGACGGCGATCGCATCGCCGACGGCGCGCAAGAGCCGGAGAACCGTCCGTTCGTCTGCCGGCGTCGCGGAATGCCCGCGGACGAGGACCGACATCCCCTGTCCGACGAGCGCCGGCGTGTTCGGCATCACTCGCACGACCCGCGCCTTCGGGCCGAGCGCCCCCTCCAGGCGAGAGAGCGTGAACCCGGCGGCGATCGAGACGAAGAGCTCGCGCCCGCGGACACACGGTGCGATCTCGGCGAGGACGTCGGGTAGGATCTGCGGCTTCACCGCGAGGATGACGATGCGGGAGCCCGGGACGAGCTCCGTGTTGCTCCGCGCGATGCCGACCCGGTAGCGCCGCTTCAGCGCCTTCGCCTGCGCGGCGACGACGTCCGTCACCCAGACGTCGTCCGGCGCGACGACTCGTGCAGCGAGCATGCCTTTGATCATCGCGCCCGCCATGTTGCCGGCGCCGATGAAGCCGATTCGACGAACGCGCGCCGCCACGCTCAGCCCCGCGGCCCGAAGATCGCCGTGCCGACGCGCACGATCGTCGCGCCCTCCTCGATCGCAGTCTCGAAATCCGCCGACATGCCCATCGACAGCTCCTTAAGCCGGACGTTCGCCGGAGGCAAATCGGCGTGCCGGTCGCGGATCTCGTGCAGGCGGCGAAACCATCCCCGCGCTCGCTCGAGATCGTCGGTCGGCGGCGGGATCGTCATCAGACCGCAAACGCGGACGTGCGTGAGCCCTGCGCAGCCGTCGAGTAGCTCCCCGAGCTCGTTGGCCGGGACTCCCGCTTTCGTCTCCTCCCTCTCGAGGCTTACCTCGAGGAGGCAATCGACGGTTCTCCCGAGCGCCGCAGCCGCGCGGTCGATCGCCTCGGCAAGAGGGAGCGAGTCGACGGCTTGCAGGACATCGAAGGTCTCGACCGCTCGCCGTACCTTGTTGCGCTGGAGCCGCCCGATCAGGTGCCAGCGCGGCGACTCGACGATATCCGTCCGTTCGGTCAGCGCGCTTCGCTTTGCACGCGCTTCCTGCACGTAGTTTTCACCGACGTCCCGGCAACCCGCGCCCACGACTTCGGCGACGGCTTCGGCGCCGAACGTCTTCGCCGCCGCGAGCACCACGACGGAGGACGGTGAGCGTCCCGACCGCTCGGCGGCGCGGGCCGCACGCTCGACGACGGCGCGATACCGATCGGCGGGACGATCGCTCAAGCGCGGGCCGGCTCCTCGCCCGTCTTGCCGCGCCAGATCCCCGCTTCGCGCAGCGCTCGCTCGACTGCCTCGAGCGGCAGCCCGACCACGTTGGAGTAGGAGCCGGCGACGCTTCGCACGAATTCGCCGGCGCCGCCCTGGATCGCGTACGCGCCGGCCTTGTCGCGCGCCTCGCCGGTCGCGACATATGCCGCGATCTCCTCGACGGACAACGCGCGAAACACGACCGTCGTCTCGATCGCGTCGCTCGCGAACACGCGACCCTCGCGGTCGAGTAGGACGAAGGCGGAGATCACCCGATGCTCGCGATCGCTGAGCGATGCGAGCATGGCCCGGGCCTCACGATCGTCACGAGGCTTGCCGAGCACGTGGTCGCCGGCGACGACGATCGTGTCTGCCGCGAGAATCCACCGATCGCGGCGGCGCCGTGCCACGTCCTCGCCCTTCGATCGCGCGAGCCGCAGCGCGAACTCCCGCGCCGATTCCCCGCTCCGCCGTGCGTCCTCTTCGAATCCGCTCGGCTCGACCTCGAAGGATTGCCCCGCTCGCGCGAGCAGCTCGCGCCGCCGAGGCGAGGCGGAAGCGAGGATCCAACGATCGCGATCGGCTAGCATGTGGAGCGAATCCAGCGCGTTGCGGGTGGAACCGCACCATGTTAGGCGAAAGCTGCGGCATGAGAAAGCTCGCGCTCGTCCTCGCCGTGTTGTTCCCCGCTTGCGGCAGCGAGCTCCCGGCTCCCGTGGCGACCGCCGCCATGGCCCGCAGCGAGCCCGCCGCGCCGGCCCTGCCGGACGGTCGCACCGCGGAAGAGCGTCGCGCGATCTTTCGCTCGGGCGTCGAGGCGGAAGCCGCGGGACGCGCCGATCTCGCCGTGGCGGCGTTCGCTCGCGCGCTCGCGACCTACCCGGAGCTCGCCGACCACGCGCGAATCCGCCTCGCGCGACTCGCGGCGAAGCGCGGTGACGCCGCGCGCGCGATGGAGCAGTGGAGCGCGCTCGCGGAACGACATCCCGATTCCGTCTGGCGAGGCGAAGCGGCGCTCGCGATCGCCGAAGAACGGATCGAGCGCGGGGATGTCACGACCGCCGAGCGCTGGCTCGCGGTCGCACGCGCCGACGATCTGCGATCGGAGATTCGCGGGCGCGCCACGTGGCTTTCGAGCCAGTTGGCGCGGCGCCGCGGCGATCTCGCGAAGGCTCGCGCGCTCGGCGAGGAAGTGCGCACCACGTACGCGGGAACTCCTGAGGCCCGCGAGGCGGCCAACCAGGCGTGGGCCGAGCGCGACGCGATCGCGTTCACGAGCTTCGACACCGCCAAGGAGGAAGCCAATCGGCTCCTCAAGGAAGGCGAGCCGGCGCGCGCGCTCGAGCTCATCCGCGCCGCCGAAGGGCGGTTCTCGAATCATCCTTCCCTCCCCGACCTCTGGCTCCTCGAAGCGACGGCGCTCGCGCGCACCGGGCCCGGCGAGCAGGCAATTCAGCTCCTGCAGGACATCCGCCGCCGCGCCCCGCGCCATCCCGCGGCGGCGGCGGCGCTCTATCGGATCGCCTCGGGTGCGTGGAACAAGGACGAGGACGATCGCGCTCGCGCGCTCTTCGCCGAATACGATCGGCTGTACCCGGACGGCGCGAGCGCGGCCGAATCGCTCTACGCCGCCGGCCGCATCGACCAGGAGGCGAAGCACTGGAAGGACGCGGCTTGGCGCTTCGCGCGGCTCGTCTCGCGCCACAAGCAGAGCACGCTCGCCGCGGAATCCGCGTTCCGCGTCGGGTGGAGCCGCTACCGAGACGGGGCCTTCACCGAGGCGGCTCGCTCGTTCGACGAAGCCGCATCGCGCGGGCTCGAGGAAGCCGCCTCGATCTACTGGCGCGGGCGCTCCCTCGAGCGTAGCGGCCGCTCCGGCGCGGCATCGTACGCGGAGGTCCTCGAGCGCTTCCCGGAAAGCTATTACGCCTACCGCGCGGAGGAGCGTCTCGGTCGTCCGATCGGCCAGACGCTCCGCGAGCGCATGCTGCCGGAGGTTCTTCCGAACCCCGCCCCGCCCTTCCCGCAAGTGCACTGGACGCGCTCCGAAGAGCTTCGTCAGGCCGGACTCCTCGATCTCGCGCGCCTGGAGCTCGACGCCTACCTCCGTGCGACGCAGATCGACACATCGCATTCGCCGTGGTTGATCGCCGCGTGGCAGAAGATCGGCGGCTGGGACCGCGCGATTCGCATCGCCATCCGCGAAGAAGCCTGCTCGATCGAGAAGCCGATCGTTCGCGCCTGTTATCCGCTCGGGTACTGGACGGAGCTCCGGGCGGAAGCCTCCCGCCGTAACCTCGATCCGCATCTCATCGCGTCGCTCATCCGACAGGAAAGCCTGTTCGACGCGAAGGCCCACTCACCGGCGAACGCGCGCGGATTGATGCAGCTCCTGCCAACGACCGCGGAGCGCGTCGCTCGCAAGAACGGTCTCCCCTACGGCAACGCGAGCGAGCTGTATCGCCCGGAGATCAATCTCCCGCTCGGGACGACATACCTCGCCGAGAAGATCGAAAGTTACGGCGGAAGCACCGTCTCCGCGCTCGCCGCCTACAACGCGGGCGAGGGCGCGGTCGCGAAGTGGCAGCAGCGCTATCCGGGTCTCGAAGAGGACGAGTTCGTCGAGAGCATCAGCTATCGCGAGACGCGGAACTACGTGAAGAAGGTCCTGCAGAACCGGCGCTTGTACCGCACGCTCTACGGCGCGTCGTGAACGTACTTCCGGTTCACATACGCGCCGAACGGGAACCAGACGAGCCCGGTCACGACGATCCAGACGCCGAGCGCGACGGGTGACGCTCCGCCGGGCGGGAGCGCCCCCGGGTCGATCGCGAGGCCGCTGACGAGTGCCGCGGCGACGAGGAGCCCTCCGAGCCAGCGGAACTCGACGATCGTGAAGCTCCCCCAGGCGAGATACCCGGCGCCGATCACCCCCATCCAGAGCGGCTGCACGTAAGCTGCCGGGCCGCGCGCGAGGAAGATCACCGTGAACGCGATCGCGAGGAGGAACAGCGGACCCCAGAGACTCGCGGCATCCACGACCGGGGTCTCGGCCGCCGGGCCGACGAGCTTCGCCACGCGGTTCTCGTTCAAGCCCGCGAGGACGACGCCGCTCACGATCATGCCGATCGGGAACAGCGCCTCGGCCCAACCCGGCCAGCGACTTCCCGAGATCGCCGCCAGCAGCGGCAGCGTGACGAGGATGTTGACCGCACCCCAGACGTAGAAGTTGTAGCCGCTCGCGCGCAAAAACCGATCCCGCCGGAACGCCTCAGCCGTCATTCGTCTCCATCCTTCGTCTCGGTTGATCGGGATACCCGCGCTTGTTATGCAAAACGTTCGGTCGGAAACGACCCACCGCGGACGCACCGCCTTACAGGGGAAGGAGTCTGGGTCAATGGATCAGGGAAGTCTGCTAGGGAGACGTGTCGAGCTCGTCGTCCACCTGAAGGACCAGTACCGGAGGCTTCGTCAGGGGGACAAGGGAACGGTGACCGCTCAGTTTCGCGACGGTTTCAACATTCCGCTGCAGGTCGAGTGGGACAACGGACACCGTTGGTCGGTTCACTACCACGAGGTCCGGTGCATCGAAGAAGCTCAGGTCGCGTGACCTTTTTTAACGCTTGACACCCCTAGTCACGGCATTTAAGAGCCCGTCAATCATTTGATCCAAAACGCCCGAGAGGAGAACTCACATGGCAGATCCGACCGTCAAAGACATCTTCACCGAGATGCCGAATCGCTTCAATCCGGCAGCGGCGAAGGGGATGAACTCCGTCATCCAGTACAACCTGACCGGTGACGATGCCGCCCAGTATCACGCGATCATCAAGGACGGCACGCTCGAGATGAAGGAAGGTGCTCATCCTTCGCCGAGCATGACGATGACGATGGCCGGCAAGGACTTCGTCGCGCTTTCGACCGGCAAGCTGAACGGCCAGATGGCGTTCATGCAGGGCAAGCTGAAGATCGCGGGCGACATGGGCCTCGCGATGAAGATGCAGACCCTGTTCAAGACGAACTAGCCAGTAATCACCCCCCGGGCTCACGCCCGACCCCCTGAGGGGGTGGGCAGACCTTTCGGGAAAGTGAGATCAGAGGGCGGGAGCGAGCTCCCGCCCTCTTTTTTGAGCCATTCGGCGCGGCGGGCGAGCTCGGCGAGAGCGCGCACCGCGCGATGCGCGGATGCAGCCGCGATCCGGCCGCCTTCGGCGAGCGCGCGCGGTGCCGGGTTCGTGCCCGCGCGATCGGTGACCGCGATCTCGGTCGCGCAAAGCACGGGCTTGCCGGTATTCCGGCTCGCCTCGATCGCGGCCTCCGCGTAGCGGCGGTCCTGCCGCTCGTGGAAGTCGACGATCCGATCGAGCCCGTGCCCGGGATAGTACGGGCCGGTCTTCAACGCGCTCGCGTTCGCGGACTGGATGCCGATGCCGAGGTAGAGCACGGCGTCGACCGCGTCGTGCCGAGCGACCCGATCGAGCAGAGTCGGGATCGTGTCGCGCGTCTCGCCGCCGGCGAGATCGATCGGGTTGTTCCGACTCCATCGTGACGGCAGCAGCGCATCGATCTCGCGCTTCAAGTCCTCCGGCAGCGGCACGACCTCGAGCCCGGCGCGGACGCACGCGTCGGCGCAGAGGACTCCCCAGCCTCCGGCGGCGGTGAAGATCGCGACCCGGCGACCACGCGGCAGCGGCTGCGTCGCGAACGTCGCCGCGAGCTCGTAGCCCTCCTCCAGCGTCGCCGCGCGGATGATCCCCGTCTGCCGGCAGACGCCGTCGAAGACGCGGTCGTCACTCGCGAGTGAGCCCGTGTGGCTCGAGGCCGCGACCTGTCCGAGAGCGGTCGCGCCGCCCTTCAGGAGGACCAGCGGCTTCGACTCGCAGAAGCGCCGTACGCGCTCCGCAAATCGCCGCCCGTCCCGTATCCCCTCGAGATAGGCGAAGGCGACGTCGGTCTCGGGATCGTCGAGGAAGTACTCGAGGTAGTCGTCGACGCCGACCTGCGCCGAGTTTCCCGAAGAGATCGCCTTCGAGACGCCGATGCCGTTCGCGACGGCGTAGTGACAGAACGACGAGACCAGGTTCCCGCTCTGACTCACGACGGAGATCCTGCCGGGCGGCGGAAATGGCGCGACCATCTGCGCGCAGAGCTTCGAGCCGGTCGAGATGAGCCCCTGCCCGTTCGGCCCCGCGAGCACGATCCCGTTCTCGTCGGCGATCGCGACGAGCTCGCGCTCGAGCGCGCGCCCTTCCTCACCCGCCTCGCCGTAGCCCGCCGCCGCGACGAACGCCGCGCGCACGCCGCGCCGGGCCGCGCCGCGCAGCAGCTCGGCGTTGACCGAGGTCGGCGTGCAGATGATCAGCAGGTCGGCTTCGCCGTACGGCACCTCGTCGATCGAGCGAACCGTGCGCCGGCCGAGCACTTCCGCGCCGTCGCGATTGATCGGGAAGATCTTGCGCTCGTAGCCGAAGCGGATGAGGTGGTGGAGGAAGAGGAATCCCCACTTCCCGGGGTGCGTCGAGACTCCGGAGACGACGACGCCGCGAGGATGGAAGAGCGGCCGGAACCGTTCGACGGGCGACACGCTCACGCCCGAAGCTCCACGAGCGCGTCGACCGCGACGATCGACGAGCCCGAGACGATCAGCGGGTTCACGTCGACGGAGGCGACGTCGTCGCGCTCGAGGCCGAGCTTGCCGAGACCGCAAAGCACGTTCGCGAGGAGCTCCCGGTCGACCGCGGGCTCGCCGCGGAACGGTCCGAGCACACGGGCGGTGCGGAGATCGTCCATCATCTCGAACGCGTCGATCCGCTCGAGCGGCGCGACGCGGAAGACCACGTCTTCGAGCGCCTCCGCGAGCACGCCGCCGAGCCCGAGCATTACGCACGGGCCGAACTGACGGTCGCGGACGAGGCCCGCGATGAGCTCACGACGGCCGGACACCATCCGCTGAACGAGGAGCGCGGCATCCTCCTCGCCCCTTCCGCGGCGGCCGAGCAGGTCGGCGCCGGCGGCGCGCACCGCATCCTCGTCGGCGAGGCCGAGGCGGACGAGATTGCGCTCCGTCTTGTGCGCGATCGCGGCCGAGCAGAGCTTCACGGCGACGGGGAAACCGATCTCCCGCGCGCGCGCGACCGCGGCCTCGGCGTCCACGGCGAGCGCCTCGGCGACGGTCGGTACGCCATACGAAGCAAGCAGGCGCTTCGAGTCGTGCTCCGAGAGCGTGCGGGCCGAGGACGGCATCGCGCCGTTCTACGATGGATCGCCGGGACGGGGGAAGCACGTCCATCGGCTTGAGCCCCGACGGGCGTTCGGCTAGGTCGATCTCGATGAGGCGATGGTTCGCTCTTTCCGCGATCGGCAAGGACCGGCCCGGGATCGTGGCCGAGCTCGCCGAGATGATCTTCGAGCACGGCTGCAACCTCGAGGACTCGAGCATGACCGTGCTCGGCGGGGAGTTTGCGGTCCTGCTGCTCTTCTCGGGATCCGGCGACGACCTCGAGAACCGGCTGTCGGGCGCGTGCAAGCGCATCGAATGGGAGAAGCGGCTCACGATCTTCTTCCGCCCGCTCGAAGGCGAGCCACGACCCTACGGTGCCGGCGAGGGTCGCGAGCGTTGGGAGCTCGTGGCGAGCGGCATCGACAAGGCCGGAATCGTCGCGCGCGTCACCCGCGCGCTCGCCGCGCGCGACGTCACGATTCGCGAGATGCGGACCGCCTCGATGCCCGGCGCCGAGAGCGGCACGCCGCTCTACACGATGCGGATCGAGATGGACCTGCCGCGAACCGTCACCGTCCCCGACTTCCAGAAGGAGCTCGAGCGGATCGGCGAGGATCTCCGCATCGACGTCACGCTGCGCAAGGCTCGCCCGCTCGACGCGTGACCGCGCTCAGGCTCGTTCTGGTCGACGCCTTACGGCGTCTCAAGGGCGGTCGAGGCGCGAGTGAAGCGCGCCGAGCCCCCAGAGGAGCGAACCGCCGACGAACGTGATCAGGAATCCGCCCGTAGCGGAGTAGACCAGAAAGACGTGGCGCGCCTCGGAGACGCGGAATTCGGTGTCGAAGAGGATGTTGCCCGGATTCCGCTCGCGCGCGAGCCGCTTCAACGAGTATTCCGCGTCGCTCACGGCCAGGTAGCCGAACCCGAGGCCGCAGAAGAGCCCGAACAGACCGACGATCACCGCCATCGACTTCAGATACGCCGCCATCGTTCCGCCTCCCTTTCCTCTCAGCCACGCGGCGCACGGATCTCGATCACCGCGTGCGTGCCGCGCACCGGGCCCTTCGACTGGAAGCGCGCGACGAGCTCGCGACCGGACTTCCGTGCGCGCAGCGTTTCTTTCGCATCCTCGACGGTCCAGCCGTCACCCGCGAGCTTGTCCCGATAGAAGCTCTTCACTTCCTCGGCTCGATCGCCGCTGCGAAGCGTGAGCCGCTGCTTGTCTCCGTCCGGCCGATCCGCACGCGCACGACGCGCGTTCGGATAGAACGGCACGTCGTCCGGCCAGCGCTCTGGACGCGTCGCGCTGCCGAGATCGATCGTGATCGAGCCTCGCTCGCGATCGATCGTCACGGACGATTCGCGCCCGCCGTCGGCGATCGCCTTCTCCGCGAGCTTCTCGACCGCCTGGTCTCCGGCGCGCTCGCACGCGGCGAGGAAAACGACCGCGAGCAGCCAGCGGGTGCACGAGCGACAGCCGCTCACGCACGAGCTCCGTCGCGGCCACCGTCGACGCTCCACAGCGCCCCGAGTGCGGTCGCGAGCGCCGGGCGCGGCGGCAGGACGAGCAGGTCACCGAACATCGCGGCCGCCTGCTCGAGCTCCTTCCGGATCGGCGTGAACGCGAGCACGCGTCCGATCAAGATCGCCGCGCTCTGTCCGGCGGCTTGAAGGCCGAGCAGCGTCACGGTGAGCGTGATCTCGACGATCATGTGAACGAGCGCCGCGGCGACGTCCTCGCGCGCGGCGTTCGCGTCGAACTTGGCGAAGTGGCTCGCGGTCGCGCTCGGCGGCAGCGCGCCGAGGGGGCCGCCGACGACCTCGCCGATCGTCACGTCGAGCCGCGTTCGGTCGCCCGCGGCCGCGAGGCGCGCGATCTCCGCCCAGTCGTCGGTGCCGAGAAGCGCGCGCGCGAGGCCGACGAGCGTGCCGCCGCCGACGCCGGTCCCAGGCACCACATGGCGCGCCTCGTCGCCGCGGACGGAAACGAGCGCCGTGCCCGTGCCGAGCGAGACGACGAGCCCCTCGCTCCGACCCGCGAGCCGCGTCCCGCCGCGGCCGATCGCCTCGAACTCCGGCACCCGCACCACGCGCGCACCGCAAACGCTGTCGCCGAGACCATGAGCACCCACGCCCGTCGCCGCGATCACCACGTCCTTCGTCCGGGGCGGTGAGGTCGCGAGCAGGCGTTCGACCGCGGCCGCGGCAGGGTTCCGCTCGCGCGCGGACGGGATGCTCACGGACGCGTCGAGGTCCCACCCGGCGACGGCGTCGGTCGTCGTGATGCCGACATCGAGGCCGCACACGGCCGAGGCGCTCACGGCGGGCTCGCCTCCGCGGGCGCGAGCTCGTGCTTGTAGATCAGCAACCGGTTCCTCCGCTCGGCGTCGTAGCCCGTCCACTTTGCCGCCGGCACGTCGTCCGGACCGACTTGGTGGAACCCGTGGCGCGCGAAGAACTGCGCGGCGCGCCGTTCCGTCGTGCAGGCGAACACCGAGGCGAGGCCGCGAGCACGCGCCTCCTCGAGCAAGCGGGCGAGAAGCTTCGCGCCGACGCCCTCCCCCGCGAACCGGTTGATCGTGTAGAGCGCGACGATCTCGCCGACGTTGTCTTCGAGGAAGGGCTCGCAGAGGAGCGAGCCGACGCCCGCGAGATGGCCGGAGCCGATCGTCGCGCCGAAGCCGGTGAAGAGGATTTGCCCGATCTCCTGCCGGCTGCGGATCTTCAAGAAGCCTTCGCGCTGACCGCGCTCGAGGAGGCTCTCGACCTCGCGAAAGTCGTCGATGCCGACGCGCTCGACACGACAGTAGTCCTCGAGCGTGAAGAGCGTGCCGGAGCCCTCGTAGGTGTAGAGCTCGCGCTCGAGCCCTTCGAGCGTGCAGAGGTTGATCGACGGAATGCCCCCGAGGAGGCCGGCGCGAATCGCGTCGATCAACGGGCGGCGATGACCGAGCCCCGCCCACTCCGCCTCCCCTTCCTCGAGGAGAGTCTCGAGGACGCTCTCGTCGAGGAACGAAAGCGGCTTCCCCGGACCGACGCCGCCCTTTGGATCGACGAGTACGAGCTTGTGGACCTTCAAGCGGCTCGCGAGCCGAACGGCGGTCGTCGCCATGTCGACCCACGTCCCCTGCGGCAATCGCAGGACCGCGATCGGCCCGCCGCGGAGCAGGCTCCACAACCGGAGGAGGACCGCGAGGTCCGTCTCGTCCGACCCTTCTTCGACCTCGACGACGATCGTGCGGCGTTTGCCGCCGTCCGGGTCCGCCGGAAAGAGCGGCTCGGAGAAGCTCGCGGCCGCCAGCCGTCGAAAGCGCTGCTCGAGCTTTCGCGCGACCTCCAGATCCTCGACCATGACGACGACACGCGCATCCTCACGAACGAGCTCTCGCGTGATGGACAGGAACGCCTCGAGACCGGCGGGGTCGGTCGAGCCGGGCGCGAGGGCGAAGAAGAGCGTCTTCTCGTGGAACTCGTCGAGGTAGAAGCGCTTCTCGGCGAACGACTCCTCCGCCGGAGGGGACGGCGCGCCGGCCTGTTCGACCATTCCGTCGCGAATAGCTCATCATGCCGGCGAAGCGAAGAGAGCGGGCCGTCGCGCGAGGTTGAATTGGCCAAGACCGGTGACTAGGAGCCTGTCCGTGCTCGTTCGAGTGTGGGCTCTGCTCCTGTTCCTGCCGGGAGTCGCCGCGGCGTTCGATCCGCCGGTCGCGGTCATCGGCTCACACGGCGCCGTCGCGGCCGAGCACCGCCTCGCCGCGGAGGCGGGCGTCGAGATGCTGAAGGCCGGCGGCAACGCCGTCGACGCCGCGGTCGCCACGGCTTTCGCGAGCGGCGTCGTCAATCCCTCTTCGAGCGGCATCGGCGGCGGTGGATTCTTGCTCGCGTTCACGTCCGCCGATCGCAAGGCGCGCGCGTTCGACTTCCGCGAGCGGGCGCCCGAGCAGGCCTCCCGCGACATGTACGTGCGAGACGGTCGTGTCGATCCGGAGCTGAGCTTGAAGGGCGCGCTCGCCGTCGCCGTGCCCGGCGAGGTGCGCGGCCTCGCCGAGGCGCTGAAGGCTCTCGGCACCCTGCCGCTCGCCCGCGTGCTCGAGCCCGCGATCCGGCTCGCGGAAGGTGGATTTCCGGTCGGCGTCCACCTCGCGAGCGTGCTCGCGAAGAGCCGCGAGGCGATTCGCGCGCGCCCCGATCTCGCCGCGATCTACCTGAAGCCCGACGGAACGCCATGGGCGGAGGGCGAGAAACTTTTCAATCGTGACCTCGCAAAGACGCTCCGCGCGATCGCGACGGACGGACCCGAGACCTTCTACTCGGGCGAGATCGGCCGGCGCATCGTCGAGACGATCCGAGCCGGAGGCGGCATCGTCACCACACGCGATCTCATCTCCTATCGTCCGGTGTGGCGCGACCCGTTGACCGTGACGTATCGCGGGCACGAGGTGATCGGTTTCCCGCCTCCGAGCTCCGGCGGCGGAGTCATCCTCGAGATCCTCAACGTGCTCTCCGGTTTCCCGGCCGATCTCTGGCGAGCGCGTTCGGCGGACGCGCTCCACGTCTACGCGGAGGCGTCGAAGCTCGCGTTCGCCGATCGCGCCCGCGACTACGGCGATCCGGACTTCGTGAAGGTGCCGCTCGACCGGTTACTTTCGACCGAGCATGCGGACGAGCTCCGGAAGCGCATCTCGCTCGAGCGCGCGTCGGCTTCTTCCACGAGCACCGCGGATCGCAAGAAGGGCGGAACATCGCACCTCTCGGTCATCGACGGCGCGGGAAACGCGGCGGCGCTGACGACGACGATCAACACGGCCTTCGGCTCGATGGTCGTAGTGCCCGGCACCGGCATCGTCCTCAACAACCAGATGGACGATTTCTCCGTCGCGCCGGGCGTCGCCAACGTCTACGGGCTCATCGGCACCGAGGCGAACTCGGTCAGAGCCGGGAAGCGGCCTCTCTCGAGCATGGCGCCGACGATCGTCCGTCGCGACGGCAAGGTGGTGCTCGCCGCCGGCGCGTCCGGCGGTCCACACATCATCAGCTCGACGCTGGAGACCCTTCTCGACGTGGTCGACGGCGGTCGCGCGGTCGATCAGGCGATCGGCGCGCCGCGCGTTCACCACCAATGGGTGCCGGACATTTTGTTCGTCGAGCGCGGCGTCGAAGCGGCCGTGCGCGCCGATCTCGAGCGCCGCGGGCATCGTGTCGCGGAGGCGGGCGAGATCGGTTCCGTGCAGGCCGTCGCGATCTCACCGGAGGGAGTCGTGGGCGTCGCCGACCCTCGCAAGGGAGGCGGCGCCGCCGCATGGTAGCGGGGTCGCTCGCGAGCGAAGCACGCGGGATCTGGCAGTCAGCCGAGCGTCTCGAGCTCGTCGTCTGGCGCCTTCTCCTCGCTTTCGTCTTCTGCGTGCCGTGGTCGATCTTCGCGTCGCAGCTCGCGTTCTTCGCGGTCGCGATCGCCGCCGCTCGCCATTGGTGGCTCGTCGGGAAGCCGCCGATCCGCACCCCGCTCAACGTGCCGATCGCGGCGTTCCTCGCGAGCGGCGTCCTCGCGGCCTTCCTCGGGCTCGACGTGTCGCAAGGGCTGTGGGGGCTACGGACGTACCTGCAGGTCGCGATCGTCTTCATCGTCTATCGCCACGTGCGCACCGAGGAGCGGATGCTGCGGCTCGTCCACGTATGGCTGGCGGGAATGGTGCTCACGACTTCGGTGACGGCGTGGAACGCACTCACGCCGTGGGCGCTGCCGCGCGTTTTTCCCGGCGGCATGACCCAATCCGGCCAGCTCGTATTCGGGATCGGGCTCGCCGCGGCGCTCGCGATCGCAGGGGTCGGCGGGCGGCTCGTTCCCGCTTCGCTCGCGCTCTACACGGTCGCGCTGCTCGCGAATCTCAAACGCGGCGCCTGGCTCGGCACGTTCGCCGCGCTCGCGACGATTGGTCTCGTTCGTTCCCGGCGGCTCATTCTCGCCGCTTTGGCAGTCGTGATTGGCGCGGTCCTCTTCGTCACTCCGGTGCGCGACCGCGTCGAGGCGACGACGCGCGACTTCTTCCTGCCCGGCAGTCGCTACGACATCTGGTCGGCGGCGGTCGACGTGATCCAACGATTCCCGATGGGAGTCGGGCGCAAGAACGGCACGATCCTCCGCGACTACCCGAACATCCCGCAACGCCATCGCCACGCGCACAACAACGTCCTCCAGGTCACCATGGAGAACGGCTTCCTCGGTCTCGCGACCTTTCTCTGGTGGATGGGGCGCTTCGGCGTCCTCACGTTCGGCGTCTGGCGCCGGCTACCGCCCGAGCGGCAAATCGCCCGGGCGATTTCGGTCGCCGTCTTCGCGGACTTCATCGGCTTCCACGTGGCCGGCCTCGTCGAGTTCAACTTCGGGGACACGGAGGTCCTCCAGGTGCTCTTCGTGACGATGGGGTTGGGCCTCGCGACCGCCGAATTGGCGGGTTTGACCGCCCGAACGCGGCACTCTACAAATTCCTAGCGGCGCGATCTCGCATCGCAATCACCGAAATGAAGATTCAGAGCGCGTTCCTGTCCGACGTGGGTCGGGTGCGGCGCCAGAACGAGGATTCGGTCGCCGTTCTCGACGACGAGAGGCTCTACGTCGTGGCCGACGGCATGGGCGGTCATGCCGGCGGTAAGCGCGCCAGCGAGACCGCCGTCGAAACGGTCGTCGGTCACGTGCGCGGCAGCGGGCGCACGCGGACCGCCGGCAGCACCGAACCCGTCCGCACCGATCGTGCGCAGCTGATCGAGGGGATCCACCGCGCGAACCGGCGGATCCTCGAGCTCGCGGGGATGGACTCCTCGCTCCACGGGATGGGCACGACGGTCGCGGCCCTCGTCATCGACGGCGACGACCGAGGAGCCATCGTCCACGTCGGCGACAGCCGTGTGTACCGCCTCCGCGGCGATCGGTTCGAGCAGCTCACCTCCGATCATTCACTCGTCGCCGACCTCGTGCGGAGGGGCGAGATCTCCGACGAGGAAGCGAAGCACCATCCGTACCGGCATACGCTCACGCGCGCGCTCGGCGCGGGTGTCGACGTCCAGCCGGAAGTGCGGCCCGTCGATCTCGCGGTGGGTGACCTCTACATCCTCTGCAGCGACGGCGTGTACGGCATGGTCGACGACGAGCAACTGAACGCGCTCGCCGTCGCGAGCCGGAACGACCCCGCGGCGCTCTGTCGGAAATTGATCGACGCGGCGAACGCCGGCGGCGGAAAGGACAACGCGAGCGCCATCGTCGTTCTTTGCGGCGACTGAGGGCGCACGGGCATGGTCACCCCCACGGGAATCGTTCCGGGTAGCCGGATCGGCGGCAAATACGAAGTCGTCGAGGTCATCGGCTATGGCGGGATGGGGGTCGTCTACAAGGTCCGCGAGCAAGTCGGCGCCGTCAGTCGCATCCGCGCGCTGAAAACCGTACTTCCGCGCCACGCGACGAACGCCTCGATCGTCGCCCGTTTCCGCGAGGAAGCGGAGAAGATGTGCCTCCTCGAGCACGACAACATCGTGCCCGTGCTCAGCTACAGCGAGGAGGGCGAGTTCCCGTATCTCGTCATGCCCTTCATCGAGGGGCAGACGCTGAAGGAATTTCTCGCGGCGCACATGGCCAAATACGGGCGGCCGTTGCCGCTCGTCGACGTCGCGGACATCGGGCTCCAGATCACGCGTGGTCTCGAGGTCGCGCACCACTTTTCGAACCCCGAGACCGGCAAGCTCCAACCGATCATCCACCGCGACATCAAGCCGGGAAACATCATGGTGCGGATGGAGGGCCGCACGGGCGAGCGGACCCTGCGCGTGCTCATCATGGACTTCGGCATCGCGAAGCTGGTCTCCGACGAGGACACCGGCCACACGCTGACGGACGTCATCGGTACGGTGAAGTACGCGTCGCCGGAGCAGGTCCAGCGCAGCAAGGACATCGATACGCGCGCCGACATCTATTCGCTCGGCATGGTGCTCTACGAGCTCTACTGCGGCCATCACGTGTTCGCCGACGCGTCGGAGCACGGCGTGCTGATGCGGATGATGCAGAAAGAGCTGGAAGAGATCGTTCCCAAGCTACCCGACGGAACGCCGGCCGAGTTCCGCGAGCTGATCTCGAAATGCATCGCCGTTCGTCGCGATGCGCGCTGGAACGACGTCGCCGAAGTTCGGGTGCTCCTCAAGCAGATTCACGACGCCGAGAAGGCGCGGCGCTCGGACGACAGCAGGCAAGCCGAAGAGCTCGCGATGACGAGCCGGACGGCGGCGGTCGGCACGGGCGCGAGCGAATTCGCGGCGTCGGCGTTCGGCCAGGCGGAACGGATCGCCGAGCAAGCGAAGGCCGCGAGAGAGAAGAGCCTTCACACCGAGGCAACGCAGCTCTTCCAGCAAGCAGCGACCGCGTTCGAGCAGGCCAAGGACTACGCTGCACAAGCTCGCGAGCGCGAACAGCTCGTGGCGCGGATCGCGGCAGTCCGCGCCCTGCGCGACGCGGCCGTCGCGGCGGGCGCCGAAGCGCTCGCCGCGCAGGCGTTCGGGGAAGCCGTGCAGGCGACCGAGGGGGCGGAGCGGGCGCTCGCCTCGAACGACTTGAAGAGCGTCGAACGCGAGGCTCACCGCGCCGAGCTCGCATGGGCGAACGCGAAGCAAACGGCGGAGCGCGCGGCTGCACGCCGCGAGGCCGAGGCGGCTCATCAGGAGCTCGAGCGCGCGGTCAACGAAGAGTCGGAGAAGCTCGGAGCTCTCTCGACGGGCATCCGCTCGGTCGAGGCGGTGAAGCGGCTGGCGGAAGCTCGAGCGCAGCTCGGTGCGGCGCTCGTGGCGAGCCGATCGCAGGACCCGCGGCAAGCGGCCCCCGCGCTTGCCGCCGCGCGCGCCGCCCTCGACGCCGCGACTGGCGCGCGCGCCGCTCACCTCGAGCGCTCCGCCGACGAGCAAGCCGAGAAGCTGACCGCTCGCGTGCGTGAGCTCGAGGCCGCGCAAGAAATCCCGAAGCTCGCTCCCGCGCTCGCCGCCCTGAAGGAGCTCCTCGCCGCGGCGGAACAGGATCGCTCCGAAGGGCGGGTGGCAGAGGCCATCGAGCGGCTCGAGCGCGCGAGGACGGGCGCCGAGACGCTTGCCGGCGAGCTCGATCGGGCGCGCACGGCCGAGGAACGGCTGAGCCAAGCAAGAGCCGCTGCCGAACAGGCGCGATCGGCCGCGGAGGACGTCGCCGAGAGTCCCGGCGGCAAAGAGGAGTTTCGTCTCGGGAACGACGCCTGTTCGCGGGCCGAGCGCGCCACCCCGAGCGATGCCGAAGCGGCCGCGCGCGAATACGGCGCGGCCACGCAGCACTTCGAGCGCGCGCGCTCGCGCGAGAAGGAGCGCCAGACCAACGAGGTCGCGGAGCTTCGTCGAGCGGCGGTCGCCGCTGCCGACGAGCTTCGTGGGCTCGGAGATCGGTTCGCCGCGGGCGAGGAAGCGCGCGCGCTGCTCGGCGGCCTCGAGAAGGCGACGAAGGACGCCGACGCGGGCAAGTTCGCCGACGCGATTCGGGGGCTCGAGCCGCTTCCCGATCGCTTCCGCGAGCTCACCGCGGCCGCCAAGCAAGCGCTCGAAGCCGAACGCGCGCAGCAACGAGCCGAGGAAGCGAAGGGCAAGGCCGAGCAAGCGGCGGAGCGCGTCCGCGCGCTCGGCGCCCGCGCTGAGAACGACGAACGGGCACGGCGCGGTCGCGAGGAGCTGAAGCGCGGGACCGAACAGCTCCGCGAGCAAGAGTGGGAGCCCGCGGCGAAGGCGTTCGACGCGGCGTCGGAGCGACTCGACTCTCTCGCGGACGCGATCGCGGCGGAGGACCGCGCGGAGCGGCTGCGCGCGATGGGTTCGAAGCTCCAGCGCGCCTCTGACGAGCTCAAAGCGCTCACGCCGACGACACGCAGGCTTCGCCGCCAGCATCGCGACGCGGAGAAGATAGCGGCATCGGCGGGTGCGGCGATCTCGTCCGGCGAAGAGACGAAAGCGACACCGTCGATCGAAACGCTCGAGCTCGCGATCGAGCAATTACGCGCGAACCTCGCGAAGGCCGCGACGGAGCCCCCG
The DNA here is from genome assembly GCA_963790365.1 of uncultured delta proteobacterium. GTDB lineage: Bacteria > Desulfobacterota > Binatia > JACPRU01 > JACPRU01 > CAWBOU01. The sequence goes on from CAWBOU010000019.1 coordinate 41,528, forward strand.
TCGCGAGCCCCCGTCTACCTCGGCGGTGCGGCCGCCGTCGCCGCTGCAGCGGCGGGGCTCTATTTCGCGGCACCGATGCTCTTTTCGGGGCCGGAAGTCCGCCCCACACCGTTCGACGTGGCGCAAGTGACCGCCGTGCCGACCGCGGCGCCCCGCTCGACGCCGGTCCCGACCGTCGAACCACGTCCGACCGCCGCGCCGACCCTCGCGCCACGCCCGACCGCGGTTCCCCCGACGGGGGTACCCGTCGTCATCGTGCCGACGGCGGCGCCGGTCCGGCCGACCGAGGCGCCCGTCATCGTCGCCAAGCCGACGATCGCGCCGACCGCGCTTCCCGTGCTGGCGCTCGCTAACGCCAAGCCGGAATCGCGCTCGTTGCGAATCCCGCTCGGCGGCGAGCAACGCTTCACCGCGAACGTCACCGGAGGAGACGAATCCGCCCTCGTTTGGCGAGTGAACGAACGCGAGGCGGGGCGCGGCGGGTCGTTCGTCCTCGGCCGCGGCGAAAGCGCCGCCCCGGGCTCGCGCCGAGTCGCCCTGGTCACCCGGCTCGGCGGCCGGACGGAGACGCTCGCCAGCTGGCAGATCGAGGTACAAGCGCCCGAGCTCGCGTTCGCGGGCTCCACGCCCGGTACGTCTCGCTTCGAGCGCGACGCCGGCTCGCAGATCGACTTCGAGGCGCCGGTTCGTCCCGCCGACGTCGACGGCCTGCGGTACGAGTGGATGGTCAACGGCGAGCGCGCAGACGGCGCAAGCGGATCTCGCTATCGCCTCCGCACGACCAGCCCGGGATCGTACACCGTCACGGTGAAAGCATCGGCGCCCTGGGGCGCGAGCATCGACAAATCCTGGAGCCTCACCGTCAACAAGCCGAAGCCGACTCCCGCCCCGGTCGTCGCGTCGCGCCCCGCCGGAGCGGAGAGCGAGCTGCGCGACTGGATCTCGACCTACTGCGGAGCCTTCGAACGGAAGGACACCAGCAAGCTTCTCGCGCTCGGCCACCTGAAGACCGCCGCGGAAGCCGAGCGCCTCAGCGAAGCGCTTTCGGTGATGCAGAACCTGAAGCTCTCGTGCACGAACCCGTCGATCCGGGTCGACGGCAACTCCGCGACGGTGAGCTTCGACCGCACCGACCGCTGGACGGATCCGCGCGGGAACCCGGTCGAGCGGACGCTTCCGCGGATCACGAAGTCACTCCGGCGCGAAAACTCCGGCTGGATCGTCGTTCGCTAGCCGACGCCGAGAGCTACCGCGCCGGCGCGAACGTGTCGCGAAGCACGATCGTCTGCTCGCGTCCGGCACCGACCGAGACCATCCAGATCGGCACGCCCGTCACGTCGCTGAGACGGTCGAGATAGCTCCGCGCGTTCTTCGGCAGATCGTCGAGGGCCCGCGCTTTCGACACGTCCTCGGTCCAGCCGGGCATCTCTTCGTAGATCGGTTTCGCGTTCCAGAGCCGCCGCGTGCTCGCCGGCACGTGTTCGACGGTCTCGCCGTCGACGCGATAGCCGACGCAGATCCGCACGGGATCGAAGCCGCCGAGGACGTCGAGCTTCGTGATCGCGAGCCCGTCGAGCGCCGAGAGTCGGGCCGCGTGCCGCACGACGACCGCGTCGAACCAACCGCAGCGACGTGGACGCCCGGTGACGGAGCCGTACTCGTCGCCGTCGTGGCGGAGCCGCTCGCCGATCTCGTCCTCGAGCTCGGTCGGGAACGGGCCACCGCCGACGCGCGTCGTGTACGCCTTCGTGATGCCGAGGCTCGCGCGGATGAGCGCGCCCGGCACGCCGCTGCCCGCGACCGCCGCGCCTGCGACACAGTTGGAAGACGTCACGTACGGATACGTGCCGTGGTCGACGTCGAGCATGGTCCCCTGTGCGCCTTCGAAGAGCACGCGCTTGCCCGCGCGAATCGCACCGTCGAGATAGAGCGACGTGTCCGTCACATGTGGGCGTAGCCGATCGGCGATGCGGCGGTATTCGTCGAAGATGTCCTCGAATCGGACCGGCGCCTCGCCGAGGATCGAGCGCATGTACGGATTCTTCTCTTCGAGGTTTGCGGCGAGCTTCTCGCGAAACGTCTCTTCGTCGAGGAGATCGACGACGCGGATTCCGATGCGCGCCATCTTGTCCTCGTAGGTCGGTCCGATGCCGCGGCCGGTGGTGCCGATCTTGCCCTTCCCGCGGAGGCGCTCGCGCGCCAGGTCGATCGCCTTGTGGTACGGCATGATCAGGTGCGCTTGCTCGGTGACGAGCAACTCCTTCGGATCGGCGATGAGGCCGCGAGCGCGGAGCGCGTCGATCTCTTCGAGGAGCACGGCGGGATCGACGACGACGCCGTTGCCGATCACGCAGATCTTGCCGCGGTGCAGCACGCCGGACGGCACGAGATGGAGGACCGTCTTCTCGTCGTCGACGACGAGCGTGTGACCGGCGTTGTTGCCGCCCTGGAAGCGCACGACGACGTCGGCGTCGGCCGCGAGGAGATCGACGAACTTGCCCTTCCCTTCGTCGCCCCACTGGACGCCGACGACGACGAGCGTGCGCGGATCCATGACGTTCAAAGCTTCAACAGCTGCGCCGACACGATCGCGGGCAGCCCGCGGAGCTCGCTCAGCACTTCGTGCGGCACCGGCTCGTCGACGTGGACGAGCGAGATCGCCATGCCCGTTTCGTCACGACCGAGCTCGATGCCGGCGATGTTGATGCCGTGCTTGCCGAGCAGCGTGCCGACCGCGCCGACGACGCCCGGGACGTCGCGGTTGTTCAGCATCAGGATGTAGCCCTCCGGCACGGCCTCCATGTAGAAGTCGTTGATGCGGACGATGCGGAGCGTCTTCGTGCCGAACACCGCGCCCGCGACATCGTCGTGGCGGCTCCCTGAGCGCGCTTCACGCGGACGGTGATGAGTTCAGGAAGTCCGACGGCGTGCTCGAGCGCGCCTCGACGATGCGGATGCCGCGCTCGCGCGCGATCACCGGCGCGTTCACGTAGTTCACCACGGAGTCCATCACGGCCGAGAGCAGGCCGTGCAGCACCGCGGCCGTGAGCGGCCTCATGTCGTGCTCGGCCACGTCGCCGCGCGTACTCGATCGCGACCTCCGTCGGCGCGCCCGGGGCGAGCTGCGCCTGCAAGCTGCCGAGCTTCTCGCCGAGCCGAAGATACGGGCGCAGCACGGCGAGCAGCTCGGCGCTGACCGACGGCAAGTTGACCGCGTTCCGCACCTCGCCGCGCAACAGGAAGTCGATGATCTGCTCGGCGATCGCGATCGCGACGTTGATCTGGGCCTCGTCCGGTCGACGGCGCCGAGGTGCGGCGTGGCGATCACTTGCGTCGAGACCGAGCAGCGGATGATCCTTGGGCGGCGGCTCCTCGGCGAAGACGTCGAGCGCGGCGCCCGCGACCTTGCCGCGAGCGATCGCGTCCGCGAGCGCCGCCTCGTCGACGATGCCGCCGCGCGCGCAGTTCACGATCCGCACGCCCTTCTTCATCTTCGCCGAACGCCGTCGGCACCGACGAGGCCGCGCGTCTCGGCGGTGAGCGGCGTGTGCACCGAGATGAAGTCGGCGCGCGCGTAGAGGTCGTCGAGCGGAGACGAGCTCGACCTGCAGCTCGGCCGCGGCCTCGGGCGTGACGAACGGGATCGTAGGCGATCACCCGCATGCGCAGGCCCTGCGCGCGCTCGGCGACGATCGCGCCGATGTTGCCGAGGCCGACGATGCCGAGCGTCTTGTTGCAGACCTCGGTGCCGGTGAACTTGGTGCGCTCCCACTTGCCGCCGCGGATCGACGCGTCGGCCTGCGGGATGTCCACGCGCCATCGCCAGCATCAGCGTGATCGCGTGCTCGGCGGTGGTGACGTTGTTGCCGCCGGGCGTGTTCATCACGACGATGCCGCGCTTGGTCGCCGCCGGCGACGTCGATGTTGTCGACGCCGATGCCGGCGCGGCCGATGACGCGCAGCTTGCCGCGGCTCTCGAGCGATCTCGGCGGTCGACCTTGCGTGCCGCTGCGGATGACCAGCGCGTCGTACGTCGCCGATCGACGCGCGCGCAGCTCGTCCGGCTTGATGACCGGGCTGCTAGTCGAGCGCGATCTCGGCGTCGCGCTCGAAGACGTCGAGCCCTGCTGGTCGAGCGTGTCGGTGACGAGCACTCGATACGGTCATCGCGCCATCCTTCCGGCCGAGAGCGGCGGGCATGCCGTCCATCAGGATCTTGCTCGGCCGCGCCGACGCCGGTGCCGAACTCGACACGCGCGCCGAACGTCGCGAGCGCCATCTCGAGCGCCGCGATCGCGGTGACGATGTCGAACGCGCCGATGTAGCCGAGGTGCGCGACGCGGCACGATCTTGCCCTTCAGCTGATCCTGCCCGCCGGCGAACGTGATGCCGACCTTGTCGCGCAGGTACTCGACGAGCTTGCCGCCGTCGACGCCTTCCGGCACGAAGATGCCGGTCGTCGCCGGGCTCGGCGCGCTCGGCGCGAGCGAGCTTGAGCCCGAGCGCCTCGACCGCGGCGCGCGTCGCCGCGCGAGGCGCGCGTGGCGCGCAAAGACGTTCTCGTAACCTTCCTTCTCGAGCATGGCTGCAGCACCGTCGTGCAGCCCGAAGATCAGCGAGATCGCCGGCGTCCACGCGGTCGTGTTGTCGGCTGGTTCTTCGCGCTCGCGCTTCAGGTCGAAATAGAAGGTCGGCAGGTGCTTGCCGTCGGCGCGCTTCCACGCGCGCTCGCTGAGCGCGATGAACGCGAGCCCCGGCGGCAGCATCAACGCCTTCTGCGAGCCGGTGACGAGGACGTCGATGCCCCAGCGGTCCATCGGCATGTCGTAGACGCCGACCGCGGTGATGCCGTCGACCACCAGCAGCGTCTCGCGTCTCTCGCGTGAGCTTGCGCGATCTCCTCGACCGGGTGCAGCGCGGTCGTCGACGTCTCGCTCGCCTGCACGAGGACGGCCTTCGCGTCGGGATGCTCTGGAGCGCGCGCGGCGACGGCTTCGGATCGAACCGCCTGGCCCCACTCGACCTTGAGCTCCGTCGACGTCGAGCCCGTAGCTCGCGCAGATCTTCGCCCAGCGCTCGCCGAACTTGCCGCCGTTCACAACGATCACGCGATCGCCCGGCGACGGCGTGTTGACCACCGCCGCCTCCATCGCGCCGGTGCCCGACGCCGCGAGCATGAGCACGTCCTGCGCGGTCTTGAAGAGCTTCTGCAGCCCCGCGCGACGTCCGCGAAACCGCGCTGAACTGCGGCGTGCGGTGATGGATGATCGGCTGCGCCATCCGGAGGGCGACCTCGGGCGGCACGGGCGTCGGACCCGGGGGCAAGAGGTATTTCTTGATCACGAGCGAACCCCCGACTGACCTGTTCTGGACGAAAAAAAGCCTGGCACCTCACCGACTCTCGTCGGAGGCCCAGGCGGACGGCCCCGATTCACTCCCGCCGATTGGCCGGCGGCGAAGCGCGCTCCCTTGTGGTGAACCCACGGCGCCAGTTGCACGCTCCGATCGCGGCGAATAGCCCGCGGCCGCGGTCGAGTCAAGATCGACGCGCCGCGGCGGAACGCCGCAGGACACGCTCCTACGACTTCTTCGCTTCGCGATTCGCGAGATAGGCGACGAACGCCTCGACGACGCGTCCGTCGAGCCGGTTCTTGGCGACGTCCTCGCGAAGGATCTCCACGCAGCGCTCGCGGGAGAAGGACCGCTTGTAGGAACGCGTCGTCGCGAGCGCGTCGTAGATGTCGGCGATGCCGACGACGCGAGCCTCGAGCGGAATGTCTTCGCCGCGGAGACCGTCCGGGTAGCCGCTGCCATCCGGACGCTCGTGGTGGCTGCGGATGATCGGCAGCACGCCACGGAGCGATTGCAGCGGGCGGCAGATCCGCTCGCCCATCTCGGGATGCCGCTTCATCACCTGCCACTCCGCGTCGTCGAGCGAGCCCGGCTTGTTGAGGATCACCTCGGGCACACCGATCTTGCCGATGTCGTGCAGCACGCCGCCGAGGCGGAGATTTCGCAGCGACTCGGCACCGAGGCCGAGCTGCTTGCCGATCTCCACCGCGTAGTGCGCGACGCGCTCCGCGTGGCCCTCCGTGTAGGCGTCCTTCGCTTCGATCGCGTTGCTCAGCGCGATCAGGATGGACTCCGCCTGCTCGAGATCGTCGATCAGCCGCTTGGCGCGAACGCACGCCTTCGTTCGTAGCAGGAGCTCGACGCGGTCGAACGGCTTGTGGAGAAAATCGTCGGCGCCGGCCTCGATGCCGCGGATCTTGTCCTGGTGATCGTCGAGCGCCGTCACCATCACGACGGGCAGCAGGCGCGTGTGCTCCGCCCGCTTGATGCGCTCGCAGACCGCGTAGCCGTCGAGACCGGGCATCATCACGTCGAGGAGCACGAGATCGAACGAATTGCCGACCGTCAGACGCTCGAGCGCCGCCTCGCCGCTCTGCACGCCGACGACGTCGTAGCCCTCGGTCACGAGGTTCTCGGATAGCAGCTCGAGGTTCGCCTGATCGTCGTCGACGACGAGGATCCGCGCGCCACGGGTATCTAGGGACTCGAGCAGCATTTCCACCGCGCCCCCGTCCGGGTCGGCGCGCGAACCTCCAACTCCCTATCTTTCCTGTCGGAGGTAGGTTGCGACAAGTCCGGCGAACTCACGGACGCGAATTGGCTTGGTGATGAAGCCGTCGCACCCGGCGGCGAACGCCCGCTCCTCCTCGCCGCGCATGGCGTGGGCCGTCAGCGCGACGATCGCCGTCTTTCGGAGCGCCGGGTCGGCGCGAAGGATCCGGGTCGCCTCGAGCCCGTCGAGGCCCGGAAGCTGGAGGTCCATGAGGACCAGGTCGGGCTTCTCGAGCTGGGCGATCTGGACGCCCGCAGCCCCGTCGGCGGCCTCGAGCACGTCGTAGCCGGCGCCGACGAGAATGTCGCGAACGAGCTCCAAATTCAGCGGGTTGTCCTCGACGACGAGGACCTTCGGGACTTTCGTCTGGGGCTCCGTCATGACGTCGCCGGGGGCGGCGTTCGCTCGCCGATCGGAAGCTGGATCACGAAGCGGCTGCCGCGCCCGACCTCGCTCAGGACGCGGATCGTCCCGCCTTGCATCTCGACGAACTTCTTGGTCAGCGCGAGCCCGAGACCGGTGCCCTCGTAGCGACGCGTGTAGGAGCCGTCGACCTGCTCGAACTCACGGAAGATCCGCAGCTGATCGTCCGGGCTGATGCCGATGCCCGTGTCGGCGACCACCAGCTCCATCCAGCCCGGCTCGGTCAATCCTGCGCTCACCGTGATCCTTCCCGTCTCCGTGAACTTCACCGCGTTGCTCATCAGATTGTACAGGACCTGACGGGTCTTGCCGGGATCGAGTCTCACCCGTTCGATCTCGGGCGAGATTTCCACCGCGATTTCGAGGCCTTTCTTCTGCGCGAGCGGCTGGATGACGCTGACTGCGCTCTCGACCACGGGGCGAAACGCGAACTCTTCCGTGCGCACCTCGAGCCGACCGGCCTCGATCTTCGAAAGGTCGAGGATGTCGTTGATGAGATGGAGAAGGTGGCGGCCGCTCGTCAGGATGTTGTCGACGTAGCGGCGCTGCTTCTGTGTGAGCGGACCCTGCACCTCCTCGAGGAGAAGCTCCGAAAATCCGTTCACCGCGTTCAGCGGGGTACGGAGCTCGTGCGACATGTTCGCGAGGAACTCGGACTTGAGGCGGCTCGCGCGCTCGAGCTCCGCGTTGATCGTGAGCAGCTCGAGCTGCTTCTGCTCGAGCTCGCCGGTGCGCTGGCGCACCTTCTGCTCGAGGCCGACGTTCATCTCGCGAAGCTCGTTCTCCTGATCCTCGAGCGTCTTCGTCATGCTGTTGAATGCGTCGGCGAGCTCGCCGAGCTCGTCGCGGCTCCCGATCTGCACGCGCGACCGGCGATCGCCGGCGGCGATGCCGCGCGCGGTCGCAGCGACCTTCTCGATCGGCGCCACGAACACGCGCGACAGGAAGACGACGAGCACGATGCCGATCGCGACGACGACGATCGTGATCTGCATCGTCGTGCGTTGCACCTCGACGATGCGACGCTCCACCTCGCCGAGCCCGAGCGCGACCTCGACCGTGCCGATCGCCTCGTTCGGTTGCGGTCGCCGCGGCTCGAGAAGCTCGAAGCCGTCGCCTGAGCCGCCGGCGGCTTCGCGCTGCAACCGGACGGGCGCGAGGAAGAAGAGGACATTGTGGCCGCCCCGGACGCGACGCATCTCGACCGTGATGTCGCTCACGTTGCGCGTGGCCGGTGCGGCGGCGAGCGTACCCACGATCTTCTCTGCAGCCGCCTGGACTTCGTCCTTCGCATTGAAGATCGCCGCGGCGACGACGTCCGGCTCTTCCAGCGCACCCGATGCGAGACGAAGGAGCCGCTGCTTGTCGCCGCTCCAGACGTCGAGTCGGGAGGTCGTCGCGAGACCGCGGGCGAGCGTCTCGCCGCGCTTGCGGAACTCCCAGCGGAGCATCGAATCGAACTGTCGCGAGAACGCCCAACCGAAGACGAGCCCGCTGCCGACGATCGTCACACTCACGAACGCGAGGAACTTGAAGCGCAGCCCAAAGCGCTGTCGGCGCCGGCGGCTGTCGTTCGGGGCGCTCATCGGATCTCCACGTCGGGCTCCAAGCCCGGCGCCAGCGGGATCGCCAATTGGTCCTCGATGCGGCGGTTCACCGCGATCCGGGCGCGATCCGGATCGCGAACGCCGATGTCCGACGGCGTGATCTCGCCGCGAAGGAGCCGCGTCGCGAGCGTCGCACACTGACCGCCAACCGCCGCGGGATCGGGATACAGCGCGAGGAGCGCGCCCTGGCGCGCGAACGCCTCGGCGAACGCGACGAGCGGGATTTTCGCCTCGGCTGTCTGGAGCGCCAGGAGCTCGAAGCTCTCCCGCGTGACGACCGTCGAATCGGGGATCAGCCACAACACGTCGACGTCGGCGCGGATGCTCCGGAAGACGAACGCGACGTCGCGCGGGTCCTGCACGACCGCCTTGACGAGCTGGAGCCCGATGCCGGCCGCCGCGCGCTCGGCTTCGGCCACGAAGGTTTCGGACTTCGCCGGATCGTAGAGGACGCCGATCCGCCGAGCCGCGGGGAGCGCGCGGCTCATGCGCCGGAGCTGGGTGGCGGCGGAGACTTCGAAGCGAACCCCCGCGACGTTCGGCGCTGACAGCGCGTACCGCTCGGGATTCAGGACGCCGCAGAAGAGGACAGGGCGGTCGACGACGGCTTCGCGAGCGAGGGTTGCTGCGAGCGATCCGACGGCGACGACGAGATCCGCGTTCGCCGCTTCGGCCGCGAGGACGGCCGCGCCGCGGTTGCGATCACCCTGAAGGTCGTGGAGCTCCGCGCGCACCGGCAGCGAGCCGACGAAGGCCGTCGCCGTCTCGCGATAGATGCCGACCATGCCGTCGCTCTGCAGCAGGAGGACGCGCGAGGCTCGCACGTCGATCGTCGGAGTCGGAGTCGCCGGCGGCGGAAGCGTCGGCGTCGCGGTCGGGAGCGGTGTCGGGGGAGCCTCGGTCGGCTCGATCTCCGGAGTCGTCTCGACGCCGGGCGTGACTTCGGCCTGCGGAGTCCGCTTCGCCGCTGGAGGCAATCGCTTCGCCGTCGGCACGGGTGAAGGCGGCGGAACCGCGGTCGGCCACGGCGTCGGCGCGGGCGGCGGCCGCCGCAGGATCTCCTCGAGCGCGGCTTCGGCCGACCCCCGCGCGAGCTCGGCCGCGCCGAGGACTCGCGCTTCCTCTTCGCCGCGCCGATAGAACTCGTCGGCGATCTGGAGATGCGCGACGGCTTCCTTGTAGGCACGCAGCGCGAGGTCCTCCGCGCCGGCCGCACGCGCTTCCTCGACGGCGGCGCGCGCGCGCGCGAGTCCCGCCGGCTCCACGGGTGTCGACGGGCGGAGATCGGGCAGCGGCGGCGCCGGACGGAAGCGATATGAGATCGACGCGAGAAACGTGCGTCCGTCACGTGGCACGCCCGTTTGCTCGTGGTGATCGTCGTCCGTGACATTGTAGATGCCGAGCGATCCCTCGATCTCGCGCGTCAGCCGATAGACGAGATTCAGATTGTGATCGACGTAGCTCGGGATTGGGTCTTCGTTGCCGGCGCTCGCGTACTGCCGATCGAGCCATCGCGTGTGCCAGTAGAGAGACAGCTCCGCGAGCGGGCGGTAGTCGAGGATGACGTTGACCTTGTTCTTCGGCGCGAACGGCAGATCCGTGTCGCGAATCGTCTCGTTGTTCGTCTCCTGGAACGTGTAGTTGACGCCGTAGGAGAGCTCGCCCGGGATCGGGAGACCGAGCACTCCGCCGACCGCCGCCTCGACGCCGGTGACGGTGACGCTGTCGCTGTTGATGAAGCTGAAGCGTCGCTGGAGGATCGGGGTGAACAGCGGATCGCCGAAGAGAAGCCCGAGGAGATCGAGGTCCAAGCCGATCAGCTGCAAGTCGGTCTGCTGCGTGATGAGGTCGCTGCCGCGGGTGTAGAACCCGCCGAGCCGCGCGTTGATCGCGCGCGAGAAGCGATGCGTGATCTCGCCGTCGACCGTGCGGACGACTTCCGGACCGAGATTCGGATTGCCGACGACGACGGAGGTCGCGCCGATCCGCTGCGCGCCGCGCAGCTCGAAGAAGCTCGGCGCGCGGAAAGCCTCTCCGTAACCGACCTTGACGGAAGTCGCGTCGCTCGGGCGCCAAAGGAGATTCACGCGCGGGCTCCACCGATCGTCGTCGGTGATCGTGACCTTGTCCCATCGAACGCCCGCGCTGAGTGTCAGGTTCCACGGGAGCCCGATCTGATCCTCGAGGTAGAGAGCGTAGACGTTCTGGTCGAGGTTGCAGCCGTTCGGATCGGAGACGAGGCCGCCGGATTCCTCGCGCACGCAGCCGAGGGGACCAACCTCACCGCCTTCCTCGCGGATTTCGCCGCCGAAGGTGATCGCGAGCCAATTCGTCGGGCGATAGTTGAGTGACAGCTCCTGCCCGAAGCGGTGCTCGTCGTATTTCCGCCGGTCGATGTCGCTCGCGACCACGAGGAAACGCGTCTGGTGTAAGTTCGCGTAGGCCCGCGCGGCGAGCTGGAACTCATCCCCGAGCGGGTGCAGCAAGCTCGCGCCGATCGAGTAGCGCTCGCGGTTGATGCGATCTCCCGGCGTCGGATTGTCGTCGGTGCCGGGCATCTCCTGCGAGAAGCTCATCGCTTCCGCTTCCAACGTCACCGGCCCGACCGTGCTTCGCCCGAAGGCATAGAGCGTGCGGAGGTTGTCGTTGCGATTGAGATCGTTCGCACCGCCGGTGCCGAAGTGATGGAAGAAGAAGTTGCCGTTCAACCGCGGTCCGCCGTAGCCGCCGAGAAGGTCGAAGCGGCGCGTCGACTGCGTGCCGCCCTGCCCGATCGCGGTGACCCCGGCGGAGTCGGCGGCGTCCTTGGTGACGATGTTGACGACGCCGGCGAGCGCGTTCGTGCCGTAGAGGGACGAGCCCGGACCGCGAATGATCTCGATGCGCGCGATGTGCTCGAGAGGGAACTCGCGCCCGGGCAGAAACTCGCCGAAGAACACTCCGTTAGTCGGCCGGCCGTCGATCAGAAGGAGCGTGCGGTTGTTGTAGAGCGCGAGACCCTGCGAGGGCGCGGTGTTGAGCCCGCGAGGGACGACTCGATTGATCGCGACGTCGATGCCGACTCTCTGCTCGAGGAGCTCGGCCAAGGTGCGCGCCCCGGAGGTCCGGATCTCCTCGGAGGTGATGACGTCGACGACGGCGGGCGCCTGCCCGGCCGGGATCGCCGGGCCGCGCGAGGCCACCGTGACGGGGATCTTGGCGACGTCTTCGGCCTCGAGAAACCCGAGCTCACGCTCGATCGATCCGGACGGCGGCTGCGCTCCAACGTCGGTCGCGAACGCGAGCGAATGCAGAACGACGAGGATCCAGAGAAGGCCCCGGCGACGTCGATCCCAACGATTCCCGCTCACTCCCACGCGACGATACCTCGCCGGCCCCCCGTCGGCCGACCGAAGATATTGAAACGGGTCCGGGGTGACAATCCGCGGATTCGGCGCGTTGACTTGCCGAACCGGCGTCCCTAAGCCTGTCCGGCGCGTTTCCCCCCAACGCCAGGAGATTCGCCCGATGAAGCGTCTCGCCCCTCTTCTCGCTTGCGTGCTGGCATTCGGCTCGACGGCAGTCGCCGAGGACGCGCCGAAGCCGGATTTGCGGATTCCGATCCCCTCATTGCTCGAGCAGCTGCAGCGCCAGTGGATCAGCGAGGACGTCCCTCCGGAGAACGAATCGGCGGAGCACTTGCGCTCGCGGGACGAGACCGTCGAGCGGCTCTCGCTCCGGGAAGCCGTCCTCACGGCGCTCGAGAACAACCCGGGGATCGCGGTCGAGCGACTCGGGCCGCTGTTCGCCAATGCGGAAATCGGCCGAGCCTACGGCGCCTTCGATCCTTCGTTCACGCTCTTCGGCAAGCTCCAGCGCGACGTCGTACCGACCGGCAGCGCCCTCGCCGGCGCGCAGATCGTTCGCACTCGGAACGAGGACTACGGCGCCACGATCGAGAAGCTCATTCGCACGGGCGCGCGATTGTCTGTGGACTTCGCGTCCAACGAGCTCGAGCAGAATTCGACGTTCCTCGGCTTGCGGCCGCAGTACAAGCCGGAGCTCACGTTCTCGGTCACGCAGCCGCTTCTCCGGAACTTCGGCCCCGGACTAACCGTGCTTCTGGTTCGCTCCGCGGAGGCAAGCTCGGGGGCTGCGTACTACGACTACCAGACGAAGGTTTCGGCACTGATCCGGCAGGTCGTCGAAGCGTACTGGGGCGTCGTCAATGCGCGAGAGAATCTGAAGGCCGAGGACGACGGGCTCCGCCTTGCGCGCAATCTCGAGAAGGAAAACGACGCGCGCGTACGCGCGGGCGTGCTGCCACCGATCGCCGTCAAGGAAGCCGCCGCCGAATCGGCGACGCGCGAAGAACGCGTGATCGTCGCGACGAACGCGCTCTCCGTGGCGCTCGAGCGGCTACGACTTCTTTTGCAACGAAACCCCGGCGCGAGCTTCCTGCCGCGACCGATCGAGCCGACCGACAGCCCCGAGGTCCGTCCGGTCGAGACGAACGAAATGGAGATTCTAGAGCACGCGGTCGGGTCGCGCCCGGAGCTCATCCGCGCGCGCTACGACATTCAGAATCGGAAGCTCGTCGGCCGTCTCCAGCGGAACAATCTCCTGCCGAGCCTCGATTTGCAGGCGAGCTACGGGCTGAATGGTCTCTCCGGCCGCGGCGTGCCTCAGCAGGACTTCCGGACCGGCGAGACTCGCATCACGCCGTTCACGGGTGACTATGCGAAGGCGCTCGATCGTCTCTCGAGCGACGACTACAACACGTATTCCGCCGGCCTGACGCTTTCGTTCCCGATCGGGAACACGGTCGCCGAGAACGAGTTCGCGCAGAGCCAGATCGATCTGCGGCGCGCCGAGCTCGGGTACCGGCAGTTGCTTTCCGACGTCACGCTACAAGTGCGGCAGACGATCGGCGACGTTCAGTCGAACTCGAAGCGAATCACCGCCACGCGCCTCGCGCGCGAGCTCGCGACCGAGAACCTCGAGCAGCAGAAGAAGCGTTACGACGTCGGCCTCGCGACGACGAAAGACATCCTCGACTTTCAGGAGAAGCTCACCACCGTGCGGGCGGCCGAGATCAAGGCGTTGATCGACTACAACGTGTCGCTCGCGGCGCTCCGTCAGGCCGAAGGAAAGCTCCTCGAGCAATTCGACGTCGTCGTCGAGGATCTGCCGCCGAGCCCGGAGACGATCTGGTCGAAGTTCTAGCGATGCCGTCGTCACGAATCGCCGCCGGCACCGCTAGGTCACGCCTCGCCGCAAGCGTCGAGGCTTTGGTCTGAGATGGCACGCGACAAGTTCACCAAGCTCACCGAAGAAACTCATCACTATCTCGTCGAGCACGGCGTTCGGCGCGACCCGATCCTCGAGCGCCTGGAGCGAGAGACGGAGGCGCTCGGCGGGATCGCTCAGATGCAGGTGGCCGTCGAGCAGGCGACGTTCATGGAGATTCTCGTTCGCGCGATCGGCGCGCGGCGAGCGATCGAGATCGGCACGTTCACGGGAATGAGCTCGATCGCGATCGCACGCGGTGTCGGCCCCGAAGGCCGGCTCCTCTGCTGCGACGTCAGTGAGGAATGGACGGGGATCGCGCGACGCTACTGGCAGGAAGCGGGGGTCGCGGACCGCATCGAGCTCCGGATCGCGCCCGCGCTCGAAACGATCCGCTCGCTCCCGCCGGGCGATCGCTTCGACTTCGCCTTCGTCGACGCGGACAAGGTCAATTACCTCGCGTACTACGAAGAGCTCGTGAACCGCGTGCGTCCGAATGGGCTCATCCTGTTCGACAACGTCCTGTGGGGCGGCCGCGTCGCGAATCCGAACGACACTTCGGCCGAGACGCTCGCGATTCGTAAGGTGAACGACCGCATCCTCGCCGACGAGCGCGTCGACATGGTGATGCTGCCGCTCGCCGACGGCGTGACGATCGCGCGAAGACGGTAGCCGCTACGGCGGCTACTTGCCGTTCCCGAGCAGCGTCATGAACTCCTGACGCGTCTCGTGATTGGCACGGAAGGCGCCGAGCATCGCGCTCGTCACGACGGTCGAGTTCTGCTTCTCGACGCCGCGCATGCGCATGCAGAGGTGCTCGGCCTTGAGGACGACACCGACCCCGAGCGGATCGAGCTCCTCCATCAACGTGACGGCGACCTGCGTCGTCAGTCGCTCCTGCACTTGTAGGCGGCGCGCGAAAACCTCGACCAGCCGCGCGAGCTTGCTGATGCCGATGATGTGATGCTTCGGAATGTACGCGACCGTCGCGCGGCCGAAGAACGGCAGCAGGTGGTGCTCGCAGAGCGAGAAGAAATCGATGTCGCGGCAGACGATCATCTCCGAGTACTCCTCGACGAACAGAGCACCGTTGATGACTTCGCGTGGATCTTGCGCATAGCCCTTCGTGAGGAAGTCGTATGCGCGCGCGACTCGTGCCGGCGTCTTCGCGAGGCCCTCGCGACGGGGATCCTCGCCGAGCAACTGAAGGATCTCGCGAACGTGAGGCTCGATCGCGCTCGGCCTACGGACGAGCAACGGAGCGGTCCGCTTCACCTTCGACCGGGCGCGCGGTTTCCTTCGGCTCTTCACCGGGTCGGTATAGCGAAGCGCGCCGACGGGACAAGAGAGGCGGAGGCTACTTGCCCTTCTTCTCGACCGCTTTCACCTTCTGATACTTCCGGTAGTCGTAGCCGGTCGCCATCGCCATCAGGAGTCCTTCCATGCCGCCGTCTTCCTCGCGCCGAAGAATGCGCAGGCGGTCGTAGAACTCCTGGAAGTCGCGGCTCGCGCGGAAGCGATCATCCTCGGGACGAAGCACGAGGTCCTTCAAGCGACTGACGGTGAAGCGGAGCGCGGAGAAGCGAAGCTCGTTCGGGAATGCATCCCATTCCGCGAGCGACAGCGTGCGGAGGGATTCGTAGCCGGCGATGAACGCTTCGAACCGCCGGAGCTGATACTCGCCTTCGACGAAGCACAGGGCATTCACCGCCGTCGCGAGATCGAAGACGAACTTGCCGCGGCATGCCGCTTCGAAATCCAGGATGCCGACGACCTTCTCGCCTTTGAGGAGCACGTTGTCGCTGAAGAGATCGCCGTGGATGATTCCCTTCGGCAGCTTCCCCTCGAGATAGAAGCGGAGATAGTCGATCTCCTCGTCGAGCGTACGCATGATGCGGCGGAAGTACGTCGGGAGCTTCTCGCGAACATCGCGGTAGAGCTCGTACACCCGCTCGAAGCTGAAGCGGTTGTCGATGCCCTTCTTGTAGCCTTTGCCGATGAGGTGCAGATCCGCCATCACGCGGCCGATGTTCTCGAGCTGCGCGAGACCAACCTCGTCCGGGGGAATCAGCTCACCGGGAACGTGCTTGTAGAGGGAGACGCACCGGCCGCCGAACTCGCGATAGTGCCGGCCCTTACGATCGGCGATCGGCTGCGGGCACGGAAACCCGTGCTTCTTCAGGAAGAGCAGGAGGTCGATCTCACGCTTGACCTCGAGCTCGCTCTTCACCTCGTCGATCTTGAGGAGAAATTTCCCCTTCGACGTATTGAGAAGATAGTGAGTGTTGACTGAATTCCGCGCGAAGCCGTCGCTCTGGACCAGTTTGCCCAGGCCGTAGTCGACGATGATGTCGTCCAGCTCCTTGCGGTCGATCAGAGTGAGCATATCTGTCACCCCTCCCCTCTACCCGCCGCGCGGAACGTATCGCCGTATCTTCTTGAATGTCAATGCATTTTTTCGAAGGACGTATCATTCTGGAACGATGGAAGCGGGGCGGACCGAGTCATTCTCAGTCGCTCTGCGCCGTCCGAAATCGCATTAAGGTCCGGCGGTTGGCGTCTTTCAGACGCCGATTTGCGGGCACAAGTCTGCCAGCGGACAGGCGTCGCATTTCGGCCGTCTGGCGTGACAGATCCGTCGCCCGTGGTGGATCAGGCGGTGACAGAATGCGACCCACTGCTCCTGTGGCAGGAGAGCGCGAATGTCCTGCTCGATCTTCTCCGGAGTCGGCTGACGGGTGAGACCGAGCCGATTGGTCAGGCGGGTGACGTGCGTGTCGACGAAGACTGCCGGAATGCCGAATGCAGTCCCGAGAACGACGCTGGCGGTCTTGCGGCCAACGCCCTTCAACGCGGTGAGCGCGTCCATTTCTTTGGGGACCTCGCCGCCGTGGTCGCGAACGATCGCCTTCGCCGCTTCGCGGATCGCGGTCGCCTTTTGGCTGAAGAAGCCCGTGCGGCGGATCATCTTCTCGACTTTTCGCTGCGGCGCCCGTGAGAGTGAAGCCGCGTCCGGGTATTCGTCGAACAAGGCCGGCGTGACCTGATTGACCATCACATCGGTGCATTGCGCGGAGAGAATCGTCGCGATCAGAAGCTGAAACGGCGAGCCGTAGTCGAGCTCGCAATCGGCATCGGGATATGTCGCCGCGAGCCCTTGGACGATCCGCTCCGCGCGCCTGGTGCGCGCCTCGCGCGATTCCCTCCTGGGTACGGTTCCGCGTGTCATCGACCGTGCGCCTCGATCTGGAACGATCCGGCCGACGGTTCGTCGAGCGCGCGGCGGAGATCGGAGCGGAGCTTCACCACGTCTATGCCCCACGCGCCGTCGCTCTCTCCTTCGAGAATCCGAAGGGCCGATGTCCAGAGCTTCCGCGCGCCGCCGGGAACGCCGATCTCCGCTTTGTGGCAACCGGCCGCCACTTGAACCAACGCCTGTAGGCCGGGCCGCTGCTCACCGACCACCTCCACCCAGATGCTCTCCCAGGTTTCGTGCGCTTCGTAGAAATGCCCTGCGTTGAATTCCGCGACGCCCCGAGTGAATCGCCGGAGCTCGCTCGCATCGGCTTCGCTCACGCCTTCTTTCTCTCTCGAGGCTCGGCACGCCAGCGCTCGTCGATGCTTTCGAGATACTCGCGGACACGCTCGCTGCGCTCGCGCTCGTCCCAGCCGAGCGCGTCTCCCATCGCCCGCGAAGCGGGCTCGGCCGACGAGGCGCCGCGGTCGTCCGTGCGGAGCGAGACGCCGGTGCGCCTGCGCAAGACGTCTTCGAGGCGCCGCGCTTGCTCCGTCGCGGCGGCGTACCACGCTTCGCCGCGAACGTGTTCGGTCTTCGGCGCGAGCGGCTCTTGCCATCGCGCGAGGCCCCGAACCCGCTCGAGAAAATCCTTGGCGCGGGAGCCGTAGCGGCGAGCGATCCGCGCGACCGCGCCATCGTTCGCCGCGCCCTGCTGCTCGAGCTCGCGGACGAAGCGCTCGAGGTCGACGAGGTGACCGCCCGGCAGAGGCTCGCGATCCGTGCCGGAGTGATCGCGAGCGATGATGTCGTGCTCGCGGCGCAACCGATCCGCGATCCGATCGACGACCTTGATCGCTACGCGACGATACGTGGTGAGCTTTCCACCGCCGATCGAGAGCAGACCGGACCGGCTTTCGAAGATGGCCTCTTCCCGCGACACCTCGGAAGGGGTGTCCCCCGGCTCGCTCGAGACGAGCGGCCGCAATCCCGCAAAGGTTGACTTCACGTCGCTCGCGGTGAGACGGGCGGCGGGAAAGTAATGGTTCGCGGTTTCGAGCAGATAGTCGACGTCCTCGGCCTCCGCCTCGACGTCGTCCGGCGAGCCCGTGAAGTCGGTGTCGGTCGTGCCGACAATCGCCGAGTCCTCCCACGGTATCGCGAAGAGGACGCGGCCGTCGCGAACCGCGTTGAGGACGATCGCATTGCGGTTTCCAAGGCGATCGCGGGGGACGACGATGTGGACGCCCTTCGTCGGTCGCAGGGTAGGGGCGGCACCAGAGTCGTCGAGCGCTCGAATGCGATCGAGCCAGGGGCCCGTCGCGTTCACGATCGTGAGAGCGCGAACCCTCGTCTCGCCTTCTCCCTCGAGGTCGCGGATCACCGCGCCGCAAAGGCGTCCTTCGTGCTTTTCGAAGCTCTCGACGGCGACGTAGTTCAGGCAGACGGCGCCCGCAATCTCCGCAGCGAGAACGGTCTCGAGAACCAGACGAGCGTCGTCCGTCCAGCAGTCGTAGTAGAGCGCGCCGCCGCGGAGACCTTCTTGGCGCAGTGCGGGCTCGACCTCCGCGAGGCGCGCCGCCGAATACATCCGATGGCGATCGATGTTTCGGAAGGTCGCCAGGAGATCGTACGCGATCATGCCGGCGCGAAGCTTCCAGACGCCGACAGGCCCGTTTCGATAGACCGGGAAGACGAACGGAAGCGGCCGTACCAGGTGTGGGGCGAGACGCCTTCGCAACAAGTCGCGCTCGCGGCTGGATTCGAGAACCAGCGCGACGTCTCCCGTCTCGAGATAGCGCACGCCGCCGTGAATGAGCTTGGACGAGCGACTGCTCGTGCCGCTCGCAAAGTCCCCCTTCTCCACCATCGCCGTGCGGAGGCCCCGGAGCGCCGCCTCGCGCGCGATGCCGGCGCCGTTGATGCCCCCGCCGACGATGAGGAGGTCGTAGTCCTCTTCCGCCAGCCGGCGGAGCTTGGTGCGACGATCTGCCGCGGCGGTCGTCACGGCTGCTTCAAGCAATTCCGAGGAAGCGATGCGCTTGCGGAAGGACGCGGACGTCGTCGAGGTGTCGTGTCGCCACGTCGTAGAACTGGCGGAGACGAATCGGCGTGACTTCCAATTCCGCGGACGGCTTCAGGATCGGCTGAATGAAGAACGGGATCCTTCGGTCGACGGCCGCAACGAGCTCGGCTGCGCGCTCGAGCTCATCGTCGGGAGTCGGCTCGTCCACGGGCACCTTTACGTAGATCGACTTCGACCGACTGCGCCGCAAGAAGTCCGCGTGCTCGTCCCACTGCGGAGCCTCACCGGAATTCGAGGGTAACTTCACATCCATGCTGACGATGTCGATCCACGAGAGGAGAGACTCGACCCGTTCGCCGAAGACCCCGTTTGTCTCGAGCAAGACCGGCAGACCGAGACGAGCGTTCTTCAACAACTCGCAGAGAAAACCGGCTTGGACGAGCGGCTCCCCACCCGTGATCGCGAGCGCGTGGACGCCCGGTTCCCCGGCGACGATCTCCGAAAGCAGCTCACGAGCCTGCGTGGGCTCGAGCGGGTTCGCGATCGAACCTTCCTCGCGGCCCGTCACCCCGTGGACTCGACAAGTCTTCGTCCGAACGAGGCTTTCCGGCGTATCGCAATATCGACAGCGGAGATTGCAGCCAGCCATCCGGAGAAAAACGTGCTTCCTCCCGGCGAAGACACCCTCACCTTGGAAGGAGCAGAAGATCTCCGAGACGTACCCGGACTCCATCCCCCGAGTGGTTATCACGCCGCGTCAGCATCGGCCACGGGGCTAAATCTAACGTGGCAGGAACATTCAAAGGCGGCCCCACCAAATGCGCTGCTTCCCAGCGAGATCGTGCCCCCGTGTCGCTCGATCACGCGCTTTGCGATCGACAATCCAAGCCCCATCCCTCTCGATGCGGTGTCCCCAGGTAGCTTCCGAAAGGACTTGAATACCTCCGTCCTGTATTCGGTTGGGATGCCGGGGCCGTTGTCCGCGACTTCAATCTCCCATCCGTTCGCGCGCTCGGAAGTTCTAACGCTGATGATTCCCGACCCATCTCTGGGCACGTATCGAACCGCGTTGCTGAGTAGATTCCGAAGCACCATCCGGAGACCTTTCTCATCTCCAACTACCTCCGCATTCGCGGGAGGAATTCGAAGCCGGATTCGACCTGCCTCGAGTTCAACCTCAAGCTCCTTCTTGAGCCCCATGCACAGCTCCCCGAGATCGACGTTCCCCCGCAGCAGCTGCGCCGCGTTTACCAGCCGGACCTCGCGAAGATCATCTATCATCGCATCAGCGCGCTCGAGATTCTCGAGCGCCATCGTGAGCAGATCATCGCCCTTTTCGACATCTCCAGCTGATCGCAACAGACCGATCGCTGAGGCCGCCGCCGCGACCGGGCCCCTAATATCGTGTGTTAGCGCGGTGGTTTGAAACTCCATCTCCCGCTGGAGTTCGTCGAGTGCCCTGTTCTTTCCTGCCAACTCGTCATTCTGCAGCCTGAGCTGAGAATTCGCCTTACTAAGGGCCGTCGCCAGTGTCCCAGCCAAGAACGCAAACAAATAGAAAAAGAAGACTCCATTCCCGGCTAAAAACAATTCGCTGCTTGCTGCGTCGGCCGCAGTTACCCTCCCACCCGCAAACGTCAGCGACCCTGTTCGCACGAGCAGCACGAATGCTATCGCCGCTCCTGATGCCACGGCGAAAGCCGCCACCTGCGATATGAATGTTGCGGAGGTGACGATGATCAACGCGAAAGCAGGAATCGCACCAACTATGCCAGCATTGCCCAAGCCCCACACTGCCCCAGAAATCAACGCTAGATCCATGGCCCAATGCCCATAGAACTGCCGAAGGTCAAACCCCGAGCCCAATCCTATTGCCCAATAAACGCCATTGAGCAGGACCAACAGAGCCAAGCATACATAAGTGACCCGCAGATCCCCACTGCTGAAGGACAGCCCGGCGGCTTGGCACGCAACAAGCAGCACCAGAAACACCGCAGCGCATACCACCCGAAACCACATACCTATCGCAAAGACTTGGCTCGGGGTCCCCGTTGCGACGTCCATCGTCGCCTCCCTTCGCCTCTACGACGCCATGGTCTGCAATGAAGTCTTCGGACAAGAAAAATGGAATTGGGATCCCTCGTCGACGACTGACTCGACCCAGACTCGGCCTCCCCAACGCTCGATAATTCTCTTTATCATGGCCAGTCCGACGCCGTAGCCCGCCTCTGGCCGCGTCAACGCGATTGCCTGCGGAGTTCGGTGATAGAGTCGAAGATTCGAGTTGTCTGATCGATTGCTATCCCAATTCCATTGTCAGCGATCGTAAAAATGTACTCCTTCGGATGTTCCACGGAACTGATATCAATCCGCAGCGGACGACCATGAGCAGAATATTTTATTGCATTGTCAATAAAATTCCCCACAACGTGCCTAAAATGCTCCTTGTCTACCGTAAGCAGAGGAAGAGAGCCGACGTTGACTTCAGCATCTCGTTCTTCGAGTTCCGTCGCATAGGACTTCAAAACCTCATCTACAACTGTCGCGGTTTGCAACGACTCGGGCGTCGTTGTACCGTGGTCGACCTTGAACAGCGCCAAAAGCGCAGCCAGCATACGATTCATCATTCGGCCGTCTTCAAGTAGCTCCTCGGCGTATCGCCGTCCCCGAGTTGAGAGTCGTTCGTTTTCTACGGCCAACAGTCGACGAGCGATCTCAGATGACGCGACCGCGATGTTCCGAAGGTCGTGAGTCGCAACATGGATAAACTCCTCGATCTCTCGATTTCGCTGCTCCAGAGTTCGCGTGCGATCACTGACTTTCTGCTCAAGTTCTTGATTGTAATTTCTAGAGTGTCTCGGGCCCGAGCCAGCTCCAACGAGGTTGCCTTTAGCTGTTCTGACAGGGAACCCGCCAGGTACGCGAACAGATAGAAGAAGACATCGGTCGCGAGGATCACGAACACATCTACGGCAAGACTGTATTCATGCTGCCAAATTTGCGAATAGTGGGGGAGTAGCCCAAAGTTCTCGGCAAGGACTAGTCCATCGAAAAAACACAGTGATCCTGTTGCGACAACGAAAGACGCCTTGGCCGAGAGGAAGACAGCCGACGTCAGGATCATGATCATGTACCCGACCGATCCGTACGGAAGCTCTACTCCTCCCAGGAAATGCAAAACGATGGTTACTGCTGTTAGATCGAACAGCCAATGAACGTAAAAGTGCGATAGGGGAAAATCCCACCGGCGGCCGATCATCCACAGCGGGATGTTGACGACCGCAAGCAAGGCGAGCGTCACGATGGCCGAGGTGAAATGGCGCTCGGAGCCCGGCTCGGCAAGATATGCCGTTGCAAGAAAGACAAAAATAAACACCACGCAAACGACGAGACGAATGATGAGGCCACTGACGTATTTCTGCCGCCTTTGTTGGTAGTTGTCAGGCGTGAGAGAATCGTCGACGCTCATTGCGATGTCTCTCCAAGCCGGATGTCGACGCATGCTCAGACTGCGAGCGATTCGCTCCCGGACCTCGGTGAGTGTAAGCGCGCGACAATCGATCGGAGCGTCGAGCGCGACCGCGATCCGCGCGGTTGGCAGCGGGACGGACATCCCAATCTCACGAAATATCCTGACGTCACGATGCGCCACTGCCGAGATGGGTACGACCGTTGCTCCTAAGGAACGCGCCAGCCTCGCAATCGGAGCACCGACCAGCTTGTAGGGCCCGTGGCTGTCGATTGCGATGGCGATGTCAGGCCTGTCGGTTAGGATACCGGCAATGTCCGAGAGACGTTCGGCTTGGACTACGTGGCGAATCAATCGGAGGCGAAGGCCTGCTCGACGAAGCAATGATTGAGTAAGTCGTCCTCCCACACTGTCGTCCGCGACGGCTTGGACCTGCCGAAGGGGGCCGTGCAGTTCTGGGTTGGCCATGTAAGAGGCAAGGATCAGAAGTGAATGCGCATTCCAAAACGGATACAGTATCGGCCGATACTGAGAGAGTCCTTCAACATACGAGATGATAGTATCGAGACGGCTGCGTACCAAGTTGCCGCCAGACGGTGCGTACCACTCTATGGGCCGCGAGCGTGCGGCTCTGGAGAGATACTTTTCGAGAAGCCACCCGCCGGCCGCGATCGAAGTGCGCCCTAGCATCGGGCCGACTAGCGCTTAACGAGGCTTAGAAGGAAATCACGAATCTGCAGTGCCGAATCGACTCGGGCGATCTCGGCAGTGTCGATCTGGATATCGAGGGCCTGTTCGAGCGCGAAGAGGATATTTATAGCCGCGACCGAATCGAGTTCGTATTGCCGGCGGAGTGAGGCGTTGTCGTCGAAGTCATCGGCCGGAATCTCGAGCTCGTAGGTGATAATGCGACGGACCAGACTTAAGAACCGACTCTGGCGTCGCTTGCTCTTCGACGTACAACTAGAACTCCGTTCCTGGAACCAAATCCGAATGTCGTTGAAAGCGCGACATCGGCCTTCAAGGTCCTTGCCTTCGCTGGCACGAGATCGAGACCGATCTCGTGATCGTCGGAATCGACATTAATCGTGGGTGGAATCGTCGAGGTCGAAAGCGCGCGAACACAGGCGACCGTTTCCAACGCACCGGCTGCCCCCATCGTGTGCCCCGTCATGGATTTCGGCGCACTGACGGGAATCCCGAGGATCCCTTCGCCGAAGACTTGCTTGAGGATCTCAGCCTCGATCGGGTCGTTTGGTCGCGATCCGATCGCATGGGCATTGACGTAGTCGACGTCGGAGATCCGTAGGTCGGCAGCCTCGAGAGCGAGCCGGATGGCTCGCGCTGCATCGTCCCCAGCGGGATTCGGTGAAAACTGATGGAACCCATCGGAGGTGGCTCCATAGCCGGCCACTTCCGAGAGCATTGCCGCGCCGCGCTCTCGCGCAGTGTCCTCGGCCTCTAGCACGAGCATCGCTGCGCCCTCGGCCATGACGAATCCGTCCCGGTCGCGGGCGAAGGGCCTCGAGGCGAGCTCCGGCTTTTCGTTTTCGCGCGACATCACGCCCAGCCGGTCGAACGCTGCAAATAAGAGAGGAGTGAGCGGGGCTTCGGTGCCGCCCACGATGGCTCGATCGATGACCCCGGAACGAATGTACATCCACGCGAGACCGATCGCGTCAGTCGACGAGTTGCATGCGGTCGACACGCAAAGCGCTGGGCCGCGCGTTTCGAAGGTGATGGCGATCTGAGTCGCCACCACGCCGCTATACGACTGCGCCGGGAAAAGTGGATGGACTCTGCGGATCCCTTTCTCGAGGAATACCGCGTGGTTCTCCGCGGCGTACTCGAACGTGCCGACCGAGGATCCGACGAAGACTCCGATACGCGTCGGGTCGGAGCGCAGGATGGGGAGCTTCGCTTCCTCGACGGCCATCCGCGCGGCGGCGATCCCGAGCTGGACGACTCGCGCGGTGCCGGTGATCTCCCGCTGCGGCATGTAGTCGCGAGCGCGAAAATCGTGGATCTGTCCCGCGATCCGCGTCGCATAGGGCGCGGGATCGAACGCGGTGAGCGGCGTGATCGCCGAGCGGCCCGCAATGAGGGCGCTCCAATAAGCATCGACACCTGCTCCGTAGGGGGTGACGCACCCCATTCCGGTGATCATCACCCGCCGCATCACCAAAGATCGCCCCTGAATACCCGCACCGCCGCCCCCCCGACCTTCTTTCCGGTTGAATTCCCCGGACCGTTCGGACAATATTTCGCCGCCAGGCGAGGCGTAAAGTCAAGCGATTCGTGGCGTTAGCGCCAGCGCCGCCCGGGGGGATCGGCATACGCGCATACTCGTCATCGAAGACAACCGACGCCATGCCGAGCTCATTACCGATGAGCTCAAGGAGCGGAATTTCAGCGCCGAGGTCGTTTGGGCGCCGAGTGGCGAAGCGGGTTTCGCCGAGCTCAGTGCCGGGCAAACTGACCTGATTTTGCTCGACTATCGTCTGCCCGATATCGACGGCCTCGAATTCATGCGCCGGCTTCGGGCGGCCGGCAACAACACCCCGGTTCTCTTCGTCACGACCGCCGATTCGGTCGGCCTCGCGGTCCAAGCGATGAAGCTCGGAGCCGAGGATTTCCTTCAGAAGCAGGAAGGCTATTTGGACGTCCTCCCGCTTCTCGTTCGGGAAGCCCTGGAGCGCCAGAATCTTCGCCGTGACAGAGAGCGTCTAGAGGCGCAGCTGCGACAGTCGGAGAAGCTTGCGTCGCTCGGCATTCTGGCTTCCGGACTGGCGCACAACATCAACAATCGATTGACGTCCTTGAAGACGTTTCTCGATCTCTTGCCCCACCGAATGGACGACCCTGCCTTCAGTGGCGAGTTCCTGAAGACGTGTCGCGAGGATCTCGACAAGATCGTGATCCTCGTTCAGGAGCTCACGCGATACGCGTTCTCCGAGCGGCTGCCTCAGCCGCCGGAGCCGCTCTCCGAGCTCATCGTTCGCGCGCTCGGCTACCTCGACGACCAGATCGCCAAGAAGAGAATTCGGATCCGGACCGAATTCGACGAAGTTCCGCGGCTCTCGCTCGACGCCGAGGGCATGAAGCAGCTGCTGATCAATCTGTTGAAGAACGCCGTGCAAGCGAGCCCCGTCGGCGGCGAGATCCGCGTTCTCCTCCAACACATCGTCACGCCGGCCTCGGAGATCACGATCCGCGTCGAAGACGAAGGGCCCGGCTTGCCTCCCGAGATCCGTTCGAAGGTTTTCGACCCGTTCTTCACGACGAAGACTCACGGGCTCGGGATCGGCCTCTACATCTGTCACAAGATCGCGACGCTCCACGAAGGCACGATCACCGTAGAAGACCGCAAGGGTGGCGGCGCGGTGTTCGTCGTCCGGCTGCCGGTCGAGCGTTCACACGGTCGCACCTACGAAGCGACCGACGCGGCCCCCGCTCGCTGAGCGCTCACGGCACCGTCCCTTGAAGGGGCGCTGCCGAGACGCTACGGGTGGCGTTCATGCCGACGCCGCAAGAAGTTCTCGAAAAACTGCGGGCGGTCCCGTACCCGGGCTTCAGCCGTGACATCGTTTCGTTCGGCCTCGTGAAAGACGTCGAGATCGGCGGACGCGGCACGACGATCACGCTCGTTCCGACCAGCGATCGACCGGAGGTTCTCGGCGACATCCAGGAGCGGATTCGTGAGGCGCTTCGGGACGTCGATGTCGGAACCTTGGAGTTCGTCGTCGAGGAGCCGCCGAAGGGCGGGCTCGCGGCGATGCGGCCGAAGCCCAAGGTCGGCAACGTCAAGCGGATCATCGCCGTCGCCAGCGGCAAGGGCGGCGTCGGCAAGTCCACCGTCGCGACGAACCTCGCCCTGGCGTTTCAGCGTCTCGGGCGCGAGGTGGGCCTCCTCGACGCGGACGTCTACGGCCCAAGCATTCCGACCATGCTCGGGATCCGCGAACGCCCGCGCGCGGACGAGGAAAAGCGGATCGAGCCGATCGTGCGCTACGGCATGCGCGTCATCTCGATGGGCCTCTTCGTAGACGACGCGAAGCCGATCATCTGGCGCGGCCCGATGATCACCAAGCTGCTCGTCGAGTTCGTTCGGAACGTCCTCTGGGGGGATCTCGACTATCTCGTTCTCGATCTGCCCCCCGGCACTGGCGACGCACAGCTCACGATTTGTCAGCAGGTGCCGCTCTCCGGCGGCGTGATCGTGACGACGCCGCAGGACGTCGCGCTTCTCGACGTGAAGCGCGGCGTGACGATGTTCCGCGAGGTCAACGTCCCGGTGCTCGGCGTCATCGACAACATGGCCGTGCATGTCTGTCGGAAGTGCGGTCGAACGGACGAGATCTTCGGTCACGGCGGCGCGCAGGCGATGGCACGTGACCTCGGCATTCCGCTTCTCGGCTCGCTCCCCCTCGTGCGCGAGATCCGCGAGGGTGGAGATCGTGGAATTCCGTTGATCGTGGCCGAGCCCGATCATCCGCAGAGCCTCACCTTCGTCGAGATCGCGCGGCGAGTCGAGGCCGAGCTCGAGCGCGTCCCCACGAAGAGCCCCGCGACGCTTTTCCACTGAGCTCGGGGCCGGGACGAGGCGCGTGCCGAACCGCGTCCGCTTCGACGGAACGTCCAGACGCTTCTACGAGGTCTGGTATTTCATCTTCAACGACTCCGCATCGGGTGACGGCTTCTGGATTCGCTACACGCTCCTGAATCCGCTCGATGACGAGCCGGCCGCCGGCGGAACTTTGTGGTTCGCGTTCACCGATCGCCGCGATCGAGCGCGTAGTGTCGCGCTGAAGCGCGCCTTTCCGCGCGATTCGGTGAGCGTCGTCCCGGGGGAATTTCGGGTTCGAATCGGCAACGCCGCGCTCGAGGAAGGCCGAGTATCCGGCGGCTTCTCCGCGGACGGCCACCACGTCGAGTGGACGCTCGAATACGAGCCGTCCGGCGATCCCCATTTCTATTTCGGCGAACGTCTCCGTCGCGTGACCGAAGCGCGCAATTCCGTCACCGTGCCGAATCCCCGAATCGAACTCCGTGGCGCCGTCACGATTGACGGCCGGCGCATCGAGATCGCTCGCGCGATCGGGCATCAGGCCCATCATTGGGGGGTCGCTCAGTCGCCACGATGGATCTGGGGACATTGCTGCGACTTCGAGGAAGACGATCGGGCCGTGCTCGAATTGCTTTCCGCGCGCGGCCCGGCGGGCGTCACGGCTACCTTCGTGAACTTGTACACGAAGGACCGGACTCTCCTCTGCAGCGGGCTTC
The DNA here is from genome assembly GCA_963790365.1 of uncultured delta proteobacterium. Classification (GTDB taxonomy): domain Bacteria; phylum Desulfobacterota; class Binatia; order JACPRU01; family JACPRU01; genus CAWBOU01. The sequence goes on from CAWBOU010000019.1 coordinate 69,464, forward strand.
GCAGCCTGCTCAATCGCGCGACCTCCGGCCTCGGCTTCTGGCGGTTCGAGGGAGTCGCGGGTCACGCGCGAGTCGTCGCCGACGTCCGCGTCGACCCCGCGGACGTTCACGGGTTCGTGTACACGGCAACCGACTATCGGCGCTCGGAATGTTGGAACACCCAGGTCGGCGACTGCCTGGTTCGCGTCTACGAGCCCGGATCGAGAGAAGAGCCCGCTCTCGTGCTCCGCGCTCACGGGCGCGCCGCGGCCGAAGTCCACGACGCCGACGTGGCGCGGATCCCGTACCGATTGTGGCCGAAGCCGCGCGTGGCGATCGGCTAGAGCAACCCGAGCGGGCCGAAGAGAAGGAACGGCACCGCCGCGAGCGCGAGGATCACGCCGACGAAGAGCGTGGCGACCATCGCGCCACCCGCTTTCTCTTCCGCGGTCTCGGCTCCCAACCCTTCCTCGTCGCCGTAAGGAGGCGAAAGGATCTCGTCCTCGATGGCTTCGGCCTCCTCGGAGGCGGACATCGCCGCGCGAGGATCGCTCCTCCGCGCGGTCGAGCACGCGCCGAGCGTCGCGACGAAGAACAGCGAGGCCAACACCGCGGCGCGGACGCGACCACTTCGTCGAGGCATGGCGAGCGTTATATGTGCGTCTCGTGAGCGCCGACAAGGAGGCCCGCTTCCCGGGCGGATTCGCACGCGTCGCTGTGCTGCCTCCGATTCCGGGTCGAGAGATCCTCTCCTACGGGATTCCCGAATCTCTCGACGGTCGTCTCCTTCCCGGCATGCGTGTCCTCGTCCCGCTCGGGCGGCGCCAGGTCACCGGAATCCTTCTCGGGCCCGACGAGCGACCTCCCGTGAGCGGCGTCAAGGCGATCCTCGATCGGCTCGACGAGACGCCGCTTCTCTCGCCCGATCTCCTCGAGCTTTGCACCTTCGCCGCGTCCTATTACCAGACGACGCTTGCCGAGGTGCTGACGACCGCCGTTCTCGCCGGGTTACGCGCGGAGAGTCGGCGCCGAGTGCGTCTCGCTCGAGACGCGGGCGCCGTGTCGTCGGCGAACGGGCTCGGGAAGACCGAGCGGGAGATCCTTCGTCGTCTGTCGTCCGCGCGATCGATGCGCACGTCCGCGCTCGGTCGCTCGCTGCCCTCCTCGGCCTTTTACGAGGCGCTGCGCTCCCTCGCCGCCGACGGGTGGATCGCGATCGAGGAGGAAGCGGCTCGCGCCCCCGCCGCGATCAAGCGGGAACGCTGGGCCGTTCTCGCGCGAGAGCCGGAAGGCGACGAGCAGGCACGACTGGAGAAGCGCGCCCGCGGACAGCACGCGCTGCTCGTGCTTCTCCGTGCCGCGGGTAGCGCCGGCGTCGCGCTTTCGGAGCTCGGTGACCGACGAGGGCCTCTCGCGGCGCTGGTGCGCGCCGGAATCGCGCGGCTCGAGGCACGCGAGGTCTATCGCGAGACGATCGCCGGGGATCCGCAGGCGAGCGGCCCATTCGCCGCCACGCCCGCGCAGGCGGCGGCGATCGCGACGATCTCCACGGCGGTCGAGAACCAGCGCTTCGAGGCCTTTCTGCTCCAAGGCGTCACCGGCAGCGGCAAGACGGAGGTGTATCTTCAATCCGCGGCGCGCACGCTCGAGCCGGCCGCTCGGTCCTGTTGCTCGTGCCGGAGATCGCGCTCACTCACGAGCTCGTCGAGCGCGTCTGCGCGCGCTTCGGCGACGCCGTCGCGGTGCTCCACAGCGGGCTTTCGCGCCAGGCGAGCGCTGCGACGAGTGGCGGCGCCTCGCGCGGCGGCGAGGCGCGGGTCGCGGTCGGCGTCGCGCTCGGCGGTCTTCGCGCCGGTGCCGGATCTCGGCCTCGTCGTCGTCGACGAGGAGCACGACGGCGCCTACAAGCAGGAGGACGGCCTGCGCTACAACGCGCGCGACCTCGCGATCGTGCGCGCCACGCGATCGCGGGCGTGTCCGGCCGTCCTCGGCTCGGCGACCCCGTCGATGGAGAGCCATCACAACGCCGCGCGACGGCCGCTCACTCGGCTGCGCTCGAGCTCCCCGAGACGCATCGAGCGCAGGCCGCTGCCGCCGGTCGAGGCCGGTCGACCTCCGCAGCCGAGCCGCCGATGCGGCGACCCGCCGATCTTCTCGCCGCCGCTTCGCTCGAGGCGATGCAGCGCGAACCTCGCGCGCGGCGGGCAGACGCTCCTCTTCCTCAACCGCCGCGGATTCGCGCAGCTACCTCCAATGCCGCGTCTGCGGCGACGTGCTCGGCTGCCCGAATTGCAGCGTGGCACTCACGTTCCACCTGCGCGACGCGCCGCGTCGCGCTGCCACCACTGCGACTACGGCGCGCCGGCGCGCGATCTCTGTCCGCAGTGCACGCGGCCCGTCGCTCGCGCGACTTCGGCGTCGGCACCGAGCAAGTCGAGGCCGCCATCGCGCGCCTCTTCCCGGCGGCGCGCGTCGCGTCGCATGGATCGCGACACCGTCCGCCGCAAAGGCGCGCATCGGCGGAGCTCCTGCGCGACTGGCGCGCCGGCGCGGATCGACGTCCTCATCGGCACGCAGATGGTCGCCAAGGGCCACGACGTTCCCGGCGTCACCTTCGTCGGCGTGGTGCAACGCCGATCCGTCGCTCAACCTTCCGGACTTCCGCGCGGCCGAGCGCACGTTCCAGCTGCTCACGCAGGTCGCCGGGCGCGCCGGACGCGGCGACCAGCCCGGCCGGGTGCTCATCCAGACACGCCGCCCGGATCACTACGCGATTCGACACGCGCTCACGCACGACTTCGAATCGTTCGTCGCCGAGGAGCTCCGGCTATCGCGATGCGCTCGGCTATCCGCCGTTCTCGGAAGCTCGCCGTCGTGCGTTTCGACGGCGCAGACGCCGGACGGGTCGAGGCCGCCGCGCGCGAGCTCGCGGCCGACGCGAAGCGCCGGAACGAGAGTCGCGACCGGCGGCGGCCGCGCCCGCATCCTCGGCCCCGCCCCAGCGCCGCTCGAGCGCTTGCGCGGCCGGTATCGCTGGCACCTCCTCTTCAAGGCGGCCGACGTGCGCGACCTCCGAGAGGCAGTGCAGCCGAGCCTTCGGGAATCGGCCGAGCGCGCTCGGCGCGCGGGCGTGCGGATCGCGGTCGATGTCGACCCGTACGCCATGCTTTGATTTGGCCCGCCGAGCGGCTACTCTCGACGGCTCCGTGAAGCGGACGATTCACAAGTTCCCGGACGGTATCCTGAAGCTCGTCGCCGAGCCGGTTCGCTCGCTCGACGGCGATCGCGTCGCGCTGCTCGAGGACATGGCCGAGACGATGTACAGCGCGCCCGGCGTGGGTCTCGCCGCTCCGCAAGTCGGCGTGTCGGAGCGAATCATCGTCGTCGACTGCGACTCACCCGAAGAGAAAAAGGAACGCAAGGGCCGTGGGCTCCTCCAGCTCGTGAACCCGGAGATCATCGAGAGAGAAGGTTCGATCGTCTGGGAAGAAGGGTGCCTCAGCGTCGTCGACTATTCGGCGGAAGTGACGCGTGCCGCTCGCATTCTCCTTCGGGCGTACACGCCGGATCAGAAGGAGGTCCGCCTCGAAGCCGAGGGGCTGCTCGCCGTCTGCTTGCAGCACGAGATCGATCATCTCGACGGCAAGCTCTTCATCGACCGGATCAGCCGCCTGAAGCGCGATCTCTATCGCCGCAAGCTCAAGAAGATGGAGAAGGACGGCACGCTCGAAGAAGCCGCGAGCCGACCCCCTGCCGTCCACATCTAGCTCCTAGCCCGGTCGTCCCATGACGATCGTCTTCTTCGGCACACCCGAGTTCGCCGTTCCCTCGTTGCGCGCGCTCGTCGAGGCGAAGCATTCCGTCGCGCTCGTCGTCGCGCAGCCCGATCGCCCTTCGGGTCGCGGGCAGCGCGTCCAGGTGCCGCCGACGGCGGAGCTCGCGAAGAGCCTCGGCATCCAGGTCGCGCAACCCGAGAAGGTTCGCGAGCCATCGTTCCTCGACCGGATCCGCGCGCTCGCACCCGATGCGATCGCGGTGGCCGCCTACGGGAAGATCTTGCCGAAGGCGCTCCTCGAGGTGCCGCGCTTCGGCGCGATCAACGTTCATGGCTCGCTGCTGCCGAAGTATCGTGGCGCGGCGCCGATCCAGCGCGCGATCCTCGCCGGCGAATCCGTGACCGGAATCACGATCATGCAGATGAACGAACGGATGGACGCCGGAGACATCCTCGCGATGCACGACACGGCGATCTCGCCTGACGACACGGCCGAGTCTCTCGGCAAGCGGCTCTCCGAGATCGGCGCCGCTGCCCTCGTCACGATGCTCGACGGCGTCGTACGCGGCGCGGTCACGCCGATTCCGCAGCGCGACGAGGAAGCGACGCTCGCCCCGCTCGTCCGCAAAGAGGAAGGCAAGATCGACTGGACGAAGCCCGCCGTCGAGATCGAGCGCTCCGTCCGGGCGTTCACGCCCTGGCCGGGCACGTTCACGGCTGCCGGCGCGCGGCTCCTCAAGGTCCATCGCGCCGCCGTTCGCACCGACGAAACGAAGGAGCCGCCTGGCACGATCGTTCGCGCCGAAGGCTCGGAGCTCGCCGTCGCCACGGGGTGCGGCGCGCTCGCGCTCCTCGAGCTTCAGCTCGAAGGCAAGCGCCGACTGGCCGCACGCGAGTTCCTCGCGGGCGGCGCCCTGCACGCGGGCGAACGACTCGGCTGAAGGGGACGCGTGGCCCGCGAAGGTCTCGAGACGCGCCGTCTCGCGTTCGACATCCTTCTCCGAGTGGAGACGTCGGACGCATTCGCCGACGCGCTTCTCGGCCGAGCGCTCGCACGCACCCAACTCGGCGCGGAGGATCGAGCGCTCGCCACACGCCTCGTCTACGGCAACCTCGCCTGGCGCCGACGTCTCGACTGGATCATGGATCGATGGGCGAAGCAGCCGAGCGCGCGGCTCGAGCCCGAGGTGCGCGTCGCGCTGCGCCTCGGGCTCTTCCAGCTCTTCTTCTCGGATCGGATTCCCGCGTTCGCGGCGGTCGATACCTCGGTCGAGCTCGTCAAGGAGAAGCGCCGCGCCGCCGCGCCTCTCGTCAACGCCGTGCTTCGCCGCGCCGTCCGTGAGGGCGCGCCGGCGCCACCCGCCGGGACGAGCACCGAGGAGCTTGCCCTCCGCTGGTCGCATCCGGATTGGCTCGTCCGTCGCTGGATCGAGGAGCTCGGCGTCGAGCGCACAGAGAATCTCCTTCGTGCGAACAACGAGGCCGCGCCGTTCACTCTCCGTGCGTCGGTTCGCGCTGACGGGCGCGACTCGCTGGTTCGCGAGCTCGAGGCGAGCGGCACTCGCGTGGTCCCCGGCCGTTACTCGCCGCTCGCCGTCGACGTCGCCGGCGGCTTCCCGGCCGCGGGGCTCGGCGAGGCGATCGCGCAGGGCGAAGCATCGCAGCTCGTTCCGTTTCTTCTGTCTCCCGAGGACGGCACGCGCTGGCTCGACGCGTGCGCAGCCCCCGGCGGGAAGGCGAGCGAGCTCGTCGAGCTCGGCGGCGAGCGCGTGCACGTCTTCGCCGTCGACCTCCATCGTGCCGGGCTTCGGCGGATCCGCGATCTCACCGCACGTGCGATCCGAGCGCCCGGTGTCGCCGTGGCCGATGCCACGCGACCGCCGTTCGCCGCCGCAGCGTTCGACGCTGCGCTTGTCGACGCCCCCTGCTCCGGAACGGGCACGCTGCGATCTCATCCCGAGATCCGCTGGCGTCTTCGCGAAGAAGACGTCGGCGAGTTCGCTATGCGTCAGCTCGCGATCCTCGAGGGCGTCGCCACGGTCGTTCGTCCCGGCGGCGCGCTCGTCTACGCGACGTGCAGCCTGCTTCGTTGCGAAAACGAGGAGGTGATTCGCTCGTTCCTCTCGTCGCACCCGGAGTGGACGTCGGTCGAGCCGTCACGGACGCTGCCGGAGAGCGCCCGCGAGCTGGTGGTCGACGGCGCGCTGCGAACGGCGCCCGATCTCCACGGCCTCGACGGTTTTTTCGCGGTGCGCCTCGAGCGATCCGGCCTGGGGTAGGCGCGGACCTCGTGTTTACCCTGTTGGACCCCTGTGTTAGTAAGGCCGACTCATTGCTCGGGGTGTAGCTCAGCTTGGTAGAGCGCACGGTTCGGGACCGTGAAGTCGGAGGTTCAAATCCTCTCACCCCGATTTTTCTTTCCCGGATCACGTCCGAATGTCCGTCTCTCGCCTGATCCTCATACTCGCCGCGCTCGCGTTTCTGGCCATCGTTCCGCCGAGCCGCGCCGGAACGGCGACGGTCTCCGGCGTCTCCCGCATCTACCTGCGAAGCGGCCCGGGCACCTCGTACGCACCGAACGGCTTCGTCGCCGAGGGCGAGGCGGTCACCACGACCGCGCAGGTCGGGAACTGGCACCGCGTCCAGACCGCAGACGGCCGCTCCGGCTACATCTACGGCGGCTATCTCACGTTCGCGGCGACGCCGACCGAGGATTCGGCACCGGCACCGGCGCAGCCGGCGGATGAAGCGGCCTCCGCGCCGGCAGAGCCATCGGCTCCCGCCGTCGAAGTCGCTCCTTCGGGCGAGCTCGAGGCGGAAGCGCCCGCCGCCCCGGCTTCCTCGGACGTCGACGACTGGGAGGCGGAGCTCGCGAGCCTGAAGGCAGAGGTCGCGCGTCTCCGTTCCGAGGTCGGTCCCGAAGTCGGCGAAGCCCCCGCATCGCCGGGCATCACCTTGCCGACGCGAGGCCCGGTCGAGATCTCGTCGACGCCGTCGGAGACCTCGAACCTGCGGACGGCCGGCGTCGCGGTGTTCTTCCTGATCGTCGGGTGGATCTTCGGCGCGGGATTCGCGCGTCGCCGGACGCGTTCGCAACGCGGCCGGTTGCGTTTCTGAGACGATGCTCGATCTGGCCCTCGTGCCGATCGCGTATCTGGCGGGCTCGATCCCGACCGGCGTGCTTCTCGCCCGACGAGCCGGCATCGACGTCCGCCGGACGGGCAGCGGGAACATCGGTGCGACGAACGTCGCGCGCACCGCGGGCAAGCGGCTCGGCGTGCTCACGCTCGTCGGCGACGCGGCGAAGGGGGCGCTCCCGGTCGTTCTCGCGCGCTGGGTCGGGGCATCCGACGCGATCGTCGCGGCCGCGGCCGTCGCGGCCATCGCCGGACACGTTTTTTCCGTCTTCCTCGGATTGCGCGGCGGCAAAGGCGTCGCGACGGGCCTCGGCGTGCTCCTCGCGCTCGCGCCGGCGGCGACGCCGATTCCTCTCGGTGCCTTCGCGGCGACGTTCGCGCTCTCACGGATCGTTTCGCTCGCTTCGATCGTCGCGGTGCTGACGGCGCCCCTCGCCGTCGCCTGGCTCGGCTATCCGTCACCCCGCGATCGCCGCCGCAGTCGCGATCGCGGTCTTGATCGTCGCCAAGCACCGCGAGAACATCCTCCGGCTGCGCGACGGCACCGAGCCGAAGTTCCGCTCTCGGGACTAGCGCGCGTGCTCAAAAAGGCATCGCTGCCCGCGTTTTCGGCAACGAAAGCGACGGGAAACAGCGAGCGATCGCGGTCCGATTCGGGGCATGACGGTTGCATTTGCACCGCTCGGATCGCCGACGTGGAGGCGGCGTACCTGTCTTTGCAACCCGATTCGCTTTGGCATATGGCGTGGCGTTCGCTCCGCGAAGGACCGCACGTCTCTCGCCGCTCGAACCTGAGGAGTCTCGGATGAAGAAGGTCGAAGCGATCATCAAGCCGTTCAAGCTCGACGAGGTGAAGGAAGCGCTCTCCGCGATCGGCATCCAGGGCATCACCGTGAGCGAGGTGAAGGGCTTCGGCCGGCAGAAGGGCCACACCGAGCTCTACCGCGGCGCCGAGTACGTCGTCGACTTCCTGCCGAAGGTGAAGCTCGAGATCATCGTGCGCGACGAGCAGGTCGCGCAACGTCGTCGAGGCGATCGAGAAGGCGGCGAAGACCGGCCGCATCGGCGACGGCAAGATCTTCGTCATGCCGATCGACGAGGTCGTCCGCATCCGCACCGGCGAGCGCGGCGAGCGACGCGATCTGAGCACCGACAGCGAACCGTCTCGCCGGTCAGCCAACGACTCGCAGACAGGAGGGAGCAGGAGCCGCATGAGTACCGAAGGACGCGCATCAAGTTCGCGAAGGAGAACAAGGCGGTGTGCCGTCGACTTCAAGTTCATCGACTTCCTCGGCACTGGCAGCACTTCACGATCCCGATGAGCGAGTTCGAGCGAGGAGCTCTTCGAGGACGGCTCGGCTTCGACGGCTCGTCGATCCGCGGCTGGCAGCCGATCAACGCCTCCGACATGCTGGTCATGCCGGATCCGACGACGGCCGTGATGGATCCGTTCATCGAGCGCATCCGACGCTGTCCGCTGATCTGCAACATCGTCGACCCGATCACCAAGGAAGAGTACTCGCCGCGACCCGCGCAACATCGCGCGCAAGGCCGAGGCGTACCTGAAGTCGACCGGCATCGGCGACGTCGCGTACTTCGGGCCCGAGCCCGAGTTCTTCATCTTCGACGACGTCCGCTACGACCAGAACCAGCACGAGCGGCTTCTACCACGTCGACTCGATCGAAGGCGCACTGGAACACCGGCCGCGACCGAGAAGGCCCGAACCTCGGCTACAAGCCGCGCTACAAGGAAGGCTACTTCCCGGTCCCGCCGACCGACACGCAGCAGGACATCCGCACCGAGATGGTGCGTGACGATGGAGAAGGTCGGCATCCGCGTCGAGAAGCAGCACCACGAGGTGGCGACCGCCGGCCAGGCCGAGATCGACATGCGCTTCCTGCCGCTCGTCAAGATGGCCGACGCGCTCATGTGGTACAAGTACATCGTCAAGAACGTCGCGCGCCGAGCACGGCAAGACGGCGACGTTCATGCCGAAGCCGATCTTCGGCGACAACGGCTCGCGGCATGCACATCCACCAGTCGATCTGGAAGGGCGAGAAGCCGCTCTTCGCCGGCGACGGCTACGGCGGCATGAGCGAGCTGGCGATGCACTACATCGGCGGCATCCTGAAGCACGCGCCGGCGCTCGCCGCGTTCACCAACCCGACCACCAACAGCTACCGCCGCCTGGTGCCGGGCTTCGAGGCGCCGGTGAACCTCGCGTACTCGCGCGCAACCGCTCGGCGGCGGTCCGCATCCCGATGTACTCGCCGTCGCCGAAGGCGAAGCGCATCGAGGTCCGCTTCCCCGATCCGGCGTGCAACGGCTACATCGCGTTCGCGGCCATGCTGATGGCGGGCCTCGACGGCATCGAGCGAAGCTCGACGCCGGGCGACCCGCTCGACAAGGACATCTACTCGCTCACGCCCGAGGAGCTGAAGGACGTCCCGTCGCATGCCGGGCTCGCTCGACGAGGCGCTCGACAACCTCGAAGAACGACCACGAGTTCCTGCTCAAGGGCGACGTCTTCACCGAGGACGTCATCGAGACCTGGATCGAGTACAAGATCGACGAACGAGGTCGAACGCGATGCGGCTCCGTCCGCATCCGTACGAGTTCGCGCTCTACTACGACGGCTGAGCGGCTCGCTCACCACCCGAAACAGAAAGGGCCGGCTCCCTCGCGGGGCCGGCCCTTTTTTTCTTCGACGGTCGAGAACGAAGAGGCGGAGGCGGTCTACCAGCCTTCCTTGCGGAGCGCCTCGGCCTTGTCCGTGTTCTCCCACGGAAAGAGGCCGTTTTCCGGTTTGCGGCCGAAGTGGCCGTACGACGCGGTCTTCCGGTAGATCGGCCGCAGGAGATCGAGCGACTCGATGATGCCCGCCGGGCGGAGATCGAAATGCTCGTGCACGAGCTCGGCGATCTTGTCGTCCGGGATCACGCCGGTGCCGAATGAATCGACGAGCACCGAGAGCGGCTTCGCGACGCCGATCGCGTAAGCGACTTGAACCTCGCACTTCTTGGCGAGCCCGGCAGCGACGACGTTCTTCGCCACGTAGCGGGCCATGTACGCCGCGCTGCGATCGACCTTCGACGGATCCTTGCCGGAGAACGCGCCGCCGCCGTGGCGGCCGTAGCCGCCGTAGGTGTCGACGATGATCTTCCGGCCGGTGAGCCCGCAGTCGCCCTTCGGGCCGCCGGTGACGAACCGCCCCGTCGGGTTCACGTGGAACTTCGTGTTCCGGTCGAGAAACTGCGCGGGGATGATCTTCTTGATCACTTCCTCGATCACGACGTCGCGGAGCGTCTCTTGGCTGACGTCGGGCGAGTGCTGCGTCGAGATCACGACCGAGTCGACGCGCACCGGCTTGCCCTCGCGGTATTCGACGGTGACCTGAGACTTCGCATCCGGACGGAGGTAGGGATGCTTGCCCGCCTTCCGCACGCTCGCGAGATGCTTCATGAGCTCCTGCGCCATCTGGATCGGCATCGGCATCAGCTCGGGCGTCTCGTCGCAGGCGAAGCCGAACATCATGCCCTGATCGCCGGCGCCCTGCTCCTTGTCGACCTTGGAGTCGACGCCCATGGCGATGTCGGGCGACTGCCGGTCGATCGCGATCATGACCGCGCAGGTGTCGGCGTCGAAGCCCATGTCGGAGGAGGTGTATCCGATGCTCCGGACGGCCTCGCGCACGACGTCGGAGTACGAGACGAGCGCATTCGTCGTGATCTCGCCGGCGACGACGACCATGCCAGTCTTCGTCAGGGACTCACAGGCCACCCGGCTCCGCGGATCCTGAGCGAGGATCGCGTCCAGGATGGCGTCCGAAATCTGGTCGCACATCTTGTCGGGATGTCCCTCGGAAACCGATTCCGAGGTGAAGAAGAAATTCTTCAGGAGCATTGGATCCTCCCCTGGCAGACTGTTAGGAAATCGGGCCTAGGTAGCCGAACGTCGGGGGCGACGCAACCGCGAATCCGGCTCAGTCGGCCTCGCGGAACCTGGCCTGCACGAGCTCGGCGAGCGCCTGGAGGCACGATTCCGCGTCGTCGCCCTTGGTTTCGACCTCAATCGTGGAGCCTTTTCCGGCCGCGAGCATCATCAATCCCATGATGCTCTTGCCGTCCACCGTCTCGCCGTCTTTCTGCACCGTGACCGCAGACTGAAACCCGGAGGCGACCTGGACGAACAGGGCGGCCGCCCGCGCGTGGAGGCCGAGCCGGTTCTGAATCACGAACGAGGCCCGGGCGCCGGCGCTCATCGCTCGACGTCCCGGTGGCGCGTCTGAACGCGGACTTTCTTGTCGCGCAGGTCCGCCGCCAGGCGCTCGGCGATCGCCACGGAGCGGTGCCGTCCGCCCGTGCAACCGACCGCGAGCGTGAAGTAGGTCTTCCCTTCGCGTTCGTAGAGAGGGAGCAGAAAGTCGACCAGCGATCGGGCGTGCTGCAGAAAGGCGATCGCTTCCGGAGCATCGAAGAGATAGCGCACGACCGGCGGATCCAGGCCCGAGAGCGGGCGAAGCTCGTCCACGAAGAACGGATTCGGCAGGCAGCGGACGTCGAACACCATGTCCGCGTCGGGCGGTAGGCCGAACTTGAAGCCGAACGAGACGAGGAACACCGAGAGCCCGCTCGGCGAGGCCGGCTCGGTGTAGGCTCGCCCGAGCTCTCCGCGGAGCTCGTGCACGTTCCAAGACGACGTGTCGAGGATGCGGTCGGAGACTTCGCGAAGCCCGCGCAGGAGATCCCGCTCGCGCCGAATGCCGTCGCCCGCCGAGCCACCGAGGGCGAGCGGATGGGGCCGGCGCGTTTCGTTGAACCGCCGCATGAGGATCTCGTCCGACGCGTCGAGGAAGAGAACTTCGAGACGATGCCCGTGCGCGCGGACTTGCTCGATCGTCGTCAGCAAGCCGGCGAAGAACGAACGCTCGCGCAAGTCGATGCCGAGCGCGATCCGCCGGATCTCCTGGCCGACGCCCTCGCAGAGCTCGAGAAAGCGCGGGATCAGGACCGCGGGAAGATTGTCGATGCAGAAGAAGCCGAGGTCTTCGAGAACGCGGATCGCCGTGCTCTTCCCCGCGCCGGAGAGGCCGGAGACGACGACGATGTGCAGTGGAAGGCCGGCCACCGAGTGCCGCTCAGTACTTCTCGTCTTCTTCCCGAATCGCTTGGTACAGAGCCTCCGCGCCATCCGCGGCCAGCAGACGGTCGCGGAACTCCTTGTTCCGGAGCAGGCGCGACACGCGCGCGAGCGCCTTCAGATGGGCGCCGGAGGAATCCTCGGGCGCGACGAGCAAGAAAAAGAGCCGGGTCGGCCCCCCGTCGAGCGAGTTGAAATCGACGCCCTCGCGGCTCCGCCCGAAGGCGGCGACGACGCCCTCCAAATACGGGAGCTTGCCGTGCGGGATCGCGATGCCTTCTCCGATCGCCGTGCTGCCGAGCTTCTCGCGCTCGAGGAGCACCTCCACGAGCTTCGCCTGCGGAATCGTCGAATGCGCGCGTGCCACGACCTGGGAGAGCTCGTTCAGCACGTCCAGCTTCGTCTTGCCGGCGAGGTCCGGCACGACGCTGTTCGGGGGCAGGATGTCGAGGATCTTCATAGGTTCAGGCGGGGTCCGGTTCGATCAACCCGTAGTTGCCGTCGCGGCGCCGGTACAGCACCGACAGCCCTTCGGTGGTGGAATTGCGGAAGACGATGAACTCGTCCTTGTTGCGCTCGACCTCGAGGATCGCGTCTTCGATGGACATGGGCTTCGCCGGCACGCGCCGTGTCCGCATCACCTTCGGCGGGCCGCCGGACTCGCTCCGCTCCGGCGCCAGCACCTGGTGCCGCACGCTCGCCGTGCCCGCATGCCCGGAATGCACTCCTCTCGCCTTCTTTCGTGAGGCGAGCTTCTTCACCTGCCGCTCGACTTTGTCGAGCGCGAGATCGATCGCCGAGTAGAGGTCGCTCGTCTCCTGCTCGCCGAAGAGCGCCTTGCCGTTCGCGAGCAGGCTGATTTCGGCTCGCTGGGTCTTCTTGAGGACCTCGAGGATGACGTGAGCCTCCATCGGACGGTGAAGATATCGTTCGAGCCGCGCGATCTTCTCCTCGGCGTACTGCCTCAAGGCATCCGTCGAGCGCACATGACGAAACGTCACCATCACCTTCATGTGTCGCCTCTTCCCGCTTCCGCGGGTCTCAGAACGGGCTCTTCCGCCTCGAAGATGGCAAAATCCCCATCATCTCGCGATACTTCGCAACCGTTCGGCGGGCGATGTCGACCTGCTCGCGGCCGAGGGTTTCGGCGATCGACTGGTCGGAGAGCGGGTGCTTGGCGTCTTCCTTGTCGATGAGCTCGCGGATCCGCTGCTTCACGCTCTCGGCCGAGACGTCCTCGCCCGACCCGCCGCGGAGGCTCGAGGTGAAAAAGAACTTGAGCTCGAACGTCCCCTGCGGGGTGTGAACGTACTTGTTGGAGGTCGCACGGCTCACGGTCGACTCGTGCATGCCGATGTCGCTCGCGACGTCCCGGAGGACCAGCGGGCGGAGGCCGGAAACGCCGCGCTCGAAGAACTCCCGCTGGAACTTCACGATGCTCTGAGTGACCAGGAACATCGTCCGCTGGCGCTGCTGGATGCTCTTGATCAGCCACTCGGCCGCGCGCTTCTTCTCGGCGAGGTAGTTCTTCACGTCGGCGCCGGGGTTCCCTTCGAGCATGCGACGATACGAATAGGAGAGTCGGAGCCGCGGCAGACCGTCGTCGTTCAGCGTGATCACGTATTCGTCGCCGATCTTGGTGATGAACACGTCCGGCACGACGTAACGGATCTCGCCGTCCCCGAAGTTCCGCCCCGGTTTCGGCTCGAGCGAGGCGATCACCTTGGAAGCGTCGACGACGACCTCGACGGTGGTCGCGAGATCGCGCGCGAGCTTCTCGAAACGGCGGCTCTCGAGCGTCGGCAGGTGATCGCGCACGATGCGTGCCGCGAGCGAATCGGCGGCGCCGAGCTGCACGAGCTGGATGAGCAGGCACTCCCGCAGGTCACGCGCGCAGACCCCCGGCGGGTCGAACTCCTGGAGCCTCCGCAGAACCGTCGCGACCTCGTCGGGCGAGACCGACGCAACGTTCGCGATCTCCTCGACGTTGGTGTCGAGGTAACCCTCGACGTCGAGGTTGCCGATGATGATCTCGCCGATCTCCTGCTGGCGCGAAGAGAGATCGGAGAGGTGGAGCTGCCAGCGGAGGTGCTCAGCGAGCTCCGGCGTCCGCGTCAGGACGTTCTCGAACGAGGGGCGCCGGTCATCGTCCTCGCTCTCGGCCTCGGCAGCGCGGAGCGAGTGGAACTCGTTCTCGTGGTTATCCCAGTAATCCTTCCAGTCGATCTCGTTGAGATCGCGCGGCGTCTCGGTCGCGGCAGCTTCCGGCGTCGCGCCATCCGTGGTGGTTGCCATGACACCGTCGAACTGGGGATCCACGTTGGCCGCCGGCGTGTCGCCGTTGTCTTTCCCCTCGACGCCGTCTTCGAGCACGGGGTTCTGCGTGAGCTCTTCGTCGATCAGCGTTTCGAGCTCGGTACGCGAAACCTGGAGGATCTTGATGGCCTGCCGCAGCTGGGGTGTCATCACCAGCTGCTGCGTCATCTTCTGGTAGAGCTTCGTTTCGAGAGCCATCGGAAACCGCGATTCTACAACCGGAACTTGTCCCCGAGATAGATCTCCCGGGCGCGCTTGCTCTGCGCGATCTGCTCGGGACCACCCTCCTCCAGCACCTCACCCGCGTTCAAGATATACGCCCGGTCGCAGATTCCCAAGGTTTCGCGGACGTTGTGATCGGTGATGAGGACGCCGATCCCGAGGTCTTTGAGCTGCCCGACGATGTTCTGGATGTCGAGCACGGCGAGCGGGTCGATGCCGGCGAACGGCTCGTCGAGAAGCATGAACGTGGGCTCGATCACGAGCGCGCGCGTGATCTCCAGCCGCCGCCGCTCCCCTCCGGAGAGCGCGTACGCCTTGCTCTTCCGGAGGTGCGAGATCGAGAGCTCCTCGAGCAAGCGGTCGAGACGCTCGCGGCGAACCTCCGCCGGCTGATCGAGCGTCTCGAGGATCGAGAGGATGTTCTCTTCGACCGTCAGCTTCCGGAAGATCGACGGCTCTTGCGGCAGATAGCTGATGCCGAGCCGCGCGCGCTGGTACATCGGGAGCTGGGTCACGTCGTCCGAGCCGAGGAACACCTGGCCGCCGTCGGGACGCGTGAGCCCGACGATCATGTAGAAGGTCGTCGTCTTGCCGGCGCCGTTCGGGCCGAGAAGCCCCACCACCTCGCCGCTTCGAACGTGGATGCTGACCCCGTTCACCACCGCGCGCCCGCCGTAGCTCTTCGACAGCCGTTCGGCCCGGAGGACCTGCGGGGTCTCCATCACTCGTCCGCGGTCGCGTCCTCGGCCGTCGCGTCTTCCGCGGCCGGCGTCGCCTCTGTTTTGGCGTCCGCCGCCGGCGAGCCCGACGCCACGGGCGTCGCCCCGGGCGTCCGCTCGGGGAAGAGCAGCACCTTCACGCGACGATTCTCGCCCTTCACTTCCATCTTCGACTGGTCGGGATAGACCTCGACGGTGTCGCCCGTCAGCTGGTTCGGTCCATCCTTCAGCACCGCGTTGCCGGTGAGGATCAGCTTGCGGCTCGTCTGATCGAACACGGCCTTGTCGCCCTTGGCGATGCGCTCGCCCTGCTTGATCTTGACGTTGCCGTCCGCCTGCACGCTCTCGACCTGCTGCTTCCCGGCCTTCTCGGAGTAGCGAACCGTAAGCGTGTCGCTGTCGAGGTGAATGTCGCCTTGAACGACCTGCACTTCTCCCTTGAAGACGGCGCGACGCGCTTTATAGTCGAACTCGAGCTGCTTCGAGGTGACCTCGATCGGCTCCTTCGTCGAGGTCAGGCTGAAATCGCCGAAGCCGGTCGGACGGCTCGGCTCCGCCGCGAGGGCCTGCCCGATCACGCCGATGACGAGCGCGGTGGCGAAGGCAGCGATGCGGGCCATCGCTCAGGAACGGCGCGACGCCGCAGATTCGGGCAGCAAGGTCACGCGAACGGGGTCACCGAGCTCGAATCGCGAGTCCGACATGAAGACGACGAGCGCGTTGCCGTGGAGCTCGACGCGCTCACCTTTGATGTCGACCGGCCCGTCCGCGACGATCTTCTTCTCAGCATGCCGATAGACCGCCTGCGGCATCCGGATCACGAAGTCGCGGAAGTGGATCTCCACGTTCTCGTGAAGGCTCACGTCCTTCAGGTCCTTGCCGTCGAACCCGACCATCGCCTCGCCGCCGGCGACCGTCACCTTCTCGCCCTCGTCCGTGAAGAACGAGGCTTTCGGCCCGCGCACGAGCACTTGCTCCTTCTCCTCGAGGTACTGTGCCTCGTCGCCGCGGACTTCCCACGCGGTCTTGCCGTCCTTGATCTCGATGCGATGGAAGTCCTGGATCCACTGGACGGCGTCGGGGAGCATGCCCTCGAGCGCCGCGGTCGAATCGACCTCTTTCCCCTGTTGCTCCTGCAGCGTCGCGCGAAGCTGGAAGCCGAGGATGGCGACCCCGAGCACGACGATCGAAAGGACGGCAAAGCGAATTCGGCGGCGGGTCATGAGATCCCGACGAAGGTAGAGGCTCCCCGCCGCGGTGTAAAGTCAGCCGCCCCGCGGGCTAGACGACGCCGGCGCGGAGAAGGTCCTTCAAATGGACGATTCCTCGGGGGTGATCGTCCGCATCGACGATGAAGAGCGCCGAGATCCGATGGCGCTCCATGATCGCGAGCGCCTCCGCTCCGAGCGCGGCGTCGCCGATCGTGCGCGGCTTGCCCGTCATCAGCTCCCGTACGGGGCCGTCGAGCCGGTTCGCGCGGCCGCTCTGCAGCAGACGGCGGAGATCGCCGTCCGTGAGGATGCCGACGAGGCGGCCGGCATCGTCGAGGATACCGGTGTGACCGAGCTTCTTCGCGCTCATCTCCGCGATCGCGCGCGAGAGCGAGTCCGATTCGACCACGATCGGGATCGCGTCGCCGACGTGCATCAAGTCCGCGACGCGAACGAGTCGCCTGCCGAGCGCGCCGTCGGGATGAAGCGAGGCGAAGTCCTCCTCGCGGAAGCCACGGCGCTCCATCAGTACGATCGCAAGCGCATCGCCGAGCGCGAGCGCCGCGGTCGTGCTCGCGGTAGGCGCGAGCGCGAGGGGACAGGCTTCCTCCCGGACGCCGCCGTCGAGCACGACGTCGGCCGTCCGCCCGAGCGTGGACTGCACGTTGCCCGTGATGGCCACGATCGGCAGCGCGAGACGCTTGAACACCGGCAAGAGGCGCAGAATCTCGCGGCTCTCGCCGCTGTTCGAGACGGCAAGCACCGCGTCGCCGCGCATCACCATGCCGAGGTCGCCGTGCCCGGCTTCCGCGGCATGCAAGAAGAACGAGGGCGTGCCCGTCGAGGCGAGCGTCGCGGCGATCTTTCGCGCGATGATGCCGGACTTGCCCATCCCGGTGACCACCACCTTGCCGGGCACCGAGAGGAGCGCGGCGACGGCGCGCGAGAACTCGTCGCCGATCCGCTCCGCGAGCGCCCGGACGGCGTCGGCCTCGATCTCGAGGACGCGGCGGGCGCGAGAGAGGTCGTTCGCGGCGCTCACACACCTCCCTTCGGGAGGTCGCGCGCAGCGCGGGAGGGGGAGATTTGTTTCACCAACTCGTCGATGCCGCGGAGCTCCTCGAGCAACGTCTCCAGGAGATCGAGTGGCCAGTTGTTCGGGCCGTCCGAGAGCGCGTGATCGGGATCTTCGTGAACTTCCATGAAGACCGCGTCCACGCCGACGGCGACGGCGGCGCGAGAGAGGAACGGTACGAACTCGCGCTGGCCGCCGGAGGCGGTGCCCTGCCCGCCCGGCAGCTGCACGCTGTGCGTGGCATCGAAGACGACGGGGAAACCGGTCTCGCGGAGGATCACGAGCGAGCGAAGATCGGAGACGAGATTCTGGTAGCCGAACGAGAAGCCGCGCTCGGTGACGAGCAAGTTCCGGTTTCCCGTCGAGGCGGCCTTCTCCACGACCGGCACCATCTCACGGGGCGAGAGGAATTGCCCCTTCTTGAGATTGACCGGCTTCCCGGCTGCGCAGACCTCAACGATGAAGTCGGTCTGCCGGCAGAGAAACGCCGGCGTCTGGAGCACGTCGGCGACAGCCGCGACGGCGCGGGCCTGCTCTTTCTCGTGCACGTCCGTGAGCACCGGCACGCCGAGATCGCGCCGCGCCTCGGCGAGGATCGCGAGCCCCTTTTCCATGCCGAGCCCGCGGAAGCTCTGGATCGAGGTGCGGTTCGCCTTGTCGAAGGACGCCTTGAAGACGAACGGCACCCCGACCCGCGCGGCGACGTCGCGAATGCGCTCGGCGTGCCGGAGCACCGACTCGCGGCTCTCGATCACGCACGGGCCCGCGATCAGCGCAAACGGGCGCCCGCCACCGACGACGAGGCCGTCGCCGATCCGGACCTCCCTCTGGGAGGTCGCGCGAAGCGCGGGAGGGGGCGACGTCGTCGCACTCACTTGACCGCGCGAAGCTCCGGAAGCAGCGGCGTTTCTCGTCGCTCCGCTTTCCGTGTGATCGCGGCGCGGATGAAGCCGCGGAAGATCGGATGAGGATCGAGCGGCCGCGACTTGAACTCGGGATGGAACTGGCTCGCGAGGAACCAGGGATGGTTCGCGATCTCGATCATCTCGACGAGCCCGTTGTCCGGCGACACGCCGCAGAACGTGAGGCCCGCCTTCTCGAGCTGCGCGCGGTACTCGTTGTTGAACTCGTAGCGATGGCGGTGCCGCTCGGAGATCTTCTTCTTCGCGTAGAGGCGCGAGGCGAGCGTGTCGTCGGCGACCACGCACGGATACGCGCCGAGGCGCATCGTGCCGCCCTTCTGGTCGAGTCCCTTCTGGCTCGTCATCAGATCGATCACCGGATGCGGCGTCTCGGGATCCACCTCGGTCGAGTTCGCGCGATCGAGCCCGCAGACGTTCCGGGCGAATTCGATGACGGCCATCTGCATGCCGAAGCAGATGCCGAGGAACGGCACCTTGTTCTCACGCGCGTGCTTGATCGTCGCGATCTTGCCTTCGGTGCCGCGGCTACCGAAGCCCATCGGCACGAGGATGCCGTCGGCGTTCAGCACGTCGTCGACGAGGCCTTCCTTCTCGATCGTCTCGGAGTCGACGTGGACGATCTCGACACGCGCACTCGTTCGCGACCCCGCCGTGGACGAGGGATTCGTTCAGGCTCTTGTAGGAATCCGTGAGGCCGACGTACTTGCCGACCATCGCGATCTTCACGCGCTCGCGCGGATTCTTGAACGTCTGCACGAACTTCGACCACTTCTCGAGGTGCGGCGCGCCGGTCCAGATGTTCAGTTTTTCCACGATCCTCGCGTCGAGCCCTTGCTCGTGGAGGATCAGCGGCACCTCGTAGATGCAGTCGACGTCCTTCGCGGTGATGACCGAATCCTCTTCGACGTTGCAGAAGTGCGCGATCTTTCCGCGGATCTTCTTGTCGAGGAATCGATCGGTCCGGCAGAGGAGGACGTCGGGCTGGATTCCGAGGCTCGTGAGCTCCTTCACGGAATGCTGCGTCGGCTTCGTCTTCACCTCGCCGGCGGTCGCGATGTACGGCACGAGCGTGAGGTGGACGTAGAGGACGTTCTCCCGGCCCCGGTCCCAGCGGAACTCGCGGATCGCTTCGAGGAACGGCAAGCTCTCGATGTCGCCGACCGTGCCGCCGACCTCGCAGAGCGCGACATCATGACCTTCGGCAGCGTCCAAAATACGCCGTTTGATCTCGTCGGTGATGTGCGGGATCACCTGCACGGTGCCGCCGAGATAGTCGCCACGCCGCTCTTTCGTGATCACCTCGAAGTAGACGCGGCCGGTGGTGATGTTGTTCTTCTGCGACATCCGCGTGGAGCAGTAACGCTCGTAGTGACCGAGATCGAGGTCGGTCTCCGCGCCGTCGTCGGTGACGAAGACCTCGCCGTGCTGGTAGGGGCTCATCGTCCCGGGATCGACGTTGATGTACGGATCCATCTTGAGCATCGTGACATTGAGCCCGCGGCTCTCGAGCAGCGTCGCGATCGATGCCGATGCGAGCCCCTTGCCGAGCGACGACACCACGCCGCCGGTCACGAAGATGAACTTGGGACGGTTCCGCTGCTCCGTCATCCTGGTCTCTCCCCCACCGAGATTTCCTCGGCCACCCGTCTCGCCTCCGCGAGATCCCGTTCCGTGTCGACCTCTAGCACCGCTTGCTCGACGACTGCCACGGCGATCCGTGCTCCGTGCTCCAGCGCGCGAAGCTGCTCGAGCCGCTCGAGCTGCTCGAGCGGCGTCGGCTTCCACGCGGCGAATCGAAGCAAGAACTCCCGCCGGTACACGTACGTGCCGACGTGCTGCAGGCCGAATGCCTGCCCGCCGCGATCGCGCTCCTCTCTGCATGCCGGAATCGGCGCGCGAGAAAAGTAGAGCGCGAAGCCTTCGGCGTCGGTCACGACTTTGACGACGTTCGGATCGAGCCAGCGCTCACGATCGCGGATCGGCACCGCGACGGTTCCCATTGGGATCGAAGAATCCCGGAGGAGCGGTGCGATCGCCGGCTCGACGAGCGCACGCGGCACGAACGGCAGATCGCCTTGGATGTTCACGATCACTTGGGCGTCGTGCTTCGCGGCGACCTCGGCGATGCGATCCGTGCCGCTCGCGTGATCGGCGCGGGTCATGACCGCGCGGGCGCCCGAGCCCGCGACCGCGTCGACGATGCGGCGATCGTCGGTGGCGACGATCACCTCGTCGAAGAGCCCTGTCGCGACGGCACCTTCCGCGACGTGACGAACGAGGGGGCGACCGGCGATCTCGGCCAGGGGTTTCCCGGGGAGACGGGTGGAGCCGTATCTCGCCGGAATCACCGCGATCACCTTTGCGCTCAAGGGACTCCCTCGGTCGGAGAAGAAAACCGCAAAAACAAAAACCGTGGGTGCACCTCCGGCAAGGAGAAGCACGCCACGGGTCTCCGTTGTAGGAGCCTATCGTCGTGGTGTCAACGATCGGCTTTAGGTCGCGGCCGGCGCGATTATTTCTTCTCTTCGCGCTTCGTCTGCGGGATGCCGACCGGCTGCAGATGCTCGCCGAAAACGCCGTCGAACTGCTCGGCGATTTCGCTCGGCGAAAGCCCGCCCGGCTTGTACATCGAGGCGATCGGACGCGGCGTCTGGAAGATCGTGAACGCGAAGCCGCGACGGCCGAAGACCTGCCCGTTCACGTGCGCCGCCTTCTCCGAGGCGAGGAACGCGACCATCGCCGCGTTCTGATTCGGATCCATCTCGGGCGTCATCGGCCGGTTCTCCATGCCCGGCATCGACGTCACCATGCGTGTCATGCCGGCCGGCGCCATCGCGTTCACGGTGATGCCGTAGCGCCCGAGCTCGAGCGCCCACACGAACGTGAGGCCCATGAGACCCGCCTTCGCCGAGCCGTAGTTCGACTGCCCGAAGTTGCCGCGGAGGCCGGCCGACGAGGTGATGTTGATGATGCGGCCGTAGTTCTGGTCGCGCATGATCGGGATTGCGTGGCGACCGCAGTTGAAGCTGCCCTTGAGGTGCACGCCGATGACGGCGTCGAAGTCTTCCTCGGTCATCTTCGCGATCGAGCGGTCGCGCACGATACCCGCGTTGTTGACGAGGATGTCGATCTTGCCGAACGAATCGACCGCCGTCTTGATGATCTTCTCGGCGCTCGCGAACTCGGCGACGCTGTCGTAGTTCGCGACCGCCTCGCCGCCCGCGGCCTTGATCTCGTTCACGGTGTCCTGCGCCGGATCGCCTTCTTTGCCCCGCCCGTCGAGCGAGCAGCCGACGTCGTTCACGACGACCTTGGCGCCTTCGCGCGCGAGACAGAGAGCGAAAGCCTTGCCGATGCCCCGCCCGGAACCCGTGACGACCGCGACCTTGCCTGCGAGCAACATGCGTTTCCTCCCGAGAAGTGCGTGAGAACGGGCCCGGCTAACACGCGCCTCGATCGCCAGTCAATCAATTGATTGACCCCTGGCGGCGCGCGCCGTAGACAGCCCGGCGAACATGGCGAAGCAGATCGCGATCGTCGGCGTCGGCGAATCCGAGTTCGGGGAGGTTCCCGACAAGAACTCGTGGCAGCTCCACGTCGACGCCGCCCGGGCGGCGCTCGACGATGCCGGGCTCAGCGCGAAGGACGTCGACGGACTCTTCAGCGCCGGCATCGACATGATGCACCCACTGATCCTCGCCGACTACACGGGGCTCCGCCCGAAATACACGGACTCCACGATGACCGGCGGCGGCGTCTGGGAGTTCTACGTCGAGCACGCGATCGGCGCGATCGAGGCCGGCCTCTGCGAGGTCGCGTTGCTCGTCTACGCGACGACCGCGCGAAGCGACGTGAAACGGAAGCTCCGCACCGGCGATCTCCCCCCGCTGCCGCGCGGACCGTCTCAGTTCGAGGCGCCCTACGGCCTCACGCTGATCGGCAAGTACGCCCTCGCCGCGCGCCGGCACATGCACGAGTTCGGCACGACGAGCGAGCAGCTCGCGGAGATCTCGGTCGCGGCGAACCAGTGGGCGCAGAAGAACCCGAAGGCGTTCAACCACGGGAAGCCGATCCAAGTGAGCGACGTGCTCGCTTCGCGGATCATCGCCGATCCGCTTCACGCGGCGGACTGCTGCCTCCGCACCGACGGCGGCGGGGCCGTCGTGATCACCACGCTCGAGCGCGCGCGCGACTTGAAGAAGCGTCCGATCGCCGTGCTCGGCACGGGCACCGCGATGAGCCATTTCACGATGAGCCAGTGGGAAGACCTGACGGACCTCGTGGCGCGCCAATCGGGTGAGCGCGCCTACGCCCGCGCCGGCGTCCGCCCGTCGGACGTGCGCTTCGCGATGATCTACGATTCCTTCACGATCACGGTGCTGCTCACGCTCGAGGCGCTCGGCTTCTGCGGCAAGGGTGAAGCCGGCGCTTTCGTCTCGGGCGGTACGCTCGCGCCCGGCGGACGGTTTCCCATCAACACGGACGGCGGCGCGCTCCATTCCAACCAGCCCGGCATGCGCGGCGTCTTCCTGCTGGTCGAGGCAACGCGACAGCTGCGCGGCGAGGCGGGCGACCGTCAGGTGGAAACGGGCGGCCTCGCGCTCGTCAACGGCACGGGCGGGTACCTGTCGGCCTGCGGCACCGTCATCCTCGGCGCCGCCTGAGAGCTCCGATGGACGACGCAAAGTACGAGATCTATCGCCCGCACCTGCCGATCCCCGACTCCGAGACCGAGCCGTATTGGGCCGGTGCTCGAGACGGGAAGCTCATACTCAAGCGCTGCCGCCCGTGCGATCGCCCGTTCTTCTATCCGCGCTCGCACTGCCCGCGCTGCTGGTCGAGTGACACGGATTGGATCCAATCGAGCGGGCGCGGGACGATCTATTCCTTCACGGTGATCTCCCACCACGACGTCGCGGCCCTTCAAGGACTGGATTCCGTACGTCGTGGCGCTCGTCGAGCTCGACGAAGGGCCCCGTCTCGTGACCCACATGGTCGGCGTCGAGCCGGCTTCGGTGCGGGTCGGACAGCCCGTCGAGGTGGTCTTCGAGCGGATCGACGACGCGATCACGCTGCCGAAGTTCCGCCCGGCCGGTTGATCAGCCTCGCGCAACGAGTTCCGATTGACCGCCGCGTCAAGGCTGGGCTAGGAACTCGAAACTCGTTGTG
Organism: uncultured delta proteobacterium; assembly: GCA_963790365.1. Taxonomy (GTDB): domain Bacteria; phylum Desulfobacterota; class Binatia; order JACPRU01; family JACPRU01; genus CAWBOU01. Next base: position 93,130 of record CAWBOU010000019.1, read on the forward strand.
AATCGACGACTTTCGCACCCAGGGGCAGGCTTGGGCACGGTGCGGATGAAGGGGGACGTGCATGAGCTCCGGCGAGGCTTCACCCGAAGACAAACGGGTACTCTTCTGGCTGGGCGACCGGTTGATCGTCCACCGGCACCTGGTGTCGTTCATCGTTCTCGCGATCACCGCCGTGTTCGCGTACTGGACCGCGCAGCTGCGGCTCGAGACCAGCTTCGGTGACCTGCTCCCGCAGACCCATCCGTTCGTCCAGACGCACAACCAGTACGCGTCGACGTTCGGCGGCGCGAACAACATCACGGTGATGCTCCAGGTTCGCGAGGGCACGATCTTCAACCCGGAGCAGCTCTCGCGGATCTTCCGGATGACGGAAGGCCTCGACCGCGTCTACGGCATCAACCACAACCAGATCGACTCGATCGGCCACCGCACGACCCGCCATCTGAAGGTCGGCGCGGCGGGCATCATGCGATCGGAGCCGGTCATGTTGGCGCCGATCAAGAGCGAAGTGGAAGCGGCCAACATCCGCCGCATCGTCCACAACTCGCAGAACATCTACGGCATCCTCGTCTCGCTCGACGACAAGGCCGCGATGGTTCGCGCGAACTACGTCGAGGGCCGTCTCGACCATCGGCGCACGTTCGAGGAGGTGAACCGCCTCGTCCAGTGGTCGTTCGGCGAAGGCTGGATTGGCGCGCTCATCAACATTCCACGCGCCGACTCCGAGCCGGTGCCGGGAGCGGAGATCGAGGCGGTCTATCCCGGATCCGCGGCCGAAGCCGCCGGGATCCAAGTCGGCGATCGCATCATCCAGATCGGGGAAACGCCGATCAAGGAGTGGTGGGAAGTCGGCATGTCGCTGAAGACCGTCGCGCCCGGAACCGCCGTCGACGTCACGGTCAAGCGCGGCGAGGAGAACAAGCCGCTCAAGCTCACCATGGGCGAGCCGACCGCCGACGTCTACATCGCCGGTGAGCCGCGCCTCTACGGCTGGGTCTACAGCTACACGAGCGACGTCTTCTTCATCCTCTGGGTGACCTACGTCATCGAGTGGGTGCTCCGCTGGCTCTACTTCCACGACTGGCGCGGCGCGCTCCGTCCGACGCTCACCGGGCTCCTCGCAGCGATCTGGGGCCTCGGGTTCATCTACATCATCGGCCTCGCGATGGACCCGCTCATGCTCGTGATTCCGTTCATCATCACCGCTCGAGCGGTGAGCCATGCGATCCAGATGCACGAGCGGTATTACGAGGAGATGCATCGCCAGGGGTGGGACAAGCGGAAGGCGATCGTCGCGTCGTTCGCCGAGCTCGCGATTCCCACGATGTCCGGCGTCGCCACCGACGCGGTCGGCGTGCTCGTGATCCTGCTCGTGCCCGTGATCATGCTGCAAAAGCTCGCGGTCACGGCGTCGTTCTGGATCCTCGCGGTCGCGGTCTCCGAGGTGCTGCTGAACCCGATCGTCTACTACTACCTCCGGGCCCCTGACCCGGAGCTCGTCATCCTCCGCGAGCGTGGATGGATGAAGGGCGTGATCAATCGGATCACCGACTTCACGCTCTCCGTGCCGGGGCGGTGGATCATCATCGCGTTCTGGGCGGTCGTGTTCGTCGTTTCCGCGATTACGCTTCGCGGCCTCACGGTCGGCGACCCGACCGCCGCCTCACCGCTCGTCAACCTCGATTCGCCGTACAACGTCGCCCACGCGAAGATCCAAGAGACGTTCGGCGGCGTCGAGCCGCTCATCGTCGTCAACGAGGGCTACGACAAAGACGCGATGAAGGATCCGAACGCGCTCCGCTCGATGCAGGGCTTCCAGCGTTACCTCGAGCGCGATCCGGACATCGGGTACAGCTTCTCGCTCGTCGACATTCTCGTCGCGGTCAACGCCGTCTTCCATGAGCTCGAGCCGAAGTGGGGCGTGATCCCGAACAACTGGGTCGACGTCGGCGGCCTCTTCTTCGTCTTCTTCTCGACGTCGCCACCGACCGAGACGGCGAAGTACGTCGACCCGAGCTACCGGACGTCACACGTCACGTTCTTCTGCCGGAACCACAAGGGAGACACGATCCGGCGGATCATGTTCCGTGTCGAGGAGTACATCGGCACGCAGTACCTCGAGCGGCTCGGCATGGAGATCAGCGAGAACAAGGAGGCCGAGACCGTCACGATCACGAAGCTCGTCGAGGGAGGCGCCGCGGCGAAGGCCGAGCTCCAGGTCGGCGACGTGGTCGCCAACATCGGCGATCACGAGATCCACTCCGTGATGGATTTCTATCAGGGCCTCCGCAGCGAAGCGCTCGGCACACCGATCGTCGGGCTGGAGATCGTCCGCGGCGAGTCCGAAGCGGCGATCTCGCTCGAGGTGCCGTGGAAGGCTTCCTACCGCTTGGCTGGCGGCCTCATCGGCGTGCTCGCCGCAGCCAACGAAGAGCTCGTCACGAACGACTTGATGATGAACATCCTCGCGTTCCTGACGAACTACATCGTTCTGCTGTTCACGTATCAGTCGTTCGCGGCCGGCCTCTATCTCTGCGCGCCGCTGATCGCCGCGAACGGGTTCGTCAACGCCTACATGAGCGCCCGCGGCATCGGCATCAACATCCAGACGCTGCCCGTCGTCACGGTCGGCGTCGGCTTCGGAATCGACTACGGCATCTACACGATCAGCCGCGCGATCGAGGAGATGCCGCTCAAGGGGAACCTCCACGATGCGATCAAGGAGGCGCTCCTCACGTCCGGCAAGGCGGTGGCGTTCACCGCGATCACGATGATCGCCTCGACGCTCGTCTGGCTCAGCTCCAACATCCGCTTCAACGCGGAGATGGGCTTGTTGCTCGCGATGTGGATGGGCGTTAGCTTCGTAGCCTGTCAGACGCTCATTCCGGCACTCGTGCTGGTTCTCAGACCGAAATTCGTGATGGATGCGCTGAAGGGCGCGCCCGAAACGAAATCGGTATCCGCCGGTTGAACTGAAGGAGACATCGACAAATGACACTCATCGGCACATCGCTCTTCCTCACGGTGTTCACGATCGCCTTCATCCTCATGGACGAGTACATCGCCAAGCCCATTCGCCATAATCGGATGGTCGAGAAGGCGAAGACCGATCCCGAGGTGAAGGCGGCGCTCGAAGTCGGGGAGATGGTCGAGAAGCTTCGGAAAGAAGGAAAGGTCACTTTCTAGAGGCAGCCCCAGGCGGTATACAGCATTGCCAGTTACTAACGGTGAGATTCTAGCTCTTTCTACCTCTTGCTGTCGCATTTATGGTAAAATTACGACAGATTCCGGGAATAAGAGATAAAGACAATCATCTGACGTGCCATTCATCCCTCAAAGCATATAATGCATCGAATGCAGCCCTATGTACCTCTGGATTAGACCATCTTAATCATTGAACATGGCAATCAGCGGGTCAACGGCTCGTGTATCACCTATCTTTCCTAATGCCTCTGCTGCTGCACAGGGCAGATTAGTGTCTACAAACCTACTTCTCGCTGGGCAAGAACTGAGCGCAGCAATCAGCGGGTCAACGGCTCGTGTATCACCTATCTTTCCTAATGCCTCTGCTGCTGCAATGCAACCCGTATTGTCATAATCATTGAGTGCAGCAACCAGCGGGTCAACGGCTCGTGCGTCCCCCATCTCTCCCAGTGTATGCGCTGCATAGCTGCAATACCGTCATCATGAGCCTGAAGATCAGCAACCAGATCCCCGACAGCTCGCGCGACACCTTTCTTCCTAATGCCTCTACTTTGCTGCAGCATGATCCTTTCGCACTACAATCATTGAGCGCAGCGATCAGCGGGTCAACGCTCGTGCGTCCCCCATCTCTCCCAGTGCCTCTACTGCCGCAACCCGTACCTCATAGTTAGGATCTTTCAGCATTGCAACCAGTGCATCCACAGCTTGCGCATTACCTATCCTTTCAATGAGCTTTCTCAAAGAATATCTGAAGCCACTCGGCGCACCGGGTCCGGTTCCTTATAAAGTGCGTGCCTTATGATTAGGGCGACAGCTTGCGCATCACCTTCTGTGTATCAAGGCTTTTCCAGCGGCATCGCATCTCTCCATATCTGACCGCCGAAGTTGGGAAACCAGTGGAATCAAGAGCTCGGCTGTTTCCGATCATCCCCAACGCCTTTGCTGCGGCGACACTAACAACCTTAGTGCGATAGAGCGCAGCAATCAGCGGGTCTACGGCTCGTGCGTCCCCCATCTCTCCCAGTGCCTCTACTGCCGCAACCTGTACCTCATCGTCATAATCATTGAGTGCAGCAATCAGTGGCTTGACAGCCGCTAAAGCCAAGTCGCATAACAGCATTCCAATCTTTAGCTGCGATAAATAGAATCGCCTCATGTAACTCATCTGTTGGTTTATACCTTAAAGCTATTAAGGCCTTTGCTGCAGCCATATGTACTTTGCGTGTAGGGTCATTGAGTGCAGCAACCAGCGGGTCAACGGCTCGTGCATCCCCCATCTCTCCCAGTGCCTCTACTGCTGCAACCTGTACCTCATCGTCATAATCATTGAGTGCAGCAATCAGCGGGTCTACGGCTCGTGCATTGCCTACTCTCCCCAATTTGGTTGCCGCCATACGGCGAGATTCATTGTTTGTTGATTTTAAGTCTCTCAGAGTAAGCCAAAGCATTACTATCCTCCTTGCTCCAAGTTCGACTAATATAACCAGATGAATCAGCGCTTTATTCTACATCAAAGGGAGCTTTTTGTGTTTTAGATTGTAACCGGTTCAACCGAATTGATCATATGCTATACCTTTGTTTTTCCCGGTTTTGATCTATAGTCGTAGATTTAGATGAAAGACGACATCAAATAAGGGGGGGGGTAAGTCGGTAATATTACCGGAAGAATTCCTTGCTGCTGATGATCCGCACATTGCAAAAGGATTTGATCATCTCAAAGTGCTGGATGTTGTCAGTTACCAGTAGCGCGCCGGCGCTTCTGGCAGTTCGGGCAATGAGCACGTCTCGAATGATCCGCGATTTCTCATCTGGGTGGAGCTTCGGCGTTTTTTTCTCCTTTGCCTTTGATTTAAGGCCGCGTAAGAGCGAGTTGATAACTTTGCCGGCAAGCCACCAATCCTCACCCGTTGGCACAAGCAACGTGCCGGCCTTTTCGTGGAGGATCCGCGATGCGTTCCAGTACTGTACCTCTGATTTATCAATTGCTCCGGCAGTCAATTCTTGAATCACAACAGCAGACATACGAAAACCGGCAGGGAGTTCTGCCGGTTTATAAGCAATGAAAACTGAAGTGTCAAAAGTGATGATCGGCATCAGCGCGTGGAGGCCTTCTCTAATTTCTTTCGATTCTCATAAGTCTTTTTCCAGGCGCGCAAGGTGGCCTCGTTAGCTGCTGATGTTTTTGCAGTCTTTGGGCTAGTGGTCTTTGTTGCTCGCTTGGTATTTGCCTTCTTAGAGTTTGTATTTACTGCTGTCATTGTCCCTCCTAGTTTCAAAGACGAATATATCATACCTTACTCCAACGGTGGCTAGCATCCAATGTCGCTAATTTGGAGAAAAGACGACATTCTAAAGAGCAATTTAACAAGGGGCAGCCGTCACAGGCTAGACTAGCTGCCCCGCCTTGCCCCCATCAAGCAATCCCCTCACAGAGAGGTGGCTTTTTTCGTTCGGTCAATCACTGTCGATTGATAACGATTCGAAGTGCGGCTTGTTTGAGAGCCTGACTGACGCCGCCTGATTTGGCAATCTGTCGGATTTCAGGTTCGGGCAAAGTCGGTAGTAATTTGATGGCGAGTGGCGTCGGCGTTCGCGGGTTATGAACAAGAGCGGCGCGGATCTCCGAATTGCCTGCCCAGATGGTTGTCTTAGCAATCAACTCAGCCGCTATGGATGATAGCAAAGGTGAACGCGCGATGCGTATCACCTCCTCCGCAGTGATGCGGGGATTCTTCAGCAGCGAAAAAATCACTTGTGCGTCATTGTCTTGAATCAAGACTTGCCTTTCACTGCGGTCAGCTTTTGGCGCAAGCAATAGTTTCTCAGTGCGAGACAGATTGCGGATTCTCTCCCAGGAATTCTGTTCCACGCGAGACGTATCCTGATCGGTTTCAGGGATCCTGGCGGTAAGCGTTGACCAGATCAACTCCGCCGGCTGTTCTAGCGAAACCGCCAGTGCCGTTCCCATCGAGCGAACTACCGTGGCAGGAACCATCATCTGACTGCCCTCCGGCAGTTTCAGAGTGAGTTGAATCGAAGTGAATTCCGGCAATTGCGAAGAGGTTTCAAAGAACAGACCTCCGGCTGAAATATTGGTGTCATACTCAGCTTTGAATTCGTCTTCGTTTTCAAACTCGATCGAAAAATGCTCTGAGGCAATCTCGGTAACCTTCAATTCGAAAACCTCACAGTCTATTATTCAGCACAATTGTTCGGCGATGATTTGATTCCGTCTAACGCCTCGCGTCACCGGACAGCCGAACGGGAGTGATTCTATCATAGGCGACTTATTGATCGTTCCCTTCAATTTGGCGGCTTGACCATCAGGGAGCACTGCATTTACTCTCTCACCGCGATATTAGGAGGCAAAGGCTATGTCCAGCATCTTCTGTCGTCGAAGTCATCAACTGTTATCCATCTCTTTTATGAAAGAGACCATTGATAAGCCTTCAGTAAATCAGGAGGGTGGGGTGATGCAAAAAGCGATTTTGATCGTTCTCTTCATCTTCTGCGCGGTTGAGAGTGTTTCCGCCAGTCAGCTCGTTGACGCCAAAGTCGAAACAAAACTGGTGCCGAGTCCCGTCGAGTATGCCGTGTTGTTGCCGGACGGCTACGAACAGGCAAAAGATTTGCCCCTGCTGTTTTTCCTGCACGGCGGAGGCGGCGACAAAAGGTTCCTCGCGCGCATGCGTCCGATGATTGACGAGATGTGGAAATCCGCGACGCTTCCGCCTATGGTTATCGTCACGCCCAGCGCGTCACGATCATTTTACATGGATTACAAAGACGGCTCGCAGAAATGGGAGAGCTTTATCGTTACTGAATTCCTCGATCATCTGCGGGCAAGATTCAAAGTCACGCGCGAGCGCAAAGGCACTATGCTTTTCGGCATCTCGATGGGCGGATTGGGAACGCTGCGCCTGGGGTTCAAGTACCCTGAAAAATTCGGCGCGCTGGCGGCGATGGAGCCCGGGATCGATCCTGTGCTGAAATGGAAAGATTTGTCATCGCGCTACAAATTTTATCGCGCACAGGATTTCATGGAGACCATTTTCGGCAGACCATTTGATGAAGCGTATTGGGAAGCGAATAATGTCGCTACGATTGCCGTCAATAGAGCCGACAAATTGCGCGCCGCGGGGCAAAGCATATACATCGAAGCAGGCGATGAAGATATGTTTTACCTGCACGAAGCAACAGAGTTTCTGCATCGAATACTTTGGGACCAGAGAATCCCTCACGAATACCATCTGGTGCGCGGGGCGGATCACGTAGGCGTCACCATTCGCCCGCGAGCGACGGAAGCATTGGCATTTCTGGCGCGCACGCTCGCGCCGCCGCGACCAGACCCGGAAGCAGAGGCGGCGCGTAAAAGGCTTGAGCCTTTGAAAAGGGCTGTTGAGAAGAGGCGATGAGACTTACATCAGGTCACAACCAGATAGCGGAGTTAATACAGGGCAAGGAGCATGGCGACGGGCAGGTTGTACCGCGCTGACGCCGCACCTGATGTCTGATACACCTGAAGTCTGATACAGAGGAAAGCAGATGAAGCTACTCGTTTCTCTTGTATTCATACTGCTCGGTATCTTATCCCTGCGCGGCATCCGCTGGGCTTATTTTACCTTCATCTTGATGGGCCTGCTCTATTTTCCCGTGAGCGTGGGCTTCAGGTTCAACCCGCAGCCGTGCGAGCTCGCGCCCAGCATGCAGTTGGCCATTCATTCTCTGACCAACTACGCACACATCGTGCTGTTCGCGTTGTTCTTCGTTATGACGAGCGCGCAACTGCGCATGTCCAGCTGGTCGGCGTACGGTTGGGCGGCCATAGCGACGATCGGCATGGGGGCACTGGTCGAGATCGGGCAGGGCGTCACAGGTAAAGGCCACTGCCGATTGCGAGACTTGATACCCGACACCGCGGGCATCTTGATCGGGTCCATTATTGTCTTGCTATGGAATAGAATTCGTAAGAGACCGCATCCTGCTTAACCTCTTGCAGTGCAGAGAAAAGATAATCCTGCTAAGAATCTTATATATGAGCCTCTATATAGCGTCGCTCTCCGTGCTAATTCACTATCCGCCTCCGGAGAGCAGTCGAAGATAGCAAGTATCCTAAGCCGGGCATGACTCAGAACGGTTGGCAGGAATACCCATACAGATGAAATCCTGTGGATTGATCCGAAAAAAGGGCTGATCAGAATATTCCTGGAGCGCTTGTCTGCGCTTTGAAATGAGAACAACCTCTTTATGGCTATGGCCGGGGCGGCGATCACAGATTAGGTGATTGCAGTTCTCAGATTAATCATGTTCAATCAATTCTTGACGCTCAGAATAACGCATCTCGACAGGGATCGGTCTATGTTGAGAGAGTAATCGGTGAAAGGTGAATGGCTTGACGCGACGATAGCCAGCCAAGCCATTCACCTCAAGGGCCTGTTTCTCCATGTGAGCCCTAATACCTTCTTAGTTGTTGGGCCACGATCCCCAGATGCTGCAATGACCCGCGCTGTCCGTGCCACTGAGTCCTTGTTGGACTCCGGTGTACCCGGCATTCATCACGGCTCGAGGAGCAAAGTGAAAACTGCCGTTTTGGGTCGTTTGGAATAGCTTCCCAAAATGAGCCTGGCTCAATCCGTGACCTGCCTCGTGAAGCGCAACGGTCTCGACATCTATGTTCCCGTTTATTGCCCAGACGAAAGCATCGTTGTACAGGATTTCCCGGAAAGCGACATCCGCCTTGTTGTTGTTGTCTATGTCAGTCAGACTGTCATCCGGATTGATGAAGACGAAAGTGAATGTGACCGCGATGACGTTGGGCGCAAGTATTCCGCCGGGAAGCCAGCCGGTGTGCGTGATGTCGGCGTTGATGTTAGGGCTTCCCCCCAGTCCATTAAGGAACTCGATCACACCCAGATCGCCTCCCGGGCTGACCACCCCATCTATCGGAATGGTCGAGCAATTCGCTCCGTCCCAGGTAGCCATCGCCCTGTCTATCGCGGCGGTGGTCTGCGCGGTTGTGAGGCCATCTATTGCCCCCTCCGTTGTGTCTACCATATAGGTGATATTGGTGCCGCCTCCTCTTCGCGGGTCGCCCGGCACGAAGTGAGCGGCAAGCTGCCTGTTACCTCGGTTATTGAAGAAAACCGTCTGTCCTACTTCGCCGGAATTATCCGGGGTTATGTATTCGGCATGGTCAATCTGATAGCCGGCGCCGGACGCCGCTAATTGAGCATTCACCTGAGCCATCAGGGCTTGGATTTGTTCACCGGTAGATAGGGTCTGAGCGGCGGGCGTGGGCTGTGTTCCTGCGCCAGAGCCTGTGATAGGTAAAGAAATAGATAGGGCAATCACAATTACCACTACCAATGGCATTATTTTACGTCTCATGCTTCTGCTTTCCTTTCTATAGGGACATTATGGTGTTACCACAGTTAAGCTCTAATACCAGAATTACGGGCTGGTACATTCAACCTAAGGCGCAGGGAGTCTAGCATGAGCGGTGATAAAATCTCAATCTTGAACGTCTCAGATGAAGAATCGCATGATAATCGTAACAATCATAGAATCAGCGCGCATCAATGTAGTAAAGCGTTCGGTTGGGCGGCTCCGTCTAAGGCAGGTTTGTAATCAATATGACATCGCCTTGTTGTTTGCCGCGCGAGACGACGAGGTTTTTCCAATCCCTCGACCAGGCGAAGTTATAAATGCGGTCGGGGAAATCAAGTAGCTTTTCGGGCTCGCCTCCGGCGAGAGGTTGTCTGAGAAGGCTGGAAGAATTGATTGTACCGCCCGCGTAATCAAACGCGGCGGAATCGGCCGTCCATTGAACACCTGGGCGACGCATAGGTAAGTCGAACAGCTTCGGCTCGGCGTTGCCGTCCGCAGGAAGCACCCCTATCCTCAGCAACGCTTCTTCGCTTCTGGCTTCGGGCTGGACCGAGACGTGACGATAGGCCAGCCATTTGCCGTCAGGCGAGATTGACAAGAAGCCTTCTGTCGTGGCGTTGGTCAAGCGCGAAACCGGGACCGGGGTTCCGCCTTCAATCGATACTTTCCAGATCGCCGCCGGGCCGGCCCCGTGTTTGATGAAATAGACTTCCGCGCCATCGGGCGACAGGGCCGGGTGTTGCGCGCTCTCGTTTTGTTCCTCGCCGAAAGTCAGTTGTTTTGGATTGCGCCCGTCAATGTCGCTCCGCCATATTTGTCTCGCGCCGGTGCGATTCGAGGTGAAAACTATGTAGCGCCCGTCGCGCGTGACTGCCGGGTTGGTGTTGTCTTGCCCCGCGTTGGCGGTCAATTGGGCTCGATTGCTGCCGTCCGCGTCCATTGAGTAAAGGTCTGTGAAGTTGCTCGCGAAACCGCTGAAAACAATCTTGCCGTCCGGCATCCACGCGAGCCCGACGTAGCCGTCTAAGCTGCGCCCGCCGGAAGTCAACTGCCTGGCTTTCTTCGTGTCGGCCGCCGCAACCAGCCACAGATGCGTAACAATTCTCTGCTGCCGCGTGACCAGCATCCGCCCGTCGGAAGAAAGACTGACCCAGAAATATGCTTCGAGGTCGTTGGTCAGGCGACGAACCCCGCCGTCGGGAAACCCAAGCATCCATAGTTGCGAAGTCGTCTCGTTGATTTCACGCGCCGAGACTATTAAGTAATTGCCGTTCGGGCTCCACAATGCGCGCGAGACGGCGCGCCAGCGCGGAGTCTTTAACTCTGTTTCTTCTCCAGTAGAAACGTCAACTGTAACGAGCTTGGGAAGAACGTCTTGTCGTGATCCGGCGGTAACGACCAGTTTTGCGCCGTCGGGCGACCAGGCGAGAGCACTTCTATAAGCCTGCGGCGCTTGCCTCGCGCTCAGCTCGCGCTCGCCGCCTCCGTCAATGTTTGACACGATCAGCAAGTACGCGTTGTTGCGCGCCGTGTCGCGGCGAACGAAGGCGAACTGCTTGCCATCAGGCGAGACGCAGAAATCGCTCCAAACATTATCTGCGACTATCCTCAGCGTGCCGCCGAAAGCGGGCGTCTGATGTATCGTTCCGGGGTCTGCTTCCTGGCGGAAGAACAAGTATCTTCCGTCGGGCGAGAAGACTAACGACCTGTAGCCCTTGCGCGACGGAGGCAAAGTTTGAAAGGAGCTGCCCGTCGCGATCTGTTTGACCCAAACGCTCTCTCCATCTTCTTCGTGCCGCACGTAAGCCAATAGCTCGCCGCTTGGCGAGATCGTTGCAGAAGCGACATCGCCGCTGTCGGTCAGCCTTTGAAAACGGACCTGTTCAATCGGCGCGATTCTCGGCTCATCCTTTTCGCCGCGCCCGGCTGCAAATTGATATATGCCAAAGCCGAGCGCGGACAAACATAAAACCGCTAAGCCTGCCCAAAACGCATAACGCACGGCGGGCCGTGGCCGAGCGTGTGCGGCAGGCGACGCCGTTTGTGCTTCAGGCGTTCGCAATGCTTGCGAATCGTTTGTCGAAGGATGAAGAGAGGGAGAATTGATATTGTTTTCGACGGCCTCCGCTGTCGAGTCTGTCGAGAGGTTTTTTGAAACAACCTCTTCGGACTGTTCTGCGCCGTCTCTTGAGTCATCGGCTAATAACTTTACGGGGACCGCGAAACGGTAGCCCCTGCGCGGGATTGTTTCGATAAACTGCCTGCCTTGATCGTCAACGCCGAGCGTGCGCCTGAGCGTATAGATGTTTTGCGACATATTGCTCTCTTCGACAAAAGCATCCGCCCAGATCGCTTCCATCAACTCCGACTTCGAGACGACGCGACCTTCCTTTTCGACCAGAACCAGGAGCGTGTCAAAGACCTTCGGCGGCAACACCAGCAACTCTTCGCCGCGCCACAACACGCGCTCCGCGGCGTCCAAGCGGAACGCGCCGAATCCATATAACTTGTTGGAAGATTGCGACATAACTCACTTGAGATTTAATTGAAAACTCGAGGAGCAAAAGAGACAGGTTGCTTTTCAACAAGAGCGGCTTGATGCTCTACGAAAGCTTGTCTGTCAAAACAATCCGCAGGCAGAAGTTTGCAGATAATCCGGGTGTAATACCTCGGTGTGGCCCTATAGACTTTCGGCGAACTCTTGCAGTCGCCGGTTGAAGGCTGGCGCATCTTCCCAAAAAGGTGCGTGCCCCGTACTGGCCATTACATCAATCTGCGCGTGAGCCATGCCCGCTTTGTGCTGATCTACGGCGGCTGGCTTAACAATCGCATCATCGGCGCCATGCGTAATCAGCACGGGCTTGCGAATCTTCGGCAAAAGGTCGTCGTTGTCGAACGAGCGCGAGAAGAGCGCCTGACGGACCGAAGGCGAAACCGATAGGTTGTATCCAAGCATCAGGTATAGGTCTGCGGCTGAGGGTTCTTGAACGAAGCACATCCGCAACAACGACTCCATGCTGCGTACGCTCTCTTCTACATTGGTGGAAAAGAACCCCGGCACGTGGCTGAGAAACTCGGGAGTGAGGACCGATAGCGCCTCATCGCTTCCGAGCTTCGTAATCCCGCAGACAATGTGGATGCCGCTGATATTATCCTCGCCGTAATGCCGGATATAGTCGAGGATGACCAGCGACCCATACGACCAGCCGCATAGAATGGGATTATCGAGGCTCAGTGATTGTATGACTGCATTGACATCATCGGCCCAAAATTTCGAGTCGTCGTAGCCGTCGCCAGGCTTATCCGAGAGGCCATGCCCGCGCATATCCATTGCGACAAGTCGGTAACTGTCGGCCATGTTCGAGTCCAATTGGCGGCCCCAGGAAAGCCAACACTGAGAGAAGCCGTGTATGAACAAGATCGGGCGGCCCTGCGGGTTTCCCGTCTCAACAACGTGGAGCTGAATGCCGCCACCGCCTGTGATTTTATGATTCTTCATAAAGCTCCCTCTTACGCCAAACGGCGAATCATAACGTTGCCGCTAACGCCTGGCATCAGCCGAGCCGCGCGATGTATATCATAGATGACGATGGGGTTCAATCAGGCAGGTGTAATCGTTTTCGAAGAACAATGATGGCGAATTGATTTACCGATACGGCAATCTCGCTTTAATTGCCGGATCACCGCTATCAGTAAATTCAGAACGAGATGCTGTAGCTCACGCCGGGGTTTTTGCCTTGCGCTAGCAAGAATGTGAATACGTGTCGCCCCGTCGCGTAGTTAAGCGTAGGGTGGACTTTGACACCATCAAAAATAATCTAGCGACGAGAAGTTCTCTCCGAAGTTTATATTCAGGCCGCCAATCGGCAAGAACCTGTCTTCGTAGGTGCTGTAGGCAACGCCCGCATACGGCGCAACCGGCAGCCTCAACTCACTCGAAAGATTCTTGCTCACCGTCGCGTAGAAAGAACGGCCCGAAGGCGTGCCGATCCGGTCTGAGCTTGTGCCTACAATCAATGCCGGCCTGCGCTCCGTTTCTGTGATCGCAACAAGGTTTGCCAGCAGCCCTACGTCATCTGCTCGCGGGTTATACTCGACTCCTACCGAAAGCCTGGGCAGCAGGTGATAGGTCAATGTCAGGCGCAGGCTCGCGCGCGGGATCTGGTCGCTCAAAGCCCGCACGCCGAGCGTCCATTTATGCGGATTTGTGTTTGCTGCCCCGCTCACGGCGCGGCCCTCGCCCGGTCAGAGCGGTCAACTGGGAACGCTTGAGGCTTTGCTTGCTTTGCCCGCTTTCGCGATTTGCCCTTTGGCTCTCGATTCATCCCTGGCAACAAGCGTGTCGAGATGCTTTTTCAGGTCCGCTTCTTTTACTACGCCCTTGATCTGAGCCACTACCTTACCGTCGCGGCCAATGATTACAGTCCCCGGCAGCGCCGAGCCAAGCCCGAACCTCCTCATGTCATCGGCCGAGGCCCCGAGCCAGACAGGGAAGTTGACTTTCGTATCTTTGATGAACTGTCGCACCTTCGCCTGATCCGTAAGCGGGTCCGCCGCAGCGCCGATCACCTGTACGCCGAGCGCCGCATACTCGTTTTGAACTCGCGCTAAATCGGGCATCTCTTTGCGGCACGGCACGCAGTAGGTGGCCCAAAAATTCAGCACCACGATCCTGCCCTTGAATGCGCTTAAACGCTGCTCCGCGCCGAACAAATCCTTTAAGGTAAGCTCGACTTCCGTGCCTACGACAGAGGCTGCCGGAGTTGCATCGGAAGCGGGCCGGTCTTTCAAAACGGTCAGTGAATCAACCTTGATGAAGTGCTGATCTTTCTTAGTGCGGGTTGAGCCGCTGACTTCGACCTGCTTGCCGACGAAGTCGAGCCAGTTCTTGCCCGGCCGCTTGAATTTACCCTGTTCGAGCTGGTAAAGCGTCCAGCCGCCCTCTTTATTCTCGACCGCAAGCAGCGTGGGATCACCATTGGCGATGCATTGCGCGGCCTTCTCTATATCTTCTTCCGTACCGTACGGAACAGTTTTGCGGTCCGCTTCGGCCCAGCAGTCGGCGCAACATACGACGTGCCCTTGCAGCGTTGCAGCGCCCTCGGCTGCGGTCTGTGCGGGCGTGGCTACGAACGCCGCAAGCAAAAAAATAAGGATAAATGCTGATCGTTTCATTCGATACTCTCCAGTTCTTAGAAAACAGTTCTCGCCCTTCTCGTTTGAATGCGAGTAGATTAATCTCTACGGGTCTGATTCGCCGCAGCTTACTTAATTAGTATACTGGATGAACGGGCATATTTCATGTCCGACGATTTACAACTATCTCGCCGTGTATTTCGAGGGCTGAGTCTATGAATGAAGAGCGCGGAATCATCATCGCTTCTGAAGCTGGAATATCTATACGGACTTTCTCGGATATTCCTGACGCGATTGGTGCCTGCCTCAACGCAAAGGGTCTCATCTTTACCGAGGACGATTTAGCGCGAGAATTCTTTGATCTTCGCAGCGGGTTGGCAGGCGAGCTTTTTCAGAAGTTTATGAATTATAAATTACGAGTCGCGATAGTCGTGCCGGACCCCACCATCCACGGGGAGCGATTCAGCGAGCTCGCTTACGAGCATGCGTCACACGGCATGATTCGCATCGTCCGATCTAGAGATGAAGCAGAGGGTTGGCTAGATTCTTATTCTTAGAAGATCGGCGGAATCAACGTCTACCAGCTATTTGAAAACAGATTCAATGCCGCTCTCATTCCGCACTTCTGATATGTGTTGTATGCCCCGGCCGCCCGCTTGCGAATACCTTCACCGCTCTCGTTGACGATCCAACCATCAATGGCTGAGCTTAAGACGTAGGCTTCCGGCGCCATCAACCCCGTCGTCCATAAAAGCGGGTTCGCCCCCGTCTCGCGAATAGCGTCTTTAAAGTAGGCTTTGCTGGCGCAGGCCAGAATTATTACATCGCGCCGGCGGTTGTCGGATTTACGCGGGTACTGTGCGAGAGTGAAATCCATCAGCCCGTCATGGCCGACGTAAGCGACAAGATCAGCGCCGGCCCCGGCAGTAAAAGCGACTCGCTTCGAATCCGACTGCACGTCTATGATTTCATCCTGTGCGCCTGCGGCGAACTCCAAGAAGTCAATTGTCGTTTGGCGTATCTCTCTGCCGCGGTAGGCGTCAGCCACAATATAGACATCCTTGCTGCGGTGTTTGAAGACCACGCGTTCAAGCACTGCCGGTTTAGGATTCTGAAAGCTCGCAATGAGCTTCCACTCGTTCGACCTCTGAAAAAAGGTCCTGACGCCGTAAGCGGCGCCCCAGTAAAGATTATTCGCCGGATCATCGCCATTGCCTATTCTGGCAGGGACCGGAACGATTCCCTGGTATTCGTTATCACAAAGGGCTACGACAACGTGAATCAGCTTGCCGGGGTTAGGAACAGCTTGTTTGTCAGGCGGTTTGGCGGCGCTGCCAGATGTATCTGTCTTTGAATGAGAATCCCCGACGACCGCAGGCTGCGTATTACAGCCCGCGAGCGAAACGGAGACGGCCAGCATAAGAGCGGCGACCAGTAATTTTCGATCTACATAATCCAAAGCAAGACCTTCGAATTTATTAGAAGTCAGTTTAGAGGCGGGCTGTGCCCGCCGTCCGAGCGACCAGTCGGCGGGCACAGCCCGCCTCTAAACTACAAAGTATTAGACGCTGCCGAGCCACTTTTGTTCCGGTCCGCGCTGGGGATTAATGATACGAGAGACGCTATCGAACAGCCCTCCATACCAATGCCTGGGTCTTACATTCTATCGGCCCCTCGCCATATCGAGAGACAATCGCTGACGCGACCGCATCTATTACTTCCGGGAGATAGGATGGGTTCCGATCTACTATCTGCCCGGCCACCGGATTCCCTTCGATTAATCCGACTGCCGCGTCTTTTGCGCGAGGACTGCTGCCGGTCTGATTGATAACCGCCGACTCAATCTCCTTGAACCCGACCTCTCTTAGCATGGCTTCTATCACACCGGCGTCATGAAACCCGAAAGGAGTCTCGTAAAACAGCGGCGGGTCAACATCGAAGAATTGCTTGATCGTGTTGTGCGCGATAAGAGCAATCTCGTTATGCTCGATGGCGTCCCACACATTAAAAAGATAAGTGCCGCCGGGGACCAGCACGCGATAGGCTTCCTCGACCCCGGCCCTCTTATTCGGAAAGAACATTAACCCGAACTGGCAAACCACTAGATCAAACGACTCGTTTTGAAAAGGAAGGTTGGTTGCGTCAGCTTGTCGCCATTCCACAGATTCATCCTGGCGGAATTTGCCGCGAGCCCAATTGATCATGGCCTGGTTAAGGTCCGTGGCGACGAGCCTCGCGTTTACGGGCAGACGGTCGCGCAACTTTCTGGTGGCGATGCCTGTTCCGCAGGCCACCTCCAATACGGACATCAAACCGGATTTCGGGAGGCGCGCGACCAGGTCGGATGCGTAGTTATCGAAAAAAATAGGGCCTAAGTACCTATCATAGTTTTCAGGGATTGATCCGACGAATGCTGTGTGTCCTTGTGACATCCGAAGTTCTCCTGTGGAGTGTATGAGAAATCATGATTACGAAACGGAGTGCGCTTTGCAACGTCTAACGGTTCACATCGCCTGGCGCGTTCCCGCTCTACTCACTCATTTGAACAGTTGTTTCCATTTCTTCAAGGAGCGATCGTTGCGACACACCGACAACGGCCGCGCCTGTGAGCTTTTGATCTCCAGTACTTCCTGAGTGTCACGATTGACTCGGAGTCGCAGGCACGCGCAGCCGTAGCCGTAGCTCACGGCGTTCGTCCGCACCCACTGTCCGCGTTTGAAAGCCGGCCAGTCCCATTCCTCTTCAATTTGATATGCGCCTTGCACTCCGATGATCCATTCCTCGTCCCGGTCGTACAAAGAGATGTTTGCGGGGGTAGGATTGCTGAGCCAGCCGCAACGCGTTTCAAACTGATCGGCCGCCGCCGCATCAGGCTTCCCGGACTGCCCCTGTACAACGGCCGCTGTGTTTAACAGCAGGTAGCCGATGGCTATTGAGAGTAGTTTCGTTAGATTACTTTTCATACTGGTCGCCTCTGACGCCGCTTCATTTCTTTTCGCGCTCCCACACAGACTTATCCGAGAACTCAACACGAACTATTCTCACGACGGCGCTCGTGTGATTCGGCGATACGAGAATATCCATATACCCGCTGAGCTTTTTTGTCTCTCCCGGCTTTATATCTTTGCCCTCCCCGCGAAAATGATACTTCTTTGATTCCGAGTAGCTGAGGACGGCCTGCAAGGCGACCTCCCACTCGACGGCGGTAATAACTTTGCTGCCGATGTTTTTCACCTTTATTGAGAATTCCGATTGCCTGTCGGGGCGATTACTGGCAAGGTTGCGTAGCGAAGCGCCCGCGAAAACAGCATCCGGGGCGTCGCTATCGGGGTTGAAAGCAGGCCGCTTTTTCTGAGCGAAGCAGGTGGAAACAAGGATCGTAATCAGAAGCACAGTGGCCAGGCGCCTCATAAGCATCTCCATCATGGCGCAATCAATTCAGCCGCCTTCCGCAGCAAGGACGCCGAACGTTCGAGCAGAATCTTTTCATCTTCATCCAATTCTGGTTCGAGCACGTCCGTCGCCCCCTCAGCGCTGACGATCGTAGGTAACGACAATGCGACGTCATTCAGCCCTAACGCGCCGTCCTGTACCCGCGAGACCGTCAGCACGCGCCTTTCTCCGCGCAGCATCCACCGCAGCAGGGCTGACGTTACTAATCCGATGGCATGATTAGTCGCGCCTTTCCGCCTGATGATCTCTTGCGCGGCGGTGCGGACTTCGTGGGCGATGCTTGCTTCCTGATCCTGCCGCCACCCGGGCCATCTGCGTAAAGGCATGCCGCCGACGTGCGCGCCTGACCACAGCACGACCTCAGAGTCGCCGTGCTCCCCTATGACCTGTGCATGGACTGAGCGCGGGTCTAGCGACAGTTTCCGCCCCAGTATCTGACGCAGCCGGGCAGTGTCCAGCATCGTCCCCGTGCCGATGACACGCTCCGGCGGGAGGCCGGACGTTTTCGTGAAGAGGTAGGTCAGCACGTCAACAGGGTTCGTAACCACGACCACTATCCCCTTATAGCCGCGCATCTGGTGAGCAAGGTCACGCACGATGGTCAGGTTATCATTAAGCAGATCCAGGCGGGACTGGCCGGGGGTTCCCCCTCTGCCTGCCGCAATGACCACCGCATCTGTGCCATGCATCTCCTCAATGGTTCCATTGCGCACCGCCGCCGAAGGGTAGAATGACGAGCCGTGCGCGAGGTCCATCGCCTCTCCTTCCGCAATCTCCTCGCGCACGTCGTAGAGTATGAGCTCGTTGGCTGCCCCTGCATGTAGGGCAGAGATCGCAACGCTGGAACCTACCCAGCCTGTCCCGACGATACCGATCGAAGTGCGTGGCGGCATACTTTGTAACTCTTCTGAGGGAGTATCGATCCTTACAGACTAATTCCCCGTGGTAAGAACGGCTCGAAACCGCGCCTTGCCGCTCATCATCCGCTCGTAAGCCTCGGCTGCGCGTTCAAGCGGGAAGACCTCATTCATTGACCGCACGCCGCTCATCACACTGAAGGCCAGGGCGTCCTGCGAGTCAATCGACGTGCCTGAGTACCAGCCCTTGATCAACCGGCTCCCCATGAGGAGGAGAAGTGGCGAGATCTCCATTGATTCGGCTGCGCCGAGGAGCATCAGGGTTCCCCTGACTGCCAGACCGCCCTGTAAAGCGCTCATCGCTTCGCCGCTAGTCACCGTGGCAAGGATTACGCTTGCGCCCCCCAGCTTCTGTAGCTCCGCCGCGGCATCCTGTGTTTGACTGTCAATGTAATGCCATGCGCCGAGCTGTCTCGCCAGAGGCTCCTTGTCGCTTCCGCGCGCGATAGCAATGGTCTTAAAGCCCATCCTGGCGGCGAACTGAACGCCAAGATGGCCGAGACCTCCGACGCCGAGAACCGCCACGACATCGCCGGGGCGCGCGCCGCTATTGCGGAGGGCGTTGAAGGTCGTAAGCCCCGCGCACATCAACGGCCCCGCTTCTACGGCCGAGAGCTCTTCAGGAACCAGCGCCAGCGCGCTGGCAGGAGCGACCATATAATCGGCGTAGCCGCCGTCGTAAGTAACGCCTGTAATCTGACCCGCAACCTGGCAGGCGAAAAAGTTCCCTCGGCGACAGGCGACGCAATAGCCGCAATACCCGCCATTCCATCCTACACCGACCCGCTGGCCGGCAGCCCATCCGGCGACGCCCGGCCCAACAGCATCAATGAGGCCGACGACCTCATGCCCAGGAACTCGCGGGTACTCGATACCTGGGAAGGCTCCCTGCTTTGTAAGCGAGTCGCTGTGGCAGATTCCGCAGGCTTGTATTTTGATTCGCACCCAACCCGTGTCAGGCTCAGGGATTTCGCGTTCGATAAGCTCGAATGGTCCGTCAGGATGAGGGACCTGCACGACACGCATCTTCGACATAATTCCTCCGATCTTTTCCTCCATCAGGCGTCACACTGCTGTGGACCGGCTCAGTCCAATGGCAGTATAGCGACTCGCGTCACCCGCGCATAATTCATCGAAGCATGCGAAATTTGCTTACTTCGCTCCGGCCAATGAAATATATCTTTCATGTAAAGCTGATCTGTTTGCGT
This sequence comes from uncultured delta proteobacterium, assembly GCA_963790365.1. Lineage (GTDB taxonomy): Bacteria > Desulfobacterota > Binatia > JACPRU01 > JACPRU01 > CAWBOU01. Next base: position 113,435 of record CAWBOU010000019.1, read on the forward strand.
GTTCTTCGTGTAGCGTTTCGTTATTAATCTCCTCCCAGTTTAAGAGTCAAACCGCCTTGAAGCCGAATAACGACGCGGATCAGCAGGCGCGGCGTGTGAATGCGTCTATTTCTTTCGAGATGTTTTGCGACCAGGCGCAGCCCCGGTTTTGACCGGCTTCTCAAAAGCCTGTCTTGTGTAACTCAATTGCAATCATCTCATTTGCTTTTCTCCTCGTCCTCATTCTGTTCCTCGGACGTTTCGGGAGCGGGCTTGTCCTTAGAGGGTTGTTCCTGGCTCTTCTCGCGGGGCTTGACGGTCGAGCGGATGACCATGAACTTGTTAAGCAGGTCGAACCAGAAAGGAGCGCCCTGCGAAACCGCAAGCGCGGTGAATAACAGCCCCAGCATTTTCAAAAACCAGCTATAGCCATCATCTGGGAAACGCCGCGGGTCAATGATGTATACGGCCATGTCCTTGTCATAAAGCGGCTGGTTATCTTTGTACTTTGGATCTTCACTATCAGGCTTGCGGACCCAGCCAATAGGCAAGTCCAGTTTGTTTATCTCGCCGCGAATATATTTGACTTTATCAAGCGCGGCCTTGGCTTCCGCTTCAGGGTCTTTAGCCGCGGGGCTCTCGCCCGAGGTAGAAGGTTGCGGCGTCGGAGTCTGCGGATTCGCTTTAACGTAGTTTTCGGCGGCGGCGCCGACTGAATTACGCAACGTGTCGTTGTACCAGAGGGCGCGCGTCACGTTGATACTGTGAATGTTGAGGAACACAGCGGCAATCAGTCCCACCACAATCAGTATCCAGTGCACGCGCCGCTTGTACCAGCCCGACACGGAGTCCATCGCATCGTTGTACCACCCTTCGATGTTCGCGCGAGCCCTGTTGATGTCGTTCCCCGCCTCATCAATCAGGGTGAGCAGAGAGGCCTTGATGCTCCCATATTTCTCCCCATCCAGGGACGCGATTAAACCTCTGATGGCCTTAAGGTCTTGCGTCACACCAGCGCCCACATCCTTCCCTTTCGCCGCTTCCGTAGTCGCCAAATTCCACAAGGTCAGGCTGAACGTGCGCGCGGGGATGTAGGAAGGCTTCACCCCGAGTGGCTTGATGAGCGGATGATTAAAGAAACTTTGCGCCAGGCCCGAGTCGTTGAGTAGTTTGCCGATGCCCTTCTCCAGGTCGCGAGCGCGGAACTTGATAACGGATTCGAGCAGCTCGCTGAAAGCCGAGCATAACAAGCTCAAGAGCAGAAAAACAAAGATTACTCCGATTGCGACTTCAAGAAGGTTAGAGCCGAATAGCATGGAGGATTCTCCTTTCACAGACCCAAATAAGTCTGTCAGGCAAGAGTAGTGAAGTCTGACCGTAAGCTCCGTGCAGCAGAGGAGTCAAACAGCCGCAAGAAACACTGAGGCGGTCATTACATTACCATATTAATTGTGATAAGCAATCTCTTTGCAAGCCCTGCTTGATGGGACTGTCATCATGCGAAATTCGCTCGCGCGGCTCCGCTGCATGCGCTTGTTAGATTTAGCCTTGGGTTGTTGAATATTTACAACTGCGTCGCAGAGCGAGGCGCGGATTGAAGCATCATAATTACAGCTCAAGATTATAGTGGCCCCGATAATCATTCGGCCTTATCTCTGTCGCTTTTCGGAATGGCTCAACTGCCGCCCTGATATCCCCTTTCTCATAACAGACGGCCTCGAACACGGAAGCTCCAGAAAGATGGATGAACTTGTCGGCCATTTACTAAAGAACCACATCCAGGTTTTTGCGGTAGGTATAATAATGCTGCAAACCGTTACGGAAGATGAACGTCAGAAAAGTATACGCAGGAAAGGCGCAGAATTCCTGAATACCCTTACGGAAGTGACCGGGGGCCGCGCGTTTTATCCTGATCCCGGGAAAGACCTCATAACTTCTGCGGAGCTATTGGCCGGCTATCTGCGGTCACAGTACGTCATCGGTTACAGCCTTCCGCTTGAAGCGAAGAAGGGTTCTATGCGTAAGGTTCGCGTGAAGTTAGTCAACGCACCTGGTCGGGAGAAGTATTCAGTAACTTCGCCTACGCGTCATGCTCAGCCGAGCAAGTAAAGCGACATTCGAACGCAATTATCAACGCCGCCCGCGTGCCGAGTGATATGCGCCGGGAGGCTAAAACTCGTCTTCCAATCCGAAATAGAACATGCACCGATCCGAGCAGAATTTCTTGCCATAGCGTTTTACGACACAGCCCTCACACACGCCTCTGGGGCAGAGGGTACATTTGAGCAGTTTGCCTTCGTCAAAATCTCGTTTGCATTTCAAACAAGTCACCTTCGGCTTGGGGACAACGGTTGCGTTCATAATACTGAAAGATATTTCTGAATACATAAGAAACTCCTGGCAAGAGCGATGCCAAAGGCCTGGCCGCGTGATAAGTGGTGTGAGATGGCGTTTCTCGCCGGTTAGACTGTAATAAAGCCTTCAATATGACCGTCTGCGCCTGATCGGGCTGATCAATTAAGTGCAATGTGAAATAATGCGCAGGAGCATTCAACCGATCAACGCGCGAGGCCGACCCGCCCGAGCAGGTTTGAATCTCGGGTGCGAGTGAAAGCCATTCAATCTCGGGTCGAGTTTCAGGTAGGGCATCCAGCCTGAGCGATCCCCGCAGGCTTTTTCTAGCCAGTCGAAAGCCTGGTCCTTTTGTATGAACCGGGCAGTAACAGGCTCTAACGCATCATTGCTGCGTCGGTTGATGATCCGCCTGGCGTCTGCTACCTTTTTATTGTCGGTTGCTGAGCAGAGTAAAGGATAATATCGTAAAAACACAGGGAACACTGAACTGTGAATTGTTCGATACGTATAGATTGAATATGGAAACAAGCTCAAATCAGTATGACGTGATTATCATGGGGGGCGGTCCTGCGGGCAGCAGCGTCGCAAGCATCCTCGCCCGCGAGGGCCGAAAGGTCGTGCTCTTCGAAAAAGAGGAGTTCCCGCGCCATCATATCGGCGAATCGCTGATGACCGACACTTATTGGACGTTCCAGCGCATGGGTTTTCTCGAAAAGCTGAAGCAAAGCCCGTTCGTCGTCAAGTATGGTGTTCAGTTCGCGAACTCGGAGGGGAAAGAGTCACGCCCTTTCTATTTCTTCGAGGCCAACCATCACGAAAGCGCCGTCACCTGGCAGGTGACCCGCGCCGTCTTCGATAAGATGCTGATCAACCACGCCGAGGAACAAGGCGCAACCGTGTATCAGAGAGCTTCGGTCAAACAGGTTCTTTTCGAGAACGACTACGCCGTCGGCGTAGAGGTGCAAATGCGCGACGGCTCGCTTCAGAAGTTTTACGGGAAAGTCGTCGTCAACGCCACAGGGCAAAGCGCCATGCTCTCTAACAAGTTCGGCTGGCGCGTTCGCGATCAAAAGCTCAAGAAGGCTGTGCTCTATTCCTACTTCAAAGGAGCGCACCGCGAGCCGGATCTCAACGGAGGCTCGACGCTCGTGCTGCGAACAGAATTAGGAAGCAACGGCTGGTTCTGGTATATCCCGCTCGAAAACGATATCACGAGCGTCGGCATAGTCGCGGACCCCGATTATCTCCATAAAGGTCGGGGCAAAGACCTCGCAAAGATATACCAGGAGGAGATTGAAAAGTGTGCGCCTTGTCGCCGCCGCGTCGCGGGCGCGACGCGCGTTGATAAGATCTATTCGATTATAGATTATTCCTACCGCTCGAAAGAGAACGCGGGGAACGGGTTCATTCTGATCGGCGATGCGTACGGGTTTCTCGATCCGATTTATTCTTCGGGCGTGCTGCTGGCGCTGAAGATGGCGGAATTGGCCGCCGATGCCATTCATGGCGCTTTCAATAACAACGATTTCTCCGCAAAGCAGCTCGGCCAATCTCAGCCCATGCTGGATAACGGGATCGAGTCTATGCGCAAGCTGGTGCATGCGTTCTACTGCGAAGGGTTCAGCTTTTCGCAGTTTCTTAAGAAGTACCCCGAGCAGCGTGTCGGCATCATCAACCTCCTGATCGGCAACGTTTTCATGGAAGGCGTTGATTCCATTTATGAGCCTTTGTCAGAATTCGCTGAGATCCCGCCGCCGCTTTTTGAGCAGCTTGCAAACAGCGAAACGGATGGCAAGGCATTGTCGAGCCCGAAAACGGAGGAGATCCTTTCCGCAAAGTATGTGTACTATGACGACCGGGAAATCGCGCGTAAATCAACCGAACCATGAGGAGGCTTGGTAGAATCAAGAGTTAGCATTGTAATTGTAATCAGCTTATAACCATCTCCTGTCTACAACCGATTATCCGTTCAACGCGATTTCGAGCTTTAGCAGTCGCTGCGCTGTAGACCCTGTTGCCTCCAGCACAGCGGGGCGACGAGAGGTGAACAGGTTGAAGTCATCGTCGCGAAGAATGCCAACAAGGCGACCGTCTACCGCGATTCTTAGCTCTGGGTCTTCCGAATCAGGCATCACGTTGCTATCAATATCATCGAGCGGCAAAAACAGGATCAAGTCCAGAAGCTCGATCGCGTCCTGCACCATGCCGAGCGATCTCTCAACGAGCCACGCAGCCTCTTTGTCCCTGCCAAGGTCGTTGAGAGCCAGCATATACGCAAGAAAATCTATGGGACACCGCTCATAGATAACCTTTTCTTTGGTGCCGTAACTGCGCAAGCGGTCAACGTTAAATTCGAGCTGCCGATAGAAGTCGTCGGCAGAGGGTTCCGCCGCAAAGGCCTCGCCGTATTGCTCTTCAAGCACCGTGTAAGGCTCAGGCTCGTGAGCGAAGTCGGGATGGGTAATTAAGAATTGATCTATGAGGGTCAATTTGCCAGAGCAGTGAGTTCCTGAAACTGCGACTCTCATCGGCAGAAACCTCTAAGCAACTCGGTCGAGAGTGCGAGGCGGCGAGCTCATTCGGATTCGGCTAGAGGCCCATCACACACGTAACCGGGCGCCGTCTCGCAGAGTATGACATCATAACTCTCAATCATCGGCATTGCTATTGCCTCTAGCTCATTCTTCCAAAAATCGCCTTCGTAAAACGCGTCCTTCATTCTGTCTCGTTCAGCCAGCGAAGGAAAGCTGCGCAGCCAAACGAATTTGTTGGGGTTCTCCAGATCGAGCAAAGGGCCGAGTATTTTCATCCCATGCGAGCGCAGCGCGGGCACGGCCCGCGTTTGGAACAATTGGACGAACTCCTCGCGACGCCCCGGCCTGATCCGATAACTTCGTACTTCTACTATCATGGTCAACCTCCTCACTGGAATTCAGCGGCCTTTGTCTGACCCGTCTTTCACCCGCGTGTCTATCGCGATCCAGTTTACTTCCCAGGTCTTGCCGCCATCATCAGAGAATGCTTGTTCGAATCGGCAAGAATTTGCAGTTATGTCCGAGATAACAAATCTTACAAAGATGGCCCGGCCGTTATACGTTTCCTGGTTGTAAAACTCGCCCCGCCCATTCTTAAACTCACCGATCGTGGGCTGGGTCATAACGCCGCCGTTGATGTTAGCAAAGTTGAGGCTCCACTGGCGGGACCGGGGATTGTATAAACGCAGGCTCAGTCCTTCGATGCGACCTGATGGGCCATCAACGACGAGTTCCGCCAGATTGGCGCGACCATTCCAAACCTTTCGGACGATGGTAGTGCCTTCATATTCGGCCCAGGTAGTGGAGCCGGTTAGGGGATTGAGAAGGCGCTTTAACTGAGTTTTCCAGGTGCCGATCTCGAAATCAAAATCGTGTTGCCCATCCCGCCCCTTTGGAGCTTGCTGGAGGCTTGTTCCCGATGCGCCAGGCTTCGTCTGTGCGAGCCCGGGAAAAGGTTGCAAGATAACAAGCAGACTGAATATCGGAAGAAGAATTCGCAACCGGATGAACCCCCGGCGGCGTCCTGGCTCGATTCGACAACTTCGAACTCCCGTCATTATCAACCTCCTCCTGCGGTATGCAATAATCTGATGTGTAACCTTGTCGAGAAGGAATATAATCTGACCTATGAGCTCGATCAAGAAGGCACCTTCAGGTAACCGTACTCGCATTCGGCGTCCCAACCCTGTAGGCGGGTGTCCGTTGACTGCCGCGCTGGCGGCAATCGGTGGTAAATGGAAATTGATTATCGTGTACTGGCTGGCAGAATCACCCAGGCACTTCGCGGGGCTTCGTCAGGTCATGCCCGGCATCTCGCAGAAGGTACTCACCGAGCAGCTCCGTGAGCTGGTCGGGGACGGAATCGTGCAGCGGCAGCCGAAGGGTGCGATCCCGGCGCCCGTCGAGTATTCGCTGACCGACTATGGGCGATCCTTGTTGCCTTTAGTTGAGGATATTCGACTATGGGGCAGGGCGCACCTGGAGCACCTCGCCTCTTAGCGCTTATAAGTAATTCAACGGGGCTGAAATCTTGCAAAGAATAATCCTAATGTGGCAATGTGAAACGCAATGAGCCACCGACGCGAGCGGTTCCCACACTGGATTACAATCGGTTATGGCCTGATGGTGGCGGGCACGGTCGGAGCCTTTCTGCTCATCCGTAGATACGGTAATACGCTCGCCGCGCCGCAGCCTGATACATCCCAAGCCCTTCCTCACTCAAACAATCAACAGCCGGATGTTTTGCTGTCCGTACTGCTGGCCCTTGCGATAGTCATTATCGTCGGTCGAGTCCTGGGTAAAGCATTTGCCTATGTGGGCCAGCCGCCGGTTATTGGCGAGGTCGTCGCGGGTATTCTGCTGGGGCCTTCATTATTAGGCGCCGAAGTATCCGCATTCATTCTCCCGCCAACTGTAGCTCCCATCCTTGGTGTAGTCGCTCAACTGGGCATCATCTTATATATGTTCATCGTCGGGCTGGAACTGAATGCGAAGCTTCTGATGGATCGCTTACACACTACTGTGGCGACTTCGCACACGAGCATACTAGTCCCATTCCTACTCGGCGCGCTGTTGTCGTTGCCCTTATACACGCGACTCTCCAGCAGTGACGTGCCGTTCACGAGCTTTGCCCTTTTCATGGGCGTGGCTATATCGATCACTGCGTTTCCTGTTCTGGCGCGAATTCTAACCGACCTCCGTTTAGTCCATACCGAACTGGGAGTCGTTGCCCTGGGCTGCGCCGCCATCGATGACGTGACTGCCTGGTGCCTGTTGGCATTCGTTAGCGGGTTCGCCAAGTCTCAGGTTAGCCAGGGGCTATGGGTCATCGCCGGGGCGCTCGGTTACATAACCTTTATGTTCTTCGTCATCCGGCCGGTGCTTAAGCGCGCCAGTCGAAGCTGGAAAACAGAATCGCAAGCGAAGGGAGCGACTACAATACTAGTTGTCGGGTTGCTGGTCTCGGCGCAGATCACCGAAGCCATCGGCATTCACGCCGCCTTCGGGGCTTTTCTGCTGGGGGCCGTGACCCCCATGACACCCTGTGGCGCGAGCCTTCATCAAGCAATTCGAACCGGTGATAACAGTACTGTTTCTGCCGGCCTTCTTCGCCCTGACGGGGATGCGGACGCAGATTAATCTGGTGTCAGGCCTGGATCAATGGTTGATATGCCTTTTGATTATCCTGATCGCCACGGTTGGGAAGTTTGGCGGCTCGCTTGTGGCAGCCCGCCTGACCGGATTAGGATGGCGCGAGCCGCAGCCCTCGGCACGCTCATGAACACGCGCGGGCTGATGGAGCTGATCGTCCTCAATATCGGGTTGGATCTGCGAGTCATCTCGCCAACGCTCTTCGCCATGATGGTATTAATGGCGTTGGCGACTACGATGACCACCTCTCCGGTATTGCGTTTACTGATAAGACAGCCCGGCCAAAAACAGGCGGCCTAACGGTTCGCATCAATCTATCAGCCCCGCTCGCGGCCTCCGCTG
>CAWBOU010000020.1:0-57205 GCA_963790365.1 uncultured delta proteobacterium
CCGATGGACGCGCTCGTTCGTACGATTCTTCCCGTGTTCGCGATCGCCGCGGTGCTCGGCTGCGACCGGCAGCCGCCGCCTGTCGAAGCGGCGGGTGGCGCGGCCCAGGTGACGGCGGTGCTCGAGCCGACGCAGGGCAACGAAGCCTCCGGCACGATCACCTTCAAGCAGGAAGGCGGCGTGGTTCACGTGCAGGGACCGCTCGCCGGCCTGAAGCCCGGTGAGCACGGCTTCCACATTCACGAGAAGGGTGACTGCAACTGCCCGGACGCGGAGTGCGCGGGCCCGCACTTCTCGCCGAAGACGATGCCGCACGCCGCGCCATCGGCCGAGCAGCGGCACGCCGGTGACCTCGGCAACGTGACCGCGGACGGCGAGGGCGCCGCGACGGTCGACGTGAAGGACAACGTTCTGAAGCTCGAAGGCGAGGAGTCGATCGTCGGCCGCGCCGTCGTGCTCCACGCGAACCCGGACGACCTGAAGTCGCAGCCGTCCGGGAACGCCGGGCCCCGCATCGCGTGCGGGGTGATCAAAGCCGCAGCTACGCCACCGAAGAAGGGGTGAGCCGCTGCAATCGCTCGACCGCGTCGAGGTACTCCTCGACGAGTGAGTAGATCACGTCGCGCGCGGGGCGCACTTCGTTCATCCGCCCGACGATCTGTCCGACCGGGTTGAAGTTCACGTCCTTCGCCTTGTCGGCGTAACGGTGCCCGCGCTGGACGGCATCGGCGGTCACCATGAACTGGAGCGGCATGCCGAGGGTGCCGGGCGACTCCTTCGACTCCCACGCTTCGGTCCAGTCGTTCCGGAGCATGCGGCACGGCTTCCCGGTCCACGCGCGCGAGCGGACCGTGTCGCGGCTCGTCGCCCCGAGATACGAGTCGCGCTGTGCGGGCGGCGCGTCGGCCTCCGCGACGGTCAGCCAGATCGATCCCGTCCAGACGCCCTGCGCGCCCATCGCGAGCGCGGCCGCGATCTGCCGCCCCGTGCCGATGCCGCCCGCGGCGAGCACCGGCGTCGGCGCGACGGCGTCGATCACCTCCGGCCAGAGGACGACGCTGCCGATCTCACCCGTGTGGCCACCGCCCTCCGTGCCCTGCGCGATGATGATGTCGATGCCGGCTGCCTTGTGCGAGAGCGCCTGCTTGCCGCTGCCGCAGAGCGCGGCGACGAGGCGACCGGACGCGTGCACGCGCTCGATCACGTCGTCCGGCGGGGTGCCGAGCGCGTTCGCGAGCAGCTTCACCTTCTCGTGCTTGAGCGCGGTCTCGACCTGCGGGTTCGCGGTCGCCGCCGTCCAGCCGAGGAGCCCACTCCCCATCGACTCGCCTTCCGGCATCTTCGGCACGCCGTGCGATTCGAGGAGCTTGTCCGCGAAGTGACGGTGCTCCTCGGGAATCGCGGCGAGCAGCATCTCCTCGAGCTTCTTCGGATCGACCTCGCCCATGCCCTCGTATTTGCCGGGGATCACGATGTCGACGCCGTAGCCTTTGTCGCCGACGTGCTCGTCGAGCCAGTCGAGCTCGACCGCGAGCTGGCCGGGCGAGAACCCGACGGCGCCGAGCACGCCGAAGCCGCCGGCCTTGCTGACGGCCGCGACGACGTCGCGGCAGTGGCTGAACGCGAAGATCGGGAATTCGATGCCGAGTGTGTCGCACAAAGGTGTCTTCATGACTTCGTCCTTCCAAATCGCCTCTCCCCGTTGGGGAGAGGCCGCCGCGAAGCGGCGGGTGAGGGGGAGTTCTTCACGCGTTCGCCATCTGCACGAGGTTCCGTGCGATCGTCAGCTCCTGGATCTCGGTCGTGCCGCCGCCGAGCTCCATCAGCTTCGCGTCGCGGGCGAGACGCTCGACCTCGTACTCTTCCATGTAGCCGTTGCCGCCGAGGATGTGGATCGCTTCGTGCGTCATCTGGGTGGCTGCTTCGCAGCAAAAGAGTTTACCGGCGCAGATTTCTGCGGTGGTCCGGGCGCACCCTTCGTCCGGCGAGGAAGTCGCCGAACACGAAGCTCCGCATGTTGCAGAGGAGCCCGTACATGCGCGCGAGGCGCCGCTGCACGAGCTGGAATTCCACGATCGGCTTGCCGAACTGCTGGCGCTCCATCGCAGTAGCGGAACGCGATCTCGAACGCGCGATCGGCGAGCCCGAGCGAGAGCGTCGGCATGCCCGCGCGCTCGTCGCCGAGCCGGCTCTTCACGTGATCGCGCTCGCGCACGCCGCCGCCGAGTAGGTTCTCCGCCGGGATGCGCACCTCGTCGAGGTAGACGGCGCCGGTCGGGCGCGAGTGCGTGCCCATCTTCTTGAACGGCTTCGAGGTGTCGAGGCCGGGCGTGCCGCGCTCGACGAGGAACGGCTGGATCGACTTGCCGCCGCCGTTCCCCTCCTCGAGCTTGGCGTAGATGACGAAGACGTCCGCGTATGGCGCGTTGGTGATGAACGTCTTCGGCCGTTCAGCACGTAGCGCATCGCCGTCGCGGCGCGCGCGCGTGTGCATCGAGCCGAACGCGTCGGAGCCGGCGCTCGGCTCGGTGAGCCCCCACGAGCCGACGATCGCGCCGCTCATGCAGGCCCGGCACCCAGCTTCGCCTGCTGCTCCGGCGTGCCGTACTTCGAGATCGTCATGCCGACCTGGCCGAGCGAGACTCCCCACGACACGAGCACGCCGCCGTCGACGCGCGACACTTCGATCGCGACGGCGGGCGGGAAGAAAGTGCTCGAGCTTGTCCTCCGGCGCCGACGCCGCCATCGCTTCCGTCGAGCTCGCCTTCGCCGCCCATGCCGAGGGCCGCAACGAACGCCTTGATCGGCCCGAAGGGCGTGATCTCGCCGTTCTCCATTGCTGGGACGTGCGGCTTCAGCTCGCGCTCGACGACCTTGCGAATCGTGTCGCGCACGAGGCGCTGCGTTTCGTTCAGCTCCGGATAGCAGTCGGGGCAACAGTGTGATGCGTGCTGCTTCGCCCAGGCGTAGTCGGGCTTGCCGCTCGGGCTGCGGCACGATCTCCGGGCGCGACGACGATCGCCTTCGGGAGCTTGTAGTCGGCGAGGTGCGGCGCGCAGTGCGCGCGGAGCTCGTCGACGCGTCGGCGCGTCTGCCCGGGGCGGAGCGAGACGACCGCGGTCACCTGCTGCCCCCAGCGCTCGCTCGGCACGGCCGACGACGAGCGCGTCGTAGATCGCCGGGTGGCTCTTCACGACGCGCTCGACCTCCTCGGCGTAGACCTTCTCGCCGCCGGTGTTGATGCACACCGACTCGCGGCCGAGGAAGAGGAGCGGCCGTCGTCGTCGAAGCGCGCGCGGTCGCCGCCGACGCGTAGCGCACGCCGCCGATCGTGACGGGAACGTCTCGGCGGTCTTCTCGGGGTCGCCGAAGTAGCCGAGCGGCAGATGGCCGGTGCGTCGCGATCCAGCCGATCTCGTCGCGATCGGCCGGGCTCGAGGATGCGCGTCCGGTCGGCGGTCAGAGGAGCACGGTTCCGTCGCGCAGCTGGTAGCTGGGACGCCGCGCCGCGTCCGAGGCTCGGTGCGTAGCTCATCGCCTGGAGGCCCGACTCCGACGCGCCGATGCTCTCGATGCACAGCACGTGCTCGGGCAGCAGCGGCGAGGAGCTCCCTTCGCGCTCGCGCGAGAGCACCGCCGCCGTGCTGGTCGACCACGCGCAGCGAGCGACAGGTCGTAGCTGCTCTCGCGCTAGCGCGGCGAGCGAGCGGCTGCGCGAAGGCGTCGCCGATCGATCGTCAGCTGGATCGACGCCGTGCGCGCGCGACCGTCCGCCAGTGCGCGTGCGCGTCGAGCCGGCGGCTCTCGTCGGGCAGGACGACCGTGCCGCCGCGATGGAAGGTGTTGAAGCGCGCGCCCACTGGCCGGCGCCGTGCATGAAGCGGCAGCGCGACGACGATCGTGCCGCCGATGCCCATGCTCCACGTGCGCGCGCAGCTTCTCCTCGCGTGTCGAGGCGCTCGAAGCCGGGGAGGTGGCCGCCGAGGCCGTTGTAGAAGACGTCCTCGTGCCGCCAGAGGACGCCCTTCGGCATGCCCGTCGTGCCGCCGGTGTAGAGGATGTAGAGGTCGTCGGCGCGAGTAGGGCAGGTCGAGCGGCGCGGCGGTCTCCGCGGCGAGGAGCTCCTCGTAGTCGATCGCGCCGGGCGAGGAGCGCGTTGCCGGAGTCGTCGTCGACCTGGATCAGGTGGCTCGAGCGCCGGGCAGCTGCGCCGCGGACCGTCGGCGACGGTGCGGCGCGAAGGCGCGCGTGGTAGACGATCGCGCGCGCGCGCGCTGTCGTCGAGGAGGTAGCGCGAGCTCGTCGGCGACGTAGCGGTAGTTGACGTTCACGGACGTCGCGCGCGCGCCTTGAACGCGCCGTACATCGCCTCCATGTACTCGGGGCAGTTGTAGAGGTAGATGCGCGACGTGGTCCTGCCCGGACTGCCACGGCTGCGAGCTCGGCGCGCTCGACGTGGCAGCCGAGGCCGAGGCGCGCGAAGCGCGTGCGCCAAGCGGCGCGACGCGCGCCGTGAGCTCGCGCGTAGGTGCAGGCGCCGGTCGCCGCCAGACGAGCGCGGCTCGCGCTCCGGGCGCGCGCGTGGCGATCAGATCTCGCTGGATGAGGCCGAGGTAGATTCGAGCATCGCCTCCTAGCGCCCGTGGAAGACGGGCTTCCGCTTCTCCTTGAACGCCTTCGTGCCCTCGCGTGCAGTCCTCGGACATCGAGACCGGGATGCCGATCTCCATCTCGCTTCTCGAGCGCCTGCTCGGTCGGCAGGTCCGAGCCCGTCGAGCACCGAGCGCTTCACCGCCTGCACCGCGAGCGGGCCGTTCTCGGCGATGATCGCGGCGTAGCGCCGCGCTTCGGCCATCACCTCGCCGCGCGGCACGACCTTGTTGATGAGCCCGATCGCGGAGCGCGTCGGCGCGCCGAGAACTGCTCGCCGGTGAGCAGGATCTCCATCGCGTGGCAGTACGGGATCTGCCGCGGCAGGCGCACCGTCGAGCCGCCCATCGGGAAGAGGCTCCACTTCACCTCGGCGATGCGCGAAGCGCGCGTCGTCGGCGGCGACGCGGATGTCGGTGCACTGGAGGATCTCCGTGCCGCCGGCGACGCAGAAGCCGCTGCACCGGCGGCGATGATCGGCTTCGACGACGTCGTAGTTCCGCAGCAGGCCCTTGTAGATGATGCGTGTAGTCGTCAGGATGCGCTCGTCGAACTCGGTCTCCGGCGGGCGGAGCCCCTGCATCATGCGCACGAGCCGGTCGAGGTCGGCGCCGGCGCAGAACGCCTTGTCGCCCGCGCCGGTCAGGATCGCGACGCGGATCGGCGGGATCGTCGTTGACGTCCTGCCAGGCGTCGGCGAGACGGCACGAGCATCTCGGCGTTGATCGCGTTCGCACCTCGGGGCGGTTCATCGTGACGATCGCGATCGCCGTCCGCTCTTCTCGTAGAGGACTGCCGGTTCCGCCATCGTCAGCTCCGTCGAGACGACCCACATCGCGAAGTACTGCGCGCCGCCGCCGTAGGCGTGGCCGAGCGCGTTCTTCGCGCCTTCGACCTGGTGCGCGCCGGCGCGGCCCATCACCTGGAGCGCGGCCTCGCCGAGCCGGAGCATGCCCGAGGCGCCGATCGGGTTCGTGCACGAGCACGCCGCCCGACGGGTTGATCGGCAGGTGCGCGCCGAACTTCTGCTCGCCGCGGTCGACGACCTTCCAGCCCTCGCCGATCGTCGCAGAAGCCGAGGTTCTCGAGCCACATCGCCTCGAACCACGAGAACGGCACGTAGATCTCGGCGGTCTGGATCTCGTTCCACGGATCGCGTGATGCCGGCCTGCGTCGTAGACCTCCTTCGCGCAGACGCGGCCGGCGCGCGGGATCGACCTGGTCGCGACCCGGCACCCACATCGCCTCGGCGTAGGACGCCGCGCCGACTTGATCCACGCGGGCTTCCGCGGCCCCTTCTTCGCGTGCTCCTCGTTCGACGATCACCATCGCGATCGCGCCGTCGGACGACGGGCACGTCTCGACGTAGCGGATCGGATCCCAGAGCATCGGCGACTTCATCACGTCCTCGACGCGTCATCGGCTCGCGCAGATGCGCGTACTCGTTCCGCGTCGCGTTGTCGCGCGCGTTGGCGGCGATCATCGGGCCGATGTGCGGCGGGCAGCCGGTGCGCTGCGATGTAGGCGCGGCAGTAGGGCGCGAAGAAGCCGCCGGCGCCGGCGACGAGCGGCGGCGTGAACGGCATGTTCGGCGAGAGCGCCCACATCGCGTTGCCTTCGGACTGCTTCTCGAACGCGACCGTGAGCACGCGCTCGAAGAGGCCGGAGGCGACGTGCGTCGACGGCCGTGAGCGCCGTCGACGCGCCGACCGAGCCGGCGGTGTGCACGCGGATCATCGGCTTCATGTGCGCGCCGAGCGCGCCGACGAGGAACTGCTCGGGCTGCATCGACGCCCTCGAGCATGTCGGGCGCCTTGCCGATCACGACCGCGTCGATGTCCTTGTGCTCGAGCCCCGCGTCGGCGAGCGCGCGATCGACGGCCTCGCGCACGAGGCCCGGGATGCTGACGTCGGAGCGCCGCGCGGCGTGCTGCGTCTGCCCGACGCCGACGACGGCGACCGGGCGCTTCATGACCACCTCCGCTCGGTGCCGAGCACCCAGACGAGGTTCTGCTGCAGGCAGTGGCCCTGCGTCGCGTGCGCGATGCGCGCGGCGCGCGCCGGCGACGGCGCGCTCGCCGGCGCCGCCGGAGAGCTGGCGGAACACTTCGCCGAGGCGGATGAGGCCCGTCATCATGATGGGATGTCCGCAGAGCGGGCCGCCCGACGGATTCACCGCCGGCGTCCGTCCGCCGCGCGGATCGAGCCCGAGCGCGTCGCGCAGGATCATCTCCGTCGACCGGGTTCGCGGCGTGCGAGCTCGACGACGTCGCGCCTCGCGCGCGCTCCCGAGCCCGGCCATCGCGCAGCGCCTTCTTCGCGGCGAGCGTCGGTCGCTCGCGCTCTGCGTGAGGTCGCGCGCGCCGATCGTCTGCATCTCGGCGCGCTGGTCGACGCCGTGGATCCAGGCCGGGCTGCTCGCACATGCTTCTCGGCCTTGCCCTCGGCGGCGAGCACGAGGCAGACGGCGCTCTCGCCGATCGGCGGCACGTAGCCTTCGCGGAGCGGCTCGACCGCCCACGGCGTCTGCTGCGAGCTCGTCCGCGGTCGCCGCGCGTCGCGCAGCTGCGCAGTCGGGTTCTTCGCGCCCGGCCGCGCGGTTGCGCGCCGCGACGCTCGGCGAGGTCCGCGTCGCGCGGCGCCGCGTGCGCGCCATGTACGCGCTCGCCTGCAGCGCCGACGTGGACGTCGGCGTCGAGCCCGATCGCGGCCTGGTAGTACGGGTCGAGCTGGAGGTTCGAGACGCGGTCGGGCTCGCCTTCCGACGACTTGCCGTGCCCGACAGACCATGCGCGGTGTCGACCTCGCCGGCCTGGATGCGCAGCCACGCGTAGTAGGCGGCGAACGACCGCATCCATCTCGAGGTGCGAGTCCTGCGCGCGGCGGCCACGAGCCCATCACGTCGAGCGCGGCGACGAAGCCGAACGGCCGGCCGTCGATGTAGTCGGTCGGAGCCGGCAATCTGGTAGTCGATCGCGTCGCGCTCGACGCCGCACTTGCGCGAGCGCCTGCGCGGACGACCGGGTAGAGCATCTCCGTGCGCCGTGCGGTGCTCGTCGCGCGCGACGATCGGCGCCTGGGCGAAGGCGACGACGGCAACGTTCGCGGAGCTGTGCTCATAGGCGATGGATGAACGATGTCGAGCGGCGCGTCGGGCTCGCCCGTCGGCCGGAAGTACAGGATGTCCTCGTGGTCGCCCTGGCGCTCGCCGTCGGGCTTCCACACGGCCTCGACGCGCATGCCCATGCGCACGTCGTCGGGCTTGCACTCCTGGATCGAGCGCGAAGATCGAGATGTCCGCGCCGTCGAGCGCGACCGACGCGGCGACGTAGGGCAGCTCGAGATTCGCGGCCGATGACCGGGAATGTTGACGATGCAGAAGGTGGTGACGATGCCGCGGTCCGCGACCTCGACGAACTCGTCGCAGGGCGCGAAGCTCTCGGGCGAGGCGATGAGCGGCGGCACGAAGACCTTGCCGCGTCTTCGAGCACTTCGAGCCGAGGATCTTCTTGTCCTTGAGCGCGCGGAGGTGGACGCGCGCGGTAGTCGCCGGCGACGTAGTGGTACGGCAGGCGGACGTTCGAGTCGACGTACTTGACGTTCATCTCGGCACTCGAGGGGTCAGCCGACGCGGGCGGGAAGCGGGTTCGTGGGGCGAGGACCTGACCGCTCTAGCCGACGACCCGGAAGCAGACGATGTCGCGGATGCGACCCGACGCGCTCCTCGTCGGGCGCCACACGGCCTCGACGCGCGCGCCGACCTTCAGTCGGTCGAGCCCGTCGGTGACGATGTGCGCGAGCGCGGTGTCGGCGCCGTCGAGCTTCACGAGCACGAACGCGAACGGCTCGTTCGACGGGATGCAGTCGGTCGAGCGGCCGATGCACGCCGGCGAAGCCGTGACGACGCCGGTGATTCGCAACCTCGACCCACTCGCCGCCCGCCGAGCCGTCGATCTCGGAGTAGCCGAGCGGCGGGACGACGACGCCCTGACCCGCGACGCGCTGGCCCCAGATCTTCTTCTGCTCCTTCAGGCCGGCGAGGAAGCGGCCGATCGTCTCGCCCGTCGAGTGCTTGTACGGGAACTCCATCGTGCGCTGCTCGCGCATCGGCTCGGTCGACCACTTGTCCGCGCTCATCGGGTCCTCGCTAGCCGAAATTGGTCACTACTGTCCAGTCTTGGTTTTCGTGCGGAGGCGAGCGCCGACGAGCTCGCCGAGAAGACGAAACGCGCGGTGGAGCTTCGCGCCTTCGAGATCGATGATGCGGCGGACGTAGAGTCCGTCGAGCGCGGCCGCGAGCACGACGACGAGCGTCTCGAGCTCCTGTCCGCGGAGCTTCGCGCCGTCGCGCTCGAATCCGGCGGCGAGGCGCTGCGTGCGAAAGCGGTACGCCTCACGAAGCTGGCGTTTCAGCTCGGGATGCTGCCAGCTCCGATCGAAGATCAGGAGGTAGAACATCCGCAAGAGCTCGGGGTCGACCTCGAAGCCGCGCTCCGCTTCGGAGAGGAAGCGGTCGAGCGCCGAGGCATGCCGCCGGCGACCGCGCGTCTCGGCCTGGAGCCGGCGAAACGCCTCGGCGATGAGCTCGAGAAAGAGGCCCTCGCGGCTCGCGAACTGATGGTAGACGCTGGAGCGCGAGACGCGCGCGGCGCGCGCGACGGCATCGAGGCTGAGCGCCGAGAGCCCCCGCTTTTCGACGAGGCGGTGCGCGGCCGCGAGGATCGCCGCGCGCGTCGAGAGGCCGCGACGATTGCGGACGATGGCTCGCTGCGGCGCCTTCCGTCCGGCGCGGAGCTTCATCGCCATGAGGGGTCAGGCTCCTTCGTCGGCTGACCCCACGGGACCCGGCGGACCGAACGAGGCGCGCATGTGCTCGATCCAGCTCGAGCTCAGGGCCCTTCGCGGAAATCCAAGCATCTTGAGCTCGCGGCCGATCTCGTGATCGCCGACCTCGACGCTCGCGCCGCCGAGGCGAAAGCCGAGCCCGTCGCCGGCGAAGAGCGCCGTGGTTCGTCGAAGCGGACCGTCGGTCGCGCCGTAGGAGACGAGCGGCGCGTCGGGAAAGCTCCGGCGCCCGCCGCGTCGCACGGTCAGCGTGACGGCGTGTTGCCCGTCGACGTCGAGCCGCGCGACCCGGCGCTCGGCCGTGTCGTCGAACGTGATCGTCGCGACGATCTTCGGATAGCCCCAGATGCCGCGCCCGGCGTCGCGCGAGAACTCCGTCGTCACCGGCAGGCGATGGATGTATGCGCCAGCCTTGCCGCTCCGGAACGCGAGCGGCAGGCCGAGGAAGGGCAGGGAAGACCCGGCGCGCTCGCGCACGACGATCGAGACCGCGAACTCGCGGTAGGTGCCGAGATCGTTGTCGAGGTAGTCGATCGCCGCGAGCGAGACGAGCGCGCGCCCGGGGATCGGCTCCGCGATCGCGAGCTCGACGCTCGGCAAGAGCCGCTCCGCGGCACGCGACGGCACGAGGAACGTCGCCGACGCAACGCTGGCATCGCGGACGAGAACCGGGAAATCGACGGTGCGGTCGGCGACGCGGACAGGGGCGGTCATACGCGCATCGCGGCGACGACCGCGTCCGCGGTCGTCAGCGTCGCCAGATTCCGGTAGCAGAACTTGATCTGCATCTCTTCGTAATCGGTCGGCGCTCCGGCGACGCAGTCCGTCGGCAGGATCGCCTCGTAGCCGCGATTCACCGCTTCGATCAGCATGCCGGTGATCGCGACGTTGGTGGACACGCCGGTCGCGATGATCGTCGTCACGCCGAGGCTCCGGAGGATCGAGTCGAGCTCCGTGTCGTGAAACGGCGAGACGCCGTGGAGCCGGTGCACCTGATAGTCCGTCGCGATCGGCGTGAGCGGCTCGACGACCCCTGCGCGCGCGGGATCCGCGAGGAGCGGCGGGCCTTCCGTGCGGACGAGCGGCGCGTTCCGGAATCGTCCGCCGGAGTCCGGCCGGCCCGCCGCGAGGCAATGGACGACTGTCCGCTGCGTCTCGCGGCATGCGACGAGGATCTTCGCGATCGCCGCGAGCATGCCCTTCTCCTCCGCGCGGCGGCCGAGGAATCCGAAGCGCCCCGAGGGATCGAGCACGCCGACTTGGCACTCCATCATCAAGAGCGCCGTCGATTGCGGGACGCGGAGTCCTTCGCTCATTCGTTCTCCGGTTCATTGTTGCCCGCCTTTGGCGGGCCAATTCGCATCGGAACGTCCACTGGACGTTCCGATCCTTTCGGCATGCCGAGCATTCGCGAGGCGATCACGTTGAGCTGGACCTCCGTCGTGCCGGCGGAGATCGAGTTCGAGCGGCTGTAGAGAAAGCCCATCTGCCAGCGCCCGCCGTCGACCGCGCGCGGATCGCCCGGTACGAGCTGTGATTCGGGACCTTCGACCGCCATCAGCGTTTCGTGCACGTGCTGCGTGAGGCGCGTCCAGAATTCCTTCTTGAGGCTCGACTCCGCGCCGGGCTCCTGACCGCGCGCGAGGCGGCTCATCGTGTCGAGGTTCAGGAGCCGCATGATCTCGACCGAGATCCACGCGCGGGCGATCTCCTGGCGGAGCGCGGCGTGCACCGGCCGGCCGGCCGCGGCGCGCTCGCGCGCCATCGCGACGAGGCGATCGACCGCGATCTTCGACTTCACTTGCTCCTTGAAGAGGTAGCCCGTGCCCCGTTCGTGGGCGAGCGTCGTCATCGCGATCGACCAGCCTTCGTTCTCGCCGCCGAGGCGATCCGCGGCGGGAACCCAAGCCCCATCGAGAAACACCTCGTTGAACTCCGAGCTTCCGGTGATCTGTCGGAGCGGCCGGATCGTGATCCCCGGCTGCTTCATGTCGACGATGAAGTAGGTGATCCCCTTGTGCTTCGGGACCGCCGGGTCCGTGCGGGCGAGGCAGATCGCGTAGCTCGCGAAGTGCGCGTAGCTCGTCCACACCTTCTGGCCCGTCAGTCGATAGCCGTCACCGTCGCGGTCCGCGCGCGTGCGGAGCGAGGCGAGATCGCTGCCCGCACCGGGCTCGCTGAAGAGCTGGCACCAGATCTCCTCGGCGGAGAGGATCTTCGCGAGGTAGCGCCGCTTCTGCTCTTCGGTGCCGAAGCGGATCAGCGTCGGGCCGACGTTGTTGATGCCAACCTTGTTGATCGCCTCCGGCGCCTGCGCGCGCGCCATCTCCTCGTTGTAGACCGCGGTCTCGATCGGCGTGGCGCCACGTCCGCCGTACTCACGGGGCCACGTGATGCCGCACCAACCGGCGCGATGGAGCGTCGCCTGCCATTCGCGGAGGAACGTCACTTCCTCGATCGAGCCCGGCGTTGCTTCTGCGATCGCCCGCTCGCGTCCGCGCGGTACGTTCACTTCGAGCCAGCCGCGCAGCTCCGCGCGGAATTGCTCGTGCTCCGGTGCCGGTCTCAAGTCCATCGTCGAACGTTTCCTTTCCGGCGCGAGATTCTGGTTGTCAACCGAAAACCCCGGATGCTACGCAGCGAGACCGTGCAGTTGTTGGACAGGACTGCACATTCCGAACGCAGCTTCCCGGCAGGGGGTAACTGATGCGCTTCAAGACGCTCCTCGCAGTCGTTCTCTTGCAGTGCTTGCTCTTTTCGGCGGCTCCGCCGCCGAGCCGCGCTGCCGATCCCGCCGCGGACATGGAAGCGAAGCGGAAGGTCGAAACCGGCCTCACGGCGGGCATGACGCTCGACAAGTCGAACGCCGCGATGGCGGAAGGCCTGATCCCGCCCGAGATTCTCAACTTCTACAAAGCGGGCGACTACACGACGAAGATCGAGACCTGGGCGGACGGCCAGTTCAAGTTCGACGCCGATTTCCTGAAGGCGAACGCGGAGAACGTCACGAAGCTCGACGTCAACGACGCTGGGCTGATGATCGACAAGGCCTCGGGCCAGTATCCCGAGCACGTCTACGGCAACCCGTTCCCGAAGATCGACAAGAACGATCCGAAGGCGGCGACGAAGATCGTGTGGAACGCGCTCTACATGATCTACTCGGGCCTCACGTCGTCGCGCTTCGACGTGAACCTCGCGTTCCTCCACCGCAAGGGTGTTGATCGCATCCTGCGGCTGAAGGTCTTCTACAACTACTGGGACGCGCAGAAGAAGAAGTGGCTGCCGAAGTCGAACCCGAACAACTTCCTCCAGCAATACATCGCCGCCGCCGAGTCGCCGCAGGACGTCTACGGCACGACGAACCTCACGTGGCGCTTCAAGGGCGACAAGCGCGACCTCCTATGGGCGTATGTGCCGGCGCTCCGGCGCATCCGCTCGGTGTCGCCGTCGAATCGCTCGGACGGCTTCCTCGGCTCCGACATCACGCAGGACGACGGTCCGGCGTTCGACGGCAAGCCGACGGAGTTCACCTGGAAGATGAAGGGTGAGGGCGAGGTGCTCCGCTTCACCGATCCGTACGGGTTGAAGGGCAACATCAAGTGGGAGAAGCGCTCCGACGGCTCGATCCGCACGCCGCTCGTCTTCGAGGGGTCCGTCTACGGCGCGGAGGATCCGAACTGGAAGGGCGTGTCGTGGGCGCCCGTCGGGCCGGTGCTCACGAAGCGTCCGGTTTGGATCGTCGAGGGCGTGCCGAAGGACCGCTACTATCTCTTCGGCCGTGTCGAGCTGATGGTCGACAAGGAGACCTGGCAGGTCGCCTACAACCGGAAGTTCTCGTGGCAGGGCGAGCTGCTGCAGGTCTACACGCCGACCGGCCTCCTCTCGCAGGAGCTGAAGTCCGAGGACGGCGACGTGACGAACATCTGGACCGGGCAGATCACGTACTTCTCCGGTCTCAACGTGAAGAACGATCGGGCGACGAACGTGAACTTCGGCGAGAAGGGCCAGTACATCGAGCAGCTCGTCTCGTACCCCGACAACTTCTTCGACTATCAGTCGCTCTATCGCTTCGGGAAATAATCGACTGAGACAGCCGCGGCTTCTCTCGGCGCTCGCGCGTCACGCGGCCGAGCGGCCCCACGCGACGCTCCTGCTTCACGAGGGGCGTCGCGTCTCGTACGGCGAGTTCGCGGCCGCGAGCGATCGCTGCGCGAGCGCGCTCCGCTCGCTCGGCGTGGGACGCGGTGACCGCGTCACGCTCGCGCTCGGGAACTCGGTCGATTGGATGGTCGCGGCGTTCGGCGCGCTCAAGTGCGGCGGCGTGCTCCATCCGGTGAATTCCGCGCTCGGCGCCGCGGAGCTCGCCTACGTGCTCGATCACGCGGATCCCGCGCTCGTCGTCGTCGACGCGAAGGCGGTCGAGCAACGTCGCGCGCGCGGCGGGCCCGAAGCGGAGGCTCGCGGCCTTCGACGGCGCGCCCGGCGCGATCGATCTCCGCGACGCGATCGAGGCGGCTCCCGCGACGGCGCCCGAGATCGAGCTCGGCGACGGCGACGCCTCGACGCTGCTCTACACCTCGGGCACGACCGGCGCGCCGAAAGGCGTGCTGTTGAGCCACGCCTCGACGGGCGCGAGCGCGCCCGACTTCGTCGCGCGAGCTCGGGATCACGCCGGACGACGTGATCCTCTTCGTCACGCCGCTCTTCCACGGAAACGCCTGGGGCGCGGCGACGACGGGGCTTTCTGCCGGCGCGACCGTCGCGTTCCCCGCGGCGTTTCGCGCCTCGGAGTTCTGGCCGCTCGTCCACGAGACGAAAGCGACCGTGCTCTTCACGCTCGGCCCGATCCTCGCGATCCTGCTCGCGCGCGAGCCGGACGAGCTCGAGCGCCGGAATCCGCTGCGCACGATCCTCGGGCTCGGCGCCGCGCCGATCCGCGACCGGCTGATGGAGCGCTTCGAGGTCGAGCAGGTCGCCGAGTGCTTCGGCTCGACGGACGCCGGCGTCGTCACGCTGACTCCGCGCGGTGCGGCGCCGCGACCGGGCTCCGCCGGTCCGCCGCTCTCGAGCGTCCGCCTCCGCATCGTCGACGAAGGAGGTCACGACGTTCCGAACGGAACGGCCGGGCGAGATCCTCGTCTCTTCGCCGAACCTCATGGCGGAGTACTTCCGCGATCCCGCGCAGACCGCCGAAGCGCTCCAGGGCGGGTGGTTTCGCACCGGCGACCTCGGCCGACTCGACGCGGACGGCTGGCTCTACTTCGTCGATCGCAAGCGCGACGTGATCCGCCGCGGCGGCGAGAACGTGTCGTCGGTGCTCGTCGAGAAGACGCTCCGCGAGCATCCCGCGGTCGCCGACGTGGCGGTGATCGGCGTGCCGCACGCAGTGCTCGGCCAGGAGATCAAGGCGTTCGTGGTCGCTTCGAAGACGGTGACGGCCGACGAGCTTCGCGCGTTCGCCACCGAGCGTCTCGCCAAGTTCCAGGTGCCGACGCTGTGGGAGTTCCGCGACTCGCTGCCGAAGACGCGCGACCCAGCGGGTCGAGAAGTACAAGCTCCGCGCGGAGTCGGGCGGCGAATCCGGACCCGTCGTCGGCTGAAAGCTCTAGCGCCCGCGCGCCGCGATGCGGCGCCCGTCGTGAGACCCTTCTCGCGAGGTGATCTCGCGGCGATAGGACTCGAGCGAACGGATGAACTCGCGGATGAGCCCATCGCGACGCGACTCCAAGTCCGGGTTGACGACGAGCTGCGTGACGAACGACATCGTGACCACGGAGAGGAAGTAGAGCCGATCCTCGGTGAGGGCATCGGCGGGGACGAGCTTCTCGCCCACGACGAAGCTCCGGGCGAGCTCGACGAGCCGCGCGAGGTGGCCCTTCACCTTGGGAAGCTCCCAGACGAACGGCACCTGCTGATGAAGCACCCGGAGGACGGGGCCGTCCTCCGCGATCGCGTCGATGGTCCGGCGAAGCGCCATGCCGAGCGAATCGACCGGAGGACGCGCCGAGGCGAGCTCATGCCAGCGCCCGGTGAGCGCGAGGCTCTTGTCCACGAGCCTCTCGGCGACGACGGCGATCGCCGCGTCCTTGTTCTCGAAGTACTCGTAGAACGAGGCGACGCTCACGCCGGCCCGCTCGGCGATGTGGTTCGTCGTCGTTCCCGCGTAGCCGCGTTCGATCAGAACCCGAGTCGTGGCACCGAGAATCGCCTCGACGGTGCGTTGGGCGCGCTCTTGGCGCGGCGTTCGGACGCGGATTTTGCGGCGCTTCGCGCTTCGCATCGTCGTTCCCGGAATCCAAGTAGATCCCAAGTAATTACTTGGATACGTTCGGAGCCCGAATCGAGTCAATCCCCGGTCGAAGGAGAGCGATGAAGCACGGACGAGTGTGGGTCGCGATGCTGGTTCTCGCGCTCTGCGCCGGGCGAGCCGCGGCCGAGACCGTGGCGTCGCCGGGCGGGCCGTTGGGCGTCGAGCGGTTCGACCGCCTCGAGCTGCTCCCGTTCCTCGATCCGCTCTCGCTTCCCGCGCAAGACTCGAGTCACGCCCCGGACGGCGGCAACGTCGACTTCTACCTGCCCGGGCTCGGCGAGATTCGACGAGGACCGCACCTCTACCGCGATTCGGGCGGCCGGTTCGTGCTGCTGGAGGCGATGGGCCCGGGCGCGTTGACCCGCGTCTTTCTCGGCAACCTCGGCGTGCCGTTCGACGCGCTCGGCAGCGCCGCGACCGCCGGGCGCCTGCAGATCTTCTTCGACGGCGAGTCGACGCCGCGGGTCGACTTGCCCGCGACTCGCTTCTTCTCGGGGCACACGCCGCCGTTCCTCGCTCCGCTCTGCGGCGACTACCGGGTCTCGAGCGGCGGCAACTACTGCTACGTGACGATGCCCTATCAGCGCTCGGTCAAGGTCACGGTTACCGGGCAGCCGAACTGGTGGGACATCAACTACGAGACGTACCCGGCGGACACCGAGGTCGCGACGTTCGATCCCGCCGACGCGATCGAGCGCGCGGTCTCGGCCGCCGCACGACTCGAGCGCGCCGGCGAGAATCCCGAGATCCTGCCGCTCGGCGCGGTGCATTCCGCGACGACGGTGCTCGAGCCCGGAGCGGAGGCGGTCCTTCTGTCTCGCGAGGGGCCAGGTACGCTTCGCGCGATCGAGCTCACTCTCGATGCCGACGGCGTGGCGGCGCTCGGCGATCTCTGGCTCGAGGCGCGTTGGGACGCGCATGAAGTGCGGGACGTCGCCGCGCCGCTCGCCGATCTCTTCTTGAGCGGCGCCGGCGAGCGCTCGCCGGCGCGGGGCCTTCTCGCGGGGTACGTACCGGCTGAGAACAGAGGCTACCTCTACTTTCCGATGCCCTTCGCGAGCGGCGCGGAGGTGAAGCTCTCGAACCGTGGCAATCGCGCGGTGACCGTGACGTCGCGGATCGAGGAATCCACCGCGACGTATCCGAACGTCGGCACATCGACGGGCGAGCTCCGCGCCACGCTCGAGGAGGATCCCTCGACGCCGCTCGGCACGGATACTCGTCTTCTCGAAGCCGACGGCCGCGGACGCGTCGTCGGCTACTCGTTCACCGAGGAGGGACCCTACGCTCCGTTCCTCGAGCAATTCCTCGAAGGAGACGAGCGCATCTACTTCGACGGCTCCGCCACGCCCCAGATCTACGGCAGCGGTCACGAGGAGTTCAGCAACGGCGGCTTCTATTACAACGTCGCCGGCCCATTCTCGCGGCCGACGCACGGCGTGTCGGCGAAGGAAGCCGCGCCGGCCGGCGCGCGGGTCGCACAGTATCGGCTGCTCCTCGGCGATTCGTGGACCTTCCGCCGCGGGATCCGCATGGGCATCGAGCACGGCGGCGGAAACGGGCTCGAGTCGGCGACTCGGGCCGTCGTCTTTTGGTACGGCGCCGACGCGCCCGCCGCCGAGCTCACTGACTCGATCGACGTCGGTGATCCGACCTCCGAAGCGCTGCACGAGTACGGCTCGGATGCATCCGAAGCCGTCGCGCTCACGGGCTTCTACGAAGGGGATCGCGACGGCAACACGTCGTCGCCGCTCTTCGACACGCTGCTCCTCGGTGCGCTGCCGCTGTCGAGCCCCGACTTCTCCGCGGAAGCGGTGAGTGATCGAGGACGGCACCATCCTCCCGGCGCGAAGATTCGCTTCCTCATCGCGGTCGATCCCGCGAACGAAGGCGTCCTTCTCCGGCGCCGGCTCGACCAGGCGGTCTTCAGCCAGACGGCCGCGGTCAGCGTCGACGGCTCGCCTGCCGGAGTGTGGATGACCGCGGGCGCGAACGAAATGAAGCGGTGGGCGGATGCCGATCTGCTGCTCCCACCGTCGTTGACCGCGGGCAAGAGCGCGGTCTCGGTCGAGCTCGTCGTGCTCGAGCCCGAGCGACTTCCGCTCGTCGTCCCGGTCGTGCCCGAGACCCTGGCGAGCGTCGTACTGCCGGCGATCAACCTGGCTGCGCCGAGCAGCGGCTGGACGGACTTCCGCTACGAGGCGTTTTCCATCGTGCCGTGAGGAGAGAGATGACGATGAACCGCTGGATCGCGTCGATCGTTGCCGCCGTGCTCGCGGCCTCCGCCGAAGCGGCGACCGTGGGCGAGTCGACTCGGGTTTGTGCCGTCGCCGGGCCGCCCGATGTGCGCGCGCCGGGACAGGAGAAGCTCGACTTCTACGGCACCGACCTCGGGTACAACTACGTTCACGACGGCAAGCTCGAGATCCTCTTCGGCGACACGTGGGCGAACCCGCACGCCGGGCCGATCGGCGCCGTCTACCCGCCCGAGGTCGAAGACGCGACGACCGCGGTCGATCTCGCGCCACTCCTCGACGGACTGCCGCCGAGCCCGGAGAAGGACGGGTTCATGCATCTCCGTCAGCCGCTCAATGTGGCGACTGCCATGGTCTCCTTCTTCGCGTTCCCCGGCAGGAACGACGACTCGTTCGCGAGCGTCGACCTCGAGGAATATCCCGATGGCGATTTCGTCGAAGGCGAGTGCGCGGCCGGTGCGGGACCGCTCGTGTTCGGCACGAACGAAGCCGGTCGCACGGCCGGCCTCGACCCCGGCACTCCGCTCGAGCTCCTGAAGACGCCGCTCGCGGGCTTCAGCAACGGCACGCAGGAGTTTGCGATCTTCATCAACGCGAAGCCGATCGGCTGCCGGAGCGACGACGACTGCAGCGAAGGATACGAGTGCGATCGGGGGCTCGGCTACGTCGGTACGTATCCCGAGGACGTCTCCGGTCTCACGCTCCCGTGCGTCGACGGCTCCGCGACGACCTGTCACGACGACACGATCGTCGATCCGGTGTTTCCGCTCCTCCAGGACATCCCGGCGCTCTCGAGCTATCTCTTGGGGCCGACGCTGCCGATCCCCGCGGGCGTCCCGGTGCCCGGCACCGGCCTCTGCGTCGATCCCACGAGCTCCGTCGCCACCACGGACGCCGCCGGCCGGGTGAGCTCGGTCGTGGTGCGGCACAAGGTCGGTCTCCGCAAGGCGAACCGTCGCGAGTACGCCGCGCCGACGGAATGGATCACGAACCGCTTCTTGAATCTCGCCGCCACCGTGGATCCCTCGGGTGAAAAGGTCTTCCTCTGGGGCCGGCCGCATTTCGCGAGCCTCAACGCCGAGGGCCGAAGCCTCCATCTCTACTTCGCGACCGTCGACATGCCGCGCGCGGACTCGTCGGGATCCTTCGCGTGGAGCCCGCAATATTTCGCCGGGCTCGACGAGGCGGAAGAGCCGATCTTCTCGGCAAATCCAAGAAACGCCGTGCCGCTCGATCTCTCCGGGGGCGCCGGCGATCCGCACGAGAGCCACGACGTCGTCAACCAGCTGAGCGTTCGGTGGATCGAGCCGCTCGGCAAGTGGGTGATGTTCGACGGCGGTGGCGCGGCGACTCCGGGAAACAACCTGTCTTGCTCGATCGTCGCGTGCAATCCGCTCGCGATCGGAAACGGCGCGATCCGCATGCGCACGGCCGATCAACCGTGGGGACCGTGGTCTCCGGCGCAGGACGTGCTGGTCGCCGGCAATCCGGCCCGCCCGAAGGAGCAGTACGGTCCGGGCGGCGTGCTCCGGCACCCCGACTGCCAGGAGCCGAGCTGCGCGCCCCACAGCCCGGGGATCTCGTTCGCGCCGCACGAGAAGGGCTTCCTCTACGCCGGAACGATCATCGAGCCGTGGACCGAGGCGCGTGAGGGTGGTGCGGTCGATCTCTTCTGGCTCGTCTCTACCTGGGATCCGTACAGCGTCTGGCTGATGAAGACGCGGATCGATCCCTAGGGAACGAACGGCACGGCCGCGCCGTCGGCGCCGGGCACGAGCGGGCCGAGCACGAGTCGCCACGACTCGTACCAGAGGAGCATCAGCATGTTCGCGGCGAGCACGTCGCGGACGACTTGCCGCATCGGCGTGCGCTCGCCCGACTTCTCGTCGATCGCGAACCAGAACGGCAAGCCGATGATGAAGAGCCCTCCGTAGAAGATCGAGCCGTAGCGGAGCATCGCCCCGCGATCGCGATACAGGAACACGTCCGCCATCTCCGGATTCGCCATCGCGTAGGTCTCGCCGAACGCCATCGCGAAGCCGAGCACGAAGAGCACCGCGAAGCGCACGATCGGATTCGCGGCGAGCGCGGTGCCGCCGAAGCGGCGCCACGCGAGGTTCATCAGCGTGTAGTAGGTGGTGAAGAACACGAACGCGAGGAGGTAGAGCGCGATCGGCACCGCGTTCAGCTCCCAGTCGATCTGGAAGTGATACTCCATGCCGAGCACGCGGTAGAAATAGTGCGTGCCGATGAACGACTGGATGAACGCGAAGATCCCGAGCCACACGTTCACCTTGAAGACCGTGCGGTCCGCGAGCGGCCGGCTGCGGTCGGCCGCGGCCGGGCGGACGAGCGGGATCAGCCAGAGCGGCAGGAACGAGGCGAGCGCGAACGCCATGTGGCCGACGTCGCCCATGCTCGACTGCAGGCCGAGCTTCTGCACGATCGCCTGGCCGACCATCCACACCGGCGTCCAGGCGAGGTAGAGCCGCTCGGCGTATGCCTTCGAGGGATCTTCCGGGAACCATCGTGCCATCTGCTTCTTCCTCCCCGCGGCTCCGAGAAATTTGGCGTTGTTAACAGTTGTTAACTCTGATACCCGAGGACCGATTCGACGCACAAGGAGCGACCATGGCCGAAGCGGCGCGAGCGGAAAGCGAAGAGAAGGGCCGGATCACCGAGGAAGGCATCGCGCGGATCCGCGAGCGCATCGGCCAGGGCTTCGAGGGGCGCCGCCAGTGGAACACCGAGATCTCGCGCGACGCGATCTATCATCTCGCGATCGCGATCGGCGACCTGTCGCCTTTGTACACCGACGAAGAATACGCGAAGCGTACGCGCTGGGGCACGCTGCTCGCCCCGCCGATCATCCTGAACTCCATGGACACGCTCCGCGCGGTCGGCTCGAGCGGTCTGCCCGAGGGGCTCCCCGGCGTCCACTCGATCTGGTCGGGCTCCCTCTACGAGTACGAGCGCCCGCCGCGGCTCGGTGACCGCATCACGGGGAAGTCGTATCTCAAGGACGTCGTCGAGAAGCAGAGCAAGTTCGGCGGCGACCGTCGCTCGATCTACCAGACGTACGAAGCCATCTACTCCGATCAGAACGGCGAGAAGGTCGGGCTTCGCAACGACACGTGGATCCGCATCGACCGCGAGAAGACCCGCGAGAAGAGCAAGTACGGCGAGATCGATCTCGCGAAGTGGACGCCCGCCGACATCGAGCGCTTCCAGAACGAGTATCGCGCGCAGTCGCGCACGAAGCATCGCCGCTGGCGCGACGTGAAAGTCGGCGACTCGCTGGGCTCGCTCCTGAAGGGGCCGCTCACGCCGACGGCGGAGATCTCGTTCGAGTCGTTTTTCGGCATCTATCTCGTCGGCAACAAGGTCGCGGCGAACCTCTACGACAAGCATCCCTCGCTGATGGTGCCGAACGAGCAGGGCAT
The DNA here is from genome assembly GCA_963790365.1 of uncultured delta proteobacterium. Lineage (GTDB taxonomy): Bacteria > Desulfobacterota > Binatia > JACPRU01 > JACPRU01 > CAWBOU01. The sequence goes on from CAWBOU010000020.1 coordinate 21,504, forward strand.
CCCGGAGCCGCCACAGCGCGTGCACTGGGACAACGCGTTCACGAAGAACCTGCTCGGCCTGCCGGGTGCGTACGATCTCGGGATCGAGCGACTCGCCTGGCTGATGCAGCTCGTGACCGACTGGGTCGGCGACGACGGCTGGCTCACGCGGATCGAATGCCAGTACCGGAAGTTCAACTACATGGGTGACGCGACCTGGTGCCGCGGCAAGGTGACCGACAAATTCGAGAAGAACGGCAAGAAGCGCGTCGCGCTCGACCTCGAGACGGTCAACCACCGCGACGAGGTGACGACGGTCGCGCGGGCCGAAGCGGAGCTTCCCGACTGATCCGCCGGCGCCGCCTCCACCTCTCCCCTTTGGGATGCGAACGTCCAGTGGACGTTCGCATGCGAGCGAGCCGACCAACGGGCGGCAGTCGCGAGCCGGGCCGAGGTCGCGCGCAGCGCGGGTGAGGGGGAGGCTCTCTGAACTTCTCGTTCTCCGAGAAGGAAGAGGCGTTCGCCGCCGAAGTCCGCGCGTGGCTCGACAAGCACCTGCCGCGCGAGTGGCGCCGCGATCACCTCTGGACCAAGGCCGACGACCCGACGTGGTCGTCGATCGCGCGCGAGTGGCAGAAGAAGCTCTATGACGGGGGCTGGGCGGCGATCTCGTTTCCGCGCGAGCACGGCGGCCGCGCCGCGACCGTCATCGAGCGCTGGCTCTTCGACGAGGAGCTCGATCGCGCCGGCGCGCCGCGGCCGGCGACCGGCGCCTACGTCGACCTGATCGGCGGCGCGATCCTCCGTCACGGGTCGGAAGAGCAACGCGCTCGCTATCTCGTGCCGCTCCTCGACGGCACGGAGCTCTGGTGCCAAGGCTTCTCGGAGCCGGGTGCAGGCTCCGATCTCGGCGGACTCAAGACGCGCGGTGTGCGCGACGGCGACGACTACGTCGTCTCCGGCCAGAAGGTCTGGACGAGCTACGCGGACATCGCCGACCGGTGCTTCCTTCTCTGCCGCACCGAGCTCGATCAGCCGAAGCACAAGGGGATCTCGCTCCTGCTCGTCGACATGAAGTCGCCGGGCATCAGCGTGCGGCCGCTTCAGCAAGCGACCGGCGACGCGGAGTTCTGCGAGGTTTTCTTCGAGGACGTGCGCGTGCCGGTCGCGAACCGCGTCGGCGCGCCCGGCGCCGGCTGGTCGATCGCGATGGGCATCCTCGCGCACGAGCGCGGCCCCGTCTGGACGTTCGGCTTCCAGCGCCGCATCCGCCGCGACCTCGAGCGGCTGATCGCCGCCGCGCGCCAGCACGGCGCCGATGATCTCCTGCGCCAGCGGATCGCGCAGTCCTGGATCGAGGTCGAGATCCTCCGCTTCGTCGGCTACCGGAGCCTGACGCGCCTCTTGAAGCGCGGCGAGCCGGGGCTCGAGAGCTCGATCGAGAAGGTGCTCGGCAGCGAAACCGATCAGCGATTGCAGGACGTGATGCTCGCCGCGCTCGGCCCGCGCGCGGTCGCCCCGAAGGAAAGCGGCGAGCACGGTAAGGCGCTCGAGCGGAGCTTTCTCTACGCGCGCTCCGAGACGATCATGGGCGGCACGTCCGAGATCCAGCGAAACATCATCGCGCAGCGGCTGCTGGGATTGCCGAGGTAGGCTCCCCCTCACCCGCCGCTTCGCGGCGACCTCTCCCCAACGGGGAGAGGTGAAGATCGGCGGAAGCGGGGCAGGGTGAGCCGGTCGTCGATCTTTTCGAACACGACCTCGAGCGGCAGACCGAGCCGGAGCGCGCTGCGATCGACGTCGATGAGCTGTGCCGCGAGGCGGAGCGACGGGTCCTCCTCGAGCTCGACGAGCGCGGTCGTGTACGGCACCCGCTCTTTGAAGTCGTCGAGGAACGCGCGGTGGACGATCGTCCAGGTGAAGAGCCTCGCGCGGCCGGAGACGCGCGTCCAGCGCGAGCCGGGTGCGCCGCAGCGCTTGCAGAAGAGCGGCGGGTACCAGTTCCACGCCCCGCAGGCGTGGCAGCGGGGAATCCGGAGCTCGCCGTCACGACAGCCCGCGAAGAACGGCGCGAGCTCGGGATCGTCGACGTCGATCTTCATGCGCGTGCCAGAATCGCGACCGCCGACTGCGCGCCCGTGTAGCCCGTGACGGCGCCGATCTCCGCGTCCTTCACCTGGCGCTCGCCGCATTCGCCGCGGAGCTGCCGAACCGCTTCGACGACGAGGTTGCCGGCGAGCACGAACGACTGGGCGAGCTGGCCGCCGGCCGTGTTCACCGGCAGCGCGCCGCCGAGCGCGATCCGTCCGCCGCGCACGAACGCGCCGCCTTCGCCGCGCGCGCAGAAGCCGAGGTCTTCGAGCTGCGTCAGCACCATCGAGGAGAAGTTGTCGTAGAGCTCGACGAAGTCGACGTCCGCGGCCGTGATGCCCGCGGCCGCGTACGCGCGCGGCGCGGCCGCCGCGACCGGAGTCGCCAGGTAGTCGCGCCGCAACGTCGAAAACTCGCCGTCGGCCGAGACCCCCTGGCCGACGCCGAGGACGCTCACCGGCCGACGCGGCAGATCGCGCGCACGCTCGACCGACGTCATCACGAACGCGGCGGCACCGTCGTTCACGAGACAGCAATCCGCGGCGCGGAGCGGCTCCGCGAGGTACGGCGCGGCGAGATGCTCGGCGATCGTCAGTGGTTTCCGCAGGAGAGCGTTGTCGCAGCGAAGCGCATGCCCGCGGACCGCGACCGCGACCTCGGCGAGGTCTTCCTCGCGTGTGCCGTGGAGCTCCATGTGGCGGCGCGCCATGCCGGCGAAGTGGACGATCTGCGGATACCAGCCGGCCGGCAGCTCGAACGCGGCTTTCATGCGCATCTCCGCATGCGGGCGGCCGACGTCGCCCTTGCGCTCGCTCCCCCAGCGGACGCCCTTCACGCAGAGGACGGTCGTGGCGAGCCCGTTCGCGATCGCCAGCGAGGCGAGGAGCGGGCTCGAGACGACCGCACTCCCGCTGTGGAGCGAGTCCGCGTGGAAAAAATTCGCGCCGAGGCCGAGGTTCCGTGCGAGCTCGTGAAGCTCGGCGTAGCCCGCGCCCGGCGCTACGATGCCGTCGACGGCGCGCGTCTCGAGCCCGGCGTCGGCGATCGCCGCGCGCGCCGCCTCGAGCTCGAGCGCGAGGAGTGGACGCTCCGTGCGCCGCTCGTAGCGCGTCTCGCCGACGCCGACGATCGCGACGTTCACGAAACCTCACCTCTCCCCTTTGGGGAGAGGTCGACGGCGAAGCCGGCGGGTGAGGGGGAGGCGACCTCGGTCGTGAGCGCCTCCCCCCTCTCGCGCCTTCGGCGCGGTCTCCCCCCAACGGGGGGAGACGTGGGATGGCGCCGTGCATTACCCGATCGCCTTCGCCTCGAGCAGGCGGTCGATCTCGCCGTCCGCGAGCCCGGCTTCGCGGAGCACTTCGCGCGTGTCGCCGGCGAGGCGCGGCGCGCTGCGCTTTACGGACGACGGCGTCGAGCGGAGCTTCACGGTCGGCGCGAGCGTGCGGATGCGACCGAGCGTCGGGTGGTCGACCTCGGCCGTCGCTTCGTTCGCGTCGATCTGCGGATGCGCGAGGATCTCGTCGAGCCGGTTCACGCGGCAGGTCGGAATGTCGTTTTCCTCGATCAACTGGATCCAGTGGTCGACGGTCTTCGTCGCGAAGATCGCCTCGAGGGTCTCGACGACCTCCGTGCGATTCTCGACGCGCGCCGCGTTCGTCTCGAAGTGCGGGTGCGTGAGGAGATCCTCGCGGCCGATCGCGACGGCGAGCCTCTTCCAGAAGCCGTTCGTCAGACAGGCGACGATGAAGTAGCCGTCGCTCGCGCGGAACGCCTGGTACGGACAGAGGTCGGGATGGCCGCTGCCGTACTTGCCGTACTTCGTGCCGAGCGCGAGCACGTTCGCGGCGACGTCGGCGAAGAGCGAGATCACCGCGTCGAGCATCGCCACGTCGACCTTCTGCCCGACGCCGGAGCGCTCGCGCTCGTAGAGCGCGGCGAGCACGCCGTAGGCGGCATAGACTCCGCTCGTGATGTCGGCGACCGGCGGCGCGGCCTTGAGCGGCGGCCCCTCGATCTCGCCGGTGTGCCCCATGAGCCCGCCCGTCGCCTGCAGGATGAGATCCATGCCGGGCTTCATCGACAGCGGTCCCGTCCCGCCGAAGGCGGTGATGGAACAGTAGACGAGCCGTGGGTTCCGTTCGCGGAGTTGGTCGTAACCGAGGCCATGTCGGTCCATCACACCCGGACGAAAGTTCTCGACGACCACGTCGCTCCGGAGCGCGAGGCGCTCGAGGAGATCGCGGCCTTCCGGGTTCTGCAGGTCGACGCCGAGGCCGCGCTTGTTTCGGTTGAGACCCCAGAAATTGAGGCTGCCGATCTCGACCGGCACGGTGCCCGCGTAGCGGATCCCGTCGCCGCGTCCCGGCTTCTCGACCTTGACGACGTCCGCGCCGAGATCGCCGAGGAGCGTCGTGCACCACGGGCCCGCGGCCTGGTGCGTGAAATCGAGGACGCTGATTCCGGTCAACGGCGGGCGGCGGTCGGGCATCGAAAACGCTCCTGGTTAAGGCTCATTTACCGAGAGCTTTTAGCGCGTGGCGGCTGCGTCACGCCACCACGAGTAGGGGACGTAGCGCTCTTATTGTCCTTGTGCCCTGACTTCGTGTGGCCGATTCACAAGGACAATAAGAGCGCTACGTCCCCGACGCGGTTCGACTCGATGTCGATTTCCGGGTATCGAGGGGCATGCCCAAATCTTCCAAGGGCTCGACGCGGACGCGCAAGAGCGCGCCGGCGGCGAAGAAGGAGCGTCCCGCAGCGAAGGCGAAAGCCGTCGTCGCCGCGGCGCCCCCCGCCGTATCGGATGCGCCCCGTTCCCGCCGAGCCGTCTTCATCGACGTCGAGAACACGAGCAGCGAGGCCGCCCTCATCGGCGCGCTCGAGCAGCTCGTGATCGACCGCCAGGCCCGTCCGACCGAAGTGGTGGCCGTCGGCAACTGGCGAGTGATCAGCCATCAAGTCGCGCGCATGCTCGCGCAACGCGGCGCGCGCCTCCTCCACAGCGCTCCGGCAACCGGCGTCAAGGACTGGAGCGATCTCGCGATCGCCGTCCACGCCGGCATCTGGCTCGGCCGCTCCTTTCCGGGCGACGTGATCGAGATCATCTCCGCGGACCGCGCGTTCGACGCCGTGTCCGACGCGGCCATGTCGCTCGGCGTCGTCTGCAATCGCCTGACCTACGGTGGCGGCGCGCGCCACGCCGCGGACGCGGCGGACGAGGACTCGGCGGGCCCGCGACGACGCCGACGAGGACGGCGCGGCAACGGTCGCAGAGCCTCGAGCCCGCCGCCGGTTCGCTCCGAGCCGTCCCGGGCGGCGGTACGAAGTCGCTCCGCCGCAGCGCAGCCTGCGATCGACGACGATGAGGATCGTCACAGCGCTTCCCATCAGCAGATCATCGCCACCGTTGCGCGCCTCACGGCGAGGGATCCGGCGCGCGGCGTGAACCTCGATCTCCTGATCAACGCGCTCAAGGGTGAAGGATTCCTCCGGCCGCCGGGCTCGCCGCGCCTCGTCACGCGGCTCCGCAAGATGAAGGACGTCGAGGTGAGCTCGACCGGCATGGTGCGTTTGGCCGGCGAAGCGGCACCGGGGCCCGCTTTGGCCGCGGCTCCGGCCGTCGTCGAACCGACGGCGACGGCCGGCGAGGCGGAAGCCGAAGCCGCGCCTCCCGCGGAAGCCGAGACCAAGGCACCGGCGAAACGCCGACGAAGCCGCGGAGGCCGCGGCCGACGGAAGCGTGGAGCGGCACCCTCCGGCGGCGGCGACGACGTCTCCAACGCGTCGCCCACGAGCGCGGAGACGGCGGCGAGCAGCGACGACGCCGAGCTCCAGTCCGCGTAATCGGCAGAGCCGGGGTTTTCAGTCATGGCGGAAACGGCCGTCGTCGGCGGCAGCGGGCTCTACACCCCGCCAGAATCCATCTCGAATCGCGAGCTCGTCGAATCGTTCAACGAGTTCGTGCGACGTGCGAACGAGCGCAACCGCGCCGAGATCGAAGCCGGTCGCGCCGCGGAGCTGAAGCCTTCGAGCGTAGACTTCATCGAGGAAGCCTCCGGCATCAAGAGCCGGTACGTCGTCGACAAGGTCGGCATCCTCGATCCGGACGTCATGCACCCGCGGATCCGCACGCGATCGAACGACGAGCCGTCGCTCCTCGCGGAGATGTCGGTGGCCGCGGCGAAGGAGGCGCTCGAGCGCGCAGGACGCGCGCCGGCCGACGTCGACGGCGTGATCGTCGCGTGCTCGAACCTGCAGCGGCCGTACCCCGCGATCGCCGTCGAGGTGCAGCAGCTCCTCGGCACGAGCGGTTTCGGGTTCGACATGAACGTGGCGTGCGCCTCGGCGGCGTTCGGATTGCAGACGGCCGCCGATGCAGTCAGGAGCGGCAGCGCGCGTGCCGTGCTGATGGTGAATCCCGAGGTCTGCACCGGGCATCTCAACTTCCGTGACCGCGACAGTCACTTCATCTTCGGCGACGTCGCGACGGCGATGTTGATCGAGGCGGGCAGCTCGACGGCGAATCCCCGCGCGTTCGAGATCCTCGGCACGAAGCTCGCGACCAAGTTCTCGAACAACATCCGCAACAACTTCGGCTTCCTGAACCGCTCCGAGCTCGAGCCGCGCGAGCCGCGCGATCTGCTGTTCGTTCAAGAGGGCCGGAAAGTCTTCAGAGAAGTCGTGCCGATGGTCGCGAAGATGATCCTCGCGCATCTCGAGGAGCTCGGCATCGCGCCGGCAGAGCTCAAGCGGATCTGGCTTCACCAGGCGAACGGCATCATGAACGAGCATCTCGCCAAGCGAGTGTTCGGCCAGGAGCCCTCACGCGAGCTTGCGCCGGTCGTGCTCGATGAATACGCGAACACGAGCTCGGCGGGGTCGGTGATCGCGTTCCACCGCTACCACGAGGATCTCGGCTCGGGAGATCTCGGGCTCCTCTGCGCGTTCGGCGCGGGATACTCGGCGGGCACCGCGGTGCTGCGCCGGCGTTAGCGCGCGGCCGGGCTCAACTCGACGATCGGAATCAGCCGTTTCGTCTTCTTCTGGTAGCTCGCGTACGACGGCCAGACCGCAAGCACCTTCGGCCAGACCGGGCGCGCTTCCTCCGGCGAGAGCGATTTCGCTCGATACGCTCCTTTCCGTCCCGACACTTCGACCTCGACCGCCGGGTTCGCGAGCAGGTTCCGATACCACCCGGGCGGCTCGTCGTTGCCGCCGAATGACGCGACGATGTAGAGACGGTCGCCTTCGGCGGCGTAGAAGAGTGGTATCGCGATCGGGCGTCCGGACTTGCGGCCGGTGGTGGTGAGGAGGAGCGTGCTCGAGCTCCCGCGTCCGCCGACGGCGCGAAAGAACGCGACGTGGAGCTTGCCGAAGCCGCGAACGATCGACTGCGCGAACGGCGGGATCTTCATGGGCGCCCGCCTCTAGCATAGGAGAACGATCTGATGGGACCGCTCGAAGGCATCAAGGTGGTGGAGCTGGGATTCTTCGTCGCCGGGCCGGCCGCGGCCGCGGTGCTGGGAGACTGGGGCGCCGACGTCGTCAAGGTCGAGAGCCCCGCGGGCGGCGATCCGATCCGCGCCCTGAAAGCGCTCGGGCTCGTGCCGTTCGAGCTGCCGATCAATCCCGCGCTCGAGCTCGACAACCGCAACAAGCGGAGCATCACGGTCGACATCCAGACGCCCGACGGGCGCGAGGTCGTGCTGCGGCTCGTGCGGCAAGCCGACGTCTTCGTCTCGAACCTGCGTGCCGCCGCGCTCGCGCGCGCGGGCCTCTCGTACGCGGATCTCGCCAAGGAGAACCCGCGGCTCGTCTACGCCGGGCTCTCGGGGTACGGGAACCGCGGACCGGATCGCGACCGCGCGGCGTTCGACTACGCGGCGTTCTGGTCTCGCTCCGGCGCGATGGCGTCGCTCGGCGAGCCGGGAGGCCCGCCGCCGACGCAGCGGCCGGCGATGGGCGATCACCCGGCCGGCCTCTCCCTCGCAGGCGCCGTCGCGGCGGCGCTCTACTCGCGGGAGAAGACCGGGAAGGGGCAAGAGCTCCATCTTTCGCTCTTCCAGAGCGGTCTCTGGATGATGGCGAGCGACATCGAGATCTGCCTCATCACCGGCGCGGGCTACGAGCCCACCGGGCGCGCGGTGCCGAACCCGCTGTGGAACCACTACCGTGCGAAGGACGGCAAGTGGTTTCACTTGGTCATGCTGCAGGCGGATCGCTTCTGGCCGCGCTTCTGCCCGGCGATCGGACGGCCCGACCTCGCGACGGACGAGCGCTACGGAAACGTCGTCGACCGGGCGCGGCGCGCGCCCGAGCTGATCGCGCTCTTCGACGGGATCTTCGCAACGAAGACGCGCGACGAGTGGGCGGTGATCTTCGACGCGAACGACTTCATCTGGGCACCCGTCGTCGCGATCAAGGACGTCGTCGACGATCCGCAGGCGCGCGCGCTCGGCGCGTTCGAGGCGATCGAGCACCGCAGCGGGCAGACGATCGAGCTCGTGCGGTCGCCGATCGAGTTCTCCGACACGCCGCCGTCGATCCGCCGCGGTGCGCCCGAGCTCGGCGAGCACACGGAAGAGATCCTCCTCGAGCTCGGCTATTCCTGGGACGAAATCGGTAGCCTACGCGAGCGGAAGGTCCTGGGTTGATTGGCGGCGGCCCATCTGGAAGGTGTCGCGAATGAGCGAGGCGACGGCACGCGCGATCGTCTTCCCGGGCCAGGGCTCGCAGCGCGCGGGGATGGGCAAGGACTTCCACGAGAAGTTCGCCGCCGCGCGCTCCGTCTACGACGAAGCGTCGGCCGCGACAGGCATCGATCTCGCCGCGCTCTGCTTCGGCGAGGACGAGCGACTCGGCCGCACCGAGTACACGCAACCGGCGATCTTGACGACGGAGATCGCGATGCTCCGCGCGCTCGAGGCGGAACACGGTCTCCGCGGCGACGTGTTCGCCGGGCACAGCCTCGGCGAGTACGTCGCGCTCGTCGCCGCGGGCGTGATGACGCTCGCGGATGCGGTGCGGCTGGTACGGCGGCGCGGCGCCCTCATGCAGCAGGCGGTGCCGGCGGGGCAGGGCGCGATGGTCGCGGTCATCGGCGAGGGGCTCGACCTCGATCGGCTGCGCGATCAGGTCGGCGATCTCGGCGTCGATGCGGCGAATCACAACTCGCCCTCGCAGATCGTTCTCAGCGGTCCGGCCGCGGGCATCGCCGACGCGACGAAGCGGCTCGAAGCCGAAGGCCGGCGTTGCGTCGCCCTCGACGTGAGCGCGCCGTTCCACTCGCGCATGATGAAGGGGATCGAGGACGCATTCGCGGGGCATCTCGCCTCGGTCGCGCTCGATTTGAGCCGCGCAGCCGCGGTCGCCTCGAACTTCTCGGGCGGCTTTCACGAAGCAACGGCGGACTCGGTTCGCGAACGCCTGGTCCGGCAGATCGCCGGCACCGTGCGATGGGTCGACAACATGCGGGCGCTCGCGCCGCGCGCGAAGCAGATCGTCGAGCTCGGTCCGGGGCGGCCGCTCACTGGATTCTTCAAGGAGCTCGGCATCGCCACGGTCGCGGTGCGGAATCTCCGCGAGGCGGAAAAAGCGTTCAGCAAATGACCGCGAGGATGCGATGAGCGAAGCGAAGTGGGCTCTCGTCACCGGCGCCGCGAAGGGCATCGGCGCGGCCTGTGCGCGCGCGCTCGCCGCCGACGGCTTCAAGGTGATCGTCAACTATCGCTCGAGCGCGAGCGAGGCGGAGGCGCTCGCGGGCGAGATCGGCGGGGTCGCCGTCGCCGGCGACGTCGCGAAGATCGAGGACTGCGACGCGCTCATCGCCAAGGTGAAGGACGTCGCCGGCCGGCTCGACGTGCTCGTCAACAACGCGGGCGTCAACGTGAACGGCCCGCTCATGATGATGTCGATCGAGGACATCGACAAAGTGCGGTCGGTCACGCGCGGGACGCTCTACCTCACGAAGCTCGCGATCCGTCGCTTCATGTTCCGGCAGAAGAGCGGGCGGATCATCAACATCTCGAGCGTCGTCGGCGCGAGCGGCAACGCCGGGCAGGTGCCGTACACGATGGAGAAGGCCGGCCTCGACGCGATGACGCGCTCGCTCTGTCTCGAGCTCATGGATCGCGGCATCCTCGTGAACTCCGTCGCGCCCGGCTTCATCGACACCGCGATGACGCAGGAGCTGCCGTCGGAGATCCGCGAGCAGGTCGTGAAGCAGGTGCCGCTCGGCCGCATCGGTACGCCGGAAGAAGTCGCCGAGGTCGTCGCGTTCCTCGCGAGCAAGGGCTCGTACATCACGGGCTCGGTGGTCCACGTGAACGGTGGGCTCTACCGCGGCTAGCCCGATGATCGACGGGCGCTCCGACGTCACGCTGAACAACGGCGTCCGGATCCCGCGATTCGGGCTCGGCGTCTTCCGCGCTGGCGATGAGGGAGCGACGCGCGCGGCGGTGTCGGCGGCGCTCGACGCCGGCTATCGCCACGTCGACACCGCGCGCATCTACCGGAACGAGGACGAGGTCGGCCAGGCGATCCGCGCGAGCGCCATCCCGCGATCCGAGATCTTCGTCACGACGAAGCTCTGGAACGACGACCACGGCTACGACGAAGCGCGGCGCGCCTTCGACGCGAGCCTCGCGACGCTCGGGCTCGACTTCATCGATCTCTATCTCGTCCATTGGCCCGTGAGCGGCCGGCGCGCCGAGACCTGGCGCGCGATGGAGGAGATCCTCCGCGGCGGGCGCTGTCGCGCGATCGGCATCAGCAATTTCACGGTGCGACATCTCGAGGAGCTTCTGCGCACCGCGCGCGAGGTGCCCGCCGTGAACCAGGTCGAGCTCCACCCGTTTCTCCAGCAGCGCGATCTCGTGGCGCGCTGCCGGAAGGAAGGCATCGCCGTCGAGGCCTACAGCCCGCTCACCAAGGGCAAGCGGCTCGATCACCCCGAGCTGACCGCGGTCGCGCGGAAGGCCGGCAGGACCGTCGCTCAGGTGCTGATCCGGTGGTCGCTCGAGAAGGAATTCATCGTGATCCCCAAGTCCGCGCGTCGCGAGCGCATCGTCGAGAACGCCGCCGCGCTCGACTTCGAGCTCGAGAGCGACGCGATGCGCACGCTCGACGCGCTCGACGAGAGCCTTCGCACCGCGTGGGACCCGAGCGACGTTCCATAGCATCCAACGGAGGACGAGCGATGGCAGATCGATCGTTCGAAGGCGGCTGTCTCTGCGGACGCGTGCGGTATCGCGCGACCGGCGCGCCGCAGAAGCCGCACTACTGCCACTGTCGCATGTGCCAGCGCGGCGTCGGCGCGCCGGTCACCGCGTGGGTGAACTTCCCGCTCGCGGAGCTCGCGTGGACCGCTGCCGAGCCCGCCTACTACCGATCTTCGGCCGACCTCCGTCGCGGGTTCTGTCCGAATTGTGGCGCGTCGATGTGCACGATCGCGGACGGCGACACGCTCGTCTGCGTGACGCTCGCGAGCCTCGACGAGCCCGCGCGGATCGCGCCCGAGCTCCACATGTGGACGTCGAGCCGGACTCCCTGGCTCGACATCGCCGACGATCTGCCTCGTCACGACGAACAAGCGTGAAGCCGCCGATCCTCTACGGCGAGCTCGTGTCCTGGTATCGCCTCGTCGATCCGCCGATCGACCACGCCGACGAGGCTGTCTCTTACCAGGCGGCGATCGAGCGCGTCGCCTCGCCGCGGCCGGAGACGCTGCTCGAGCTCGGCGCCGGCGCCGGCCACAACGCGCTCTACCTGAAGGGTCGCTTTCGCTGCACGCTGGCGGATCTCTCGGAGGGGATGCAGGCACTCAGTCGCGAGCTCAATCCCGAGTGCGAGCACGTGCTCGGCGACATGCGCACGCTCCGCCTCGGGCGCACGTTCGACGCGGTCTTCGTCCACGACGCGATCGTGTACATGACGACGGAGGACGATCTGCGCGAGACCGCGCGGACGGCCTTCGTTCACACCCGCCCAGGAGGAGCCGCGGTCTTCGCCCCCGACTACGTGCGCGAGACGTATCGGGACAGCAGCATCCTCCTCTCCGCCGACGAGGGCGGGCGCTCGCTCCGCGGCGTCGAGTGGGTCTGGGATCCCGATCCGTCGGACGACACATACCTCGCCGAATATTCGTTCTTGCTGCGCGAGGGCGGCGACGTCCGCGCGGTGCACGATCGCCATCTCGAGGGGCTGTTTTCTGCCGCGACCTGGCAGCGCGTGCTCGCGAGCGTCGGGTGGGAAGTGGGGACGTTCGAGCGTCCGCTCGACGACGAGACCAGCGACCGATGCTTCGTCGCTCGGCGGCCATGATCCCGCGCCTCGTCATTGCCGGCACGGCGAGCGGCGTCGGCAAGACGACCGTGATGGTCGGCCTGACGCGCGCGCTGCGCGCGCGTGGCTTGCGCGTCGCGGTGTTCAAGTGCGGGCCCGACTACCTCGACCCGACGTTCCACGCGCGTGCGGCCGGGCGGCCGTCGCACAATCTGGACGGTTGGATGATGGGGCGCGAAGCGGTGCTCGCGACCTTCGCGCGCACGACGCGCGACGCCGACATCGCGCTCGTCGAGGGCATGATGGGACTCTTCGACGGCGCGTCGCCGAAGGGCGACGACCGGATCGGCGGCGGAGATCGCGAAGTGGCTCGGCGCTCCGGTGCTTCTCGTCGTCGACGCGTCTGCGATGGCGCGGAGCATCGCCGCGGTCGCGCACGGCTTCGCGACGCTTCGATCCCGCGCTCGACGTCGCGGGCGTGATCGCGAACCGGGTCGGTAGCCGCGGCCATCTTCGAGCTCCTGCGGCGAAGCGCTCTGCGCGTCCGCCGCTCGTCGGCGGGCTGCCCGACGATGCGTCGCTCGCGTTTCCCGAGCGCCACCTCGGGCTCGCACCGCGCGGACGAGCGCGGTGTGCCCGAGACGCTGCTCGACGCCTGGGGCGCGCGCGTCGCGGAGTGGTTCGATCTCGAGGCGATCCTCGCGCTCGCGCGCCGCGCGCGGCCGTTGCCCGACGCTTCCGATCCGCTCCGGGCCCTCCCGGATTCGCCGAAGCGCTGCCGGATCGGCCTCGCCGACGACGAGGCGTTCCACTTCTACTACGAGGACAACCTCCGGCGGCTCGAGGCTCTCGGTGCCGAGCTCGTGCGCTTCTCGCCGATCCGCGACGAGCGGCTGCCCGACGTCGACGCGCTCTACTTCGGCGGCGGCTATCCGGAGGCGCACGCCGCCGAGCTCTCGCGGAACCGCACGATGCGGGAGGGGGTCGCGTGCATTCGCCGCGGCGGAGGGACCGATCTACGCCGAATGCGGCGGGCTCATGTACCTCGCGGACGCGATTCGCACGCTCGACGGTCGCCGTCATCCGATGGTCGGTCTTCTCCCGCGCGAGGCCGAGATGCGAGATCGCTTGCAAGCGATCGGCTACGTCGAGGTCGAGACGCGCGCGCCGTCCTTGCTCGGTCCGGCGGGCCTACGCTTTCGCGGGCACCAGTTCCGCTATTCGGAGCTCGTCGGCGAAGCGCCCGAGATCGAGCCCGCCTATGCCGTGTCGCGCCTTTTCGGTGGCGACACGTTCCTCGAGGGCCACCGTCGGGGCAGCGTGCTCGCGTCCTACGTTCACGCGCACTGGGCGTCGAGCCCGCGCGCGGCCGAAGGCTTCGTCGACTCCGCCGCCCGTCACGCGGCGCGCTCGTGACCACGCCCACCTGACGGCGAGGACACCGTCCGCACCGCCATCTCCTGGGCGTCGGCGAGGAGAGTTGCGGTGATGGCGGAGCGCACGATCGGAATCCGCCCGGGCAACATCGACAGCTCGCGGATCCCGAGGCCCAGGAGAACTCCCGCGAAAATCGGATCACCGGCCATGTCGCCACACACCGAGATCGGCTTGCCGGCGAGAGCGGCGCCGGCGATCGCCTGCTGCAGAAGGCGGAGCACACCCGGATGGAGCGGGTGATGGAGGTGATCGACGTCTTCGTTTTCGCGGTCCGCCGCGAAGGCGAACTGGACGAGATCGTTGGTGCCGATACTGAAGAAATCGCAGTGCTCGGCCAGGTGATCCGTGGTGACCGCCGCGCTCGGCGTCTCGATCATGGCCCCGATGGGGACCATCGGATCGAAGGGGGTGCCTTCGCGAGTGAGCTCTTCGCGGACCGACGCGCAGATCGCCTGCGCCTCGACCAGCTCCGCAAGGCCCGAGATCAGCGGGAACATGATGCGGAGCGGGCCTGCGGCAGAGGCGCGGTAGAGCGCGCGCAGCTGAGTTCGGAAGATGTCGGGCCGGCTGAGGGAGAAGCGGATCGCGCGAACGCCGAGACTGGGATTGGGACCGAGAGGAAAGTCGACGGTGAGCGGGAGCTTCTCGCCCCCGAGGTCCAACGTCCGGAACGTGATCACCCGCCCACCGAATTTCATCAGTGCCGATACCGCGTCGGCGTACTGCTCTTCTTCGTTCGGTAGGTCCTGACGATCGAGGTACAGGAGCTCCGTCCGAAAGAGACCGACCGAATCCGCGCCGACCTCGACGGCCCTCGAGATCTCGGAGAGCGCCTCGATGTTGGCGCCCAGGAACACGCGCGTGCCGTCGCTGGTCACGGTTGCCCGAACGGGTTCTGACCGGAGCGCGTGCGCACGAGCAAGGTGCTGCCGAAGATCCTCCTGGAAGGCAGCCAGCGTGTCGGCGTCCGGGTCGACGATGACCTCGCCCCGGGTCCCGTCCACGATCACGGTGACGCCGGGGTGGACACTGGCGCGAAGGCCTTCGATCCCCAGGACGTAGGGAATTTCGAGCGCTCTCACGATGATGGACGCGTGCGAGGTCTTTCCACCCCGCTCCGTCGCGAGCCCGACGAGGCCGAAGCGATGCAAGTGAAACGCGTCGATCGGCGAGAGAACTTTGCCGACGCCGATTGCTCCGGGCGCCTTCGGGTCCTGCGACTCGACGTGCGGCAAGCCGAGGATGGCCGAGAGGAGCCGTTCGCCGACGGCTTCGACGTCTTCGCCGCGTCTCCGCAGATAGGGATCGGTCATCGCGTCGAATCGGCTCACGATGCCATCCACCACTCGCCGGACGGCGGACTCGGCAGCGAGCAATTC
This sequence comes from uncultured delta proteobacterium, assembly GCA_963790365.1. Taxonomy (GTDB): domain Bacteria; phylum Desulfobacterota; class Binatia; order JACPRU01; family JACPRU01; genus CAWBOU01. The sequence continues at coordinate 36,671 of CAWBOU010000020.1, forward strand.
GCTGCCGATGAGCTCGCGAGAAGCCATCAAGATCTCGTCACTGCGGAGCATCAGGCGATGCGCCTCGAGGACGAGGTGCCCATCATGGAGTCGCTGGGCCTCGAGCTGGCGGCTGAGAAGCTCGAGCTGGCGATCGGTCGCGTCGACGGCTTCGTCGAAACGCGTGATCTCCGCATCTACGCCTTCGCGCGGGATCCACCGATCGACGACGACCACGCGTGACGTCAGCAATTGCGCCCGGCCGATCGCGATCCCCTCGGAGGCGGCAATTCCCGAAAACTTCTTCAACCGCTGACTAACGTACGGACCGAGCAGTGGACGCCAGTAGGGGAAACTCCTTACGGCCCGGAGATCCAAAGACGCATAGGGGTTTTTTCTGACGGCGCCAGGGGAGGCCAAGTCGTACTGTTCGAAGCGTCGCAAAGCGTCGCGAGAGGCGAAACAAATTGAACGAACGCAGTACGGCCGTAGCCATCTACAATTCGCACACGGATGCCGAAGCGGCGATCCAGCAGCTTCAGAGCTGCGGATTCGACATGCAGATGCTGTCCATCGTCGGCAAGGACTACCGTCCCGAGGATCACGTCGTCGGCTACTACAAGACCGGCGACCGATTGAAGTACTGGGGAAAGCTCGGAGCGTTCTGGGCGGGGATCTGGGGCATCCTCGTTGGCGAGGCGTTCTTCTGGATGCCGGGAGTCGGCCCGATCCTCGTCGGCGGCCCGCTGGTCTCGTCGATCGTCGTCGCATTGGAAGGAGGAACGGTCCACAACGGCCTGACCCCTCTCGGATCGGCGCTTCACGCCATGGGGATCCCCAAGAACAGCGTGATCAACTACGAGAGCGCGCTGAAGGCGAACAAGTTCATGCTCCTCGTCCACGGTGCAAATGGAGAAGCCGGCGAAGCCGGCAAGATCCTACGTCGGACGGAGGCCATCGAGCTGGCGGCGCACGGCGACTGAAGCTCGTCAGAACCGGGCGTTGGCGAATCGCCCGATCAACCCTTCGAGCTTCCGCCGTGTCGCCTGCGGCTGATCACCCGCCGCGAGCCACGCGCGCAACTGTTGCACGAGCTTCAGACACTCGCGGCGATTGGTGCCCGAGCGTTGCCCGTGCCAAAGAGTCTGCTCGACGCGCAGAATCTCACCCTTCGAAAGCATCCGACCTCACACGGCCTCTTGCTGCAGCGGAGACGGTGCGGCGAAAACGGCCGCCGTCTGGGCGAGACCAAGGCGCTGCCGTAGCGCACCCGCGTCGATACTGAGGAAGTCGCAAAGGCTCAGGAACGAGAATGGCGAGTCGCGCCGTTCGGAATCGAACCAATCGTAGGCGTCCCGAGCAGGACCGTGTGACAAGTCGCGATCGGTTTCGCGAACGCAATGAAGGGCCTCCTCCAGCACTGCGGTGAGCAAGGAGATCTCCGGCATGCGGACCGAGCTGCGCTGCGTGACGTCGCTCGACGGATCGATGTGCGCTGAGGCGAGTTGACTTCTCGGCATTGCCCATTACCGCGCTAATGATGCCGAGATTCCATAGGGAAAGTCCCGTATGGCGAGTTCGCTACTGGCCAAGGAGGCGCGCGTGGTACACGGCCTGGGCGTCGGAACTTCGTACGTCGCTCTTGACCGCACGGACTCCACGCACGCTTCTCGCAGCCTCGACGGCGTGCAGGTGTGCGGCGAGATTGTTGGCCGTGCCAGCGAGCAATACGACACCCGCGTTGACCGATTCCACGGAGACATGACTCTGCCGGAGAGGGCTAGCCTCTTTCAGGCCCGCCACGATCAACGCGACCGCAACCTCACTCTGAACCTCCGAGTCCGATCTCGCGACGAAGGTGTCCTCAGCAACCGGTGCGATCATGAGAAAGTTGCGAATCTCCCTCACGCCGCCTACGCGGCTCGCCAACTTCTCTACGTTCTCCTTCTCCGCCACGGAAGGAACCTTTCCGTACAGGGTCATCGTTGCGTTGATCGTATCCACGTGAACGGTCCTTCCACGAGTTTCGAGGGACGTGAGGATGGCGATCTTCGCCGTGGTGTTGAGCCAAGAGTCGGACGGTCCGGCTGCGGGGGCGATCGGGGACCGCATCGAGCTCACCGGCGAAACCGCGAGGGTCGCCAAGAGGCACACGCCAGCAGGGATGACAAATCGTGGTTGCATTGCTCAGTCGACCTCAAGAGCCACGCTAGGCATCGGCAAGCGTCTCGCCAATAGGGGAAAACGCTTGGCTCAATCCGACGCAATCGCGAAGCCGACCGAGGAGGCTGCCTCCGTGCCATTCGGCTCTGTCGAGTCGATGAGCTCGCGGATCTCCTTCTCGTTCAAGGATTCTGCCTTCAGGAGCGCCTGCGCGAGAGCATCCAGCCGGTTGCGGTGCTTCGCCAGCAGTCGATCGGCTTCGACGTGAGACTCGTCGACGATCCGGCGGACCTCGGCGTCGATCACTTCGGACGTGGCATCGCTGTAGGGCTGCTGCTGGAAGGCAAGCGGCAAGCCCTCGCTCCGGGGCGCGACGAAGCTGATCGGTCCGAGCTTCTCGCTCATGCCCCACCGCAGCACCATGTCGCGGGCAATCTCGGTGACTTGCTGGAGATCGTTTTCGGCGCCGGTCGTCACGACACCGTAGACGAGCTTCTCGGCCGACCTTCCGCCGAGCGCGCTGGTGATTCGCGCGCGAAGGTAGTCTTCGGCGTAGTTCGTGCGGTCGTCGACCGGCAGCATGTACGTCGCTCCGAGCGCCATCCCCCGAGGTATGATCGAGACGCGGTGAACCGGGTCTGAGCCGGGCACCAGAAGAGCAACCAATGCATGACCCGCCTCATGGTAGGCGGTACGTTCGCGCTCGGCGGGATTGAGAAGAATGGTTCGCGCGGGACCAAGCGTGATCTTCTCCATCGCTTCCCCGAAGTCCTCCGCACGGACTGAGCTCGCGTCCTTACGCGCGGCTCGCAACGCAGCTTCATTCACCAGGTTCCGCAGCTCGGCGCCGACCAGACCGGGCGTCTCGGCAGCAATCCGCTCGAGCGAGACGTCCGGCGCCAGCGGCACGTTCTTGGTATGGACTTTGAGAATCGCCGCGCGGCCCGCCCGGTCCGGACGCTGCACGATGACACGCCGGTCGAAGCGGCCTGGGCGCAGGAGCGCCTGGTCCAGCACGTCCGCGCGATTCGTGGCGGCGAGCACGATGACGCCTTCCCGAGAGTCGAAGCCGTCCATCTCAGTGAGGATCTGGTTCAGTGTCTGCTCGCGCTCGTCGTGGCCGCCGAGCTGTGAACCGCTGCCTCGAGTGCGGCCGATGGCGTCGAGCTCGTCGACGAAGATGATCGAGGGCGCTGCCTCTCGCGCCTGACGAAAGAGGTCCCGAACGCGGGAAGCACCGACGCCGACGATCATTTCCACGAATTCGGAGGCGCTCAGGCTGAAGAACGGGACGCCCGCCTGCCCAGCGACCGCACGCGCAAGGAGCGTCTTGCCTGTTCCGGGAGCGCCCACCAGCAGCACGCCCTTCGGCACGGTTCCGCCGAGCCGTTGGTACTTTGCAGGGTTCTTCAGAAAGTCGACGATCTCGAGTAACTCGTTCTCGGCTTCATCGATTCCGGCGACGTCCTCGAACGTGACCTTCGGCTGCGCCTCGCTGAAGCGCTTGGCGCGGCTGCGGCCGAGACCGAACAGCCCACCTCCCGCCGCGACGGCGCGGCGACTCATCCAGACGAACGCTGCGATCAGCAGCAGGGTCGGACCGAAGCCGACCAGCAACTCGAACCAGGAGGAAACGCTCTCGTCGAGCGCCTCGACGACGACGCCCTTGTCCTCGAGCGTCTTCTCGAGACCGGGATCCGCGAACCCCGGTCGTTGCGTCCGAAACTGGATCGAGGTTCGCCGCGCGAGCTCACTGGAGCGGGACGCGGGCGGAGGCTCGGCGCTCGGCGGTTCGGATCCTTCGGGCGGAAAGGTGACTTCCGTCTTGAACGTGCCCTGGATCGAATCTCCCGCACTGGTGACGTCGCGGACATTGCCAGCCTCGACCTGCTTCTTGAAGAAGGAATACGGAATCGTGATCGACGACGGTTCGGGGAACAGCAATCGGGCGAGAACTTGGTTCCCGACCAAGAGAATCAGCAGGAGCGCCCACCACGGCAGCGGCCACATGCGCAGCCGACCGAGCGAAGTCCTTTTCGAGTCCTTGGGGGGAATGAGATCTGGCGCGCGCTCTGTCGGTACGTCGCTCAGATGATTGCCGAACGGCTCGCACCGATCGCTAGAACCGTCATTGGCGTAGCGACTCCAAGTTGAGAATGCCCGCCAGCACGTTGCCCAGGATGGAATTCTTTCCCTCAGCGAAGCTGCCGTACTGGTTTAGGATGATCACAGCCGTCCCGTCACCAGCATGACGACCACGACCAGAAGCAGAACCCCGCCGATTCCGGAGGGCCCGTAGCCATAGTTGTGGTACCCGAGGTTCGGCAGGCCACCGAAAACGACGAGAAGCAGAACAATCAATAGAATGATTCCCATACGCGAGACCTCCTTCTTACGGACGGAGTCTAGAGACGCCGGCGGAAGGCAGGAATGCGGTAAATCCCCTATGGGCGAGATCATCGCTCCGTGCGCTCGGCCGTGAGAAACCCGGGATGGCCGGGATTGCAGTCCACCCAGAAGATCCGTTTGTGGTACGCCTCCAGCGAGCGACGATGCCCAATGCTGACGACCGTCGTGTGTCCCAGGGAGTCTGCGAGCCGTCGATAGAGCCGCGCTTCCTGGTCCTCCTCAAGCGCCGACGTCGCCTCGTCGAGGAACAGCCAGTCCGGCTTGAGGAGAAAGGCGCGAGCGAGCGCGAGCCGTTGCTGCTCGCCCAGGGAGAGCACCTGCGTCCAATGCGCTACCTCGTCCAGACGTGGCCCCAATGCGGCCAGGTCTACCGTCGCCAGGACCGTGCGAGCGTCGACATCTCTGTCCATCGCTGGCCGGGTGCGATCAGCGGCGTTCCATCGGGCAGCGCGGCCCCCACCTCCTGCAAGTCGATTGTCTGCTGCACGACTGCCTCGAGACGCGCGCCCACACCTTCCTGCTGCGCTTCGAGCGCCTGCCAAAAGGCGTTTGTGATCTGCGTCAAGACGCCGAGTGTAATTGCTCCCGCGAAGAAGCGCGGCGCGGCGACCAGCAAGGGAAAGAAGTTGGCGAACTGGCTGACGAAGAGCTGGAAGGTCAAGAACTGACAGTTCCGCCGGATGAGACGTTTGACGTTGTCGTAGACGGCCTGGAAGCGGCCGAGCGCGATGCCCCGTTCCTGTTCTTCGCCACCATAGAGCGCGATACCCTCAGCCTCCTCGCGTAGACGCACCAGGCTGAAGCGGAAGTCGGCTTCGACACCACGCTGCCGGTTGTTGAGATGGATGAGCGGCCGACCGACCAAGTGGGCCATCACCGATCCCACACCCGAGTACAGAACGGCGACCCAGCACATGTAGCCGGGGATGGAGAGTGCGAGCCCGCCGATCGACAGCGTGATACTGCCGGCGAGGTTCCAGAGGATCACGCTGAAGGAGGCGAGCATCGCCAGCGTGAACAGGAGGCCGAGCCCCATGGAGAGCGTGTGTTCGATGAAAAGGCGGACATCTTCGGCGATCCGCTGGTCCGGGGCCAGGATCAGCGCGATGATGCTCCCGAAGGCATGGAAGAACGCAGCCGAGTCGTTCTGCTGCAGGGCATTGAACACGACGCCATTGGCGACGTTCAGCCGCACGTTGATGTAGACATTGGCCATGTCGAGGCCAATGATCGCCGCCAGAAACGGCCACGCCGACCAGCCTTCCTGGCTCACCCAATAGTCCTTCACCAGAGTCCAGACGTCGTGTCCGAACCGCTCCATCCTCGTCCATCCCGAACCTTCCCATGCGACGGGAGCGCTCACACCCGCGTGAAGGGCCCCTTCTGCCTCTGTTGGGGACGTGTCTTTCAGAAATCTCCCCGGAAGAAATCATTCGGCCCCGGGCCCCACACCGTCTGCGCAAAGCGAACCGGCTCGGTCCCGCGCCGAAAAGATTCGAGAAGAGTGTGTCCGCCCTCGGGCGATGCGAGAAGCCCGGTCTCTTCGTCGATGTTCACGAAGACGATCCCGGTGGGCAGCGGGAAATCCGTCGTCGGAGTCGTCTCCACCGCCGCCTGCATGAATTGCAACCACACCGGCAGCGCCGCACGCCCGCCGGTTTCCTTCTTGCCGAGCGTCTTCTTCTCGTCGAATCCGACCCACGCTCCGGCCACGAGATCGGGCGTGTAGCCGACGAACCAGGCGTCCATGAGCTCGTTCGTGGTGCCGGTCTTTCCGGCCACCGGTCGATTGAGCGCGCGCGCTCGCTGAGCGGTCCCGCGCTGGACGACCTCCTTCAAGATGCTCGTCATCAGATATGCCGTCTCCGGTGAGATGGTCTCCGCGCAGGACGGGAGATGCTCCTCGAGGACGTTCCCTGCGCGATCGGCGATCTTCAGGATGAAGATCGGGTCGCAGAGCTTCCCGCCCGTCGCGAACACGTCGTAGGCCCGGACGAGCTCGAGAAGCGTCATCTCCGAGGTTCCGAGGGCAAGCGAGAGGTTGAGTGGAAACGGGCGCAGCAGGCCGAAGCGCGGAAGGTAGGAGAGGATGTAGTCGATGCCGATGTCGTACGCGATCTTCACGCTCACCACGTTCCGCGAAAACGTGAGCGCGTCGCGAAGGCGGGTCGCGCCGGTGAACGTCTCGTCATAGTTCTCGGGCGTCCAGGGGCGGTTCGAGGAATCGAGGAAGGTGATCGGCGTATCGAATACGACTGAGGCGGGCGTGTAGCCGCGGTCGAGCGCCGCCGCGTAGACGAGCGGCTTGAAGGCCGAGCCCGGCTGGCGCAGCGCCTGGGTCGCGCGGTTGAACTGGCTTCGCCGGAAGTCGTAACCGCCGACCATCGCGCGCACGTACCCGGTCGAGGCCTCCATGGCGACGAGCGCGCCCTCTGTGTCTGGCTCCTGGTCGAGCGTAACCTCGCCCGGCTTCTTCTCTCGGACGAGAATCACGTCGCCGGGCCGAAACCGCTCGGGCTTCCCCGCCCACTTCATGCCCGGGCCGGCAAGGACGACGGTACGGGACCCGAGGCGAACGACGACATGGTCCTTTTCCGCTTTCATGACCAGCGCCTCGGCGGTCCCTCTGCCGTCGTGAAGGGACGCGCCGGCCTTCCCCTGCCGTTCGAGGAACGACTCGCCCTCCGTCCCGGTCAGACGCCGCAGCGGGCCGCGGTAGCCGCGCCGGCGGTCGAGCTCCTCGAGGCCCTCACGCACGGCCTGCTCGGCCGCGGCTTGCAGCCGCAGGTCGACGGCCGTGAAGATTCGCAACCCGAGCTGGTACGGGACCCGGTTGCCGTAGCGCTCCTCGAGCGCCCTTCGGACGTGCTCGATGTAGTCGGGAGCCTGGCGATATCCCGGGCCTCGATTCGACACCGTCGCGACCGGTAGCGCCTCCGCCTTCTCGCGCTCCTCGGCGGTGATGTAGCCAGCAGTCTCCATCCGCCGAAGCACGTATCCCTGCCGCGCCTTCGCGCGGTCGGGATGGCGCGTCGGCGAATACCGGGTCGGCGCCTGCGGCAATCCGGCGATGAGGCTCGCCTCCGCGAGCGTGAGCTTGCTCACCGCCTTCCCGAAATAGACCTCTGCCGCGGCGCCGACCCCGTACGCGCCGTCTCCGAGATAGATCTGGCTCAGATAGAGCCAGAGGATCTCGTCCTTCGTGAACAGCCGCTCGATCCTTCGCGCGAGGATGATCTCCTTGATCTTCCGCTCGTAGCTCTTCTCCGAAGTGAGCAGCAGCGCCTTCACCACCTGCTGGGTAATGGTGCTCGCGCCCTGCGTGATCTCTCCGGCGACGAGGTTGTTGCGAAACGCACGCACGATTCCCTTGAGGTCGATGCCGTGGTGCTCGTAGAACGTGCAGTCTTCTGCGGCGAGGAACGCCTGTCGTACGATGACGGGAATGTCTTCGAACGGCACGAGGTAACGCTTCTCGAAGTAGAGCTCGTCGATCCGCCTACCGTCCGCGGCGTACACCTGCGAGGCAACTTGCGGTCCGTAGCTCGCAAGCTGCTGGACGGAGGGAAGGTCCCGGACGATGTCGCGATAAAATAGGACGCCGACGACGCCCGCGACGGGGAGCACGAGCAACGTGGTGAAGAGAAGTATCCGAAAGGCCAACTGAGACGGCATCGCGGTGCGCTCCTCGGCAGGCAATCGCTTCACCAATGGAAGGTGAGACTGATGCCGACCTTGTTCACGCCCACCTTGAAGTTCAGCGCGACGTCTCTGCGGTCGTCTCCGGCCCCGTTTTCGAAGGCCGACCACATCCTGCGAAGCGCGGGAGGGGAGACCGAGCCGGCGCCGAGCTCGTCGTTGCTCGCCGACAGGTATGGCACCGCGGAGCCGAGCCGGGTCACGATGGTCAGGCAGTGACTGCCGAACTCAGAGCGCTTCTCGGGCATCGAGTCGCTGAGCCGCGAGCCGATCAGGGATTCCGGAAACTCGTCCTGCGAATCCGGTAATACTTCTTTGGCGACGAACGCGAGCAGCTCGAGGACGAACGTCGCATAGTCCAGAGCTGCGGGGTTGGTCTCCAGGGTCCCATCCCTGTCTGTGCTCTCGGCCGAAGCGGAAGCTGAGAGTAAGGCGAACAGGAGAGCACAGACACCGAGACGGCGAGGCTCACGCTGCCTGAACATCAGTCGCTCGATGACCACGCCGTTGAATACGCGCGCCGCCTCAGCATTCCTCATTTGGGCCGGAACGCCGCGACGATATCCATAGGGAGAGTCCCGTATACCGTCGATAGGGGACATCTCTCATAGGAGAGGGCCGATGCCGGTGTTAGATCCGACGCACGGAGGAATCCAAATGAGAGCATTCATCACAATTCCGATGCTGGCCTTCCTGCTCACCTTGAGCACGGCGTGTGAGCCGCAAGGTCAAGCAGGGGCGCCGGGCGCGCCTGGGGCACCTGGAGCCCCGGGATCGACCGGAAAGACCGGGTCGACGGGAGACACTGGATACACCGGAGCACCCGGAGCAGACGGATCGACCGGGCAGACCGGAGAGCCTGGAAAGCCTGGCGGAGTCGTCGTCCACGTAGATTGATCGACTCCACAACCGCAGCCAACCGAAAAGGAGAAAGCAGTCATGAAAACAGCTAGCGTTTTTTGCAGCGCACTCGTAGGCGTCGCCCTCAGTGGGTCGGCCGCGTTCGCGGCCGAAGTCATCGAGAAGCAAACCACGACGACGTACTCCGGGACAGTCTCTGACTTCTCGCCGACGAGCTCGACGATGGTCATCAAGTCGGAGAGCGCGCCGGCGCCCGTGACCTACAGGTACAACAAGACGACCACCTGGGTCGACTCGTCAGGGAGCGTGATCACGGCCGAGCAGGTGCGCAACAGTCCGGTGACCGTGCACTACGTCAAGGAAGGGGATTCGATGGTCGTGACCAAGGTCATCGCGTCGAAGCCTTCGATCTCGAAGGAAAGCACGACCACCACCACGACAGAGGTCAAGTAACTAGTCATTCTTTGCAGAAGAACGGCACGGGCTTTGGGCCCGTGCCGTCTTGTGCGGATCGTCAGAGGAGAGAAATCATGAAGAACGCCATTGTCATCCTTGTCGCTACGTTGCCATTGCTCGCGGCATGCTCGAAGCGCCCCGAGGTCACTCGACAGACGACGACGACCAGCAGCTCGGTCACGGCGCCGGCTCCGCAACCCGAGGTGATCGAGCAGAAGCGCAGCACGACCGTCACGGTCCAGTAGCTCCCGAGCAGGGAGGACCATTGCACCTTTCTGAAAAGCTTCGAGCGGCTCGCGGCGAGCGAGGCCTCACGTTGGAGAGCGCGAGCGCGAAGTCCAACGTCGCTCTTCGGTACGTCCGCATGTTCGAGGACGGCAACTATCCGATGGTGGCCGATCCCGTGTACCTCACCAACTTCATGCGTCAGTATGCGGCGTGTCTCGGCCTGGATGAGCTTCAAGCTTCGCGGGAGTTCGTCGCCGAGACCGTGAATTACCCGGCGCGACCGAGACTCGAGAAGCGCTCGTCTCCGATAGGCTCTCGAACGGGACGCTCCCGGCCGAGACTGTTCAAGTTCTACGCCGGCCCGCTTTCGGTGATCGCGGTGGTCTGGACGATCGGCCCCTTGTCTCCTTTGAATCAGTGGAACGAGAAGATGGCGCCCGGAGTATTGGTGATGGAGAGGCGGCTCGCCACGACGGTGCTGCCACCTCCGGCCGAGGCGCCGCTTCCGACCGTCATCAGCCCGCCGCCTCCGGTCGTCATCGACCCGCCGCTTCCCACCGCCATGGGTACCGAGGTTGCCGACGCTTTCACGGGCGATGAGCCGCTCGGCGCGACGTCCCAGCAGGAAAGCTCCGCAATCGGAAGCGGCGGGGGAAGCGATCGGAGCGCGACCAACAAAGCGTCCGATGAGCTACGAGCAGAGCAGTTGGCGCGCATGAAACTGCGAATGTCGCTGCAGGATCCGCTTGCGAACACACCCGGCGGGGCCTGATCGGGGCCTCGCTAACCGACGTCAAATCGAAAGGTCCAAGATGCGAACTCTCAATCGGATCGTAGTCGTCTCGCTCGTCGCGGGATTCCTGCCTCTGGCTGTTGCGGCTGCCGACGTGCCGTCAGACGCATGGCTCACGACCAAGGCCAAGGTCGCCATTCTGACGTCGATTGGAACGAAGGGAATGTCCGTCAACGTCGACACCGTGAATGGCAAGATGACCTTGCACGGGAAGGTCGCCTCGCCTGCGGACAAGGAGAATGCGGGGAAGACGGCGCGCGATATCGATGGCGTCACGGAGGTCCGCAACCTCCTTCAGGTGGTTTCTGCCGCCGAAGAGGACGGGGTCGAGAAGGCGGACGCGATCGTCCAGAAAGACGTCGAGGCCGCGTTGAGCAAGGAAGGCGCGCTCGAGAAGAGCAGCGTTTCCGTGCAATCGGTCAACAAGGGGACGGTGCTGCTTGGGGGCAAAGCCGAAAGCCTCGCGGCACATCTCCGCGCCGTCGCCACCGCGAAGCGTGTCGCTGGGGTCCGCTCGGTGCGAAGCGAGATCGAGAGCCCCGACGCCAAGGCGGACAGTGAGATCTGGCGGAACATCGAGACGGCGAGCGAGAAGACCGCTTCCGGCGTGAAATCAGCCGCGGGCAGCGTGAAGACGGCGATGAGCGACGTGTACATCACCGCCGCCACGAAGGTGCGTTTGCTCGCCAACGAGGCGACGCCAGGCCGCGAGATCAATGTCGACACGGACGACGGCGTAGTGACCCTCTTCGGCTCGGTGCCGACAGCCGCTGCCAAGGCAACGGCCGAAGCGGAAGCTCGCAAAGTGGCCGGCGTGAAGCAGGTGATGAACGAGCTCGAAGTCGTGCCCGCGTCCTGACAATGAGCGCGAACGCGCATCCGGGAATCGCATCGCGAGAGGAGTGGCTTGCTGCGCGTACGGCGCTGCTCGCCGAAGAGAAGGAGCTCACCCGTCGCCGCGATGCGGTGAACGCACAACGGCGCCGGCTACCGATGGTCGCGGATCGACGAGGACTACGTCTTCGAAGGTCCCGACGGCGAGGCCAGCCTGCTCGACCTATTCGACGGCCGCTCCCAACTCATCGTCTACCACTTCATGTTCGACCCGGAGTGGGACAAGGGCTGTCCGGGCTGCTCCGGATATGTGGATGCGCTGGGCGATCTGTCGATGCTGAAGGACTGCGACACGGCTTTCGTGGTCGTGTCCCGCGCTCCGCTGGCCAAGCTCGAGGCCTACAAGGCGCTCAGGGCATGGAGCATCCCGTGGTACTCCTCCTTTGAGAGCGCCTTTAACTACGACTTCCACGTCACGCTGGACGAGAACGTCGTGCCCGTCGAGTGCAACTATCGCAACAAGGCGGAGATGGTGGCGAGGAAGGGGCCAAATCTCACGAAGGGCCAGGAGCACGGATTGAGCGTCTTCTTCCGCGTCGACGACAGCGTGTTCCACACCTACACGACGTATGCTCGGGGCACTGAATGCGTCACTGACGCCTACAGTCTCCTTGATACGACGCCATACGGCCGACAGCAGGATTTCGAGGACTCGCCGCCTGGCTGGCCGCAGAAGCCCACTTACCGGGCAGATCCAGGGCCTGGAGTTACGCCGCTGTCCCAATAGGGGAAGTTCCCTATATTAAAGAAGCAGCCGTGCGGGCAGCATTGGCGCCGCGGGCATGCGCAGCATTTCAAAGCGCCCATAGGAGAGACACAATGGACATGAACACTCTGCTCATCATCCTCGTCGTAGTGCTGTTGTTCGGTGGCGGGGGATTCTACTACCGTCGTCGGTAGCGAATAGGTCGTCATGAACGGCGCGCTGAATTTCAACCGAGTATTCGGAGCGTCGTTGCGTTGGTGCGCTAGCCCGGTGAAGGGCCAACATCAGGTCACCGCCAAGGGCGCGCCTGACCAGCGGCGGCGTGGCGCTCGAAGGGTGAGGAAGAAGATATGAAAGCAGTCAATGTCTTTTGCAGTACCCTGGTGGGCGTCGCGCTCAGTGGATGGGTCGCTTTCGCCGCAGAAGTCGTGGCCGCAGATCCTCAGGCGGCGCCGCTGTTGTTGGCGCAATCGGCGCGTGGTGCGGAAATGGGGAAGGGCCACGACAAAGGGAAGGGCCCAGTTACCTCCGGCGAGACCAGCGGCACGAGCGGGGCGGCGACTGGCACGAGCAGCTCGGCGGCGGGCACCGAGAGTGCGGGTAGTGGCTCCAGTACCGGCTCGGCTGGCTCCTCCGCCAGCCCGGCGACGGGTGGTGCGAGCAGCACTACGGGCACGGGCGGATCGAGCACCAGCGCGACGACGGGCGGCGCCACCACTTCCACTGGCGGCGCGACGACCGGCGGTGCCACCACTGGCGGTGCCACGACCGGCGGCGCCACCACGGGCGGCGCGACGACCGGCGGTGCCACCACCGGCGGTGCCACCGCCGGCGGCGCCACGACCGGCAGCAGCATGACCTTCGGCGACAAGACGAAGTTCGGCAAAGGGACCACGGTCGACGGTCAAACGACTGGCGGCTCGACCACTGCCGGCGGCACCACTGCCGGCGGCACCACTGCCGGCGGCACCGCGGCCGGCGGCACCGCGAGCGGCACTTCTATCGGTGGCGCGGGCACCGGCGGCACGTACACGGGTGGCGCGACCAGCGGCGCGACGACGGGCGACGCGGGCACGGCGGGTGGCGCGAGCAGCAGCACGGGCACGGGCGGATCGAGTACCAGCGCAACGACGGGCGGCGCCACTACTTCCACTGGCGGCGCGACGACTGGCGGTGCCACCACGGGCGGTGCCACCACCGGCGGTGCTACCACTGGCGGCGCGACGACCGGCGGTGCCACCACGGGCGGTGCCACCGCTGGCGGCGCCACGACCGGCAGCAGCATGACCTTCGGCGACAAGACGAAGTTCGGCAAGGGGACCACCGTCAACGGTCAAACGACTGGCGGCTCGACCACGGCCGGCGGCACCTCGGCCGGCGGCACCACGAGTGGCGCGACGACCAGCGGCGCGACCACGAGCGGCGATTCCACCGGCGGCGCGGGCCCCGGCGGCACCTCCACCGTTGGCGCGGTCAGCGGCGGGACGGGCACCGACACCAGCGGCGCCGGCACAACGAGCGGCTCAGCCACGAGCCCGTAAGGCTCCCCGCTAGGGAAATCATGACCGGGGCCCGCCGGGTGGCGGACGAGCTCAGCCTGAGGGGAACCATCGGAGGGGCGGCGAGACGCTGCGCCTTCGCACGTCGGCCGGGTGGATCATCAACATCGAGCCGCTCGGCGGCGCTAGCAACTGATTTACTTCTTTTTCGCCTTCTTTCGAGACGAAGGCTGGCAGAGGGGGATGTCGATGGACGTGCCTAGGCGAGGAGTGCAGCGGTCGTTCTGGCCCGGAGCAGTCGCTGCGGTGGTCGTCGCGACCTTGGTCGTCGCTGGCCCGGTGAGGGCCGACGAGGTCACCGCCAAAGGTACCAAGGTGCGCGGCAAGGTGACACGCCTGACCAGCAGTGGCGTGGCGCTCGAGCCGGAGTACGGCGAGGGCGAGATCCTGATGAGGTGGAAGGACGTGGAGGAGGTGACCACGGACGGCGCCATCTATATCCTGTACGGCGAAGACGAAGCGCTCGTCGCCCCGGTGCGCGGTAAGCGCGGCGGCGCGATCCGCGCGGGTGACCAGGAGATCGACCCCACCACGATCTATGCCGGCACCCCTGTCGGCCCCGATGGTCCGACCTGGAAGCAGCGGACACGCGGCTGGTGGCGCCATTGGCACGGCAACTTCGACCTCGGCTTCAACTACCAGCAGAGCACGATCGACACGACCGGCCTGGTGGTCGGCTTCTACACCACGCGGTCGAAAGCGCCGACCCGACTCATCCTCGGTGCGGACTACCGGTACTATTCAGCGAAGGAGCGGAATGAGCAGCGCGAGCGGCTCGAAGACGCGATCTGGGGCCTCGTTCGCGGTGAATACGACTTCACTGAACGACTCTACGGCTTCGCCTCGGACGACGTGAAGTACGACACGATCGAGCGCTTGAGGATCCGCTCCGTGCCCAAGGCCGGCGCCGGCTACACGATCTACCGCGAAGACCTCGACGAGGAGCGGCAGAACTTCCTCAACGTAGAGGGTGGCGGCGGCTGGGTGTACCAGAGGTTCGTCGGCGGTGACGAAGAAAACTACTTCGCCGTCGCCTTCGGCGTGGTGGCGGGCTACTCCCTGCCGTACGGCTCGCGGTTCGACTGGCGCTTCGACTATCTGCCGGCGATCGACAACTGGACCAACCAATATCTCATGCGCCACACGGCGTCTCTCAGTGTGCCTATGTTCGACCCGATCAGCGTCAAGCTCTCGCTGGTCGACGACTACAACAGCACGCCCGCCCCGGAAACCGCGAGCAACAGTCTGTACTTGACCGTTGGACTGTCGGCCGGCTGGTGAGGGGATAACCGCTCCGCTACAGTATGAGCTGAGACGTGAGTTGGCGGCGGAGATCGATCGAGCCGCGAAGCGGGCGGTGTCGGGGACCGTGTCCGCTCTAGCGCCGCCGGCGGAGGACGCAGCGGAGAAGCGAGCCCGCGGCGCGAGCCGAGCGGTCGAGACGTGCGTCCAACCTTACGGCCTCGCCGACTCGGCGTCCGCGAGCGCGGCCGCATCGTCCAGCGTCTGATAGTCGCCGCGGATGCCGAACGCTGCCCACATCCACGCTCCGCACAGAGCGACCACGGCCCAGCTCAAATGCGTGATACTCACCTTCCAGGGCAGCCACTGCGTGAGCAGCAGGATGGCGGCGATACCCGCGATCTTGAAGACCCGATAGCCGACCATGTCGATCCACGCCTTGACCCGGTAGATCGTCACCGGATCGACCGGCACGTAGAGGAGCTCGCGCGAGGTGCGGTTGATCGAATAGGAGAGCCCGCGGTCGGCGATCTTCATGCCGGCGGCCATCCCGAGCCAGTACTGGAAGGTGAAGCCGAGCGCCGAGAGGCCGAGCAAGAAAGGCTGCATCAGCAGGCCTGCGATCGCGCCGAGCTTGCGATGCACGAGGGGCGTGACGAACAGATTGATCAGCAGAGCGACGCCGCTCAGCAGGCTCAGGAAGTGGGAGAGGTAGGCCGTACGTTCATCCGTTCCCGCATAGGCCTGCTCCACCATGAACATGAACTGATACTCGACGATCGGCTCCGCCATTTGCGAGAGCAGCAACATGACGGCGACGAGCGCGAGGTAACGATTGTGCCGGAGCGTGCGCAATCCTTCCGCCACTGCCACGGTAGAGGCGAGGCGGACCCGCCGCGTGCTTTCTCGATAGAGGCCGCGGCCAGCAAACGTCAGCGTGAGCCCGGCCATCACCACGATGATGCCGGCGGCGACCAGGAGCAGGTCCTCGCTGGCGAGCGGCGTCGCCCCGAGCAGCCACGCGGCGAGGATCCCGCCCGCGAGACCGCCGAGCAGTCCGCCGCTGGCGACCACGCCGTAGCAGCGCCGGCTCTCGGCGCTGTCGCAGACGCTGTTGGTCAGGCTCCAGAGCTGCTCGACCAGCACGACGCTGAAGATGTCCACCAAGATGAAGAAGCCGACCGCCGTGGCGAGTCCGGGCCACAGCATCAACACACGAAAGAGGACCAGCAGGACGACGGTCACGGAGCAGGTGCCGATCACGATGTTGAGACGGCTGTAGCGGCGGACCAGGCGCTGGTAGAGCGGCATCAGCGCGAGCAGCACCGCGGCGCTGCCGGCCCACAAGTAAGGTAGGTCGACGGCGTGCGCCTGCTCGAGGAAGAGAGAGCGGCTCGCCGGCTTCACCTGATAGTAAGCCAAGATGATCAGGAAAAAGTTGGCGGACAGCAGCAGCGAGCGCGTCGCCGGCCGTTGCCACAGCGAAAGCCGACTCGCACTCAAAGGATTGCCGTCCGCGGTGTCGAGCGGTGGATCAGTAGTTTCTGCGCCAGTCGCTCCGCTCGCGCTCCCGACGTTGCTCTTCGGCCAAGCGTCGCTGTTCGTATTCATGCCTTCTGCGCTGATCAACAGCCGCTTGCCGCTGATACTCGTTACTCTGGTGGCTCTGATAACGAGAGGAGCGGGAATCGCGGCGCGAGTGATGACAGCCGAGGAGCGGCGTCAACAAGACCGCGGCGAGAGCCAATGCGGCGATTCCGATGGAAGCGTTTCGATTCTTCATTTCGGTGAACCTCCTGCGATGATGCAGCTTCAGTAACGCTCGAAAGAGCGGGCGAGGGTATGAGGGGAGCCCCCTACTCGACGCGGCGCATTCCCGTCAGAGCCACCGCGCTCAGGCGCGCGATCCACTCGCGGGGATCGAGGAGAGAGCGGGCAAGCTGCTCGTGGATGAGCTCGTCCGACGGTTTCAGGCAGCCGAGCGCCTGGATCCCGAACTCGTGTCGGTAGACCTCGGGTGAAACGTCCCCGGCCTGGATTCCCATCCGGTCGACGACACTAGGCTCGAGCGCGCAGATCAAGTTGCGCCCCTCGCCGTAGACCGGCGGCTTCAAGAGCTGAAGGACGATCTCGCGCTGGAGTCCGAGCCCGTCGCTCTCGGAGATCCAGCCGATCGCTCGAGAGACGCGCAGGATCTCGTGGCGAAGGATCGGGTTCTCGAGTTTCCGGACGAGCTCGTTCGCGATCATTCGTGACTGCTCGTGGTTGCGAATCCGATCGAGAACGGCGAGCTCGGCGGCGCCGAACGAGGCCGGATCGTGCTCGCGTAGGAATGCCCCGATGCCGCGCATGTAAGCGAGAAAGCCAGGCGCCGTGACGAGCTTCTCCAGGTGCTCGAGTCGCGCCAAGACGGGATTCTGCTCGCTGCCGAGGAAACAGGTCTCCATCTCGAGCGCATGCTCCGGCTCGTTGACGTCGAAGCCGCCCGACTGTGTGAACGTGCCCGGCTGGAGCGCGCGCGAGAGAGCGAGATTCGGTGCCGGCGCCTGCTTGGCGTTCCGAGCGGCGCGGAGCCGTCGTAGGTGCTTCCCGTAGTCGCCGGCGTTCCTCAGATAGCTCGCGAGACGCGGGGCGACGTTTTCGCCGGTCGGCGCGACATCGGCGAACCCATAAAGCCGCGGCACGCCCGAGAAAGCGAAGCGCATCCGTGCGCGATTGCTGGTCTCTTCTCCGTCGTAGCTGACGTCCTGGACGATCTGCTCGGCGACTCGCGCCGGAACCTGGTGGCTCGCGAAGAGCGCGAGATCGTCGGGCGGGAGCACATCGCCGTCGAGGCTCGTCGCGAGCGTCCGGCAGCCGAAGAGGAAGGCCTCGAGGGGGTCCGAGAGGATTCCCGGGCACGATTGGTCACAGGTTCGCCGCGTGAGGTCCTCGAGCGACATCGAAAGGTCCGAGGATCCGGCGAACGTGGCGCCCTTGCTCCCCGCGTACGCGTTGGCGAAGTGGCCGGAGACGACGAGGACGTCGCAGCGGACCCCACTCTGACAAGATTGCGTGAGCCAGGCGGGCTCGCCTTCTCCCGGTGTCGATTGCGCCGCCTTCGTGAGCTCGACGAAGTCGAACTGCGACTTGGGCAGGAGCTTGCGGAAGGTCCGGATCTCGTCGTCGGAGTTGATCGTGATCGAGCAGACCGTGAAGCGCTCGCTCCCGACCGTCGGAGTGCTCCAAAGAAGCGGAAGCGTCACTCCGAGGAGCGCTGCGCGAACCGATCGAGAGAGAAGGGGTGGCACTGAAGTGAAGTGTAGTCACCTCACCCAGTGCCGACATCGGGGGAGTCCCCTAGGGGATCCGATTGGCTAGCGCCCGCTCGCTACCTTTTTCGCTTTGTCGACCGTCTTTTCGACGGCTGCCTTGACCTTGCCGACAAGCTGATCGGCTTTGCCCTCGCGCTTCAGTTTCTTGTCGTCGAGCATCACGCCCGCGGCTTCCTTGACCCGACCCTTTACCTTGTCCGTTGTCGCGCTACTCATTCTTGACCTCGGCTTTCTCTGTTTGTGAACGTTGTGGTGCGAATGCAGCGGAGTGCTCTGCAGGCTCTATTTGTAGTAGCGCCCATGATCGTGAACCGCCCGCGTGAGCCATTCGCTTCGTTCTGATTTCGCTATCAACTGCTGCGGCTCGGCTGGGCGTCCATACCTGCACCCGGCAGAAAGCATCGCCGTCAGCAACAGGGCAATGACGATTCCGAATCTACGTTGCATGAGAGTTGAACCTCGCGGATCCATATGATCCTGGTGCGCCCTGCCGTTCCATGAGGGACATCCCCAATGGGAGAGCGAGGCGAGCACAATAGGATCCCCTACAAGCCGATCGTGATTCGGCGATCGCTCAGTTCCGGCCCTTCCAAGGGAAATCCCAGGGTTCGCGGTAGGTCTGATCGACGCTGGCCGTCGCGAGCGTCTCGGCAGTGAGCCGCCGGATCCAGATCGGATCGCCGGTCGAGCTCCGCACGGTGAGCGTCGAGCCGGGGGTCACGCGCACGTTCAGCGCCGTCCCGTCGCCTTCCCAGTCCTTGGTGACGTCGCTGCGCCACACGAGGCGGTCATTCACATAGATCTCCGCGTTCGAGCTGCGGCCGAAGTCACGCCATTCGCCGTCGAGACGGCTGATGACGGCGACTTCACGCGGAATGCGGAACGTCAACGACTCGCGCGGCGTGGCGCATTGCCGATCCGAACGCCGGGTGCCGACACAGCTCTCCTCGTCGAGGAAGGAGATGCGGCCGTTGGAGCTTCCGCTGCCTCCGCGAGGAGAGTTGCCCGCGTAGGAGCCGACGAGCAGGTCCGCGGCGGCGAGATCCTCTTGGAGATGCGAGACCAGGAAGGCGATGCGCGGGTCGTTCCCTCGCTGCGTGCTCTGACGAGCCGACTCGAACGAGCTGCGAACCTGGCGCCAGTCGTCGCCCACTGAGTCGCGGCGCGCGACCGCATTGGAAAATTTCCGGGCGCGATCGTGGAACGTCTGGGTTGAGCGGCCCGATGCGACGCCCGCGAGAAGCGAGGCGCCGCCGGTGATCTCGGCGGTGAGGTCACGAAGCTCGCGCCGTGTCTGTCGCGGCGAGTTGTCGTCTCGCCCATGGGCGACCGCGGAAAGACCGAGCAATAAGACGAGAGTGGTCAGGATCGGAAGAATGGGTTTCATTGGGATGACTCCTTCATTACCTGCTGCTGATGGTGCCGTTGGTGCTGATCAGAACCTCGACTCGTCTGTCCTTGGCGAGGGCGTCCTCCAACCGACACTAAGGGCCTGGTGGTGTGCGCCCGCTATCGGGACAGTCCCTATCGGGGAAATTCCCTATAGCGAGCGCGCCGTCAGTGTAGTGAAAGCGGCTTCCGGAGAGAGTGGTGGAGGAAGCGGAAATCGCGAATGACGCTGCAGCCCGCTGGCGCAGCGACCCCGACGTGCAGGCGATGGAACGCTTTCGCGACGGCGAAACGGATGCGTTTCAAGTCCTCTTCAGCAAGTACCACGAGGCAATCGCGAGATTCGCATGTCGCTTTCTCAAATCACCTGCTCGAGCGGATGAAATCGCGCAGACCGTGTTTCTGCGGCTCTTTCGAGCGAAGGAACGCTACCAGCCGACGGCGCAATTCAAGACGTTCCTCTATCGGATCGCCACGAACGTATGCCTGAACGAGCTCCGTCGATTCGAACGCTCGAAGGAGATCGAATCGCTCGACATGTGGATTGCCAGTGGTCCCTCGTTCGTCGACCGCTTGGCCGACACGAGCTCACCCGCGCCCGTCCAGTGTTTGCTTGGTCGCGAAGCGGCGACCGCGATGATCGAGGTAGTGAAGCGACTTCCGGCGAATCAGCGAAGGGCTCTCTTGCTGAGGCGTTTGGAGGGTTTGTCGTATCGGGAGATCGCCGACAGCTTGGACAGCTCCACTGCTGCGGTGAAGTCCCTGGTCTTCCGTGCGACCGCCACGCTGCGAAAGGACCTTGCCGAAGTTCTCTAAACACCGGGATTGAGGGCGATCCGACGA
>CAWBOU010000021.1:0-78045 GCA_963790365.1 uncultured delta proteobacterium
GCGGCATCGGTGCGTTCTACCTGCGCCGCCACCTGAGCTCCTTCGGCGGCGTGCTGGCGATGCCGCTGCCGGCGGCGATCGCCGCGGCCTCGCAGGTGCTGCTCGACGGACTCGGCCTGTTGCTGCTGGCGCTGGCCGCGTTCGCGCTCGTCGACGTGCCGCTGCAGCGTCACCTGCACGCGGAGCGCCAGAAGATGAGCCACCAGGAGCTGAAGCAGGAACAAGGAACTCGAGGGCAACCCGAAATCAAGGGCAAGGTCCGCGCGCGCATGCGCGAGATGGCCAAGCGACGCATGATGGCGAGGTTCCGAAGGCCGACCTGGTCGTGATCAACCCGACCCACTTCGCGGTGGCGCTCAAGTACGCCGAAGGCAGCGGGCGCGCCGAAGGTCGTCGCGAAGGGCACCGACTGATGTCGCTGAAGATCCGCGACATCGCCAAGGAAAACAAGGTGACGCTGGTGCAAGCGCCGGTGCTGGCCCGTGCGCTGTACAAGCATACCGAGATCGACCACGAGATCCCGGCAGCGCTGTTCTCGGCCGTGGCCAAGTGCTGGCCTACGTCTACCAGTTGCGCGCCTACCAGGGCAGCGAGCAATGCCGGGCAAGTTGCCGGCGATCGACGTCCCGGTCGAGCTCGAGCCGCACATCGGCCGGCCGACGCGACACCACCCGAGGCCACGACCGCTCGATGAAAGCGCTGACCAACAGATGCAAGGCCTGCTCGGCCCGAACGCGAAAGCATGCGCGCGCTGATGGCGCCGCTGTTCATCATGCTCATGCTCGCGATGATGGTGCTGCCGCTGCCGCCGTTCGCGCTCGACCTGCTGTTCACCTTCAACATCGCGATGGCGCTGATGGTGATGATGGTCGCGGCCTACATGGTGCAGGCCGCTCGACTTCGCCGCCTTCCCGGCGGTGCTGCTGCTGACGACGCTGCTGCGCCTGTCGCTGAACGTCGCCTCGACCCGCGTCGTGCTGCTCGAAGGCCACACCGGCGCCGGCGCCGCCGGCAAGGTGATCGAGTCGTTCGGCCACTTCCTGATCGGCGGCAACTTCGCGGTCGGCCTGATCGTCTTCGCGATCCTGGTCGTCATCAACTTCGTCGTCGTCACCAAGGGCGCCGAGCGCATCGCCGAGGTCGGCGCGCGCTTCACGCTCGATGCGATGCCCGGCAAGCAGATGGCGATCGACGCCGACCTGAACGCCGGCCTGATCGACGAGAAGGAAGCCAAGCGCCGCCGCGCCGAGGTCGGCGAGGAGGCCGAGTTCTTCGGCTCGATGGACGGCGCCAGCAAGTACGTGCGCGGCGACGCGATCGCCGGCATGCTGATCCTCTTCATCAACATCATCGGCGGCTTCGTCATCGGCGTCGCGCAGCACGACCTGTCGGCGTCGCAGGCGGCCAACAGCTACATCCTGCTGGCGGTCGGCGATGCGCTGGTCGCGCAGATTCCCGCGCTGCTGATCTCGGTCGCCGCCGCGATGGTGGTCTCGCGCGTCGGCAAGGACAGCGACGTCGGCAGCCAGATCGCGCAAGCAGGTGTTCAGCTCGCCGCGGTCGCTCGCGATCGCCGCCGGCGTCATCGGCGCTGCTCGGGCGTGATCCCGGGCATGCCGCACCTCGTGTTCCTGCTGATCGCCGGCGGCCTGGCGCTACGCCGCCTGGTCGCTGCACCAGCGCGCAGCGCGCGGCCGAAGGACGCGCCGCCGGCCGCCGCCGACGCTGCCCGAAGCCGAACGCCGAGGCGACCTGGGACGACCTGCAGCCGGTCGACACGCTCGGCCTCGAGGTCGGCTACCGCCTGATCGCGCTGGTCGACAAGGCGCGCCAGGGCGACCTGCTGGCGCGCATCAAGGGCGTGCGCAAGAAGTTCGCGCAGGACGTGGGCTTCCTGCCGCCGCCGGTGCACATCCGCGACAACCTCGAGCTCAAGCCGAGCGCGTACCGCCTGACGCTGCGCGGCGCGGTGGTCGGCGAGGGCGAGGCCTATCCCGGCATGTTGCTGGCGATCAACCCGGGCGGCGCGACGACGCAGCTGATCGGCACGCGCGACCACCGATCCGGCCTTCGGCCTGCCGGCGGTGTGGATCGAGGAGCGCCAGCGCGAGGCAGCCCAAATGGCCGGATTTACCGTCGTTGATTGCTCGACCGTCGTCGCGACCCATCTTTCACACTTGATGCAACTCCATGCGGCCAAGCTGCTGGGCCGCGTCGAGACCCAGCAACTCGTCGAGCACGTGACGAAGCTGGCCCCGAAACTGATCGAGGACGTGGTCCCCAAGATGGTCGGCATCGCCGCCTTGCAGAAGGTGCTCCAGCTGCTGCTGGAGGAAGGCGTGCACATCCGCGACATGCGCTCGATCGTCGAGTGCCTGGCCGAGCATGCGGCCACCGTGACCGATCCCGCCGAGCTGGCGCGCCGCATCCGCGTGCACCTGGCGCCGGCCATCGTGCAGCAGATCTACGGCCCGGCGCAGCGAGCTCGACGTGATCGCGCTCGAGCCCGAGCTCGAGCGCCTGGTCACGCAGGCCCTCAACTCGCCGCACGGCGCGGCGCTCGACCCCGGCGTCGCCGACACGCTGGCGCGCAGCGCCGCCGAATCGGCCAAGCGCCAGGAAGACCTCGGGCATGCCGGCCTGCCTGCTGGTGCCCGACATGATCCGCGCGCCGATGGCGCGCCTGCTCAAGCGCGCCGCGCCGCGCCTGCAGCGTGCTGGGCCACAGCGAGATTCCTGAAACCCATTCCATCCGCATCGGTTCGATCATCGGAGGAGCCACCACATGAACGTCAAACGATTCACCGCGCGCACCTCGCGCGACGCGCTGACGCCTGGTGCGCCAGGCGCTCGGCGACGACGCCGTCGTGCTGTCGACCAAGCCCTGCGCCGAAGGCGTCGAGGTGCTCGCGATGGCGCCCGACAGCATGCAGCACATCGAGCGCCTGTCGCCGCGGCGCCGGCCGCGCGGCGCTGCGCCGGCGCCGCGCCGAGCCGGCGCGCCGCCGCGGCCGCGCCGCCGGCGAGCGCGCGAGACGTGCAGCAAGCGACGTCGAGCGGCTCGCGATGAGCACGCTGTCGTTCCAGGACTATGTGCGCGAGCGCATGCTCAAGCGCCGCCAGGCCGCGATGAAGGCCGAGGCGCACGGCGAAGCCGCGCGCAGCGAGCCGAGATGAGCCGCGCGCAGCGCCAGCTGACCGCGCGCATGACGCGCCGGCCGCGCCCGCGGCTGCCGCCGGCCGCGGAGCCGCGCAGGCCGCGCGCACGCGGCGCGCACGACGACTGCGCGGCGCCGCGCCCGAGGTGCCGCGCCGCCGCTCGCCGACCACGACGCTGCGAGCCGACGACCCGCACGTGACGGCGCCGACGCAGCCGCCGCGCGCGCCGACGACCGAGGACATGATGAACGAGCTGCGCTCGATGAAGGGCCTGATCGAGGAGCGCTTCGGCGCCCTCGCCTTCATGGACAAGCTGCAGCGCCAGCCCGGCGCAGGCGCGCCTGACGCAGAAGCTGCTCGACTGCGGCTTCTCGCCGGCGCTGATCCGCAAGCTCGGCGAAGGCCTGGGCGCCGACGCGGCCGACGAGACCGCCTGGGCCGCCGGCGTGCTCGAGCGCAACCTGCTGACCGGCGAAGCCGAGGCCGCGCTCGAAGACCAGGGCGGCGTCTACGCGCTGGTCGGCTCCACCGGCGTCGGCAAGACGACCAGCACCGCGAAGATCGCCGCCGCGTTCGCGACCAAGTACGGCGCCGCCAACCTCGGCCTGGTCACGCTCGACGCCTATCGCGTCGGCGCGCACGAGCAGCTGCGCGCCTACGGCCGCATCCTCGGCGTGCCGGTGCACACCGCGCACGACCGCGCGTCGCTCGAAGACCTGCTCGACCTGCTGTCGGCGAAGAAGATGGTGCTGATCGACACCGCCGGCATGGCGCAGCGCGACAGCCGCACGCGCGAGCTGCTCGACATGCTGGCGCACCGCTCGATCCAGAAGCTGCTCGTCGTCAACGCGGCGCCGCAGGGCGAGACGATCGAGGACGTGATGCTCGCGTACCGCGCGAGCCTGCGCGCGGCGTCGTGCTGTCGAAGATGGACGAGGCGGTGAAGCTCGGCCCGGCGCTCGACGCGCTGATCCGCCACCGGCTGAAGGTGGTCGGCGTCGCCAACGGCCAGCGTGTGCCCGAAGACTGGCACCGCCTGTCGGCGCAATGCGCTGGTGCATCGCGCACTGCGCGCCACCGGCGGCGGCGCCTACCGCCTCGACGCCGAGCGACGTGAGCCTGATCTTCGCCGGCCGCGCGCAAGGCCGCCCGTCGCGCGCGGCGCCTGCACGCCTGGGCCGCCGACCAGCAAATGCCGGACTTCACTCCAGACCGCTCCGCCGACCAGGCCGACGGCCTGCGGCGGCTGTTCGCGCAGTCGCGCACGCGCGTCGTCCCGGTCGTCTCGAACCCGCACGTCGCGTTCGGCGGCGTGATGCTCGAGCGGCTGTGCGCCGCCTTCGGCGAGCATGGGCTCGCACACGCTGGTCGTCGACGCCGGCGACGCGCGCCGGCGCCGCCGAGATGGCGATGCTCGAACTGGCCGACGTGCATCGAGCCGCTGTCGCCGCAGATGTCGTACCTCGCCGCGCGCGGCCTGCCGCTGCGCTTCGTCGACATGCACGGCTCGACCGCGCAGCTTTCTGCAGGCGGTGATCGAAGCGGCGCCGCAGGCCGAGCGTCGTGCTCGTGCACGCCGGCGCCGCCGACCTGTGCCGCCTGTTCGCACGCAGCGAACGCGCGCCCGCTGCTGCTCGCCGATGACCGGCCCGACGCGCGTGACGCATGCCTATGCGGCGATGAAGCTGCTGGCGCATGCGCGCCGGCCTGATCGCGCACGACCTGCTGCTGGCCGCGGCGCCGAATTCTCCGCGCGCCGAGCGCATCGCGACGCAGCTGTCGAGGTGCGCCGACGACGTACCTCGGCGCCGTGCTGCACGACTGGGTGCTGATCGACCCGGCGAGCCGACGCCACCGACTCGCCGAGCCCGGCGCTGCGGCGCCTGGTGCGCGACTGCTGCTCGCTGCGACCGCTGCGCGACGCCGCTGCCGGCGATCGCCGAGCGGCCCGACCCCTACCTCGAGCCGACCCGCGGTTGACGCCGTGCGCTGAATTGATCTCCGGAGCGCTCACCATGTACACCGCCAAAGGCCAGCTCGACCTGAACTCGATGCTCAAGCAGTACAGCCCGCTGGTGCGCCGGCTCGCGCACCAGATGATCGCGAAGCTGCCGGCCAACGTCGAAATCGACGACCTGATCCAGGTCGGCATGATCGGCCTCACCGATGCGCTGTCGCGCTTCGACGCCGCGCAAGGCGTGCAGTTCGAGACCTTCGCGACGCAACGCATCCGCGGCGCGATGCTCGACGAGCTGCGCGGCAACGACTGGATGACCCGCGGCTCGCGCAAGCAGCAGCGCTCGATCGAGGCCGCGGTGCACAGGCTCGAGCAGAAGCTCGGCCGTGCGCCGCCGGAGAGCGAGATCGCCGCCGAGATGGGCGTCAGCCTCGCCGAATACCAGGAACTGCTTGGCAAGGTGCGCGGCACCCAGCTCGTCTACCTGGAGGACATGTCGGGCGACGAAGGCGACAACGACTACCTCGACCGCCATGTCGGCGACGAAGTCGGCCAACCCGCTGGCGCAGCTGCAGGACCATCGCATGCGCGAGGCGCTGATCGCCGCCATCAAGACCCTGCCCGAGCGCGAGCAGTACGTGATGAGCATGTACTACGAGCACGACATGAACCTGAAAGAGATCGCGGCGGTGCTGAAGGTCACCGAAGTCCGCGTCTGCCAGTTGCACAGCCAGTCGATCGCGCGGCTGCGCGTGAAGCTGCGCGACTGGTGATGCGCGCCGACACGAAGGAGCAGTCGAGATGTTGAAGTTGTTCAGGAAGAACCGCGACGCGGCAGAGCCTGCCGCGCAAGTGGCCGAGAAGCCGCCGGCCGTCGATGGCCGCAACGCGGTGCAAGCGATGGCCAAGCAGGCCTCGACGCTCGGGCGCGAGGCGGCCGAGGTGCGCGGCCTCATCAGCGACACGCAGGCGGTGTCGGCACGCCAGGCGAAGGCGCTGCTCGTGCTCGCACAACAACTGCAGCAGATCACCCACGCGCAGGACGGCATCACCGCTCAAACGCAGGACAGCCGCCAGGCCGTGTCACGGGCACGCGTCGCCGTGCAGGACGTCGGCAACGAGGTCTCCGGCATCGTCGACACGTTGCGCCAGGTGGCCGGCGCTGCCGGGCAGATCACGCAGATCGCGTTGCAGACGCGCCTGGTCGCGTTCGCGCGGCGAGCTTGAAACCGCGGATGTCCCTGCCGTCGATCTTGACGGCGCCGGATTTCGGGTCGAACACGCGGTGGAGGAGGGCGAGCGCCGTCGACTTGCCCGCGCCCGTCGGCCCGACGAGCGCGATCGTCTCGCCGGGCTCGGCCACGAAATCGAGGTCCGTCACCGCGGGGCGCTTGGCCGTCGTACGAGAACGACACGTGCGCGAACTCGATCCGCCCCTTCGTGCGCCCGGGATCGATCGCGTCCTTGCGGTCGCGGACCTCGGGCACGGTATCGAGCACCTCGAAGAACTCGCGGAGCCGGGGGCCGTCGAGGAAGATCCGGTTCGACGAAGCCGACCATCTGCTCGAGCCGCGCGATCACCATGCCGGCGAAGCTCGTGAACGTGACGATCTGGCCGATCGTGGTGAGCCCGCGGACGTAGAGCCCGATGCCGACGAGGAAGATCGAGAGCAGCGTGAGCGTCGTCGACGCTCGCGTGAGCACGCCGGCGGCGGCCCACCAGGAGAGCACCGGCATCTGCGCGCTCAGGAGCCGGTTGACGAGGTCGCGGAGCGCGCTCACCTCGGCGTCGATGCGCGTGAAGCTTTGGACGAGCGGCACGTTGCCGAGCGCGTCCGAGGTCCGTTCCGCGACCTGTGAGTAGTGCCCCTCGACCGAGCTCTGGAGGCTCTCCGCTTTCCGGAGAACGAGCGCCGTGAGCGCGGTGAAGACGACCGCGAGGATGATCAAGAGGAGCGCGAGCCGCCAGTTCAGGAAGAGCGAGAGCGGCAGCAGGACGAAGAGCGAGACGAGCGCCGTCAGGTGCTCGCGGAAGAACGAGAGCCAGAGCCACCAGAGCGAGTCCGTGCCGGCGAGCATCACCTTGAGGAGGCGCCCGGAGTGCGTCTCCCCGTGGTAGCTGAGCGGGAGCTGGAGGATGTGCTCGAAGTAGCCGGTGAGGACGGCGTGCCGGCGTCGATGCGCGAGGCGATCGGAGAAGAGCGCGGTGGCGGCGCCGCAGACGATCGAGAAGAGGCCGAAGCCGACCCAGGCGCCGAGGAGGGGCGTCAGCTCCGCCCAGGAGGGCTTCGCCGCCTTCGCCTGCGCGCGCGCGAGCGTGTCGATGATGCGGCCGAAGAGGATGGGCTCGGCGAACTGCGCGCCGGCGAGGGCGATGCTCGAGATCCCGAGCACCCAGGCGAGACGCCTCTCCGGACCCAGGGTCCGAAGCGCGCGTATGTAGAGACGCAGGAGGTCCATGCCGCGCGGGAGCGCAATTCTCTCAACCCCGCGCGGCGCATCAGGGGTCGCGTCAGTCCGTCGGTCGCTCGAGCGCGCCGAAATGCCATGCGAGGAAGATGCCCATCAGCAGGAAGCCGGCGGCCATCGCGAGCCCCGGCGTCGAGAGCAGCCGCGCGTGCTCGCCGACCGGAGCGAGCGCGATGCCGAAAATCAGGTTCGCGAAGCCCCAGACGACGTTCACGACGGGCGAGGAGAGGCCCTTTCCGGGCGGGCTCGCGAACGGCGACGGGAACTTCCGGCCCGTCGTGCCCATCACGAAATGCGGCACCGCGTTCGCGAGGAACGCGCCGCTGAAGAACCATCCGACGATCTGCAGCAAGAGCATCGTGCCCTCCTCACCAGAGGATCGCTTCACCAGCGGAATCGCACCTCGGCCGCCCACGTGCGCTGGTACTCCTGGAAGCCCATGTAGCCGCCCGGGAAGAACGTGCTGTCGGTCAGGAACTCGAACACCTCTTCGTCCGTGAGGTTCGAAACCGAGACACTGAACGTGAGCGTGTCGTCGGCCGTCGCGAGCGCGATGCGACCGTCGAGCAGCACGTGCCCGTCCTGGCGCGTGTTCGGGTCCGCATCGATGTCGAGGAACGCGTCGCTCTTGTAGAAGACGTCGAGCGCCGATCGTGACCGCGAGGTCGCGCGGCACCCAGCCGCCGAGCGTCGCCGCCTCGGGCAGGGCGAACGGTGCGCGGATCGTCGGCGTGACGTTGAGCTGCCACTCGGAGACGAACGGCATGCGCTTGCCGGAGAGGTCCTGGTAGTTCGAGATCCACCCGCGCGGCGCCTGCGCGTTCCTGTAATCCTTGAATCGCGCATCCGTGTAGGCGCCGGCACCGAAGAACGAGAGCGGCTCGAACGGCGTGAGCCAGCGGAAGTCCATCTCGACGCCGCGCGCGCGCGCGGACGCCGCGTTCCGCACCTCGATCGAGGTGCCGACGAAGTTCTGCACCTGGATGTCCTCGGCGTCGCTGTTGAAGAACGCCGCGGCGTACGAGACCGTGCCGTCGAGCGCGGTGCCCTTCGCGCCCGCCTCCCAGCTCACGACCTCTTCGGCGTCGACCTCGATGTTGTTGCCGGTGACGCTGAAGTTGTTGAAGCCGCCGCTCTTGAATCCCTGCGATCTGCCAGCGAACAAGGTCACTTCGTCGATCGGCGAGTACTGCACGGTGAAGCGCGGCGAGAAGTCGCTCTCCGTCCGCTCGAGATCGAGGTTGAACTCCCGTGCCGCGAGCACGACGCAGACGAAGCCCGGCTCGTAGCAGTCGCCGAAGATGTTCGCTTCCTTCTTCTCGTGCGTGAAACGTCCGCCGGCGCTGACCGTCCAGGCCGGGGTTGGATGCCAGTCGATCTGCCCGAAGGCGCCGGCGGACTTCGCTTCCTGATCGGAGAAGACCTGGATCCCGTCGCCGGCGAGCGGCCCGGTCGGTGGCAGCGGCACGCCGAGCGCGTCGGCGACGGCGCCGAGGTCTTCGAATCCGACACCGCCGACGGCTTGCTGGCCGGTCGCGAGCTCGAAGCCCGGTGCGGAGAGGAGGAACTCCTCGAAGTCGTTGCCCGCGACGACCGGCACGTCGCTCGTGAAGCTGTTCTCGAAGAAGAGCGCGCCGGCGAGGAGCTCGAGCTCGCCGAAGCCGAAGGGAGCCGCGACGACAGAAGAGAATCTCAGCTCCGCAGAGCTCTGGTCGTAGAGGATCGGCGCGGGCGTCTTGAAGTAGGCGACGTCCGCCGGCGAGAAGTCGAAGTCGATCGGCGCGCTCATGTCGAAACCCGTGTAGCCGACGACCGCGACGATCTCGATGTCATGGAGCGGGCCGAGATCGCCGATCTCGTAGCGCAGGTTCGCCTGGATGAGATCGGTGTCGCGCTCCATGAGCGTCAGGCGGTTCACGGAGTTCTTGTGGTTCAAGCCGTCGTCGTCGAACGCGGGGTCATACCGGCGGAGGAGCTGCACGGAGGAATCGCGAAGCTCGTGCTGCTGGAACTGGAAGGCGCGGGCGTCTGTCTTCATTCGCGAAGCGATGAACAGCACGTCGAGCCCGTCGAACGGCTGAAGCGCGAGCTTCAACCGTGCGCCCTGCTGCTCGGCGCGCGGTTGGCGGGTGCCGAGCAGCGTGTTCGCGATGTCGCCGGCTTCCTGCGCTTCCAGCACGGCAAGACGAAACTGTGCCCAATCACCGAGCGGGCCGAGAGGTCCGCCGAACGCCGCCTCGAAGCGATGGACGCCGAGCCCGCCGACGCGGCCGATCAGTCGAGCCGGTGAACTCCTTCGTCGGGGTCCCCGTCGTGAGGTTGAAGAGGCCGCCGGTGGTGTTCTTGCCGAAGAGCGTGCCCTGTGGGCCGCGGAGCACCTCGATGCGCTCGATGTCGTAGAGCGGCTCCGCGAAGTAGACCGACTGGCTGATCGAGAGGTCGTCGAGCGCGTAGCCGACCGTCGGGTCGAACGAGCTTGCGTTGAACGACGTGCCGAAGCCGCGGATGTAGATGATCGGGCAGCACGGGTTCGTCGCGAAGTTCACGTTCGGCGTGAACTTCGCGATCTCGTGCGCGTTGTCGATGCCGGCCTCGACGACGAAGTCGCCGGGGAGCGCCGTCATCGAGATCGGCACCTGCTGGAGCGTTTGCTCCTTCTTCTGCGCAGTGACGACGATCTCCTCGATCAACCGCGGCGGGTGCGCGTCTTGCGCACGCGCCGCGGTCGTGCCGGCGATCGCGGCGAGGAGGAGGAGCGCGGCGCGTTGCATTCAGTCGAGGCCCAGGCTTCCGGGATTCAGGATTCCCGCGGGATCGACGAGGCGCTTGAGCCCCTGGAGGAGCTCCCACGTCGGCCCGTCGCCGAGCGAGGCGCGATACGGATAGAGCTTGCCGAGCTGGATCTGCACGGCGCCGAACTCGCGGAGGCGCGCGATCATCGCGTGCCGGATCTCGACCGCCGCGGCGGTCGCGGCGGGATTCTCCGGGATCGCCTCGAGCTCGCGCCGCTTCTTCTCGTCGGTGACGAAGCTGAGACGCCACAGCGCTCGGGCGGCTTCGCCAATAAATGATGGGCTCGATGCCGAACGTGTTGCCGGCGGTCAGGTAGTTCCGCGCCTCGAAGATTCCGTGCGCGCGCATTTTTTCGGCCTGGCTGGCGAAGAAGGCGTCCAGCGCGTCGACCGCGGCCTGCGCCTCCGAGAGCGGCACGATGATGTTGCTCGGAAAGTTCGATTCGCCCTCCATGCCGACCATGAGGTCGGCGACCGGCGGCAGCGGGCCGAGCCGCATGCCGAGCGGCAGCGTCGGCGGCAGCCGCCGGCCTCTGTTTCCGCGCGCGATGCGATGCGCGGCCGCGACCATGCGGTCGGACGCCGCTTGATCGTGCGCGTCGGACGCGATCGCGAGGACGAACGGCACGCCCTCGAGGAACGAGAGCGGCCGCGCTGCGCGAAGCACCTGGCGGATCGCGCGGAGCTTGCCGCGGCGGCTCGCGACGTAGGCGCGAAGCATCGCCCAGACCTCTGCCGCAGGAGGCGGCGGCATCTTCGTCATCGCGCGCGCAAGATACGCGTCGGAGGCGAGGCACTCGATCGCGAGCCCTTGGCGTGCGATCTCGACCTGCGTCGCGACGAGCGAGCGGACGTCGTCGAACGCCCAGCTCCCGAACGACGTGCCGCCGGGCTCGACTTCGAGTGCCAGCGTGACGCGCGTCTTCACGCCGAGCGCGCCCGAGTCCGCGAGGAAGATCCCGGTCAGATCGGGACCGTAGTGGCGGTCGAACGGGCCGCTGCCGGCCGCGGCATCGGAGCCCGTGCGGACGACGCGTCCGTCGCCGAGCACGACCTCGAGCGAGCGCACGTGCTCCGAGAGGTAGCCCTTGCCGAGGCCGCACGAGTTCTGCGCGAGCCCGCCGCCTAGCTGAGCCCAGTCGCCGGAGAGCGTGCCGAAGAAGGGCACGCGGAGGCCGGTGCCGCGGAGCGCGCGCCGGAGCTTCGTCCACGTGATGCCGGTCTCGACGGTGACGTAGAGATCGTCGCGGTCGATCGCGACGACCGCGTCCATCCGGCGCATGTCGAGGAGGATCGTGGCGGTAGAAGTGGGAACGTGCGCGCGCGTGTACGACATGCCGCCGCCGCGGACGACGATGTGGACGCGATGCTCCGCCGCGGTGCGGAGGATCGCCGCGACCTCGTCGGTCGAGACGGGCTCGACGACCGCGATCGGCAGCTGCGCCCGGCTCCTCGGAGAAGTCGAGCGCGCGGAGACGGAGCGTTTCGTCGCTCGTCAGCAGACGATCGCGACCGACGATCGCTGCGAACCGCTCGAGATCCCCACCTCTCCCCGTTGGGGAGAGGTCGAGCGAAGCTCGGGTGAGGGGGAGCGAATCTTGCTCCGAGTCGGTCTCCCCCTCACTCGCCCTTCGGGCGGTCTCTCCCCAAAGGGGAGAGACGGTGGCTCGGTTCTTGTCGCCGTCCATCAGACCAAATCGACCTTCGGGTACCGCTTCGCCCACTCGAGGAACGTGCCGAGCTCCTTGTCGGCTTCGAGGAGATGCGCGTCCTTGAAGGACAGCGTCGCCATCACGGGCTCGTCGTCGGCGAAGAGGCTCGTCGACCAACCTTTTCCCATCGCGACCAGGTTCTTCGCCTGCTCGCGCATCTCGTCGGTCGCGTCCTTCGGCAGCGGCGCCGCCGAGATCGAGTAGCCGGTCGTGAGCCCATTCGGCCGCGGGCAGCCGTTGTACATGTTCAACATCCACAGGCCTTCGGCGCCGAGCTTGGCGGACAGCGTGATCGTGTTCGTGCCGGCGACCGTGACGTGCAGGTCCATCGGCATGCCGGCGAAATCGAAGCCCGCATCGTGCTCCGCGACGTGCTTGCCGAGCTTCAGGTTCGACGGGCCCGACGTGAGCTTCATCTCGTGGAGGATCCTGAGGTGCTGGTAGTCGTGCGAGTTCGTGAGCAGCACCCACGGCGGCTGCGGGAACGTTGGCGACTCGTAGACCTCGTAGAAGAGATCTTCCTCGCGGAACGGTCCGAAGCCCGGCGGATCGAAGAGCGCGGTTTCGCCGTTGAAGAACCAGATGAGCCCGAATCGCTCGACCGACGGGAAGACACGGAGGGTCGCGGTCTTCGGCAGGTCCTCGCCGAAGTAGTTCTTGAGGCCGCAGCCGTCGGGCCCGTACTCCCAGTGATGGAACGCGCAGAGGATCTTCTCGCCGACGACGTTGCCGACGGAGAGATCCGCGCCGAGGTGCTGGCACCACGGCGACGAGACGACGAGCTTGCCGCTCTTCGTGCGCCACGCGATCACGCGACCGCCGAGCACGTCGATGCCCTTCACCTCTTCGGCGCCGACGGCGCTGCTCCGCGCGATCGCGAACCAGTTCTGGTGCCAGCCGCCGCGGTCGCGGCCCTCGATCCGGAGCTCGTCCTTCTGGCCGACGGCGCGAGGCGTGGTGACCCCTTTCGGCATCTCGGTTGCGTCCATTCGTGACCTCCTCTCCAAAGAGGGTCAGGCTTGCTTCGCTGCGGCTGACCCTACGAGTCCACTTTGCTTCAACGAAATGCTCGGTCCGGTAGCGAGAGGACCATCTTCCGCGAGCTCTTGAGATGCGCCCGCATCGCCTTCTCCGCCGCCGACGCGTCGCCGGCGAGGATCGCGTCGATGATCTCTTCGTGATCGTGAAGCGAGCTCTCGCTCGCGGGCTTGGTGACGAAGCCGAAGACCGCGAGGCGATCGACCGGAAGCTGCAGCGTCGAGATGATCCGCTCGAGCCACGGATTTCCGCTGAGCTCGGCGATCAGCACGTGGAACCGCACGTTCTCGCGGACGTAGGCGGAGACGGCGTCTTCGGCGGTCTTTCGCATGCGGCGGCGCGAGCTCTCGATCTTGCGCTGGAGCTCCGGGTCCGCGGCGACGCGGCCGGCCGCGAGCCTCGCCGCCTGCGGCTCGAGGACCTCGCGGACGTCGTAGAGGTGATGGATGTCCTCGCGGGACCAGCGGCGGACGACCGCGCCGCGGTTCTTCTCGAGAAGCACGACGCCTTCCGCTTCGAGACGGCGTAGCGCTTCGCGGAGCGGACCGCGGCTGAACCCCATCTCGGCGACGAAATCGTTCTCGATCAGGCGCTGGCCGGGGGCGTAGTTCCCGAGACGGACGCCGTCCTTGATCGTCTCGACGATCGTGTCGACGACGCTGGTGGCCTTGTCGGTCACTCTCTTGCCGTCCTCGATCGCGCCCCAACGCTCGAGGCCGAAGAGGTTCGTGAGCGTGCGGAAGTCCATGGCGCCCGCGGGCAGCTCGAGGTGCCCGCGCTTCAGCTCCTCGAGGCCGCGCTCCATCGCGTGGATCATCCGGAGAAGCAGCGTCGCCGGGTAGATCACGATCGAGAAGCCGAGCCGCGCGAGCTCCGCGGGCGGCAGGATCGGCGTCTTCCCGCTCTCCGCCATGTTCACGACGAGCGTCGCGCCCGGGAAGCTCCGGCCGATCGTCTCGAGCTCCGCGACGGACTCCGGCGCCTCGACGAAGAGCGCGTCGACGCCGGTCTCGAGAAACATTCGCCCACGGCGGAGCGCTTCGTCGAGCCCGTGCACGGCTCGCGAGTCGGTGCGCGCGACGAGAAAGAAGTCTTTGCTTTTTCGCGCCGCGACGGCCGCGCGGAGCTTCGGCACCATCGCTTCCGCGGGGATCACCGACTTCCCGGCCATGTGGCCGCAGCGCTTCGGGCTCGTCTGATCCTCGAGCACGATGCCGGCGACGCCCATCGCCTCGTACGTCTGGACCGTGCGCGTAACGTTCTTCACGTCGCCGTAGCCGTCATCCGCGTCGACGAGCACGGGGAGTTCCGTGCCGGTCATGATGTCGCGGACGCCCGCGACCATCTCGCCGAAGCTCATGAGCCCGACGTCCGGGATGCCGTAGCGGCAGCCGGCGACGGGGAAGCCGCCGATGCCGTAGGCGCGGAAGCCGTGCTTCTCGATCAGCCGCGCGGAGAGCGAATCGTGCGCCGCCGGCATGAGGAGCGGCATGTCCTCGGCGAGTAACTGACGAATCGTTGTCTTCATCCGATCCCCATCTCTCCCAAAGGGGAGAGGTGGTTTCGTCGATTGATCACCGTTGCGCCTCGTAGACCCACGGCCGCAGCTCGCGGTCCCGCTCCTCGAACGCGGCGATGTCCGGCTCGAAGGCGAGCGTCGAATCGATGAAGTCCTTGCCCTCGAGGAGACCGACGCGGAAGTTGTCGGCGACCTCGAACGGGAGCTCGGTGCCGTCCGGCGCGATCACGCGGCAGCGCTCGAGGTCGACCGTCACCTCCGCGCGTCCGCCGGACTCCTCGACTTGGCGCGCGAGCCGCTCGACGTCCGCGTCCGGTAGCTCGACCGCGAGCACGCCGCTCTTGAAGCAGTTCGCGTAGAAGATGAAGCCGTAGCTCGGCGCGATCACGCAGCGGAAGCCGTAGTCCCGGAGCGCCCAGACCGCGGGCTCGCGCGAGCTCCCGCACGCGAAGTTCCGTCCGGCGAGGAGGATCGTCGCGTGGCGGTAGGGCTCCCGGTTCAGCACGAAGTCCGGGTTCTCCGTGCGATCGCCGCCCGCGCCTTTCGCGTAACGCCACGTCGCGAAGAGGCCGTCGCCGAACCCCGTGTTCGCGACCATGAGGAGCTCAGAGCCGGGGATGATGCAGTCCGTGTCGACGTTCACGCGGAGGAGCGGTGCGGCGATCCCCTTGTGAATCCGGAATGGCGGCATTGCGCTCACGCGAGCACCTTCCGGACGTCGGAGATCTTGCCGTTCACCGCGGAGAGCGCGACCGTCGCCGGGCTCGCGAGGAACGACGTGACACCGCGGCCCTGGCGGCCCTCGAAGTTCCGGTTCGTCGACGAGATCACGCGCTTCGCGGCGCCGAAGTCCTCGCCCGCGGCGCCGGCGCTCATGCAGAGCGAGCAGCCCGATTCGCGCCACGAGAAGCCGGCCTCCTCGAAGATGCGATCGATGCCTTCCGCCTCGGCCTGCCGCTTCACCTGCGTCGAGCCGGGCACGCAGATCGCCTTCAGCCCCGGCGCGACCTTTCGCCCCTTCAGGATCTTCGCCGCCGCGCGGAGGTCGGAGATCCGGCTGTTCGTGCACGAGCCGATGAACGCGGCCTCGATCGGGAGCCCCTCGAGCCGCGTGCCGGGGGTGAGCTTCGTGTACGCGAGCGCCTTCTCGATGCCGGCGCGCGTGTGCGCGGAGTCCGCGGAGGAGGGATCCGGCACGACGCCGTCGACGCCGACGACGTGCTCGGGGCTCGTGCCCCACGTGACCTGCGGCGCGAGGCGCGTGCAGTCGACGGTGACGACGCGGTCGAACGGCGCGCCCGGATCGGACGGCAGCGTCCGCCAATACGCGAGCGCGCGGTCCCACGCCGCGTCCTTCGGCGCGAAGCGCCGGCCGTGGAGGTACTCGTACGTCACGTCGTCCGGCGCGACCGTGCCCGTCCGCGCGGAGAGCTCGATCGCCATGTTGCACATCGTGAGCCGGCCCTCGACGGGCATCGCGCGCACCGCCGAGCCGCCGTACTCGATCGCGTAGCCGTTGCCGCCGTCGGCGGTGATCTTGCCGATCAGGTGGAGGATCAGATCCTTCGCGGTCACGCCCGCGGGCGGGATGCCGTCGAAGTCGACGAACATCGCGCCGGGCTTCGTCTGCACGATCGTCTGCGTGGTCAGCACGTGCTCGCTGTCCGTCGAGCCGATGCCCCACGCGAGCGCGCCGACGCCGCCGACCGTGCACGTGTGGCTGTCGCCGCACACGAGCGTCGTGCCGGGGAGCGCGACGCCGAGCTCGGGCGAGATCACGTGCACGATGCCCTGCTCGTCACTGCCGAGGTCGAAGAAGCGGATGCCATGGCGCTTCACGCCCTCGCGGTGCGTGCGGATGAACTCGTGGCCTTTCGGCATCACGGTCTGGTCGGTGCGGCCCGGGAACGTGTCGACGACGTGATCGATCGTCGCCCACGTGAGCTCGGCGCGCCGCACCGTGCGGCTCGTCTTCGCCATGCTCTCGAAGGACCAGGCGCCCGAGAGCTCGTGGAGAAAATTCCGGTCGATGTAGAGGAGGAACGTGTTGCGACCGAGGTCGCGGACGACGTGGTCGCGCCAGATCTTCTCGAAGAGGGTCGCCGCCGCCATGATCTCGCCCGGCTATAGTGTAGGGCAATCTTGCCCGTCAATGGTTTTGTGGACCGTCTTTTCCCTTGCCAGGGACCGAGCGGATCGGCCCAAATGACGGGCGTGAGGAGAGTTTGGGGGATCGGGCTCGTGCTCGCGCTCGCCGCGTGCTCGTCGGACGGAGACGGGAGGGCCACGAAGACGGCCTCCATCAACGGATCTGCCCGGTTCCTCGTCCTCGGCGCATTCCCGACCGAGGTCGACAGCTTGCTCCGTCACACGACCATCGAGGACACGGTCGTCGCCGGCGGGCGGAGCTTCTTCGTCGGCCGGCTCGGCGCGGAGGACGTCGTCGTCGGGATGAGCGGCATCGGACTCGTGAATGCCGAGCAGACGACTCGCACGGCGCTCGAGACGTTCGAGGGGATCACCGGCATCGTGTTCTCCGGCGTCTCGGGCACGCGCTTCCGGATCGGGGACGTGATGATCCCCGCGCGGTGGACGGAGGACGGCGGCGAGACCTGGTTCCCGACCGACGGCACGATGCTCGACGTCGCCGCCGCGGCCGCCGCCGGCGTCGCGCTCGAGAGCTGCGCGCCGCTCGGCGATCCCGCTTGCCTCGGCGTCGACACCGGCCTCGATCTCGTCTGTCTCGCGTACCAGCCCGAGGTGATCGTCGCGGGCGACGGGCGGAGCTCCGATCCGTTCGGCGGCCGCGAGCTCCCGTGCGTGCCGCTCGGAGGCGACGTTTTCGGTTGCGACGCGTGCCTCGCCCCGAATCGGCCGCTCCCGGATTTCGCGGGCTTCCTGTCCGACACGCTCGAGTTCCTCGACCCGGCTCTCCTGCAGGATTTCGCGGACTGGTCGGCGACGTCGACGAGCGGCCTCGACGTCGACGACATGGAGACCGCGGCCGTCGCGCGCGTCGCGCACGAGGTCGGGGTTCCGTTCCTCGGCATCCGCGCCGCTTCGGATGGCCAGGGCGACCCGCTCAGCCTGCCGGGCTTTCCCGTCCAGTTCTTCGCCTACCGCGTGATCGCGGCCGACAACGCCGCAACCGTGACGCGAGCGTTTCTCGAAGCTTGGCCGCCGCCGAGCCTCCCCTGATACGCAAGAAACGTCGGGGAAGCTGGGAATTCGTCGGGGTTCGGCGCCCGGAGCGACGAGCAAAACCCCGGATTTCCTGAGGTTTCGTCGCCGGCGGTGAGTCGGCCCGGCGGTTGCTCTGATCCGTTTCGTGGATCGACGCCCGAGGATCGCATTCCGCTTCCGGAACTTCACGATCACCGCCCGCCTGGCGACGATCGTGTTCGTCTTCGTCGCGGCGATCGCCTCGCTCGTGCCGATCTTCGCGCTCTCGCTTCACATCGCCGCCGGGGTGCGCGCCTTCGTCGGTGCCGAGGGCATGTGGTCGAAGGGACAGAAGGACGCCGTCTACTACCTGAGCCGCTATGCCCGCTCTCGAAATGAGGACGACTACCGGAAGTACGAGCGAGGGATCGCGGTCCCGCTCGCATACCGGGACGCCCGACTCGAGATGGAGAAGCCCGAGGCGGAGTCCGACCCCCGGGCGATGGAGAGCGCTTGGGTGCGCGGCGGCGTCGCGAGGGAGGACGTCCCCGCGATGGTCTTCCTGTTCCGGCGGTTCGGCTCGATCAGCTACATGAAGAGCGCGATCGAGATCTGGCGGATCGCGGAGGTCGACATCCTCCGTCTGGCCGCTTCCGCCGCGGAGCTGAGGGAAGCGATCCGCACGGAGGGCCTCGACGCCCGCCGAGAAAGCGCGCTTCTCGATCGGATCGAGGCCATCAACGCGCGCCTGACGCCTTACGAGGACGCCTTCTCGGCGACGCTCGGCGACGCCTCGCGATGGGTCCGCGGGGTGCTGACGGACGGGATCTTCGTCGTCGCCACGCTCTTGGCGAGCCTCGGGCTCGCGGTCGCTTGGCGGATCGCGCACGGCCTCCGAGCCGGGATCTTGGAGCTCCGTGACGGCGCGCTTCGCGTCGCCGCAGGCGACATGACCCATCCGATCGAGGTTCGTTCGGGCGACGAGGTCGGCGAGCTCGGCGCCGCCTTCAACGAGATGGTCGCGCACCGCGCGGCGGCGGAAGACGCGCTCCGAAGCGCGACCGACTTTCGCGACAAGGTGATGGACAACGCGACCGACGCGATCTACGTGCTCGACCCCCAGGGTCGCTTCACGCTCGTGAACCGTCGCACCTGCGGCATCACCGGGTACGAGAGCCACGAGCTCGTCGGCGCGTCGTATACGCAGCTGATCCCGGTGGAGGAGCGCGCCGAGATCGCCGCGCGGTTTGCCCAGGTGGTCGAGGGCGGAGGCTCGATCCTCCACTACGAGACGCCGGTCGTTTGCAAGGACGGCCGGGTGATCACCGTCAGCTTCAGCAACGCACCCCTCCTGAAGGACGGTCGGACGGTCGGCGTGGTCGGCACCGCGGAGGACGTCACGGAGCGAAACCGCGCGCGGCAGGAGCTCCGCGTGGCGCGCGACGAGGCCCTCGAGGCGTCGCGTGCGCGGGCGGAGTTCGTGGCCAACATGAGCCACGAGATCCGCACGCCGATGAACGCGATCAT
The DNA here is from genome assembly GCA_963790365.1 of uncultured delta proteobacterium. Classification (GTDB taxonomy): domain Bacteria; phylum Desulfobacterota; class Binatia; order JACPRU01; family JACPRU01; genus CAWBOU01. Next base: position 19,336 of record CAWBOU010000021.1, read on the forward strand.
CGGGCTCACCGGGCTCCTCCTCGAATCGAATCTCGACGACGAACAGCGGAGCTTCGCGCAGGTCTCCCACTCCAGCGCGGAGTCGCTCCTCTCGCTCGTGAACGACATCCTCGACTTCTCGAAGATCGACGCGGGCAAGCTCACGATCGAGCCGATTCCGTTCGATCTCCATGCGGCCACCGAGGAGGCGGTCGCGCCGATGCTCGAGGCGGCAAAGCTCAAGGGCGTCGACCTCGTCCTTCGCTGGGCGCCGAGCGTGCCGCGCGACGTCGTCGGTGACTCGGGCCGCGTCCGCCAGGTGCTGACGAATCTCTTGAGCAACGCGATCAAGTTCACGCGTGCCGGTCAGGTCGTCGTCGACGTCGCCGCGGAGCCGCGGGGCGAGACCGACGCGCTCTTTCGTGTCGCCGTCGCGGATACCGGGGTCGGCATTTCGGCCGACGTGCAGGAACGGATCTTCCAGAAGTTCGTGCAAGCGGACGCGTCCACGACGCGCCGGTACGGAGGCACTGGCCTCGGGCTCGCGATCTCGAAGCAGCTGGTCGAGCTGATGGGCGGCCAGGTCGGCATGTGGAGCGAGGCCGAGAAGGGCTCGATCTTCTGGTTCACGCTCCCGTTGCCGATCGACGCCGCGGCCAAGCCGGCGCCGGTGTTCATCGCCTCGCCGCTGCCGAACGTCGAAGCGCCACCGCCGCCGATGGTGGGCGCCGCGTCGCTCGAGCCGTTCGCCACCGTACTGCTCGTCGAAGACAATCCGGCGAACCAGCAGGTCGCGCGCCTCATGCTGCAGAAGATCGGGTGTCGCGTCGACACCGCGGTGAACGGCGTGGAGGCGATCGAGAAGGTGAAGGCCGGCTCGTATGACCTCATTCTGATGGATTGCCAAATGCCGGAGATGGACGGCTACGAGGCGACGCGCCGGATCCGTCGGCTCGAAAAGGGACGGAGCGCTCACGTGCCGATCGTCGCGGTCACCGCTCATGCGATGACCGGAGACCGCGAGAAGTGCCTGAGCGTCGGCATGGACGACTACGCGACGAAGCCGATTCGCCGCGAGGCGCTGCGCGCGGTGATCGAGCGCTGGGTGCCGATGAAGGACGTCGCGGTCGACCCCGAGTTCCGCCAGAACGTGCGCGTGTGGCGCGAAGAGGACGGCGAGAAAGCCGCGAGCGAGATCCTCGAGCTCTTCATGCAAACCACGCGCGGCCACATCGCGTCGCTGCGGGCCGCGCTCGGCAAGAAGGACCTCCAAGAAGCGAAGCTCCTCACGCACGGCCTCAAGGGAAGCTGCGCGACGTTCGGCGCGATGCGCCTGTCCCGCGCGTCGAAAGAGCTCGAGGCGGCGATCGTCGCGACGAGCGAGGATCGCTTCTCCGCGCTGCTCGGCGAGCTCGAGGACTCGTTCCGGAAGATCGAGTCCGCAGTCGAGACGGTCGGCGTCGCGGTCTAGCGCCCGGGCTCGGTGCCGGCGAGCAGCGTTCGCCAGAAACGCCGGTGGAGGCGCGGGAGCGTCTGGCCGAAGAGCTTCGCGGTGCCGCCGACGGGCTGAGCCTCGAAGATCGGCATCGCGCGGGCGAAGCCCTTGAGCTCCTCGTCGCCGAGCCGGCGGAACGTCACGCCGTCCGGATCCTCGACGAGGCCGACGGTACGCTGATCGCAGAGCACCTGGCCGTTCTCGGCGCGGTCGCAGAGGCGTGAGGCGAGGTTCACGGGCGGGCCGACCGCGCCGTACTCGAGCCGGCCGCCCGCGGCGATCGCGCCGACGGTCGCGAAGCCGCTCGCGACGCCGACGCCGATGCCGAGGTCGAGACCGAGACGCTTCCAGCGGCCGAGCACCTCCCCGCCGCGCTCGCGCATCGCGAGCGCCATCGTCACCGCGCGCGGCGCGTGGTCTTCGTAGGCGAGCGGCGCGCCGACGAGGCAGAGGACGCCGTCTCCGGCGAGGTCCTTGATCGTGCCGCCGAACTCCGTGGCGACGTTGCCGACCTCCTCGTAGTACTGGCGGAGGAGCCCGAAGACGTCCTCCGGCGCCGCGGTCTCGGAGAACGCGGTGAAGCCGCGGAGGTCGCACGCGACCACCGAGAGCTGCACGCGGCTCTGTTGCAGCGTCGAAGCGAGGCCGCGCTCGCGCACGAGCTGAGCGACCTGCGGCGAGAGGAAGCGGGCGAGGAACTCGCCGCGTTGCCCTTGATGCACGTGATAGTGCACGGCGGCCGTCAAGAAGATCATCTCGCCGATCGCCATCGTGAATGCTTCCCACGGCGGCGCCATCACGAGACCGGAGATCAGGAACGGGGTCGCACCGACGAGCGCCCAGAGGCGGATCCGCTCGGTCGGATCGAGCTCGCGCAGCAGAAGCTGGGCGACGCGCACGCTCGAGAGCAGCAGCGAGCCGTAGAACGGCACCGCGAAGAGGAGGATGCCCGGCTCCTGATAGTTGGCGAGCGAGAAGCCGCGATCGTCGATCGCGTCGTGGATCTCGGGGAACGCGAGCCCGACCGCGGCGTAGACGGCGGCGAGCCCCTGCGCGACGCGGAGGAGGCCCTCGCCGAGCTGCGTGCGCGGATCGCGTGGCGCGTTCGTCCGGCCGATGCGGAGGATCCACTCGTAGCCGGCCGCCGCCGCGCCCGCTTCGCAGACCGCGCCGACGCGTTGCCAGAGCATCGGGATCCCGGCGAGCCAGCCGAGCTGCTCGACCGCGTAGACGAAGATCGTCGCGCCGATCAGCGCGAGACAGAGCGAGAGAGCGCGGCTCGTCGGCGAGCTCCGGTCGGCGCTCCAGAACGCGAATGCCATCGCGACCGCGACCAGCGCGACAATCAGGTTGCTCGTCGAGACGGCCGCCACGGGGCCTACGGCGCATCCATGCCGAACGCGACCGCGAGATCGTCGCCGGCGAAGGGATAGACGTGAACCATCCAGCCCCAGGCTTGGGGATAGAACGTGCCGTCGGCCGCCTTGCATGCGGCACGGTCGGCGATCTCTCCGTCGAAGCCGAAGCGATTGCCAGCCCATGCCTCGGGATCGCCGATCCGGTTCTGCGCGAGGTCGTGAAGCGTCACGCCCTTCGGCAGGCAGACGTTCACGTGTGCGTGCCAGCGCGCGACGCCGAGCGGCACGATCTCGTCCAAGTCCTCCTGCGTGAGCATGGGCGAGGCGCTGTACATCGCGCCGACGAGCTCCCAGCCCTTGCCCTTCGGGCGATAGAGCAGCGAGCCGGGTTTCGCGGGGACGAACGGCTTGCCTTGCTCGTATTCGTCTCGCGTCCGCTCGCGATGGACGAAGTGATAGATCGCCTGCGGCACGTTCGGCAGGAACGGCTCGTAGCCGGCGGCCTTTGCGCGATCGGCGTCGGCGAACGGTGCGATCGCCTCGCGCAACTCGGCGACGATCCTCTGCGCGTGCGCCCGGTCTTCCGCGCTCGCAAGCCGCGCCTCCGTGAAGCGCATGTGCGGCCCCTCGTGCATGTGCGCGCCCATCTGGTGGGTGTGCGCGCGGTTCGCGGCACCGTCCGCCCCCGCCGAGGCTGCGGCCAGCAGGAGCGCGGCGACGAGCGCTCGACGAGCCGGTCTCGGGGTCATAGGATCCGAATACTCCAGGGAGGCGTCATGGGTCGAGCGCGAGCAGGGTGGTTGGCGGTGTCGTGGATCACGTGGTTGGCGCTGACGGCGCAGGCGGCGCCGCCGTATCAGGGCGCGGTCGACCGCGCCGAGAAGGCGATCGAGTCGGGCGAGGTCAATCCGCCCCGTGACCTCGGTCCGCTCGTGGAGGCGCTTCGCAACGCGCGCTCGACGGACGATCAGAAGCGGCTGATCTCGCGGATCGAGGACTTCGGCCAGGCCGACGGCAGCGCTCCCGCCGATGCGAAGCGCTACCTCCTCGAGAAGTCGACGCCGATCCTGAAGCGCATCGCGCGCGAGGGTGGTGACTCGTTCGTCCGCGGCGATGCGATGTTCGCGCTTCGCAACATGGGCGCGCCCCGTGCGGTGCTCGAAGAGATGGCCGCGATGGCCGAGAAGGATCCGGATTCGTTCATCCAGAGTCGCGGCGAGATCCTGCGGAACTACATGAAGAGCCTGCCGGCCGAGAGCCCGGTCGAGGATTTGAAGCCGGTCGACGAGAAGAAGGAGAAGCAGGCGCTCGCGGCGCTCAAGAAGAAGGGGCTCGGCGCGTCGACGGAGCAGCTCCGCGTCTCGTCGCTCAAGGGCAATCCCGACGAGGTGCACGCGCTTCTCGACGCCGGCGCGAAGGTGAACGGCGGTGCGACCCCGCACGATTCACCGCTCGTCGCAGCGGTGTTCTCGGGCTGCGGTGCCAAGGGCGGCGAGACGGAGGATCTCGAGAAGACGGTCGACCTGCTGCTCGCGGCCGGTGCCGACGTGAAGAAGAAGGACGACAACGGCAACACGCCTCTCTTCGGCGCGGCGCAGATGTGCGGGCCGAAGATCGTCGGCAAGCTCCTCGCCGCGGGCGCGGAGCCGAACCTCGTGAACGGCAGCGGCGTCTCGCCGCTCGGCATGGCGCTCATCATGCAGAAGCTCGATTCGGCCGAGGTGCTCGTCGAGAAGGGCGCGAAGCTCGACGAGAAGCAGCTGCAGATGGTCAGCGGGGTCGCGACCAGCGATCGCGCAAAAGCGATCGTCACCCGCGCGAAGGCGAACTAGCCAAGAAAATACTTCGTAAGTATTTTCTCGGGGCTCAGCCGAAGCTCAGCCGGAAGTCGACGGTGAAGGTCGGCTCGTCGACGAGCGGAAACGCGACGTAGTTCCCGTCGAGGAGCGGCTGATCGATCACGAGCAGTCGCTCCTGCTCGCTCGTCAGGTTCTTCGCGTTGAAGACGATCCGCCAGCGGCCGTCGCCGCCGAGGATCCCGAGCCGCGCATTCACGCGCGTCGTCGCGTCCTGATACGTCGCCGGGTCGAGGTCGTTGTCGAGGAAGCGGCCGCTTCGATAGAGGAAGTCGACGCCGACGACGCCGCCCACGTTCCACGAGGGAAGCACGGGGAAGAGGAGCGACGGGAAGAGGCTCGCGGACCAGTCCGGTGTGTAAGGGAGCTCGCGGCCCGACAGGTCCTGCTCGTCCTCGCCGGAGCCGGCGATCGCGGTGCCGTTCGGGAAGCTGTCGAACTCGGCGTCGATGAGCCCGACGCTGCCGCCGATCGTGAGCCCGTCGAGCGGCGGCAACCACTGGAAGTCGAGCTCGAAGCCGCGTGACGTCACCTCGTCCGCGTTGTCGGTGGTGAACGTCACGCCGGTGAAGTTCCGCACCTGCAGGTTCTCGAGGTCCATCCAGAAGGCGGACGCGTTCACCATCATCGCGCCGTCGAGGAGCCGCGATTTGACGCCGGCCTCGTAGGAGATCGCCTCCTCGGCGTCGTATTGGAGGTGATCGTCGTTGAGCGGCGCGTTGTCGTAGCCGCCGGCCTTGAAGCCCTTCGCAACGTTCGCGAAGAGCGTGATCTCGTCGCTCCAGCGGTGCGTGAGCGCGATCTTCGGCGAGACGTCCGTCTCGGAAAGCTCCAGATGCTCGTCGAAGTCTTCCTGATCCGCGAGCGCGGCGCCGACCCCGAGCCCGCTCGGCGCCGTCGAGAAGATGTCGGCTTCCTGCTCGTCGAACGCGACGCGCGCGCCGAGCGTGAGATCCCATCGCGGCGTCATCCGCCACACCGTCTGGAAGAAGCCCGAGATCGAGTACGCCTCGTGCTTCGTCTCGGAGAGGAGCTTTTCCGTCGCGAGCGCGGGAGGGATCGGATCGAGCGTGACGAGGCCGCCGGCGGGGCCGGTCAGCACGTCCGGGAGCGAGCTCGCGCCGGTCAATTCATCCAGTTGAGCGAATAGCTCGGGCGGCACGCCGGGAAGCAGATTGCTCACGTCGCTCGGCTCCGATTTCGCGCCGGCGGCGAGGTAGGCGAGGGCGCCGTTCAGGTCGACGTCGAAGCGCTGGCGGACCGCGGCGTCGATCTTGTCGGCGTAGACGCCGCCCAGGATGTCGAGGCCTTCGCCCCAGCCGAACGGCGCCGGCGTCGTGCCGGTCGCGCGGAGCTCGAGCGAGAGCTGCTCGTAGCGGCTGACGCCGTCCGCGCTGATCGTGCCGAGATGGATCGGCGAGAAGTCGGGGTCGAGCACGTAGGGGTTGTCGACCTTCGACCACGCGCCGATCGCGGACACCTCGACGTCGGAGACGGGGCCGAGCGTGCCGAGCGACCAGACGGCCTTCGGCGCGATCGCGTAGACGCGCCGGCCGGATTCGGTCGCCTGGTCGGTCGACGTGCGCCCGTCGAACTCGTCGGCCTCGGTCGCGGGGTCGAGCTCGCGGAAGACCGCGAGCGAGCGCGGCGTCGCTTGCGCGAGCTGCACGATCGAGCCGTGCACGCTCTGCTCGGACGTCCACGCGGTCAGGTGGAAGGAGAGGTCGTTCGTCGGCTCCCAGAGGAGCTTCAGGCGCGCGGCGAGGTCGTCGACCTCGTTCTCCTCGTCGCGCGTCGTGTTGTAGACGTCGAGGTCTTGGCCCTGCGCGCGGAACGCGAACCGCCCGGCGAGCGTCTCGTCGATGATCGGAAACGAGATGCCGCCCTCGAGCCGCCGCTCGTCTTGGGAGCCGACCCCGAGCGTCAAGTTGCCGTTCGGCTCGAACGACGGCTCCGCGGTCGTCATGTTCATCACGCCGGCGATCGTGTTCCGGCCGAACAGCGTCCCCTGCGGGCCGCGCAGCACCTCGAGGCGCTCGAGGTCGAAGACCCCGTCCTGCGCGTACGTGGAGCGGCCATACGCCACGTCGTCGATCACGAGGCCGACGGACGGCTCGAGCCCGAAGCCGAGCGGCGGCGTGGCGAAGCCGCGGATGTTGAAGCTCGAGAAGAGCGACGAGCTCTCGTAGAACTGCACGTTCGGCGCGTACTGCACGATGTCGACGAGACTGGTGAGGCCGGCCTCGGCGATGAAGTCGCCGTCGATCGCGGTGACCGAGACCGGCACGTCCTGCAGGCTCTGCTCGGTCTTCTGCGCGGTGACGACGATCTCTTCGATGACGCGCGCGGGCGGCGGCGCTTCTTGCGCGAAGGAGGGAGTCGCGAGTGCAAGGAGGAAGACGAGTACCCGTCTCTCCCCTTTGGGGAGAGACCGCGCCGTCAGGCGCGAGTGAGGGGGAGTCGTCGCGCCCGATCGCGATCTCCCCCTCACCCGGCGGCGTTGCCGCCGACCTCTCCCCAAGGGGGAGAGGTGAAGGAGCGCGTTTCTCACCGCGGGACGATCTCGAGGTGCTTCAGGCCGCGCAGCTGGTACGAGTCGACGTAGACGATCTCGCGCGCGGGGCGCTCGCAGCCGTCGAGCAGCGGGAGGAGCTGGCGGAGCGAGCTCTCCGCCTCCACGCGCGCGAGCGCGGCGCCGAGGCAGAAGTGGACGCCGAGGCCGAAGCCGACGTGGTTCGCGGAATCCCGCTCCGGGCGGAACGCATCGGGGTCCGCGAATCGGCGCGGATCGCGATTCGCGGAGGCGAGCAGCAGCGTGACGTACGCGTTCTTCGGGATCGTCACGCCGTGGAGCTCGACGTCCTCGGTCGCGCGGCGAAGCACGTACTGCACAGGGCCGTCCCAGCGGAGCACCTCCTCGAGCAGACGTGGCAGCCGCGACGGCTCGGCGATCGTGCGCGCGAGCTCGTCGGGATGATCGAGCAGCGCACGCGTCGCATTGCCGATCCAGTTCGTCGTCGTCTCGCTGCCCGCGAAGAGGAGCAGCGCGGCGAAGCCCATCGCTTCGTCCTCAGTGAGGACGTCTTCACCGTGTGCCCTGACGAGCACGGACAGGAGATCGCCGCGCGGCTCGGCGACGCGCTCCTGGATCTTGCCGAAGAGGTACGTCGCGAGATCGAGGACCTTCGTCGTCGTCTCGTCGATGACGCCGGCGGTGCCGCGTCGCGAGCCGCTCATCAGCGCGGTCGCCGCGTCGGCCCAGGCGCGGAAGTCGTCTCGCTTCTCGGGCTCCGCGCCGACGAGCTCGGCGATGATCGTCACGGGCACCGGGGAGGCGAGACGCTGGACGACGTCAAACGTCTCGCCCGGCTTCGCTTCGCGCAGGCACTCGGCAACCGCCTCGTCGACGCGGCCTTGCCAGTCGCGGATCGTCCGCGGCGTGAAGCCGCGGTTCACGATGCGGCGGAGCTCGCTGTGCGCGGGCGGGTCGACCGAGACGAGCCCGCCTCTCGCGGTCTCGCGAGGCAAACGTTCTTTTCCGTCGCCCATCGGGTAGCCGAGGAAGATCCCGTTCATCGCGTCCGAGCTGAAGCGATCGTGATCGGTGAGCGCCGCCGCCACGTCGTCGTAGCGCGAGAGCACGAACGTGTCGGTCGGCGACGAGCGGTAGACCGGATGCTCGTCGCGGAGCCACGCGTAAACGGGGTACGGATCGCGCGGGATCGCCGGATCGAACGGATCGTAGTGCATCGCGTCCTCAGAACATCGGCTGGCCGGTGAGCCGCGACCAGGTGCCGAGGCGATCGGCGACGAGCTTCACGTCGGCGACGCGGCCGCTCTCGACGGTGGCGAGGCCGGCGAGGAGCAATCGCGCCTCCTCGCCGCGATGCGCGTCGCAATCCGGGAGCCCGCCGCGATACGCACCCTCGACGCTCGCGTGGAACGCGACGCGCGGTCCCGCCGAAAAGAGATCGAGGATCTCGGTCGTCTTCGGCGTGATCGTCGGCTCACGCTCGGCGAACCCGCCGGCGCGAAGCCACTCCGCGACGACGCGCTCCGCCGCCTGGTCGCGTGCGACCGCGCGCGTCGTCGTCCAGGGGTCGAGGTGCGGCGGCTCGAGCGGATCGGCGACACCGCTCGCGAGCTGGCGGCGCTGCGCGAGGAAATCTTGCTCCACGCGGCATTCCGTGAGCTTCGCGCCGTTCCAGCGATAGAGCGCGATGCCGGCCCAGCAGCACGCGCGCCCCTCGGCGTCGGCCGCGTGCTCGGCGAAGCGCATCGCCAGCCGCTCGCCGTTCGTGACGATCTCGTGGATCGCGAGACAGAGCCCGGGGAAGCGCGCGAAGATGCTCTCGACCGCGGGCTTGTACATCGCGTCGCGCTCGAGGTCCCACCCGGCGATCCGAACGAGATAGTCAGGCTCCATGATCTCGTCGCAGACGTAGAGGTCGTGCGAGTTCGTGTAGTCGATCACGTAGCGCCGCATGAGCGCGACGAACGGCTCCATCAGCGCTCCGTCCACCCGTCGAGGACGGGCGCCACGCGAAGCTCGGGCGCGACGCGCTCCGCGCCGATGCGGCGGTCGATCTCCTCATGCTGGTGATAGATCCGCCGCTCCTGGTAGCCGAGCGTCAGCGAATCGAGCGTGCCCGCTTCCATCGAGCGCTGCAGGAACGGCAGCATCGAGAGGTCCTCGAGGAACACGCCCCAGTTCGCCTCGATGATCGCGCGGATGTGATCCGCGTGCGGCCCGTCGATCGGCGTCGCGGCGAGGAAGTGGACGTCGTAGCGCGTCTTTCCGGGCGAGAGCGGCCAGCTCGTGATCAAGAAGAGGAAGCTCCGCGTGCCGCCGTAGACGATGCTCGCGTTCGGGAAGAGGTGGTACGAGTAGATGCCGGCATCGGCGAGCTCGCTCGCCCGCGGGAACGGCGGCAGCTCGAACGGCAGCGAGATACCGCCCTTGAAGCTGATCAGCATCCGCGAATGGCCGCGCGGCAGGAGGAAGATGCCGGTCGCGCTCTGATCGAGCACCATCGCCGCGCTCGCGGTGTGGAGCGTGTTCACGTGGTAGGTCTCGATGTTCGCGTCGACGGTGAGCTTCCAGTTGCCGTCGACGTCGAGCGAACGGCGCTCGAGGAGCCGCACGGGGCCGACGCCCTCGCCGGTCGCGATCTGCGGGCCGAGGTCTTCTCCGACGACCCCAAGCGCTTGCGCGAGCGGCTCCGCGTCGGGATCGAGGTTCACGAAGAGGAACGTCCCCCACGCCTCGCAGCGGACGGGACGGAGGCCGAGGCACGAGCGATCGAGCTCTCCGAAATCCTTGTTCTGCGGCACCGCGGCGAGCGCGCCGTCGAGCGAATACGTCCAGCCGTGGTAGCCGCAGACGAGGTCCTTGCCGGCGTTGCCGGTCCGCTCCTTCACGAGCGGACCGCCGCGATGGCGGCACGTGTTGTGGAACGCGCGCACCCGGCCGTCGGCGCCGCGCACGAGAAACACGGGCTTCGGCAGGAGATCGAGAAGCAGCGTGTCGCCCGTGTTCGGGAGCTCGTCATCGTGCGCGACGAGGAGCCAGCTCCGCCCGAACACGCGCTCGCGCTCGAGCGCGAAGAACGCCGGGTCGGCGTACCGCGCCGCGGGCACGCCCGGCAGGCGAGGGAAGCCTTCGGGATAACCGCGCCGCTCGCGCTCTTCGCGCGGCCGGGCGGCGATCTTCTCGACGAGTGCTGGGTCCATCGTCGGTTCTCCCTTCATCCCAACGCAATCGTGGGCGGCGGAAACGCGCGGGGCTCGGGTTGTCCGGGCTGCACGACGAAGACGTCGCCCTCGGGCGTCTTGTCGACGAGCGTGACGACCGCCGCGCCGACCTCTTCCGGCTCGAGGAGCGGGAGATCGAGATCGCGGACGAAGTCCGGCATGAGCGGCGTCCGGACGCCGCCCGGACAGAGCGCGGCGAGCGTGATGCCTTGCCCCGCGAAAACGGGAGCGAGGCTGCGCACGAGGCCGACGATCGCGTGCTTCGTCATCGCGTAAAGCGGATCGAACGGCACCGGTGTGAGACCCCCGACGGAGGCGGTGGCGACGATGCGCCCGGCGCGCCGCGCGCTCATCGCTGGAAGGAGCGCGCGCAGCCCGAGCACGACGCCGTCGACGTTCACGCCGAGGATCCGGCGATACCTCTCTTCCGTGATGCGGGCGAGGTCACTCGTCGTCACGGCATCCGTGGTCGGCGGGAACGTCATGACCCCGGCGTTCAGGTGCGCGATCTCGATCGCGCCGGTCTCTCGTTCGATGTGCCCGACGAGACGACCCCACGCTGCCGCGGAAGCCACGTCGAACGAGAAGAACTCGCCCCCGACCTCCGCCGCAACGGCGCGGCCGCTCGTCACGTCGAGGTCGAGCACCACGACGCGTGCGCCTTTGGCCGCGAGCGCCCGCGCCGAGGCGGCGCCGATGCCCGACGCGCCGCCCGTGACGAGAGCAACCGGCTGCCGACTCCAGTCGAGACTCATGCGGCGAATAGTAAATAGAGATTTACTTTCGCGTCAAGGCTCGCTTAGATTCGCCGCGATGGCGACGCCACGAAGAGCGCGGGCGAAGCGGCGGCTCGGGCGCCCGCGCAAGACGGACCGGCGTCCCGGCGCGCCGTCGACTCGAGAGCGGATCCTCGCGGCCGCCGCCGCGTTGCTCGCCGAGCGCGGTCACGATGCGACGACGATGGAAGACGTCGCGGCGGCGGCGGGCCTCACGGTGGGAGCGCTCTATCGCCACTTCGACGGGAAGCCGGACCTCCTGCTCGCCGTCGTCGGTGCATCGCTCGATCGGATCCCACTCTTTCATCCCGCCGCCGGTGCACGGGCGGGACGCGTCGCCGAGCTGGTCGGGGTCTACGTGACGCCCGAGCTCGACACGGTTCGCCGCCTCGCGCGCGAGGTGCACGCCGCCGCGCGGCGGGACGAGCGCGTTCGAGCGCTCCTCGCCGGCTTCAATCGGAAGATCCGCGATGCGGCTGCGACGCGGATCGCCGACGATCCGCGCGCGACACCTGTCGGCTCGGCGAGCGTGAGCGCCGATCTCTTACTCGTGATGGTGCTCGGCCTCGCGCACCTCGACACGCTCGCGCCCGATCGTTGCGATCAGCCCGACTTTCGCGCGGCGGTCGAGGAAGCAATCGATCGCATCCTCGGCGTTCGCTGACGGCGATTGCACCTCGGGCGCGGCCCGTTTAGCTTGCGGCAATGCACGCGCCGAGCCCGCTCGAGCTCGAGCACTCGAGCCCGCCGCCCTCGCGGAGAAGCCGCGGGATCACGGCCTACGATCTCGCCAAGCTCGGCTTCTTCCTCTTCGGATTCCCGCGGAACGGCTTCGGCTCGATCGACGTCACGAAGGAGTGCAACCTCCGCTGCCAGCACTGCTACTTCTTCGAGCAAGACGAAGCGTATTCGGACGAGGACCGAACCATCGAGGAGTGGGAGCAAAAGCTCGCGACTCTCGCGGCGGAGAAGAGACCCTGGGAGTTCCCGTTTCTGCAATGCACATGGGTCGGGGGCGAGCCGCTCATGCGCCGCAAGCTGATCGAGCGCTGTCGCAAGTACTTTCGTTACAACACGGTCGTCACGAACGGCACCATCCCGCTCCCCGACTGGCCCGACGTCGCCTGGTACATCTCGATCGACGGTGACGAGGCGATGCACGAGGAGATCCGCAACAAGAAGGGCATCTACGCGAAGGCGATGCGGAACGTGCGCGAGCACGCCGCGCTCAACGTGACGATCGCCTACTGCATCACGAAGCAGAACGCGAAATGCGTCGAGCAATCGGTGATCGACTGGGCCGCGGCCGGCGCCCGGCACATGACGTTCGACTTCTACACGCCGATCGAAACCATCGAGCACGACCTTTGGATGGATTTCGAGGAGCGCGATCGAATGCTGGACAAGCTGATCGCGTTGAAGCGGATCTACGGCGACTTCTTCGTGCTACCGGAGCGAGTGTTCCGGATGATGAAGTCGGATCGGTGCAAACGCGTCACCGATCACTGCCTGTTCGCGAAAAAGGCATTCGCCTTCGGCCCGGCCGGCGAGCGCAAAGAAAAGTGCATGATGGGGCCGAAGGCGGACTGCGACCGCTGCGGGTGCGTGGTGCCTTTCTACATGGCCTCACTCGTCGATCGTCGCATGATCGTTGAGGACACGGCCCAGGCAATCGCCCGCACGCTGTCGCAATCCGCCGGCAGAATCGCCGCTTGGATCGAATGATCCTGCGGCTTTCGGACCGAGCTCGCTAGCTAGCGCATCGAGCCGGAGCCGGAACCGCTCATCGAGCCCGACGCGCCCGATCCGCCGATCGAGCCGGAGCCCGAGCCGCTCGCGGAACCGCCGAGCGTAGGATCGCCGCCGATCGCGCCGGAGCCGCCCGCCTTACCTTCGGCCGAGCAGCTCGCGAAGATGAGGGTGAGCCCAAGTGCTGCCCCAACCGTCATCGCCTTGAGAATCCTCATGATTCGACCTCCGAGAGTTGGATTTCGAGACTCTCGGGTAAACACGCGGGTCGCGGCTCGGTGCCGCTCGGAGAAACGCGGATGAGATCAGAATGACCAGCGCAGCCAACCGAACACGAAGCGCGGCTCGATCGGATATTGGCGATAGTTGCCGGGACCGTAGATCTCCGCGTTGAACGTCGAGACTTCGGCGCTCGTGAAGTTCTCCGCGGTGACGCCGGCCGACCAACCGTGGACGTCGCTGGCGAAGCCGAGCGTCGCGGCGAAGCGGAAGAACGAGTCCTGGCGCGTCTGGCGAGCAAGCTCGAAGGAGAGCTTGTGTACGTCTCGGTATTCCGCGGTGAGCGAGCCGACGACCGCGAGCGCGCGAAGCGGCTCGGGCCACACGCCGGTGCCGGGGACATCGCGGAGAGGCACGTGGATCCCCGGCACGACGGTCGCCGACCATCGCGGCGCTTTTTCGAGTTGGCGTCCCGAGAGATCGCAGCCGCCGTCGCCGTTGCCGTCGGAGTCGGGGCGATCGGACGAGCAACTGCCGAGCGGATACTCGAGGTACTTCGCGTCCTGGTAGCCGAGTGCGCCGTAGAGATCGAACCAATCGCTCACCAGCCAGGACACGTCGAGCTCGACGCCCTGCGAGCGGGCGCTGCCGGCATTCACCGACTTCGCGGACGGCGGCAGCGTCACCGTCTGGAAGACCTGTAGGTTGTCGACGTCCTGGCGAAAGAACCCGAGGTTCGCCGCCATCGCGCCGTCGAGGAGGCGCGCCTTCACGCCGACTTCCCAGTCCTCCGTCTCCTCGGCGGAGACCGTCGTCGTCGCGGTCGGCGCGAACGCGAACTCGTTGAAGCCGCCGCCTTTGAAGCCCTTCGCCCAGAACGCGTAGGTCTTGATGCCCTCCGCCCAGTCCCAGAGGAGGCTCACCTTCGGCGTGAACGCCGACTCGGAGAGCTCCTTGTGCACGCGAAAGCCGCCACCCGTCACGGCGATCACGAGCGGGCCGGGACGCTCGACCTGAACGTTCCAGTCGGCGTCCTTCATCTCGTGAGTGAAGCGCATGCCGGCCTCGAGCGTCGCCGGCGCGATCGTCCAGCTCATGTGCGTGAAGCCGGCGATCGAGGTCGACGTCTGCTCGAAGCCCATGCGGAAATCTTCCTCGAACCCGGGCGGCGGCGTCTCGGCGAGCAGCGACGGCAGCACGATCGGGAGCCCGCCGAGGCGGAGGTTGGCCGGGGCGGAGGTTGCCGCCTCGAGCCCGTAGAGCGCGACGTTGAACACTCCGAGCTCGTCGCCGTCGATCGCGCGGCGCTGGAAGAAGAAGCCGGCGAGCACGTCGCTCGTGCCGAGATCGAAACCGAAGAGGCGCGCGATCCCGAAGAGCCCGTCGAGCGCGGGCGAGTGGGCTCGGAGCTCGACGGTCGTCTGCGGATTCCGGTCCCGGTCGTAGAGCGTGAACGACGGCACCGCCGTGGGGATCACGTCCTTGCCCTTGAACTCCATCACCGAGTGGCCGGCGAGGAGCCCGAGCTGCCAGCCGAAGAGCTCGCGGCGAAGGTCCAGCAGGTACGTCTCGATGTCGACGAGGTAGAGCTGCGTGTCGTGCACGGACGTTCTCTCGTTGTACGGCACGATGTCGAACTCGGGATCGAACTGGCGCTGGTAGGCGACCCAGACGGGCTCGGAGTGCCGGACTTCCGCGGTCGGGCCGACGCTGTCGGAGCTCACGCGCTCGTAGGTGAGGCGGAGCGAAGCGCCGAGGAGGTCGGGGAAGTCGAGCTTCGCGCGGATGCCGTCGCGCGAGCGGTCGGGGCCGGTCTCGGCGGCGTCGGCCTGCACCTTCGAGGTCGTGTTGAAGAGGTAGCCCTCGCGGTCCTCGATGACGCCCGCGAGGCGGAAGTTCACCCAGCCCTTCACGAGCGGCCCGCCCACGGCGCCGTCGAAGCGGCGATGATCGCGCTCGCCGATCTCGGTCGCGAGCTCGCCGGTGAATTCGTCCGTCGGGCTCTTCGTCGTCACGTTGAACGCGCCAGCCGTCGTGTTCTTGCCGATCAACGTGCCCTGCGGGCCGCGTAACACCTCGATTCGCTCGACGTCATAGAGCGCGCTGAAGAAGTAGGGCAGGCGGTTGTACGGGATGCCGTCGGTGACGAGGCCGGCGGGTTGCTCGAACGCCTTGTTCACCCATGTCGAGCCGAAGCCGCGAAGGCGCACGTCGTTCGCGCCCGCGCCGCCGCTGGTGAGGCGCGCGTTCGGCACGTAGGCATCGAGGCCCTGGAAGTCGCCGATCTGGTGAGCCGCGAGGAAGTCGTCCGAGAGGACGCTCATCGAGATCGGTACGTCGCTCGCGTTCTCCTCGGTCTTCTGCGCGGTGACGACGATCTCTTCGAGCACGCGCCCGCGCGCCGGCTCGGGCGGCGCGTCGTCGGCGAGCGCGAGACGTGCGAAGGAGAAGAGACCGGCCGCGACGAGCGCGAGACGCCGGGTCACCTGCGGCTCAGGTGTTCAGCCACGCGTAGACGCGCTCGAGCCCGACCATGTCGGGCGAGAAGTACGTCGTTTTCCCGAACATGTCCTCGCGGCCGATCATCCGCCCGAAGACCGGCGGGTTCCGTTGCACGATCTCGTCCGGGACGTCGGCGTAGGAGTCGACGGTGCGCACGGCCATCCGGCTGTGCGGTGTGTGGAAGCCGACGCGCGTGCCGTCGGCCGTGCGGGAGACGGCGCCGTGCCACGTCGCACCGTCCCACGCGATGATCGAGCCCCTGGGACACTCGATCGGGATCGCGAGATCGTCGCCCTCACCGGGCGTGGGTGGGCGGCGGTGCTTGAAGCTTCCCGGAACGAGTCGCGTGCATCCGTTCGCGACCGTCCAGTCGTCGCAGGCCCAGAGCGAGGTGAACACCTGGCAGTGCACCGGGTACGGCGGGCGGATCGCCGTGTAGTCGGTGTGGAGCCCGAGCGGTGCGCCGCCCTGGCACTTCACGCTGCCGCCCGACGTGTAGATCTGGAAGCCCTTGCCGAGCATGAACTCGTTCAAGGCGACGAGCTTCGGAACGCAATGCGCCTCCTCGAAGATCCGTCCGCGCTTCGGCGCGAGCCAGGCGACCTCGTCGATCTCGGCGACGCGCACGGGGGCCTTGCCCGACGCGCGCTGCTCTTCGATCAGCGCGACGATTGCGGTGCGAAGGCGATCGAAGAACTCGGGCGGCGCCGCGTTCTCGATGATCGTGTAGCCGCGGAGCGCGAGGTCGGCGACGTTCCGCTCGAGACCGAGACGGCGAATTCGTTCCGCGAGATCTCCCTCGAGGAGATCGAGTGCTTCGGCCGCGTCCGATGCGTCGGGTCCGCTCATTTCGGGATCCCTCCGCGCCGTCCTTTTCACGAAACTTACATCGGATGCAAGTTTTCAGCGAACGCGCTTCGGGCGCCGTCCCTTCGCGACGACGTAGTCGGACGGCGCGCCCTGCCAGCCGAAGAGGCCGCTCCAGAAGAATCCCTCCAGCACGCTCTCGACGCGTTCGAGGTCCTTCTCCCCCGCTCGCGAGCTCGAAGAGCGCGGTCTCCATGATCGCGAACATCGCGACCGACAGGACCCGCGGATCCTCGCAGCGGACGATCCCTGCCCCGGCTGCCCAGCTGAGGTCTCGCTCGACGATCGCGAGCGCGCTCGAGCGGAACCGGCGCCAGCGCCGAGCGTGAGCTTCGCTCGCATGGATCGCCTGCCGGACGGCGCGGAGAAGCCCGCGGTTCCTTCGCCCGGCCTCGAGGATCGCGCGCCACCCGAGACGGAAGCTCCGCCGCACGCTCGGCTCCGGGCTCCGCGTGAGCCCGAACGTGATGCCGGTCGCGACGAGCTCGTCCACGAGCTCGTCGATCAGCTCGGCGAGCACGTCGTCCTTCGAGCGGAAGTACGAGTAGAAGGTCGGGTGCGTGATGTCCGCCTCGGCGACGAGATCGCGGAGCGTGGTCTGCTCGTAGCCCTTGCGCTCGAAGACGGCGCGCGCGGCCGCGCGGATCGCGGCACGGCTCCTTTCGCGACGGCGTTGACCGCGCGGAGGGCGCTTCGACGCGGGCAACCGGTGCCTCAGCCGTCCGCGCGGAGCGCGGGCAGAACCTCGCGGCCAAGGCTCGCGAGCGACGCGCCAACCACCTCGCGTGCGGCTCCCGTCGACGCGGGGACGAGCCAGATGAAATCGAGGCCGATCGCTCCGAGCGCGCGGAGGCGCTCGGTCGCGACCGAAGCCGGCCCCGAGATCGCGAACCAGTCGAGAAACTCCGCGGAGAGGCCGGCGACGTGCGCCGCGTCCGCGTGAGTGTGCTCGCGCATGTCGTAGTGCTCGCGCAGGTGACGCGCCGCCGCCGCGAGCGGCGCCGGCAGCCGCGAGAGATCGCTCCCTTGAAACGCGGAGAAGCGCGCGAACGTCGCGGCCCCGCCGCGGATCGCTTCGCGTGCCTTCGCAACGTCGTCGTTGACGACGCAGTTCACGAACGCGCCGACGCGCTTCGCGCCTGCCTCTCGCGCTTGTACGATCTTCGCCGCGAGCCACTCCGGGTCCGCGCCGACGCCGAGGCAAACGGCATCCGCGCGCCGCGCGGCCGCGGCGACCACGCGCGGCCCCGTCGCGGCGACGACGACCGGCACCTTCGGTACCTTCGCGAGCCGGTGCCACTCCAGCCGGCTCGCGAAGCCGTCCCGATCGACGCTCTCGCCCGAGAGATACGCCTGGACCTGCTCGAGATAACGCTCGAAGCTCGCGACCGGATCCTCCCGCTTGCCGATCCGCTGGACCGCGGAGTCGCCGCGGCCGATGCCGAGCACCGCGCGCCCGCCGCTCTCGATCTGTAGCGAGAGCGCGGCCGACGCGGTGACCGCGGCATCGCGAGTGATCGAGTTGCTCACGCCGGGCGCGAGCTTCACACGCGAGGTCCCGTGCGCCGCGAGCATGAGATGGCCCCAGACTTCCGGGAGGAGGTTCTGGCTGTCAGGAAAGAGCACGGTGTCGAAGCCGAGCTCCTCCATCGTCCGGGCCGTCTTCGCCGACTCGAGCGGCATCGGCACCATCACCACACCGATCTCCATCAATCTCCTCCGAGGCGCGCCCGAAGCTCGTGCTTCAGCACCTTTCCCATCACGTTTCGCGGCAGAGCGTCGCTGAGCACGACTTGGCGCGGATGCTTGTAGCGGGCGAGCCGTCCGTCGAAGAGCTCGAGGACTTGCTCGATCGTGAGCTGGGCTCCGGGACGCGGGACGACGAACGCGACGGCAACCTCGCCCCAGCGCTCGTCCGCGCGCGCGACGACCGCGGCTTCTTGGATCGCGTCGCACCCGAGGAGGACGTTCTCGATCTCGGCGGGATAGATGTTCTCGCCGCCGGAGATGATGACGTCCTTCTTGCGGTCGTCGACCCAGTAGAACCCGTCTTCGTCGCGATGCCCGACGTCGCCCGTCCGGAACCAGTCGCCTGCGAACGCGGCGGCGGTCGTCTCGGGGTCGTGCCAGTATTCGCGAAACAGATTCGGCCCGCGGAGCAGGATCTCGCCGCGCTCATTCGGGCCGAGCGTGCGCCCCGCGTCGTCGGCGATGCGCGCTTCGCAATGGATCGCGGGCTTGCCGCACGAGCCGACTTTCCGTGCCGCATCCTCGCGGCGGAGGCAGATCGCGACCGGCGAGCTCTCGCTGAGACCGTAGACCTGCGTGACGGGGATGCCGCGGTCGAGCCACGGGCGGATCGCCGCTTCCGGCACGACGGAAGAGCCGAGCGAGACGAGGCGGAGGCTCGAGAGATCGGTCGAAGCCCAATCGGGATGATGGATCATTGCCAGGCTGACCGGCGGCACCGCGAGGAAGAGTGTCGTGCGCGTGGCGGCGATCGTCGCGAGCGCCCGCCCGGCGTCGAACTTGGGATGGATCGTCACCTCGCCGCCCGCGTGGAGCGTCGGGGTGGTGTGAATGTTGAGCCCGCCGACGTGGAACGTCGGCAGCAGGGTCAGCACGCGATCGGCGCTCGTGAGGTCGTGAGCCGCGATCGAATTGACGGCGTTCCAGAAGATCGCGTCCTGCGTGAGGAGCACGCCTTTCGGGCGGCCGCTCGTGCCGGAGGTGTAGACGAGCAGCACCGGCGACGCGCCCGAGCCCCCGCACGCCGGCGTCTCCGCGGTGGGCGCGATCGGCGTCTCCGCGGGTAGCGTCGGCCGGCGCCAATTCTCGCCCGCATAGGCGCGCTCGGCGAAGAGGAGCTTTGCGCCGGCGTGGTCGAGCACGCCGTGGAGCTCGGCCGGCGCGAGACGCCAGTTCAGCGGCACGAAGATCGCGCCGAGCCGGGCGCACGCGAAGAGGAGCTCGAACACGAGCGGGCGATTGAGGCCGAGGTACGCGACGCGGTCGCCGGGCCCGATGCCGTGCTCGCGCTCGAGCCGCACGGCGAGGCCCCGGATGCGCGCGTCGAGCGCCGCATAGGCGCTCTCCTCGCCTTCGAAGCGGAGCGCGATCGCGTCCGGGCTCCACTCCGCGCGATGCGCGATCCAGCTAGAGATGTCCACCAACGCACCCCATCTCTCCCCGTTGGGGAGAGATCGCGCCGCAGGCGCGAGTGAGGGGGAGACGTCGCAGCCGAAATCGGCTCCCCCGCACCCGGCCGCTTCGCCGCCCGGGCCGGCTCGCCAAGCGCCCCTCCCATTCGGTCGGGTCGTCTCGCATCCGAACGCACAACGTGCGTTCGGATCCTCTCCCCAAAGGGAGAGGTGAAGGATCGCATGCGGGTCGCTTCACGAGTCCTGCTCGCCGGGCTCGTAGAGGCTCTCGTGTCCCATGCGCTCGGCGCAGATCTCGGCGGTCCACGGCAGCATCACCGAGCCGCAGCGGCTGTCCCGGTAGAGACGCTCGAGCGGCATCGACTTCAGGATCGATCGCCCGCCGCACACGCGGAGCGCGAGGCGGCAGATGTCGTTCGCGTTCTCCATCACCGTCTGCTGCGTGGCGTAGGCGCGGAGGCGCTGTGCCTTCGTCGGCTGGAAGCCGGCTTCGCGGATCGTGCGGAGGAAGAGCGCAGTCGTCTGCTCGAGCTTGAGCCGCATCTCCGCGACCGCGAGCTGTTTCGTCGCGCTCGCGCGTGCGCCGGGCGGCGGCGCGCCGGGGACTTCGCCGCGGAGATAGCCGACGGTGAAGTCGAACGCGGCGCGGCCGATGCCGAGGAACGTCGGGCAGAGCGTGAGAAACATATGCGGCCATTGAAGTGCCGCCTGGTAGTACGCGCCGCGCGGGAGGAGCTGCATCGAATCGGGCACCTCCACTCCGTCGAGCTCGAGGCTTCGCGACACGGTCGCGCGCATGCCGAGCGGATCCCATGTGCCGGTCACGCGGAAGCCCGGCGTGCCGGCCGGCACCGCGAGATAGAGCGTGTCCTTCACGTCGGTAGTGCCGCCGCGGTCTTCCGTACAGAGGATGCCGTAGAAGCCGGCTGCGCCGGAGAGCGAAGCGAAGTGCTTCTTGCCGTCGATCCGCCAGCCGCCGTCGATCTTCCTTGCGGTCGTGCCGAACGGCGAGCGGCCGGCCGCCGCCGCGTGCGTCGGCTCAGAGAACGTCTGTGCGTAAATCGCGCCGTCGTCGACGACGCGGCGGTAGAGCTCGGTGCGGGTTTCTTCGTGCCTTCGGCGATCGGCATCCGTGAGCGGGAGGTCGTCGGCGAGGCGGCTCGTCCAGAGCATCGTGCAGGCGTGCATGTTGAAGGTGAGCGCCGTCGCACCGGCCCAGCGGCCGAGCTCGGCGGAGACGAGGCAGTAGGTCTCGAAGTCGGCGCCGAGCCCGCCGTAGCGCTCGGGAATCGTGAGGCCGAGGAAGCCCGCCGCTTCGAGGTCCGCGAAATCCTTCGTCGGAAAGGTCGCGCTCTCGTCGTAGCCCGCGGCGCGCGGCGCGAAGCGCTCGCGCCCGAGACGTCGAGCGGTCTCGACGAGCTCCTTCTGGCGGGGCGTGAAGGGCGGGTCGTCGATCACGAGTGTCCAGTCTCCGAAATACGCGCGCGCAGGCCGCGAGGATTCGTCGTCGAGCGCAAGGCGCGACGACGAGCGATACTCTTGCGGTATCGCGAGCGAGGAGCAACGCAGCGATCGGCGGCGAAGACCGCGGAATGCGTGTGCGAATTTCGGGGACGGGACACTATGGAAGGAGGTCCAGGAAGTCGTCGATCAATCTCGCGAACGCGTCGGGCTGCTCGAGGTTCATCAAGTGGCCGGCGCCCGACATCACGTGGCAGACGGCGCCCGGGATCGCAGCGCACATCTTCTCCATGACTTCCGGCGCGGCCACTCGGTCGCGCTCGCCCGCGATCATGAGCGTCGGACAACCGATCGACCCGAGGCTCGCGCGACGGTCGAACGTGAGCAGAGCGCCGAGCGCCGCACGAAAAGTCGGGACCGAGATGCCGGACATGCACTCGATCGCCCGCGTCACGCCGCGCGGATCGGGCTCGTCGCCGACGAGATCGGCAACGCGCTCGGGCGCGATGTCGGCGGGCGTCTTGCCGCCCTCGAGCGGCTTCATGCGATCGGCCATGAACTTCTGCTGCCAGGCGCCGTCGGGGCTGCCGAACGCGGGGGTCGTGCCGACGAGCACCAGCGCCGTGACGCGCTCGGGGCGCGTGGCCACGAATTCCTGCGCGACCATTCCGCCCATCGAATGCCCGACGAGGATCGCGCTCGCGATTCCGTGCGCGTCCAGCAAGCTCGCGAGCGCGTCCGCGAGCGTCGGGAACGTCATCGGCTCGATCGGCGCGCTCTTCCCGTAGCCCGGCATGTCCCAGGCGAGCGCGCGGGCACGGCGGCCGAAGTGCTCGAGCTCGCCCTCGAAGGCGCGGTGATCGCCGCCGATGCCGTGGAGGAACACGATCGCCGGCTCGCCGGTGCCGCGCTCCGCCGCATACGGAACCGCGCTCACGCGAGCTCTCCCTGGAGGCGGCCTTCGTCCACGACCACGCGGTCGTCGAGCCGCACCGTGCAGCCGCGCAGCGGCAGATCGAAGTGCCCGAGCGTGTGCCGGCCCGCGAACTCGTTCGCTCCCGTCGAGTAGAGGAAGTTGCCGGCGAACGCGCGGAGCTCGGTGCCGTTGAAGTCGTTCTTGTCGTACATCGCCATCGCATCCCAACGCGCGGCGGGATTCATGCCCCATCCGCAGTGGCTGACGGCGTACGCCTCGCGGTCACCCCACGCCGCGAAGTAGCTCCGCATGAGCTCGGCATCGACGCCGTCGCCGCCGATGTCGGTGACGTAGTCCTTCTCGATCGTGAGCCTGATGCGACTCTCGAGGTACTTTTTGAACGTCAGGTTCACGTCACCACGATCCAAGACGAGCGTGCCGGCGACGGAGCCGGCACGCGGAAAACACAAACACAGCCCGCCGGGCCAGTGCGTGATCGTGCCAGGCTTCGACGTGTACCCCCAGCCGCCGCCGACCATCGCGCCCTCGACGTCGACCGTGAGATCGGTGCCGGCGCGCGAGGCCACGTGCATGCGCTTCGCGCCGCGGAGGAGCTTGATGCCGGCCTTCACCTTCCGCTCGTGATCCTCCGTCGGCAGCAGGCGCTCGAGGGCTTCCGGATGCTCGTTCGAGACCATGAGGACGCGCGCGCCCGCTTTCAGGATCGCCGGCAGCTCGCGCGCGTGGAGCATGCCCTCGAGCGTGCAGTCGACGACGAGCGTCGCGCCGCCGAGCGCGCCGATCACCGGCTCGAGCCCCTGGATGACGTCCGTCGCGCCCGTCGACCGGATCGGCACCGCGACGGTCTGCTTCGGCGTCGGGAGCACCACGTGAAACGCGCGCGCGCCGAGCCCGAGCGCGGCGAGCTCGGCGAGCGCGACGTTGACCGGCCGGGACTGGCTCTCCGAGAGGATCGCCACGACGTCGCCGGGGCGGAGCGCGCAGAGCTCGAAGACGCGACGAAAGGCCTCGATCCACTTCTGTTCGACGCGAGATTCCATGGGGGTTTCGCCCATAGCACAGCCACGCGGGGGCACGTCAGCGGATCCGCCGGCGCTCTCTGGGGTTTGAATCAGCGAGGATCGTCGAATTGCCCGCCGCCGCGAAGTCCCGCCCACCGCCCGTTTCGAGACCGCGCCGCCGGCCGCTCTGGTTCCGGCTCTCGCGCGACGCGGTCGTCGGCCTCGTCCTGCTCGCGGTCCTCCTGATCGCCGCGCGAGCCGCCTTGCCGCACGTCGTCCTCTGGTACGCGAACAAGACGCTCGACGAGGTGCCCGGATATCACGGCGTGATCCGGGACGTGGACATCGCGCTCTGGCGCGGCGCCTACCAGATCGAAGGGCTCGAGGTGAAGAAGTCGGGCGGCAAGATCCCGGTGCCATTCTTCTCGTGCCCCGAGATCGACTTCTCGGTCCAGTGGCGCGAGATCTTCAACGGCGCACTCGTCGGCGAGATCGACTTTCGTCGCCCGACGTTGAACCTCGTTTCCGGACCGACCGAGGAGACGACGCAGAACGACCTCGACTCGCGCTGGCAGGACAAGGTGGCGGAGCTCTTCCCGCTGCGCATCAACCGTTTCGAGATGCACGACGGCGAAGCGCATTTCCGGAACTTCCACACCGTTCCCAAGGTCGACGTCGAGATCGACGACCTCCACGTGCTCGCGCGGAACCTGACGAACAGCCTCGCGCTCTCGAAGACGCTCGTCGCGACGATCGAAGCGCAAGGCCGTCCGTTCGGAGGCGCGGTGCTCGACGTCCGCACCGACCTGGATCCCTACCAGAAGGACCCGACGTTCGATCTCAACGCCAAGCTCGAGCGCGTCGACATCCGGAAGCTGAACGACTTCCTCCGCGCCTACGGACACTTCGATGCCGAGGGCGGCACGCTCGCCGTCTACGCCGAGCTCGCCGCATCGAACGGCGCCTTCACCGGCTACGTGAAGCCGATCATCCAGGACCTGAACATCCTCGATCTCGGCGAGGAGGCGAAGAGCCCGTTCCACAAGGTCTGGGAAGGCGCCGTGGATCTCGTCTCGCGAATCTTCCGGAACCTGCCGAAGGATCGCTTCGCCACCAAGATCGAGTACTCGGGCCGCTTCGATCAGCCGAAGTACAGCATCTGGTCGATCATCGGTCAGGCGGTGAAGAACGCCTTCATCAAGGCCCTGCCGCCGAACCTCGAAGAGTCCGTGGGCCTCGGCGACGCCAAGGACGAAGCCAGCGGCGACGATGAGGAAGCGCAAGAGAAGAAGGAGGAGGAAGAAGAAGCGAGGAAGGAAAAGGAAGAGGAAGAGCAGGAGAAGAAGGAAGACGAAGAAAACGAAAGAGACGACAGAAGAAGGCGGAAGAAGCGAAGGAAGACTGACGCGGCTCAGGGCTTCTCTCTCCACGCCTGGGCGCCCAGGAAGACGACGACGAGGTAGCCGACGAGGCGCGAGACGAGCTCGGCCTCGCGCCCCGGCTTGCCGGGGGGCAGGTCGATGATGTCGACGGCCGAGTCGAGCATCATCAGCACGACGATCTCGGCGATCATCAGCTGGGCCGCCGGAGTCAGGTTCGGAGGAACTCCGAGCAAGCCGAAGTCGGTCGCCATCTCCGCGGTGAAGTGGCCGACCTCGCGCCGGATGCCGTCGCGGATCGCGCGCGAGCCGCCGGCGCGCTCGCGCGCGATGAACAAGAAAGTGGAGGCGGTGCGCGCGGACGTACTGCACGTAGATCTCGACCGAGCGCCGGATGATCTCGCTCGCCGGGAGGCCCGTCTCGCGCACCTGGCGGAGCAGGCGACGAAGCGTGAGACCGCCTTCCTCGAGCAGCGTGAGCCCGAGCGCGTCCATGTCGCGGAAGTGCCGGTAGAACGCGTTCGGCACCACGCCCGCCGCGCGCGCGACCTCGCGGAGGCTCAAGCTCGTGAAGCTCCGCTCCTCGCCCATGAGGCCGAGCGCCGCCTCGACGAGCGCCCGCCGCGTGCGGAGCTTCCGCTCGTCGCGGCTGAGATGAGGCTCTTCGCGGTGTCGTCTGCGCTTCATCGGTGGCCGCCTGTATACCGAAAACTTTAGAAAAATCCAATGGATATGATTGTTTCGCAAACTGAGTTGACGAGTGTCCACAAATTCGTGTACAAGTGTCCACTATGAATACGGACTCTGGCCAAGCGCCTCTTCCTCGATCGCCACCTCGGCTTCTGGATGGGCGAGCTCGACCCCACCTGGTCGCTCCGCGAGACCCGCGCCCGGATCGTCGACATCGTCGCCGAGACGGCCGGACGCGAAGACGTTCGTGCTCCGCCCGAGCCGGCGCTTCGCCGGCTTCCGCGCCGGGCAGTACGTCACGGTCGACGTCGAGGTCGACGGCACGCGCCTCCGGCGCTGCTACTCGATCTCGTCGGCGCCCGGCCGCGGCCGCTCGTTCACGATCACCGTCAAGCGCGCCCCGGGCGGCGCGGTCTCGACCTGGCTCCACGACCGCGCGCGGGTCGGCGACGTCGTCGGCATCGGCGAGGCCGCCGGGGACTTCGTCCTGCCGGAGCACGCGCCGAACGGTCTCCTCTTCCTCTCCGGCGGCAGCGGCATCACGCCGGTATTCTCGCTCCTCGACGACATGGCCGCGCGGGGCGCGCTCGAGAACGCCGTGCTCGTTCACTACGCCCGCTCGGCCGAGGACGTGATCTTCCGCGATCGTCTCGTCGCCCTCGCCGAGCGGCATCCCGGCTTTCGCCTGATCCTTCTGCTTCACTCGCGGCGAAAGCGCGGCGCGCTTCGGCGAAGCTGCGCTGCGCGGAGCTCGTGCCGGACTTCGCGGAGCGCGACGCATTCCTCTGCGGCCCCGCCGCGCTGATGGAGGCGGCCGAGCGTCTTTGGGGTCGCCTCGGCGTCGCTCGGCCGGCTTCGGCGCGAGCGCTTCGTTCCGCCCGCGCCGGTCACGATGCACGGCGATGCCGTCGACGCGAGCGTCACGCTCCTTCGCTCCGGCAAGACCTTCGCGAGCGACGGCCGCGTCGACGCTCCTCGAAGGCAGCGAGCGCGCCGGCGCCGCGCCCGCGTCCGGCTGCCGCATGGGCATCTGCCACACCTGCAAGTGCCGGAAGACGAGCGGCACCGTGCAGAACCTCTTGACCGGCGAGATCTCGTCCGAGCCCGACGAGGACATCCAGCTCTGCATGTCCGTCGCGCGCTCGGACGTCGAGCTCGACCTTTGAACCAGGAGAACACCATGACGACCACCCCTGCCAAGACCCTGTCGCCCACCGAGATCGACGCCTTCGGCCGCGAGCTCGACGCGCTCCGCGAAGAGGTCGTCGCCGACCTCGGCGAGCGCGACGTCGAGCCACATCCGCGGCGTGATCCGCGCCGCGAGCTACGCCGAGGCGGCCGGCCGCGCTGCTCCTTCACTTCGGCCTCGACCCGTCACGCTTCGTCGCTCGGCGTCGCCGCGCTCGGCACCGCCAAGATCCTCGAGAACATGGAGATCGGCCACAACGTGATGCACGGCCAGTACGACTGGACGCACGATCCCGACGCTCGATTCGCAGCGCTACGAGTGGGACAACGTCTGCACCGGCGACGACTGGCGCCACTCCCACAACTACGAGCACCACACCTTCACCAACATGCTCGGGCGGGATCGCGACATCGGCTACGGCATCCTGCGCGTGAGCGCCGAGCAGCGCTGGCACCCGGCCTACCTGCCGCAGCCGCTCTACGCGGCGATGCTCGCGCTCGCGTTCCAGTGGGGCGTCGGCGTGCACGACCTCCGCATCGACGAGGTGCTGGAAGGGAAGCATCGCTCGCCGAGCTCCGGCAAGCGCGCGCGACCGTTCCTGAAGAAGGCCGGCTGGCAGCTCGTCAAGGACTACGGATTCTTCCCCGCGCTCGCGCTCTGGAACGCGCCGCGCGTGCTCGCCGGCAACTTCCTCGCGAACGTCGATCCGCAACCTGTGGACGTTCGCCATCATCTTCTGCGGCCACTTCCCCGACGGCGTCCGCGTCTACCGGCCGAGGAGACGGCGAACGAGAGCCGCGGCGCGTGGTACCTGCGCCAGCTCAGCGGCTCGGCGAACATCGAGGGCGGGCGGCTCTTCCACCTCATGACCGGCCACCTGAGCCACCAGATCGAGCACCACCTGTTCCCCGACCTGCCGGCGTCCCGCTACCCCGAGATGGCCGCCGCGGGTGCGCGCGATCTGCGAGCGCTACGGGCAGCCGCTACAACACCGGCAGCTTCGCGCAGCAGTTCGGCAGCGTCGTCGCCCGCATCTTCCGCTACTCGCTGCCCCCGCGAGCGGCGGTGGAGGTGGCCGGCTAGCTCTCCTTCTCGAGCACGAGCGCGAGCTCGACGAGCGCCGGGATCGAGTCGGCCTCCATCTTCTGCATCACGCTCCGGCGATGGAGCTCGACCGTCTTCAGGCTGAGCTCGAGATCCATCGCGATCACCTTGCTCGCCTCGCCGGCGACCATGCGCCGCATGACCTCGCGCTCGCGATCGCTGAGCGTCAGCGTAGCGCGTCGCGACGGAATCCGAGCGTAGGCGCGTGTCGCGCACGGCGCGGTCGCGCTCGAGCGCTTCGCGCACGCGCCCGAGCAACACGGTTTCATCGAACGGCTTCTGCAGGAAGTCGACCGCGCCTTGCTTGAGCGCGCGCACCGCCGTCGGCACCTCGCCGTAGCCGGTGAGGAAGATGATCGGCAGATCGATTCCGCGCCGCGTGAGCTCTTCTTGGAGCGCGATTCCGCTCAAGCCCGGCATGCGGACGTCGAGGAGCAGACAGCCCGGCGTGCCGCTCGCGAATGTTTCGAGGAAGGCATCGGCGGTCGAGAACGTTTTGACCGCGTGGCCGTCCGCTTCGAGCGGCAGGCGCAGCGTTTCGCGAAAATCGTCATCGTCGTCGACGATGAAAATGGTCGGGGGTTCGGTCCTAGCCATAGGGGGTGTTCCCTACGATCGTAGGACATTTCCTGACTTGAGAGGATGGCCCTGGAACCTTAATTCGAGGGGCAGGCGACAAGGCTTCAACGGGTTCAGGAGGGCGTCCATGAGAGCAACTGCAAGCGCAGCCACCTTCGACGGATTGATGGGCTCGACGGCTCGGGGGTTCGACGCGGGCGGGATGTCGCTCGACCCCGACTCGCTGCGCATGGTTCGGGTGCGCGAAGGCGACGTCGAGGCGTTCCACGAGTTGTTCTCTAAGTATCACAAGGCGATTTTCAACTACTGCCTGCGGATGATCGGCAATCGCGAGCGCGCCGAGGAACTGACCCAGGACGCGTTCCTGCAGATCTATCGCGCCCGTGAGCGGTACGAGCCGAGGGCGCGCTTCGTCACCTATCTGTTCCGCGTCGCGACGAACCTCTGCTTGAACGAGAAGCGGCAACTCTCGATCCGCGAGGGGACCTTCTCGCTCGATGCCCCGCGCGGCGGGGAAAACGGGGACCTTCATCGTGAGCTTCCCGATCTCAAGGCCGAGACCGCGGAGACGGTCGTCGCGCGCGGAGAGATCGCCGGACAGGTGCAGGCCACGCTCGCGAAGCTGCCGGGCCGCCAGACGAGCGCGCTCATGCTGTCGCGAGTGAACGGGCTTTCCTACGACGAGGTCTCCGATACGCTCGGGATCTCGGTGAACGCGGTGAAGAGCCTGGTCTTCCGTGCCACTCGCGCCCTGCGGAGCGAGCTCCAGCTGGATTGACCGCCGAAGAAGATCAGGGGCGGCTCAGCACCAGGCGGGCGAGCTCGGCGAGCGAGCCGCAGCCGGTCTTGGACATCACGCGCGACCGGTGGATCTCGACGGTTCGCTCGCTGATCTTCAGCTTCGCGGCGATCTCACGGCTCTTCTTGCCGGCGACCATCAGCTTCATGATCTCCGCTTCGCGCTCGGTGAGCCGCTCGAGCGCGTCGGAGGCCGCGAGGTCCTTCTGACGCAGCTCCCACCGCCGTTGGTCCTCCGCCATCGCCGCTTGAATGCGGTCGAGCGCCTCCTGGAAGACGACCGGCTTTTGCAGGAAGTCGAACGCGCCCTGCTTGATTGCCGAGACGGCGACCGGGACGTCCGCATGTCCGCTGATCATGATGAACGGAAGCTCCGATTTCCGCTCGACGAGCGCGGCGAGAAGCTCGAGCCCATTCATCTTCGGTAGCCGATAGTCGCTGACGATGCAGCCCCTCAGGGTCGGCTGCCAGGTCTCGAGAAATTCCTCTCCCGAGCGGAACGCGCGAGCCTCCAGCGAGACCGACTCCGCCAGCGAGACGAGCGCGAACCGCGCGTCCTTGTCGTCTTCGACGACCCAGACGGTCGGGGCGTTCGCTGCGGTGGCCGGTGTGGACATCAGTCGCGGGCCACGAAGCTGCGCACGGTGCTCGCCAACAGATCGGCGCGAACCGGCTTTTCCAAGAATGCGCTGAAGCCCGCCGCCAACGCGGCGAGCTCCCGCTTCTCGCGTGGATGAGCGGAGAGCGCGATGATCGGGAGGGGCTCCATTCCGGCTTCACGCTCGTTCTCGCGGATCTTTCGCACGAGGTCCAGCTCATCGAGATCGGGCATCGGCGCGTCGGTGACGAGCGCGTCGGGGCGGCTCGCGGCGATTCGATCGAGCGCCTCCGCTCCCGAAGCGACGAGCGTGACCTCGGCGCCGAGCGCCGACAGCGTGATCCCGGCCGACTGTCGGGCATCGGCGACCCCGTCCGCGACGAGAACGCGGAAGCCGTCGAGCGGCTGACCCGGCTCCGCGATCACCGGCGCGGCGCCCGCGCTCGCGAGCGGCAGGACGATCGTGAAGGTCGAGCCCGTGCCTTCGCCGTCGCTCGCCACGCGGATCTCGCCGCCGTGGAGCGTGACGATCCGGCGCGAGATCGCGAGCCCGAGGCCGAGCCCGTCCCTCGATCCACCCCCCTGCCGGAACGGCTCGAAGACGTAGGGAAGGAAATCGGCGCGGATGCCGGCGCCTTCGTCGGACACCTCGATCACCGCGGTCGAGCCTTCGCATGCGACGCGCACGCGGATGCTGCGGCCCGCATCGGTGAACTTGACCGCGTTGCCGATGAGGTTGACGAGCACCTGGTGCAGTCGGTCCGGATCGGCGCGGACCTCGAGCTCGGCGCTCGGACGCTCGACCGTGAGCGCGATCTTCTTGTCTTCGATCGCCTGGCGCACGGACTCGAGCGCGCGATCGACGGAGGGCGCGAGCAACGTCGGACGGAGCTCGATGCGGAGCTTGCCGGCGATGATCCGCGACGTATCAAGGAGGTCTTCCAGGAGCCGGAGCTGCACGCGGAGATTGCGGTCGATCGTCTCGAGCGACTGCGCGCGCTTCTCCTCCGTGAGCTTTCCGCTTCGCAGCAGATTGACGAGGATGCTCACCGTATTCATCGGTGTGCGGAGCTCGTGCGAAAGCGTCGCCAGGAACTCCTCGCGCGCGCGGCTCGCCGCTTCCGCCTCGCCGCGCGCTTCGATCGTCTCCGCGTAGAGGAGGGCGTTGTCCACCGCAACGGCGCAGCGGGAGGCCAGTTCCTGGGCGACGCTGACCTCGGTGAACGTGTAGATGCGCTCCGACGTCGGCCCGAAGCAGAACGTGAGGACGCCGAGCACGCGCCCGCGAAACGCGATCGGTACGCAGACGAACGACCGCGGCCCCGCACGCTTCAAGAGCTCGAGATGCTCGGGATTCTCGGCGATCGTGCGCATCCATTCGTCGGTCGCCCAGGGCATCCATTCCGTGCGGCCGCTTCGAAGCGCTTTCACCACGGGGTTCTCGGCAGACTCGCGCGCCGGCACGAAGGTCCAGATCCGGTCGCCGAGCACCGGCCACTGGTCCGCCGACTGGGCGGCCGCGACGCGCTCGATCCCTCCGTCGCTCTGGAGGAGCTCGATCGAGCAGAAGTCCGCGAGGCGCGGCACGGTGATCTCGGCGACGCGTTGCAACGCGACTCGATAGTCGAGGGAAGAAGATAGCATCGCGGTCGTATTCGCGAGGAACGATGCGTGCTCGACGGAGATCTCCGCCGCGCGCCGCACGCGACGCTCGCGCGCGAGGAGGTCCTCGCGCTCGGCTTCCGCGCGCTTGCGCTGCTCGACGTCGAGCACGAACGCCATCCAGCGCCGCGTACCGCTCTCGATGCTGGCGCCGCCGATCATCGCGTGCCGGGGAGTCCCGTCGCGGCGGACGTAACGCTTCTCGTACGGATCGAACCGCCCGCCGCGCGCGAGAGCGTCCAGCGCGGCGCGGTCGAGCGTGTGGTCCTTGGCGAGCGTGATCTCGGCATGCGACTTGTCGACGAGGTCGTCACGCGTCGTGCCGAGCATGTCGCAGAACGCCTGGTTCGCGTCGACGATCCGTTCGCCTTCGGAGAAGACGACGCCGACGACGTTCGATTCCACGAGCGTGCGAAGCCGCCGGTCGCTTTCTCGAAGGACCCGCTCCGCCTCGTCGCGGCGCGCGGTCGCGCGCTCGGCGGCCGCCTGGGCGATGCGCTCCTCACGGAGCCGATTCGCGCGGCGGAGGAGCTGGCTCGTGAGCGCGGTGCAGGCGCCGAGCGCGAAGAAGAGGGTGAGCTTGACGAAGTCGGTGGTCGTCGCGACCCAGGGGCTCCAGACGTACGCGAGCACGGCCCCCGCCACGGTCGCGAGGAAGCCCGACCAAAATCCCCCGAGGGCGGAAGCGAGCGTGACCGCCGTGAGGAGCACGAGCGGCCAGCCGTCCGCGGCGATGTCCGGCCAGAAATCGAGCAGCGCGTAGCCCGCCGCGATCGTGGCCCCGGCGGTCGCCAGGTGCAGAGCCGGGCCCCGCGCTCGGCGGACCACGGGCATTTTGACAGTTGAATCCCCCGCCATTTCGGTTCGCCCGCGCGAGCGGCGAGCCGTCGAAGGATAGTCAGAAACGGAGCGACTTCAAGCTCGAAGATCCGCGGTTGCGGCGGGAATCTCGTCGGCGAGGAGGAACGACTCGATCTCGTCGATCCGAGCCTTCGCGTCCTGGTAGCCGATGTCGATCAGCGCGCGCGTGTAAGCCGAGTCGAAGAGCAGGTAGCTCGTGAGGTCGGCGCTCTGGGCATTCGGGGTGCCGAGGCCGTCCATCACATAGTGGAGCGTTCGCGGCATGCGGTGCGCGAAGGCGCCCGCGACGAGCGCAAGATCGGCCGACGGGTAGATTGCGAGCGGCGTGACGCGGCGAAGGAAAGCCTGCCCCGAGGCGGGGAGCATGCCCTCGCCGGCGAGCCCGTTCATGCGGTGGAGGTGGTCCAGGTCACTATCCAGGTGATCGAGGAACAGCGCATTCAGGAAGATGCCGCAGACCTGGGCGATCGTCGGCTCCGGAGGGTCGGCCGACAGCTCGGCCCGGTGGAGAGCTTCCGCGGAGCTTTGGCAGCGAATCCCGATCGCGAGGATCCGTTCGGCGCCGAGGCGGATCGCTGGCGAGAGCGGGGCCACCAGCCGGAGCGCACCGTCGCCGAACCAGCACTCTCCCGTCTCGGAGGTTCGGACGCGCACGGGCGGGAAGACGATCGGGATCGCCGCGGACGCGCACACGTGGTCTATCGTGAGCTCGGTCGAAACGGTGACGCGCCGCGCGCGCGTCCACGACGGGTGTCCCGTGCGGCCCTGGATGAACGTGAACGAGCGGCCGGAGTGATAGCTCGTCGCCGAGACCGCGACGGCGTAGAGGTCGCCGCTCGCGATCGCACCCGCGATGCCGGCGAGCGGCAACGAGCCGCGAAGGAACGCGCGGAGCGGCGACGCGTCGAGCAACGATCGCACGTGACCGCCGCCGACGAGGCCGCCGAGCGAGAGGTCGTGCACCCATCGCGCGCCGGCGCAGGCGAGCGCCGGAAGATCCGCGCGCACGACGTCCTCGAACCGGAGATTCCCCCAGAGTCGGGCGAGCGCTCGCGCCGCCTCTCCGAAGTCCGAGCTGCCGGCGGCGACGAACGAGCCGCTGATCGCCCCTGCGGAGGCGCCGACGACGATCGGGAAGGGCGACGGGCGATGGCGGAGCCGCGGGATCTCGCTCACTCGTTGGAGGACGCCCGCGTGATATGCACCTCGCGCGCCGCCGGCCGTGAGCACGAGCCCGTGCATCGCGAATCGCCCGAGCCTCTCAGGCAGCCTCGGTCGAGCGTTCCGCGAGGGGCGTCTCTTCTTCGACCGCGCGCTCGAGGAGCTCGCAGAAGGAGCCCGCGACCGCGTAGACGATCGTCTCGAGCTGCGGCACGAGCGACGGATCCGCGAGGAACCCCCAGTAGAGCTTGCCGTCGTAGCTGAAGAGCGCGATGCCGAGACCTTGCTGTGCGAAGAGCGGCACGCTCGGGTATGCGGCGAGCAGGCGCGCGCCGCTCATGTAGAGCGGAAACTGCGGCCCCGGCACGTTCGTCACGATGACGTGGAACGGGAGGAGCCTCTCGAGGAGGCGCGCGCTCGTTTCGAAGATCCCGGGTCCGAGCCCGTTGCCGAGCTGGGTGAGCGCGTAGAGCCCGTCCGCCGCCGCCGACGTCTTGCGAGCCGCGGCCGCGCGGTGGACGAGGTCGATGCGTGCCGCCGGGTCGGGCTCGTGGAGCGGGAGCGGCATCAGCCAGAGGGAGACCTGATTGCCGGAAGGCGAGGCGTGGTCGCGCATGCTGACCGGCACGGCCGCGCGGATCTCGCCGTCGTAGATGTCGTGACCGCGGCTCGGGAGGTAGCGGCGAAGCGCGCCCGCCACGGTGGCGAGGACGACGTCGTTCAGCGTACCGCCGAGGCGGCGGCGGACGAGCCGGACCTCGGCCAGGTCCATCGCGAGCCATCGGAACGTTCGGCTCGGTCCCTGGGGGCCATTGATCGGCGCGGGCTTTAGGTTCGGGAGCGCGGAGAGAGCCGTGTCGGCGAGAGCGAGCACGCTCTTCCGCGCCTCTTCCCACGCGCTCCGCGGCGAGCGGATCGTCTCGCGGAGCCATCCCGCGGCCGCGGCCGCGCGGCGCACGCCGTCGGCGATCTCGTCCCCGGCGAGCGCGAGCGGCGCGGGCGCCGGCCGGGGCGTCCACGGCGGCGGCTCTTCGGCGCTCGATTCCGGCGACGGGTCCATGAGCGAGGCGAGTTGCTCCACGCCCGCGAGCCCGTCGGCGAGGCAGTGGTGGACCTTCGTGACGATCGCGAATCGGCCGCCGTCGAGACCGTCGATCACCCAGAGCTCCCAGAGCGGTCGGCGGCGATCGAGCGGCCGCGCGAGGATCTCCGCCGCCGCGGCCGCGAGCGCGGCGTCGCCTGCGCCGCCGTCGAGGCGGACGTGCTTCACGTGAGCTTCGAGACGGAAGTGCTCGTCATCGACCCACACCGCGCGCGCTTCGAGAGGAGTTCGCGCGAGCCGCTGGCGGTAGCGCGGCGTGCGATGCAGGCGATCCGCCACGTGACGCTCGATCGCGGCGACGTCGATCGTGCCGTCGCCCCGCCCGAGCGGACCCTGGTCGAAGACGAGCGTGGCGCCGATGTGCATCGGCGTGTGCTCTCCCTCGGCTCCGAGAAAGAAGCTGTCGAGGCTCGAAAGCGCTTCCGTGTGCGACCGCATGCCCCGATCCGAGAGCAAGACGCGGACCGAGCCCGCGACTCCAAGGAATCCCTGGATCGTCGATTGCAAGACGTGGTGAGTACGCAGCAGCATTGCGCGGAAAAGCGTCAAATGATCTGGCATGAGGTCGATCGGGCGAGGATGCCTTGCCCAATGGATCGGCAGGGTTGCCGAGGGATGACGCTTTCATGAGCGAGGGCGAGCTCTTCCAGGGGTACGACGCCGGCGTCGGCTACGACGAGATGTTCGAGTCGTCTCTCGCGATCCGCCCCCACTACCGCGGCCTCTACGAGCGCCTCCATGCGATGAAGCCCGAGGAGTTCCGGCGCCGAAAGGCGATGACCGACCTGTCGATGCTGCAGGACGGCGTCGGCTTCACCGTCTACCGCCAGGAGGAGGGCATCGAGCGCGTCTGGCCGATGGACCCGGTGCCGCGGATCATCCCGGCCGACGAGTGGGAGCACATCGAGCGCGGGCTCGTGCAGCGCATCACCGCGCTGAACCTGTTCCTGAAGGACCTCTACCACGATCAGCACATCCTCCGCGACCGCGTCATCGACCCGCGGCTCGATCTACGAAGGCGCGTACTTCCGCCGCGAGTTCATGCGGCGCGACGCGTGCCGCGCGACATCTACATCCACGTCTGCGGCACCGACCTGATCCGCGACGCCGACGGCCGCTATCTCGTGCTGGAGGACAACGGCCGCACGCCGTCGGGCGTCAGCTACATGCTGCAGAACCGCCAGGTGCTGAAGCGCGTCTTCCCGCAGATCTTCGAGCAGCTACGACGTGCGCGCGACCGACGACTACCCGGCGGCGCTGCTCGACGTGCTGAAGTACATCGCGCCGGGCGGCCGGCCCGATCCGACGGTCGTGCTGCTCAGCCCGGGCATGTACAACTCGGCCTACTTCGAGCACACGTTCCTCGCCCAGCGCATGGGCATCGAGCTGGTCGAGGGCCGCGACCTCGTCGTCGACCAGAACCGCGTCTACATGCGCACGACCCGCGGGCTGCGAGCGCGTCGACGTCATCTACCGCCGGATCGACGACGATTTCCTCGACCCGCTGACGTTCCGGCCGGACAGCACGCTCGGCGTCGCCGGGCCTGGTCAACGCCTACCGCGCCGGGCAACGTCGCGCTGGCCAACGCATCGGCACCGGCATCGCCGACGACAAGGGCATCTATCCGTTCGTGCCGGACATGATCCGCTACTACCTGCAAGCAGGACCCGATCCTGCCCGAACGTCGAGACGTTCCGCCCGCTGGTGCCGAGCGCAGCGCGAGCCACGTGCTGGCGAACCTCGACAAGCTGGTCGTGAAGACGGTCAACGAGTCGGGCGGCTACGGCATGCTGATCGGCCCGGCGTCGACGGCGGAGCAGCGCGCGGAGTTCGCGCGAGCGCGTGAAGGCCCGACCGCGCGACTACATCGCCCAGCCGACGATCCCGCTCTCGCACGCACCCGACGTTCGTCGACGGCCAGCTCGAGGGCCGGCACGTCGACCTGCGGCCGTTCGTGCTGTGCGGCGAGAAGGTCACGTCGTGCCCGGGCGCGCTGACGCGCGTCGCGCTGCCGCGCGGCAGCCTGGTGGTGAACAGCTCGCAGGGCGGCGGCAGCAAGGATACCTGGGTGCTCGGCACCTCGACCGGGATCGCATCATGATCACCCTCCCGGGCTTCCGCCCGACCTCCCTGAGGGAGGTGGTGTATGCTCAGCCGCGTCGCCGACGCGCTGTTCTGGATGAGCCGCTACCTCGAGCGGGCGGAGCACGTCGCTCGTCTGCTCGACGTCTGCGTTCCACCTCGAGCTCGATCTGCCGGGCGTCGCCACGGACCGGACGCAGCTCGCACTGGGCGAGCCTCGCGTCGATCCTGCAGCAGCCGCTGCCGGAGGCCGCCGCCCGACGTCCTGCCGGATCGTCTCAGTCCACTGGCTGACGTTCGATCTCGACAATCCGACGAGCATCATGTCGTGCGTCTCGCAGTCGCGGTCGAACGCCCGCAGCATCCGCGGCACGATCAACTCGGCGACATGTGGCGCGAGCTGAACAAGCTCTACTGGCAGCTCTCCGACCCGACGTTCCGCGGCCAGGCGCGCGAGTCGCCGCACGAGTTCTACCAGGCCGTCGAGAGCGGCAGCCACGTTCCAGGGGATCTGCGACGCGACGCTCGACGCACGACGAGGGCTGGCAGTTCATCCAGCTCGGCAAGTACCTCGAGCGCGCCGACAAGACGCTGCGCATTCTCGACGTCCAGTACGCAGCTGCTCGCGACTCGCTCGACCCGGCGGACCTGCCGCTCTCGAATCTGCAGTGGGCGGGCCGTGCTCGAAGCTGCCGGGCCTACGAGGCGTATCAGCGACTGCTACGTCGGCCGCGTCGAGCCGGAGCGGGTCGTCGAGTTCCTGCTGCTCCATCCGACGTTCCCGCGCTCGGTGCGGTTCGCCTGGAGGCCGCCGCCCAGGCGCTCGACTGCCGATCGCGGGAGGGGTTCCCGGCACGCGGCCTCGGTCGCGCCGAGCGGCTGCTCGGCCGCGTCCTCTCCGACCTGCGCTACCTCGAACTCGACGAGCTCGCCGACCGGCGGGCTGCACTCGTTCCTCTCGACCGCGCTCGGAGCGCTGCGTCCAGGTGAGCCAGGCGATCCAGGAGCAGTATTCGCCGCAATGACGTCACGCCGTGAGTAGGAGATCGTCGATGATCCTCGAAGTCCAGCACGAAACCCGGCTCGAGTACTCCGAGACCGCGATCGAGTCGATGACCGAGGTGCGCATGGAGCCGCGTCAGCGACGCGGACCAGAGCTGCCATTCGTTCCACCTCGCCGTTGCGCCGGCGACCGAGACGTTCCGCTACCAGGACGGCTTCGGCAACCGCGTCCACCATTTCAACCTGCTCTCGCCGCACGGCGCGGTGCGGATCCTGGCCGCCAGCATCGTCGAGACGCGCCGCGAAGACATGGGAGAGCCTCGCCGAGACGCCCGCGACCTGGCCGATCCCGAGCGAGCGCTTCGACCTCGAAGCGCTCGACTTCCTCCAGTTCCGCGGCCCGGTGCGGGCGACGCGCGCGGCTCGGCTCCGTGCTCGAGGCGTTGCGGCCGCAGAGCTCCACGCCCGTCGGCCGGCTCGTGCTCGAGACCACGGCAGTTACATCCACCGGCAGCTTCGAGTACGCGCCCGCCGTCACGCTCGCGTCGTCGCCGGTCGACGAGTGCTCGAAAAGGGCAAGGGCGTCTGCCAGGACTTCACGCACCTGATGATCGCCGTGCTGCGCTCGTTCGGCGGTGCCGGCGCGGTACGTGAGCGGCTACATCCACCGGCCGAACAAGGACTCGCAGAGCCACGCCTGGTGCGAGGCGTGGCTTCCCGAGCTCGGCTGGGTCGGCCTCGATCCGACGAACAACCAGGTGATCGATGACCGCTTCGTCAAGGTCGCGATCGGCCGGGACTTCACCGACGTGCCGCCGAACAAGGGCGTCTGCCGGACCGCTGGCCAGGAGTCGATCGCGGTGCGGGTCGAGACGCGCTCGCTCGATCGCTTGCCGTCCCTCTCGTGGCAGGAGCAGCTCCCGCCGCTCGCCGTGCCACTGACCGCGATCTTCTCCCGGGCCGCCCTGGCCGCCAAGAGCGCGGCCGAGGTCGAGCAGCAGCAACAGCAGTGACCCACCTCTCCCCGTTGGGGAGAGGATTCGAACGCACGTTGTGCGTTCGAATGCGAGCCGAGCCGACCGAATGGGAGGCGCGTTTGGCGAGCCGGCCCGGGCGCGAAGCGCCGGGTGAGGGGGGAGACGAGAGCTGCCGACGGGGCCTCCCCTCACTCGGGCCTTCGGCCCCGCCCAAGATGCTCCTCGCCGGCTCGGAGCGGGCGCTCCCCAATGGAGAGAGACGATGGATCCTTAAAGATTCCCGGGGTACTGACCGCCGTCGACGCCGAGCGTGACGCCCGTCACCCAGCTCGCCCGCGATGAGGCGAGGAACACGACGGTGTTCGCGACTTCCTCCGGCGTGCCCATGCGCCCGGAAGGGATCGTCGCGAGCGTGCCGTCGTACATCGGCTTCTGGTGCTGGCGGACCATGTCCCAGAAGCCGCCGGGGAAATCGATCGCACCCGGCGCGACGACGTTCACGCGGATCTTCTTCGGCGCGAGCGCTGTCGAAAGCGTCTTCGCGTGGCTGATCATCGCGGCCTTGAGCGCCGCGTAGGCGGGCGGCGAGCCCGCCATGCGCCCGGAGAGCGAGGAGATGTGAACGATCGAGCCGCCGTCCTTCTCCATCCACGGTGCGACCTTCCAGAGCGCGCGGACCGACGCCATGAGGTCGACGTCGAAGCTCGTCTTCCACGCGGCCTCGTCGTCGTTCATCGCGAGCGCGGACGGATTGTTGACGAGCACGTCGACGCGCCCGAGCGCTTTGTGCGCGCCTTCGAGGAACGCGTCGAGCGCCTTGCCATCGCCCACGTCGCACGGCGCCGCGTGAACCTTCGCGCCTTTCGCGCGGAGCTCGCCCGCGATCTTCTCGACACCCTCGGCGCCACGCGCGCAGACTGCGAGCGAAGCGCCTTCTTCCGCGAACGCGAGAGCGATCGACCGCCCGATGCCGCGGCTTGCGCCCGTCACGATCACACCCTTGCCCCGAAGCTCGAGATCCATTCGCGTTTTCTAACCGGAAGGAGCCACGCGCGGCCAGATGACGAGGGCCAATCTTTCGGTTCTCGACAAGCGGCCCACGTTTGACGTAGCGAAACGAAATGAGCCGCCTCCCCGTCGGAAGCGAGATCGTCGACGGCGTCTACTACGAGCGGTACGGCTACCCGCACGCTTCTTGGGAATTCCTCCGCTGCCATGCGCCGATCGCCTGGATCGGGGCGGATGACGTGAACGCACATCCGTTCTGGGCGATCACGAAATACAAGGATCTCGAGACGATCGCGCGTGACCCGAAGCGCTTCCAGATCGCGCCGCGAATGGCCGTCTTCCCCGACGACAAGCTTCGCGTGGAGCCACCGCTCCGTCATCTCCTGAACATGGATCCGCCGGTGCACGGCCAGTACCGCGGGCTCATGACGGGCCGGTTCACGCCGAAGGCGCTGCAGCCGAAGCGGGAGGCCGTCGGCGCGATCGTGGACGAGCTCCTCGACGAGATGGCGAAGCACGACAGCCTCGATTTCGTGGAGTCGCTCGCGGCGATCGTGCCGCTCGCCGTCATCAACGAGATGCTCGGCATCCCGCGCGAGGACTGGAAGCGGATGTTCGAGCTCTCGAACACGCTGCTCGGCTCGGCCGATCCGGAGTACCAGGTCGGCGGCGAGGGGACGCTCGAGACGACGGACCGCGCACGGCTCGAGTTCATGGACTATTTCCAGCGCCTCGCCGCGAGCCGGCGGAAAGAGCCGCGCGACGACTTCGTCACGGTACTGGCGCAATCGGAGGTCGAGGGCGGGCCGATCCGCGATTTCGAGCTCCTCTCGTATTTCATCCTGCTGATCGTCGCCGGCAACGAGACGACACGAAACGCGACCTCCGGCGGGCTCCTCGCGTTGATGGAGAATCGCGACGAGCTCGAGAAGCTCCGCCGTAATCCCGAGCTCCTGAATTCCGCCGTCGAGGAGATCGTCCGCTGGGTGAGCCCCGTCATCCAGTTCTGCCGCACGGCGACCGAGGACGTGGAGATCTCGGGCACGAAGATCCGCGCCGGCGAAGCGTGCTGTCTTTTCTACCCTTCCGCGAATCGCGACGCGGACGTCTTCGAGGACCCGTTCTCGTTCCGCATCGATCGCTCGCCGAACGACCACTACGGCTTCGGCATCGGTGTGCACTTCTGCCTCGGCGGGAACCTCGCGCGGCTCGAGCTGCAGGAGATCTTCCGCCGGCTCGTGCCGCGCATCGAGAACGTCGAGCTCGCCGGCCCGGTCGAGCGGATGCGGTCGAGCTTCGTCGGCGGCATCAAGCGGATGCCGCTCACGCTGCGGCTCGCGAAGTAGCTCCGGCGATGGCACGGGTTCCGGTCGCGATCGTCGGCGGCGGGCCGGTCGGCCTCACCGCGGCGATCGAGCTCGCGCGGCACGGCATCC
The DNA here is from genome assembly GCA_963790365.1 of uncultured delta proteobacterium. Lineage (GTDB taxonomy): Bacteria > Desulfobacterota > Binatia > JACPRU01 > JACPRU01 > CAWBOU01. Next base: position 60,080 of record CAWBOU010000021.1, read on the forward strand.
GATCGCTCCTGGTCGAAAAGCATCGCTCGACCACCTGGCACCCGAAAGCGCGGAACCTGAACACGCGGACGATGGAGATCATTCGCAGCTGGGGAGCGAAGCTTCACGACGAGATCGCCGCGGTGAACCTGCCGCGCGCGTGGACGAGCCGGATCACCTACACACGGACGCTCGCCGGTGAGGAGCTCGGCAGCATGACGACCGCGGGGTTCTCCGGTCCGGGCCCGAAAGTGAGCCCCGAGGTGCCGCTCCTTTCCTCGCAGGACGTCTTCGAGCCGATCTTCCGTCGCGCCGCCGAGGCGACGGGGCTCGCCGAGCTCCGCTTCGATCACGAAGCGACCGGCCTCGTTCGCGGCGGACGCGAGGACGATGACCACGCGGTCGTCGCGGTGAAGGATCGGGTGAACGGCCGCGACTACGAGATCGAAACGGAATGGGTGCTCGCCGCCGACGGCTCGGCGAGCGGCATCCGCGAATCGCTCGGCATCGGGCTCGACGGTCCGCGCGGCCTCGGCCATTTCGTCAACGTCTACTTCCGCGCCGATCTCGACCCGTGGATCGCGCACCGGCCGGCGCTCCTCTTCTGGGTCGCGAACGGCGACGTGCGCGGCGTGTTCCAACCGCTCGACGCGCGCGGCCGATTTCTCTGCCAGATCGCTTACGACGGCACGCCGGAGACGTTCGCGAGCTACACGCCCGAGCGCTGCCTCGGCTGGATCCGGGCGGCGACGGGAGTTCCGGACGTCCAAGCTCAGATTCTCTCGATCGGCTCATGGAGCCTGAACGCGGTCGTCGCCGAGCGGCTCGTCCAGGGGCGTGTGATCCTCGTCGGCGACGCGGCCGCGCAGCTCCCGCCGATCGGCGGCTTCGGCGTGAACACCGGCGTGCAGGGCATGCACAACATGGTTTGGAAGCTCGCGCTCGTGCGCGACGGGAAGGCCGATCCGGGGTTGCTTCGGACCTATGACGTCGAACGCCGCGCCGTCTCCGCCACGAACTGCCAGCGCTCGCTCGAGAACACGATGATGGTCGCGCGCATCAACGCCGCCGCGAGCGGGGACGCGGAAGGGCTGACGCCCGCCGAGGCCGTCGCGGCCTCGAAGCGGTACGGCAACTTCCTCGGCATGGAGCTCGGCTATCACTACGATTCGACCGCCGTCGTGCCCGACGGCACGGATGCTCCCGCCGTCGAGGACGAAGTGATCGACTACGCTCCGAGCGGGCGCCCGGGGCATCGCGCGCCGCACGTCGCGCTCGAGCGGGACGGTGTCGCCGCGTCGACGCTCGACCTCGCGAGCGGTCCGGGATTCGCGGTGCTCGCCGGCGCGCGCGGCGAGCCGTGGCTCGAGGCCACGGCTGACGCAGCGCGACGCGTCGATGTTGCGATCGTCGCGCACGCGATCGGCGCGGCGGGCGGCTGGTGCGATCCCGCCGGCGACTTCGCCGAGCGCTACGGCATCGGTGCGGACGGCGCCGTGCTCGTCCGCCCGGACGGCCACGTGGCGTTCCGCGCGCGCGATGCGAGCGGAACCGTGCGGCTCGCCTCCGCCCTCGAGCGGATTTTCCGCGCCCGATGAGGATCGCGGCTCTCGTCGCGGCGTTCGTCGCCGTCACCGGAGCCTCGGCGAGCGGAGAGTGCACCGCGCCCGCGCCCGACGCGCCGATTCCGGCGGTCGGCGTTCGCGAGATCGCGAGCGGCCTCGCGAGCCCGGTCGAGGTCGTCCGCTCGCCCGACGGGCGGACGCTCGTCGTCGAGCAGCGAGGAACAGTTCGCGAGCTCGTCGCGAAGGCGATCATCGAGCCGCCCTACCTCGACCTCAGCGAGCGGATCGAATTCGAGCCCGGCTCCGAGAAGGGCCTCCTCGGTCTCGCGTTCCATCCGCAGTTCGTCGCGAACGGCCGGCTCTTCACGAACTCCACGCGACGCACCGATTCGGGCAAGCTCAAGACCTTCGTCACCGAGCTTCGGGTCGCGCCGGATTTCTCGCGGGCGGATCCCGCGAGCGAGCGCGCGCTCTTCAAGGTGAAGCAGCCGTTCGACAATCACAACGGCGGCCAGCTCGCGTTCGGGCCCGACGGCTTCCTCTACGTCGGCCTGGGCGACGGCGGGAGCGCGAACGATCCCTTCGGGAACGCACAGAGCCTCGGCACGCGCCTCGGCAAGATCCTCCGCGTGGACGTCGACCAGCCGAGTGACGGGCGAAAGTACGGGATCCCGTCCGACAATCCGTTCACCGGCGTCGAGGGCGCGCATCCGACGATCTGGGCGCTCGGCTTCCGGAACCCATGGCGGCTCTCCTTCGACGCGGCGACCGGCGAGCTCTACGCGGGCGACGTGGGGCAGGGCGCGCGCGAAGAGATCGACCTCGTCGTCCGCGGCGGCAACTACGGCTGGAACGTCCTCGAGGGCACGCTCTGCACGCCGGGTGTGAGCCCGCCTGGCTGCGACGCGCGCGGGTTCATTCCTCCGATCGCCGAGTACGGCCACGACCAGGGCTGCTCGGTGAGCGGCGGCTTCGTCTATCGCGGCGACAAGGTTCCCGGGCTCTGCGGCGTCTATCTCTACGGCGACTTCTGCAGCGGGTTGATCTTCGGGATCCGCCAATCCGGCGGCCGCCGCACGGCGGGGCCCGTGGTCGTCTCGGACTCGGGGCTCCGGATCAGCGGCTTCGGCGCCAAGAAGAACGGCGAGGTCCGCGTCGTCGACCACCGCGGCGCGATCCACAAGATCGTCGCCGCGGATTGAGCGGCTCAGCCCCGCGCGGTCGCGAAGTTCGTGGCCATCTCGAACGCGATTGCCTTGCCGTCGCCGTACGACGGGATCACGCCGGCGCTTTCGCCGGCGATCGTCTCGACGACGCGTGCGCGCTCCTCGTCGCCCATCGATGCCGCCTTCGCGCTCATGCCGACGAGCGCCATCGTGTTCATGCGCGTGAAGACCGTGCCGTCGTCGAAGCGTGTCGTGAGCGACACGGTCTCGACGCGAACGTTGTGGAAGCCGGCGCCGGCGAGCAACCGCTCGATCGCGCCGGCATCGCCGGCGCTGTGCCGCTGGTCCACGATCGGCCCGAGATGGCGCTCGGCGACGCGCTGCAAGTCTCGAAAGAACGGGATCTCCTCGTTCGGGCGCCAGGCCTCGACGACGAGCCGGCCGCCGGGCGCGAGCGCGCGGCGCATCTCGCGGGCCGCCGCCTCCTGTTCCGGAAAGAACTGAATCCCCTGCTGGCACACGACGACGTCGAATGTCTCGCCGTCGCGGAGCGGCAGCGCGCTCGCGTTGCCTTCACGCCAATCGACGCCCGGCGCGAGTGTCCGCGCGACCTCGAGCATCGGCGCGCTCACGTCGACGCCGACGACGGTCCCGTCCGCGCCGAGCCGCTCCTTCGCGAGGCGCGCGACGATGCCGGTGCCACAGGCGACGTCGAGCAGGCGATCGCCCCGGGCGAGCCGCACACGATCGAGGACGAGCTCGGCCCACGGCCGGAAGAGCGGCCCCACGAGGAGGCGCTCGTACATCTCGGGAAAGCTCGCTTGCCCCATCGCGTAGGCGGGCAGCTTCATGTGGCCTCCTAGGCGTGCGCTTTGCGCCGGCGGCCGGTCGAGGGGACGTCCGGTCGTGGGAACGCGGGTGCGCGCTTCTCGCAGAACGACGCCAGCCCTTCTCGCCCATCCGGATGATCGGCGCAATGAGCGAGCGCCTCGCGCTCGAGATCGAGCTGCTCCTCGAGCGTGCGATCGAACGAGTCGACGAACAGCCGCTTCGTCATGCCGAAGGCGTGCATGGAGCGGCCGGCCAGGCGGCCGGCGAGAGCGATCGCGTCGGCCTCGACGCGATCGTCGTCGGTGATTCGCGTGACGAGCCCGAGCGCGAGCGCGCGCTCGGCGAAGATCGGCTCGTCGAGCGCAGCGATCTCGAGCGCGCGGGCGAGCCCGACGAGCCGAGGCAGCGAGAAGCTCGCCCCGCCGTCGATCGAGAGGCCCCGCGAGCCGTACGAGAGCACGAAGCGGACACTCCGCCCGATCACCCGAAGATCGCACGCGAGCGCGAGCGAGAAGCCTGCTCCGGCCGCGACGCCGCGCACCGCTGCGACGACCGGTTTCTCCATCCGCCGGATGCCGGCGATCGCACCGTGAAGAATGCCCGCGAGCTCGTGAACCGCGGCGGCCGCTCCTTCGGGATGCGCGGTGATCCAACCGAGATCTCCGCCGGCCGAGAACGCGCGCTCCGTGCCCGCGAGGACGACGGCACGCGCCGAGGAGTCGTCGGCGACTTCCGCGACCGCGGCCCCGAGCTCCGTGAGGAGCGTGCGATCCATCGCGTTGTGCACGTCGATCCGCGAGAGGCGGATGACGGCGACCTCGCCGTGGCGCTCGATGGAGACCGTTTTCATCAGAAGGCCCACCGGAACGAGCCGAAGATCGAGCGCGGTGGCTCCAGCATGTGGACCAGGTTGCCCGGTCCGAGCGTCACCTCGCGCGTCTGCGTGACCGTGTCTTCGTCGGTCAGGTTCTCGCCGTGGACTCGGACCGACCAGCCCTGTTCCTTGTTCTCCAGACCCATGTTCGCGGCGAAGCGCCAGAACGGCTCCTGACGGCTCCGCGAGTTGTTCGTGCGGTCGGTGAACTGCACGTCCTCGTACTCGACGGTGAGACCGCCGATCAGATCGAGGCCCTTACCGATGAGCGGAATTTGTTCGTCGTTCATCAGCCAGGCGAGCGGGTAGCGCACGGTCGGCAGGAGCGCGATCGTCCACTTCGGCGTCCGATAGAGCGGCTGATCGGAGAGGTCGCAGCGCGGGTCGCCGTCGCCATCCGTGTCCGTCGCGTCCGAATTGCAGTCGCCGAACGGGAACTCGATGTACTTGGCGTCCGTGAAGGCGAGGGCGCCGCGAAGGGTCAGCCAGTCCGTGGCGAGCCACGTGGCATCGACCTCGGCGCCGCGCGAGCGCGCCTCACCGGCGTTCGTGACGCTGACGATCGCCGTCGAAGGCTGCACGGTGAACACCTGGAGGTCGGTGTTGTCCTGCCAGTAGAGCGAGACGTTCGCGCTCGCGAGCCCGTCGAGAAACCGAGCCTTCGTGCCGATCTCGTAGGACGTCGTCTTCTCGGGCTCGTAGACGAGGTTCGAGACGTCGTCGCCGTTCGAGGCGAGCTCGTTGAAGCCGCCCGACTTGAAGCCCTTCGCCCAGCTCGCGAAGACGCTCACGTCGTCGGTCCAGTCGTGGATCAGCGCGACCTTCGGTGTGAACGCGAACTCCGAGCGGTCGAGCGAGCGCGAAAACGGCTTCAGGCCGAGCGCGGAGAACGCGATGCCTGTGCCTTGCGTCGTCGCGCGTGCGTTCGTCGCCTCCTTGTCCTCGGAGGTGAAGCGCATGCCGTACTGGAGCGTCCAGCGCTCGATCACGTGCCAATCCATCTGCCCGAAGCCGGCGTACGTCGTGCTCTTCTGCTCGAAGAAGCCGGTCGTCTCCTCGAACGCGAGCGACTGGCCCAAGATCAGCTGCGTCGTCTGGAAGTCGATGGGGAGGACGATGCCCGGCGGGAAGACGGTCGCATCGGCGATACCGCCGACGGCATTCAGGGGAAGGCCCTGTGCGGCGAGGAACTGCGCCGCCACCGGGACGTTCAGTCCGATCGGACGCGTCGAGTCGTTGATCTCGCGATGCTGATAGAAGAAGCCGACCGTCACCTCCGTCGTGCCGAGCGACCGACCGAAAAGGTCGCCGAGCCCGAGGAAGCCCGGCAACGACGGCGACGCGAGACGCACCTCCGCCGTCGTCTGCGGATTCTCGTCCTTGTCCGAGCTGAAGAAGATCGGCGCCGGCGTGAAGTCGGGATCCGCGTGCGTGAAGTCGTCCTTCAGCATCGCGTAGCCGCCGACGCCGAACAGGGTCCAGCCGCCGATGTCGTAGCTCGCGTTCGCGACGAACGTGTCGAATTGTTGCTCGACGGCGAGCGTCTCGTCGATCGAGCCCTTGTAGTTGAACTTCGTGAAATCGGCTTCGGGATCCCACTGGCGGAAGAACGGCCGGACGTTCTCCTTCGTCAGCCGAAACTCCCAGCCGCCGGCGTCGAGGTCGACCTCGACGTGCTCGTAGGAGAGCGTGAGCTTGACGCCGAAAAGATTGGGGAAGCCGACCTGCGCGCGGATGCCTTTGCGCTCGCGACCGCTCGTGTGCGGATTCGCGAAATCGCTGTAGGGCGCGGTCGTGTTGTCGACGTAGCCTTCGCGCTCCTCGAAGAGGCCGCTCACGCGGACGTTCACCCAGTCCTTCAACACTGGACCGCCGACGCCGAGCGAGACGTGCTTCCGATCGTAGTCGCCGTACTCGAGGCCGATGTCGGCGGTGTACTCGTCGGTCGGCTGCTTCGTCGTGACGTTGAAGAGGCCCGCGGTGTTGTTCTTGCCGAACAGCGTGCCCTGTGGCCCGCGGAGCACCTCGACGCGCTCGAGGTCGAACAGCGGGCCGAGGAAGTATTCACGGCGGCCGTAAGCGACGCCGTCGATCGCGAGACCGACGGACTGTTCGAACGCCTTGTTCGAGAGCGGCGAGCCGAAGCCGCGGATACGGATGTCGTTGAACTCGCCGAGGTTGTCGACGGCGACGTTGGGGACGACCAAAGAAACGTCGCGGAAGTCCGTGATCGCCTGCTCGGCGATGAAGTTGCTGTCGAGCGCGGATACCGAGATCGGCACGTCCTGGATGCTCTGCTCGCGCTTCTGCGCGGTAACGATGATCTCCTCGATCGTGCGGCCCGTCTTCGCTGGAGCCGCCGGTGCCGCTTCCGCCGGTGGCGGAGCCGCGGGCACGGCGTCTTGTGCGCGAGCGGTCTGCGCGAGCAGCGCGAGCGCAGCCGCCAAAGCGATCCCCCGTCCCCCCATGCCGCCTCCCCCGCGCTGCGGATCTAAGCCGTCGGCTTGCGGAACGGCTCGTCGCCGTCGTTGTAGGATTTCTTCACCGAGCCGTGGATGCCGCTCGGGTCGACCGGCAACCCGAACACCTCCATCGCGTGCGAGTGGTTCAGGTGATGGATCGCGAAGGCCGTCTGGAAGGCGACGTGCCGCCCCTGCGCATCTTCGGCCGCGTTCACCGCCTGCTTCACGCTCTTCAGCGCGAACATCGGTTTCGTCGCGATCTCCTTCGCGAGCGCGAGCGTGCGGTCGGCGAGCTCGGCGCGCGGCACGACCTGATTCACCATGCCGAGCATCCGCGCTTCCTCCGCCGAGATCGGGCGACCGGTGTAGAGCATCTCCTTCGCCTTCCGCACGCCGACTTCCCACGGATGCGCGAAGTACTCGACGCCGATGATGCCCATCGCGACGACGACGTCGCTGAACTGCGCGTCGTCGGAGGCGACGATCAGGTCCATCGGCCAGCAGAGCATCAGGCCGCCGGAGATGCAGCGTCCCTGCACGGCGGCGATCGTCGGCTTCGGAATCGTGCGCCATCGCTCGCAGAAGCCGAGGTAGACCTCCTCCTCGCGTGCCATGCGCCCTTCGGCGCCGGCGGCGCGGTAACCCGCCTGCGTGGTCACGGGGCGGAACTCGTCTTGCGTCTCGAGGTGGCCGCGCTCGCGGAGGTCGTGGCCGGAGGAGAAGTCCGGTCCGTTCGCGGCGAGGATGATCACCTTGACGGTCGGATCGTGCGCCGCCTCGTCGAGCGCGTCGTTCAGCTCGTAGAGAAATCGCGTGTCCTGCGCATTCCGAGCCGTGGGGCGGTTCAGCACCACGCGCGCGATGTCGTCGGCCGGTCGCTCGGTGAGAATCATCGTACGTTCCATGGCTTGTTCCTCGTCAGGCGGTCTTCGCCGCGATGGCATTGTGGATCCCGATCAGCTCCATCGGCACCTTCGCGCGATCGCCGAAGCGCTGCAGCTTGCCGGACGCGAAAGCGTCCTCCGTCATCTTCGTGTAGGCGGCGATGCCTTCCGGCGTCGTCAAGTCGATGTGCGCTCGCGCGAGTGGCACCGTCGACCCCCAATCGGCGATGTTCTTCACGTCGACGGCAGACGGTTCGACCTCACCCATGTGCAAGTCGGCCTTGCCGTTCTCGAGGTAGCCGTACCAGGCGATCTTGCCTTCGGCGTCGGGATTCAGTCGCGCGGGGACGTTGGTGAACACTTCACAGACGCTGAACTTCACCTGGGGATGCTGGCGCGCGACCTCGGTGAAGAGGCGGAAGATCTCGTCGAACCACGCCGGGCTCGCGAGCTCGAACTTTTCGGGCATCGCTACGTCTCCTCTCAGCTGTACGGGCTCTGCTGCGCCGGACGCAGCCGTGCCATGTGCGGCAGGTGCGGGCCCTCGCCGTGATAGCCCTGCCAGTTCTTCGCACCGAGGATCTCGGCGAACTCGGCGCCGAGCGGGTCGACGATCTCTTTCGGCACGTCGGCGTAGTCCTCCGCCGGATTCACGTAGTTTCGGCAGAACGCAGTCGCGACGTGGGCGCGTGGGCCCTCGCTCGTCTTCGGTACCGTGCCGTGCCACGTGTTGCCGTGAAAGACGATCAGCGAGCCCGCCTCGGCGACGACGGGCGTGCCGAGGTCGTCCGGCGCGACGCCGCCCATGAAGCGCGGCTGCTCGAGCTCCGTCGGATGTCGGCAGGCACGATTGCTCCCCGGCACCATGTAGAACGTGCCGTTGTCCGGCGTGTACTCGGTGAGAATCCAGCTCACGTTGCAGACGGCACCGTAGGCGGGAAGCGGGGGCGGCATCCCCGTCGAATCGTTGTGAAGGTACGTCGTGCCGACGGGGCCGGTCTTGTAGAACGCGACCTGCGAATAGAGTCGGCACGTCGCGCCCATCATCCAGCGGCCGAAGGTGAGCGTGTACGGATTCATCACGGACTCGGCGAAGACCGGATCCTTGACGACGAGGTGGAAGAGCTGACGCCCGTAGGCCGGGCGCGTCTCCGCCTTCTGCAGGTTGATGTCGACCTTGGACGGATCCTCCTCTTCGATCAGGCGGAAGACCGCGTCGCGCATGCGGTCGAAGAACGCCTTCGGCGCGGCGCGGTAGGGCGGCACGACCGTGAACCCGAACGCTTCGAGCTCGAGCAGGTTCGATTCGAGGCCGAGCGCGCGGGCCGTCCGGTACGTCTCGTTCAATCCTTGCGTGGCCTTCCAGTCGCCGATGTCCATGCCAAGACTCCTTCGGAGGACTAGAGCGGCGCGAGCGCGACGGTCACGGTCTTCCCGTAGATCGGCAACGCGCCGACGAAGAGCGGCTCGTCCGTCGCCTGGGCCGGGCCGAGGTCGACCGTGAACGTCGGCGCGCCGCTGACGCCCGTGCCGCACGCGGCCGGCACGGTGACGTGCACGACGCCGGTGCCGCGGAGCGTGAGCCCGTCACAGCTCACGTCGGTCAGATTCAGGAATTCGAGCGGCTCGCGCTCGACCGTGAAGCTCCACCCCCACACGTCGAACTCGCGGCGGATCGACTTGAAGTCGAACGTATCGGGGGCCGAGACCTCGTCGCTCGAGCCGTCCGGGTGCTTCAGGTTCCGCCAGAGGAACTCGAGCATCAGGCGGTAGTACGGCGTCTGGTAGAAGCCCCCGTGAAGCCCGGGCTTCTGCAGGAACTCGCTGTCGAGGCCCTCGAGGTCGAGCGCGCGCTTCATCTCGCGCGTCGCCACGTTCGTGAGGATCTCGTAGCCCTGCGACGACGCGTAGCCCTGCGGATTGTCGGTGATGTCCTCGAGCCGGCGCGGGATCGCGTCGCCGACGGTGAGGCGGAACGCGATCGCCTGGCGTCCGTCCTGCCACGCGCGCCCGTTGCCCGCGATGCCGGACGGGAACTCCGCCTCGTAGTTGACGCCGTCCGCGACCGGATCGCCGTAGCCCGGCATGAGCGACGGGATCACGAGGTAGTTCGTCTCGGGTGGATAGTCGAAGAGCGGCGTGATTCCCGGGAGCCGGAGGAGCGGCACGGGTGCCGGCGGCTGGAGGCCGATGCCGAGGTTCGGCACGTTCACGAAGCGGCCGAACGGCAGGCTGCCGCCCGACATCGAGCCGGCGGCGGCGAACGTGTCGGGATGCTGGAGCGGGATCTTCAGCGCGCCGAACCCGCCCTGCGAATGCCCGACCGTGCCGCGCCAGCCGCGCGAGGCGCCGACCGGGAGGAACGATTCGAGGAAGGGCAGGAGCTCCTCGATGATGAAGGACTCGAAGCGCGGCGGCGGCGTCGCATACTGCGGCGAGTCGCCGCCCTTGGCGTAGCGCGGGTTCCAGTCGGACCAGAGGCCGTCCATGCCGGGCGCGGGCCCGAAGCCGCCCTGGAGCGTGCGATTGTGCGGCGCGACGAGGATCATCGGCAGCTCTTCCGCGGGAATCCACGTGTCGGGCTGCATCGTCCACGGGCTCGCCGCGGTCAGCGGATTCTTCGGCGGCCGATGCGTCAGCGCTTTCACGAAGGTCTGGCCGAGGAGGCCCGCGTAGCTGCCGCCGGTGCCGTGGAAGAAGACGACCACCGGGCAGCGCCGATCCGGATCTTCCGCCGTCGGCACGCACGAGGGCGGCACGTAGTAGCCGAACGGGCTTTGGGCGCCAAGGTGCGCGCTGTCGACGAGCTGGCACGCGAGCGCGCCGACGACGTACGTCGACGCGGTCGGCGGCGCGCATTCGGGGAACTCCGCGCTTTGCGCGAAGGCGCTTCCGGTGAGGACCAGGAGCGAAGCGATCGAGCCGAGCGCGCGCTTCATCGCTTCGCGGCCGCTGCCAGGAGGTCTTGGTTCAAGAACGCGATCACGATCTTCCTCCGTTCGATCCGCCAGCGACCGTCGGGGTCGCGGCGGTAGACGTCGACGTAGTCACCGACGGCCATCGGGCTCGCGACGGAGAGCCCTTCGCCTTCGTAGCGGTAGCCGGTCCACGTCACGGTCGCGGCGGCGCGGTTCTCGTCGAGCGAATCGAAGCGCAGGTTGGTGACGACATGGCGCATCGTCCGGGGAGTGGGCGGCCACATCGCCGGGTTCGCATACTGCTCCGCGACCGCCTCTCGCCCCCGAACCGTTTCTTGCTGCGACGAATCAGTGAACGGCGGCAGCGGGCGCGTGACCTCGCAATCCTCGGCGTAGGTGTCGAGGATCTCGCGAAAGAGGCCGCGATCGAGAAGATAGGCGTTCTCGACGACCAGCTCCTCGATCTCCGCGCGCAGCGTCGCGCGCGCGATTCTCGTCGGATCGATGCTCGTAGGACCCCCCGCCCCCGGTTGCGGTTTGCTTACTTACCGGGCAGTAGAATGTCTGCCGACGTGGAGTCAAGCCGAAAGAAACCCGGACGACGCGCCAAGAGCGGCGGCTCCTACGAGTCGAAGCGCCGCGCCGCTCTCGAGGTCGCCGCGCGCGCGTTCAACGAGCGCGGCTTCTACCGCACCTCGCTCGACGACATCGCCGCGCGACTCAAGGTGACGAAGCCCGCGCTCTACTACTACTTCGAGAACAAGGACGAGATCCTCTTCGAGTGTCATTCGGCGGCGATCCAGTCGCTCGTCGAAACGCCGCTCGGCGACGGCGCGCACGGCGAGCTCTCCGGGCTCGAGAAGATCGAGCTGCTCGTGCGCCGCTACGTCTCGATGATCGTGAAGAGCTTCGGCCGATGCCTCGTGCTCGTCGGCACGCAGCCGCTCGAGCCCGCGAACGCGCGGAAGTGCCGCGACGGCCGGCGCCAGACGAACGAGCTCCTGGTCGGTCTCATCAAGGAAGCCGTCGCCGACCGCTCGATCCCGCCCTGCGATCCGAAGCTCTCCGCGTTCTTCGTCTTCGGCATGCTGAACTGGATCGCGCAGTGGTACGACCCGAAGGGCGAGCGCACGCTCGACGAGATCGCGGAGGACGCGGTGCGGTTCGTCCGCGGCGCGCTTCTCCAGGCGGAAAGCCGCCCGGAGAAGCGGTCGTCGCGCGCGAGCGGCACGCACCGCGCCGCGCGCTGAACGTGCATCGACGCGTTCGTCAGATGATCGCTCGCGATCCGCGCGAGCCTCACCGTGTCGCCACGCCGCTCGAGCTCTTGTTCGACCTCTGCTTCGTCGTCGCGGTCACGCCGGCGGCATCGCGTCTCCACCACCACCTCGCGGAAGGTCAGGTCGGCGAGGGCGTTCTCGCCTACGCGCTCGTCTTCTTCGCGATCTGGTGGGCCTGGATGAACTTCACGTGGTTCGCCTCCGCCTACGACAACGACGACGTTCCGTATCGATTGAAGGTGTTCGTCCAGATCGCCGGCGTCCTCGTCATCGCCGCCGGCGTTCCGCGGGCGTTCGACCACCACGATTGGAGGATCGTCGTGGCGGGATATCTCGTGATGCGAATCGGCCTCGTCGCGCTCTGGCTGCGCGCGGCGCGCGCCGATCGCGCGCATCGTGGCACCGCGCTTCGCTATGTGATCGGTCTCATCGCCTGCCAGCTCGGCTGGGTGGCGCTCCTCGCCGTGCCGCAAAGTGCGTTTCTCCCCGGCTGGCTCGCGCTCGCGTGCGGCGAGCTCTTGGTGCCGGTCTGGGCCGAGAGTGCTCGGCCGACGTCTTGGCACGCGCACCACATCGCCGAGCGCTACGGACTGCTCACGCTGATCGTTCTCGGCGAGTCGGTGCTCGCGTCGAGCGGCGTGATCCAGTCCGCGATCGCCGCGGGCGACGCCTCGCTCGAGCTCGCCGGTCTCGTCGGGGGGGCGCTGCTGATCCTCTTCTCGATGTGGTGGATCTATTTCGACCGGCCCTCGCACCGCGTGCTGACGTCCCCGCTTCGCGCGTTCCAGTGGGGCTACGGCCATCTGGTGATCTTCGCGTCGATCGCGGCCGTCGGCGCCGGCCTCGGCGTATCGGCCGACTTCGCCGCCGGCCGTACGCATCTCTCCGCGACCGCAGCGGGCGCGACGCTCGCGGTTCCCGTCGCGCTTTACCTGCTGACGGTGTGGGCGCTCGAGGTGCGCCCGCTCGCGCACCGTAGCGCGTCGACGGTGGCGTTTCCTCTGACCGCCGGCCTCGTCCTCTTCGCCTCCACGGCCGACCATCCGGTGCCCGTGATCGGCGTCGCGCTCGCGGCCCTCGCCGCGATTCCGATCGCCCCTGCCCCGAAGGGATCGAAGCGCTGATTCACGCTCCTCCCGACGAAGCTACAGCAGCTCGCAGATGTCGCCGACACCGTTGTGGTTGAGGTCCAATTGCTTGATGTTCACGATCAACGGGCAGTTGTCGACGTTGTCGACGATGCCGTCCCCTTCGGTGTCTGCGCACGCGCCGATCCAGACGACCTTCGACTCACTGGCTGCGGCCGGCGCGTGGTACTGATTGCACTCGGCCTGCGTGACGGCGCGATTCGAATAGATCGTGCCGTGCATGATGTATTCGCCGCTCGTCGTGTTGTGATCGAGGCCGACGTTGTGCCCGTATTCGTGGATCCAAAGGACGTGCTCCTGCTTGCCCTTGGGGAGGCGGACGACGGCCGCGCCCTTCCTGCCCATCCATGCGCAACCGATGATGTTGGTGCCGGGGCCGCCGCAATAGTTGATGGCGCGGACGACCTTCACGCGCGCGACCGGATCGTCGAGCACGGCGGCCAGCTCGGTCTCGTTGTCGATCACGTCGAGGCCGTCGCCGGGGCTGCCGAACCAGCGTGTCGTGCCCTTGCGATGGAACTCGACACAACAGGCGACGTCCCCCGCAAAATGAGTACGACCGACGCGCTTCGAGGCTTTCCTCATCAATCGATCCAGTCGGTCGTCGCTCATCGGATTCGTGTGGCTCACGTGATTGGCATAGTCGAGGCCGGTATCGTGCGCGGAGCTTTGGGTGTCCACCGCTCCTGCGGCGCCCGTCGTCGCGCCACCGACGAATTCGGCGGCGCTCGTCGCCTCACGGTCGATGCCCGGCGCTCCGCCGATCGAGCCGACGCGCAGACGATGGCGCGCGATTCGTGCAGCGGCTCGCAAATCCTTTCCATCGATGGCCGGAACGACTTGCGCGGACGCGATTTCGTCGAGCCGCGTCGCCGCTGCGGCAGTTCCGGCGTCCGCGAGCGCATCGATCGCGGATTCGAGAAGCTCGTCGCGTAGAGTCGCCGGCTGCCATGAACGCGCCGCCGTCGAGGCGAGCACGCCGCCGTTTCCGTCATGCGCCGTCATGCCGAGGAGCGCGTCGTGCGCACGGCGGTGCCCTCGGGCGGCCATTTTCCCGAGCGCATGCGGAGTGAGAAGCAGCGATCGATCTTCGATGGGAAGATGAACCCACGCCGGCGGCTCGCGAAGAAAGGCGACGAGGGCGTCACTCGTCGAATCGTCACCGAGATAGGTGAGAAACGCGACCACGTTGTCGCGGCGCGGAAACGCGGGATCGGCGAGCAGCGCGAGGAGCGCGGGGACACCCGCGCGACCGACCTCGCGTTCGGCGATCTCGGCGGTCATGCCGTGCACGTAGGTCGCGAGCGCGGCGGTGCGCACGCGCTCCTCGAGCGTTTTGGCGGCAACCGGACCGCAAAGGCCAAGAACCAGCGTGAGCGCGATCGCAATTTTCTGCACCGGAATCACTCCGAGCCGGCAATTTTTTGACGTTCTTCCTGCCGCTACCGCCCTTACGGGGGCGTGCGGTCATGTGACTCAAGATTCGGGCCAACTCGGGGCAGGGCTCAGCGCCCGAGGCGGGAGGCTCGACGCGAAGCGCCGGCTAGGGCGCCGGCGGAGCCTTATTCTTGCGATTCCGCCGGCTCAGGCCGTCGGAACCGCAAGGTCACGACCTCGCCTACGGCGAGGTCTCAATTCACCTGGCGGTCGCGGCCTTCCCAGTAGGGCTTGCGGAGCTCGCGCTTGAGGATCTTGCCGGACGGGTTCCGGGGCAGCGCGTCGATGAAATCGACGGTCTTGGGGATCTTGTAGCCGGCGATCCGCTCGCGGGCGAAGGAGATGATGCTCGCGGCGTCCGGCGTCTTGCCGGGCTTGGCGACGACGATCGCCTTCACGGCCTCGCCCCACTTGTCGTCCGGGACGCCGATCACCGCGACGTCGGCGACGTCCGGGTGCCCGAAGATCGCGTTCTCGACCTCCGCCGGATAGATGTTCTCGCCGCCGGACACGATCATGTCCTTCACGCGGTCGTGGATGTAGAGGTAGCCGTCCTCGTCGAGATAGCCCGCGTCGCCGGAGCGGACCCAGCCGCCCGCGATGATCGTCTTCGCGGTGTCGTCCGCGCGGTTCCAGTAGCCGAGCATGCGGCCCGGCGTGTGGATGCAGATCTCACCGACCTCGCCGGTCGGCATCTCACGCCCCTCGGCGTCGCGGATCGCGAGCTTCACGCCGGGCAGCGCCTTACCGGCGGAGCGCATGCGCTGGTTGCCGCCGAGCTCGTGGTCCTCCTCCGGCAGGTACGTGACCGCGCCGCACGTCTCGGTCATGCCGTAGAGCTGCACGAAGCCGCAGCGGAACGTCTCCACGGCCTGCTTCAAGAGGCCGAGCGGGATCGGCGACGCGCCGTAGAGGAGCGACTCGATCGTCGAGAAATCCGTCTCGCGGCATTTCGGGTGCATCAGCACCATCTGGATCGCCGCCGGCACGAGCACGAGCTTCGTCACGCGGTGGCGCTGGATCACGTCGAGCACGTCGCCGGGATCGAACATCGGGAGCACGACGTTCTTCGCGCCGTTGTAGAGACCGACGATGCCCCAGCCGCTGCCGCTGATGTGGAACGCGGGCATGGTGACGAGGCTCACGTCGTGCGGGCCCCAGTCGTTCCAGCGCATCGAGGGCTCGTTCGTCTCGGGATGCTCGCGCGATGGAGATCGAGCGCGTAAAGCGCGGCGTGCGAGAGCTGCACGCCCTTCGGGTGCCCGGTCGTGCCGCTCGTGTACATCTGCACGACGGCGGACTCGGGACGACGCGGATCTCGGGATCCTTCGCCGAGGCCGCGTCGCGCCAGCTCGTGTACGGCGCGATGCCGGATCGCTCGCCGGAGAGCGCGACGACGCGCCGGATCGAGGGGACTTCCCGCGCGAGCGACTCCGCGAGCTCGAGGAGCTCCGAGCCCGCGAACAGGAGCTCCGCGCTCGCGTCGTTCAGGATGTAGCGAAGCTCGGGCGGCGCAAGCCGCCAGTTCGCCGCGACGGTCACCGCGCCGGCGACGGCGCCGCCGAACAACACCTCGAAGAACGCGTCGGTGTTCTTGTCGAGGATCGCGATTCGCGCGCCGGGCTTCAGGCCATCCGCGACGAGCGCGTTCGCGACGCGCATGCAGCGGTCGCGCCATTCCGCGTAGGTGACGGTCTTGCCGTCGAAGACGAGCGCGGGCGCGTCGGGGCGCTCGCGTCCGTGAACGCGCGGGACGTCGCCGAGAGCCAGACCCCGGGCACATGAGCCATGATCCCGGCTTCCTAGCTCAGCCGTCGCCGCCGCGACAGTAAATGATCGTGCCTTCCTTCGGCGCGCCGTTGCCGTTGCCGGTGGCGGTCCAGATCTCGGCAAGGCGGACGAGATCCGCGATCGAGCCGGCCTTCGTCTTCTTCATCACGCGCCCGCGGTGGATCTCGACGGTCCTTTGACTGATGCCGAGCTCGGCCGCGATCAGCTTGTTCGCCATGCCGGCGACGACGAGCTTCATCACGTCGTGCTCGCGCGGCGTGAGCCGTTCGATCCGGTCTTCGAGGCCGGCCCGCTTGCGCCGGAGATCGCGCACGCGGCGATCGAGCTCGATCGCACGGCGCACGCAGTCGAGGAGCTGCTCGGCCTCCCCGCTCTCCGACGGACGCTCCGCGGCGTCGGTGAGGACGATGATCGGCAGCACCGCTCCGCGGCGCATCAGCCGGTCCTGGAGCTCGAGGCCGCCCGAGCCGCGCATGCGGAGCACCAGGCAGCCGGGATCGTCGCGATCGAAGCCGGCGAGGAAGTGGGGGCCGCTAGGGAACGTGCGGACGAACAGTCCCGCGGAGTCGATCAACGCGCCGATTCGCTCGCGAACGAGGGGGTCCCGTTCCACGACGAAGACCGTCGCCCTGTGCTGCATCGTCCTCTCTCCGGCGGCTTGCCGCCCACCGATCCCCCATCGGTGTTCCCCCTCCTCGAGCGTCAGAGTTCCGGACGGGGGTGGGGCTACACAAGGACGAAGATCTAAGAGAATACCCGTACGCCGACCGGCCGCGGCTCGACCGGTAGGGGGGACGCTGCTTCCGATCGTCTCACTTCATGACGCGGCGCCAAATGAGACGGTCGGAAGCAGCGTCCCCCAAAATCTCAGATCGGCAGGAGGCCGAAAACGATTCCGAGGAGCCCGCCGCCGAGGAGCCCGTCGAGCAGGCCGCCGCCGGACAGGAGTCCGAGCACGGTGCCGACGAGGCTCGCGAGCGGGCCGCCGACGAGCGGGATCGCCGAAAGCGGTCCGAGGACGAGCGAGGCGATCGCGGGCACGCCCGAGAGCACCACGGTCAAGATCGAGCCGACCGGATTGTTCGCTTCGTCGAAGATCGGCACGACACCGAGCGCCGCGGTCGGTGAGCCGAGCTCGCCGACGAGCGCTTGGGGATTCTCGAGCAGGTCGAGCGGCAAGCCGTCGATCACGGTCGAGCAGAGAACGGGAAGCTGCCCGGCGACGAGCTGGTCCGCGAGCCCGCCGATGCCGAGCGGCAGGAGATCGAAGACGAAATCGAGCGGAATCGGCAAGAGCTCGCCGCCCTGCGAGCCCGCGACGAGCCCGCCGACGATCGGCACCTTGTCGAGATCGGTGAGGTCGATCACCTCCGAGAGCGTCGGCAGCGACGCCGGCAGCGCGCCGAGCCCGTTCACCGTTTCGATCAGCCCGTCCGCGAGCGCAACGCCGCTCTCGCCGCAGTCCGCGATCAAGTTGCCGACGAGCGGCACGTCGTCGCCCGCCGCGGTGAGCGGCGCGAGATTCGCGCGTGTTGCCGCGTTGCCGGGCAGCCCGTCCTCTCCGTTGCCTCCTCCGCAGGCCACCAGCAACAGCATCATCATCGCGCCCACTCCGTTGCGTCCGACCAGCA
>CAWBOU010000022.1:0-64657 GCA_963790365.1 uncultured delta proteobacterium
AGGCGACGGTGGCGAGCCCTACATCCGACCGTCTTCGCGAGATGCCGTGTTCCGGCGGGGGTAACCACATGCCCGCCTAAAGTGAAGGATTCCCTTGGCAAAGCCAGGGATCGGGGGTCCTCGCTCACGACTCATAGACTCCACGTGGATCGGTTTCTCCGGCGCGTATCGACAAAAGAGTCCGAGGGTGGATCGAGTTTGTGAGATGCGCGCTGAGGTCCGGGCTCTCCTTCCGAAGGCGCGAGATCGATTCCAGCAACCGCGCGACGAAACTGCTCTTGCGCTTTCGATCCGCCGTCGCCTTATTGGAGCGCAACGCGGGGTGGGCCGCGGCGAGCCTCGGTGGACCAGCTTGATTTCCTGCTGCAGACGCGTCGATCGTCTCGGATCGTTGACTGCCCTGCGTCTCTCCACTAGTTCGGAAGCGAAGCGTCTCGAGGCGTTCGCGGTAGTCGTCGCGGGCGCGGGCATCGAGCACCTCGCCGTCGTCGGCAACTTTGTGCTGCTGATTCGGCCCCCCGTTCACGAGATCGCTGACGTGGGCACCTCCTCACCCTGCCGGCGCAACAGCGCGGCGATGTATTGCATGCCCTTCGCGTCTTTCATGCGGACCCTAGTGCTCCTTTCACAGGCCCCCGCCCAGTAGTCCCCCTCGCGGCGGAAGAATGTTCGGAATCGCTCTTTTTTTTTTTTTCGGGGGGCGGTCCTCGGACCAGGCGAGTGCATAGATTCGACGACGCCGGAAAGACCCTCGAGCTCGGTCAACTCGCCATCGTCGAAATGGAACTCACCGGTCGGCTCGGCGAGGTCGTGCGCGACCGTCGAGACGCCCGGGTCGTTGGCATCGGCGCGCGAACGGCCATGCACGCGGCGAGGGATGACGTCTTCCCGAAGAAACGGGTTCCCGCCTTCCCGCAACCGGCTCGCCGGTGTGGATGCCCATGGTGGACACCTGGATCGGTTCCTCTGGGTGTTCCGCGCGATGCGCGCGCAGGCGCGCTGCACCGAAGTCGGCAAGACCCCAGCGACTCGCTCGCCTTCGGGAACGCCGAGGAGACCCCCGTCGCGCTGCTCCTCGACCGCGATGCCACCGTGTCTCGAAAGCTCGCGCGTGAGAATCGCTCGCTGCGTCTGCATGAGGCGGTGCGCTTCCTGGCGTCTCCGAGCTCCTCGGCGAGCTCTGCGAATGGCTCCATTTCCGAGAAGAGCAAGGTCACGGTACCGTTCGGAGCCCTCGCATGCTTGATGTCGATGCCCTTCGCTTCGATCGGACGTGGCCGACGGCGTCGATCGACGAGATGAGCTTCGTTTTTGCGATTCCCTCGAGTCGGAGCTTCAACGCGATTGCGCTCGGCCGCGACCCTCTTCATCTCGTAGGACTCTGCGAGTTCGATGGCGCGGCCGAGGAGCGTAGAGCGCGCCCGCGATCTCCAGGGCACGCGCGAAGCACGAAGCAGCCGCGCGGTGCAGCTTTGCGTGCGAGCGAGCCAAAGTGGGGATCCGCCGCTTGATCTGCAGCGCGGACTCGTAGTGGCGAACCGCATCGTCGAAACGCCGACCAGGTTTCGGCGAGCATCGCGAGATACCTGATCACGGAGCCGAGGTAGTACATCCTGCCAGGTAACTGTAGGGAAGGAGCGCGTCGTACAACCGCTGCGTGTGCCGTGAATGGGCGACGCCGTGGACGGCGTTCGCGCCGAGGGCAATTCGCGAGAGCCCACATCGTGGTCCTCAGAAGCGAGGATATTCGCGGTTCTCGCGCAGCTCGGTTCTCCGACCCGGTTTGCAAGATGGACCGGTAAGGTGCCGAGAAAATTCAACTGCGTGACTCGGGTTTCGAAGACCGCGAAAAACTGCCGCACGGAGGCTTCCCACTCCTCGACGAAGCCCTGCTGCCAGCGCGACAGACCACGCTGGAGGGGGGAGATGCCCGAAGGTGATTCGTATTATTTTCCTGTGCCGAGCTCGGAACATTCGCTGCAATGCGGCGCTCCGCCTCCGCCGGGCCGGGAATTGCCGGTCAACTCGAAGGAGTTGCGGGCGCAGACGGCGAACGCAGCGGAGGTTCGGGTGTCGCTCGGCCAGGCGCTCGGCTTCGGCATAACAGGGCGCCGCGCCCTCGAAGTTGCCGGTCTCGTTGGTGGCCATCGCCTGGGAAAGCGCGCCGAACGCCTTATTTTGTTGTTACTGGTTCGCCCGCGAGTCGCGCGAGGGTATCGGCATCGTGCCGGAAGCTCGGCCAGGGGTGCCGTGCCCCACCGCACCATGAGCCGGTTGGCAATTATGCCTGCGAGCGCGCGCCGGTCGCCGATCCGGCTCGCGATGGCCCACGCCTCCTCGAGCAGCGACTCCGTTCGGGCCACGTCCTCGTCGAAGAGACGCGCGGCGGCGATCCGCGCGAGCAGCGTGGCGCGTAGCGCGCCGTCTCCGGCGGGCAGTAACGGCGAGCGCTTTCTCCTGCAGGGGAAGAACGTACTCGTCGATCGGAACGAAGAGCGTCTGGATCTCGTCTCCGGCATACAAAAAAAAATCGTGTAAAAGCACGCCGGCCCGCCGGGCGCCCTCGGCCAGCTCGGCACCGTGGCGGATCCCCCCCTCGAGCGCGCCGGCTCGCCGGAGCTGCAAAGTGGGCCACCCCGAGCTCCACGTGGGGGTCGGACTCTCGTGCCCGTGTCCTTCGGCTCCAAACAGGCTCTCGAGCGCTCGGAGCGCTCGATTGTAGAAGCTCGCGGCCTCTTCCCGGGCGAGCTGTCGTCGAGTCGCTCTCGCCGCTCGTGTCGCAGAACTCTTGAGTCGTACGCCGGGGAGGCCTAACAAAATGAACCGCGAACTCCCGAAAGATGGTCATCGAGATCGTCGGAATGGAGAACCAGCAGCTGCCTCGGCGATCCGATGATGGAAGGCGAATGTGCTCTCCGGCTCCGAGGGGGCCGTAGAGCGTCGCGGATGAGCGCGTGCGCGAACCCGGCGGCGGTGGCCGTGCACGGGCTCCTGAGGAGCCCGTGCACGGCCACCGCCACCGGTTCGCGCACGCGCTCATCCGCGAGACGCTCTACGGCGAGCTCGGAGCCGGAGAGCGCGTTCGCCTCCATCATCGGATCGCCGAGGCACTGCTCGTTCTCCATTCCGACGATCTCGATGACCATCTTTCGGAGCTCGCGGTTCATTTCTGCGAGGCCTCCCCGGCGTACGACGTCGAGCGGGCGGTCGAGTTCTCGACGCGCGCGGCGAGACAACTCGAGCGACAGCTCGCATTCGAAGAGGCCGCGAGCTTCTACAATCGAGCGCTCCGAGCGCTCGAGAGCCTGGAGCCGAAGGACACGGGCCGCGAGTCCGAGCTCCACGTGGAGCTCGGGGTCGCCCTTTGGAGCTCCGGCGAGCCGGCGCGCTCGAGAGAGGAGATCCGCCACGGTGCCGAGCTGGCCGAGCGCGCCGGGCGGACCGACGTGCTCGTACGCGCCGCCATCGCCTATGCCGGAGACGAGATCCAGACGCTCTTCGTTCCGATCGACGAGTACGTTCTTCCCCTGCAGGAGAAAGCGCTCGCCGTACTGCCCGCCGGAGACGGCGCGCTACGCGCCACGCTGCTCGCGCGGATCGCCGCCGCGCGGCTCCTCGACGAGGACGTGGCGAGAACGGAGTCGCTGCTCGAGGAGGCGTGGGCCATCGCGAGCCGGATCGGCGACCGGCGCGCGCTCGCAGGCGTGATTCCCAACCGGCTCATGGTGCGGTGGGGCACGGCACAACTTGCCGAGCTCCGGCACGATGCCGATACCCTCGCGCGACTCGCGGGCGAGCTCCGTGACGAGCGATTGATGGCGTTCGGCGCGCTTTTCCAGGCGATGGCCACCAACGAGACCGGCGACTTCGAGGGCGCCGCGCCGGCGTATGCCGAAGCCGAGCGCCTGGCCGAGCGACACCCGAACCTCCGCTGGTTCGCCGTCTGCGCCCGCAACTCCTTCGAGTTGACCGCCGTCCGGCCGGCGGAGGCGGAGCGCCGCATTCAGCGAATGTTCGAGCTCGGCGCGGGAAAAGAGAACGAGATCGCCTTCGGCATGTCCGTTTTCCAGCGTGGTCTGTCGCGCTGGCAGCAGGGCTTCGTCGAGGAGTGGGAAGCCTCCGTGCGGCAGTTTTTCGCGGTCTTCGAAGCCCGAAGCACGCAGTTGAATTTTCTCGGCGCCGCTCTCCGGTCCATCTTGCAAACCGGGTCGGAGAACCGAGCTGCGCGAGAACCGGCGGAAGACCCGGCCTCGATTCCGAGGACCACGATGTGGCTCGCGAATTGCCCTCGGCGCGAACGCCGTGGCGGGCGTCGCCCATTCACGGCACACGCAGGCGTTGTACGACGCGCTCCTTCCCTACGAAGACCGCTCGGTGTTCATGGGCGGGATCTACTGCCTCGGCTCCGTGTCCAGGTATCTCGCGATGCTCGCCGAAACCTCGTCGCGTTTCGACGATGCGGTTCGCCACTACGAGTCCGCGCTGCGGATCGAGCGGCAGATGCCGCTTTGGCTCGCTCGCACGCAAACCGACTACGCGCGGCTGCTCGTGCTTCGCGCGTGCCCTGGAGATCGCGGGCGCGCTCTCGCTCCTCGGCCGCGCCATCGAACTCGCCGAGTCCTACGAGATGAAGAGGGTCGCGGCCGACGCAATCGCGTTGAAGCTCGAGCTCGAGGGAATCGCAAAAACGAAGCTCATCTCGTCGATCGACGCCGTCGCCACGTCGATCGAAGCGAAGGGCATCGACATCGAGCGTGCGACAGCTCCGAACGGTACCGTGACCTTGCTCTTCTCGGAAATGGAGCGATTCGCAGAGCTCGCCGAGGAGCTCGGAGACGCCGAAGCGCACCGCCTCATGCAGACGCAGCGAGCGATTCTCACGCGCGAGCTTTCGAGACACGGTGGCATCGCGGTCGAGGAGCAGCGCGACGGGATTCTCCTCGCGTTCCCGAAGGCGAGCGAGTCGTTGCGGTATGCGACTTCGGTGCAGCGCGCCCTCGCGGCGCATCGCGCGGAACACCCCGAGGAACCGATCCATGTCCGCATGGGCATCCACACCGGCGAGCCGGTTCGGGAAGGCGACCGTTTCTTCGGGAAGACCGTCATCCTCGCCGCGTGCATCGCCTCGCGCGCCGAGGCCGACGAGATTTTCGTCTCGACGGTCGCGCACGACCTCGCCGAGCCGACCGGTGAGTTCCATTTCGACGATGGCGAGTTGACCGAGCTCGAGGGTCTTTCCGGCGTCCATCGAATCTATGCACTCGCCTGGTCCGAGGACCGCCCCCCGAGAGCCGCACCGAAAGCGATTCCGAACATCTTTCGCCGCGAGGGGGACTACTGGGCGGTCTCCTATGAAGGACGCTGGGTCCGCATGAAAGACGCGAAGGGCATGCAATACATCGCCGCGCTGCTGCGCCGGCAGGGTGAGGAGGTCCACGTCAGCGATCTCGTGAACGGGGGGCCGATCGCACGCAACCTCGACGACGATGGCGAGGTGCTCGATGCCCGCGCCCGCGACGACTACCGCGAACGCCTCGAGACGCTCCGCTTCGAGCTCGAGGAGGCGCGGGGCATCAACGATCCGAGACGATCGACGCGTCTGCAGCAGGAAATCGAGCTCATCACCCAAGAGCTCGCCGCGGCCTACGGGCTCGGCGGCCGCAGCCGCTGGAATCCGGCGACGGCGGATCGAAAGCGCAAGGCGGTTTCGTCGCGCGTCCTGGAATCGATCTCGCGCCTTCGGAAGGAGAGCCCGGACCTCAGCGCGCATCTCACGAACTCGATCCACCTCGGACTCTTTTGTCGATACGCGCCGGAGAAACCGATCGCGTGGAGTCTATGAGTCGTGAGCGAGGACCCCGATCCTGGCTTTGCCAAGGGAATCCTGGCGCCGGGCGGGCATGTCGAAAAACTCTCGCCGGAACACAGGAATCTCGCGAAGACGGTTTCTCCGTGATGTAGGGCTCGCCACCGTCGCCTCCGCACACGCACTGGCGCAGCCCGGTCTTACGCAGACCCTCGGGCGCCCTCCCTCGCGGCGCCAAACGGTCGCCGTCTTCGGCGGCGGCATCGCCGGCCTGACCGCGGCGCACGAGCTCGCCGAGCGCGGCTTCGACGTTACCGTCTACGAGCGGCGCGCCTGGGGCGGCAAGGCACGGAGCACGGAAGTGCCGGGAAGCGCGACCGACGGCCGCAAACCCCTACCCGGAGAGCACGGCTACCGCGCGGAGTTTGGTTGCTACCAAAACCTACCCGACACGATGAAGCGCATCCCGTTCGGATCGAACCCGAACGGGGTCTTCGACAACATGGTCGCCGCTCCCGGTGTGCTCGTGGCGCGTGAAGGAAAGCACGACCTCGTTTTGCCGCTCGCTTCGCTCGATCCCCGGCCGTACTCGCCACAGCAGATCCTCGATCTTCTGCTGGGTGTCTTGGTCGACATGCAGGTCCGCCCCGACGCGGCCGCTTACCTCGTGAACCGCTTGTTGGTTTTCTTCTCGAGTTGCGACGCGCGGCGACTCGGCCAATGGGAGCGTAAGACCTGGCGCGACTTCATCGGTGGCGATCGGTTCGGCGCGGACTACCAGGCGATCTTCGAGCGCGTGCCCGAGTTCACGCAAGCGTCGAAAGGAAGTGAGACGAGCGCCAAGTACGTCGCGTGGGTCCTCGAGATCTGGTTCCTCCAGGCGATTCTCGGTCGTGGCACGAACGGGCCGACGGTGCGCATCTTGAATCGTCCGACCAACGAGGCGTGGATTGATCCGTGGATCGCTCATCTCAGCGATCTCGGGGTGAACCTGCGCCTCAGCAGCGAGCTCGTCGGGCTCGATGTCGCGAACGGTCGCATCGCTGCCGCGCGGATCCTCGAATCCGGAAACCCCAACGCCGTGATGGCCGACTACTACGTCTGCGCTCTCCCGGTCGAACGCGCGCGCGAGCTGTGGACACCAGACGTCCTGGCGGCCGATCCGAAGTTGGGTCTGATGAACGGACTCGGCGTCGCTTGGTACAACGGCATCTCCTACTTCTTGCGAGAACGATCGCGGATCATACGCGGCCACGTGCTGTGCCCGGATTCGCCATGGGCGGCCTCTTTCATCCCACAGGCCCAGTTCTGGAGCGGGGATTTCGCAACGAAGTACGGCGATGGCAGCGTGCACGACAAGATCTCGGCCGTCGTGGCGGACTGGGATGCGCCGGGTATCGTGTTCGGCAAACCCGCGCGACAGCTTTCACCCGACGAGGTCGCGATCGACCTTTGGGAACAGCTGAAACTCTACGTCAACGAGCCGGGGCGCACCCCGCTGCTGACCGACGAGATGCTGCACTCTTGGGAGATCGATCCCGGTATGGTCGTTCGCGACGATCGGTTGGTCAGCGAAGATGCGCTGATCCTTCCGACTGCCGGCACCGAGCAGTACCGGCCCGATGCCGTGACGGCCATCGGCAACCTCATGCTGTGCGGCGACTATCTGAACGGGCGGTGGGAGACCACGAACATGGAAGCGGCCTGCTTCAACGGGCGGCGCGCGGCGAACGCGATTCTCGATGCCGCAGGCTCGAACCACACGCCGGCGGCGGTCATCGATCCTTATCGGCCGCCGGAGTGGAAGCCGCTTCAGGCGATCGACGATCGGCTCTATCGCGCCGGCCAACCGAATCTCTTCGACGTCGCTTCCCGGCCCCTCGACTGGACGGCGAAGCTCCTTCGACTCGGAGGTCTCTAGGCCGGGAGGTCGCGGAGCCGAATCGGGTCGCCGCGGGCGCAGTCGCCTGACGTCGCGACCTACTTCATCAGCACCGCACGCCGACGCAGCACTCGCTCACGCCTCGGATCGATCATCAGCCCGAGCGATTCGAGCACCGTGACGCCGAGGATCGGCTTGATCCCGGGCGGCCCGAAAAGGACCGGGTTGGTGATCTCCTTCCCGGCGGGTCCAAATAGATCGTCGAAAACCGCGATCCGTGCCGAGCCCATGGGATAGGTGTGAACGGTCCCGTCGGCGAGCTCGATCTCGAGGTCGTCCTCGGGCTCGATCCCGAGAGCGCGGAGGCGCTGCCCGTCGACCATCGTCTCGGTCGCGCCGGAATCGACGAGGAATCGGTCCTCGTAGGTGTCACCCCGCTTGTCGAGGCGCCGGATCCGCGTCGTGAGATACGTCGTTCCCATCGAGCGCGTCGGCGGAGCGAATCCCATGCCACACGTGTATCACCCGGAATCAACGCGTGACACCTCGGCTGGGACCGACTCCGGACGCCGCAAGCGGCCGTTCCGACCAGAATCGGCCGGCCGCCGCGTGACCGGACTAGGAGGGACGCTGCTTCCGGTTGTCTCGCCGAGCGACGCGCGGCGTTGAATGCGTTGCGGCGAAACGTGAGACGATCGGAAGCAGCGTCCCCGTCTCGCTGGTCGCTAGTGCCGACAATCGCGGTCGTGCCGATGGCCGTCGTAGCTTGAGCCGTAGCGGTAACGGTCCGCCCAGCCATTTCGGTACGACGGCGCGTCGTAACGGCGCGTGCGGACGCTGTTGTTGTAGCGCCAGTCGTAGCCCGGCGTGTAGCTCCACGACGGCCGCCAGCGGTCGTAGTTGCGATAGCGATCGTTGTCGTAGCGGTAGCGCGTGCGCGGATACCGCCAGTCGTCGTCGTGGCGCACGTACGAGCGGCCGAGGCCGAAGCCCTTGTCGATGCACCAAGCGCGGCCGTGAACCGGGTGCCCCGCGCCCGAGCGACAGAAAGAAGGAGAAGCGCTCGCCTCGCCCGGCAGCGAGAAGCCGAGCGCCAATGCGAACGCAGATGCGATTCCGAGCTTCTTTACCCAATGCGTCATGGCGGTTGCTCCTGCTCGCTGGAACCCATGCCTCCCGCGGGAGTCGCGGCGGGTTGAACTAGCCGCGCGGATGCGATGGGTTCGGGCGCCGTGAAGCTCTACGTGTGGCAAAAAGCCCCGAATCCGCGCCGTGTTCTCATCTACCTCGCCGAGAAGGGTCTGGAGATTCCGATCGAGGACGTCGGCGGGCCGAAGGCGACGCTCAAGGCCGACTACCGCGCCCGCTATCCGCAGGCGACGGTGCCGATGCTCGAGCTCGACGACGGCACGCAGATCGGCGAGGCGATGGCGATCTGCCGCTACCTCGAGGAGCTCCATCCCGAGCCGCCGCTCTTCGGCCGCGACGCGCGCGAGCGCGCGCTCGCCGACATGTGGGAGCGCCGCGCCTACGAGGAAGGGCTGATCCCGATCGCCGAGATCTTCCGCAACCGCCATCCGCTGTTCGCCGATCGGAGCGTGCCCGGCGCGGCCGACGCGATTCCGCAGGTGCCGGCGCTCGTCGAGCGCGGCCGGCAACGGATCGCGCTCTTCTGGAAGAAGCTCGACGCGCAGCTCGCGAACAACCGCTTCGTCGTCGGCGACCGCTACACCGTAGCGGACGCGACGGCGCTCGCGGTCGTCGACTTCGGCACCGTCGGCGACGTGAAGCCGCCGGTCGAATGCGCGAACCTCATCCGCTGGCACTCCGAGGTCTCGGGGCGGCCGAGCGCCAAGGCAGGATTCTGAGTACTCACCCCCCGCGCTGACGCGCGACCCCCTGAGGGAGTTGAAGATGGCGAAGCTCGAATTCGGCTTGCAGGTCGGGAACCTGGAGTTCTCGCGTTACCGAGAAGTTG
The DNA here is from genome assembly GCA_963790365.1 of uncultured delta proteobacterium. Taxonomy (GTDB): domain Bacteria; phylum Desulfobacterota; class Binatia; order JACPRU01; family JACPRU01; genus CAWBOU01. The sequence continues at coordinate 9,667 of CAWBOU010000022.1, forward strand.
CGCAGGAAGCGGAAGGGCTCGGCTTCGAGCTCATCACGTGCCCGGATCACATCGTCCACGAGCGTCCCGGCGGTCAGGTCGACGGCCAGGCGCTCGCCTACGATCCGTTCCTGATCACCGCGGTGATGGCCGAGGCGACGAAGAAGATCCAGGTCGGCCAGCTCGTGCTCTGCAATCTCTTCCGCCATCCGGTGATCACCGCGCAGTCGCTCGCTTCGTTCGGATCGATTGTCTGGCGGCCGCGCGATCGCCGGCCTCGGCACCGGCTGGACGGAATCCGAGTTCCGCATGACGGGGCTTCCCTTCCCCGACATCACCACGCGGCTCCGCATGCTCGACGAGGCGCTCACCTGCATGCGGTCACTCTGGACGAACGAGCAGACGACGTTCGACGGCGAGTTCTACCACTTCAAGGACGCGATCCTCTGGCCGAAGCCGATGCGGCAACCGTATCCGCCGATCCTGCTCGGCGGCAGCGGCAAGGGATTGCTGCGCATCGCCGCCAAGCACGCCGAGTGCGTGAACATCATCTCGGACGTCGGCAAGGACGGTCAGATCACCTTCGAGAGCATCCAGAAGCTCACCGACGATTCCTTCAAGGCGAAGGTGAAGTTCGTGCGCGACGAGGCGAAGAAGCAGGGCCGCGACCCGCGCTCGATCCGCATGAGCAACGTGATCTTCACGCTCGGCATCGTCGAATCGAAGGCCGAGGGCGACGCGATCGCGGAGAACATGGGATCGATGTTCGGCATCCCGGCCGAAGCCGCGCGCCGCTCGCCGATGTCCCTGATCGGCACGCCCGAGGAATGCACCGCCGAGCTCCGGCGGCGCGCGCGCGACTGGGAGATCGAGCAGTTCATCTTTTCCGGCGGCGCCGAGAACCTGCTGCGTCGCCTGGCGGAGGAAGTGCTCCGCCCCTTACGCTGAGCCCCGGCTAATTCTTTTCGTAGGGATTCAGGGTCGCAGGCCCCTTCGCCGATTTGGCGAGGACGGCCTCGTCGGCCTTGCTGATTTCCTTGGTCTTCAGGTGCTCGCAGCCGAAGCCCACGACGCTCACCGCCAAAACCAGGGCCGCCACCAACGCGTTACGCTGTTTCATCGTCGTCTTTCCTTTTTCCCGTAGATTTTCGATTCGGATCCACTCCTGGACGTAAGCCGGCGCGCGCAGGATCCGAGCGCACCGCCCTTCACCGCTCGCGAAAAAGAGGATCGATTCGCGATCGGCCAGGGTCACGGCTTCGAAGTCGAAGATCACGTCGAGGCGTTCGTCCGCCGCTTCCCGGATCACCCGCCCGAGCGCCGGAAGGTGCTCGGCGGAGAGCTCCCCGTGCGCGGTGACGACCACCGCCTCGGCTCCGCGCTTCGACTCGATCCGCAACATCGAAGGGATCTAAAGCGAGAGCTGTGCCAGCATAAAATCCCAATGAAATCCGGGATTCTACGATGTCGATTTACGATGGATCGTAAATCTGCGAACCGCCGTCGATTCGCGTGAGTCGGGCGTGCCTCGCGAATCAGGAGCGGTGGCGGAACTTGTCGATGCGAAAGCGCTTGATCTTCGATTCCAGCGTCGTCGACGGAATCCCGAGCTTGGCGGCCGCGCCGGTCGGCCCGGACACCCGCCCGCGCGAAGCCGCGAGCGCGCGCTCGATCGAGTCGCGCTCGAGCTCGCGAAGACCGCCGGCGGGGAGGGTCGCCACCTCCGGCGCCGAATGGTGCGCGGGATCCGCGAGCTCGCGCTCGTCGACCCGGAGAACGTCGCCCTCGGTAAGGATCGCGGCGCGCTCGATCACGTTTTGCAGCTCCCGCACGTTGCCCGGCCAGGCGTAGTCGACGAGGCGCTGCATCGAATCGCGGTCGACCGCGCGAAGCTTCTTCCCCATGCGCGCCGCGAAACGCGACGTGAAGTACTCGACGAGGATCGGCACGTCCTCCTTGCGCTTCCGGAGCGGCGGCACCTCGATCGGGAAAACGTTCAGCCGGTAGAAGAGGTCACTCCGAAACGAGCCGTCCGCGACGGCGCGGCCGAGGTCGCGATTCGTCGCGGCGATCACGCGGACGTTCGTGCGGAGCGTGCGGCTGCCGCCGACGCGCTCGAACTCGCACTCCTGCAAGACGCGCAGCAGCGAAACCTGGACGTCGTGCGGTAGCTCGCCCACCTCGTCGAGGAAGATCGAGCCGCCGTTCGCGAGCTCGAACCGCCCGGCGCGCTGCTGAAGCGCGCCGGTGAACGCGCCCTTCTCGTGGCCGAAGAGCTCGGAGGCGATGAGTCCCGCGGGGAGCGCTGCGCAGTTCACCTTGATGAGCGCGCGCTCGGTGCGCGGCGAGCGCCGATGGATCGCGCGAGCGACGAGCTCCTTACCCGTGCCGGTCTCGCCGGTGACGAGCACCGTCGATTCGGTGGCGGCGACTTTCTCGACACGCGCGAGCACCTGGCGCAGTGCCTTCGAGGCGCCGACGATCTCCTCGAACATCGATTCGCGATCGATCTCTTCGCGGAGTACTTGGTTCTCCGCGGCGAGCCGGTCCTTCAGGCGGCGGATCTCCTCGTAGGCGAAGGAGTTCGCGACGGCGAGCGCGATCGGCGGCGAGACGTCCTCGAGGAGCTCGACCTCTTCGACCGTGAAGCTCTTCGCGGTCATGCGCGAGATCACCATCGCGCCGATCAGACCCGCCCCGGTGCGGAGCGGCGTCCTCACATACGATTGGACACCGATCTGATGGAGCGGCGGGTCTTCGGGATACGGGCGCTCGCGCTCGAGGTTTTGCGCGACGTAGGCTTTGCCGGTCCTGCCGATGTGCTCGGTCACGGAGCCCGCGAGCGGTATGCCGTACGGCACGTCCTCGCGCGAGACCTTCAGCCCGCGCATGACGGCCTCGACGCCGGATTCGCCGGCCTGCCGCTCCACGCCGGCGATGTAGGCGGCGGCCGGAAAGAGCGCGCCTTCTCGAATGCGCGTGATCGAGATCATGTCGAAGCCGACGAAACGCCGGACCGCGTGGAAGGTCGCTTCGAGGACGGCCGCGAGCTCGAGATGCGCGTTCGCGGCTTCCGCGACCTCGAGCAAGATCCGATACTTCTCCTCCGCGATCGGCACGGTGAGCGACTCTACCAGAACTCGGTCAGTTGCAGCCCGTTGCAATCGCGAGCGCGCGGCAAATGGCCCGCATCTTCTCCGCTCCGAGCGAGCCGAGCCGGCGCGAGAGCCTCGACTTCGCCTTCATGAAGCGTTGCATCAGCCGCCTGGCCAAGGTCTGGGATGCGCCCTATAGTCGTCCCATGGCTCGTGAATCCGCGAGCGAGCGACTACGCTGGGTGTTCGACCTCTACGAGTTCGGCGAAGCGACGCTGCGGGCAAAGCTCCGCCGTCGCTTCCCAGGCTCCAGCGGACGAGCCATCGAGGCGCGGATCGTCGAATGGCTCGAGCGCCGCCGAGGTGCGGAAAGTGGCGATGCGGTCGGGAGACCTGGGGTTTGGCCGCGAAAGCGAGGCTGAACCGTCTCGAAGACGCGCTCGCGTCGATCGCTTCCGAGCTCGATCGGATCGGGGTTCGTTGGGCCATCGTGGGAGGCATCGCGATCGGGGCTCGGGCTGAGCCGCGCACGACGCGCGACGTGGATCTCGTGATCGCAGTCACCGGAGACTCCGAAGCAGAAGACGTCGTACGCCGGCTATTGAGCGCCGGCTACGAGGCCGTGTCCCTAATCGAGCACGAGACACGGAAACGATTGGCAACCGTACGGGTGCGCCGTGCCGATCCTCGAAGGCGCACAGCTCTCGTGGACCTGCTCTTCGCGTCGTGCGGCATCGAGCGCGAAATCGTCGAGAACGCGGAGCGGATCTCCTGGGGACGTCTCACGCTGCCGATCGCACAGACTGGCCACCTGATCGCAATGAAGCTCCTCGCGCGCGACGACCGAAATCGCCCCCAGGACTGGGATGATCTCCACGCGCTCATGCGGGAGGCCGAACCCGCGGACCTCAAGCTTGCGAGTCAAGCGGTCGGGTTGATCGTACGACGAAAATTCCACCGGGGGCGGGAGCTCCGCTCCGCGTTGACGGCGCTGATTCGCGAGACATGATCGCCCTTGGATCCTTGCTGAGCCCCCGCGGCTACGCGCTGCGCCGGAGCTTCAGTCGCTCCGGTCCTCGCATCAGGAACGAATCGACGTAGCGGAGCTCGAGATCGCAGCGCTCGAGGCGAGGCAGCTCGTCGAGCATCGCGTCGAGCGCGACCCGCGCCTCGAGTCGGGCGAGCGCGGCGCCGAGACAGAAATGGATGCCGAAGCCGAAACCGAGCTGGCCTTGCGGATTCCGGGCCGCGTCGAACTGGGCGGCGGTCGGGCCCCATTCACGCTCGTCCCGGTTGGCCGAGCCGAGGAGCACGATCACGTGGCGATCGGCGGGGATCCGCTCGCCTGCGATTTCGACCTCGGCGGTCGTGCGCCGAAGCACCATCTGAATGGGGGCGTCCCAGCGCAGCGATTCCTCGACGAGGCTCGGCACCAGGGCGCGGTCGGCGCGGACGCGGGCGAGCTCGGCCGGGTGATCGAGCAGGGCGAGGGTCGCATTGCCGATCAAGTGCGTCGTCGTTTCGTTGCCGGCGACGAGAAGGAGCATGACGAAGAGCACGAGCTCGGCGGCGCTCAATGCCTCCTCGCCCTCCTGGGCGTCGATCAAGAGGCTCACGAGGTCGTCGCCCGGGGAGCGCTCGCGCTCCGCGATCACGCCGACGACGTACTCCGAGAACGCCTTCATCGCGCCCACGAGGCCGCTCGTGACCGGATCGGTATCGCGGATCGAGCCGCTCGTTCCCGCGAGGATGAGATCGGACCAACGCTTGAAGTCACCGAGACGCTCGGGCTCGACGCCGAGCATCTCGGCGATGATGAGGACCGGGAGCGGGACGGCGAGGTCCGCGACGAGGTCGAAATCGTCGCCGCCGCGAAGCTTCGCCAGGCACCCGTCTACGATCTGTCGCGCGCGAGCCTCCCGAGTGGAGATGCGTGCGGGCGTGAAGGCGCGACTCACGAGCCGGCGGAGCTGCGCGTGTCGGGGAGGATCCTCCGAGAGCAGGTTCCGCGCCATTGCGATCGAGTCGAGGGAAAAGGGGAGCGCCTCCGCGATGGCGAGAAATCGCTGGGCCACCATCGGGTTCGTCATCGGGTCCACACCGGGCGGCGCTCCGATCAGCATCGACCGCATCGCGCTCGACGAGAAGAGCTCCGGGTTCCGGAGCACGAACAGCGCATCCGCGTAGCGCGAGACGCACCACGCCTCGGCCTGCTCGGCCCAATACATGGGAGCTTCCTCCCGAAGCGCGGCGTAGTACGGATAGGGGTCGTCGCGGACGACCTCCGAGAACGGTTCGTAGCGGTTCACTCGTCTTCCCCCCGGCCGCGAGGCGCCAGATCCGATCGCGCGTCGCTCAGTCGAGCTTGGCAACTGGAGCACGCTACGGATTTCGAGCCTCGAATGGGTTCTTCTCCACGGCCCCGCGCTTCGAGTATCAAGCGGCCTCGATGAGTTTCGCCGCCCGCCTCGCCCGCGGCTTGCTGTTGATCGCGTCGTCGGCGATGGCCGAGGACGCGCCATCTGCCCCTGCCCGCACGATCGAGGAGATCGTCGTCACCGCGCAGAAGACCGAGCAAACCCTCCTCAAGGTCCCGATGTCGGTGACCGCGATTGGCGGCGACCTCGTACAGACCGCCGGGCTCACGGATCTCGGCGAGATCCTCCGCTACGCGCCGAACGTGCAGCTCTATGAAAGCTCCTCGCTCTTCGCGAGCCTCAACATCCGTGGCTTCGGCACGCCGCCGATCGGGATCGGCGTCGAGCCTTCGGTCGGCTTGCAGATCGACGACGTCCCGTATGGTCGCTCGACGTATGCACAGGACGCGGTCTTCGACCTGGAGCGGCTCGAGGTGCTGCGCGGGCCGCAAGGCGTGCTCTTCGGGAAAAATACCGTCGCGGGGCTACTGAACTTCACGACGGCGGAGCCCACGTTCGACACGAGCGGCTACTTGACGCTCTCTCTCGGCTCTCTCGAGGAGAGGCGCGCGGAAGGAGCGGTGACGTTTCCGCTCGTGGACGACGTGCTCGCCGCGCGCCTCGCTTTCCGCGCGCAGAGCCAGGAGATCGGCGTCTTCAACACCACGCGAGGCGAAGAGAACGACGTCGACGATCTCGCGGGCCGGCTGAAGCTCCTCTGGCGGCCCTCGAATGGAGTCGAGGTGAAGCTGACGGCATGGGCTTCTCATCAGGACGCGCAAGGCTTGCCGCTTCAACTTCACACGGCGAGCCCGAGGTCGCTCGAGATCTTCCGCGCGTTCGACCCCGAGACCGAGGCTGACGAGTTCGACGGGCGCGCTGCGATCGACGTGCAACAATCCTCGGGACGACGCGCCTACGCCGTCTCGACCAAGGGTGTTTGGTCGGTCGGCCATGTCGGTGCCGTCCACGACCTCGAGCTCACGGCGATCGGTGCCTGGTCGCGAATCGAGAATCCCTTCTTGGCCGATCCCGACATTTCTCCGATCCCTCTCGCCCGCCTCTTCTCCAATGACGCGAACCCGTACGAGCAGTTCTCGCTCGAGCTCCGTGCCGCGGGCTCGATGCCGCCGCCGTTCGGATGGGGTGAAGGGCTCGATTTTCTCGGTGGGCTATTCGCGGACCGTACCGACTCGACCATCGGCGGCGGGCTCGACGCGGACTTGAACGGTGCGCTTGCGTATTTCGCAGCCGGCGCCGAAGTCGAGCCGAGCGGCGGCGGTCGCCTCGTTTCGCTTCCGCCCGAGACGATCGCCGTACTCGACGAACTCATCGGTCCGGTCTCGCTGCCGGACGTGCTGCGCGGGCCGCCGGCGAGCTTACTCGGTCTCCAGCTGATCCCCGACGCGCTCGAGCGCGAGCGCTACCTCGTCGAGACGGCGCACGAGTCGGTTTCGATCGCCGGTTTCTTCCAGACGATCTGGCACGCGGCAAAACGTTGGGACGTGACGCTCGGTGGACGTCTCGCGTTCCACACGCAAGAAGCGGACATGTTCTCGCGCAAGCTCGAAGGCGTCGGGGTCGGCGCCGTGCTGTTCAAGCAGCGAGACTTCGCGACGCATCTCGAGCTCGACGAGACCGATTTCTCGCCGAAGCTCGCCTTGAGCCACTACTGGAACGACGAGATCACGCTCTTCGCGACCGTGACTCGCGGCTTCAAGCCGGGCGGCTTCGACAAGATCGCGGTGAACGATGATCACCTTCGCTACGAGGCGGAACGAGCGACGTCGTACGAGGCCGGCGTCAAGTCGCGGCTTCTCGACGATGCGATGACGGTCAACGCGACCGGCTTTTGGACCGAGCTCGACGACCTGCAGGTGAAGAATTTCACCGGCGTGACCTTCACTTCGGCGAACGCAGAGCAGGCGACCTCGCGCGGCTTCGAGCTCGACTGGCAATGGTTGCCACCCCTCGATGGCGTGGCGATTGCCGGGGGGGTCGGGCTCGCCGACGCGAAATTCGACCGCTTTCCCGAGGGGAGTCCGATCGTCGGCTCCGAAGAGGAATTCCAGGATCTCGGCGGCCGCGATCTGCCCTACGCGCCGCGGTGGTCGGCGAGCCTGTATCCCTCGGTCGTGTTTCCTTTGGTCCCATCCTGGAATGTACGAGGGCTCTTCGGCGCCGACTTGCTCTATCGAAGCGGGGCCTACCTCGACACCGATCTCGACCCCGTGAGCTACCAAGATGCGACCGCGCGGCTGAACCTGCGCCTCGGTTTCCTCGACGAAGGCGGACGCTGGCGGCTCGTGCTCAACGCGAAGAACCTGAGCGGCGAGAGCGACGGGCTCGTCATCATCGACCAGCCCTTCCTGCCCGGCAACTATGTGGCGATCCCGTTGCATGACGAGCCGACGTTCACGGTCGACTTCCGCTGGAGCTTTGGCTGAGAATGATCCCCGAGCTTCCCACGCTACCGTGGCTCGGTGCGGCGTTTTCACTGCTCTCGCATCCCGGTCGCTTCTTGCTCGAAGGATACCGGCGTCACGGCTCGGTCTTCCGCTTTCGCTTCTTCGGTCGCGAGCACGTGGCGCTGATTGGCGCCGAGGCGAACCGCCTGATCCTCGCGGACGCGCGTGAATGCTTCTCGCACGCGCGCGGCTACGCCGAGGTGACGCCGCTCCTCGGTGACGGGCTCCTCTTCCAGGACGGGCCGGTGCACGCGCGGAATCGGAAGCTAATGACGCCGGCGTTCCACCAGCGCGGCGTGAATCGCTACTTCGAAGTGATGCGCGCCGCCGCGCGAGCGCACGTCGAGCAGTGGGCGAGCGAGGGGCGCGGCGCGATGTACGATCGCTTTCGCCGCCTCACCTTCGAGATCATGGCGCGGCTCATCCTTGGGGTCCGCGGTGACGTCGAGATCGAGCGGCTGAGCCGACTGAACGACCGCCTGGCGGGCGCGCTGACGGCGTTCCCGCGGACGAGCTGGGGCTGGACGCGCTACGGCCGCGGCGTTCGCGCACGCGACGAGCTCCGCGCGTATCTCCGCGGAGTGGTCCGCGCGCGTCGCGACGAGCCCGGTGACGACGCGCTCGGGCTCTTGATGGCCGCGCGCGACGAGTCGGGCGACGCGCTCTCCGAAGACGATCTCGTCGAGCAAGCGGTGATCCTGATGTTCGCCGGCCACGAGACGACGACGTCGATGCTGACGAGCTTTCTCGAGGCTCTCCACCGGCACCCGGAGACGCACGAGCGTCTCGCCGCCGAGCAACGCGCGGTCGTCGGCGACGGACCGTTCGAGCTCGAACACGTGAAGCACTTCGAGTTCCTCGACTGCGTCTTGAAGGAGATCGAGCGCCTCTGGCCGCCGATCACGGTCCTCCAGCGCGGCGTCGTCGCGGACGTCGAGCACGCCGGTTTCCTCCTGCCGGCGGGCACCCTGGTGATGTTCTCGCCGTGGGCGACGCATCGGTTGCCGGAGCTCTTCGCCGAGCCCGATCGCTTCGATCCCGACCGGTTCGCCGCGCCGAGACGTGAGGACCGCGCCGTGCCGTATGCGCTGATCGGCTTCGGCGGCGGCCCCCGCCTCTGCATCGGCGAGGCGTTCGCCAAGATGGAAGCGAAGATCGTCGCCTCGACGCTGCTTCGCGACTACCGCTGGTCGCTCGATTCGACGCCGCCGCGGCTCCGCTACGTGCCGACGCTCCACCCCGCCGGGGGGCTCCCGGCGACGATCTCGAAGAGAGGGTCAGGCTCGCTTCGCTTCGGCTGACCCTACGCGTGCGAGAGAACCCGGGACGAAACGATGGACGCGCTCTTCTTGATGGTCACGAACCGCCCCTCGACGATTGCGAATCTCGTCGCGTTCCTGATCCTCGCGACCGCCGAGCGCGGCGCGCCGCGCGCCGCGATCTGGCTCGCGACCGGCACGACGCTCGCCTGGCTTTCCGAAGCGTCGAGCATCCGCACCGGGTTCCCGTACGGTCTCTATTCTTACCACTCCGACCAATTCGTCGGAGAGCTCCAGCTCGGCGGCGTGCCGCTCTTCGCGTCCGTCAGCATCGCCTGCCTCACGTACTTCGGGTTCTCGGCCGCGCGGGCTCTCTCCGGCGCGCCATTCGATTCGGCGCGCGTCCTCTGGCTCGCGGCGCTCCTCGTCATGTGGCTCGACGTGGTGATGGATCCGGTGACGCTCGCCGGGCGCTACTGGTATCTCGGCGACCTCTACCACTACGCTGCGGACGGCATTCACTTCGGCGTGCCGCTCTCGAACTACGCGGGGTGGTTCCTGACGGCGTTCGCGATCGTCCTCGTCAACCAGCGGCTCGGCGCCGCGCTCGAGCGCAGCGTACCGCCGCGAGCGTACGCGCTTCCCTATCGCGACCTCCTCGGCGTCGCCTCGCAGTCGGGCACCTACGTCTACATGCTCGGCGCGGCGACGTATCTCGCGCTCTTCGCGGAAGTCCCGGATGATTTTCCGCGCGCGGGCATTCTCGCCTCGACCGTCCTCTGCACCGCAGCCTTCGTCCTCTTCGTGTCACGCATGCGCGACGGTCAGGCCGCGCTCGTGGTCGCAGACGCGCGTCGGGCGAGCGGACGAGCGATGAGATAGGTGACGGGGACCGGGTTCGCGATCGACCTCACGGTACCGATGTCCCAAGAGTGCGTTCCCTGCGGATCCGCTTTCTGCGCGAGTGAGCGAAGCTCGTTCGGATCGTACGTGCGAAGGCACGAGACGAGGCCGTCCCAGGTGACGGCCACGGGAATCACGGGAACGACGTAGGTCCAGAAAAGCCGTGACCAGCGAAACGGCCGGATGAAGGGCGTGACAACGAGGCATACGATGCCGGTGAGGAGCATGAGTGCGATCGCCAGCGCTCCGCGGTGAGTGAACTCGAAAATCGCGATGCCTCGGCCGCTCCGCACGGCGTCGGCGAGGAGCTCCAGCGCAGCCTCCGGCCGAAAGTGGTGAAAGGCGGTGAAGACCGTACGGAAGCCCCTCCTTTCGCTCGGCACCCTCGTCGCGTCGACCGGCTTCGGCTCGAGGGTCACGACCGACGGCGCCAGATCGTGAATTCCTCGCCAGGCGGTCGGATTCGGGAACTTGTCCGTGAGGGCAACGCGTTCGCAACCCGAGCTCTTCTGGAGAGCCGGCAACAGATGCGGCCAGGAACCGCCGCTGCCGGAGCAAAGATCGAGGATCTCGCGCTCATTCGCTTCGCGCATCGCGCTCGTCAGGCGCGGCAGCAGCGGCGCATACGGACGAATGACCTGCAGCGTGAAGCGCAGATATCCGGTGATGCCTTCGCGCAGCCATTCCGGGCACCACGCTTGATCCTCAATCTCGAAGAGGTGGAGCCTTTTCACGCGACGCTACGCAAGCGCACCTTGGCGGGCATCTGGTCGGGAACTCGGTTCGCCCGCTCCATCAGCGCGGCCAGGTTCACGACCTCGATCAAGTACTCTTTCCGACGGACGATGTCGCTCGCCTCCCATTCGCCGACGGTCGTTTCGAGGTCCTCTGTTCGAAGTCCGCACTCGGCGGCCAGCCATCCACGGTCCACGGGCTTGGTGCCGCCGACGGACACCTCCAGCATCACGTTCGCCATCAGCGTCGCCTGATCGAATTCGAGGAGAGAATCGGGCGGCAGGTGGAGCATCGCTTTCCGCGCACGCGCGCCTAGGATCTGCACCATCTGCCGGCAGAAGTCGCCATCGGCCGCGAGCCGGCTCTGAAACTCCGCTTTCGGCACGACCGCGAGGTCGAGGATCTTGGAATGCGCGACCACCGAAGCGCTCCGAACGCCCCCGTCGAGAAGCGCGATGTCGCCGATGATGTGTCCGGGGCCGAGGAGCCCCATCAAGCGGCCGCTCTCGGGCTGGCCGTCGATCACGCGCACGCTGCCTCGCATCACGATGTACGCCTCGTCGCCTTGATCGCCCTCGCGGATCACTGTCTCGTCGTGGCGAAAGAGCCTCCGCTCGCTGAGATCGTCGAAGAGGGGATTGCGCGGATCCACGATGGTCTCGCGGAAATACGGGGAGAGGCCCTCGAGATCGATGTGCAGCGGCGTCATCACCACCGGGGGATTGCCGTGATGGATGACGTCGCCTACCTGGCGCCCGCCGAGCGCGCGGAGGACCGGCTCGATGTCGGGAGAAACGGGCGCGACGATGTGCCGGCCCCCCCGGCGGCGTATCTCGCGCGCGGCGAAACCGCACATCCCCAAGACGACGCCCATCGTGTGCCGGAATTGGCGCGCGACCGCGAGCATGCCGATCGTCGCGACACCGCCGTCCAGCCCCGCGGTCACCGATGAGAAGTCGAAGAAGGAATCGCACGGCAGCCCGACCGGCGTCGAGGTCGCGAAGCGCAGGGCGCCGATCGGCGGCGAGCCCGGGAGGGACAGATCGCGCGCGAGAATCGATTTCGTCGACGGGAAGCAATCGAAGCGATCGAAGAAGACGCCGCCGGGCTGCGGCACGAAGCGATTCTCTTCCTCGACGTACACCTGGTGGCGGAGTCGGAGGACCGCGTCGACGTCGACGGCGGTCTCGGCGATTCTGACGGAAATGGCCATGGCGTCCTCCTACTCGAAGCAGCGCTCCGCCATCCGGGAATAGAGGCAGTGGATGAGCTCCATGTTGTCGAGCACTTCCTCGACGTCGCCGTCGTCCACGAGGAGGAAGTTCAGAAGCTCGATGTTGTCGACCGCGTGTCCTTGGTCGACGAGGCGGTGGTTACGGATGAACGAAAGCTGATCTTCCGCGACGCCGAGCGCCTTGAGCGCTTCGGTCTGCCCGCCGGAATGTTTGGCGACATACGACTCGAGGTAGAACGAGTATCCGAGGAAGCCCTTGAAGTTGAGCCGGTTCAAGCGGTCGAACTGGCTCCGAACGAGGGCACGCGTCTCGGGGAACACGTCGCCGCGGAGGTCGATGGTATCCGGGCCTCCCACCCGCTCGATGTCTTGGAGGGCCCAGAGCTCGTGGCCGAGCTCCTCGTCCGCGCCCTCCTCGATCAAGCGGATGAACTTGTTCCCGCCGTCGAACCGCGAGGTGTCGGCGGCGAGATGGTCCTTCAAGCGCTCGCCGAACATGCGCTCGAACTCGGGCGTGAACTGCGTGTGGTACCAAGCCTGCACGAGATAGCGGACGTACGTTCGCTTCCGCTCCTCCTCGCTCCGGTCGAGGAGCGCTCCCATCTTCACGGCGATCCGCGCGTTGAAGTCGACGTGCATGCGCTCCATGGCTTCGAGCACGCGCTGCGTCCCCGGGCTCGCCTCTCGCTCGGCGCGGTCCAGGAGGGCGTTTTGCTGCTCGAAGGCCCTGAGTGACACGCGCTGAAGGCCGGCGGTCTGGGCTTGCAACTTTCTCACCTTTTCCGATCCGTCGTTGCGGAGCTCGGAAGCAATGCTGACTGCGTTCACGTTCGATCTCCTTTCGTCGAGAGGGGCGTCAGTTTCGATCAAGCGATGCCAGATGGGGCCGAGCGAGACCGTCTAGCGACGGATCCGCGACCCCACCGAAGCGCACGAACGAGACGAAGGCGGGCATCAGGAACAGGTCGGCGAGCAGCGAGGTGCCGATGTTCAGCGCGGTCAGGTAGCCGAACTGCTGGATCGGCGCGAAGCCGGACAGCACTTGGGTGAAGAAGCCCGCCGTGAGTGCGAGCGTCGTGAAGACGACGGGCGGGCCGGTCGTCGCCATCGCTTCCGCGATCGCCCGCGCGCTGGTCGCCGTGAAGGCGGAGCCGGTGGTTGAATTCCGAGAGCAGATGGATCGCCTCGTCGACGCCCAGACCGAGCGCGACGGAGGCGATCAGCGCCGTCGAGAGGCTGATCGGGATGCCGGCCCAGCCGAGAACGCCGAAATACAGAACGATCGGCAGGAGGTTCGGCAACATCGCCACGAGCCCGAGGCGAACCGAGCCGAAATACCCCGCCATCGTCAGGAAGATGAAGACGAGCGCGATCGCGAGGCTCGCCACCTGGCCGCTCGCGAGCCGGTCGGCCGCGCCGTACATGAGCGGAATCGCGCCCGTGGTCGCGACGCTCGCCTCCTTGCCGAAGAGCTCCGCGCCGCGCGCTTCGATTCGCGCGAGGGCGCCGCCGAGGGCGGTGGAATTCTGCACCGAAGAGCGCACCCGGATGACGGCGCGGGAGCCGTCGGCCAGGACGAAACGCTCGGTCGCCTCGGGCGGGACGAGTAGAAGGAGCTGCTGAACCGCGTCGTCGGCGCCCGGCAGCTCGAGCTTCGCCGGGTCGTCGTCGTGAAGGGCGCGATTCGCGAGCTTCACGACGTCGACGATCGAAGAGGTCGCGCGTCATGCCCGGAATCTCGTCGATGAAGCGCTGCAGCGCCTCGAGGCTGCGCAACTCGGCGAGACCCGTCAGCGAGCCGCCGGCCGTCGCTTCGATTGCCACCAGGAAATTGATGTTGCCGCCGAGGTGCTCGTTCGAGGCTGCGACGGCGAGCTGCTCGGCCGACCCTTCGGCAAAGTAGCGCGAGAAATCCGTATCGAATTCGATCTTCGGAATGCCCCAGGCGAGGGCGCCGACGAGTGCGGCGCTCACCGCGAGAAGCGGGAGGCGATGCCGCTCGTCGAACTCGGACAGCCCATCGAGGAGTCGGCGAAGCCACGGCCATTCGCGCTCGACGGTCGCGCCGCGGCGCCGGGGCAGCGGCAGGACCGCAAGGAGCGCGGGCGTGAACGTCAGCGAAAGGATGAACAGAGCTGCGACTCCAAACGTGGCGAAGCCGCCGAAGCCTCGAATGGCCGGAATGCGATACGCCGCGAGCGCGGCGAAGCCGACGAGCGTGGTGAATGCGGTGACGATCACCGGCGGACCGACGTGCCCCAGGATCCGTATGACGATTTCAGCGCGGGAACCGCCCTTTTGAGCTTCGTCGTAGTACGCGGCTACGATGTGCGTTGCGTAGACGCTGCCGATCGCCAGGAGCAGGGACGGCAGCAGGAGTCCGACGATGTCGATCGGCACGTCGAGAAACCCCATCAAACCGACCATCCAGACGATCCCGATGCCGACCGTGACGAGCGGCACGACGACGCCGCGAATGCTGCGGAAACAGACGAGGAGCACGAGCGCGATCGTCAGCGTGGAAACGGGAACGAAGACGTTCATGTCCCGCGCCATGATTCGGGCGGAGGCGACGCGGAGAGACGGGGAACCGATGAGATGCAGCTCTTCCGGCCCTTGCTCGTCCGCGAGAACCGCCTTCACGCGCTCGACGATCCCGGACTCGACGAACTCGTGATCCGGCATGGTGCGGTAGGCGACGACGAGCATCGTCGCTCTGCCGTCACGCGCGACGAACGGACGAAGGAGCGGGTTGTCACGGACGAGCGACGCCACGTCCTTCGCCCCGCCGTGTGCGGTCGGAATCGGGTTGCCGAACTCGAGGCTCCCGTCGACGCCGGAACGGACGACTTCGAGGCTCGCCAAGCTCTCGACGCGTTCGACGCCGGGAATCGCGGCGAGGCGGGTATCGAGGCGACGGATCTTGTCGAGCGTCGCCGGCCGATAGACGTCGTCGGCCACGACGACGACGGCGTCGACCTCCTCCTTGCCGAAGAGATCGCGGATCTCGTCGTAATAGATTGCCTCGGGGTCGCTCCGCTGGACCAGGCGCTCCGGCGAGCTGTCGAGGATCACCCCGCTCGCGAAGTACAGTGCAGGAGCCGTGCAGGCGAGAATCGCCGCGAGGACCCACCCGGGGTGTCGCGCGATCACGCGCACCAATCCCGCACTAACGCTTCGCATCATCCGCGTTCTCCTTGCCTCATCACTCGAAGGCGGGGCGCTAGACTGCGCCGGGCAACGCTACGTCGCGGCGCGCGTTGAGCCGGTTCCGTCAAAAAAAGCCAATCGCCCAGCCGGATGTAGCGATTCCCCGCCGAACCTGGCGCCCGAGGGTCGATGGCAGCACGATCTCGAGGGGGGCGTCGCCCGTTCGGGCGTCCTTTCGGCCGCCTGGACCGCGCTGGTCGGCCTGACGGCGAGGCCCGAGCCGCCCTTCGAGATCCGGAGCCCGAGCCGCCGCTGGGGTCGTTCCGCGAGGGGACGCGAGTGGCGGCTCCTTCGGGTCACCGGGGTCGTCCGCGAAGCCCCATCGACCTCGACGTTCTTTCTCGAGCCCGCGGACGGCCGCGCGCTCGAGTACCTGCCCGGGCAGCATCTGACCCTGCTCGTCGAAATCGACGGCGTCACCCACCGGCGCTGCTATTCGTTCTCCATGCGCGCCCGGCGCGGGTCCCTCGATCACGGTGAAGCACGTCCCCGGGGGACGGGTGTCAGGCCATCTCGCGCGGCACCTGAGAGCCGGCCAAACGATCGCCGCGGCCGAGCCGAGCGGGAGCTTCACGGTTCGGCCCGACCCGGCGGCGCTGCGGCGATACGTGATGATCGCGGGCGGCATCGGCATCACCCCCCTCCTCGCCATGACCGAAGCGATCCTGCTCGGTGAGCCGGAGAGCCGGGTCGTGCTCCTCTACGGCAACCGCACCGAGGACGAGATCGCCTTCCATGCGCAGCTCGACGCGCTCGCGCAGGAGTTTCCCGAAGCGCTTCACCGTCATCTACGCGCTCGACGCGCCGCCCGAAGACTTGGCGCGGCGCCACCGGCCCGCTCGGCGGCGACGCGGTGATCGAGCTCCTCGGCGGCGGCGACCGCGACGCCTCGTATCTCGTCTGCGGTCCGCGGCCGATGATGGAGAGCGTCACGGCGGCGCTCGCCGCCGCTGGAGTGCCGAGCGCGAACGTCCGGCTCGAGCGCTTCGAATACGCCGCGCGCGGCCTCGCGCCGCGGCCGTCGGAATCGTTCCGCGTGCGCTTCGAGCGGAGCGGCCGAGAGATCCGCACGACGCCTGAAGAACCGATCCTCGAGACGGCGCTCGCGGCAGGGGTCGCGCTCGACTTCAGCTGCCGCATGGGCGGGTGCGGCGCCTGCAAGCTCGAGACCGCCGCCGGCAGCGTGGTGATGGACGAGCCGAATTGTCTGAGCCACGTCGAGCGCGACGCTGGATTCATCTTGGCCTGCTGCTCTTACCCGACGAGCGATCTCGTCGTCGTCGGACGGTGACGGAGCTTTCGAGAATGATCGACCGCCTCGCGAATTGGCTTCTCTCCAGCGCCCCCATCGGCGTCCGCCGCCGCTATGACGATGCGGTCGAGGCGATCGGCGTCGCCCGCACGGTGCACAATCCGAAGGTGCTCCTGCAGATGATGCCGTCCGTCGCTCGAGGGCTCCTCATCAAGCAGGGCAAGCTCCGCGCACCGGTCGCGATGCCGGCGCGCCACAGCGCCTTCTTCGATTTCGAATACCGGCACGAGTTTCCCGAGATGTACGACCTCTACCGAAGGGCGGTCGCGAACCAGTGGAATGCGGAGACCGATCTCGACTGGTCGATCGACGTCGATCCGCTGAATCCGGAGACGCCGGTCCTGGCCAGGGACTTCGTGCCCTTCGAGGTCTTCGAAGAGCGTGGCTTCCATCTGAATGCTCGTGAGAAGCGCGAGTTCACGCACTCCGTCGCCTCGTGGATCCTCTCGCAGTTCCTCCATGGCGAGCAGGGCGCGCTCTACGCCGCCGCCCAGGTCACCGAGAGCGTCGAGTGGCTCGACGGCAAGTTCTACGGCTCGACCCAGGTGATGGACGAGGGCCGGCACGTCGAAGTCTTCTTCCGCTACCTCGAGACGAAGCTCGGCAAGCTCTACCAGGTGAACGACAATCTCTTCGTCATCTTGGATCAGCTGATGACGGACTCACGCTGGGACATGAAGTTCCTCGGCATGCAGATCATGGTCGAAGGGTTGGCGCTCGGCGCCTTCGGTCTCATCTACTCCTCGACCGGCGAGCCGCTCCTTCGCGAGCTCCTCCGCTACGTCATCCAGGACGAGGCGCGGCACGTGCACTACGGCGTGCTCGCGCTCCGGCGTCACTTCGCCGAGGAGCTCTCCGAGCGCGAGCGGCGCGAGCGCGAGGACTGGTGCTATCGAGATCGCGCTCCTCATGCGAAACCGCTTCCTCGCCCACGAGGTCTACGAGGAATGGTTCGAGGGCCGCCTCAGCCGAACCGAGTGGGACGAAGTCTTTCAGCAAGTCCCCTACATGCAGAAATTCCGGACGACCATGTTCAAGCGACTCGTGCCGAATCTCGAGTACATCGGCCTCCTCACGCCTCGCGTGCAACGCTATTACGAGCAGGCGGGACTCATGACCTTCGCGGGTGGAAAGTCCGCCGCCGAGCTGACGCCAGAAGAGCTCTTGAGCGACCTCGGATGACGATGATGGCAGCACGCGAGCTCGATCTCACGAATGCCTCGTCGAGCCGCATCGTCTGGCTCGTGCGGCTCACCCTCCGCTGCTCGCAGATCGCGTTCTGGCTCGCGGTCGTGTGCGCCGCGCTGCCGTTCGTCTGCGCCGCTCGGCGGAGCGTTCGCGGCGGGCTTGGCTCGTCGTTCGCCTTTCTATTCCGGCGGCTCGGCGCCACCTTCATCAAGATCGGTCAGATCGCCGCCACTCGACCGGACATCTTCTCGCACGAAGCGACGACTCCCCTGACCGCTCTGCAAGACCGGGTCGCGCCGTTTCGATTCGCCGACGTGCGGCGCTCGCTCGAGGAGGACTTCGGGCGGAAGCTCGAGGAGATCTTCGCGAAGATCGAAGAACAGCCGGTCGCCTCGGCATCCGTCGCTCAGGTCCACCGCGCGATTCTGCAGGATGCGGAGCTCCCGCCGGGCCTTTCGTCGCGCGTCGTCGCCGTCAAGGTGCGGCGTCCAGGCATCGTGCGGACGGTGCACCTCGACCGCTCGATCCTCGAGCTCGTCGCGCGCATCCTTTCTTTCTTCACCACCTACTCGCTGATCAGCCCGCGCGAGGCGGTGCGCCAGTTCTGTCGTGCCGTGGAGGAGCAGCTCGACTTCCGCATCGAGGCGGAGAACAACCGCGCCTTCCGCAAGAACTTCGAGGCCGATTCGCACGTCTTCTTTCCGACGCTCGTCGAGCACCTGTGCAGCGACCGCGTGCTGACCATGGAATTCGTGAACGGCGTCAAGGACGGCGAGATCCTCGCGGTCGGCAGCGACCCCGAGTTCGTCGCGCGCAAGGGCACGGAAGCGATCGTACAGATGATCTTCCAGCACGGCCTCGTTCACGCGGATCTCCATCCGGGCAACGTGCTGTTCCTGCCGGCGAACCGCATCGCCGTGTTCGATCTCGGGCTGGTCGGCCGCCTCGATGAGAACGACCGCACTCGCTACGCCTTCTTCTGTTACTACATCGTCAGCGGGATGGGCGTCGAGGTCGCGCGCTGGATCGCCGAACAGTCGGAGGCGAAGCGCGTCCGCGATTACGCGAAGTACGAGAGCGACGTCGTCGCCCACGTCGCCGAGTTCCACGATCGCCCGTTCGAGGACGTGCAGCTCACGGGCTTCCTCGTCGGGCTCTACGAGATCGTCCGCCGGCACGGCGTCCGTTTCGAGGCGACGTTCACGATCGCCAACATCGCGCTGATGGTGATCGAGGGCATCGGCCGGAAGATCGATCCGAAGCTCAACGTGACGCGCGAGTCACGGCCGTACCTCGAATCTGCGATCGCACTCGCCGTCGCCGGTCCCACTGCGACGAGCGAAGATGCAGCCGCTCTCTCCCAGTCGACGCCGACCGCGCTCGCCGGAGGGCGCTATCGCGTGCGCCGGCTCCTCGGCGAAGGCGTGCGCAAGCGAGTCTATCTCGCTCGCGATACGCGCCTCGATCGCGACGTCGCGATCGCCTTCATCCGCACCGCCGGGCTCGACGAAAACGGGCGCGCCGCGGTGATGGCTGAAGCCCGCGCCGTCGCTCGGCTCTCCGACCATCCGCGGATCGTGCCGGTGCACGATAGCGGCGAAGAGAACGGGGTGCCCTACATCGTCAGCCAGTACATGGCGGGCGGCACGCTGAGCGGACGGCTCTTGCGCACGACCGATCACCGCATGCCGATCGACGACGCGCTCAGGTTCGTCGAACAGATCTGCCAGGCGCTCGAGCACGCCCACGCGCACGGCATCGTTCACCGCGACGTGAAGCCCGAAAACGTGTGGTTGACGGAGGACGGCTTCGCCAAGCTCGGCGACTTCGGTCTCGCGCGAACGCTCGGACGCCCCGAAGCGAGTCTCGAGGGCATCACGGTCGGCACCGCGCTCTACATGTCTCCGGAGCAAGCGCTCGGCCGGCACCTCGATGCGCGAAGCGACCTCTATTCGCTCGGCGCGAGCCTGTACGAGCTTCTCACCGGCCGCCCGCCGTTCGAGGGCGACAGCGTCGCCGACGTGATCTCGCGCCACATCAGCGCGAACCCGGAATCGCCGTCGCGAAGAAACCCGCTGATCCCGCCGGCCCTGGACGCGCTCGTCTTGAAGCTCCTCGCGAAGTCGCCGGACAATCGCTTCCACACGGCCGCCTCCGTGCGCGAGGCGTTGCGCGAAGTGCTCGCCAAGGGCAGCGCCGTCACGGACGCGAGCGAGGAAGCCGACGACGAAGCCGCAGACGACGCTTCGGCGCGGTTCGTCGGGCGCGAGGCGGAGATCGGCCGCCTGCGAAAGAGCCTCGAAGAAGCGCTCAGCGGCCGGGGGCGTCTCGCGCTCGTCGCGGGCGAGCCCGGCATCGGCAAGACGCGTCTCGTCACCCAATTCGCGAGCTACGCCGAGACGCGAAGCGCGCGGGTCTTCTTCGCGCGCTGTCACGAGGGCGAGGCCGCGCCCGCGTTCTGGCCGTGGGTGCAGATCATTCGCGCTTGGCTGCAGGAACGGGACACGGCACGCCTCGAATCGGAGCTCGGCGGAGGTGCGTCCTTCATCGCTCAGATCGTCCCGGAGATTCGCGAGCGGATCCCGGACCTCGCCGACCCGCCGGCGATCGAGGGCGACGTAGCACGCTTCCGGCTCTTCGACGCCGTCGCAACGTTCCTCAAGCGCGTCGCCGAATCGCAGGCTCTCGTCCTCGTTCTCGATGACCTGCATTGGGCGGACAAGCCGTCGCTCCTGCTGCTCCAATTCCTCGCCCGGCAGATGGGCGGAAGCCGCCTGCTCCTCATCGGCACCTATCGCGACGTCGACGTCCAGCACGGCCATCCGCTCGCAGAGGTTCTGCCGTCGCTCCGGCGCGAACGCGTGTTCGAGCGCGTTCTCCTCCGCGGCATGAGCGAGGACGAGGTCGCCGCGCTCGTCACGACGCTCGCCGGCGAAGAGGTTCCGGCGTCCTTCGTGCGCGCCGTGTCGAGCGAAACCGAAGGAAATCCGTTCTTCATCGAGGAAACCCTTCGGCATCTCGTCGAGGAAAAGATCGTCGCGCGCGAACGTGGCCGATGGACGAGCGCGATGAGCGTCGAGGAGATGGGGTTGCCGGAAGGCATTCGCGACGTGATCGGCCGGCGGCTCGCCCGCTTGAGCGATCCCTGCCGCGAAGCGCTCACGGTCGCGTCCGCGATCGGACGCGAATTCGAGGCACGCCTCCTGCCCGCCGTCGCCGGCGTGGAGCTCGACACGATTCTCGTCTTGCTCGACGAAGCGGCGAGGGCACGGATCGTCGAGCAGGACCGGACTCACGCCGGCAGCTACCGCTTCTCCCACGCGCTCGTTCGCGAGACGCTCTACGGCGAGGTCCGCACCGGCGAGCGCGTGCAGCTTCATCGCCGGATCGCAGAGGCGCTCGAGACGCATCACGCCGACGACCTCGAGCCGCACCTGCCGGAGCTCGCGCACCACTTCCTCGAAGCGGTCCCCGCGACCGACGCCGGCCGCGCCGTACGCTACGCGATGCTCGGAGCCGAGCATGCCGCGCGCCAGATGGCGTTCGAGGAAGCTGCCGCGCTCTACCGCCGCGCGATTCGCGTGCTCGCTCTCGCCGAACGAGCCGAAGACGGGCAACACTGCGAGCTGCTGCTTCGCCTCGGTCAGGTCGAGTGGGACGCGGGCGAGTGGACGCGCTCGAAGGCGACGATCCGGCAGGCGATCGAGCTGAGCGCGCGCGTCGGCACGCACGAGCAGCTCGCCCGTGCCGCGCTCGCCTACTCTGGACGCGCGGTCGAGAACACCACGGGGCAGGTCGACCACGAGCAGATCGCCGTCCTCGAACGGGCGTTCGCGGCGCTGCCACGCGAGGACAGCGCCCTGCGCGCGCTCACCCTCGGGCGCCTCGCGGCCGCTCTCGCCTTCTCACCTCGGCGGGCCGAGTGCGAAGCGCTCGCCACCGAGGCGCTCGCGATGGCCCGGCGGGTCGGCGACAAGAGGATCCTCGCGCTCGTCCTCGTCGCCAACGTCTGGGCGCGATGGAACCCGGACGGCGGGGACGAGCGCTTGGCGAGCCTCGACGAGGCGATCCAACTCGCGCGGGAGCTCGGCGACGAGGGACTTTCGGAGATGCCGCGTGTGCTCCGCTACTTCGCCCTCGTCTCCGAAGGCGACCAGCAGGCGGAGGAAGCGCTCGCCGACCTCCAGCGGACCCGTCAGGGGCTCAGCGCCTATGTCGGCTGGGTGGCGGACGGGTGCGCGGCGGGGGCTGCCATGCTGCAGCTCCCCGCGTCCGAAGCGGCGCGGCTCGTCGACAAAGCCGCGCAGGCGGGGCGAGAGCAGAACCGCGTCAGCCTCTACGCGTTCGCTACCCAGCGCACGCGTCTCCTCTGGCAATGGGGACGGATCGAAGAGGCGAGCAAGGTCTTCCGCGAGGTCCACAGCGGGCTCCGCGAGTTCTCTCATCCGTATCTCGGATGCGCCTCGGCATTCCTCTACGCGGAGGCCGGTGACGTGTCCGGCGCGAAGAAGGCGATCGACCGCTTCGCGCGGAACGACTTCCGCGCGCTCCCGCGCGATGCGTTCTGGTGCGCGTGTATCTCGCTGCTCGCCTCCGCCGTCACGACGGTCGGCGATGTGCGGTCGGCGGAGGTCCTCTACGGCATGCTCCTGCCGTACGCGAGCCGCGTCGGGGTGCTCTTCGTCCACAGCATCGGCGCGGGCTCCTTTTACCTCGGGCTTCTTGCGCGGGCGCTCTCGAGGCTCGACGACGCGGCTCGGCACTTCGAGGATGCGCTGGCGATGCACGAGCGGGTGCCGGCGCTGCTCGTGCTCACGCAGTACCAGTACGGTCGCCTGCTGCTCCTTCGCGCCGCGCCAGGCGACCGCAAGCGCGCGATTTCGCTCCTCGCGTCGGCCGTCGAAGGCGCGCGTCGTCTCGAGATGAATCGGATCGCCGATCAAGCGCTGACGGCGAAGCTCGAGGCGGAGGGTGTGGAGCCTGGAAAGGTTCGCTCTTCGATCGACCTCGTGACGGCCTCGATCGAGGCGCGGGGCTCGATCGACCTGCGACGCGCGACGGCGCCGAACGGCACCGTCACGCTCGTCTTCAGCGACATGGAGGGCTTCTCGGAGATGACCGAGAAGCTCGGCGACGCCGAAGCTCATCGGGTGATGCAGACGCATCACGCGATCATCCGCGGCGAGCTTCGCGCCCATGGCGGCAGCGAGATCGAGGTCCAGGGAGACGGATTCCTGCTCGCCTTTCCGCGCGCCACGGAGGCGCTTCGTTACGCGATCACCGTGCAGCGCTTGCTCGCGGCGTACCGTGAGGAGCACCCGGATCGGCCGATCCGAGTGCGGATGGGAATTCACACCGGTGAGCCGATCCGCGAGGGCAAGCGCTTCTTCGGCAAGACCGTGATCCTCGCCTCGAGGATCTCGGCACATGCCAGGGGCAACGAGGTGCTCGTCTCCTCGCTCGTGCACGGGCTCGCGGAGCCGAGCGGCGAATTCGACTTCGACGCGGGCGAGGAAGTCGCCTTGAAAGGCCTCTCCGGCAGCCACCGCGTGTTCGGCCTCGTCTGGGACCCGAGCGTGCCGGCGCGGCAACCACGAGTGGAGGCGGCGACGGTGACGGCCGCTTCCGCTCTCCAAGCCGACTCCGTCTTTCGCCGCGAGGGCGACTACTGGACGATCTCGTACGAGGGGCGGAGCATCCGACTCCGCGACGCGAAGGGGCTTCAGTACGTCGCCGCTTTACTTCGCCGCCCGGGCGAGGAGATTCACGCCGCAGATCTCGTCGCGAACGGCACGAGTCACCCGGCGGCCGCCGGCGTGACCGAGCTCAACGTCTCGGCGGGGCTCGGCGACGCCGGCGAGGTGCTCGACGAGAAAGCGCGCACAGACTATCGCCAGCGCCTCGAGAGCCTACGCGAGGAGCTAGAGGACGCGAGAGAGATGAACGACGCTGGGCGCGCCGAGCGCATCGAGCAGGAGATCGAGTTCATCACTCAGGAGCTCTCCTCCGCCTACGGGCTCGGCGGACGTGCCCGCAAGGTCGCGAGTAGCGCCGAGCGCGCGCGCAAGGCCGTTTCGAGCCGCGTCACGGACTCGCTCTCGCGCATCCGCAGGGAAAATCCCGACCTCGCCGCGCACTTCCAGAACGCGATCCACCTCGGGCTCTTCTGCAGCTACGAGCCGGAGAAGCCGGTGCGCTGGTCCTTCTGACCTTGCGCACGCGGGTCGCGGCTCAGTAGCTACTTCGAGACGCGCGAGAAGACCCCGATGGAACGCGAGATCGACCTGGCTGGTCGGCCGACCAACCGAGCCACGTGGCTCGCGCGGCTCGTCGTCCGCACTTCTCAGATCGTTTTCTGGCTCGCGATCACGGTGCTCGCGTTGCCGATCTTCTGGCTCGCCCGCCGGAGCTTCGCCGGCGGCAACGGGGCCGCTCTCACCTTTCTCTTCCAGCGACTCGGGGCGACGTTCATCAAGATCGGTCAGATCACCAGCGCCCGGCCGGACCTGTTCTCGGCCGAGTTCATCGCGCCGCTCACGAGCCTCCAGGATCGCGTGCCGCCGTTCCGCTTCGCCGACGTACGCCGCGCGATCGAGGAAGACTTCGGGCGGAAGCTCGAGGAGATCTTCGTCGAGTTCGACGCCGCGCCGGTCGCCTCGGCATCGGTCGCCCAGGTCCATCGCGCGTCGCTCCACGACGCCGAGCTGCCGTCGACGTTTGCGAGCCGAATCGTCGCGGTCAAGGTGCGCCGGCCGGGCATCGTCCGGCGGGCGGACCTCGACGAAGCGATTCTTCGCTTCGGCGCCCGGCTGCTGGCGTGGCTACCGGGCTTCGCGCTGATCGAGCCGCTCGAGGCCGTCGGGCAGTTCTGCCACGCCGTCAACCAACAGCTCGATTTCCGCATCGAGGCCGCGAACCTCCGGCAGTTCCGCGAAAACTTCGACGGCAATCCCCGGGTCGTCGTACCCGCGCTCGTCGAGCAACTCTTCAGCGATCGCGTGCTCACGATGGAGTTCGTCCACGGCGTCAAGCTCGACAAGATTCGCGCGATCGGTGACGACTCGCTGGTCCTCGCGCGCGCCGGCGTCGAAGTCGCCTGCAAGATGACGTTCGAGCACGGCTTCATTCACGCCGATCTGCATCCCGGGAACGTCCTCTTCCTACCCGGGAATCGCACGGCGCTGCTCGACTTCGGGCTGGTCGGGATCCTCAGCCGCGAGGATCGCCGGCGGTATGCGCTGCTTTGCTACTACATGTTCTCGGGCCAGGGGCGGGAGGCCGCACGCTGGTTCCTCGAGCTGGCGGACCCGCGCCGGGTTCGCGACACCGAGGCCTTCGAACAGCGCTTCCACGAGATCGCGGCGGAGGTCTACGATCGCCCGGTCGCCGAGGTCTCGTTCACCGGCTACCTGACGCAGGTCTACGGGCTGCTGCGGCGCCATCGCGTTCGCTTCGAAGCGACGTTCACCGTCGCCAACGTCGCCATGATTGTGACGGAGGGCATCGCGCGCCGGATGAACCCAAACCTCAACGTCACACGCGAGGTGCGTCCGTACATCGAGGGTGCGCTCGCCGCCTTGGTCAAAGCCCCGGCGACGGACGCGGTCACGGCCACCCGGACACCGACCTCGATCGCCGGCGGCCGCTACCGCATCCGGCGGCTGGTCGGCGAAGGGGCGCGGAAACGCGTCTATCTCGCGCGCGATAGTCGCCTCGATCGCGACGTCGCGGTCGCGCTCATCCGCACCGAGGGTCTCGATGCACCCGCGCGCCAGCGAGTCACGGCCGAGGCGCGCGCCGTCGCGCGGCTCGCGGAGCACCCGCGAATCGTCCCCGTCTTCGACAGCGGCGAAGAGGCTGGCGTCCCGTACGTGGTGAGCCAGTTCATGGCCGGCGGCACCTTGAGCAGTCGACTCCTCCGCGCCAGCGGACAACGTCTCGAGCTCGAAGAGGTGATCCGCTTCGCCGATCAGATCCTTCAGGCCCTCGAGCACGCTCACGCCCACGGCCTCGCCCATCGGGACGTCAAGCCGGAGAACGTCTGGCTGACCGAGGACGGGTTCGCCAAGCTCGGCGATTTCGGCCTCGCACGAAGCCTTGGTCGCGGGGACGGCAGCAGCGAACAGAGCACCGTCGGGACCGCCCTCTACATGGCGCCCGAGCAAGCGCTCGGTCGCGGCGCCGACCCGCGGAGCGACCTCTACTCGTTCGGCGCGACGCTCTACGAGCTCTTGACCGGCCACCCGCCGTTCCAAGGCGACGGGGTCGCCGAGGTGATCGCGCGCCACCTGAACGCGCCTCCGGAGCCGCCATCCCTGCGCAGGGCCGACATCCCCGCTTGGCTCGATGCGCTCGTCTTGAAGCTCCTCGCCAAAGCGCCGGAGGATCGTTTCCCGAGCGCCGCGTCGGTTCGTGAGGCGCTCCACGATCGGCCGGCGACGACGAGCTCCGGATCGGTCGGCGCCGAGCCCGGCGTCGCCACGCCGTCGACCGCTGTCTTCGTCGGTCGCGAGCAGGAGATGGCGCGGCTCCGGAAGGGGCTCGAAGAATCGCTCGCCGGCCGCGGGCGGCTCCTCGTGCTCGTGGGCGAGCCGGGCATCGGCAAGACGCGGATCGCGGAGCTCCTGGCGAGCTACGCGGCACGGCGCGGCGGCTTGATCCTGACGGGCCGCTCCTTCGAGGGCGAAGGCGCGCCGGCGTTCTGGCCGTGGGTGCAGATCCTGCGGAGCTACGTCGCCGGCAAGGACCGCGCGGCTCTCCTAGGCGTCGCTCGGCACGGGAGCACCTTACGTCGCGCAGCTCGTTCCCGAGATTCGCGAGATCGTGCCCGGGATCTCGCACGAGACGGCGCACGACTCCGACGAGGCGCGCTTTCGGCTGTTCGACGCCGTGACCTCGTTTCTGAAGCGCGCGGCCGCGAGCCAGCCGCTGTTTCTCTTCCTCGACGACCTCCACTGGGCGGACAAGGCGACGCTCGTCCTGCTTCAATTTCTCGCTCGCGAGCTCGGCGGCACGCGGATTCTGATCGTCGGCGCCTATCGCGACGTCGACGTGCAGCACGGACATCCGCTCTCCGAGACGTTGCCTTCGCTCCGGCGCGAGCGCGCCTTCGAGCGGATCTTGCTGCGCGGGTTACCGGAGGACGACGTCCGGGCGCTCGTCACCGCGCTCTCGGGTGCGGACGTGCCACCGGACTACGCTCGCGCGATCTTTCGCGAGACGGAGGGAAACCCCTTCTTCGTCGAGGAAACGGTCCGCCACCTCGTGGACGAGGGTGTCGTTTCGGGCGACGGCGGCCAATGGACGAGCCGGCCGCCGGACGAGATCGGCCTGCCGGAAGGGATTCGCGAAGTCATCGGCCGGCGACTCGCGCGTCTGAGCGAGTCGTGCCGTGAGGTTCTCGCGACGGCCGCGGTGCTCGGGCGTGAGTTCGACCGGCAGGTGCTCCAGGAGGTCGCGGCGGTCGAACCGAGCCGGCTGGACTCCCTGCTCGCTGAAGCACGGCGCGCGCAGATCCTCGAAGCCGACGATCGCCGCCACCGATTCTCGCACGCGCTCTTTCGCGAGACGCTCTATGCCGAGCTCGGCGCGGCCGAGCGCGTGCGTCTCCATCGCAAGATCGCCGACGCGCTCCATCGCCTCTACGGCGAGGACCCTGAATCGCATCTTTCGGAGCTCGCCTATCACTACTTCGAGGCCGCGCCCGCGGGCGACGTCGACCGCGCGATCGATTTCTCCGTGCGCGCGGCGGAGCACGCGGATCGGCAGTTCGCATACGAAGAGGCCGCGACGTCGTACCGGCGCGCGCTTCGTGCCCTCGAAACGAAGGAGCGGCCGGACGAGGGCCTCCAAGCCGAGCTGCTCGTCGGGCTCGGCACCGCCGAATGGCGGTCGGGCGAGTTCGTGAAATCGAAGGAGACGCTGCAGCGCGCCGCCGAGCTCGCCGAACGAGCCGGACGACCGGAAGCCCTCGCGCGCGCCGCCATCGTTTATTCGGGCGAGGAGCTGCAAACGATCTTCGCCGCGGTCGATCAGGACATGGTGCCGCTCCTCGAGTCGGCGCTCGCGGCGCTGCCGGCGGAGGACAGCGCGCTACGGGCGATGGTGATGGGCCGGCTCGCGGCCGCGCTTTTCTATTCGGAGCAACAAAACCGCCGCACCGAGCTTTTCGCGGAGGCGTCGGCGATGGCCGCACGGATCGGCGACAAGCGGGCGCTCGCGAGCGTCCTCATGAACAAGCTGCTCGCGCGGTGGGGCGCGGATCCACTCGCACAACTCGCCGAGGACGCGCTCCGCTTCCTCAGGCTGGCGGAGGAGCTGAACGACGTACGCCTGCAGATGGCGGCGGAAGCGTTGCAAGGCGTCGTCGCCGGCGAGACCGGCGACATGGAAGGCGCGGACCGGTGGTTCACGAAAGCCGAGCGCCTCGCGGAGCGGCAGCCGCATCTCCAGTGGTTCGCGGTCTTCATCCGCAACGCATGGGCGCTCGCCGCGGCGGAGCCGGCCGAGGCGGAGCGGCTGGTCCAGCGGGTGAGTGAGGTGCGCACGCCCGCGAGCAACCGAATCGAGCTTCTGCTCTCCAGCTACCACCGGGCGATGACCCTCTGGCAGCACGGCGACATCGAGGGCTCCGAGGAGATCATGCGTCCCGTCGTCCGGAGCTACGGCGAGCAGCGCGTGCTGTTTCGCTTCATGCGCCCGGCCTTCTGGGCGATCGTCGGCAAGGAGGAGGAAACCAAGGAGCTGCTCGATCTCCTCACGAATATTTCGGCGATCCCTCGCGACACGTTCTGGCTGACCCAGCTCTGCATCAGCGCGATCGTGGTCGAGGCGGTCGGCGCGACCAAGGAGGCGCGCCTTCTCTACGACGAGCTGTTGCCGCACGAGGGCCGCGCGGTGATCACCGGCGGGGCGTATTGCTACGGCTCCGTCTCGCGGTACCTGGCACTCCTCGCCAAGACGCTGTCACGGCTCGACGATGCCTGCCGCCACTTCGAAGCGGGGATTCTCTTCGAGCGGCAGATGCCGGTCTGGCTCGCGCGCACGCGTTACGAGTACGCGCGCACACTCGAGCTCCGCGGCGGCTCGGGCGACCGAGCGCTCGCGATCGAGAACCTTGTCGAGACGATCTCGGTGGCGCGGAAATACGGGCTCAAGAAGGTCGTCGCCGACGCGCTCGCTCTGAAGCTCGAGCTCGAGGGAGTCTCCGCAGCGAGCCCGCGCTCCTCGATCGACACCGTCACCGCTTCGCTCGAAGCGAAGGGCATCGACGTGCGCCGCGCGACCTCCCCGAACGGCACCGTGACGCTCGTGTTCACCGACATCGAAGGCTTCAGCGAGCTGACCGAGCGCCTCGGCGACGCGGAAGCGCATCGTCTCATGCTCGCCCACAACGAGATCATCCGCCGCGAGCTCGCCGCGCACGATGGCACCGAGGTCGAGGCCCAAGGCGACGGATTCTTGCTCGCCTTTCCGCGCGCGACGGACGCCCTCCGCTATGCGATCGCCGTGCAGCGCGCATTCGCCACGTACCGCGCCGAGCATGCCGACGAACCGATTCACGTGCGCATGGGCCTCAACACCGGCGAGCCGATCCGCGAAGGCGACCGGTTCTTCGGGAAGACCGTCGTGCTCGCATCGCGCATCTCGGCGCACGCGCGCGGCGACGAGATCCTCCTGTCGTCCATCGTTCACGAGCTCGTGAGCGGGAGCGGCGACTTCGTCTTCGACGAGGGCGCCGAGGTGACGTTCACGGGGCTTTCGGGCCGACACCGCGTCTTCACGCTCGCTTGGGATCCGCAGGCTCCCGCCCTGCGGCAGGCCCCTGCCGTCCCCGGTCGAGTCGAAAGCGAGAACGTCTTCCGCCGCGAAGGGGACTTCTGGACGATCGCGTACGCCGGGCGGAGCATCCGGATGAAAGATGCGCGAGGCTTGCAGTTCCTCTCGGTCTTGCTGCGGCGCGCGGGCGAGGAGGTTCACGCGCTCGATCTCGTCGACGGCCGCTCCGCCGGCGGCACGGGAGCAGCGGACCCCGCCCTCGAGGCGTTGGACAGCCTGCACGCCGACGCCGAGGAGGCACGGGCGGCGAACGACACGGGGCGAGCCGAGCACGCCGAACGGGAGATCCAGGCCATCGCCCAGCAGCTCGGCTCGGCCTACGGTCTCGACGGGGCGAGTGCCCGCAGCGCGAGCGCCGCCGAGCGTGCCCGGAAGGCCGTCTCGTCGCGCGTCGGTGATTCGATCTCCCGCATTCGCAAGGAGAACCCCGAGCTCGGCGCCCATCTCGCGAACTCCACCCACCTCGGCCTCTTCTGCCGCTACGAGCCGGAGAGGCCGGTGCGTTGGATCGTGTGAGAGCCCGCGAGATCGATCTCGCCGGCAAGCCGACGAACCGCGCGACCTGGTTCGTGCGGCTCGTCGTGCGCCTGGGGCAGATCCTCTTCTGGCTCGCGATCACGACGGTGCTGCTGCCGTTCTTCGTTCTCGCTCGGCGAAGCTGGGCCGGCGGCGTCGGCGGCGCCGCCACGTTCCTCTGCGAGCGCCTCGGCGCCACCTTCATCAAGATCGGCCAGATCGTGAGCACGCGCCCGGACGTCTTTCCCGCCGCGTTCGTCTCTTCGCTCGCCGCGCTCCAGGACCGCGTACCGCCGTTTCGCTTTGCGGAGGCTCGCGCGGCGCTCGAGGAAGACTTCGGGCGGAAGCTCGAGGAGGTCTTCGCCGAAGTCGATCCCGAGCCCGTCGCCTCCGGCTCGGTCGCGCAAGTCCACCGCGCCGTCTTACAGCACGCAGAGCTGCCCCCCACGTTCCCGTCGCGAGTCGTGGCGATCAAGGTGCGGCGCCCGGGGATCGTCCGCCGCGCCTATCTCGACGAGGCGATCCTCCGCTTCGGCGCGCGGCTTCTTTCCTTCGTCCCCGGCTTCTCGTTGCTCTCGCCGCTCGAAGCGGTCGGCGAGTTCTGCGAAGCGGTCAACAAACAGCTCGACTTCCGGATCGAGGCGGAGAGCAACCGCCAGTTCCGCAAGAACTTCGAGAACGACGTCGACGTCGTGGTACCCGCGCTCGTCGATCCGCTCTGCAGCGATCGCGTGCTCACGATGGAGTTCGTCGACGGCGTGAAGGTCGAGAAGATCCGCGCCGTCGGCTCGGACCCCGAGATCCTCGCCGATACCGGGATCAAGCTGATCGGCCGGATGATCTTCCACCATGGATTCATTCACGCCGACCTTCATCCCGGGAACATCCTCTACCTGTCGGGAAACCGCCTCGCGATTCTCGACCTCGGGCTGATCGGAATCCTGGATGCGCAGGCGCGGCGAGCCTTCGCGCTCCTCATGTACTACGCCGTTCACAACATGGGCGCCGAGGTCGCGCGGTGGTTTTACGACCGCTCACCGGTGAAGCGCGTGCGCGACTACCCGGCATACGAGCGCCAAGTCTCGGAGCTCCTGGCGAACGCCTACGATCGGCCGCTCGCCGAGACCCAGGTGACCGCGCTCTTGTTCGGCATCTTCGACGTCTTCCGGCGCCACCGTATCCGCACGGAAGCCACGTTCACGATGCCGTACATCGCGATCGCAGTTCTCGAGGGGGTGGGCCGCCGCCTCGATCCGAAGCGGAACCTGGCTCGTGACATCCGCCCGTTCGTCGAGTCGGCGCTCGCTCTCTCGGCCGCGCAGGTCGCGGAGCCGCCCGGGCCCGAGCGCGCGATGCCGACCGCGATCGCCGGCGGCAGATACCGCATTCGCCGCATCCTCGGCGAAGGCGCTCGCAAGCGTGTCTACCTCGCGCGCGATGCCCGCCTCGATCGCGATGTCGCCGTCGCGCTCATCCGCGCGGAGCGGCTCGATCGAGCCGCTCTCGACGGCATTCACCTCGAGGCGCGCTCCGTCGCGCGCCTCGCCGATCACCCGCGCATCGTTCCCGTCTACGACAGCGGTGAGGAAGACGGCGCGCCCTACGTCGTCAGCCAGTACATGGCCGGGGGCACCCTGAGCGGTCGATTGCTCCGGGCCACGGAGCATCGAATTCCTCTCGATACCGCGCTTCGCTTCGCGGACCAGATCCTCCAGGCGCTCGAGCACGCGCACGCTCACGGCGTCATTCACCGCGACGTCAAGCCGGAGAACGTTTGGCTCACCGAAGACGGTTTCGCCAAGCTCGGCGATTTCGGTCTCGCGCGCGTGATCGGCAAGGCCGACCCGAGCGCCGAAGGCACGACGGTCGGCACCGCCCTCTACATGGCGCCGGAACAAGCGCTCGGGCGCGGCGGCGATCACCGGAGCGACCTCTATTCCTTCGGCGCGAGTCTCTACGAGCTCTTGACCGGACGGCCGCCGTTCGAAGGCGAGAGCGTTGCGGAGGTGATCGCCCGCCAAATCCAGGCGACGCCCGAGCCGCCGTCCCTGCGCAACTCGGAGATCCCCGCCGCCCTCGATGCGCTCGTCTTGAAGCTCCTCGAGAAGCAACCGGAGCGTCGTTTCGAGAGCGCCACGGCCGTGCGGCAGGCGCTACGCGAGCTCGCCGCGCCCGCCGCGCGAAGCGTACGAGCGGACGAGCCGCCGAACGACGCCGCCGAACCCCACGTCTTCGTCGGGCGCGAGCAAGAAATCGCCAAGCTCCGCAAGGGTCTCGACGAGGCACTCTCCGGCAATGGGCGTCTCTTCGTTCTCGTCGGCGAGCCCGGCATCGGCAAGACACGAGCCGCCGAGCTCCTCGCGAGCTATGCGAGCCGCCGCGGCTGTCTCGTTCTCACCGGACGCTCCTTCGAGGGCGAAGGCGCTCCCGCATTCTGGCCGTGGGTGCAGATCCTCCGCTCGTACATCGAAGTCCAGGATACGTCGCGCCTCGAGTCGGAGCTCGGCGGCGGCGCCGCGACCATCGCGCAGATCGTTCCCGAGGTTCGCGAGCGTTTCCCCGGTCTCGCGGAGCTCTCCGTTTTTGAGGGCGAAGAGGCGCGATTTCGTCTGTTCGACGCCGTCACCTCGTTTTTGAAGCGCGCGGCAGCAATGCAGCCGCTCGTGTTGGTGCTCGACGACCTCCACTGGGCCGACAAGCCCTCGTTGCTGCTCCTGCAGTTCGTCGCTCGCGAGCTCGCCGGCACGCGGTTGCTCGTCATCGGCACCTACCGCGACGTCGAGGTTCAATACGGCCATCCCCTGACGGAGCTCTTGCCGGCGCTCCGGCGCGAGCGCGTGTTCGAGCGCATTCTCCTGCGTGGCCTACCGGAGGAAGACGTGCGCGCTCTGGTCCTCGCGCTCGCCGGCGCCGATGTCCCGGGAGCCTTCGTGCGCGCCATCTATCGCGAGACCGAAGGCAATCCGTTCTTCATCGAGGAGACGCTCCGCCACCTCGCCGAAGAGGGAGTCTTCTCGCGCGAGGGTGGCCGCTGGGTCAGCCGAATCTCGCCGGACGAGATCGGTCTCCCGGAGGGCGTCCGCGAGGTGATCGGCCGGCGCCTTTCCCGCCTGAGCGCGGAGTGCCGGAAAATTCTCTCCATGGCTTCCGTTCTCGGTCGCGACTTCGACGCGCGCGCGCTCGAGCAGGTTTCGCAACTCGAGGGCAAACGAACGGGAGAGCTCCTGGAAGAAGCCGTCACGGCGCAGCTCATCGAGACGGAGGCGCGCGGTCACCGTCATCGCTTCACCCACGCGCTGGTCCGCGAAACGCTCTACGCCGAGCTCGGCGCAGGCGAGCGCGTGCGGCTGCACAAGAAGATCGCCGACGCGTTGTTCACGGTTCACGGCGACGATCCGGCGCACCTCGCGGAGCTCGCCTATCACGCCTGCGAAGCGGGTCCGGCCGGTGACGTCGATCGCGCGATCGAGCTCGCGCGACGCGCCGCGGAGCATGCCGATGCGCAGTTCGCCTACGAAGAAGCCGTCGGCTTCTACGAGCGCGCGCTCCGCGCCCTCGAGACGAAGGATCCCGCGGATCCCGGCAGGCAATGCGAGCTCTTGGTCGGGCTCGGCGTCGCGCAGTGGAATTCGGGGGACATCGACGAGTCGAAGGGGACTCTGCGGCACGCCGCAGACGTCGCGGAACGCTCCGGCAGGGCCGAGACGCTGGCGCGCGCCGCGCTCCTTTATGCCGGTGAGGAGCTGCAGGGAATGTTCGCCGCGGTGGACCAAGACATGGTGCCCTTGCTCGAGCGGGCGCTTGCCGCTTTGCCGGAGGAAGCCGGCGCGCTCCGCGCGATGGTGATGGGCCGGCTCGCGGGCGCGCTCACGTTCACGCCGCAGCAGGAACGAAAGTACGCGCTCTTCGACGAGGCCGTCGCAATCGCGAATCGCATCGGTGACAAGCGGGCGCTGGCGACGGTGTACGATGGCGAGGCTGGTCGCACTATGGGGCTCTCTCCCGCTGGCGGAGATCCGCGGGGATCTCGAGAAGCTCGTGCAGCTCTTCGTCGACTTGGGTGACCAACGCTTCGTCAACGTCGCTCTACTTCAACATGGGGTTCTTGCCGCCGAATCGGGGGATCCCGAGGCCGCCGCGGTCATCTTCGCGGAGGGCGAGCGGAATCGTGCATCGCATGCGTCATCCGGGGCTGCGTTGGCTGATGAGCATGCTCTGCTCGGGCTGGAAGCTCCGCACCGCGAAGCCGAGCGAAGCGGAGCGCATCGTCGAGCAGACGTTCGAAAGCAGCGGCATCGTCGGCGAAAACCAGGTCGCCTTCCTGGTCTTGATCGTGCAGCGGATGATGATCCTCTGGCATCAAGGCCGCATGGACGAGAGCGCGGCGATGTGGTCGAAAGCGATCACCACCGCGCACTACACCAACACGATTTCGATGGATCGCGTGGCGGCGTTGTTCATCGCTGCCGAGGTTGGCCGGTCGGCTGACGCGCGCGCCGATGCTCGATCGCGTCCGGTCGCAAGCATCGTCCGCGACACGTTCTGGGCGGCTAAGATCGTGATGTGTGCGCGCGCGATCGAGCAGGTGGGTGACGCCGGACGAGCGCGCGAGTTTTACGACATGCTCTCGAGGTGTGACGATCGACTCGCGAACGTCGGCGGTGCGCTTTACATCGGCTCGATCTCCGGGGCGCTCGGCCTTCTCGCCAAGGCCTTGTCACGCCTCGACGATGCCGTTCGACATTTCGAAGCGGCGCTCGTGATCGAGCGGGGAATGCCCATGCTGGTCGCGCGCACGCGCTCCGAGCTCGCCCGCATCCTCTCGCTCCGCGCTGCGGCCGGCGATCGTGAGCGCGCGCTCGGACTCCTCGGTGATGCGATCGAGGCAGCGCGTGAATACGAGATGAACAAGGTCCTGGCTGACTCGCTCGCGTTGAAGCTCCGAGCTCGAGGGCGTCGCACCGGCGAGCCCGCGCTCGTCGATCGACGTCGTCACGGCTTCGCTCGAGGCGAAAGGCGTCGACGTGCGCGGAGTGACCGCGCCGAACGGCACCGTGACGCTCGTCTTCACCGACATCGAAGGCTTCAGCGAGATGACCGAACGCCTCGGCGACGCAGCCGCGCATCGTCTGATGCTCGCCCACAACGAGATCATCCGCCGCGAGCTCGCCAAGCACGAGGGCACGGAGGTCGAGGCGCAGGGCGACGGATTCCTGCTCGCGTTTCCGCGCGCGACGGACGCGCTCCGCTACGCGATCGCTGTGCAGCAGGCATTCGCCGCGTACCGCGCCGAGCATGCCGACGAACCGATTCACGTGCGCATGGGGCTCAACACGGGCGAGCCGATCCGCGAGGGTGACCGCTTCTTCGGCAAGACAGTCGTGCTCGCCGCGCGGATCTCCGCTCATGCGCGCGGCGACGAGATCCTCGTCGCGTCGGTGGTGCACGCGCTCGCCGAAGCGAGCAGCGACTTCGCCTTCGGTGACGGCGAGGACGTGACGCTCGCGGGACTCTCGGGCCGGCACCGGGTCTACGGTCTCGCGTGGGATCCGAGCGCGCCAGCGCGCAAGCCGGCGCCGGCACGAGGCGCGAGCTCGGGCGAGAACGTCTTTCGTCGCGAGGGCGACTTCTGGACGGTGACGTACGCGGGCCGGAGCGTCCGGCTGAAGGATGCGAGAGGCTTGCAGTTCTTGTCGGTTCTCCTTCGCCGCCAAGGCGAAGAAGTTCACGCGCTCGATCTCGTCGACGGTCGCGCGACCGGCGCCGCGAGCGACGCCGAGCGGGCGCGAAAGGCGGTCTCGTCTCGCGTGTCCGACTCGATCGCCCGGATTCGCAAGGAGAATCCCGAGCTCGGCGCCCACCTCGGGAACTCCGTTCGCCTCGGTCTCCTCTGCCGCTACGAGCCGGAACGACCGATCCGCTGGGTCGTCTAGTCCGCTCTAGCGCCGCCGCACGTCCATCGTCGCCCGCTCGCCCCTCGCCCGAATCGCCGGGTCGTACATCGCTTCAGCCTGAACCGGCGGCAGCCGGAACTTGCCGGGCGTCACCGCGCGAAGCAGCACGTAGGCGGTTCGCCACGAGTTGTCGCCGAGGTCCGCGAACACGAGCACGCGGTCGTCGCGGAAATCGACGTGCGCGGTCGAGAGATCCGCGTCGCCGATCCAGGGCAGCGTCTCGCTCGATTGGAGCCGCGGGTTCTCGACCTCGAGGCCGCTCGGCAGGAGGTTCTCGATCACGACGTTGTCGAGCCGGCCGGAAACGCTGCGGATGCGGAGCCGCGTGACGACGAGATCACCCTGCGCGACGTTCGCGAGATCGAGCGGTGCACCGGCGCGCGTCAGGTACTCGCGGCCGAGCTCGAGCCCGGCGCTCTCCGGCTGATACGCGGCGTCCGTCGGGATGCCGCGCGTTTCGAGCGAGTAGAAGACCGCCTCGGGATCCGACTTCTCGTCGAGCACGATGCGGATCGGCTCCGCGCCCTCGATGCCGCCGAACGTCGCCGGCTTCTCGTTGGAAAAGTGGCCGATTTGCCGATCCCCAACCAACACCGTGCCTTTGAACGGCCCCTTCGCACTCTGCTCGCGCTGGAACTGCCCGAGCGCGAGCAGCGTGAACGCGCTCTCCTGCGTCGTCCAGCCGCCGAACTCGGCATCGCGTGCGAGCCGCTGGACGAGCTTCGCGACGCGCGGATCCTTCGGCGCGACGTCGAGGAACGCGAGGAGCAGCAGCGCGCGGCCCCGGATCGTCGAGCTGAAGTTGAAGCCGGTCGAGCGCTTCACTCGATCGGCGTCGTCGATGTTCTTGATGAGATCGTCGAGCGCCTTCCGGTTGCCGCTCTGTGCGTACGCGGCCGCGAGCAACGCTCGCGAATCGGGACGAAGCTCCTTGCCGTGTTTCGCGCGGATGAAGTCCATCGTGCCGAGATCGGCTTTGCCGACCCGCGCGAGCACATAGAGCGCGTAGACCGCGCGCTCGAGCTCGTCCTGTCCGTAGCTCTCCTTCGCCTTCGCGTCGCCGGCGACGAAATCGATCGCCTTGGTGAGCACGACGTCGTCGACAGCGTAGCCGGCGCGCTTGGCCTCAGTGAGGAAGTGCGTCGCATAGACGCTCGTCCATGCATGGAGGTTCGACGAGTCCGGCCAGAGCGAGAAGCCGCCGCCGTCGAGCTGCGTCGTCCGCACGCGCTGGATGCCCTCCTGCACCATCGCCGCGGGATCGCCCTTGGCGAAGAGCTCGGGATCGAGCGTGCGCGCGAGCTCCGCCAAGTGGATCAGCGGGAACACCTGCGAGACGACCTGCTCGGTGCAGCCGTACGGATAGTGGAGGAGGTGGCGCAGCTTGCCGGCGAAACGGATGAGCGGCGTGCCCCCCACCTGGAGCTTCCGCCGGACCGTGCCGTCGCGGAACTGCCGCGCGGCTTCGAGCGCGAAGCTCGTCTCCCCTTCCTCGAGGCGGCCCGCGCGCTCGATCGTGTGCGGCGGCAGATCGGCGCGCACGCCGACGATGCCCGTCGCTTTCGTCTTCTCCTCGTTGCCGGAGGCCGTCACCGCGAAGCTGACGTCGCCCGGCTCGTTGCCCGTCTCGACGGAGAAGACGACCGTGCGCTCCTTGCCCTTCGCGAGCTCGATCTTCTGCTGCGGCTCGCCGACGAGCTTCGCGCCCTCGACCCCGAGCGCCACCTCGAACGCGCCGTCCTTGCCGGTGTCGTTCCGCACCGTGACCGGCACCTCGATCGTCTCACCGAAGGAGAGGATGCGCGGGAACGTCGGCAGCACGACGATCGGATCCTTGATGCGCGTCGTTTCGTCGGCGGAGCCGAACCGGTCGCCCGCGATCGCGACCGCCATCGTGCGGACCGCGCCCTGGAACTCGGGAATCGTGAACTCGACGCGCGCCTTGCCCGACGCGTCCGCGCGCACGACGCCCGACCAGAACGCGACCGGCTTCGTGCGGCGGATACCTTCGGTGCGCACGAACTGCGCGAGGTCGCCCATCGCGTCGCCGCCGCCCGGCGTCGCCGCACCTTTCACCTCGGGGAGAAGCAGCGCGAAGATGTCGAACGACTGCACGCCGAGCGCGAGCTTCTGGTAGAAAAACGCGAACGGGTCCGGCGTCTTGTGCGCGACGAGCTGGAGGATGCCCTCGTCGACCGCGGCGACCGTGACGATCGCGTTCGGCGCGGCCTCGACGTCGATCGCGAGCGGGCCGTTCGGGCGCATCAGCTCGGGCGCGCGGACGACGACGTTCAGTCGATTCGCCAGGCGATCGACCGAGATCGGCACCGCGCCGAACGCGCGCCCGGCCCCGCCGGGCTCGAGATCCGCCGCGCGGCGCACGAGCGTCGCGGTCACGTACGCGTTCGGCCGGAGCGCGGCGTCGACGGGCAGCGAGATCGTCGCGGTGTTGCCGGACATCTCGTGCACCTCGACCCGCTCGATGCGGTCGCGCTCGATCGACACGAGCAGCGTACCCGCGAATGGCGCGCGCACCTGGAGCTTCGCCGTCTCGCCCGGCGCGTACTCCTCCTTGTCGAGCGTGAGCTCGATCCGGCTCGGGTCCTTGATCGCCCACGGCGAATAGCCGCCGCCGGCCACGGTGATCTCGATCTCCGCGGAAGCCTTCGTGTCGAGGTCGGTGACGACGATCCGGTGCGCGCCGAACTCGCGCGGCGTGAACACGAACCCGCCGCGCGCGGCGCCCGTCTCGATCGCCTGCGCGTCGACGAGCGACGGGTCGCGCGTCGATTCGTATCGGAAGCTGCCGGACGCGGTTCGCCGGAGCACGGTCTGCCAGCGATCGCGCCAGAGCTCGGCGCGGAGCTTGCCGCCCGCCACTTCCTTTCCGTCCGGCGTCACACGCACGAACTCGAACGCGACGCGCGCGCCCGGCTCCGCGTAGCCCTCGCTCTCGGTGCGGCGGAGGCCGACGTAGCTCGCGAACGGATGCACGCGCACGCGCTGCATCGCCGCGACGCCGCGGCCGCCTTGCTCGCGCACGCGCGCCGTCAGCACCGCTTCGAGCGCGGACGGCGGCTCGAGACCGCTCGGCACGCCGACGGTGAAGCGCTTGCCACCGTTCTCGTCGAGCTCGCCCGTCTCCGAGGTGAGCTCGCGGTCGTCGAATTTGCGGCCGGGGTTCTCGAACGAGAACGCCTCGTAGCCCTTGGCGGAGAAGTTCGACCGGAGGAGCCGCACGCGAGTCTCGACCGGCAAGCCGGCGGACGGCGCGCCGAAGAGGTACGCGCTCGAAACGTCGTAGACGACTTCTTCGCCGGCCTTGAACGCGGGCTTCTCCGGCTTGATCTCGACTTTGATGCGATCGGGGACGAACTCCTCGACCTGGAAGCGGTACTGGCCGATCACTTCCTCGGCGACGACGAGCTCGAGCGTGTGGTGCCCCGTTCGCGCGTAAGCCGGCATCTCGAGCTCGAACGGCACGAGCCCGTCGGCGTCGCTCTCGCGCCGGAGCATCGCGCGCTCGCGGCCCTCGGGATCGCGGTGGCGAAGATTGACCGGCATCTTCGGCGGCAAGCTGAGTTTTCTGTCACGGATGACCGCGACACCCTTCACGGTCTCGCCGGGCCGCACGATGTCGCGCTCGCCGTAGAGGAACGCCGAATAGCCGGCCTTCGTCGCCGGCGCACCCGAGACGTCGAAGCTCGACGCGTCGATCGTGGAGCGATCGAGGATCAGGAAGCTCATGTCCTCGCCGCGCGTGACGAGCACCATGTAGGGCTCGCGAGTCTCGTCGGGCACGTCCTTCTTGAGGAGCTTCTGCAGCCCGGGCACTCGCCAGAGGCCACGCTCGTCGGTCTTGCCCTCGGCGATCGTCTGGTTCTGCTCGCTCACGAGCCGCACGGTCGCGCCGGCGACGTTGCCGAGGTTCGCGAACGACGCGACCCACACGAGGAACTCGTCCTCGGCGCGCTTGGCGACGACGCCGAGGTCGGTGATCAGGAGCCAGCGCTGCTTGCCCCACTCGCCCGCCTGGCGCGTGATGCCGACGCGGTAGAGCCCGGGCTCCTTGCCTTTCAGGAAGCGGTCGAGCGCGACGGCGGTGCGCGCTTTCTTGTTTTTTTCTCCGTGGATCGCGATCGACTCGCTCGCGATCCGATCGCCCATGCTCCGCTGGACGCTGTCGTTGAAGTACTGCTCGCGCCACGCGGACCAACCGAAGTTCTCGAAGAGATAGAAGACGTTGTTCCGGTAGACGCGGTCGATCACGAGGTCGAACGAGTCGACGTTGACGCTCTGGAGCGCGAGCGCGCGTGCGCCGGAAGCGGAGAGGAACATGCCTTCGCTCTCGAACTCGAGCGCCGCGGGCATGTCCGGCAGCGGCAATTTCTTCTCGAACTTCTTCCGGAGCGTCGCGCCGTCGCGCGCGGGCAGGCCCTCGTCGACGGTGAGCGTGTACGTCTCGCCCGGGCGGAACGGCCCGGTGAGGAGGAGATCGCTCCGTTCGATGCCGAACCTCACGGCGACCTCGGGCTCGACGTGCACGTACTTCTGCGCGACCGCGGGATCGACCGACGAGGAGAGCGCGATGCGGATCACCGAGTCGGGCTCGCCCGGCGTCGCCGAGGCGTCGCGGATGCCGAGGCGATCGCGTGAGCCGAGCGGGATCTTCTTCGTGTAGTCGGCGGCGAGCGAGACGTTGCCTTCGACCGGCGTCAGATCCGAGAGGATCGTCAGCGTGAGCTCACGCTCCTTCTTCTGCTTCTCGATCGGCGCCGTCCGGAACGAGATCGATTCGCTCCAGTATTCGCCCTCGAAGGTGACGGCGACCGTCGCGCTCTCCTCGAGCACCGGATCCTGGAGGCGGATCTTGCTCGCGAGCACCTTCGGATCGACGCCGTAGTTGAAGCGGAGGTCGCCGTGGAGGACGACCTTGCCCTCGCCTTCCGGCGCCTGCTCCTCGCGTACGTCGACGGCCTCGATGCGGAATTGATCCGTCTTGACGACGAACTTCGACTTGCCGTCGAGGAACTGCCCCGGCGCGAGAAGGCGCTCGGGGCGAAGCACGAGGCGATACTCCGTCGCCATCGCGAAGCGCTGCGGCGCCTCGAAGCGAAGCACGTTGCCCGACTGCCAGCGCCAGAAGCCGCCGACCTTCGGCTCGATCGTCCCTGGATCGCGGCCGAGCACTTCGCCGACCCGATTCGCGCCGAGCGGCTTGTCGAAGAGGACATCGAGCGCGCGCATCGACGAGCGCTCGAGCACGACGTCGATCACCGAGATCGGCTCGCCGCGCTTGACGCTCGCCGCACCGCCCTGGCGCGGCAAGCGGTCGCGGAGGAGGAGCATCGCGAGCGCCGCCACCGCGATCGCCAGCGCGCCGATGACGACGTTTCTCCAGTCCCGCATACCCGCCACCTCCGACTCGGCCCCCCCGAAGGCGCGGACTATAGCCGAGCCCGGTTGGTTCGCCAGAGCCGTGTCCGGGTAGTCATTCTTTGCATACCCATGGTCGAAGGCGATCCTACGGAAAACATATGTAAATCCTGGTATTTTTCTCTATTTACCCTCGGTACGGCGCTTGCTGTTTCAGCTCTTCACGATGATGCGCCCCCGTCTCCGCTCCCTCGTGGCCCTCGCCGCGGTCGTTGCCGTCGGCACCTACGAGTACCGAACCTCCGCGCTCCAGGCGTGGCTGTTGTCGAGCTACGCCGCGCGGCTCTCGTTCCACG
Organism: uncultured delta proteobacterium; assembly: GCA_963790365.1. Taxonomy (GTDB): domain Bacteria; phylum Desulfobacterota; class Binatia; order JACPRU01; family JACPRU01; genus CAWBOU01. Next base: position 51,507 of record CAWBOU010000022.1, read on the forward strand.
TCGGCCCCGGGCCGAGCCCGCAGATCGAGTTTCCGAAGGACGGCCCGTTCGATCAGCGGCGCGGCTACACGCGGCTGCCGGACTTCGATCGGCGGCTTCGCGCCGGCGGCTACGAGGTCGTGCGGCAGGCGCGCATCTCCGACGATCTGAAGAAGCTCCTCTCGTGGGGCATCGCGCCGCCCTATCCCGAGCCGGGCGCGACGAACCTTCTCGTCCGCGGCGAGGGCGGCACGCCGCTCTTCGACGCGGCGCCGGCTGACCGGCAGTTCGCGAGCTTCGACGATCTCCCCGAGCTCCTCGTGCAGACGCTGCTCTTCATCGAGAACCGCGAGGTCGCGGAACCGAAGCACCCGCAGGCGAACCCGGCGATCGAGTGGGATCGGCTCGCGCGCGCGGGGCTCCTCTACACCGGGAGCAAGCTCGGCCTGCCGTTCACGGTGAACGGCGGCAGCACGCTCGCGACGCAGCTCGAGAAGTACCGCCACTCGCCCGAGGGACGCACGGAGTCGCCGTTCGACAAGCTCCGCCAGGTCGCCGGCGCGAGCCTCAAGGCGTATCGCGACGGCTTCGACACGCGGCCGTGGCGGAAGAACATCATCCTCGGGTACGTGAACTCGATGCCGCTCTCCGCGGCGCCGGGCTACGGCGAGGTCTACGGCCTCGGCGACGGGCTCTGGGCGTGGTTCGGGCTCCGCCTCTCCGACGTGCGCGCAGCGCTCGCCTCCGGCCAGTCGACCGCGGACAAAGTCGTCGCCTACAAGTCGGTGCTCGCGCTGATCGCCTCCTTGCCGGCGCCGACGAGCTTCCTCATCTCGACTCGCGATTCGCTCGCGGATCGCGCGGATCATTTCACCGAGCTGCTCGCCGACGCGGGCATCCTCGAGCGCGAGTTCGCCGACGCGGTGCTCTCGACGCCGCTTCAGTTCCTCGCGCAAGCGCCGCCTCCGCCGCGCGTGAGCTTCGCGCTCCGCAAGGCGCCGAACGCGATCCGCAGCGAGGTCGCGCGCCTTCTCGGCGTCGGGAGGCTCTACGATCTCGATCGCCTGCACCTCGAAGTGGCGAGCACGATCGACGTGCCGCTCCAGAACGAGGTGACCGAGCTCTTCCAGCGCCTTCGAGATCCCATGTTCGTCGCCGCGAACGGCCTTCGCGCCGAGCGCCTGCTCGATCGCGGCGATCCGTCGCAGGTCGTGTACAGCATGCTCCTCTACGAGCGGACGCAAGAAGGGAACGTGCTCCGCGCGCACGCCGACAACCTCGATCGTCCGTTCGACTTGAATCGCGGCATGAAGCTCGAGCTCGGCAGCACCGCGAAGCTCCGCACGCTCGCGCACTACCTCGAGCTCGTGGCCGAGCTGCACGCCGAGCTCACGGGGCTCGATGTGGCGGCGCTCCGCGCGCGGCGCGCGGCGGCGCGCGATCCGCTGACGGTCTTCGCGACGGAGGCGCTCGCGCGTGAGCCCAAACTGACGCTGGAAGCGCTCCTCGAGCGCGCACTCGACCGGCGCTACTCCGCGAGCCCCGGCGAGAGCTTCTTCACCGGCGGCGGCCTCCACACCTTCCACAACTTCGACCGCAAGGAAAACGGCAAGGTTCTCGCCGTCCGCGAGGCGCTCCGCTCGTCGACGAACCTCGTCTTCATCCGCCTGATGCGCGACCTCGTGCGCTACCACGAGGCGCGCCTCGGCTACGACGCGAAGAAGGCGCTCACCGATCCGACCGATCCGGTGCGGCGCGCGATCCTCGGCCAGGCCGCGGACGCCGAGAACCGGATCGCGCTCGCGAGCTCGTGTCGCGCCTATCGCGGCGCGAGCGAGCGGGACGCGATCGTGCGCGTGACGGGCAAGGCGGCGCCGAGTCTCCGCGATCTGACGCTCGCGTACTTTGCGTGGAACCCCCGTGGGGACGAATCCTCGCTCCACGAATGGGTCGAACCGCGCATCCCCGGCGGCATCAGCGAGGACGAAGCGGTCACGCTCTTCGAGACGTACGGCCGGCTCAAGTTCGGGCTCGCCGACTACGCATATCTCCTCGACAAGAATCCGGTCGAGGTGTGGTGCGCGGGCGAGCTGCAGAGGCACCCGAAGCTCAACAACGCCGAGCTCTACACACGAAGCGCGCCGGTGCGCGAGCTCGCGAGCCAATGGCTCTTCAAGACGAAGAACCATCGCGCGCAGGACATCCGCGTGCGCGTGCGAATCGAACAGGACGCGTTCGTGCGGATGACGCCGTACTGGCGCCGCCTCGGCTTCCCCTTCACGCGGCTCGTGCCGAGCTACGCGACGTCGATCGGCAGCTCGACGGATCGTCCCGCCGCGCTCGCGGATCTCATGGGCATCATCGTCTCCGACGGCCGACGGCGGATGCCGGCGCACGTGCGCGGCCTTCGCTTCGCGGCCGGCACGCCGTACGAGACGGTCTACGCCGCGCAACCGGACGACGGCGACGCGGTGATGCATCCGAGCGTCGCGCGTGCGCTCCGCGCCGCGCTCGCGGGGGTCGTGAGCGACGGCACGGCGCGGCGCTTGTCAGGCGCCTTCTCGACCCCGGACGGGAAACCGATCGTCGCCGGCGGCAAGACCGGCTCCGGCGACAACCGGCACAAGACGTTCGCGCGCGGCGGCGGCGTCATCTCCTCGCGTGCGATCAACCGTACGGCGACGTTCGTCTTCTACGTCGGCGACCGCTACTTCGGCGTGCTCACCGCGTTCGTGCCCGGCGCCGAGGCCGCCGGCTACAAGTTCACGAGCGCGCTCCCGGTCTCGGTGCTGAAGCTCCTCGCGCCGTCGCTGAACCGCCGTCTCGCGGAACCGCTGGAGATGCCGGAGGACGCCTCGGTCGCCTGGTTCGGCGCGACGAGCCCCAGCAGCTCGTAGCCCGATCTCCGCCTCTCCCCTTTGGGGAGAGGCCGGCGCGCACGCGCCGGGTGAGGGGAGTTCACCCCTGCACAAGGGGATCTCCGTCGGTGTACTCTCGCCCCCATGTCTCGGCCCTGCGAGCTCTGCTCACTCTCGCGCACCACGAAGTGGTACGCCGAGATCGCCGAGCCGTTCCGCTTCACCGTGCTCGACTGCGATTCGTGCGACGTGCCGATGGCGGTGCTCGGCGATCACCGGCGCGAGGCGAGCGAAGCGGAGCGTGCGGTGATGCAGCAGGCGCTCGCGCGGGTCGTCGCCGAGCTGTATCCAGGGGGCTGGTTCTACGACGACCACATGCGACAGATCCCCGATCACTACCACGTGCACGCGCGGCCGTACCCGAAGTGGTGGCCGATGAAAAAGCGCCCGACGTGACGGCCGACGAGAAGCTCGCCGAGATCGCCGCGCGCCCCGACGCCGCGATCGACGTCGCGGAAGCGGCGATGTGGCTCGCCGCCGCGGAGGATCCTTCGCTCGACGTGCCGGCCGCGCTCGCGCGGCTCGACGCGCTCGCCACCGCGGCCGCGACGCAGGCGCCCGCTGCGCTCGCCGCGGGCGAGCGAATCACGCGGCTCAATCATTTTTTCTTCGAGGAGCAGGGCTTCCGCGGCAACGAGAGCGACTACTACGACCCGCGGAACAGCTTCCTGAACGAGGTGATCGATCGGAAGACCGGCATCCCGATCACGCTCTCGCTCGTCTACGTCGAGATCGGGCGTCGACTCGGTCTCGCCGTCTGCGGCGTCGGCTTCCCCGGGCATTTCCTCGTCAAGCACGAAGATCCGGAGATCCTGATCGACGCGTTCCACGGGCGCCGGGTCACGCGCGAGGAGTGCGCCGAGAAGCTCGCGGCTAGCCTCGGGCCGGGCGCGGAGCTCGCGGAGGATCACCTCCGTGCCGCGCGCCCGCGCGAGATCCTCGTCCGCATGCTCCGGAACCTGAAGCACGTGTACCTGAACCGCGGGGACTTCCTCCGCGGGCTCGGCGTCGTGTCCCGCATCCTGCTCTTCCAACCGGACGACCCGGGTGAGCTCCGCGATCGCGGCATCCTGCACCTCAAGCTCGAATGCTTCGGCGCCGCGCTCCACGATTTCGAGCGCGCCCTCGAGCTCGAGCCCGACGCGGCGACGGCGGAGACGATCCGTCAGACGCTCCCCGAGGTGCGCCGGCAGGTCGAGCGCCTGCAGTGACGCGCGTCGCCGCCGGCATCCTGCGCCGCGCCGGCAAGATCCTCGCGTGCCGTCGCTCGGCGAGCATGCGTCATCCCGGCAAGTGGGAGTTCCCCGGCGGCAAGGTCGAGCCGGGCGAGTCCGTCGCGGACTGCCTCCGCCGCGAGCTCGACGAAGAGCTCGGCATCGCCGGCGAGATCGGCGAGCTCGTGCTGACGAGCGTCGCGCGCTACCCGAACCTCGAGCCGATCGAGCTCTCGTTCTTCTTCGTCGACCGCTTCGCCGGAGAGCCCGAACGGCGCGACTACGCGGAGATCCGCTGGGTGGCGCCGAGTGAGCTCGCCGCGTTCGACTTCCTCGACGGCGATCGCGAGATTCTCGCCGAGCTCACGCGGGCGGCGTGATCTCTCTCGCGCTCAGCCACTTGTACGTGTTCTTGATCGAGCCGGTGTTGCGCAGCACGATCACGCCGGGCTCCGTCGGTACGTAGTCGCTCGGCTTGTTCGTGCAGGGCGGCTCGGGCTGCGGCGGCGCCCAGCCGCCCGCATCGACGGTCTCCGCGATCTTCTCCCACGTGCCGCCGTTCGCGCCCTGGGTCATGTCGCGATAGAGCTCGAGCTTGACGGCGGGCTTCCCGCTCATCGTCACGTCGTAGACGACGTACTTCATGCCGACCCACTTCCCGGCCGGCAGATCGGTCGCGCCGTTCCAGATGTTCGTGCGGTTGCGCGCGGCGCTCCCCGGATGCTTCAGCTCCTTCTCGAAATCGGCCGAGCCGTCGTTCCGGAATCGCGCGTAGTACGTGTTCGCGGTGCAGAACTGGCTCGACTGGCTGTGGCCTTCCGGGCCGCTCCGCGCGCCGACGACCATGCCGCCCCAGTCGACGTCCGCGTCCTTCGTCTTCCAGTAGTAGAAGGTGATCTCGACGTTCTTGAAGAGGAAGGCCGGACGATCGCCGAGATGCAGCCGAGGTTCCGCCTTCGGGCCCGAGCCGAGGAACTGAAGCTTGCCCGTGCCATCGACGTAGAGTTGCGCCCGGTCACTTCGGTTCGCGCTCATGCCGGTGGGATCGTCCGGGTCGCGGCCGGTGATCGTCCGCGCCTTGCCGTTCGCCCAATGCTTCGACGTCCAGGTCTTCCCGTTCGGCGCGGTCGCGTACTTCTTGGCGATGCCGAAGAGGTCCTTCTGTCCCGCGTCCGAGGCGGCGCCGGCCCGCGCGGCGAGCGCGAACGAGAAGAGTGCCACGAGAGCGATGACCGAGTGCCGGCGCACGAGAGGACTAAGGCGCGAACGCCGAACCGGTTGCACGGGATCGCGCGGGAATCACGGAAATCCCCAGAAGTACGCGGAAATCGCGCGCCGGCGGATGGCCGAAATCGCGGGGTGGTTGTCGTTGCGGCAGTGCCGCCCTCGGCCCATTTTGCCGTCATGAACGCGGAACCGGACCGCCGCGACCCTGCGCCGGCGCCGACGGCGCTCCTCGCACTCCATCTCGTCCGCCTCGAGATCGAATCGAAGGGGCGCGCCCTCGCGCGCGCGCTCGGGATCGGACGGGCGGCGCCGCTCCGGATCGAAGATCTCGCCGTGCCGGAGACGAAGGCCTGTCGCGAAGCGATGGAGTGGGCGGAGGACGTGTGCCCGCCGCTGCTCCTCGATCATGGGCGTCGCGGCTTCCATTTCGCGGACGCGATCGGCCGGCATCACGGCTGGTCCTACGATCGCGAGATTCTTTATCTCGGCTGCCTGCTCCACGACCTCGGCCTCGCCCCGAAGTTCGACACGGGCGCCGCGTTCGAGCGCGACGGCGCGAACGCGGCGGTCGAGTTCCTGGCGCGTCACGGCTTCTCGATCCCGCGCCTGAAGCAGATCCGCGAGCTGATCGAGCTCCACGACGCCGTTCATTGCGCTCATCGCGCGAGCGTCGAAACGAAGCTCGGCCACTTCGGCATCGGCGTCGACGTGATCGGCTACCGGCGCGAGGACGTCCATCCGGAGACGCTGCGCGCCGTCGTCACTGCATGGCCGCGCGGCTCGTTTCGCCGAGACTTCCGCCGCACGATCGAGGAGCAGGCCGCGCGGAAGCCGTGGTCGCACATTGCCCGTCTCGCGAAGCTCGGACTCGGTGGTCGCATCGAGGCGGCGCCGATTCCCGACGATGGAGGAGCCTGATGCTCGAGCTGAGGCCGACCTGTGAGCATTGCAACGCGCAGCTGGCGCCCAATTCCGTAGAGGCAAGAATCTGCTCGTTCGAGTGCACGTTCTGCGCGGCGTGCGTCGAGCGCGTGCTCGGCAACGTCTGCCCGAACTGCGGCGGCGGCTTCGCCCCACGGCCGATTCGTCCGGCCAACAAGCTCGGCAAATACCCGGCGAGCACGAAGGTAGAGCATCGGCCGGTCGACGCGGCCGTGCACGAGCGCTTCGCAGCGCCGCTCCGCGCGCTCGCGCCGGAGAAACGCTGAGGCGGCTCAGCCTCCGACGATGCGCATGAAGTTGATCTGGCCCGTCGCGGCCGTGAGGCCGCCGTCGACCACGATCGCGGCGCCGGTGATGTAGGACGCGTCGTCGGAGGCGAGGAACGCGACGGTCGCGGCGATCTCTTCGGGCTTGCCGACGCGGCCCATCGGGATCAGCCGGTTGTACTCGTCGATGACCGCCTCGACGGACATCAGCGGCGCGGTGAGCGCGGTGTCGATCGGTCCCGGGCAGACGGAGTTCACGCGGATGTTTTCGCGCGCATGGTCGATCGCCACCGCGCGCGTGTAGTTGACGACCCCGGCTTTCGCCGCGTTGTAGGCGGCGAGACCGTAGTCCGCGAAGAGGCCCGAGATCGAGGCGGTGTTCACGATCGCGCCGCCGCCGTTCTTGCGGAGATGCGGAATCGCCGCGCGGCACCCGTAGAAGACCGAGTGGAGATCGACGTCGATGATCCGGTGCCACATCTCCGGATCGAGGTCGGGCGTGCGGCCGAACGCGCCGATGCCCGCGTTGTTGAAGACGATGTCGATCTTGCCGAAGCGATCGACCGCCGTCTGCATCAGCCCCTCGACGTCGGCGAGCACGCTGACGTCGAGCGCGCGGAACGCGGCGTCGCCCAGCTCCTTCGCGATCTTCTGCCCGCCTTCTTCATTGAGATCGCCGAGCATGAGGCGCGCGCCTTCCCTGCGGAGCCGCCGCGCCGTCGCCGCGCCGATGCCCGATGCCGCGCCGGTGATGACGGCAACCTTGCCTTCGAATCGTCCCGACATTCGGTCCTTCTATCCTCCCGTCGGGCTCTTGGAAAAGTCTTCGATCGAGACGGGCGGGAGATAGATGCCCACCTCCGTGCGCCTCCACCACTTGCCGTCGTCGCGCCGCTCGGCGACGGTGCTGAAGCGATAGCGCACGAGGCGCGCGCGAACGAGGCGCGGCGGGTTCTCCAAGAACGGATTCTCCGCGAGGAGGCCCACGACCGGCGGCGAGCCTTCGAGCAATCGCCGGACGAAGCGCACGAACCAAGGATTCTGTCGCACGTCGCCGAGAGCGGCGAACCACATCTGCCAATCGAGTCGCGGCTGATGCGGCTCGACGAAGCGCGGGCGCCGGTCGATCGTGCCCGGTTTCCAGCGAAAGCGATATTCGCGCCACGTCTCGCCCTCGTCGCTGCCCTCGACGATGATCTCGAGGCGCTCGGTCGTCATCATCGCGAAGAGGCCGTAGTTGTTCGTGAGCTCGAACGGCGCGACGACGCGGCGGACGCCGTCGAGCGGCGCGAAGAGCGCGTCGCCGACGCCGAGGCGCGGCAGGAACTCGGCGGTCGACAGCAGCGGGCGCGGACCGCGTGCGCGCCGCCTACGGGCCCAACTACGAGCGCCTCGCGCGCGTGAAGGCCGGATGGGACCCGGACAACGTGTTCCGCGCCACCGGCAACGTGCGCCCGGCGACTAGGGATTTCCCTGATGTGCTCGCGGCAGCCCGCCGCGAGCATGCTCCCACTCCTCCCCACGACTTCCCGGAGACACCACCTTGACTTCCACCCAGCGCTGGACCCTCGCCGTCGTGTGTGCGGCGACGGCGATGCTCATGCTGGACATCGCGGTCGTGAACACCGCGCTGTCCGACATCGCGGCCGACCTCAACACGGGCCTCTCGGGCCTGCAGTGGGTCGTCGACGCCTACACGCTCGCGCTCGCCGCCGTCGTCCTGACGGCCGGCTCGCTGGCCGACCGCTTCGGTCGTCGCCGCTCTTCACGATCGGTCTTTCCCTCTTCACCGTCACCTCGCTCGTATGCGCGGCGGCGTCCGACATCGTGATGCTCAACTCCGCGCGCGCCGCGCAGGGCATCGGCGCGGCGATCATGTTCGCCGTCTCGCTCGCCCTGCTCTCGCAGGCGTTCCAAGGCCCGCAGGAGCGCGCCAAGGCGTTCGCCGCCTACGGCGCCTCGATCGGCGCCGCGTTCGCCATCGGCCCGCTCGTCGGCGGCGCGCTCACCAGCGGTCTCGACTGGCGCTGGATCTTCCTCATCAACCTGCCGCTGGGCCTCATCTGCCTCGCGATCACGCGCCGCTCCGTCGAGGAGTCGAAGGACCCCAACGCCCGCCAGCTCGACGTGCCCGGCCAGCTCACGCTGACCCCCGGCCTGTTCCTGCTCGTGCTCGCGCTGCTGCGCGGCAACGAGGACGGCTGGACGAGCGCGACGATCGTCGCCGAGCTGATCGGCGCCGCCGCCTTCATCGGCGCGTTCCTCGCCGTCGAGGCGCGCGTCAAGGAGCCGATGCTCCCGCTCACCCTGTTCCGCAACCGCGCCTTCACCGGCGCGCAGGTCGGCGGCGGTCGCCATCTCCGCGTCGTTCTTCGCCGTGTTCCTCTACACGACGATCTACCTGCAGCAGATCCTCGGCCTGTCGGCGATCGAGGCCGGGCTCGTCTACCTGCCCGGCACGCTGGTCATGCTCGTCGTCTCCGGCGCGACCGCGAACCTCGTCGAGAAGGTCGGCGCCGGGCGCATGATCGCCGGCGGCCTGCTGCTCGTCGGCATCGGCCAGGCGCTGCTGACGCTCGCCGCGGTCGACTCCTCGTGGTCGGTGTTCCTGCCCGGCGTGATCGTCGCCTGCATCGGCACCGGGCTCTTCAACCCGGCCCTCAGCGCCGTCGCGCTGGGCTCGGCGCCGCAGGAGATGAGCGGCCTCGCCGCGGGCGTCAACGACACGTTCCGCCAGGCCGGCATCGCCGTCGGCGTCGCCGCGCTGGGCGCGCTCGTGCCCGCCGCGCACGCGTTCGGCGGCGACCCGCAGACCTACGTGAACGGCATGCAGGACGCGCTGTGGGTCGGCGCCGCCGTCTGCGTCGCCGGCGCGATCGCCTGCGCCGCGCTGCTCGCCGACCGCCGCAAGGGCGCCGAGACGGTGCCCGCCGAGCTCGCGCTCGACGCGGCCTGCCGCACGCCGCGCCCGCGCCGCCCAGCGCCCTGCGGTTGGGCGGCGCGCGTTGCGGGCACACGCGCGCATGGGCGACGCCTCCCCCGTCGCGGTGGTCACCGGCGCCTCGAGCGGCATCGGCGAGGCCACCGCGCGCCTGCTCGCCCGCGAGCACGGCGCGCAGCTGGTGCTGGTGGCGCGCCGCGAGGAGCGCCTGCGCGAGCTCGCCGCGGAGCTCGGCGGCGGCGCGAGCTTCGTCGTCGCCGACCTCACCGACGACGACGCGCCCGCGCGCGTGCGCGAGGCGGTGCAGGAGCGCCACGGCCGCCTCGACCTGCTCGTCAACAACGCCGGCGCCGCCTGGCGCGCGACGTTCGCCGACGGCGGCTGGGAGAACGTCCGCCGCCACATGGAGGTCAACTTCGACGCGGTGGTGCGCCTGACCGAGGCGTTGCTGCCGCTGCTGCGCGACAGCGCCCCGAGCGCGATCGTCAACGTGGCGAGCACCGCCGGGCGGGTCGCGCGGCCCGGCTCGGGCGCCTACTCGGCGAGCAAGTTCGCGCTCGCCGGCTGGTCGGACTCGCTCGCCGGCGAAGAGGCGCCCAACGGCGTGCACGTCGGCCTCGTGCTGCCCGGCTTCATCACCACCGAGGGGTTCCCGCAGTCCGAGCTCACCGGCAACCGCTTCACCCGCCGCCTCGTCTCGACGCCCGAACGGGGCGCGCAGGCGATCGTCGACGCCGGCCTCGGGCGCAAGGCCGAGCGCTATGTGCCGCGCCCCTACGCGCTCGCCGCGGTCGCGCGGGTGCTCGCGCCGCGGCTCGTGCGGCGCGCCACCGGCGGCAAGGCGGGCGCGCGGATGGTCACGCGGACCGGCGGCGACGCGTGACCGACGGCGCTTGATCGCCGGGGGTACGATGGGGGTGATGGATCGCTTCGACGATGTCTCCGTGGTCGCCTCGGTCGACGAGTCGCCGCCGGCCCGCGCGTGCCCCGCCGCGTGCGCCGCGCGTTCACCGCCGTCGTCGCCTCCGTCGTCGTGGCCGGCGCGCTCGGCGGCGCGGCCGTCGGGCTCGCGGACGAGAAGCGCGAGCCGTCACGGTCGGCCACGAGCGTCACGGGCGCCGGCGACGCCTCCCCGGTCTTCAAGCGCGACGGCCACGTGTGCCGCCGCGGCGAGCGCCACAACCGCTCGAGCGACTCCTCCGCGCTGCGCTACTGAGCCTGCGGCAGCTCCCCGACGCGGGCGCCCTCCGGCAGCTCGCCGTTGGCCTTCTCCGGCACCGCTGACGGCGGCGCCTTCGCGGCCTCGAGCAGCGGCTTGATGAGGTCGATCGGGAGCGGGAAGACGATGGTCGAGGAGTTCTCGCCACCGATCTCCGACAGCGTCTGCAGGTAGCGCAGCTGCAGCGCGGCGGGCGCGCGACCGAGCACGACCGCCGCCTCTGAGAGCTTCGCGGCGGCCTGGGCCTCGCCCTCGGCGTGGATGACCTTCGCCCGCCGCTCGCGCTCGGCCTCGGCCTGCCGCGCCATCGCGCGCTGCATCGTGGTGGGGATGCCGACGTCCTTGATCTCGACCGTCGTGACCTTGATCCCCCACGGCTCGGTGTGCTCGTCGATGATCTGCTGCAGATCCTCGTTGAGCCGCTCGCGCTCGCTCAGGAGGGTGTCGAGGTCGGCCTTGCCGAGCACCGAGCGCAGCGTCGTCTGGGCGATCTGCAGCGTGGCGCGGCTGGCGTCCTCGACGGAGACGACCGACGAGTTGGCATCGACGACGCGGAAGTAGACGACCGCGTCGACCCGTGCGGTGACGTTGTCGCGCGTGATCACGTCCTGGGGCGGGATCGCGAGCGTGACCGTGCGCAGCGTCACGCGCACCATGCGATCGACGCCCGGGATGAGCATGATCAGCCCGGGCCGCGCTGCCCGGTCAGGCGGCCGAGCCGGAAGACGACGCGCGCGCTCGTACTCGCGCAGCACGCGCACGGACGAGCCGGCGAGCGTCCCGACCAGCACGGCGATGACGACGAGGGCGAACAGGATTTCGGACATCAGAAGACCTCCCAGTCCTCGGCGCGGCGGACCGTCAGCGTCAGGCCGTCGACGCGCTCGACCACGATCGGGTCGCCGCGCTCGAGCACGGCCTCCTCGTCGGGGCTCCACAGGCGCGCGCGCCACAACGCACCGTCGAGGAAGACCTGGCCGAGCGGGCGGGCGCGGCACGGACCTCGCCGACACGGCCGATCAGGCCCTCGGCCCCGCTGCGCACGCGCGCGTGGCGGGCCTCGAGCGCCTTGCGCACGACGACCCACAGGTAGCCCGCGCCGACGGCGCCCGTCGTGAGCCCGCCGCCAGCGCGAACGTCAGGCCGAGGCCCGCGCCGGCGATCACGAGCGCGGCGCCGGCGGCGATCGCCGCGACCGCGGCGGCGCCGAGTGCGCCGTACGAAGGCACGTGGGCCTCCGCCACCGCGAGCGCGGCGCCGATGACCAGGAGAACGAGGCCGAACTCGGACATGCACCTCTGCCGCCGATCGTACTCCTCCGCGTGCGTGGCATCATCGCGCGATGCCCGAACCTGGCGGCCTTGACCTCCTGCGCGAATGGCAGTCGGCCATGCAGTCGGTGATCCCGCGCCAGCTGCTCGCCCCGTTCAAGCGCCAGACCGAGCTGATCCAGGACGTGCTCGAGCGGGAGCGGACGGCTCCAGCGCGAGGTGCTCGGATACGTCTTCGCACCCCTCGACGCCGTGTTCGACCTGCTCGAGCAGAGCGCGGGGACGATCCGCCAGCAGGCCGAGGCGATCGAGCAGGCCGCTCGCGCGCTTGAGGACACCGCCGTGCTGATGAAGGCGCAGGCGGAGCTGTTCGAGCGCGGCGTCCAGACGATCCGCGAGCCGGCCGACCTCGCGCGCAGCGTCGCCGGCCTGGAGAAGCGCCCGAAGAAGAAGGCCGCGCCGCGGAGGAAGTCCTAGCTCGCGGCGCGGACGGCGAGCGTGATCAGCAGCCCCGCCACGTAGGCGGCGGCGAAGTACAGGATCAGCGGCCGTGGCCCGCAACGGCGGAGCAGGAGGACGGAGAGCGCCGCGACGAGCACGATCACGACGAGGTCGAGCCCGAGCTCCTCGAAGCCGAGGTTCGCGACGATCGCCGCGGCGACGAGCGCGGCGTTGGCGAGGATGAGCGTGCGGTCGCGGCCGCGGGACGGACGTCGGCGCCGGCCGCCTGGGCGGCCAGCAGCACGGCCGCGATGCCGGCGAAGCCGGCGAAGAAGAGGAAGTGGGAGAGCTCGTCGTCCTGGTACGCGACGATCTCGCACAGCTTGCCGCCGTCGTCGCAGTAGCGCGCGTGCAGGTAGTCGGCCGCCTCGTGCATCCCATAGCTCGCCGCGAACAGGTAGGCGGCCGCGACGAAGGCGAGGCGCAGCCGTCGCCGCGCGCGCTCGTCGGCACCGTCCAGGACCAGCTCCAGCAGCAGGTGGAAGACGAGCAGGCTGGCGGGTGCGAGCAGCAGCAGGTTGAGGACGTCGACCAGGCGCAGCGCGTCGTGCGGCAGCACGACGACGTCGGTGGCGTCCCACAGGCGATTGACCGACGCGAGCACGAGCAGCCCCGACTGAGCCGCGAGCAGGAGGTGGAGCCGCCGCAGTTCCACGCGGCGGACGCTATCCAG
>CAWBOU010000023.1:0-19314 GCA_963790365.1 uncultured delta proteobacterium
GCGCGATCATGAGCTCGCCGTAACCGCCGTCGTGCGAGATCCCGGTGATCGGTGGTCCCGTCACGCAGGCGAAGAACTTTCCTCGCCGGCACGGATCGCACTTGCCGCAGTAGCCGCCGTGCCATCCCACACCGACGCGCTCGCCGATCGTCCAGCCTTCGACTCCGGGCCCGAGGGCATCGACTCGTCCGATGACCTCGTGCCCGGGGACCCGCGGCAGCGACATTCCGGGAAACCCCGCCATCTTGGTGAGGACGTCGCTATGGCAAACGCCGCACGCATCGACGGCGACACGAACGGTGTTCCGACCGGGCTCGGGCACCTCGCGCTCGACGAGCTCGAACGGTCCGTTGGCTTTGGAAATTTGTGCGACACGCATCATCGGACTCCTTTCGTCGCGACGACTATACCGGAGCCAAGCGGGACCAATACCATCGTCCAATGGCGAGTTGCCGGTCGTCGGCTTATTGCGACCACACATCGCATCCGAATGGTTCGGATGCACGAGCCGAGACGCCCAGGAGGCCGACATGGAAAAGAAGACGGACATGAAGCTGGAGGTGATCGTCATCCCGGTTGCGGATGTCGACCGCGCGAAAGAGTTCTACGCGAGGCTCGGGTGGCGGCTCGACGCCGAGTTCGACGACGGCGATGACTTCCGGATCATCCAGTTCACGCCGCCCGGCTCCCCGTGCTCGATCATCTTCGGCACGAACGTCACGGACGGCGGCGCCCGGCTCCGCGCAGGGCCTGTACCTCGTCGTCTCCGACATCGATGCCGCCCGCGCCGAGCTGGGCGGCCACGGTGTCGAGGTCAGCGAGGTGTTCCACAGCGACGGCGTGAACACCGGTACGGACGAGCCCTATCTGTTCGGGCGCGCCGGGTCGGCGGTCCGGATCCCGAGCACGGCAGCTACAGCTCGTTCGCCTCGTTCCGTGATCCGGACGGCAACGGCTGGCTGTTCCAGGAGGTCACCAAACGGCTTGCCGGCCGCATCGACTCCGGCGGACGAGCGTTCGCGTCGGCGAACGATCTGGCGAGCGCGTTCCGCCGTGCCGAGGCCGCTCACGGCGAGTACGAGGCCCGGATCGGCCAGGGGAGGGACGCGAACTGGCCGGACTGGTACGCCGCGTACATGGTCGCCGAACAGTCGGGTGCCGAACTGCCGAAGTGACCCGACTACGACGCGATCGTCATCGGCACCGGCCAGGCCGGCCCCTACGTGACCTCGCGTCTCGCGGGCGCCGGCATGAAGGTCGCCGTCATCGAGCGCAACCTCTTCGGCGGAACTTGCGTCAACACCGGCTGCATTCCGACCAAGACGATGGTGGCGAGCGCCTACGCGGCGCGCATGGCCGCCGCGCCGCCGAGTACGGCGTGGACGTCGGCCCGGTCCGCGTCGACATGAAGCGCGTGAAGGCGCGGAAGGACGAGGTCTCGAAGCAATCGCGCACCGGTCTCGAAGACTGGCTGCGGGGCATGGAGAACTGCACCGTCTACGAGGGCCACGCCCGCTTCGAATCCGCGCACGAGGTGAGCGTCGGCGGAGAGCGCCTGCGCGCCGACAAGATCTTCATCAACGTCGGCGGTCGCGCGTTCGTCCCGGACATGCCGGGATTCGCGAGATCGACTTCCTCACCAACAGCTCGATGATGTCGGTGGACTTTCTGCCGAAGCATCTGATCATCGTCGGCGGCAGCTACATCGGCCTCGAATTCGGTCAGATGTTTCGGCGCTTCGGCTCCGAGGTCACGATCATCGAGATGGGGCCGCGGCTCATCGGCCGCGAGGACGAAGACGTGTCGACCGCGATCCGGGAGATCCTCGAGGGCGAGGGCGTCGAGGTTCGCCTGAACGCGAAATGCATCGGCTTCGCCAAGCGCGGCGACGAGATCGTCGCCAACGTCGATTGTGCCGACGGAGCGCCGCAAGTGCGCGGCACGCACGTGCTGCTCGCCGTCGGCCGCCGTCCCAATACCGACGATCTCGGCCTCGACAAGGCGGGCGTCGCCGTCGACGAGCGGGGCTACGTCGTGGTCGACGACGAGCTTCGCACGAGCGTCCCGGGAATCTGGGCGCTCGGCGACTGCAACGGCAAGGGCGCGTTCACGCATACCGCGTACAACGACGGCGAGATCGTCGTCGCGAACTTGCTCGAGAACGATCCGCGCCGAGTGAGCGATCGGATCACCGCGTACGCGCTCTACGTCGATCCGCCGCTCGGTCGCGTCGGAATGACCGACGGAGAGATTCGCAAGAGCGGACGGAGGGCGCTCGTCGGCAAGCGGCCGATGACGCGCGTCGGCCGCGCGGTCGAAAAGGGCGAGACCCAGGGATTCATGAAGATCGCCGTCGACGCCGAGACGAACGCGATCCTCGGCGCCGCGATCCTCGGTACCGGCGGCGACGAGGTCATCCACTCGATTCTCGACGTGATGTACGCGAAGGCGCCGTGGACGGTGATCCGTCGCGCCATGCACATCCATCCGACCGTCTCCGAGCTCGTGCCGACGATGCTGTCCGACCTTCGACCGATGGAGGCTAAGGCCACATGAACGTTCTCTACCTAGACGACCTGCAGGTGGGACAGCGCTTCACGAGCGGCACGCATGCGGTCGACGAGCCGCAGATCACCGCGTTCGCGCGCGAGTTCGATCCGCAGCCGTTTCACCTCGACGGCGAGTCGGCAAAGACGACGCTCTTCCGCGGCCTCGCGGCGAGCGGATGGCATACCGCCGCGATCACGATGCGATTGAACGTCCAGGGCGGCTTGCCGATCGCCGGCGGGATCGTCGGCATGGGTGGAGAGCTCGCCTGGCCGCACCCGACGCGGCCGGGGGACGTCCTCCACGTCGAGAGCGAGGTCCTCGAGGTGAAACCGTCACGCTCGCAACCCGACCGCGGGATCGCAACGATCCGCAGCGAGACGAAAAACCAGCGCGGAGAGGTCGTGCAGCTCTGCACGATGAAGCTCTTCGTGCCTCGACGCTGAAGGAATCCGCCGGCAACGCGCCGCAGCGCTACGCGGTGCGCTCTTTACCCTTCGCGTCGATGATGACGATCGCCACGTCGGGGTGAAGGCGTCGGAACTGCTCCGCCCGCTCGAGCGCTGCGGCTTCGCTGGAGAAGGTCTCGAAGGCCGTGCCCTCGCGACCGAACGTCCAGTGCTTGCCGATCTGCTGAATGAAGAACTTGTCCCCTGACTCCATCGGCGACCGGAAGCATGGTCCCGCTCGGCGCCCCCGTCAAGGAAGGCCCCCGGGCGACTTGCAAGCCGATGGCGGGTTAGTGAGTCGCCGAGGCAAACGGCTCGTCATCGACGACGAGAGTGGCTCCATCGATTCGAGCGAGGAGCTGTCTCCCACGCTCCATCGCGGCGTCGAAGGTATCGAATCGGAGAAAGGGATCCCCGGGCCGTCCGAGCGTCCAGCCGTCATCACTCTCGTGAACGATTACGAATTTATGTTCCTCTCTCATCTCGTCGATCCCTCTAGGAGGAACCATTGAAACCCCGGCCGGTGCCGGCCGTGCCGAGGGTCCTTGCGTTCTCGGCTTTGGCTCAGCGCGTCGCTTCCGATGACTCGATTGCCGGGCTCGCGTGTTTCGCCTTGAGAGGCGTGAAATTCGTCATTTGCAAGTTTGCGGGTCGCTGGAGCTTCGGCACTGCGGACCAGTCCTTCGTGACCTTCGACACGAGGGAGCGCGCCATCGAGCACGGGCAGGAGGTCGTGCGCCGCATCCCCGGTGCCGAACTCGTCGTCGACGATCCGCCGGTTCGCTCCAACGCGGAATTCTACGCGGATCTTCGGTAGCCGCCGAGGAGAGGTGTGCGGTAGCTTCGGAGCGTGGTGGATGCAGCGCTCGCCGACCGCGACGCGATCGAGAACGTCCTCGGGCTCTACTGCCGCGCGATCGATCGCCTCGACCTCGAGCTCCTGAAGTCCGTCTACCATCCCGACGGCGTCGACGATCACGGCGGCATTCACGCGAACGCGCACGAGTTTGCGAGCCGGGTCATCGACCTGCTGGGCGAGACCTG
This sequence comes from uncultured delta proteobacterium, assembly GCA_963790365.1. Classification (GTDB taxonomy): domain Bacteria; phylum Desulfobacterota; class Binatia; order JACPRU01; family JACPRU01; genus CAWBOU01. The sequence continues at coordinate 4,041 of CAWBOU010000023.1, forward strand.
CGTTTCCACGATCCACACGGTCACGCATTCGGTGATCGACGTGCGCGGCGATGAGGCGAGCGCCGAGAGCTACTACCTCGCCGTCCACGTGATCGCCGCCGGCGAGGGGCCGATCGCGCGGTTCTTCGGCGAGAGGTATCTCGCCGAGCAACGCGCCGCCGGCAATCTCGATCGGCGTCACGAATACGTTTGCAGCGGGCGCTACCTCGACGCGCTCGCCAAGCGCGACGGCGTCTGGCGGATCGCGCGGAGAAAGATGACGAACGAGTGGGGCGCGTGCCGCCCTGAGAGCATGGTCGCCGAGGGCATCCCCGCCGCGTTCACGGTGACCGGCAGCCGCGACCGGAGTGATCCCGTCTACCGCTTGCTCGGCGGCTGACTCCAGCGCTCGCGGAGGCGCCGTGGCGAGCTCGCGAACCAGCGCCGGCAGCTTCGCGTGAACACGGACGGCTCGCTGTAGCCGAGCAGCGCCGAGACGCGCGTGAGCGGCAGCGTCGACTGGCTCAAGTAGCGCGACGCCGCATCGCGCCGCACGTCATCTCTTATCTCTTCAAAGGTGAGCCGTTCGTCCCGCAGGCGGCGCTGCAGGGTGCGCGGGTGCATGCCGAGCCGCGCCGCCACCTCGACCGGGTTGCACGGGCCGATCGGCAACAGCCGCCCCGCGACGACGCGCACGCGAGTCGGCAGATCCATCGGCGTCGAGGGGAACCGCTCGTCGATCCAGCCGGACACCTGCTCGTACACCCGCGGGTTCTGGTCGGCGATCGGCTGCGCGAGATCGCGGCTGTTGAAGAAGACCGCGTTGAACGGCTTCTCGAAGCGGACCGGCGCGCCGAAATACGCGCGGTAGCTCGCGAACGGCGCGAGCCGCTCGTGCATGAACCAGACCTCGCGCGCGCCGAACCGGCCGTGCGAGAGCGTGAGGATCGCGTGGTGCGTGAGCGCGAGCGCGTTCTCGACCGTTTGGCGCTGTTGCGGCACGCGCGCGAGGAGGATCTCGAAGCGCATGAAGTGCCGCCCCGACGGCGGATCCTCCTCGATCTGGATCTGCACGACCGGGCTGTAGACCTGGAGGTGCGCCGCGCAATAGCGGTACGCCTCGCCGACGGTCGTCGAGTTCTTCATCGCCACGGCGAGCGGGCCGAGGACCGCGATGCCTCCCTGGCGAGAGGCGAGGCGGAGGCCGAAGTCCGGGCACGCGAGCTCGACCGCGGAGTCCTCGAGGAGCTGGATCATCGCGCGATAGGAGATGACGGCGTCGGCCTGCTCGAGCGCCTCGGGCGCGATGCCGACGCCCCGGAGGAGCGTCGCCGGGTCGCCGCCGAGATCGCGGACGACCTCGACGTACCGGCGTAGCGCGTCGACGCGGACTTTCCCGTCGAGCGGGCCGTGGTCGACCCCGGACATCGAACCTGACATAAAGCCGCTCGTGTCAGCTTCTGTCGCGTGAAGTCAAGACGCCGGGCGAGCCGGCGTGGTAGCTGCCGTTCAGACAACCGGGTGGGAGGGGGCGAACGTCAATGATTCCAAGATCTTCTCTTGGCGTGGCGGCGTGGCTCGTCGTGGCTTCGGTGCTCGCGAGCCGCGCGCTCTGGGCACAGGATACGCCGGCCACTGGTGAAGGACAGACAGCGCCGGCGGGTGCGACCACGGAAGCGCCGAAGGCGTGGGGCGGCATCGAGGAGATCGTCGTCACCGCGCAAAAGCGCGCGCAGAACATCGACGACGTGCCGATCGCGATCAGTGCGTTCGATTCGAACATGCTGCTCGACCTCGGCGTCACCGACACGCGCGACCTCATGCGTCTCGTGCCGGGCCTTAACGCGAACGAGAGCGGACGCAACACGACGCTCTTCACTCTCCGCGGCGTCGGCTTCACCGACACGACCTACACGGCGACGAACACCGTCGGCAGCTACATCGACGAGGTGAACCTGCCGTACTCGATCATGACCCGCGGCGCGAACCTCGACGTCGAGCGCGTCGAGGTGCTGAAGGGCCCGCAAGGTACACTTTACGGTCGAAATACAACCGGCGGCCTCATCAACTACATCGCGAAACGCCCGACCGATCACCTCGAGCTCGGCACGACGACGAGCCTCTCGCGCTTCTGGACGCTCGAGTCCGAGAACTTCGCGAGCGGGCCGATTCTCTCGACGCTCAAGGGACGCTTCGCCTTCAAGACCGTGCAGAGCTTCGAGGGCTGGCAGATCAGCCAGGCGCGGGGCGACAGCCTCGGCGAGCAGGACAAGTGGTCCGGGCGCGTCACGCTCGATTGGGATCCGCTCGAGAATCTCGTGTTCCAGATCCGCGTCGAAGGCTGGCGCGACCACAGCGATCCGCAGGCGCCGCAGGTCGTCGGCATCATCCCCGGGAATCCGTTCATCGGGGAGGCTGGGCTGAACTCGCACATCGCGGCGTATCCGTTGGTTCCGCAGAAGGGTGCCGACCCGCGCATGGCGGATTGGCCGACGACCGACGGTTTCCCGGGCACGCTTCAGGACCAATTCCTGATGCAGTCGGTGAAGATGATCTGGGACGTGACCGAGACGGGCACGCTCACGGGCATCGCCTCGCATCTCCGCATGGACTCGGACGGTAGCCCGCAGCTCCAAGGCTTCGATGTGACCGAGACGGATCTCGTGACGACCGCGAACATCGACACGTTCGCCGCCGAGCTCCGCTACTCGGACAAGCTCTGGAACGACCGCGTCAACTGGATGCTCGGGGTGAACGTGAGCCACGACGACGCGACGGAGCTCGAGCGCGCGTTCACTGCGAACGCGGGCGCGCTCTTCGCGGTCGCCGAGCTCACGCAGGGGAACGGCAACCCGATCACGGATCTCGTCGATCTCCGCGGCCGGCCAAAAATCGATCAGCAAGCGATCTTCTTCAACAGCGACACAGCACTCACCGACACGATCTCGCTCAACCTCGGGGTGCGCTACACGCGGAATCAGGAAGACTTCAAGTTCTGCGCGACCGAGCCGGTCGACGCGAACCAGAACAATCCCGCGGCGATCGGTCTCAGCAACGTCTTCACCGGCTTGAGCCTCCTCGCGTCGACGCAATACCTGATCAGCACGGGCCAGCCGGGCCGGCCGAGCGTCGTCATGAAGGGCGACTGCTTCTCGCTCGGCGAGGACGGCAACAACGATCCCTTCGTCGACGAGCTCGATGAGGACAACGTCTCGGGCCGTGGCGCGCTCTCGTGGGCGCCGACCGACGATTATCTCCTCTTCGCCTCCGTGAGCCGCGGTTTCAAAGCGGGCGGTTTCCCCGTGCTGAACCCGGCGCGAAAGTCGCAGCTCGTGCCGGTGACGCAGGAGGAGCTCCTCGCCTACGAGCTCGGCTCGAAGCTGTCCTTCTTCGAGCGTCGACTCCACGTGAACCTGACGGGCTTCTACTACGACTACACGGACAAGCAGCTGCTCACGAAGACGCTCGACGACGTCTTCGGCCCGCTACCGATCCTACAGAACGCGCCCGAATCGCACGTCTACGGCGTCGAGCTCGACTTCCAGACGACGCCCTACGAAGGCCTCTACCTCGCGTTCGCGGGTTCCTACATCAAGACGGAGATCGACGAGTTCATCGGGCGGAACAGCGAGGGGAACGTCCAGGACTTCGCGGGCAAGGAGTTCAACTACGCGCCGGAGCTACAACTGAGCTTCGTCGGCGATTACACGCGCCCGGTGACGGATCTCATCGATGCGGGGATCTCGATCGACTACTACAAGTCGAGCGACACCAACGGCGCGATCGACGGGAATCCGCTGCTGCAGATGAACGGCTACCATCTCCTCGGCGGGCGTCTCCACGTGGGCAAGAACGACGGCAAGCTCGTCGGCACGATCTTCGCGCGGAACATCACGAATGCGCTCGCGAACGTCGGCACGAACAGCTGGTCCGAGGCGGTGACGCGCGCGGTCGCGAAGCCGCTGTGGTACGGCGTCTCGGTGAGTTATCTCTGGGACTAGTTGTGATCACCCCCCGGACTTGTCGTCCGACCCCCTGAGGGGGTCATTCGGAGGAGCTTCTCATGCCTGATTTCGATCTTCTCATTCACGGCGGCATGATCGTCGACGGCACGGGAGCCCCGCGCCACCGTTCCGATCTCGGCATCAAGGACGGCAAGGTCGCCGACGTCGGCCGGTTCCAGAAGCATCAGGGCAAGGAGGTGCTCGACGCCGGACGGCCTGATCGTCGCGCCGGGCTTCGTCGACCTCCACACGCACTACGACGCCCAGGTCTTCTGGGATCCGTACTGCTCGATCTCGGGCTGGCACGGCGTCACGTCGGTCGTGATCGGCAACTGCGGCTTCGGCTTCGCGCCGGTGCATCCCGAAGACGCGCGAGCGCGCGATGCGTCGCCATGCCCGCATCGAGGCGATTCCGCTACGAGTCGATGAAGGCCGGCATGCCGTGGGACTGGGTGACGTTCCCGGAGTTTCTCGACAGCCTCGACCGCACGCCGAAAGGCGTCAACATGCTGCCCTACGTGCCGATCGCGCCGCTGCTCGTCTGGGTGATGGGCCTCGAGCGAGGCGAAGGCCGGCGCGCATGCCGACCGACGACGAGCACGCGCGAGATGCGCCGGCTCCTCCACGAGGCGATGGACGCCGGCGGCTGCGGCTGGTCGGCGCAGCGTCTCGGCCCGAACGGCCCGAGCGTGCAGACGCGACTTCGACGGCCGCCGATGGTGACCGACGTCATGCACGACGAGACCGCGATCGCGTTCGCCGGGTGCTCGCGCGAGCGCAACGAGGGCTTCATCCAGATGACGTACCTCGCCGGGCTCGACGAGCGTTCGACGACTGACGGCCACTTCGAGGAGATCGCCGAGGTGAGCGGCCGGCCGATCATCTATGAACGTGGTCCAGGCGAGCGACCGCTGGCCGGAGCGCGCACCGCGCGCTGCTCGAGCTGGCTCGACACGCTGCCGCGAGCGGGGCATGCGCGTCTACGGCCAGGCCGTCACGACCGACGCCGGCTTCACTTTCACGCTCGAGGACTGGAACCTCTTCGACGACAACCGCCGCGTGGCTGCGAGGCGACGCCGGGCACGGACGAGGAGAGAAGCGAAGATGGCGGACCCCGCGCGCCGGCCGCGCGCTCCGCGAGATCCGCCTCGGGCATCGTCGACGGCGTTCGACCGACATCTTCGTCCTCGAGGCGGCAAGCCGGAGAACGAAGATACGAGAACATGACGCTCGGCGAGATCGGCCGGATGCAGGGCAAGCATCCGGTCGACGCGATGCTCGACCTCGCGGTCGCGGAAGACCTCGAGACCGAATTCTACGCGCCGTCGGTCGGACGCAAGCTCGAGCACCTGAAGGAGATCCTCTCGAACGACATGACGCTCCTCGGCGTCTCCGACGGCGGCGCGCACACGAAGTTCTTCACCGCGGGCCGCTATCCGACGGAGTCGATCGTGCGCTCACGCGCGAGAACGACGTGCTCTCGCTCGAGAACGTTCACCGGCGCCTGTCGGCGTGGCCCGCGTGGTGCGCCGGCTTCCGCGACCGCGGCACGCTCCGCGAGGCGCGCCGGCGGACGTCGTCGTCTACGACTACGAGAACCTCGAAGCGCTGCCGATGGAGGTCGCCCACGACCTTCCCGGAGGCGAGTGGCGCCGCGTGCAGCGCGCGAAGGCTACAGGTGGGTGCTCGTCAACGGCGAGGTCACGATCGAGAACGACAAGCCGACGGGCGCGACGCCCGGCAAGCTCCTCCGCCACGGCAAATAGAGCCTCCCCCTCACTCGCGCCTCCGGCGCGGTCTCTCCCCAAAGGGGAGAGACGAAGAATCGACCTCTCCCCGTTGGGGAGAGGTCGACGGCGAAGCCGGCGGGTGAGGGGGAGACGCTCGCGCCTACCACGTCTCCCTGAACGGCCGCACCTCGACGTTGAACGACCATGCGCACCGCTCCTGGTGCGCGACGTGCCAGACCTCCTCGGCGATCGCCGCGGGCGAGATGAAGAAGTCGTCCGGCTGACCGGCGAAGGCTTTCCGCGTCCACTCGAGGTCGATCACCGCGTCGATCACGAGATAGGCGACGTGCACGCCCTTCGGCCCGACCTCGCGCGCGATCGACTCGGCGAGGATCCGTTGCGCGGCCTTCGTCGGCGCGAAGCCCGCGAAGCGCGGCTTGCCGCGGAGCGCCGAGGTGTTCCCGGTGACGATGACCGCGCCGTCACCGGCCTCGACCATCGCAGGCACGAGACGGCGCGCGAGATGGAGGAGCGCCATCGTGTTCACGTGGAAGTTCTGCAGCAGTGTCGCGGGCTCGATCTCGAGGAACGTGGCGAACGCGCCGCCGACGGCGTTGTGGACGAGAACCTTCGGTGTGCCGAGATCGCGGCGGACCGCCTCGAGCGTCTCGTCGAGCGCGGCCTCGTCGGTCACGTCGCAGGCGAAGCCGCGCGCGCCGTCGATCTCCTTCTCGAGCGCGTCCAGCCGCTCGCGGTTCCGCGCGAGCATCGCCACCGCGTAGCCCCCCTTCGCGAAGCGCCGCGAGATCGCCGCGCCGGTCCCCGGGCCGACGCCCGTCACGAGCGCGACGGGCTTCCGTGTCGAGTTCATATGTCTCCTTAGCCGCGAAGACGGCCTTCTCGGAAGATGGGTGGTCACGGGACTAGATCGCGGTTCGTCATCGTTGAACAATGGTCGCCGATGGTGGGGCTGCTCGTCGGCATGTGGCAGGTCTCCGGCGCGCATGGCCGGATCGACCCGGAGCGCGCGGTCGCGGCGATGTTCGCGCACGCCGACGCCGGCTTCACCGCGTTCGACCTCGCCGATCACTACGGCCCGGCCGAAGACCTCGTCGGCGAATTTCGCCGTCGGGTACGTGCCGACCGAGGCGAAGCGGCGCTCGCCGAGCTCCGTTTCCACACGAAGTGGGTGCCGGAGCCGGGTCCGATGACCCGCGCGATCGTCGAGGGGGCGATCGAAGTCTCGCGCCGGCGGATGGACGTCGAGGTGCTCGATTCGCTCCAGTTCCACTGGTGGGACTACGACGACCGCCGCTACCTGGACGCGCTCAGGCACCTTGCGGACCTTCGCGCGCTGGGGAAGCTCCGGGACGTCGCGCTCACGAACTTCGACACGCGACGCGTGGAGGAGATCCTCGATGCCGGCGTGCCTGTCGTCTCGAACCAGGTGCAGTATTCGCTCGTCGACCGACGCCCGGAGCGCGCGATGAGCGCACTTTGCGCCGAGCGGGGCGTCGTCCTCTACACGTACGGGACGGTCGCCGGCGGGCTCTTCGCCGAGCGCTTCCTCGGCGCACCCGAGCCCGGTCGCGCCGTGCTCGTGACCGCATCGCTGCAGAAGTACAAGCGGATGATCGATGCGTGGGGTGACTGGGTGCGCTTCCAGGCGCTGCTCGCCGCGCTCGACGCGGTGGCGCGAAAGCACGGCGTGACGATCGCCGCGGTCGCAATGCGCGCGATCCTCGATCGCCCGGCGGTCGGTGGGGTGATCTTCGGCGCGCGGCTCGGCGAATCGGAGCACCTCCGCGAGAACGGGAAGATCGCCTCGCTCGTGCTCGACGACGAGGACCGCGCGCGGATCGAGGCCGCGAGCGCGGGCGCGCGCGACTTGATGTCCGTGATCGGCGACTGCGGCGACGAGTATCGTCGGTGATTGCTCAGCCTGCGGACAGCGCGTCGAGCGGATAGCCGAGCGCGCGCCACGCTTCGATGCCGCCCGCGAGCGGGCGGATTTTCTCCGCTCCGCGTCTCTTCAACAGCAGCGCCACACGGGCGCTGGTGGCTTCGTTCGGTCAACTACAGAAGAGCACGACCTCCGGCGCGCCGGAGATGCGTTCACGGAAGTCGTCGATGCGCGCCGCCTCGACACGCAGCGCGCCGGGAATCGTCAGCGGATCCGCGGCGAGCTCGAGCGCGCCGCGGAGATCGACGATCAGCACCGGCTGCCCGGCACCCATCCGCGCATGGAGCTCCTCCGGCGTGATGCGGTCGGTGCGGAGCGTGCGGATGAAGCGCCAGCGCCCGATCGCCTTCCAGGCGACCCATGCCACCGCCGCGACGACGATCGAGCCGACGAGGCCCGCGCCGAGACGCTCGGCCGCGTGCGCGAGGACTTCGAGCTGATCGCTCAGCAGGTAGCCAAGGCCGACGAACGTGACGATCCAGATCGCCGTGCCGGCCGCGTCATAGGCGAGGAAGCGAGCGGGCGTCATGCGGAAGACGCCGGCGAGCGGCGGCGCCACGGTGTTGAGCCCCGGCATGAACTTGGCGACGAGGAGCGAGCGGGCACCGTGCCGCACGAACACGTCCTCGGTGCGGCGGACGCAGGAATCCGGTTCGAGCGAGATCCTGCAGAGGAGCTGCAGCACCCACATTCCCTTGCGCCGCCCGAGCTCGAACCAGGCGAAGTCCGCGAGGAGCGCCGCGATCGCCGGCAGCAAGACGACGAGCGCGAGATTCAGCTCGCCGAGCCCGGCGAGCGCGCCCGCGGCGAGCAGGACGGGCGGCGACGGCAGCGGCGCGCCGAGCTGCTCGATCAGCACGATGCCGAAGAGCAGCGCGTAGCCGTGCCGCACCAGGAATTCCATCGACTCGTTCATGGGAGTAGTGCCTGGGCATCCCCTCTACGGAGTCCCCGCACATGAGTCAGCTACGTATCTTCTCCTATCTGCCGAACCCTCGGATCTGGAAGGCGACGATCGCCGCGCGACTCTGCGGGGTCGACGTCGAGGTGCGCGGCGCCTCGCCGGCGGAGCTCGCGACGTGGCTCTGGGATTTCGACGCTCGCCCGCTCCGCCCCGACGAGCCGGACGACGCCGAGAGCCTCCGCGTCGGCACCGTCGGCTTCAAGGGCGCGCCGCTCCGGAAGACGCGAGCGTTTCTCGCCGCGAACCCGTTCGGCACGGTTCCCGCGGCCTTCAGCCCCGACGGGAACACCGGGATCTTCGAATCGAACAGCATCATGCGCGCCGTCGCGCGCCTCGGCGAGAAGCGCTTCCCGATCTACGGGCGCGATCCGTACGAGGCCTCGCGCATCGACGCGTTTCTCGATGCGAGCCTCGTCTTCGCGCGCGACGCGCAGCACTATTTGCTCGGACTGCTCGGCGACTCCGTGACCCCGGACGTCCACGGTCGAGCGCGCGACGCGTTCAACGTCTACCTCGCCGGCATCGATCAAGGCCTCGCGCCGGACCGCGAGTTCCTCGTCGGCGACGACGTCTCGCTCGCGGACGTCTGCTTCGTGGCCGAGCTCTGTCTCTTCTCGAACGAGAAGGCGAGGGGAGCCGCGCTCGCCAAGGAGGGCCTCGAGCCGATCGTGCACGCGGGGCTCGCCGATACCTACCCGCGCGCGATGCGGCACTTCGCGAGGCTCCGTGCGCACCCGGCGTTCGCGCCGGACGTCGAGCCCTATCTCGCCAAGCTCGGCATCTAGGGACTCCCCCGGGCTTGTGCCCGACCCCCTGAAGGGGGTGCGGCTTTACTCGACTCCGCGCGCGAGGTAGCCGAACGGGCATGTCGTACTGCGCGCTTCTCGAACGAACCGTCGCTCTTCCCCGCGCCCGCGTCTTCGCCCGACTCGTCGATTTCGGCGGCGTCGCCAAGCTCGCGCCGGACGAGGTCGAATCCGTCGAGCTCGAAGGCGACGGCATCGGCTCGGTCCGGACCGTGCGCATCAAGAACGTGCCGGCGCCGATCGAGGAGCGCTTCGAGGCGGCGATCGATCAGCGGATGATGTCGTACTCGATCGTCAACGAGACGCCGCTTCCGTTCGAGCGGTATCACGCCGTCGTCGAGGTCGCCGACGCGCCGAACGGCGGCTGTACGATCCGCTGGGGCAGCAACTGGATCGCCAAGGGTGCTTCCGACGACGAAGTCCGGCAGCTCGTGCTCGGGCTCTACGGCCGGCTGATCGACGGCATCGTCAAGCTCGGCTGATGCCCGGCGTCGATCGCGCACAGATCGCGAAGCTCTTCGAGCGCGCGCGTCGCGAGATCGACGACGGCTTCCTGCCGTCCTGCCAGATCGCACTCGCATTCGAGGGCGAGATCGTCGCCGCGGAGACGTTCGGCGCCGCGAGCGCCGACGACCGCTACTGCATCTTCTCGGCGACGAAGCCGTTCGTCGCGAGCACGATGTGGACGCTCCTCGCCGAGGGCAAGATCCGCCTCGAAGAGCGGGTCAGTGCGTATTTCCCCGAGTTCGCCGCGAACGACAAAGGCGCGATCACGGTCGAGCAGGTGATGCTCCACACGTCCGGCTTCCCGCACGCGCCGATGGGGCCGCCCGATTGGTACGACCGCGCGGCGCGCGTGCGCCGGATGAGCGCGTGGAAGCTCAACTGGGAGCCCGGCACGCGCTACGAGTATCACCCGACCTCCGCGCACTGGGTGCTCGCCGAGCTGATCGAGCGCGCGGCCGGGAAGGACTATCGCGAGGTGGTCGAGGAGCGCGTCACGCGGCGTCGGGATTGCCGCGGATTCTCGGCGTGCCGCGCGAGCGGCAGACCGGGCTTCGCGATCTCCGTCTCGTCGGCGATCACGCGACGCCGGACGAGCTCGGCAGACGTTCGGCATCCGCGCGCTTCCCGAGACCGAGGTGACGGACGAGGCGGTCTCCAGTTCAACAGCCCGAGGTTCGTGAAGTCGGCATGCCGGGCGGTGGTGGCTTCGCGCGCGCCGTCGATCTCGCGCTCTTCTACCAGCACCTCCTTCACGGCCCGAACGGCATCTGGGCGCCGGCGATCCGGAAGGATGCGATCGGCCGCGTGCGGAACGTGCTGCCCGATCCGATGGGCATTCCCGCGAACCGCGCGCTCGGCGTGATCGTCGCCGGCGACGACGGGAAGTCGCACATCCGCGGCCTCGGCCGCACGGTCTCGCCCCAGGCGTTCGGACACAACGGCGCGGGTGGCCAGCTCGCGTGGGTCGATCCCGCGACGGGTCTCTCGCTCGGCTACGTCACCGACGGCTACGACCGCCACGAGATCCGCCAGCCGCGTCGCGGCACGGCGATCTCGAGCATCGCTGCGATCTGCGTCCGTTGACGCGCGACGCGCGCGTCAACGCACGCCCACACGGCGTTGGCGGGCCCGTTCGCGTTGGTCCCCCGAAGCGGGCGCGAAGTGGCTCTCTTGGCACGTCGCGCGGCGTGAGGCTTCGTCGTCCGAGGAGGTCTTCACGATGACGCCAACCGAATTCCATTCGAGCCGCAAGCTCGCCGACACGCGCTTCGGCCGAATCGCCTACGTCGAGCGCGGAGCCGGCCCCGTCGCTCTCTTCCTCCATGGGCTTCCGCTGAACGGCTACGAATGGCGCGACGTGATCGCCGAGGTCGCGCGCGAGCGGCGCTGTCTCGCGCCCGACATGATGGGCCTCGGCTACACCGAGGTCGCCGCGGGGCAGGTCGTGTCGTTTCCCGAGCAGGCGAAGATGATCGCCGCGTTCCTCGACGCCCTCGGCGTCGACCAGGTCGACCTCGTCGGCAACGACACCGGCGCGGGGGTGAGCCAGCTCGTCACCGCGCAGTTTCCGGAGCGCGTTCGCTCGCTGACGCTCACGAACTGCGAGGTCTTCGATCTCTGGCCGAATTCGCTCCTCGCCGGCTTCTACGAAGGCGTTCGTGCCGGCGCGGTCGTCGACGGCATGAAGCAGATGCTCCACGATTTGAAGCTCGCGCGCGAACAGCTCGCCGCGCTCGTTTACGAGAACCCCGAGACGTTCACGAAAGAGACGGTCGAGATCTACCTCGGGCCGATCGTCGCCTCACCCGAGCGCATCGCGCTCTTCCAAGGGCTCGCCGACTGGCAGCCGAGCCGCGCCGCGATCGTCGCCGCGGCGCCGAAGCTCGCGGCCTCGAAGGTGCCGGCCCAGGTCGTGTGGGGCGATGCGGACGTCGTCTTCGACACGAAGCCCTCGCTCGAATGGCTCGCCGCGAACCTCGGCGGCCTCCGCAAGACGACGATCGTGCCGGGCGGGAAGCTCTTCTTCCCGGAGGAGCACCCGAACCGCCTCGCCGAGCTCTTGGCGGCGTTCTGGCGCTCGCTCGCCTGACCGCGTCGCGCCTCAGCTGCCGCGGATGTGGTCGATGACCTTCCGCTCGAGAACTTCGGGCGTGATGTGGAGCTTCGTCTTCAACGCGCCGATCACGTCGCCCGACTCGCCGATCTCCTCGAGGAGCGCGTTGATCTGATAGCGGCGGTAGCGCTTGAAGAGGAAGTCCGCGACGGCGAACGCCTGGAGATACGCGACGCCCGCCATGTCGGGGTTCCGCGAGCGGAACGCAGCTTCGAGCTGCTCCCAGTTGAGCGGCAGATCGTCGCCCTTCCGCAGCAGATAGCCCACGTTCTCGCGCCGGCGCGGGTCGATCTTCGACTGCTGATACGAGGCGATACCTTCGTTCAGCCACTGCGGGCACCGCCCGCGCGTCTTCGTGTGGATCACCGCGTGCGTGTACTCGTGCCAGAGCACGCCCTGCACCGCGCGCTCTTCGCCGGCCGATGGAATCGGGATGTGGATCTTCCCGTCGAAGAGCCCGGCCACGTGCTGGCCGGCGCCGCTGTACTCTCGGAACACCGAAGGATCGGTGAGAACGACGGCGTAACGGGTCTTGTCGTCGGTCTCGAGGTCGCGCCCGACGTCGCGTCGGACCGCGTTGAGATTGCGCTCGACGGCCTCGACCTCGCTCGCGCTGAGGCCGCGCTGGCTCCAGACGTCGAAATGAAGGCGGCTCCGCTTCGTCAGCCAGACGTCGGTCTCGACCGGCGCATCGGAGCGCCCGCCGGCGAGCGCGGTCGTCGCGAGCCAAAGGATCGCGCCCACGACGAGACGCGCCGCCGCAGCCCTTCGCTTCTCCCCCATCGAGACCCCAGCTTGTCCCGGAGAGGGGGGCTCGCGCAAATCCCTCGCTCAGGCCGCGCGACGGGGCTTTTGCTGCGCTTCGCGGTGGAAGATGTTCGTCAGGATCCGTGCGGGCGCCGACGCCGGGTGATCGAGCACTTCGTCGCGCGCGAGCTTCGCGCCCTCGGGATCGTACTCCAACATGAGCATCCGGTCGTGGAATGCCTGGAGCTCGGGGCGATGCCCGACGCTCACCACGGTCGACTCCTTCAGGCGCTCGTTCACGAGCTTCATCATGTGCGCCTGACTCGGCGGATCGAGCGCCGCGGTCGCCTCGTCCATGATCACGACGTCCGGCTTATGGACGAAGAGGCGCACGAACGCGAGGCGCTGCTTCTCGCCGCCGGAGAGGCTGCCGTCCCAGCGACGATTCCTCGTCGAGCCGATCGACGAAGTGGCCGAGGCCGACGTCCTCGAGGCACTGCCGGAGCTCCGCGTCGTCGACTTCGTCCGGCGAGGCTCGGGTACGTCGCCGCGCGGCGGAGCGAGCCGAGCGGCACGTAGGGTCGCTGCGGCATCAGGAAGAGCTTCGCGCCGGGCTTGAGGAGGATCTCGCCCGCACCCCACGGCCAGAGCCCCGAGATCGCGCGGACGAGCGTGCTCTTCCCGGTGCCCGATTCGCCTTCGACGAGCACCTTCTCGCCGGGCTTGATCTCGACCTCCGCCTCGCCGACGACCGCGCTGCCGTCGTCGAGCGTGACGGAGACGTTCTTCAGGTGGAGCGCCGCGCCGTCCTCGGCGTCGCCGAGAACGATGCGCTCGCGCCTTCCGCGAGATCGCAGCGCTCGAGGCGCGCGAGCGCGACGAGGAGCCCGGACACGCGGCGCGCCGACGCCGTCCAGTCCGCGAGCCGCGGATAGTTGTCGACGAGCCAGTTGAACGCGATCTGCACGGTGACGAACGCGGAGGCCGCCTGCATCACCTGGCCGAGCGACATCTCGCCCGCGAGGTACTTCGGTGAGCACAGGATCAGCGGCACGATCGGCACGAACGTCTGCGCTCGTCTGCGAGACGACGGTCGTCCGGAGCTGCTGGAACATGTGGTCGCGCCAGCGCCGGATCACGTTCTTGAAGCTCTTGTCGATCCCGGCGCGCTCCTCGGTCTCGCCGCCGAGGAGCGCGATGCGACTCGCCGTGCTCGCGAAGGCGCGTGAGCGCGAAGCGGTACTCCGCCTCGGACTGGTTCTTCGCCTCCGAGACGACGACGAAGCGCCGGCCGATCGCGACCATCGCGCCGCTGACGCGCACACCGCGTAGATCATCGCCGCGACGACGAGAAAGCCCGGGATCGTCACGCTCGTCGCCGGGGATCGTGAGCGATCCGCCGATGAACCAGAGGACGCCGATGAACGTGAGGGCCGAGCCGAACGCCTGAAGGATGCCCGACCGCGAAGTCGACCGGCGCGTCGACGGAGACGCGAAGGTCCTCGGCGACGCGGTGCTCGGGGTTCGCGTGGTCGCCGGTCACGAAGTTGAGCTGGTAGTAGCGCCCGCCCATCGATCCAGCGGTCGAGCACGCGGTTATTCAGCCACTCGCGCCACTTCCGCTGCGTCGTGAGCCGCGCATAGATCGCCGCGACGGCGAGGCTCACGTTCGCGACCGTGAGAGGCAGGAAGATCAAGGCCTGCTGCACGACCTGATTCGCGTCTTTCTTCTCGAGCGCGTCGAAGAGCAGGCGGTTCCAGACATTGATCCGGTACTGCACGTAGAGGTTCACGAGCGTGACGACGAGGATCGCGCCCGTCAGGAACCAAGCGGCGCTGCCGCCGCGCCAGAAGCCGAGCGCCGTCTCCCAGAACGTGGCGAGGAGCGCCCGGCGCTCGCGGCTGACTTCCTCGGCCGTCTTCTCGGCCGTCTTCGTCTCGTCCGTCACTCGGCCACCAGGAATTGCGCCTCGGCGAGCTCGCGGAAGCGGCCACCCGCGGCGACGAGCTCGTCGAACGTGCCGGACTCGACGACCCGCCCGCCCTCGAAGACGAGAATGCGGCTCGCGTTCCGGATCGTCGCCAGCCGGTGCGCGATCACGAACGTGGTGCGGCCCTTCATGACCTCGGCCAGCGCGGCTTGGACCTTCGCCTCGGTCGCCGCGTCGAGCGCGCTCGTCGCCTCGTCGAGGATCAGGATCGGCGGGTCCTTCAGGAGCGCGCGCGCGATCGCGAGCGCGCTGCCGCTCGCCGCCGGAGAGGAGCCGGCCGCGCTCGCCGACGCTCGCCTCGAAGCCGTCGTCGTCACCGTTGCGCTCGATGAAGTCGAGCGCCTGTGCGCGCGCGCACGCTTCGCGCATCTCGTCGACGGTCGCGTCGGGCTTGCCGACGCGTAGGTTCTCGGCGATCGAGCGGTTAAGCAGCAGCGATTCCTGAAAGACGACGCCGATGTTCCGGCGGA
>CAWBOU010000024.1:0-52192 GCA_963790365.1 uncultured delta proteobacterium
CGACGGTACCCCATGGTGGTGATTCTGCTCTACGACCCGGGATACCTCACCAACCGTGATGAATGAGTGACCATCGACCGTGTAGCGATGGTAGGGATCGTGCTGCGGACGTCCGCGAATCCGAGCCCACTCGGGCAGGAGCTTGGCCCATCCGCCCACGTGGTCCATCAGCTCGAGAGTCGCCGGGCAGTGTGGCGCGCGCAGAAGACAAAGGAACGCCGTCCGGGTACCGTCGCTCCATCTCGTAACCGGCCGGCCCCCAAAGCAGGAGGTCAACCATTCGAGGGTGGCCGGGGCAAGCGGACGGCCCGTCGCAGCCTTGACGGTCAGGAGCCTAAGAGCGTGAGCGAGATGATCTTCGTCGTCAACCGGCCGAGCGACAAGCACCCCGTCCTTGAGGGCGACTCCCACATCGAGCGTGCGGACTTCTCCGAATCGCCGTGGTCCCCCGAGGACTCGTTCGGCTAATGAATCGGCCGTCTGAGCGCCGAGATGCTTGACGACCCTAGCGGCGGAGTGAACTTCTGTCATGAGCCCGTCGGCCGCTCCCTCGCCTTCGAATCCCAGCCGTTTCGCTACCCTCGGCTGCAGATCGATGTGAAGGCGGTCACCCCTGCGCCTTATTTCACCGTGCAGCGCCTCTCTCATGGCGAGCAACAGCTCTCCCGCAGCAACGAGCTCGGGACGGAGCGAGGTCTCGCCCACGGCCGCAGTCAGCCACATCGCGGTGTGCAAGTCGCGGAAGCCCCCGATGTCCTCTTTTAGATCGGGAGCGAGTGACCATCCCGCCCTCTCCGCACTGCGGTGCCGCTCGGCCGTCGTCTCCCGGATGCGTCGTGCGAACTGCCTGGAGTATCGGCGTAGCCAGCGCGCGTCCGTCCACCAGCTCTTCGAAACTCGTTGGGTTACCGGCGACGAGGCGAGCGTGGACGAGCGAGGTCGCCGTGTGAAGTCGCCCGACGCTCGCTCGACAAAATCCTTGGGTGTTCCTGCGGCGTGGCCTACCTGGAAGCCCGCATCCCACAGAGGGTAGAGGAGCGCCCGAACGGCCTGCCTACAGACCCCTCGTCGGCGCGACAGCCAGATGTCGACATCGGAATGCGGCGAGAGCGCGCCGCGCCCGTACCCGCCCACGGCCACTACGGCCAGCTCGGCTGCCGGGACCTGCTCTGCGAGCAGCGTGCCCAAAGCCGAGTCGACGGTGTGGGCGCGTGCGTGTGCGGCACGTCCCCCGTCGCCGAGGTGCACGGGGGAGGCGATTCGACAGCTAGAGAGCGTCCGGGCCCCTTTCCCCCGTGCGAATTCTCACCACTTGCTCCACGGGATGACCCACACCTTGCCGTCGCCGATTGAATCGGTCGGGCGCCAGGAGGATCGCCTTGACGACCTCATCGACTTGCTCGTCGTCCACGAGGACCTCGATCCGGGTCTTGGGAATGAGATCGAGTCGTACTCGGCTCCGCGATAGATCTCGGTGTGTCCCGTTGACGTCCAAAGCCGTGCGCCTCCGAGATCGTCATGCCCTGCACGCCGACGTCTACGAGGACGCCTTGACGTCCTCGAGCTTGAACGGCTTGACGATCGCGAGGACGGATTTCACTAGACCTCACCTCCCTGCGGGAAGCCTAATTCCGGCCTGCGCGAGGACGGCTCCGCAACTTCGGCAGGTGGTGAAGAGCTGCCTCCCTCTGTGAAGGCGTAGCCGGCCTCGGAGTGCTGGGCCAGATCGAGGCCCGCAAGCTCCTCCTGCTCCGGTGACGCGAAGGCCAATCGTCATGCGACGAGCTTCAGTACCACATAAGAGGCAACTAGCGAAAATGCAAGTGTGGCGAATATGGCAACCGCCTGCTTTCCGAGAGGCCAATGCCACCGCCCGCGATCAACCCGTCGGCCCCGGATTCGTTGATCGCCAGGTCCGCGAAGACCCCAGTCAGGAGGGCGCCAACCAGTCCGCCCACCAAGTGCACGCCCACCACGTCGAGCGAATCGTCGTAACCCAGCTTGAACTTCAGGCCGACCGCCCACGCACATAACTCCGGCGACCAGCCCAATGACGATCGCCGCGAGGGGCGCGACGAAGCCCGCCGCAGGGGTGATCCCACCAGCCCCGCGACCGCCCCGATGCAACTCCGAGGGTCGTCGCCTTACTGCTCGAGTGCGTCCGTGAACGCCCATCCACAAGATCCCGCGGCCAGCACCGAGGTTCGTCGCAAGGAAGGCGGAGGCCGCGAGGCCGTTGGCCGCCAAGGCGCTGCCTGCATTGAAACCGAACCACCCGAACCACAGAATTCCGGTGCCCAGGATCGTCATCGTGAGGTTGTGGGGAACCATCGCCTCCTTACGGAAGCCTGCTTCTCCCCATGACCAGCGCCGCGGCCAGGGCGCGGCGATCCTGCATTTATGTGCACCACGGTTCCGCCGGCGAAATCGAGAGCGCCCAGCTCGCGGATCCAGCCACCAGGCGCCCAGACCCAATGGGCCAGAGGCGAGTAGACGAGTACCAGCCACAGCGCGGTGAACGCCACGTAGCCCGAGAATTTCATCCGCTCTGCAAAGGCGCCGGTAATCAAGGCCGGCGTGATGATCGCGAACATCAGCTGGAAACCTGCAAAGGCGCTGATGAGGAATCGTCGGGGCCAGTTCCGGCGTTGGGCTCCTGGCCGACACCGGGAAGCCCAGGAAATCGAGCCCACCGATAAGGACCCTTGTCGGGTCCGAAGGCCAGCGTGTAACCGATAAGGACCCAGAGCACCGAGACTAGACCCAGTGCGAACATGCTCTGCATAAGCGTAGCAAGCACGTTCTTGGTCCTCACCATCCCTCCATAGAAGAGCGCAAGCCCGGGGTCATGAACATCACCAGGGCGGATGCACCGAGGACCCAGGCAGTGTCTCCGCTGTTCATACGCTCCTCCTCTGTGGCCTCCGATTGGAGGCGATTAAAGAAGAGCTTTGTTTCTAGGGTGTTTCAAGCCGGTTTCTCGACTGTAAAGACGCACAAGGAGTGCCCAATGCGGAGTCTTTTCGCCCGGCTCGTACGCATGTCCAGTGCTTCCTCCCCCCTCCTTCGCACTGATCCGAAGCGTTCCGCAGGGCTCCCCGAGCCCACGTGCGCCAAACCCCCTAGCCTTCCGCTCCTCTATCACCGCGGCCACTTCCGGAGCGCTTGACGATCCAGGCGGCATCTGCGTCAACAACGAAAATCGACCTCGGTGTCCGAGTCAAGCTGATCGCGAATCTCCAATTGGATCGTGACTTGTCCTTTTGATGCTTGGGTGCTGGTCAGTTCCGGACGGCCTCGACGGCGACGCCGTACAACGCAGTCTTTCGCCGCCCGGGGGCCGGGCGTTATCTCGGGGCGTACGTGTGTACGATGATGCCCGAGCTGAACGTCGTTGTGCCGAGGAGAGTCAGGGTAACCTCAGTTCCGTCGAAGAGGCGTTGTCCGCTTCCGGCAACGACAGGGAAGACCCAGAAGTGGAACTCGTCGATAAGGTCGTGTTCCATCAGCGTGAGGTCGAGTTGCCCCGTGCCGAACTTCAGGATGTTCTGGCCGGGCTGTTCTTTCAGCTTGGCGACTTTGCCGGCTACGTCATCCTTGATGAGCGTGGCATTCCATTTGGTCTCTTGCAAAGACGTTGAAGCGACGACTTCGGCAGGCTGTTGATCCTGTCGGCGAAGTCATCGCCTTTCCGAGTGGGCCTAGCCTCCGCGAATCCCTGGTAGGTCTCACGCCCTAACAGAAGGGCATCCGACTGCGAACAGCAGGCTGTGGGCGTAGCCGTTGTGTCTCTGATCCCAGTACGGTGGCCCCCATCAAGCGATCGAACTCCTTCGCGCCCTCCTTGAGCACGGGGTCCGGTCGACGCAGGAACCACCACACGCCGACGATCGCGGCGGCAGCGGCGACGGCGACCACAGGGTTCGCACGCAGCCAATCCACCCAAGCCATCAGTGAATCCACGGCGCGTAGCCTAACACAGGAGACCGAGACTCGAACAGACGAACGGCCACGCATCCTCGGCCGTGCGGACGGAAAGCGAGGCTCCGTCCGTCTCGACGAGGATGGAGCCATCGCGGTCCGTCCGGAAGACGCGAGCGCCTGCGCGTCGATACCGGCGCACCACGTCCGCGCTCGGTGCGCCATACGGGTTACCGGCCCCGACCGAGATCACCGCGACGCGCGGGCGGGCGCGTTCGACCCACTCCCCTCCGCTCGAGCTCGCGCTTCCGTGGTGCGGCACTTTGAGCACGTCGACTCGCGCGAGACGCTCACCGCGGAGGATCAGGGATTCGGCGGGCGCTTCCACGTCTCCGGCGAGGAGAAACGAGCGCTCGCCGTAGGTCAGCCGGAGGACCAGCGAGCGGTCGTTCGCCTCGGCGACGAGCCCGGCGGGCGGGTGAAGAGCTTCGAAGCGAATCCCGTCCGCGACCTCGACGCGGTCGCCGGCGCGAAGCCGTCGGATGGAGGCCCCCGCCGCGGACGCATCCGCGACGAGCGCCTGCAGGCGTCGCTCCTCGTCCGGAGCATCGGCGATCCAGAGCTCCCGCGGCCGGAGCTCGCGCGCGAGGAAGCCGAGGCCTCCCTGATGGTCCCGATCGCCGTGGGTGGCGATCAAGACGTCGACTCGCGCGATCTTGCGTGCCGCGAGCGCCGGCGCCACGACGCGCTCACCGACGTCGAACGTGCCTCGACCGAGCCCGCCGCCGTCCACGACGGCCACCCGCCCGTCCGGGAACTCGAGCACGGCGGCGTCCCCCTGACCGACGTCGAGGAAGCGAATCCGCAAGAGCCCGGCTCTTCCCTGCCGTTCGCCGAGCCACCAGCCGACGTCGAGCGTCACGACGATCACGAGCGCGATCGCGACGACGCGGCGAGCGCGAAGCCACGGCAGCGCCAGAAAGCCGTAGACGACGCCGAGCTCGAGCAGCGTCGGCATCGGCACTCGGAAGGAGCCGTATGGAATCGCGTTCGCCATGTCCGCGGCGTCCACGAGCCGCTCGAGAAACCAACCGGCCGCGACGAGCGCCGCGCGCGCCGGGGCTTCGGCGACGAGGGCCAGTGCTCCGCCCGCGAGGCCGAGGATCGTCGCGGGAACCCCGAGCACCGGTACGAGCACTGGGTTCGTCAGCACGCCGATCGGCGACGCGCGCTGGAAGTGGAGCGCCACGAGCGGCGCCGTCGCCAGCGAGACACCGAGGCTCAGGACCAGTGCGCCTCGTCCCCATCGGAGCGCGCGTTCCGTGATCGACTCCTCACCCTCGCGCCGTGCCGCCATGCTCGCGACCAGCACGAGAGCGAAGACTGCGACGAACGACAGCTGGAACGAGATCGACCCCGGCGAGCCGGGATGCGCGACCGCGATCGCGATCGCCGCGACGGCGAGCGCGTGCATGGGCTGCGATTCGCGTCCCGCGACCCAGGCGGCCACGACCAGGAGCGCCGTCGCGATCGAGCGTGCGGTCGGCACGCTCCCGCCCGCGAGCACGGCATACGCTCCCGCGGGGCCAAGCGCGGCAACCGCGGCAAGCGCGCGAACGTCGTGGCTGAGCAGCAACCACTCGCTTCGCGCGAGGAGCCAACGCGCCGCCGCGAACCCCACTCCCCACACCGCGGCGATGTGGAGCCCGGAAACCGACAGCAGATGCGCGAGGCCGGCATCGGTCAGCGCCCTCCGTGCCCCGTCCGCGACCGCGGCCTGCTCACCGATGACGAGAGCGCGAAGGAGCCCCGCCCCCGGTTCGGCGACGGAGCCGATGATCGCTTGCCGGATTTGGAGGCGCGCTTCGTCGACGCGAGCGCCGAACCCGGGCGGCTCCTCGCGCCGGACGAGGCTCGCGCGCTGGGCCGCGCCCGTCGACCAGATCCCCTCCCGCGCGAGGGAGCGCGCGTAGGCGTAGGCGCGCGGGTTTCGGAAGTCCACCGGACGGCGAAAGCTCGCGTGCGCACGCAGCCGGTCGCCGGCGCGAAGCTCGAGCGGCTGGCCGATCGTCAGGAGAACACGCCCACACACGTCGCCGAGCTCGGGCGCGACGAGCCGCACGCGCGCGAAGATCCGCACCCCATCCGCGAGCGGCAAGGGCCGCCCGTCGACGACGGCTTCGATCCACGCCTTCCGCACTTCGGCACGAGCGGGCAGCCAACAACCTTCCGGAGGCATTGCGCCCGTGAGGGCCAGGAGCGCACCGGAGAGCGCCGCCGCGAGACCGCGTGCGACGAGCACCGGCCCGGCTCGCCACGCCTCGGCCACGAGCCATACGATCGCCGCCGCCGCGACGACCCCGGGCGACGGCGCGAGGAGGTCGCCGACGAGCTGCCCGGCCAGAAACGCGATCGCGAACACGCGCAACGGCGTCTCCGTCCGAGGCGCGCGAGGGCGAGGCCACGATAGCAGCCGGCCCTCCCGGGCGACACGAAGTTTCGCGTCAGCTCGCGGGACGATCGCCGAGCGGCTTCAGCACGAGGCGCCCGCCGCCCTTCACGGGTTTCTCCTCGCGCGCCTGGAGCGCGCGCAGAATTTCGCGCGCGAGCTCGAGGCCGATGCCCGGCACCGTCGCGATCTCCTCGGCGGTCGCCGCCGCGAGCTTGCGAACGCTACCGAAGTGCCGCAGCAGCCGACGACGCCGCTCCGGGCCGATGCCGGCGACGTCGTCGAGCGTCGAGCGCAAGCGCTCGCGCCCGCGGAGCTCCCGGTGGAAGGTAATCGCGAAACGGTGCGCTTCGTCGCGCACGTCGCTGGAGGAGAAAGAGCGCGTTCGAGTTGCGCGGCAGGACGACGGGATTCTTGCGATTCGGCAAGAACACTCGCTCCTCGGAATGCTGGATCTCCGTTCCGCGCGCGTCGCGCTCCACGCGATCCTTGGCGAGGCTGACGACGTCGAGATCGCGGATGCCGAGCTCGTCGAGCACCGTCGTCGCGACGCCGAGCTGACCCTTGCCGCCGTCGATCACGAGAAGATCCGGCAGGTCCTTGTCCTCGAGCCCGCGCGACAAGCGGCGGCGCAGGACCTCGTAGAGGCTCGCGAAGTCGTCTTGGCCGGCGACTGTCTTCACGCGGTAGCGGCGGTAGCGGTTCTTGTCCGGCTCGCCGTCCTCGAACGAAACCTTCGAGCCGACGACCGCCCGACCCTGGATGTTCGAGATATCGAAGCACTCGATCCGGCGCGGAATCCCGCGAAGCCCGAGTCGGCGCTGGAGCTCCTCTGCCTGTCGATTGTGACGCTCCTCGGCGCTCTGGCGCGTGGCGAACGTCTGGCGCGCGTTCTCCGTCGCCATCTCGATCAGGCGCACGCGGTCGCCGCGCTGCGGGCGGAAGATCTGGACGCGCTTGCCGCGGAGCTCGCAAAGGTAGCTCTCACGGACCTCGCGGTCCTCGACGTCGACCGGGATCAGCACCTCGTCCGGCAGCTCGCGAACGCCGGAATAGAACTGTCCGAGCACCTCCGCCATCACCTGCTCGTCGGGGAACTCGCGGTCGTCGAGCGAATACGAGAGGCTGCCGGTGAGCTTGCCGCGGCGGACGAGCAGCACCTGGATCTCGAGACAGCCGCCTTCGCGGTAGAGCCCGAACACGTCCTGGTCGACCCCGAAGTGCGAGACCATCTCCTGCGGCTCAGCGGTCTTCTCGAGCGCGCGGATCTGATCGCGCAGCCGCGCCGCCTCCTCGAAGCGGAGGGCCTCGGACGCCGCCCCCATGCGCGCGCGGATCTCGCGAACGAGCTCGCTGTTCCGCCCGTCGAGGAGCAGCATCGCGTTCTTCAGGTTTCGAGCGTACTCCTCGCGGTCCACTTCCAGACAGCACGGCCCAGGACAGCGCTTGATCTGATACTCGAGACACGGCCGCGCGCGATTGCGAAAGACCGTGTCCGAGCAGTTCCGCAGCGGGAAGATCTTCCGCATGGCATCGAGGCTCGCGCGGACGGCCCACGCGGAGTGAAACGGGCCGAAGTAGCGGCTGCCGTCCTTGTCGATCTTCCGGGTGACGAGCACGCGCGGCCACTCGTCGCGCACCGTCACCTTCGCGCTGACGTAGGACTTGTCGTCCTTCAGCCGCACGTTGTAGCGCGGCTTGTACTGCTTGATCAGGTTGTTCTCGAGGATCAGCGCTTCTTTCTCGTTCCGAGTGACGAGCGTCTCGATGTCGGTGACGTTCCGCGCGAGGAACGGCACCTGGATCCGCTCGTCGCCGCTGCGGAAGTACATGCGCACGCGCGCGCGGAGGCTCTTCGCCTTGCCGACGTAGATGACCTTCCGGTGCTTGTCGCGGAGCAGGTAGACGCCGGGGCTCGGCGGGATCTTCGCGAGCCGCGCCTCGATCTCCTCCTCGGGACTTCGCAAGTCTTTTTCGGTCGCGCCGTCCGTCATTCCGAGCCCGAAAAAGACTTACGAAGTCTTTTCACGCGTCGACTCTGACACCCGTCTGGAGCTCGAGGTCCGCCGCTTCGAGGCGCTGGATCTCGTCGCGGAGATCTGCCGCCCGCTCGAACTCCAGCGCTTGCGCGGCCTCGCGCATCTCCTGCCGCAGACGCTCGATCTCCTTCGCGAGCTCGGCGCGCGAGCGATAGCGCGGCTCGGTCTCGGCCGCGATCGGCACCGTCACGTAGTCCGCCTCGCAGAGATCGATCAGCGAGCCGGGGATCTGCTTGCGGATCGTCTCGGGCGTGATCCCGTGCTCCTGATTGTAGTCGCCCTGGATCGTTCGGCGCCGCTCCGTCTCGTCGATCGCGCGGCGCATCGAGTCCGTGATGAGATCGGCGTAGAGGATCACGCGGCCGTTCACGTTCCGCGCTGCGCGGCCGATCGTCTGCACGAGCGAGCGCTCAGAGCGGAGGAAGCCCTCCTTGTCCGCATCGAGGATCGCGACGAGCGAGACCTCGGGGAGGTCGAGGCCCTCGCGGAGCAGGTTGATCCCGACGAGCACGTCGAACACGCCCTTGCGGAGGTCGCGGATGATCTCGACGCGTTCGATCGTCTCGATGTCGGAGTGGAGGTAGCGGACCTTGACGCCGACGTCCTGGTAGTAGTCGGTGAGATCCTCCGCCATCTTCTTCGTGAGCGTCGTCACGAGAACGCGTTCGTTCGCCGCGGCGCGGAGACGGATCTCGGCGAGGAGGTCGTCCACCTGGTGCCGCGCGCCGCGAACTTCGAGCACCGGGTCCGTCAGGCCGGTCGGCCGGATGATCTGCTCGACGAGCCGGCCGTCCGCCTTCTCGCGCTCCCAGTCACCGGGCGTCGCCGAGACATGAACGACCTGCCCGTGCCGTGCTTCGAACTCGGGAAAGGAGAGCGGCCGATTGTCGAGCGCGCACGGCAGGCGGAAGCCGTATTCGACGAGCGTCTGCTTCCGCGAGCGGTCGCCGCGATACATGCCGCCGACCTGCGGCACGGTCACGTGGCTCTCGTCGATCACGAGGAGAAAATCCTTCGGGAAGTAGTCGATCAGCGTGTACGGCGGCTCGCCGGGCTGGCGGCCGTCGAGATGCCGGCTGTAATTCTCGATGCCCGGGCAGAAGCCCATCTCGGCGAGGAGCTCGAGGTCGTAATTCGTCCGCTGCTCGAGACGCTGCGCCTCGAGGAGCTTGTTCTCCGCGCGGAGCTCCGCGAGCCGCTGCGCGAGCTCGTCGCGGATGCCGCGCACGGCGCGGTCCGTGTCTTCCTTCGGCGTCACGTAGTGGCTCGCCGGATAGATCGCCGCGCTCGAGATCCGGCGCATCGCCCGGCCACGCAGCGGGTCGATCTCGGAGATCTGCTCGATCTCGTCGCCGAAGAATTCGACACGGATCGCACGTCCTTCTTCCGACGCAGGGTAGATCTCGACGACGTCGCCGCGCACGCGGAACGTGCCGCGATGGAAATCCGTGTCGGTACGCTCGTACTGAATCGCGACGAGCTTCCGGAGCATCTCGTCGCGGTCGATCGCCTGGCCTTGCTCGACGAACACGAGCAGCTTCTTGTACGCGCTCGGCGAGCCGAGGCCGTAGATGCACGACACGCTCGCCACGATCACGACGTCGTCGCGCTCGAGCAACGCCGACGTCGCGGCGTGGCGCATCTTGTCGATCTCGTCGTTGATGGACGCGTCCTTCTCGATGTACGTGTCGGTCGACGGCACGTACGCTTCCGGTTGGTAGTAGTCGTAGTAGCTGACGAAGTACCGGACCGCGTTATCGGGAAAGAGCGTACGGAACTCGTGAAAGAGCTGCGCCGCTAGCGTCTTGTTCGGCGCGATCACCAACGTCGGCCGCGCCACGCGAGCGATCACGTTCGCCATCGTGAACGTCTTGCCCGAGCCGGTGACGCCCAGGAGCACCTGGTGACGCGCGCCGCTCTCGAGGCCCTCGACCAACGCGTCGATCGCCCCGGGCTGATCGCCGCGCGGCCCGAACTCCGAGACCAGCCGAAACGGCCGTCGATCGCGTGGGCTCATGCTGCACCGTCCGTCATAGCAGAGCCGCCAGACGGCGGAACCGGCGTTGCAATCCCGCGGACCTTGTGGATGGATCGCACGACCGGAGGTGGTGCATGAGGTCTTCGTTCCGAACGAGCCTGGTTTCCTTCCTCTTCGTCGCCGCGTTCGCTTCGAGCGCGTTGGCGGCGGAGGTGAGCTTCACGGTCGCCAACATCGAGTACGAGGGCACCAAGGCGTTCGTGCCGTCGACGCTCGTCGTCAACAAGGGCGACGTCGTGAAGGTGAAGGTCCTGAACAACGTGAAGAGCGACCCGAATCAGCACGGATTCGCGCTCGCCGACTTCAAGGTCGAAAAAGTCGTGACGCGCGGCGAGCCCCAGGAAGTCACGTTCACCGCCGACAAAGCGGGCGTCTTTCCGATCAAGTGCCACCTACATCCCGCGCACCTGGGCGGGCAGCTGGTGGTGCTCGACGCGAAGTAGCCGGCCGTCAGTCGACGGCGACCGCGCTAGTCCTTCTTCCTGCTTTTGCGCTCGTAGCGATCGCGGATGCGGCGCTTGTCGTCGTCGCTCATGCCCTTCCAGCGCTTGTAGCCGTCGTCGACACGTCCGCGCTGCTCCGGCGAGAGGCTCTTGTACTTGCGGTAGTTCTTGAGCGCGCGATCCTTCTGGTCGGGCGAGAGCTCGTTCCAGCGGACCTGCGCGAGCAGATCGAAGGCGGAGAGATCCGCCGACGCCGGACGAGCCGCGCCCAGGGCCATCACCCCGACGAGCCCACAAACCACGGCGCCGCGGCGAATGCAGATGCCACCCCGCAGGATCGAAGAAAGAACCTTCATCCCGCGGACTCCTGGCTGCCGTCGGTCTGCAGCGTGTCGAGCTCCTCGATGATCGCGAAGTCGACGAAGAGCTCGGTGTCTTGCTCGAGCTCCGGCGGCACGCCAGGCGCCGGCTCTTTCGGCAGGTCGAGGCTCGCGACCTGCGCGGGCGCTTGGGCCTCGACTTTTGCGACGGAGACCTCGGGTGCCTTCTCCGCCTCGGCGGGGACGGCGGGCGCAGGCGCCTTCGCCACGTGTGTCGGCGCGAGCGACTCGCTCGGAGACGGCCCGAGGGTGGACTGCACGAGCACGACGATCGCGACGGCGGCGGATGCCACGGCCGGGACCAGCCAAGGACGCGTCAGCCAGCCGAAGAGACCCTGCCGCTTGGCGGCCGCCGCCTCCTCGGCCTCGAGCTCGGCGGCGAGCCGATTCGCGAAGCTCGATCGAAGCGTCGGCGACGTCTCGACGACCGGAAGACCCGAAGAGAGCAACCGCTCGAGCCGTACGAGGCTCGCGACCTCTCCCTGGCACGCGCTGCACGTCCGCAGGTGGGCTTCGATCGGTGCCCGCTCGCGGGAAGACAGACGCTCCGCCGCGTAGCCCGGCAGCTCTTCCTGGATTGCCTCACACGCCTTCATCGCTGCGTCCTCGACTCGTTCACTCCGGCTCGTCGGTGAGCGCGCGCAGCTCGTCCGCCAGCTCCTCGCGGAGCGTCTGCGTCGCCCGAAAAATCAGGCTCTTCACCGCGCTGACCGATGTCTCCAGAGTATCCGCGACCTCCTGATACGAGAAACCCTCGACCCGGCTCAAAAGTAGCGCTGTCTTCTGGCTCGTGGGAAGCCGGTCCAGGACGGCCTGGATGCGCCCCGCGGCCTCCCGTCCGACGAGGGTTTCGTGGGCCGTGACCGCCCCCTCGTCGGGCAGCTCGCGGGTCGGCTCGCCCTCTGGTCCGGGGTTCCCTTCGAGCGGCTCGAGCTTGCCCTGGTACTCGAACCGGCGGAGCTCGTTCAGGCAGAGGTTGGTGACCACCCGGTAGAGGAACGTGGCGAAACGAGCCTTCGGCTCGTAGCGCTTGCGGGCGCGGAAAATCTGGAAAAACGCGTCCTGGACGAGTTCCTCGGCCCGGTCCCGATTGGTCACGAAACGGGTCGCGAAGTTCACCACCGGGTCGGCGTGGCGGGCGAAGAGCTGGCGAAACGCGGCGGTATCCCCGTCGCGCACACGGAGCATGAGCTCGACGTCGGGATCCGTCGCCCAGCCGGGCTGATCCTCTCCCCCACCATCGGCAACCTTTGCCTCAGCGCCCACCGAAGACCCCCTTAAACCACCCTTCTACCTCCTTCCACCCGCCGGGGGGTCGGGTGCGCCGCGGGAACGGCTCCTCCTCGAGAGGCTCGGGCTCCACCTCACGGCGGCGCGGCTCCCACGAATCCCGCGGCGCGGCGTCGGCGACCGTGTCGCAGCTCATCTCCGGCTCGGTGCCGACGATGAACGCTTCGCGCGTCGTGCGCGGACACATCCAGCCGCCGAGGAGCCCGGACTCCGGATCGATATCGCGGAAGACGACGCCCGGAGGCACCGTGAACCGCCGCGGCGTCCGCGTCGCGAGCGCCTCGCGCATGAACGTCGTCCAGACCGGCAGCGCGCCCTCCGCGCCCGTCAAGCCGACCGGCGTCGCGTCGTCGAAGCCGACCCAGGCGCCCGCGACGAGGTCGGGCGAGTAGCCGACGAACCACGAATCCTTCTCGTCGTTCGTGGTGCCGGTCTTGCCGGCGACCGGCGCGGTCAGACCGAGGCGCCGGATGCTCGCCGCCGTGCCGTGATCGACGACGCCCTCGAGCAACGTGGAGACGACGAACGCCGCCGCCGACGTCGCGACCCGTCGCGTCTTGAGCTCGTCGCGATAGAGCACCTCGCCTCCCGGGGCGACGACGGCGCGGATCAGCGCGGGACGCACGACCTCGCCGAGCTTTGGGAAGACGGTGTACGCGCCCGTGAGGTCGACGAGGCTCGCCTCCGAGGAGCCGAGCACGATCGCCGGATACGACGGCACGCGCCCGAGACCGACGTCTCGCGCGAGCTCCGCGACGCGGCTGAGCCCGATGTGCTGCGCGAGCACGACCGTCGGCACGTTCCGCGACTGCTCGAGCGCTTTTCGCACGGTGACGTCGCCGTGGAACTCGCCGTCGTAGTTCGTCGGGCTCCAGACGTCGGGACCGACGCGAAGCCGGATCGGCTCGTCGCGGAGACGACTGACCGGCGTGACGTGCGCATCGGTCGAGTCGATCGCCGCGAGGTACACGAACGGCTTGAACGCGGAGCCCGGTTGGCGCTGCGAGCGCGTCGCGCGATTGTATTGGCTCCGCGAGAAGTCGCGCCCGCCGACCATCGCGCGCGTGAACCCGTTCGTCGCGTCGAGCGCGACGAGCGCGCCCTCGACGGGCTGACCGTGCTTGGCGAGCTTCGGGTAGCGCTTCTCGAGCTCGGTGAGCCCGCCCCGCACGGCGCGCTCGGCGGCTTGCTGGAGCTCGAGATCGACCGTCGTGTAGACCGAGAGCCCGCGGACGAGGAACGGGGAGTGACCGAGCTCGGTGACGCGACGGATGACCTCGTCGACGAAGAACGGCGCGACGAGCGGCTGCACGGATCGCGTGCTCACGCCGAGCGGCTTCTTCTTCGCCGCTGCGAGCGCTTCCTCGTCGAGCCAGCCGTTCTCGTGCATCTCGTCGAGGACCGTGTTGCGCCGCGCGAGCGCACGCTTCGGATGGCGGACCGGCGAGTCGGGGTTCGGCGAGCGGATGACCCCGGCGATCAACGCCGCTTCGCCGACCTCGAGATCGCGCGGCTCGCGGCCGAAGAACGCCCGCGACGCCGCGCCGATGCCGTACATGCCGATCGAGCCGATCCGTCCGAGATAGATCGTGTTCAGGTACGTCTCGAGGATCTCCTCCTTCGAGAGGCGCACCTCGAGGATGATCGCGTAGAACACCTCGCGCACCTTCCGGAGCCACGAGCGCTCGGGGGTCAGAAACGTGTTCTTCGCGAGCTGCTGCGTGATCGTGCTGCCGCCTTGCCGGATCGTGCCGCCGCGGACGTTCACCCATGCCGCGCGCAGGAGCCCGATCGGGTCGATGCCCGGATGCGAGAGGAAGCGCGCATCCTCGGCGGCGAGGAACGCGCGCACCACGTGCGGCGGAAGCTCCGCCAGCAACACCGGCCGACGCTCGCCCGTCACGCCGCCGGTGTAGGTCCCCACGAGCTCCGGCTCGAGGAGCGCGCGGAGCTCCCCCTTCTCGTCGCCCAGGCGATCGACCGCCGCCACGACCTTGCCTTCGAGCGCGAGGCGCACGGGCTCCGGCGGGATGTCGCCGAACGCGTCCTGGAAACCGCGAAGGCCGATCTCGAGCGTGCCCTTCCGCCGGCGGAACGTGCCGGGCTCGAGCCCACCGCCCGCCGCCTCCGTGTACGCGAGCCGGCGGAGCCGGTCGAAGACGTGCGCGCCTTCGAGATCGAGCCCCGGGCGGAGGACGAACGGTGCCGAGAAGATGCGGATCGGCGGGAACGACCGGTCCGAGAGGAACGCGGAGATCTCGTAGTTCGCCCAGGCGAGCACGACGATCGCGAAGCCGCCGAGGCCCGCGGCGCCGAGGACGAGGGCGTTCCGCAGGCGCGGCGAGAGGCGGCTCGTCCACCGAGCCGGTCGTCGCTTCGCCGTCGCCATCCTCGCGTTTCTACCTGGGAAATCACCGGCCGGGTAGGCGACGCCGTGCTTCTCTGGCCCGGGCGCCCCTGGTAGCCTCCGAGCCAGCGACATGTCGTCCCCCGTTGACGAATCGCTCGCGCAGCACCTGAGCCGCATCGAGCAATACATGGAGGGCTGCCGGCTCATGCCGATTCCGCGTGAGCGCTCCACGCTTCGCACGGAGCTCGCCGAGTTCCTCCGCTCGTGCCTCCCCGAGCTCCTCGAGCATTGGCTCGACATCGTGACGTCCGCGCTCTCGATGTCGTCGGCCAGGCGCGACGAGATCCGCGATTCCATGCGCGACGCGCAGCTCCGCTGGTTCCGCCACATCGAGGACCCGGAGGACATCGAGACTTATCTCTTCATCCGCGATCACGCGCGCGGTGGGTTCATCTCGCAGTTCCCCGCCTCGCGCTTCCTCGCGACGCAGATGAAGATGCGTCACTTCCAGCGGCGCGCGCTGTACGCCCGCTACGCAGACGACGCGGAAAGGCTCAGCGAGCTCCTCACGCTCTTCGATCAGGAGTTCCAGGAGCGGATCCTCCACATCACGGACTTCTTCGTGGAGGCGAAGGTCGAGGAGCTCCATCACCAGGAGATCTCGTACCGGCAGACGATCGACAACGCGCCCGCGACGATCTTCACGATCGACTGCGCAAGCGGCGAGGTCACGGATGCGAACCGTGTTGCCGAGCGCGTGACCGGCTACTCGCGCGCCGAGCTCGTCGGCCGCCTGGCCTGGGAGCTCCACCCGCTGGAGGAGCGCGAGCGAGCGCGGCAGCATTGGCTCGAGACCGTCGAGACGCATCACCACACGACGGAAGAGCTCCACTTGCTGCGCAAGGGCGGCGGCTCGGTTCCCGTCTTCATCAGCTCGGGAATGATCGAGCACGG
This sequence comes from uncultured delta proteobacterium, assembly GCA_963790365.1. Lineage (GTDB taxonomy): Bacteria > Desulfobacterota > Binatia > JACPRU01 > JACPRU01 > CAWBOU01. The sequence goes on from CAWBOU010000024.1 coordinate 15,865, forward strand.
CAAGTCGCGCTACATCAACCAGATCTGCGTCGATCTCTCCGACCGGCGTCGCCTCGAAGACCAGCTCGTGCAGTCGGAGAAAATGGCCGCGATCGGCCAGCTCGCCGCGGGCGTCGCGCACGAGATCCGGAACCCGCTCGGCGCGATCCGCAACGCGCTCTACGATCTGAAGGAGATCCTCGCCGACGGCTCCGCCGAGGCGAAAGAAGACCTCGCGATCGCCGAGGAGGAGCTCGTCCGCGCCAAGGCGATCATCGACAACCTCCTCGAGTTCTCGCGCGTCTCGCGCGTCGATCAGGAGCCGGTCGACTTGAACGACCTCGTGCGGAAGACGATCTTCCTCATGAGCAAGTATCTCCAGAGCAGCGACGTCCGCGTGGAGACGAAGCTCAGCCCCATCCCGAACTGCCTCGCGAATGCGAACGCGATGCGGCAGGTGGTCCTGAATCTCGTGACGAACGCGGTGCAGGCGATGCCGAACGGCGGTGCGCTCTCGGTGCGCACGTGGACGATTCCGCGCACGAACGGGCGCGGCCAGCGCATCGCCGTCGAGATCGGCGACACTGGCGTCGGCATTCCGCGCGAGCACCTGAAGGACATCTTCAACCCATTCTTCACCACGAAGGCGCCCGGCCAAGGGACGGGGCTCGGATTGTCGGTCGTCGATTCGATCGTGCGGCAGGCGCAGGGCGAGATACACGTCGACAGCAAGATCGGCCAAGGTACGCGCTTCCGCCTCGAGTTCCCATGCAACTGCCCAGAGTCGACCGTCTCGGACGCGTCCGCCTGACGGGTTCGCCGTTTTCGCGATGCCCAGCGTTCTGATCGTCGAAGACGAAGCGAACATGGCGCGCTCGCTGTCGCGCATTCTCGAGCGGCGCGGCTACGGCGTCGGCATCGCCGCCGAGGGCAACGAGGCGCTCACGCGCCTCGACAGCGAGCCGTTCGACGTCGTCATCACCGATCTCAAGATGCCGGGCATGGGCGGCATGGAGCTCCTCGCCAAGATGCACGAGCGCGGGCACCGCCATCCGACGATCGTGCTCACCGGTTTCGGCACCGTGCAGGGCGCGGTCGAGGCGATGAAGCTCGGCGCCGCGGACTACCTGATCAAGCCGTACAATCCGGACGAGCTGCTGCTGATCGTCGAGCGCCAGCTCGAGCAACGCGCGCTCCGCCTCGAGAACGAGCGGCTCCGCGAGCAGGTGCGCCGCGAGCGCCGCTTCGGCGAGATGGTCGGCTCGAGCACGGCGATGCAGGAGCTCTACCGCGTCGTCGACGCCGTCAGCCAGAATCGCTCGAGCGTCCTCATCATCGGCGAGAGCGGCACCGGGAAGGAGCTCGTCGCGCGCACGCTCCACGACCGGAGCCCGTTCGCGGATCGGCCTTTCCTCGCGGTCAACTGCGCCGGCATGTCCGAGACGCTGATCGACAGTCAGCTCTTCGGCCACAAGCGCGGCGCGTTCACCGGCGCGATCGCAGATCACGAGGGCGTGTTCCAGGCGGCCGCCGGCGGCACGCTCTTCCTCGACGAGGTGTTCGAGATCCCACTCTCGCTGCAGCCGAAGTTCCTGCGCGCGATCCAGGAGCGCGAGGTGACGCCGCTCGGCTCGAACAAGCCGATCGCCGTCGACGTCCGCATCGTCGCCGCGACGAATCGCGATCTCGAGCAGGAGGTCGGCAAGGGCGCGTTTCGCGCCGACCTCTTCTATCGGTTGAACGTGGTCACGCTCCGCCTCCCACCGCTCCGCGACCGCAAGGAGGACATCGGGCTCCTCGTCGACCACTTCGTTCGCGAGTTCGGCAAGCTCTACCGCGTGGAGCCGAAGATCGTCACGGAAACCGCCGCCGAGGCGCTCGCCCGCTACGACTGGCCGGGCAACGTCCGCGAGCTCCAGAACGCGATCGAGCGCGCGTTCGCGCTGTCGCGCGACGCCGCGATCGATTTCCACGACCTTCCGCCGGCCGTGCGCGGCGACGCACCGCGGCCGGTTTCGGCCGACACGATCGACGGGAACGAGATTCCGCGTCTCGCTGACGTCGAGGAGCGCGTGATCCGCGCGGCGCTCGATCGCACCGGCGGAAACAAGAATCAGGCCGCGCGGATGCTCGGGATCGACCGCCAGCGGCTCTACCGGAAGATCGCGAAATACGGCATCGACTAACCCCCTCCCGCGCTTACGCGCGACCTCCCGTAGGGAGGTGACGAAGCACCCGACCCTATTGGTTCAAGGTGCGGCCTCTGGCATCCCGGCGAGTGAGACATCGAGGAATGACGCATTCGGGCAGCAGCGATCCATCGAACGGCGAGAAACGAGCCCGAATCCTTTTAGTCTCCCCTGAAGAGAACTTCCGTAAGACGCTCTGCCGGATCCTCGATCGCTGCGGCTATCGGGTCGACTTCTGCGGCAACGGCGAGGAAGCGCTCGTCCGCGTCGGCTCGTCGAGCTTCGACGGCGTCGTGAGCCACGTGCACCTGCCCGGCTCGGTCTGCGGCGTGACCTTACTCTCGCGCCTCCGCGCGCAGGGTTCCGAGGTCCCGGTGCTGCTCTTGACCGAGCGCGAGACCGAGCGGCTCCGCCACGCCCTCGACACCACGCCGGGTGCGACCTGCATCAGCCGCCACGCCGATCTCGATTTCTTGAAGTCCGCGCTAGCGGCCTGCGTGAATCCGCACCACCCGGCGCGGCATTTGTAGCGGCGACGGCGTCCTCGACGCCAAAGGTTGTCGTCGCCGGGGACCGCCCGGGACTTCGCTAGCCTTCCAGCGTCGCGGCGTATTTCTCGTCGGCGGCCCGTCGCAGGTGCTCCTCGGTCTCGGCGTCGATCCGCCCGCGCACGCGCTCGACGCGCAGGAACAGGCGATAGGTCTGGAGCACGTCGCGCCGGCAGTAGCGATGGATCTCCTCGAGCTTCCCCTCTTCCCACAGGCCCTGCACCTGTGAGCCGTCGATCTCGCCCTTCGCGGGAAGCCCCATCATGCGGAGGAGCAGATCGAACCCGCCGCGTACGCGCGAGGTACCGTAGTTCGTGATGAACTCGAGGAGATCGTAGTGCTTGTCCTCGACGTAGCGGCGGCGATGCGGGCTGCCCGAGCTGAAGTACCTCGGCGCCGAGATCCCGTGGCGAAGCGCTTGAAGCTCGAGCACCGGCAGGTCGAACTGCCGGCCGTTGAAAGTCACGAGGCAGCCGGTGAAGCGCTCGACCCGCTCGAAGAACTCCCGCACGAGCGCTTCTTCGCTGTACGTTCCCGCGGGCAGGCTATCGAGCGATTGCAGCGAGTAGTCCGCGCCGACGGCGCCGATCGCGATCGACACGGGGATGTGGACCGACGGCGGGAAGAAATCGGTGCCGCGGTTCGCCAGTAGCTCCGCGCGCATCCGCTCGTACGCCGCGATCTCGTCGAGCCCTTCACCACGGTAGAGCGACTGCGCGACGAGACGCTTGTCGATGCGCGTCTCGATGTCGAAGATCGCGAAATTCACGTCAGAACGGCCACCACCCGCGCTTCTTCTTCGGCTCGTCCTCGTCGTCCTCGGACTTCTTCTTCTCCTCCTCGGCGACGAAGTCGCGGCCGTCGAACGGCGGCGAGAAGATCACGAGCGCGGCCGACGGCGAGCTCGCGGTGTTCCGGAAGAAATGCGGCACGCCACGATGGATGTGTGCGACGTCGCCCGCCTTCATGGCGATCTGCTTCTGATCGACGGTCATGAGCCCTTCGCCGCGCAACACGACGACCGTCGAATCGTGGAAGCGATGGTAGTGCGGCTTCTCCTCCGTGCGGACGACCGCGATGTGCTCGCTCACCCAGGCGGTGCGCCCGAGCTCGCTGACGGCCACGTCGCGGTTGCCGGCGCGCGAGATCTCGGCGTCCAGCTCGCTCATCTTCCAGCCCGACTCGTAGCGCAGGGCGAGTAGCCGGTTGCTCGTTCGCTCCGCGCACGCGGAGACGACGAGCGCGAGCGCGGCGATCGCGAACGGCATTGTCCTCTTCATGAACCCTCCTTGCTCGATGGATGCGCCGCGGCTAATAGCAAGAAGTTTCTCCCCCTGCCATTTCGGCCTAGGAGGTTCCCCATGCGCGAAGCCGTCGTCGTCGCCACCGCCCGGACCCCGCTCGCGAAATCGTTCCGCGGATCGTTCAACCTGACCCGGCCGGACGACCTCGCCGCGCACTGCGTAAAGGAGCTCCTCAAGAAGATGCCGAAGCTCGATCCCGCGGAGATCGAGGACGTCGTCATGGGCACCGGCTTCCCCGAGGGGCCGCAGGGCTTCAACGTCGGCCGCAACGTCGCCGTGATGGCCGGCCTGCCGGTCACCGTGCGCCGGCACGACGGTCAGCCGCTTCTGCTCCTCGGGCCTCAACGCCGTCGCCGTCGCCGCGCACAGATCATCAGACGAGGGCGCGGACGCCGTGGTCGCCGGCGGCTCGAGTCGATCACGATGATGCAGAACGACTTCAACAAGAACGAACCTCTTCAATCCCTGGCTGATGGACCACATGAGCGACATCTACATGCCGATGGGCCTGACCGCCGAGGTCGTCGCCGAGCGCTACAAGGTGACGCGCGAGGCGCAGGACGAGTTCGCGCTCGCCTCGCAGCAGCGCACCGCCGCCGCGCAGAAGGCCGGCAAGTTCGACGACGAGATCGTGCCGATGAAGGTCACGATGGAGGTCACCGACAAGGCGACCGGCGAGAAGTCGAAGAAGGAGGTCGACGGTCGACGAGGACGAGTGCAACCGTCCCGACACGACGATCGAGGGGCTCGCGAAGCTGCCGCCGGCGTTCAACGAGGGCGGCACCGTCACGGCCGGCAACTCCTCGCAGTTCTCCGACGGCGCCGTCGGCCGTCGCTCATCATGTCGGCCGACCGCGCGAAGGCGCTCGGCATCGAGCCGCTCGGCTTCTTCCGCGGCTGCGTCTTCGCCGGCTGCGAGCCCGACGAGATGGGCATCGGCCCGGTGTTCGCCGTGCCGAAGCTCCTCAAGCGGCACGGCCTCAAGATCGACGACATCGACATCGTCGAGCTGAACGAGGCGTTCGCGTCGCAGGCCGTCTACTGCCGCGACAAGCTCGGCATCGACCCGGCGAAGCTCAACCCGAACGGCGGCGCGATCTCGATCGGCCACCCGTACGGCATGACCGGCGCGCGCTGCACCGGGCACGCTGCTCTCGAGCTGCGCCGCCAGAAGAAGCGCTGGGGCATCGTCACGATGTGCGTCGGCGGCGGCATGGGCGCGGCCGGGCTGTTCGAAGCGGCGTAGGTCCCGCAAAATCCCGACGACCTACGCAAGCGATTGCGCAGATCGTCCGCAGCGATCCGCGAAATTCCAGGCGAATTCCGCGGCATGCGCGTTGCTCGAGGAAGAGGTGCATCGTCGCCCCTCCGAATCGGGTACCCGGCCCGGGATCCTCCTGGGTCGGGTAACCCGGCAACCCCGCAGCGCCACCACATCCCGCCGCACGCCGGCTCCTCGCGAGCCCGGCGGGCGGCCCCTCCTTTGGCGCGCGCTAGGCGTTGAGCTGCGGCGCAGCCACGACCGCTTCGAAGCCTACGCTGGTGCCGCCAGCTCTAACGCCGCCCTCTACTTCTCGAGCTCTTCGCGGATCGAGTACATCTTCTGCCGCGCCTCGGCGACGTACGCGTCGAGGTTCCTGCGATGGTTCGCGAAGATGCTTTCGGGATCGCCGTCGAGGATGAAGAGCGGCTTCAACGTGGCCGCCGGACCGAGCGCGCCGACCACTTCCTCGAAGAGCGTCTGCAGGATCGGGCGTCCCGCGAGCTCCTGGCGGTACTCGAGCTCGAGCGCGCGCATGACGTGGAACATCACGTGCGCGACACCCTGCGCTTGGTAGAAGAGATCGTCGCTCTCGGTGAATCCGGCCTCGCTGCGATAGAGCATCGCATGCGCGTTGCCGAGCATGTCGGTCCACATCTGGAAGAGACGGATCGCTTCGATGTTCCGGAGGTTCATCGGGCGCGACGTCGGCGGCGTCGCGCGGAGGCCGGCGACGTATTCGCGCAGCGCCTGGACCCCGTCGCGGAAGCGCGACTCGGCGGAAGGGATCCAGAGACGCTCTGCGTCGTTGCGGAAGAAGTTCTCGGCGGCGACGACCTTCGGATCGTAGGGATCGCTCGAGACCTTCGTCAGGTGATCCTTGAACACCCGCGCCGTCTCGCGCACCGCCATGATGATGCCCAGCTGGCGGTTTGCGTTGTTGTCGGCGACGACCGACGGACCCCAGAGGAGGAAGTCGTTCGGCCGCCAGCCGGTGAAGCCGCCGAGCTCATGCTCCACGACCGCAATGATCGCGGACGCAAAACGCTCTCCGGCGACGGCTTCCGGGATGTCCGGCTCGAACTCGAGCCGATCGTGTCGGACTTGGCCGACGTGGAGGACGAGCGTGCCGAGGAGCAGCGCCGTGATCAGCGCGAGCGCCGCGCCGCCCAGCCATCGCATGCGCCTTCCTTAACCGGGCGACCGGCCCATCACAATCGCCGCCCCGGGCGCGATCGCCTCAGTGCGCGGGCGTCTCGGCCGGCGCCGCGGCGGGTCCCGCAGGAGTCGGCATGCTGCTCGGCGGCTCCTCGTTCTTCTGGCAGGCGGACAGCATCGGGATCGCGAGCACGATCGCAAGCAGAAGTCTCATCGGGTTCCTCCATGTCGAGACCTGCAGGTCGTCACGCGAGTGGGAACCCTCGGGGGCGTCGGTCGTGTCGCGGCGCGGCGGTTCCACCGCACGCGTGCCGGCGCTAACGTTGTATCCCCGCTGCCGAAATGCGAAACGAAAGGTTCTGCGCCCGTAGCTCAGCGGATCAGAGCATCTGACTTCGGATCAGAGGGTCGGGGGTTCGAATCCCTCCGGGCGCGCTTTCCCTCGCGGTCCGGGGTTTCAAGGGGCAATGAAGCCGAATCCCCTTCCCTTGATCCTTCTCGTCGCGGTCGCGCTCACGGCCTGTACGACCCGCGGCCCCGTCGACCGCAGCGTCGACGCCGCTCACGCGACGAACACCACGGTCGGCGAGACCGCCGAGGATACCGTCGAGTCGCCACAGAGCGCGTTCGTCGCCGCCGTCACGTTCCCGTTTCGGCTCGTGGCGAACGTCGGCGAGGCGCTCTTCGGTCCGTAGTCGCTACCCCTACCGCCTCCGCCGCGCTCGCGGCGGAGCTCGCGAGCCCAAGATGCTGCTCGCCAGCTCGCAGCGGGCTAGTCCGCGAAGCCGAACTCGACGAGCTTCAGCTCGCCGTCTTTGATGAGCCCGATGCCGGGCGCGTAGAACTTCGCCTCGGACGAATCCGGCTCGAGGTCGTTCGTCTCTTTCACTTTCAGGCAGTCGTCGAACGTGCCGGCAGGAACGGTCTTCGTGCGGTCGAGCTTCTTGATCTCGCCCTTGTCGAGCGCGATGCCCGGCGCGACTTCCTGGTAATAGCGCGAGCCGAGGAGCGCGAGACCCGGCATCTGCAGGCCGGCCGCGGCGCCGTTCGCGCCCACTCGCCAGCTGCCGTCGGTGCCGACGACCTGCCCGTTCTCGAAGAACAGCACGTCCTCGCCGAAGTAAAAGGCACTGTTGTGATCGTTGCAGATCGCGAAGAAGTTGCGGGACACCTCGAAGAGCTCCCCGTCGATGCTCTCGCGCTCCTCGACGACGCGCGTCTGGACGCCGGCGACCTCGAGCGTCTCGTCGAGCACGGTGATCGTGAGCTCGACCTCCTCGCCGTCTTCCTCGCCCTCGAACACGAGCTCCCAGCCGGGCACGAGCACGAAGTAGCGGTTGCTGCCCGCCGTCGAGAACGACGAGCAGGGCGGGAACTCGCTCGTGAACTTGGGATCGAGCGCGAGCGCGCCGCGCGGGCTCGCCGCGTCGGCCACGAGCCACAAGCTCGTCGCCAGGAGCATCACGGACCAAGTGCGATTGTCGGCTTTCATGCGATCGTCTCCTTTTCTTAGGGGAAGCGTTCTCGCTCGCCAGGAGCAATCGCGCGGCCACCGAGCGACACGCCGGGAGCGCGCCGATTTCCGCGGCGGAAGGCCCCGCTCTCTGCCGATCTCGGCAGTGCGACTGCCGGAATCGGCAGACACTCAGTCGAGTCTCAGGATCACGCGCACGCTCTCGTCGACCTCGGAGGCGGGCACGTAGCCGATCGCATTCGGATCGGAAGAGACGTAGCGCTTCATCGCCGTGATCGACTCGAGCGTCGCGGGCGGACGGACACCGTAGAAGTACTGCCGGTTCCAGTAGTCGGCGAGCCCGGGGCCCTCGAGCCGCAGCACGGCCCGCGAGAACGTCGCCCGCAGCGGCTTCCCCGCGGTCAGGTTGAGCGGCACGATCGGTGCACCGTCTTCCCAGAATCGACGACGACGTAGGTAGATCTGGGCAACATCGTCGAGCCCGACGCTCGTGCGGCGCTGGGGGTGGACGATCACGACGATCGTTCCCTCTTGCGGCGTGGCTCGCGCGGGCGCGAGGCAAGCCATCGCGAAGACGAGCACCCGCAGGATGCGCCGAGCAGCCATCTTAGAAGAGCACCGAGAACGAGGCGCGCACGCCGGGCGCCGCCCGTTCGTCGAGATGGTTCGCGAAGCGGTAGTCGGCCTTGAGACGAAGGAACGGCGCGGGGTCCCAGGCGAAGCCCGCGATGTACAGGTCGACGGCGCGCTCGCCGGCGGGCGGATCGAAGTGCTCGTAGCGGCCGACGAGATGAATCGTCGGCACGAGCTCCCACACGCCCTGCGCGAAGATCCCCCACTGCGCGCCGCCTTCGAACGCGCCTTCGCCGGCGAGCGCTTCCATCGAGAGCTCGAGGCGCGGCACGGGGCGCCAGAGAGCATCGATGCCGCCGAGATGGTGCCAATCGGATTCCGGGCGCTTCGAGGCGACGTACGACGCGGCGGCCGTCCACCGCGTGACGTCGCCGAGCTCGAGGCGCGCACCCGCGCTGCGGTCCGCCGGCGGCGGATCGGGATCCGCGTCCAGCGGGTCGACGAACTGTCCGTACAGCGAGTACGAGAGCGGGACCGCTTCCGGGAAGACGCTGCCCCAGACCATCGCACCCGTGACCGATTCGTCGAAGACTTCTTCGACGATCAGCGGCTCGGAGGTCGTCCAGACGAACGGCTCGTGCGGCGCCTGGTTCCAGCGCCCGAACGGCGTCAGGAACTTTCCCGCGCGGAGGTTGAGCGCGTCGGCCGTGCCGAAGTCGCCGTAGAGCCGCTCGATCTCGAGCTCGGGATCCGAGCTCGGTCCCGTATGCTCGTCGTCCGCCTCGAGGATCCGCCCGAGCTCGATCTCGGAAAACACGTGGAAGTACGGCGAGGGATCGAACGAGAGGAGGAAGTTCACGCCCTCGACGCCGCCGAACGAGCTGCCGTCCTCGAGGCGCTCTGCCTCGGCGGTCGCGAAGCCGCCGATGTGAAGCCCCGTGTCGCCGACGCGAAGCCCGCGACCGAGCCCGTAGGCGACGCGCCCAATTGGGGTGTCCGCACCGAAGGTCTCGTCGCCCTCGGGACGGAGATCGATCGGCTCGGCGGCGCCGGCCGTCGTCGCGAGCAGCATCACGGCGACGGCGAGCCGCTTCACCCGGCTTTGCAGTTCGGCACCCCTCATGTCAGCGTTCGTTCCTCCGGACGAGCCGCTTGAGTGCAAGCAAATACCAGTCCTTCTCTTTGCGGACGAAGCTCGTGGCCTTCGCCACGCTCCTGGTACTGGCTCCGGGACTCCTCTACGGCACCCTGTCGGTCTTCTCCAGCCGAACGAGCCTCGCGGCGCTCGTGCGCCGGCAGTTCGCGGACGCAGCGCAGAACGCCGCCGATCGGGTGTCCGCCCTCCTGCGCGCGCAGCGCGAGAGCCTCGCCTCGTTCGCGCGACAGGACGTCATGCGCGAGATCCGGATCGGCGACCTCGACAAGCGCATCTCTTCGTTCCTCGCGTCGTTGAAGGTCGCCGACCCGGCATGCCTCGACCTCGTGGCGCTCGATCGCAACGGTCGGATCGTCGCCGCGAGCGATCCCGGCGCGATCGGCGACGACGGCAGCGCTCTCGGCGGGGCGGGCGTCGACGGCTCGACCGAGATGGCAGGACCGTTCGCCTCGCCGCTCCACGATCTCCCGAGCCTCAAGATCGCTGCCCGGATCCCGGATCCGGATACGCCGCGCCAAACGCTCGGCACTCTCGTCGCGCTCTACGAGTGGGATCGCGAGCTCTCCGCCCTCTCTCGCGTCCGTGAGACCTACGCCGCGGACGGCGTGAGCGTGGACGTCGTGATGCTCGATCCCGATGGCATGATGATCGGCGGCACCGCCCGTGAAGCACCGGTCGGCGCGCCCTACGCGACCGAGGGCAAGTTGTTCGGTGAAGCGGCGCTCGCCGGTGATCTGCCGCGCTGGTCGATCGTCGTCTCGCAGCCGGAGCACGAGGCGTTCGCACCGGTGCGGCGGACCGCCTGGATCCTCGTCTTCGTGCTCGCCGCCACGCTCGTCGTCGCGCTCGGCGTCGCGGTCGTCGCCGCCCGCCGCGTCACGCAGCCGCTCGCCGACCTCACGCGCGCAGCGGAGGAGATCGGCAAGGGCCGGGACGGTGCACCCGTGCCGGTTCGCTCCGGCGACGAAATCGGCGCCCTCGCAACGTCGTTCAACCGCATGGCCGTCGATCTTCGTCGGGCCGAGAAGGATCTCCTCGACGCCGCGAAGTTCGCATTCGTCGGCGAGCTCGCCGCCGGCGTCGCCCACGAAGTCCGCACGCCGCTCGGCGTGATGCGCAGCTCGGCGCAGCTCCTCGAGCGCTCGATCGACGGCAAGGACGCGGAGACGAAAGAGCTCCTGACGTTGCTCCGGGAAGAGGTCGATCGGATCGACCACGTCGTGACCGGGCTCCTCGAGCTCGGGCGTCCGCGCGAGCTGAAGCTCGAGGCCGCGCCGCTCGGGCAGGTCGTCTTTCGCGCCGCGGACTTCGCGGAGGCGCAGGCACGAGAGCGCGGGGTGACGATCCGGCGCGCGCCGTCCGTGCCCGACCCGGTGGCGCTCTGTGATCCCGAGCTCGTCTACCAGGTCGCGCTCAATCTCCTCGTGAACGCGATCCTGATCCTGCCGACGGGCGGCGAAGTCGAGGTCGCCGTTTCCGCGGCGGGAGCGGGCGTCGTTGCTTTTCACGTGCGCGACGACGGTCCCGGAATTCCCGACGCGATTCGCGAGAAGATCTTTCAGCCGTTCTTCACCCAGCGCGTCGGCGGCGCCGGGCTCGGTTTGACGTTCGTCCAGCGGGTCGTGCAAGAGCACCGTGGCAGAGTGACCGTCGAGAGCGCGCAGGGTCGAGGAACGACGTTCCGCATCGAGTTGCCCGCGGCATGAAGCGATTTCTCATCGTCGACGACGATTCGCGCATGCGGCGCGTGCTGCAGATCCTCGCGCGGAAGATCGGGCTCGAGCCCGAGGCCGCCGCGGGGGCGGACGCCGCACTCGAATCGTTCGCACGCGAGCGCTGCGACGTCGTCGTCACGGATCTCAAGATGCCGGGCCAGGACGGCATCCAGTTTCTCCGCCAGCTCCGCGCGATCGACGCGGACGTGCCGGTCATCGTGCTCACCGCCCACGGCACCGTCGATAGCGCCGTCGAGGCGATGAAGCTCGGCGCGCTCGACTATCTCCAGAAACCGTTCGACGTCGACGCGCTCGAGCTCGTGATCCGGCGCGCTCTCGCCCATTCGCGGGCGCGGCTCGAGAATCGGTTCCTCCGCGAGCAAGCGGCGCCATCCCCCGGCGTCGGCGGCCTGATCGGCACCTCCCTGGCAATGACGCCGGTTTTCGATCTCGTCCGGCAGGTCGCGTCGACGCGGAGCGCCGTGCTGATCACGGGAGAGACCGGCACCGGCAAGGAGCTCGTCGCGCGCGCGGTGCACGATCTCTCGCCGCGGAAGGACGAGCTTTTCGTACCGATCAACTGCAGCGCGATTCCGGCCGACCTCCTCGAGAGCGAGCTCTTCGGCCACGTCCGCGGCGCGTTCAGTGGGGCGCAGTCGGATCGCGTCGGCAAGTTCCAAGCGGCGGACGAAGGCACGCTGTTCCTCGACGAGATCGGCGACATGGACGTGCGCCTCCAGCCGAAGCTCCTCCGCGTGCTCCAGGAGGGCGTGATCGAGCCGCTCGGCACGAATCGGCGGATTCCGGTGGACGTGCGCATCGTCGCGTCGACGAATCGCGATCTCGACGCCGCGATGCGCGAAGGCAAGTTTCGCGAGGACCTCTTCTTTCGCCTGAGCGTCTTCCAGGTGAGGCTGCCTCCGCTCCGCGAGCGGGCGGACGACGTCGTCGCGCTGGCCGAGGCGTTCCTCGCGGAATTCGGGCGCGAGCTCGGACGCCCGGCTCTCCGCCTGGAGCCCGTGGCGGCAGAGCTCCTCCGCGGCTATGCCTGGCCCGGCAACGTGCGCGAGCTTCGCAACGTGATGGAGCGCGCTGCGGTGCTCTCACGCGGGTCGGTCGACGACGCGCTTCTCCGCTCGTTCCTGACCGCCGCTCCGAGCGGCGCGGGCTCGACCCGCAGCCACGATCTCGAGCAGGCGATCGCCGAGCTCGAGCGGCGGATGATCCTAGACGCGCTGGCGGCGTCCGGAAACGACAAAGCTGCCGCCGCGCGTCTCCTCGGCATCGGCGAGCGGACGCTCTGGACGAAGCTCAAGAAGCACGGCGTCTGAGCCGGAGCTCAGCGGAGTCCTCAGAGGAGGCGCTCTTCGCGTAGCCAGTCGACCGCGGCGTTGATCGCCGTCGTGTGCGACGGATGAACGAGCTCCGAAATGGGGAGCGGCGGGATCACTTTCAAGGATCCGTTGCCTTCACGATGCGTCGCGTCTTCCACCCGCCAGCCGGCGCCTTCGCGCGCCACGGCGACACTCCAGCCGCCAGGAACTTCAGTGAGGTGATAAATGCTCATCTCATCCTCTTCCGTCCGCGCCACGCGCGGTGTGAGTCGATCGAACCGGGCAGGCAGTTGAACCACGGAGCCGCGAAAAGGTGTCATTGACTCGCCTCTCCGGCGCCCTTAGTCGGTCGCCAACCCGTTCAAGGAGGCTTTCTCGATGCTCAAGCTCATCGGTGCCAGCGCTTCACCCTTCGTCCGCAAGGTCCGCGTCGCTCTCGCGGAGAAAGGAATCGCCTACGAGCACGAGCCCATGGTGCCGTTCGGCACGCCGCCGGAGTACCTGAAGATCAGCCCGCTCGGCAAAATCCCGGCGCTGCTCGACGACGGCAAGCCGCTCTCGGACTCGTCGATCATCGTCGCCTATCTCGAGCGCAAGCATCCGCAGCCCGCGCTCTATCCGTCCGACCCCTACGAGTTCGCGCGCGCTCTCTGGTTCGAGGAATACGGCGACTCGGCGCTCGTGACGAACATGACCGCGCCGATCTTCTTCCAGCGCATCATCGCGCCGCGCTTCTTCAACCGGCCGACGGACGAAGCCGTCGTGCAGAAGGCGATCGAAGTCGAAGCGCCGAAGTGTCTCGACTATCTCGAGGAGCAGATCGACGGCAACGAGTTCCTGGCCGGCGGACAGTTCTCCGTCGCCGACATCGGCATCACCACGCACTTCGTGAACGCCCGGTTCGCGAACTACACCGTCGATGCGAAGCGCTGGCCGAAGGTCGCGGGCTATCTCGGCCGGATGCTTTCCCGGCCGTCCTTCCGCGAGATCGTCAAGGAGGAAGCCGCCGCGTTCGGCATCGAGCTCTGAGGCCTCCGGCCTCAGAGCTACCGCACGTCTTTTCTTCGATGGTCGAGAAGCGCGGGGCCGGAGCCTCATAGCTTCATGCGCGATCTCTTCGTCGAGGCGAACCGGCTTCGCCACCATCTCCTCGAGTGGCCGGGGGAAGGTCCGCCCCTTCTCCTCCTCCACGGGTTTCTCGAGCACGGGCACGCGTTCGATCTCGTCGCGCCGCGGATCGCGGCCGCGGGTCATCGCGTGCTCGCGCTCGACCTCCGGGGCCACGGGGACAGCGGCTGGGTCGGCGCGGGCGGGTACTATCATTTCGCGGACTACGCGGCCGATCTCGGGCTCGTCACCCGCGCGCTCGGCCTCGAGCGCTTCGCGCTCCTCGGTCATTCGATGGGCGGCGCGGCGGCCATCAACTATGCCGGCACCGAGCCCGAGCGCGTCGCGGCGCTCGTGACGATCGAAGGGCTCGGTCCCCCGGGCATGGAGCCGAGCTCGGCGCCCGAGCGCTACGCCGCCTGGATCGGCGACCTGCTTCGGACTTCGGACCGATCTCCGCGGACGGTGGCATCCGTGGAAGAGGCGGCGCGGCGCCTGGCCGAGCGGTGGCCGGAGCTCGCCGGCGAGCCCGCGCTTCATCTCGCGCGCTTCGGCACACGCGCCGAGAACGGCGGGCTCGTCTGGAAGTTCGATCCGCTCCATCAGACGCGCTCGCCCCAGCCGTATGTACGGGCGCAAGCCGAGGCGTTCTGGTGCCGGGTCAGCTGCCCGGTGCTCTTCGTGCGCGGCGATTCGAACCGCATGAGGGGGTTCCTGCCGGACGTCGACGAGAGGCTCGCGATCCTTCGCGCGCGCTCGGCCACGATCGGCGCGTCCGGTCATCATCCGCATCTCGAAGCGCCCGAGGCGACGGCGCGCGCGATCGTCGAGTTCCTCGCCCCGCTGCGAGCGGAGGCCCGATGAGCGACGAGCGCGTCGAGATCAAGATGTACTCGGACTACAAGAGCCCGTTCGCGTTCCTCGCCTACGATCCCGGGTTCGCGCTCGAAGAGCGCTATCGCGTCCGCGTGCGCTGGATCCCGTTCCAGCTCCGCATCAAGGGCAAGAGCGAGCGGAGCCAGTATTCGGAATGGAAGGCTCGCTATTCCTATCTCGACGCGCGCCGCTTCGCCGCTCCGCGCGGGATCGTGATCCGCGGCCCGCAGAAGGTGTACGACACGCGCCCGGCGCTGATCGGCGGACTCTTCGCGCACGAGCGCGGCCGCCTCCACGACTTCAGCCGGCTCGCGTACACACGCTTCTTCCAGCGCGCGTTCGAGGCGGATCAACCGGACGCCGTCGCCGCGCTCGTCGGCGAGCTCGGTCTCTCACCCGAGGAGTATCGCGACTACTTCGCGGGCGACGGCGCCCGCGCTTACGATCGCGCGCAGGAAGAAGCCGCGAATGATCACGTGTTCGGCGTGCCGATCTTCCTCTTCGACGGCGAGCCGTTCTGGGGCCACGACCGTTTGCCCGTTCTCGAAGAGAGGCTCACGGCGGCGGGGCTCGCTTTTCCCCCGCGTTAGAACTAACTTCAAATCGCGGTGGGGAAGGCGACGGCAGGGCCGGCGTGGGAGAAGCTCATCTCCCCGCCCCCGAACTGGGCGCGATCGGCGTGGGCCGAGCGGCTCGGCATCGAGGCCGCGCATTTCCTTTCGGCGCTGGTCGGCGAGGCGAAGGCGATCGCCAAGGTCGGCCCCGGCTTCTTGCTCGAGTGGGTTCGGAGCGGCTTCTACCCGTCGGGCGTCTCGTTCCGGAAGCTGCCCTACTTCCCCGAGCGCGGGAATCTCGACGCGCTCCGCTCGCTGAATCCGGCGTGGGTGTTTCGCCCCGACTTCGATCCGCAGCGTCAGGTGCTCGTCTTCCTCCATGGGTACATCGACAACACCGGCGCGATCTCGATCGCGAATCTGCTTGCCGCTCGCGGCTACCAGGTTTACCTCGTGCGCTATCCGTTCCTGCGGAGCGTGCGACAACTCTCGGGCGAGCTCGTCGAAGCGCTCGAGCGCATCGCGGAACGAGAGCCCGGCAAATCGATCGTGCCGATCGGTCACAGCCTCGGCGGGTTCGTGTGGGACGACATCCTCCTTCGCCAACCCGAGATCATCGATCGCTTCCGGATCCCGCTCTACATCCCGATGGGAAGCCCGCACTACGGCACGCTCGCGGCATACTTCGCGGTCGGCTCGAGCGGACGCGACATGCGGCCGGGCAGCAAGCTCATCTGCGAACATCGCTCGCGACGCTTCCCTCCGGGCTTCGAGATCTACCCGTTCGTCTCGCGCTTCGACATCTTCGTGCTGCCGATCGAGACGGCGCTCATGCGCAGCGGCATCAACTACGTGTTCAGCGAGACCGGTCACCTCGCGCAGGTCGCTCGACGCGAAGTGGTCGCCGCGATCGAAGAGATTCTCGCCTCCCCGCGCGAGGTGCTGCTCGAGCGTTCCGAGCAACGGCCGTTCTGGCCCTCGGCGTTCTCGTGGCTTCTCGGCGGCCTGCCGCGGTCGCTGCGCGACCGGATTGGCGTCGCCGATCTCTTCGACGACGTGTTCGACGGCGACGAGCCGCCGGGCTACCGCGTCCGGATCGTCCACCACGAGCTCCGCACCGGCACGCTGCCGATTTTGCGGCACCCGCCCGCCCACACGAAGCGCTAACGGCCAGCTAGGTGAACCAGCCCTTGCGGCGCGCGAGGCCTTCGCCGACGAGGCGCTCGACTTCGCGCTTCACCGTCGCCACCTGCGGCTCGAGCTCCGCGTCGTCGACGTCCGCGTCCCCCTCGAAGTGCATGAGCTCGCCGTACGTCAGGTGGAACTTCGCCGGCAGCGGCACGAAGAAGCTCGCCAGGCCGAAGATCGGCAGCGTCGCGGGAATCGGGAACCCGGGCGTGCCGAAGATGCGGGAGAGCGTCTTCGAGTTCGCGAGCGCGGGGTTCGACTCCTCGGCGCCGACGATGCCGACTGGCAGGATCGGCACGTGGTGCTCGATCGCCATGCGCATGAAGCCGAGCCCAAAGTGCTGGAGCTGGTACGCCATCGAATACGGCTTCACCGCGCCGCGGGCGCCTTCCGGGAACACCATCACGCACTCGCCGCGCTCGAAGAGCTGACTGCAGTTCTCGGGGGTCCCCACCACCGAGCCCGTCCTGGCCATCAGATCGGCCATGAACGGCATCTGCGTCAGGTAGTATTCCGCAAGGCCGCGAGCGAGGCGCGGTGGCTCACCTTCGAGCATGCAGGAGGTCGAGACCATCGCCGCATCCCAGCCGAAGTTGCCGGCGTGGTTACCGACGATCAGCACCGGCCCGGACGACGGCAGATTCTCGATGCCCTGCGTCTCGACGCGGAACCAGTAGCGGTAGAGCGCGGCGGCGAGGAGCATCGCGTAGACCGAGCCCTCGCGATCGAAGCCGAACGGATCGTAGCCGTACTCGTTGACCGGCGTGACGAGCCGGGCGGAGCGCGCCTTCAGCTCCGCGAGCAGCTCGCGGAGCGGCGCCGGCAGGCGCGCTTCGATCGCGCCGGGCTCTGGGGACCGGGTGGTGGCGATGATCCCGCCACTGTAGGGAACTCGGCGGGGTGGCGGAAGCGGGGAATGCGGCTCAGGCGCGCTCGGCGGGCTTCCGGAGGGCACTCCGGCCCTCCCGGTATCGAATCTCCCGCGCGACCGCGCGGCGCTCGCGCTCGAGGAACTCGGCCACCGCCTCGGCGAAACCCGGATCCGCGAGCCAGTGCAGACTCACCGTCGGCGTCGCCTCGAAGCCACGGAGATGCTTGAACTCGCCGCCCGCGCCGGGCTCGAACCGCCCGATTCCCTCCTTCAGGCAGTACTCGATCGCCGCGTAGTAACAGACGTTGAAGTGGAGATACCGGATCTCCTCGTGGGTGCCCCAGTAGCGCCCGTAGAGGACGCCGCTCTTCCGCACGTTGAACGTCCCCGCGACGAGCTTTCCTTCGCGACGAGCGAGCACGAAGCACAAGCGCTCGCGCCAGCGCTCGTGGAGCAGGCGGAACGTCTCGAGGTTCAGGTAGCGCTGGCCCCAGACGAACTTGTCGACGGTCGTGAGGTAGAGCCGGTACATCCGATCGACGAGGTCGGCATCGATCTCGTCGCCGGCGCGCACCTCGATCTCGATGCCCTGCCGCGTGAGCTCGCGGCGCTCGCGGAGCGCTTGGTTCCGGCGCTTCGCGCGAAGCGACGCGAGGTAGTCCTCGAACGTCGAGCCGCCGGGGCTCCGCCACTGGAACTGCACGCCCGTCCGGCGGAGGAAGCCGATCTCCTCGAGCGCCTCGGCTTCGTCGGGCAGACAGAAGTTCACGTGCGCCGACGAGAAGCCGCCGCGCTCGCAGAGCTCGCGCACGCCGGCGCCGAGCGCGCGCACGACCGCGGGCCGATCGGCGTCGGGCCCGCTCAGGAAGCGCATTCCCGTCGCCGGCGTGAGCGGCGCCGCGACGAGGAGCTTCGGGTAGTAGCGGATGCCCGCCCGCGAGGCCGCATCCGCCCAGCCGTGGTCGAACACGAACTCGCCGTAGCTGTGCCCCTTCACGTAGAGCGGACACGCGCCGAGGATCCGGCGGCCGTCGCGAAGCACGAGATGCTGCGGCAGCCACCCCGTCTCGCGCGTGATCGCGCCGGACTCCTCGAGCGCGGAGAGGAAGCCCCACTCGAGAAACGGCGAGCCGTCGCCGACGAGCGAATTCCACGCGCCTGGGTCGAGCTCCGCGATCCGGCTCACGACCTCGAGCTTCATGGGATCTCGCCGATCAGGCTGGACAGGCGCTGCCGCCGTCCGCGACGTCCCGATTCGCGAGCCAGCGCTCGACGGGGCCCGCGGTCCGCTTGCGGAGCTCCGCGTTCAGCCCGAACACCTCGATCGCGAGACGCAGGGATCGCGCCGCCTCCGGCACGGGATTCTTGCGGAAGAACGACGCGACCGCGCGACCGTAGGCGGGATCGCGGAGCGACGGCGTCGACTCGACGAGGCGCGAGATCATGAGCGGAGGGATCCGCTTCCGCAGCTTCCCCCAGCGCGCGGTCATCCGCTTCCACGCCTCGCCCGCGAACCGCCGGATTCGCGAGCAGGCGGATCAGCATCGAACGCGACGTCCTGCGTCGGCACGTCGGCCCGAGTCGATCGCGGCGAGCGTGCGCGCGAGCGCTTCCATGCTACGGAACGACGGCGAGCGAAAGGAGGAAGCGGCGCTTCTCCTGCGGCGTCCGCGCCTGCGCGGCGACGTCGCGGTAGCGATCGTAGAGCGCGAGGTCGCCGATCCGCGCGGCGAGCGTCACCACGGTATCGGCGAGGTTCGGATCGAGCGAGCGCCGATCGGCGAGGTACGCGTCGAGATGCCGGCCGCGCTTCCTCGACGCACCGCGGGCGTCTCCGCGAGGAGACCGACGATGCGAAGGAGCGACGCGCGCAGCAGCTGCTCGGCGTCGTCCTCGCCCGTTTTGCTTCCCCAGCCGAGCTCGGCGAACTGCCGGTCCGAAGCGCCGGCCGATCCACGCGCGGAAGCGGCGCTGCGTCGCGCTCGCTCGGCCTCGACGACCTGGTCGTCGATCAGCGACGAGCGAGCCCGAGAGGCTGTCGAGCACGTCGTGGTCGGTCTCGTCGCCGAGCGCGTCGGCGACGTCGAGGAAGCCCGTCGATCGGCGCCCGCGCGCCGCGCACGAGCGCCCACTGATCGCCGGCGAGCGCCTGCCGTTCGACGGCGGTGAGCGCGCGGTCGAGATCGGCGAGCAGTGCCGCGCGGTCGGCGGCGTCGTGGCGCGTGCGGTAGAAGCCGCCGGCGTCGGCGTTGCCGAAGTACCCATGACGCGTGCGCGGCCGCCGCCGAGGCGAGCGCTGCGCCGCTTGTCGACGAGGTGCCGGTCGACGACCGCGCCGCTTGCGACCGCCCCACTTGACGACGAGCGGCACGGGCCAGCGTCCTCGTCGCTTCGCGTCGCGGCACGCGCGGGTCTGCGAAGAATCGCTCCTGCGTGACGCGCGAGCGCCGCGCTTGCCCTGGCGGCGGAGCTCGACGAGCGGGAAGCCTGGCTGCGCGATCCAGGCCTGCGCGACGCGGGCGACCTCGCGCTCCCGCCGCCTCCTCGAGCGCACGCCAGAGGTCGGCCGCGACCGCGTTCCCCTCGCGATGGCGCCGCATGTAGATCCGCACGCCGTCGCGGAACGCGTCGGCGCCGAGGTAGCGCTCGATCATGCGCACGACGGCGGCGCCCTTCTCGTAGGTGATGGCGTCGAAGTTCTCGGTCGCCTCGGCGACGCTCCGCACCGGCGCGTAGATCGGATGCGTGTTGGCGAGCGCGTCGAGCGCGAGCGCCGCCGACGCGGTCGTGCTCGAAGCCGTGCCACATGCGCCACTCGGGCCTCCAATCGTCGACCACGCGGTACGCCATCCACGTGGCGAACGCCTCGTTCAGCCAGAGGTCGTCCCACCACGCCATGGTGACGAGGTCGCCGTACCACATGTGCGCGAGCTCGTGCGCGATGACCTCCGCGGCACGCTTGCGCTCGGCGAGCGAGGCGGTCGCGGGATCGAGGAGGAGCAGCGTCTCGCGGAAGAAGACGGCGCCCGCGTTCTCCATCGCGCCGGCCTCGAAGTCGGGCACCGCGACGAGGTCGAGCTTGCCGTAGGGATACGGGATCGCGAAGTACTCCTCGAGCCGGCGGAGCGAGGCTCGGCGGCGGCCTCGAGCCCGAAGTCGGCGAGGTGCCCCTTCCCCGGCACGTGCCAGACGCGGATCGGCGTCGCCCCGCACGATTGCCACCCGCCGACGCCTCGAGCGGCCCGACCGCGAGCGCGAGCAGATACGTCGAGAGCGGCGGCGTCGAGCGCGAAGTGAACGGTGCGGCCGCCCGCCGTCGGCGGCTCTTCGCGCTCGATGGGCGAGTTCGACGATGACGGCGAGCTCCTCCGGCGCCGTCACCGAGATCCGGAACCGCGCCTTGAAGCACGGCTCGTCGAAACACGGCAGCATGCGGCGCGCGTCCGCGGCCTCGAACTGCGTGAACGCGTAGCGGCGGCCGTCCGCGGAGGCCTTGTAGAAGCCGCGGAGCTGCTCGCCGAGCTCGCCGTGGTACCGCAAGACGAGCGTGACGCGTCCCGAGGGAAGCTCGCGCGGGAACGAGAGCTCGACGACCTCGTCCGCCGGTTGGAGCTTCGCCGTGCCGGGATAGCGGTCGCCCCAGATCCGCACCGCGACCTCGTCGAAGCGGAGGCCGGCGGCGTGGAGGACGACGGCGCGGAGCGGTCGCTCGAGACGAACCGTCAGCGAGAGGTCGCCGCGGAACGTTCCGGACTCGAGATCGGGCTCGAGATGGAGGTCGTACTCGACCGGACGGACGTCACCGGGCAAACGAAATCGTGAAGCGCGCTTCGGCTTCTGCTTCGACACGCGAATCTCCTGGAACGGAAGCGGGGCGCTACTCGATCGACAGCCACCATCCCGGCAGGCTGCCGTAGCGCTGGGTCGCCTCGGCTTCGATCGCGGCGTACCGCGCGCGGATGTCCCCGACGCGCTTTTCGGCCGCTTCCTTTTTCACCCGGAGCTCTTCTTCGCGATCCTCCGGGGCGCCGTTCTCGACGCCCGTGACACCGATGAAGATCCGATCGTGGACCTGCGCGGGGGTCGGCACCTTCTTGCGCGCGACCTCGAGCTCGTAATCCCGACTCAAGTCGGCGAGCTCGCGCTTCGCCGCGGTCAGCTCGCGGCGGAGCTTCAGGCGCTCGGCCGTGACGCGATTCGAAAACCCTTCGTCGGTGAGATTCGAGAAGGGACCGCGCGTTCCGACCGGCACCGGAGCCGCCACTCGAGGCTCCTCGGTCAGGACCGGCGCTTCCGGAGCAGCAGCTCCTTCTTCCTGCGCGACAGGGGCGGCCGGCTCCTCCGCCGGTGCCGGTGCGGTCTCCGGCGCGACGAGCTCCGCGCCGTCGCGCGGCACGTTGCTGAAATGGATCTTCCCCTTCTCGTCCTTCCACTTGTACACGCCGCTCTGCGCGAGCGCGGACACCGGCAGGAGAACCGCGAGCACCCCAGCCAACGCGAACCTGAGCGTCATCCCGTTTCCCCCTTGCTCGCCTCGACCGCGGAGAGCGTGACCAACGGTCCATCGGTCCGCCACATATGACAGCTGTCGATCTGCGGATTCGCCGATCGCGCCCGCGAGCGCGGCCGGAGATCCCAGCCAAGAAACGCCGCATACGAACCCGATGCCTGCGCCGTGAGCGGCGACACCGCCACCACCAACGCGACGAGGTCGCGCACGCCGCCGAGTCGCTCGAGCGCCGCGGCCGTGAAACCGCGCTTGATCGCCAGACCTTCGAGCGCCGGCGCCTTCGCCGCGTTCGGCCCTTCCGCCTCCGCGTGCGCGATGCGAAACCCCGGGAACTCGAGATCGAGCGCGAGACGCGATTCGACCACCGCGCCGCCGTCGTCATCGACGAGCGTGCCCGCGAGTCGGAACCCCATCCCGCTCTCCGCCGCCGTCGCGCGGATGTCGAGGCTTCGCTTCATCCGCTCCGAGCGTGCGGCGAGAACCGCGAACGGCATGCACTGCGCGAGGCTCAGGATGTGGAAGCAACCCTGCGCGCCGCCGATCTCCTCCAGCACCCGCGCGGCGTACTGATCGTCGAAGCGCTCGCCGACGAGGCGCTGGTAGTTCGGCAGAATGTGACGGCAGCCTTCGCCGCCGGTCAGACCCGACGGCTCGAACGGCGCGACCTTCATCCACGCGTCCACGGAGGCGACGACGCCCGCGGCGTCGAGCTCGGCAACCAGCCCCATGTGGTGGACGACACCGGGACCGCGGTCGGAACCGAGATGGCGTCCCATGCCGATCCGCCGGAGATCGAGGAGCTCACCCCGTGCGGACGTGCGTCCATCGGCGCCACGGACGACGTCGAAGTCGATCGTGCGGCGATGAAGCTCCGCGGCTCCGGTCACGCTCGCTTCCTCTTCGGCAGTGGTCCCCATGCGGCGGGCCGCCATACGGTCCCGTCGGCGCCATCTTCGAGCACGATGCCACGGTCCGCAAGGGCATCCCGGGCGGCGTCGGCCCGCTTCCAGTCGCGCGCCGCGCGCGCCTCCGCGCGCTCGCGAATCCGCGCCGCGACTTCAGCTTCCTCGATTCCCGCCGCGTCGAGCGCTCGCCGGCGCTCCGTGTCGAGGAACGCGGTCGGATCCTGTCCGCCGATGCCGAGCACCTCGCTCGTGGCGGCGAGCTCGGCGCGGACGGCACCGACGCCGTCGACATCGCCGGCGTCGAGCAGGCGATTCGCCTCACGGACGAGGTCGAAGACGACGGCGATCGCCCCTGCGGTGTTGAGGTCGTCGTCCATCGCGGCGACGAACGGCGCGAGCCGCGGCGGCGGGGAGCCCAGCGACGCCGCGCTCGCGGGCGCCGTCACGGCCGCCTCGATCCGCGCGCGCGTCTCGTACAGACGGATGAGCGCCCGGTAGCTCTCTTCGACACCCTCGGTCGAGAAGTCCATCGGGCTCCGGTAGTGCGTCGAGACGAGGAACAGCCGGAGCGCCTCCCCGGGGAAGCGCGCGACGAGATCGCGGATCGTCACGGTGTTGCCGAGGGACTTCGACATCTTCTCCGCGTTCCAGCGGACGAAGCTGTTGTGGACGAACGCGAGCGCGAGCGGCTCGCCCGTCGCGCCTTCGGATTGCGCAATCTCGTTCTCGTGATGCGGGAAGATGAGGTCCTCACCGCCGCCGTGAAGATCGAACGGCTGGCCGAGGTACTTCGTGCTCATCACGGAGCATTCGATGTGCCAGCCCGGCCGGCCGCGCCCCCAGGGCGAAGGCCACGCGGGCTCGCCGGTCGCTTCGTTCTCGGCCGTCACGGATTTCCACAACGCGAAGTCGAGCGCGTCTCGCTTCCGCTCGTCGACCTCGACGCGCGCGCCCGACTGGAGCTCGTCGATGCGGCGGTGGGACAATTTTCCGTACGAAGGAAAGTCGCGCACCGAGAAGTACACGTCGCCGTCGACCGCGTACGCGAGCCCGCGCTCGATCAGGCGGGCCGTCAGCTCGACCATGCCTTCGACGTGCTCGGTCGCACGCGGCTCGACCTCCGGAGCGAGGCAGTTCAGCGACGCGACGTCCTCGCGAAACGCGGCGATGTTCCGCTCGGCGAGCTCGGGAACGGAGATTCCGTCCGCGCGCGCGCGCTCGATCATGCGGTCATCGACGTCCGTGAAGTTCCGGACGTGATGCACCTCGTACCCGCTCGCGCGGAGCCAACGGCGGAGGATGTCGAACGTGACGAGCGCGCCGCGCGCATGCCCGACGTGGCAGAGGTCGTAGACCGTCACCCCACAGACGTAGAGGCTGGCCTTGCCGGGGACGAGCGGCCGGAACGGCTCGACCTCGCCGGTCAACGTGTTGTGGAGGCGGAGCAAACCCTAAAGGACCGAGCAAAAATCAGCGGATCTCCCCGAGGTAGATCCGCATCACCGTGTCGAGGAACTTGAGCGCGTCGGGCTTCTTCCGTTGGAAGGAGTTGCGGCCGATGATCGAGCCGAAGCCGCCGCCGTCGCGAATGCCGCGCACTTCGTCGAAGAAGCTGTCGTCCGCGGCCTTCGCGCCGCCCGAGAAGATCACCACGCGACGTCCGTCGAACGAGCTCTGCACCACGTGCTTTACGCGGTCGCCGAGCGTCTCCATCGGCACCCGCTCCTTCTCGTAGACTTTCTTCGCGTCCGCCTGCTCGAGGTGCGTGCTCGGGAGCTTCACCTTGATGATGTGCGCGCCGAGCTGCGCGGCGATCTGCGCCGCGTAGCAGACGATGTCGAGTCCCGTCTCGCCTTCCTTGCTGAGCCCGCTGCCGCGCGGATACGACCAGACGACGACCGCCAGGCCGACCGACTTCGCCTCCTCGGAGATCTGGCGGAGGTTCTCGTACATCGCGCCGCTGAAGCTCGAGCCCGGGTAGATCGTGTAGCCGACCGCCACGCAGCCGAGTCGGAGCGCGTCCTTCACGCTGCCCGTCTGCGACGACTTCGGGTCCTTCGTGGCGTAGAGCGAATCGTTGTTGTTGAGCTTCAGGATCAGCGGGATCTCGCCCGCGAAGTCGGCGGCGCCGGCTTCGAGAAAGCCGAGGGGCGCGGCGTAGGCGTTGCACCCGGCGTCGATCGCGAGCTCGAAGTGGTAGCGGGGATCGTAGCCCGCCGGGTTCGCCGCGAAGCTCCGCGCCGGACCGTGCTCGAAGCCCTGGTCGACGGGGAGGATGACGAGCTTGCCGGTGCCGCCGAGCCGCCCGTGGTTCAGCAGCCGCGCGATGTTCGAGCGCGTTCCGGGGCTGTCACTCGAATACCAGCCGAGGATCTCCTTCACGCGTTCGGTCATGGGCAGCTCCCTCCGTCCAAATCGAAAAACGTGCGCGAATAAACCATAACGTTCCGCGAGTGTCACCCGGGCGGAGGCTCGCCCGTGACGTCCGCGACGGTCATCGGGAGAGGGCCGGCGAAGGGGTGCGCGCGCACCGGGCACGGCTCGAGCGGGCAGCCCGAGCAATAGAGCGAGCGGCAGGGATCGAGATGAAAAGCGTGCTCGGCCTCGCCCTCCACCGCATGCATCACCTCCTCCTCGAAGCGTGCGGCGAGCTCGTGCGCGGCGGAGACCTGCCAGAAGCGCGGCACGACGAGGTGCGCGTCGACGTGCGCCGCGCCGCCCACGCGAATCGCTCGGAGGCGGTGCACGGCGACCACGCCGGGCATCCGCGCGCGATCGATCGCTTCGGCGAGGCGCTCGAGAAGCTTCGGATCGGACGCGTCGAGGAGCCCGCCCACGGAGCCGCGCACGAGACGCCCGCCCACGAAGGCGAGGTTGATCGCGACCGCGCCCGCGACGAGCGGATCGATCTCGTCGATGCCGGTGAGGCGCACGAGCGCGAGGCCGACGATCACCCCGAGCGTCGTCCAGAAGTCGCTGAGCACGTGCTTGCCTTCGGCTTCGAGTGCCGGCGAGCGCGAGGCTCGGCCGACGCGGACCAGGTAGGCGCCGAGCACCGCGTTGCCGACGCCCGCGACGGCGACCAAGCCGAGGCCGACGTCGATCGCGCGCAAGCTCACGCCGACGAGGAGCGCCTGCGCGGATTGGTAGAGGATGATCAATGCGGCGAATGCGATGAGGCCGCCCTCGAACGCACTGGAGAGGAACTCGACCTTGCCGTGGCCATAGGGATGCGACTCGTCCGCCGGCCGCGCCGAGAAGGCCAGGCTGACGACCGTGAAGAGTGCCGCGACGACGTTCACGATCGACTCGAGCGCGTCCGAGAGGACCGCGGTCGAGCCGGTCATCAGGTAGCCGCCGAACTTCAGCGCGAAGAAGACGACCGAGGCCCCGAGCGAGACCGCCCCCGCGTGGAGACGCGCGGAGCGATCTCCGTTCGCGAGCGATTCGCCGGCGGCCATGGTGCTCTCTCTGGAGCGCCCGCGACGAGGCGTGTCAACGGAACGCGCGAACTTCTCTTGCCAAGCGAAACGAAAACGGTTTTCGATCTCGGCGATCATGCGTACCGCGAGCGAGACGTTTGCCGAGTGGTCCACGAATCTCCGTGACGACGAGATCCCGCGCGAGGTTCGACGCGCGGCGGTCGTTCACCTTCTCGACGTCGTCGGCTGCGGCCTCGCCGCGCTCGGCACGAGCGCCGGCACCGCCGGTCGCGCGATCGCGGAGCGGCGCGCGGGCGCGGAGGAAGCTTCGGCGATCGGCACGGCGCGAAAGCTCCCCGCGGCGTCGGTCGCGTCGGCGAACGGCATGCTCTGCCACGCGCTCGACTTCGACGACACGCACACGGCCTCCGTCTGCCACGTGTCCGTCGCCGTCGCCCCGGCGGCGCTCGCGGTCGCGGAGGCGAGCGGGGTTTCCGGCGCCGCACCTCGTCACCGCGGTCGTGGTCGGCAACGAGCTCGTCACGCGCGTCGGCATGGCCGCGACGGCCCGCTTCCACGCGCGCGGGTTTCACCCGACTTCGGTCTGCGGGGTCTTCGGCGCGACGGCCGCGGCTTCCCGCCTCGTCCGCTTCGGCACGCGCGAGACGGTGCGTGCGCTCGGCATCGCCGGTAGCTTCGCCTCCGGCATCTTCGAATATCTCGGCGACGGCTCGGAGACGAAGCCGGTCCACGCGGCGCGCGCCGCCGAAGGCGGCGTCACCGCGGTCGAGCTCACCGCGAACGGCGCCGGCGGACCACGCGGAGTCTTCGAGGGGCGCTTCGGCCTCTACGCGACGTTCGC
The DNA here is from genome assembly GCA_963790365.1 of uncultured delta proteobacterium. GTDB lineage: Bacteria > Desulfobacterota > Binatia > JACPRU01 > JACPRU01 > CAWBOU01. The sequence goes on from CAWBOU010000024.1 coordinate 42,851, forward strand.
CGATCTCCACGGCGTCGACCTCGGTCCGCAGCTCGCAGACCTCGGCCGACGCTGGGAGACGCCGCGGATCGCGTTCAAGCCGTACCCCGCCTGTCACTACGTCCATGCGGCGATCGACGCCGTCGCCGCCGCGGCGCGAGATGCGGCGCCGGAATCCATCCGCGAGATTCACGTCGAGGTGCCCGAGGCCGCGGTCGCGCTCGTGCTCGAGCCGATCGCCGACAAGCACCGGCCGCGCACGCCGTACGACGCGAAATTCAGCCTGCCGTTCGCCGTCGCCGCGCGGCTCGTCCACGGACGGGTCGACGTCGCGAGCTTCTCCGCCGAGGCGATCGCCGACCTCGCCGTCCTCGAGCTCGCCGCCCGCGTCTCGTACGAGGTCCGCACGTTCGCGAGCTTCCCGGTGGCGTTTCCGGCGAACGTCCGTGTCCGCTTCGCCGACGGCGTCGAGCGTCGCGCCGAGATGCCGCACCAACGAGGCGGCGTCGAGAACCCGCTCACGGACGACGACGTTCGCGGCAAGTTCCGGGCGAACGCGGCGCTCGCGCTGGATGCGCCGGACGCTGCCGCTCTCGAGCACGCGATCCTCGCGCTCGACGAGGCGCCGGATCTCGCGACGATCGGAAGCTTGCTGCGGCGCGCGCAGACGCGCGAGCGAGGCTAGCGGCCCTTCGCGCTCTCGTCGTGCACGAACGCGACGAGATCGCCGACCGCAGCTTCGGGCGTCTCCGGCACGAGCCCGTGTCGGGTCTGCGGGGCCCGTGTGACGACAACTTCCTCCGTTCCGCCGGCCGTCCACGCCGGGACTGGCTGGCCCGGGCCAGCCACGACCCACGCGGCCAACGGCACGCCGGTGGAGCTTGGCGGTGCTGTGGGGCGGCGCTGCATCACCTGCGGGGATGTGAACCGGGACGACGCCCGGTTCTGCGCCGCGTGCGGGGTGCGCATCGTGGCCCGCTGCATCACCTGTGCCCGCGAGCTGGCCGCGGGGGCCCGCTTCTGTGACGGCTGCCGGCGCGCCCTGCCCGACGGCGAGGCGGGGCCCAGGCCCGCAAGTCGTCACCGTCGTCTTCGCCGACCTGGCCGGGTCGACGGCCTCCAGGAGCGCTCGACCCCGAGTCGGTCCGACGTTGATGGACCGCTTCAACGCGCCATGCGCGCCGCCGGTCGAGGCACCACGCGGGGACGGTCGTGAAGTTCACCGGCGACGGGGTGATGGCCGCCTTCGGCGTGCCACCGTTGCCGAGGACGACGCGTGCGCGGTCCGTGCAGGCCGCCGCCGCCATGCAGGCAGGCGTTCGCCACCCTGGCAGCGGACACCGGACTGGCGTCGCTGCGCGTGGGCGTCAACACCGGCGAGGTGGTCGTCACCGGGGCGAGCCGACGTCGTGGGCGACGCGGTGAACGTCGCGCCGCGCCTCGAGACGCGGCCGGCCCCGGCGGCGTGCTCGTCGGCGAGGAGACGTGGCGGCTGCGCCCGCACCTGGCGCGCCTTCGAGCGTGGCGCCGCTGACGCTAAGGGAAGACCGAACCGGTCGCCGGCCTACCAGCTCGTCGCGCTGCGGCCGAGCACGTCGGTCGACGCGCGACCCCGTTCGTCGGCCGCGGGACCGAGCTGGCCGGCCCTGCTCGCGCTCTTCGACAGGTGGTCGGACGAGCGGCACCGTGCCCGGCTCGCGACGGTCGATCGGCTCGCCGGGCCTCGGCAAGAGCCGGCTGGCGGCGGAGTTCGTGACCGCGCCTGCGAACGAGGCGACGGTGCTGGAGGCGCGTGCGACTCGGCCACGACCGCCGCCGCCACCTTCGCGCCGGTGGCCGAGCGCTGCGCGAGGCGCTCGGCGGCCGACGCGGTCGGCGACGCGTGCGGCATCACCGCAGGAGACGTTCCGCGCCGTGCGCCGGGCCGTCGAGTGCTGGCGGCCGACCGTCCGGTCGTGCTCGGTGCTCGACGACATCCACTGGGCCGAGCCGCTGCTGCTCGACCTCGTCGAGCACCTCGTCGAGTGGCTGCGCGACGCGCCGGTGCTGGTGCTCGCGCTGCGCGTCCGGAGCTGCCGCGAGCTGCGACCGTCGCTCGCCGAGCCGCGGCGCCGGGTCGCCGCTCGTCGCCGCTCGACGGCCTCGACGCCGGCGGCGACCGAGCGCGCTCGCCGCCGAGCTGCTCGGCACCGCGAGCTGCCCGACGAATTGCTCGACCGGCTTCCGTCGTCGACCGACGGCAACCCGCTGTTCGTGCGCGAGCTGGTGCGCATGCTCGTCGACGACGGCGTTCTCGTCGCGACGCGACGGCGAGTGGCGACTCACGATCGACGTCGACGCCGTCGACGTCCCGCCGACGATCCACGCGCTGCTCGCGGCGCGCCTCGAGCGGCTCCGCGGCCGACGAGCGCGCCGGTGCTCGAGCGGGCGTCGGTGGTCGGCCAGGAGTTCTACCTCGGCGCGGTCGCCGAGCTGCGTGCCCGCACCGACGCGCCGCCGAGCTCGACGTCGCACCTCGAGACGCTGCGGCGCAAGGAGCTGGTCGAGCCCGACGGGCACCTACTGGATCGACGAGCCGGTCTTGCGCTTCCACCACGTGCTGATCCGCGACGCCGCCTACCGCCGCCTGCTCAAGGAGGCCCGGGCCGAGCTGCACGAGCGCTTCGCCGACTGGCTCGACGACCAGGTCGGCGAGCTGGTCGGCGAGCACGACGAGGTGATCGGCTACCACCTCGAGCAGGCCCACCAGTACCGCGCGAGCTCGGCTCGCTCGACGACCACACCGGCACCTCGGCGCCGCGGCCGCCGCGCTACCTGCCTCGGCGCGTCGCCGCGCCCTCGACCGCGACGACCTCGCCGCCGCGGCCGACCTCGTCGGCCGGGCGCTCGCGCTGCCCCGCCGACGACGCCGCCACGCGCCGAACTGCTGCTCGATCGCTGCGAGGCCTGCTCGGCGCCGGCGACGTCGCCGCGGCGCGCTCGCTCGTCGACGAGCTGCGCGCGCCGCATCGACGACGACGCGCTCGCAGGCGTGGGCCGCGTGCTTCGCCGGTCAGCTCGCTCGTCCACACCGACCCGGCCGGCTGCAGCGACGCCGAGGCCGCCGTCGACGCAGCGGCCGACGCAGCTCGCCCAGCTCGGCGACTCGGCCGGCGCAGGCCAAGGCGCACCCGGTGCACGCGCGCGCGCTCGCCCGCCTCGGCCGGGTCGGCGATGCCGAAGCGGCGCTCGACCTCGCGCTCGTCGCGGCGCGGAAGCGGGGACCGCCGCCGGGTCACCGCCGTCGCTCGGCGCGGCGCCCGCAGGCCGCGCTGTGGGGGCCGAGCCCCGTGCCGCGCGCGGGCGGCCGCTGCCTCGACGTCGTCCGGGTGCTGCGCATCACCACCGGCCGCACCGCCGTCGAGGCGACGTCATGCGCTGCCAGGCCGTGCTCGAAGCGCTGCGCGGGGCGTCCGACGAGGCCCGGACGATGCTGGCCGAGCCCGCCAGGTCGGTCGCGGACCTCGGCCTGCGCCACGGGCTGATGGAGACCGAGCTGTTCGCCGGAATCATCGAGTCGATGGAGGGCGACCCGGTCGCCGCCGAGCCCCACTTCCGGACCGCACTGGAAGGGCTGGACGCCCTCGGCGTCGGCGCCGACGCCGGCCAAGCGGCCGCCCTGCTGGCGAGATCGGTTCTGGCGCAAGGCCGAGTCGACGAAGCCGACCGCTACGCGACGGAGAGCGAGCACCTCGCCGGCCACAACCTGAAGACGGCCATCGCCTGGCGGGCGGTAAGGGCCGAGGTGCTGGCCCGGCGGGGCGACGTGCACGGTGCGAAGGTCTTTGCCGAGGCGGGTGGCGCTCGCCACCCGACCGACGCGCTGGTCGACCACACCGACACGCTCGCCGCCCTTTCTGCTGTGCACACGGCCGCCGGCGACGAGCGGGCGGCGGGCGTGGCGGCGGAGGCGGGTGCGCTCTACGCCCAGAAGGGAGCGACCAGGCGCTGCTCGACCGCGTCGGCGAGGCCGCGCCGGCGACGACGTCAACCCATGACGAAAGCGTCGAGGTGGTCGTCGAGGAGAACGCGGCGGTGGCCGCTTTCGCCGAGCTGGCCCGGTTGGTGCTGGCCCATGACGTCGAGGGCCTCGTCGCCTATGTGGCGCCGACCTTCACCTACGAGGACACCCGTCCCGGGATGGGTGTGCGCCTCGAAGGGGTGGAGGCCAACACCGAGCTGTTCCGCGCCCTCGCACGGGTGGGCGCCAGCCACATCGACCTGCGCACCCTCGCGTGCCGGGGCGGGCGCCTCGCCCTGGTCGAGTCCACGTGGCGGGGCGCCTTCGAGCTCTCGATCCTGACCCTCGCCGCGTCGATGCCGGCGGCGCCCTCGACCTCGCCCTCAACTTCGACGACCTGGCCGCCGCTCTCGCCCGCCTCGACGAGCTGTGGGCCACCGAGTCGGGGGTCGGCGCCAACGCCGCCCTGCGGGTGCTGGACCGCACCCTGCAGACGATCGTCACCGGCCGGCTGGAGGACAACCGGGACCTGCTGACGCCCGACGTCGTCTTCGAGGACCGCCGGGTCGGGCTGGCCAATCGCATCGAGGGCATCGACGCCATGATGGAAATCAGCCAGGTCCTCGCGCGCATGGCACCGACCACCATCGAGGTGACGCCGCTGGCGTTGCCGAGGGCGACCGGGTGGCGGTGGCCCTGTTCGCGGTCGACGGGCGCGTCCGATCTCGAGCTCGTCGTCCTCCAGGTCGTGCGCACCGACGCGGACGGCAGGGTCGACCTCTACGTCTCCTTCGACCCGGCCGACCTGGCCGCGGCCATCGACCACGCCGAGGAGCTGTATGCGGCCGGGGAGGGCGCTGACCTCGACCGCCACCGGCGCTTCTACGACCTGGCCCTGGCCGGACGCTTCGACGACATAGCGGCCCTCACCACGCCGGACTACGTGCTCGAGGACCGTCGGGCCGGCGTCGCCCACCGCATCGAGGGCCGAGACGCCCTCATCGAGCGACTCCACGTCGTCCAGCGCCTCGGGCTGCGCTCCGTCGATGTCGAGGTGATCGCCGCGCGCGGCGAACGGCTGGCCCTGCTGCGCGTCCGCTACCTCGGCGACTTCGAGAACGAGGTCTTCACCGTCTACGGCACTGACGACCAGGGTGGCTATGCGGGCGCGTGCTGTTCGAGCCCGAAGACCTCGTCGAGGCGATGGTGGAGCTCGACGAGCGCTACGCGGCGGGCGAGGGCGCGGCCCATGCCGGCAAGCTCCTGCTCAACGCCGAGATGATCGCCGCCCATCGCGAGCGGGATTGGGAACGGCTGCGGGCGATCTACGCGGACGACGTGGTCCTCGTCGACCACCGCCCCGGCGGATGGAACGACGTCCGGGGGATCGACGCGCTCATGGAGCGCCGGACCGAGCCATGGTCAAGCTGGCCGACTACACGCTGGTGGTGCCCTGCATCCGCGGCTCACGCGGCCCGTCACCTGCTGTGTGAGCTGCGACCGGTCGGCACGACCTCGGCCGGCGCCGGCTACGACCTGTTAGCGGCTGGTGGTCACCACCCTGGGTACGCCGGCCGGGCCCATCGAGCGCCTCGAGTACTTCGACCTCGACCAGGCCGACACGGCCGAGGCCCGCTACCGCGAGCTCGCAGGACGCCGGCCGACAACCTGGCCGTGGGAACGAGCCGGCGCATGTCCGCCGCCCTGGTGGCGGGGGACATGGCGGCTGTCGACGCCTGCTTCGCGCCCGACGCCGTCGGCAACGACCGGCGGCACGGGATGCTGCTGCTCGACTCGGACCGGGCGACGATGCTCACCGTGCTCGAGATGGGCATCGGCACGGGCATCGAGGCCATCGACGACGAGGTGGATCGCGACCGAGGGCGAGCACATCGCCCTGTGCCGCACCGTCTGGTCGATGGCGCACGACTACGAGTTCGGCTGGCTCTTCGTCATCGAGGTGGGGGTCGACGGCCGCCTGCGCCGCATCGACTTCTTCGACACGGATCAGCTCGACGACCAGGGCCGCACGCTGGCTGTTGCCCACGGCGAGAACGCAGCCATGGCCGCCCACCGCCGGTGGGTCGCGGCGCTGGTGGCGCAGGACTGGGACACCGTCGGCGAGCGGCTGCATCCCGACGTCGTGCTCGAAGATGTCCGGCCCATGCTCGCCATGAAGGTCGAGGGACGCGACACGGCGCTGGGCTGGTTCCGGGAGATCATGAACATCGGCCTGGACTCGGCCGACCTCGAGGTCGTCGCCATGCGGGGCGAGCGCCTCGCCCTCAGCTGGTTCACCGTCGGGTTGGGCGATTTCGAAGCCCGGGTCCTCAACCTCGTCGAGGGCGACGACGCCCACCTCGGCCGGTGGGTCGGCATCTACGCCGAGGACCAGCTCGACGACGCCCTGGCCGAACTCGAGCGCCGGTTCGTCGCGGGCAAGGGCGCGCCGCATGCGTCGTGGCTGGGGCCGACGCTGCAGATCAGGGCCGCGCACGCCCGGCGGGACTGGGACGCCCCTTGCGCGCCCTCTACACGGAGGACGTCGTCCTGGTCGACCACCGTCCCACGGGCGCCAGCACCTTCGACGGCGTCGCCGCCGTGCTCGACTACCACCGGGCCATGGTCGAGGCTCCGCTCCACCCACCGCCAGGTCATCCGCCGCCACCACGCCATCGGCGACGGCGTCGTGCTCGTCGAGCTGGTCTCGGGCAGCGACGAGGTCGACCGCGACGTCGGCGCCTATGAGACCGTCAGCCTCCTGCTCAGCACCCACGACGCCGACGGCCGTACGACCCACATGGAGCGCTTCACGCGCCGTCGACGACCACGATCGCGGCTTGGGCCCGCTCCCGCGAGCTCGCGGGCTGAGTCGTCCGCCGGCGTGGCTCAGCCCGTCACGTGTGGGTGACCGTCACCGTCCTGGTCACGACGACCCGGCCCCGGTCCTCCCAGTCGATGCGCAGCTCGTGGGTGCCGGTGGGCACGGTGACGGCGATGTCGAAGGCGTCGGGGCCGCTGGTGGTGTCGACGTCGTGGCTGGCGGCGCGTGCCGTCGACGGAAACGTGGACCTGCTCGTTGGCGGGGACGGGGCAGCCGTCGGGGCCGGTGCCGGGGGTGGTCGGGCAGGCGTCCTCGGCGTCGGGGACGCCGTCGCCGTCGGTGTCGGGGCCGGCCTCGGCGGGCGTGACCACGGCGGTGAGCGTGTAGGTCGCGCCGTTGGCCGCGTCGGCGATGAGGTAGGGGTCGACCTTGATGTCGAGGAAGCCCTTCACGCCCTCGAGCAGCGACCTGCTCGGGGTGGGCCTGGGTGCCGCCCTGGGTGCCGGAGCCGGCCGCGCCGGTGGTGGAGAGGTCGAGGTCGTTGGCCCCGCCCGCCGGTGTCGGTCCAGGAAAGGGTGAGCTCGACGGTACTGGTGCGGGCCACCTCGAGGCTGAAGCGGTGGGCGGTGCCGCTGTCGTAGACGAACTCGGGCACGCCGAGGGTGGAGTCCTCGGTGAAGAACGGGTTGCCGTCGGGGTGCTCGAAGGTCGGTGCTGGCGTAGCGGCTGATGGGCCCGAGGTTGATGCGGGCGGGCCCCGGCCACGGGAACGGTGGCGCCGGAGCCCGGCGCGTAGTCGTCGGGGCCGGAGGCGGCCAGCGAGCCGACGTTGGCGGTGCTGGCCACGAAGTAGGGCGCGGTGACCTCGACGCCGGCGAGGTAGTCGCGCGGGATGTGGAAGCTGACGGTCTTGGCCCGATGTTCCAGGTCGAGGTGCCGTCGTCCATGTAGCGCCGGCGCCGTCCCAGGTGACGGGGTTGGCCTCGACTGCCGGGTAGCGGACGAAGGAGTCGAAGGCGTGGCCGTCGATCGATCAGGCTGTAGCTGGTCGGGCTGGTGGCCGCGGTGGTGGGCCAGAGGTCCTCCAGGGCGATGGTGGCCTCGAGGTGGGTGGCGGTCACGGCCACGTCGAGGCTCGAGGATCTCGGTCAGGGGGCCGCTGGCGTCGTCATCGGCGTCGTCGAAGGAGCCGGTGGGCTCGGTGGGGACGGGCTCGGTCGGTGAGGGCGACGTTCTCGACGGTGCCGGTGACGGCGAAGGCGCCGTCGTTGGACGTGGCGCCGTCGGTGGGGCTGGTGACGGTGAGGCGGCGCTCGGAGGTCTGGACCGGCGTCGGGGTCCAGTCGGTGCGGGGGCCGGGGACGAGGCCGAGGTCGGGCTGGGGGCAGTCGGTGGGCGCGCCCGTGCCCGAGGCGTAGAGGTGGTCGCGCGGGTGCTGGACCTGGAAGGGGTTGAGCTCGTCGCCGATCTGGTCGTTGGCGAGGAGCAGGTCGGCTGGCGTCGACGTTGCCGTCGCCGTTGACGTCGAGGTACTTGCTCATGCGTCGATGGCCAAGCCCTCGACGTCGAGGGTCGACACGCACTTGTTCAGGCCGGGCGGGTCGGAGTTGTAGGCCATGATGTCGTTGGTCGGCACCGCGCCCCACGAGCCCTCGGCGCCGTCGCCGACGTGGCCGATGGTCATGCAGTGGCCGAACTCGTGGCTGACGGGGTCGTACAGCGAGACGAGGTCGATGGTGTCGGGGGCGGGGTCGAGGGCGGTGTTGATGGCGAAGCACACGTTGCCGCCCGCCCCGCCGCAGTCCTCCACGTAGGTGCCGCTGCGGCCGTCGTGGTGGCTGTTGAAGCCGGGCACGTTCTGCCACGCCTCGATGTCGAAGGGGTTCTGGCATGCCGTGGCAGGCGGTCTCGTCCTCGTCGGTGGCCGGCGCCGAAGCGACCGGGTCGATGCCGATGCCGAAGAGCGCCCACCGGGTTGGTGGTGGCCACGATCACGATCTCGGGGTCGACGATGGGATAGGTGGTGAACTCGCCGCCGTGGTCGGGGTCGACGGCGTCGACGGTGATGTGGAAGTCGAGGCCCTGGCCCAGCCAGGTCGAGGCCCATCTGGGCGGCCAGGTAGTCGATGCCGCGCCTCCCACATCTCGACGGACTGGCGCACGATGCGCATGTCGCGCTCGGCCGTGGGGTGGCGGCACCAGCACCAGCACGTCGACCTGGGGCGAGTCGAGGCCGTTCATGCCCGTGCGCATGTGGTGGCAGATGTTGGCCGGGTTGTTGGGGGACATGTCCCGCACGCAGCCCGGGGGCAGGTTGTCGGCGCCGAAGTGGGTGCCCGTGTACTCATCGGCCGGGCTGGCGACGGCCGGCCTCGTCATGATGACCGGCACGGCCACGTCACCACGATGGGATCGCGACCAACCGCTTCTGCATTGCTTTCCCTTCCTCGTGAGCCCGGAGCCGTGACGGCCGCCGTTGCGTGGTCAGTGGGCGGTCACGGGATATGCCCGTTCCCGCCCTTTCCCTGACAGTTCCACG
>CAWBOU010000025.1:0-35507 GCA_963790365.1 uncultured delta proteobacterium
GATCGGCGCACTGCCGGTGACCGTCGCGCACCTCGGCACGTCGCAAGCGGCGTGGATCTACTTCTTCAGCGACTACGCGGCGGAGGCGGATCTCCTCGCCTACAGTCTCGCCTCGCACCTGACGTTCATGCTCGCGAACGGCGCGCTCGGGCTCGTCTTCCTGCCGAAAGCCTACGCCGATCTCTTCGTCCACCGGCGCCAGGACGACATCGCCAAGCGCGCCGAGACGACGCCCGCAGCATAACGGGCGGCGTCTTCGGCGCGAGCCTCGACGCGGTTCAGTCGTTCGAAACGAAGATGCCGCCCACGATCGCCTGATCCGGGGCGCCTTTCAGCACGACCACCGCGGCATCGCCCGGGCCCGCGTTGGGAATCCCGTCCGCGCAGCTCCCGTCGTTCTCGAGGATCGTGCCGTCCTTCAGCCACTGGTCGAGGCGCCACGAAACTCGTCCGTTGGGCTCCCCGTCCGCGAGGCCGTCATCGCCGAGCACGTCCTCGTCTTCGTCGTCGAGAATCAGCTTGCAGGTGGCGAGGATGAAGCCGTTCCGCGACACGATGAGCTTCAACCTTGCGTTCAGTGCCTCGTCCTCGGTGTCGATGCCGAACGCATTGTTCGGGTAGGCGAAGCTCACCTTCGCCTTGAACCGGTCGCGAAAGTCGGCCGGGTCGAGCCGCGTGTTCCGCTTGGCGACGCCACTCGCGCTCGCATCCGGGCCCCCGCCGAGCACCGCGATGATCCGAGCCTTGGCCGCAAGACTTCCGTAGAGCGCGGTCGGAAGCCCGAGCGCGAGCGCGACAAGGACGACGACGCCTGTTCGTCGAATGTGAGTCATGAATCCCCCTCCAGGACCAAACCCAACCCTGGAGAGTCGGACCGGTAGCGCGCCCGGTGGTCCCGCCCTAGGCCGTCCCGCGCGTTCGGTGCCGCGCCGACGTCGCCCAGCGCACGGCGAGGACGCCCGCGGCATAGACGGCGACGGCGTCACCCGCGGCCCAAACCACGGTCGGCCCGAGGATTCCGGGCGCCGTCGCCTCGGCGGCGACGAGCCCCACGAGGGCATAGAAGAGGACGCCGGCGAGCTTCCCCGGGCGGTCCTCCATCCCCCCCTCCGGGAGAGTCTTTCGCAACAGGAACCCGGCCCCCATGACGCACACCGCGATCGCCGCCCACGGCGCGATCACGCCGAGCGCCGCCGCCGCCGCCAAGGCCGAACCGTTGAAGGTGATGTCGGCCGCCGCATCGAGACGCCCCCAGCGCGCGCTCGAGGCGTTCGCGCGCCGCGCCAGCCGTCCGTCGAGCCAATCGCTGAGCGCGACCGCGACGTAGAGGATGGCGAGCCACGGCGAGCCACCTCCGGCTTGGACGGATTCCTCGAGCAGCCAGACGAACGGCACGATCGCCACGAAGCGAAACAGCGTGAGCGCACGGGCGAGGAGCCTCATTCGTTCGGGACGTCTCGGCGCCCTAGGTCCACTTCAGATCGGCGGATGCGCCCGCCGGTACGCGCGTCGTCGCCAGCGTCAGGGCCTCATCGATCGAGCTCGCGACGGTGATCAGCCGGGCGTGCTCGGCATGCGCGAAGCCTTCCGCAATCATGTGATCGACGAGCGCGACGAGCGGGCTCCAGAAGCCGGTGACGTCGAGGAAGACGACCGGCTTCTCGTGAAGGCGAAGCTGGCGCCACGTGACGACCTCGATCGCTTCTTCGAGCGTGCCGAAGCCACCGGGGAGGACCACGAAGCCGTCGGCGAGGTCCGCCATCGCGCGCTTTCGCTCGTGCATCGTGTCGACGACGCGAAGCTCGGTAAGGCCTCGGTGAGCGACCTCGAGATCGACGAGGAATCGCGGGATCACGCCGACGACTTCGCCGCCGGCCGCGAGCGCGGCGTCGGCGACGAGGCCCATCAACCCGATGTTGCCGCCGCCATAGACGATGCCGTGGCCGCGCTCCGCGATTGCGCGGCCGAGCGCGGCGGCCGCCTCGCAGTGCGCGGACGCAACTCGCGAAGACGAGCCGCAGAAAACGCCGATCGTCGCCATCGACCGCGGCCGATCAGTCCACGTCGCGCAGCTTGCTGAGGAACGCGATCACGGACTCGGTGAATGCGTCGTTCTCGTCGCCGGCGACCATGTGCCCGGCGCCCGAGACGTCCGCGTACTCGGCGTGCGGCACGAGCTCGAGAAAGTGACGCACGCCATCCTCGCTCAGCACGTCGCTCATGCGACCGCGCACGAGAAGCGTCGGCAGACGGATCCCCTGCGCCGCGCGCGACATGCGCTCCGGATCGCGCCGCTGCGAGATCCGCCCCTCGCCCCACATGAGCGCGGGATCCCAGTGCCAGCGATAGCGCCCGTTCGTCTCCAGCCGCAGGTTCTTCCGGAGCCCATCGAGGTTCGACGGACGGGGACGATGCGGCAGATAGCTCGCGATCGCATCCGCCGCCTCCTCGATCGTGGCGAACCCGTCGGGATTCGCGCCCATGAAGGAGATGATGCGCTCGACTCCCTCCGGCTCCGTCTTCGGCCCGACGTCGACGACCACGATCGCACGGAGCGCGTCGGGCGCGATCAACCCGGCGGCGAGAATCGCGGTGATCCCGCCGAGCGATGCGCCGACGGCGACCGGCTTCCGGCCGAGCGCGGCGCCCACGGCGACGAGGTCGTCGACGAACGCGTCCATCGAGTAGTCACCCTGGGAATCCCAGCCGCTGTCTCCGTGGCCGCGGAGATCGAGCGCGACCGCGTACCAGCCCGCGTCGCCGAGCGCGCGGGCGGTCGCGCCCCAGGCGTGCCGCGTCTGCCCGCCGCCGTGAAGGAGCACGACGGGCGGCGCCGTCGGATCGCCGTACGCGTCCGCTGCGATGCGGACGCCGTTGCGGCCGACGTAGGACACGGGAGTCACCGAGGGAGCTCGAGTCGCGACGCTCATTGCGGCAAATCGCATCGCATCGAGCCCCCCGAATCAACCCCCTTCCGGGCGGCTCACGATCGCGCTAGAGCCTCGGCGCATGGCCTACGAATTCTTCGCGATCGAGCGACATGACGACACGGCGACGCTCTGGCTGAATCGGCCGGAGAAGCGGAACGCGATGAACCGCGCGTTCTGGAACGAGCTGCCGCAGGCGATGGGCGAGCTCCGCGAGGACGAGAGCATTCGCGCGATCGTGCTCGCCGGCCGCGGCAAGGATTTCACGGTCGGGCTCGATCTGAAGGACATGCTCGGGCAGATCACCGAGGACGCGGGCCGCAGCAAGTTCCATTTCCTCGAAGAGGTCGATCGACTGCAGAAGTCGATCAGCGCCGTCGCGGATTGTCCGAAGCCAGTGATCGCGGCCGTGCAGGGCTGGTGCATCGGCGGCGGCATCGACCTCATCACCGCGTGCGACATCCGCTATGCCTCCGCGAACACGACCTTCTCGATCCGTGAAACGAAGATCGCGATCGTCGCCGACGTCGGCACGCTGCAGCGGCTCCCGGCGATCATCGGCAAGGGGCACGTCGCCGAGCTCGCGTTCACGGGCGACGACTTCGACGCCGCCTACGCCGAGAAGATCCATCTCGTGAACCGCGTGTTCCCCGATCCGGACGCGACGCTCGCGGGCGCGCGTGATCTCGCGGCGCGCATCGCCGGGAACTCGCCGCTCGCGGTGCAGGGCACGAAGATGGTGCTCGACTTCTGCGAGGGGAAGTCCGTCGAAGACGGCCTCCGCTACGTCGGCACCTGGAACGCCGCGTTCTTGAAGAGCGAGGATCTCGGCGAGGCGATGACCGCGTTCCTGGAGAAGCGGAAGCCCGTGTTCAAGGGCCGCTGAGCGCGCCGAAGCCGGCCCTGCCGGGTTCGAGCGTGCGGGAGGAATCCGGATGAAGAAGCTCGTCCTCACGCTGTCGATGCTCGCGCTCGCGACGTCCGCGCTCGCGGAGTCGAACCGAGTGCTCGGGATCGGCGCTCACGTGGGCTACTCGGAAGCGTCCGACGCGAAAGACGGCACCGCGATCTACGGCGGCGATCTCTCGGTGCGCGGGTTCTCGCTGATCGGCGCGCTCGTCGAGGTCGGCTACCGCGAAGACGACGTCGAGGTGAACGATCCGACCGGCACGATCCGCGACGCCGAGCTCGAGATGATCCCGGTACTCCTCTCGCTGCAGGTGTTCCCGTTCGCCGACTCGCTCGGGCCGTTCAATCCCTTCGCGATCGGCGGCGTCGGCTGGTACATCACGCGCGCCGAGATCCGCGGCCGCGTCGGCGAGTTCGAAGGCTCGTTCACCGATCACGACGTCTCGACGGGCTATCACTTCGGCGGCGGCACGGATCTCAACCTCGGCGATCACCTGACGCTCACCGCCGACATCCGCTACGTCTTCCTCGAAACCGATCTCGAGGACGTCGACGACGTCGAAGCGGACGGCATCCGCATGACGGGCGGCGTGAAGTTTTTCTTCTAGCGACGGTCGCCTACTCGTCGTCCTTCCAGAGCTCGGGCTGGTGCGTCGGCGAAGCACGCACCTCCGCTTCCCACTGGATGCCGAACGCGTCGGCGAGGCGGACGAGGTAGTTGAAGATGCCGACCACGTGCGTCGCCTGCACGATCGCTTCTTCGTCCCAGCCGAGGCTTTTCAAGCGCGCGACATCCTCGTCGACGATCTTGTAAGGCGTGAGCGTCAGCTTCTCGGCATACGCGAGGATCTCGACGGTCCGCTCGTCGAGGCCGGCGTTACGAAAGTCGGCCTTGATCGCCCGCACGAGCTCGGGCGCGGTGTTCTCGACACGGAGAAACTCTCCGTGAATCTCCGTTCAATACTTGCAGAGGTTGGCGCGCGAGACGACCATCGCGATCATCTCGCACTGGGAGCGCGAAAGCGGACCCTCTTCGAACATGATCCTCGAGAAGAGCTCCATGAACGGGCCGCCGTACCGCGTCCGCGTGGCGAGAAGCTTGCCCATCTCCGTCGGGAACGTTTGGTAGCACTCCGCCCGGCCGATCTTGCGCTCGGCGCTCATCGCCGCGCTGTTCGCGGCGGCTTCCTCGATCGGGGCGATACGGAATCTCGGCATGCGCGCTCCTCTTCTCGACATTCTGTAGCGGGGATGTCCGTGCCCGCCAAGATGGGCGCGCGACTCAGAGAAGCGAGAGCTGCTCGCCGCCCGCGCGCCGAAATGCCGCGACGGACAGCGTCGGCCGCTCGTTCGGCATGCCCGCGCGCCGGCAACCGATCCGGAAGAGCTCGCGGATCTCGTCCGCGAACGCGCCGGCGCCGCGCATGCGGCTCCCGAAGCTCGCGTCGTTGAGCTTGCCGTCGCGGAGATCGCGGATCCGCGAGAGGATCTTCTCCTTCCGCTCGGGCGCGTGATCGTCGAGCCAGCGGAGAAAGACGTCCTTCACCGCGTACGGGAGGCGGAGCACGACGTAGGAGCCGAACTTCGCGCCCGCACGGCGAGCGGCGTCGAGGATCGCGGGGAGCTCGTGGTCGGTGAGCGCCGGGATGACGGGGCCGACGAGCACGCCGACGGTGACGCCCGCGCTCGCGAGCGTCTCGATCGCGCGGAGGCGCTGCGCGGGCGGCGAGGCGCGCGGCTCGAGCACCTTCTGTAGCTCGGGCCGGAGCGTCGTCACGGACATGAAGACGGCCGCGGCGTCGTGGCGCGCGAGCTCGCCGAGGAAGTCGACGTCGCGCGTGACGAGCTGGTTCTTGGTGATGACCGCGACGGGATTGCGGAACTCGGCGAGCACCTCGAGGCAGCCGCGCGTGATCGCGAGCTTCTTCTCGATCGGCTGATACGGATCGGTGACGCCGGAGAGGCCGAGGGTCTGCGGCTTCCAGCGCGGGCTCGCGAGCTCGCGCCGCAAGAGCGCGGCCGCGTCATCCTTCACCATGATCTTCGTCTCGAAATCGAGGCCGGCGGAGAAGCCGAGGTACTCGTGAGTGGGACGCGCGAAACAGTTGTGCGTCGCGAGTCCGGCGGCGAAGAAGGTGCCGGTCGAGGTCGTGATGTCCACGACGTCACGAACGGCGCCGCGCTCCGCCGCTTCGATCGGCCGCGGCTGGAGAGCGAAATCGTCTCGCTCCGTCTCCCCCTCACCCGGCCTGCGGCCGGCCTCTCCCCAATGGGGAGAGGCAAGAGCGGCGCCCCGCTCGAGGTTGTGCGTGCACGTCCAGCCACGATCCCGCACGAGCCAGCGGTGGCTCTCCGTCGTCGTCACGTCGCCACTCGCAGTGACGAGCCGCACGGTCTGCTGTCGTGACCACCAGACGTCCCGCACTTCGGAGAGACGGTACTTCCGCGTCCTGCCCTTCTCCGGGAATTCGTCGAAGCCGATCAGCACGTCGCCGACCTCGACCTCGCCGATTGGCCGCCACACCCAGTCTGCGAAAAGCACCGGCGTGTCCGGACCCAGACAATACGAGCAGCCATGCGCGCACCCCCGGTACGGGTTGATGCTCGCGTCGAAGCCGACGTCGGGGCTCTGGTTGGTCGCGATGATCGATTTCGTGGCGTCGCGGAAGTACTGCGTCGGCTGCGGTGGGGCCTCGGGGTCGAACGCCTCGGGGTCGTCTTCGTAGGAGAGCCGTTCGAAGCGGTTCGGCGGGTTTTCCGCCGCGCCCCGGCCTTTGATCGGTCCCGGATGACTTCTCACCGTAACCCGACCATCTCAGATTCGTAATTTCTTCGCCATCGGAGCCTAACGTGCCGAGACGACAATCGAACCATGCGGGTGGCGATCCTCTGCGAGACCTTTCCGCCCGACGTGAACGGGGTGGCGCACACGATGCGCCAGCTCCTCGCGCACCTGCGGGCGGGAGGCGAGGAAGCGCTCGTGCTCGCGCCGTGGAACGCGCCGCCCGAAGCCGAAGGCTTCCGCGTGAAGCGGCTCGTCGGTACCCCGCTGCCCTTCTATCGCGAGGTCCGCCTCACGCCGCCGCAGCCCGGCATGCTCCGCGCGCTCCGCGAGTTCGAGCCGGATCTCCTTCACGCGGTCGGCCCCGCGCTGCTCGGCCCGGCCGCGCCGTGGCTCGCGGCGCGGCTCGGCGTGCCGCTCGTCGCGTCGTACCACACGCACTTCGGCGACTTCGCGCGCCACTACTCCTTGGGGTTCCTCGAAAAGCCCATCGTCGCGTGGCTCCGCTGGGTCCACAACCGCGCGGCCGTCACGCTCTGCCCGTCGACCGACACGATCGAGCGCCTTCGCGCGCTCGGCTTCCGGCGGCTGCGCCTCTGGGCCCGCGGCGTCGACGCCGAGCGCTTCGATCCGCGGCGCCGGAGCGAGGAATGGCGCCGCGCGGTCGGCGCTCGCAACGGCGAGACGATCGTCGCCTATGTCGGGCGTCTCGCGCCGGAGAAGCGGATCGAGCAGATCGGCGAAGCGCTCCGCGGCGTCGCGGGCGCGCGGCTCGTCGTCGTCGGCGATGGTCCCGCGCGCTCGACGCTCGAGCGCCGCTTCGCCGACCTGCCGGTCCACTTCACCGGCTACCTCTCCGGCGACGCGCTCGCGACGGCGTACGCGAGCGCCGACGTGTTCGCGTTCGCCTCCGACACGGACACGTTCGGGCAGGTGATGCTCGAAGCGATGGCGTCTCGCTTGCCGGTCGTCGCCGCGCGCGCCGGCGGCGCGGTCGATCTCGTCCAGCACGGCGGCACGGGCTTTCTCTTCACGCCCGGCTCCACGGCCGAGCTCCGGTCGCGGCTCGCGGCGCTCGTCGGTGATGCGGCGCTCCGCTCACGCTTCGGCGCCGAAGGCCGCCGGAGCGCCGAGCGCCGCTCCTGGCCGCAGGTGATGGAGGAGCTGCTCGCGCACTACCGCCAGGCGGCCGCGCTCACACCAACGCCGACCCGAATCGCGACGGGGCGCGCGGCGCCTCAGGCCGCGATCACGCGGTAGTTGCGGCCGCCGAACACCGGCTCGCCGCCGAAGAACCGCTTCTCGAGGAACGAGAGCACGCGGTACTTGAGCTGCTCGTGCTTCGGGCGCGGCCCGCGCGGGTCGCGCGGTCGGGGCGGCACCGACGTCCACGTCGCGGCGGCGATCCGCTCGCGCATGACGACGGGATGCGTGCCGTCGAAGCGCGGGACGCGCGACAGGTCGCCGTAGTCGAACTCGTCGGGCAGCGCGGCGTACCGCTCCTCGGCGGCCTCGGGACCGGCGTGCACGACGTTCAGCGCCTTGTTCTTCGCCTGCATGCGGCGCGGCGAGCGCACCCAGCCGTAGTGATGGATCTCGGCGTCGACCTTGGCGACGCGGAGCTTCCGCGTGTCGGTCTCCTGCCACGGGTGCTCGTATCGGTCGTACCAGCGGAACGACTGCGCGCTGTGCCAGGACCGGATCTGCGGCAGGTTCCGGATCACGCGGATCTCGTACGGGTACCACGCGTGGTTCGCCATGCAGTGGTCGTAGTCTCCCCAGAAATGGCGATAGCGGAAGAGAAGCCCCTCGACGTCGCGCCGGTCGAGGAGATCGCGGCAGCGGCTCTCGATCGGCTCGAGCCAGCGCTCGTGCACGACCTCGTCGGCTTGCAGGTAGAAGAGCCAGTCGCCGCTGCACGCGAGCCGCGCGATGTCCGTCTGCACGGCGTTGACCGCGCCCCGTCGGAAGTGCTTCTCGTCCCAGACCGTGTCGAGGATGCAAATCTTCGGGTCGCCGATTCCTTCGATCGCCTCGCGCGTGCGGTCGTCGGGCTGCCCGGCGCCGACCGCGACGACGAGCTCGTCGACGATCGGCAGGATCGATCGCAGCGCCTCGACGATGGGATAGTCGAGGATGAGCCCGTTCCGAACGAAAGAGAATCCGCTGATGCGCATGACCGGCTTTTCACGTCGTAAATTACCGATCGACGATCGAGGGAGATAGACCATGGCGATCGATTTCACGCTGAGCCCGGAACAACGCGCCTTGCAGCAAGGCGCCCGCGACTTCGCCGCGCAGGTGCTGGCACCGGTGGCGGAGAAACTGGCCGCGATCACGGATCCCGCGGAGGCCTTCTACTCGACGCGCGAGGTCTATCGCGAGATGGCCCATGCGGGGTTCACGAAGTCGTTCATCCCGAACGAGTTCGGCGGCGGCGGCGTGCCGCTCGTCGACTTCGCGATCGCGGCCGAGGAGCTCGCGCGCGTCGACGTCAACGTGCCGACGACGCTGCTCGGGATCCGGGCTCGGGCTGCAGCCGGTGATCCAATACGGCACGGCGGAGCAGAAGGACGCCTGCTGCGGCCGTTCGTCGAGGACCCGGAGGGCGACTGCTGGCGTCCTTCGCGTTCACCGACGTCGCCGGCGGCGCGAACTTCGACTCGCCCGGACCCCGCCGGCGGGATCCAGACGCTCGCGCGCCGTGACGGCGACGAGTGGGTGATCACCGGCGAGAAGCACTACACGACCAACGGCACCGGCTGGGACGGCCGCGGCGCCCACCTCTACACGGTCGTGTGCCGCACCGATCCGACGGAGGGCGCCGACGAATCGCTGGCCGTCATCGCCGTGCCCGGCGCGATCGCCGGGCGATCAGCGTCGTCGACGTCTACGACAAGCTCGGCCACCGCGGCGTGGTGACCCCGCGGGTGCACTTCGACGGACGTCCGCGTGCCCGCCGACAACCTGCATCGGACAAGCCGGGCGACGGCAAACGCGATCGTCGCCGGCGCGTTCAGCTGGACGGCGGCGCTGATCGGCGCGGCCTGCGTCGGCACCATGCGCGCCGCGTTCGAGATCGCGCTGGACTTCGCCCGAACCGAGAACCGCGGCTCGGCACCGCGCCCGTGATCGAGCACCAGAACGTCGGCTTCATGCTCGCCGACATGAAGATGCGCATCGAGGCGTGCCGCTACCTCACCTGGAAGGCCTGCCACGACTTCGAGCCACGACGGGCGTGGGAGGAGCTCGCGATCATGACGAAGGTGCACTGCTCGGAGCTCGCCGTGCAGACGGTCTACGACTGCATGCGCGTCGTCGGCGTCGAGAGCTACACGACGCAGACGCCGCTCGAGCGCCTGCTCCGCGACGCGCTCGTGTTCCCGCTCTACGACGGCGGCAACATGGGCGTGCGGCGCCGCCAGCTCCACGCGCTACTCCGCGATCCCGCGTACGATCCGATGAGCGCGGCGGAAGGACGCGGTGGATGAAGCTCGCGATCGCGTTCGTGCTCGCGTTCGCCGGTCTCGCGGCGGCCGACGACACGCCGACTCACCTGCAGGACGTCCCGGCCGCGCTCGAGAAGGGCACGATGGAGCGGCGCGACGAGCGCACCGAGGGCCGCTTCGAGATCGAGATCGACGCGCTCGAACCGACCGCCGGCGAGACCACCGCGAAGGTCCGCGTGAAGAACCTCGCCGGCTTCGCGCTCGAGGACCTCGAGCTGATCTGCACCGCGTTCGACGAGCGCGAGAACGAGATCTCACAGCGCTCGTGGCGCCTGCAGGAGTCCGGCAGTGGCTCGATGCAGCCCGGCGAATCGATCGCCGTGACGCTCCGCTTCGGCGCGCCTTCCGCCGTCGTCCGCTCCGCGACGTGCAACGCCCGCGGCTGGTGACCAAGAATCCTTAGGAAGTATTTTTCTAGGCGGGCTTCGCGGCCGGAGCGGTCGGCTTCCTGCCGCGCGCGGAACGCGCCCTTGCGCCAGAGCCCGCCTTCGCTGAACGAGCTCCAGCCCCAGCGGATCCAGCGGATCAGCGCGGCCGCGATCCAGAGCGCCCACGCGAGCATCGCGAGCCGGTAGACGAAGAGCGGGACCGAGATCGCCCACGCTCGCGGGAACGCGCCCTCGCTCCGGTCGAACGTCCAGTGGAGCGAGCCCGCGTGCGAGCCGTTGCCTTGGATTTGCATCTCGGGCGCGCCGAGGAGGCCTTGCTGGATCGCGGCGAAGAGCGTGAAGAACGCGGCGAGCGTGAGCGCGACGAGCGCGATCTGCAGGAGATCGAACGTCGCGTCCGGGAGCTTCGCGCCGTCGCGCCGCCGCCAGCCGAGCGCGAGGAGCCAGCCGGCGACGATCGCGCCGCCCTCGACGCCGACCTGCGTGAGACCGATACCGAGCAGGAACCACGAAACGACGCCGAGCGGCGTCCAGCCGATCTGCGCGAGCACCCACGCGGCGAGCGCGACGACGAGGAGCGCGCTCCAGAAGAGCACCGCCGGGCCGAAGCGCCCGCCGCCAACGAAGAGGATCCAGCGATCGGGCGGCATCGCGATCGTCACGTCGTCGTTGACGCTCGGCGCGCCGACGTCGAGCTCCGGCGTGTGGAAGCCGGTCGTCACGCCGCGCGACTCGCGCCACGCGACGGACACGTTCTGGTGCCCGGGATGGATCGGCAGCGTGAGCTTTCGCTCCTCCTGGCGGATCGGCTGCACCGCGCCGTCGATCGTCACCGATTGGAGCTCCGCGTCCGGCGGCAGCGTGAGCGCGTGCTCCGCGCCGCGCGAGCTCCGGATCTCGAGGTCGAGCGTCGAATCCGTCGCGCGCTTGCCGGGGCTCACGACGAGCGCCGCGCGGTCGATCGTGAGCGTGGGGCCGGGGATTCCCGCCGGGCGCGTGATCACGGCGGTCACCGTCTCGCCGGGCCACGGCCGCCACTCGCGGATGCGCGGGCCGCCCTCCGGGCGATGGATCGTCGGGATGCCGCTCGCCTCGACGTGCCAGATGGGCGCGGCATCGAGAATCCACACTTCCGTGCGATTCGCGGCGTCGCCCGCCTTCAGCTCGATCTGCTTCTGCGGATCGAGAATCGAGCTCCAGCTCGTCTCGGTCGCCATCGGCGCGAGCTGCACGAGCGCGATCCCTTTCTCCACGCGGAGATCCGGCGTCGTCGGCGCTTCGCCGGCGAGGAGCGGCACCTCGAGGACGACGGGCGTGCCGACCGGCGTGAGGCGCACGATGCGCGTCTCGGCTTCGTGCGAGAGCCCGAGACGGATGATGCGCTCGACGCGCACGAACGGCGGCAGCGCGCGCGGCTCGAGCGTCTCCTTGCGTGCCTCGCCTTCCTTGCGCTCGCGGACGAGCGCGATCGTTCCCTCGGCGATCCCGTCCGCGCGCACGCCCTCCACGCGCCAGCCGTCGGCGCGCGCCTCGACGCGTCGCACGGGGAGCGGCAGCGGGAGCTCGACGGTGTCGAGCTCGGGGAGCGGTCCCTCGAGGATCACCTGGTGGCGACCGCGCGGCACGCGGAGCCAGAGGAGCCCGTCGTCACCGAGCGCGAGGCTCGCCGCGCCCTCGCCGTCGAGCGCGGCTTTCGCGGGAACCCAATGCTTCTCGCCGCCGGGGAGTGGCACGGCGAGCTCTGCCGCCGCGTCGATCTCGAGTCGAAGCGTCAGGCGATCGGCGGTCGCGTCGACGAGCAGCCGATTCGCGGACGCGCAGCTCGGCAGGCAGTCCGGCCGCTCGAGCAGCCGGCCGCGGAGCTCGTTCAGGAGCTCGGGCGACGGGAAGTCGGCCGCGCCGACGGATGCCGGGAGGAGGAGCGCGGCGAGCACCGCGGCGGTCGCGGCGGCGCCCGCGCCGGGCGCACCGATCGAGAGCGAGGCACGCACGCGGAGCACGCAGTAGAGGAGCGCGGCGAGCAAAGCGACGCGCGCGAACGCGAGGAACAGGTTCAACGCCGGCGAGAGGAGATAGAGGCACAAGCGCTGATGATGCTCGACCGGGCCGCGCCACGAGAGCGAGACCGGCAGCCAGCTCCAGCGCGGCAAACCCGGCCCGGTCGTGATCTTCGCGTTCGGATCGAGCGACGTCAGCCGATCCTGCTCGTAGGAGAGGTAGCCCGACGACGGCTTCGCGATCGCCATCTTCCGCCGCATGAGCTTCGCTTCCGCGCGGTCGGCGAGCGACTCGAGCTCGGAGACGGCGCCTTCCATCGGTGCCGCGGCGGGTGGCGGCGCCGGCGCCTGCATCATCCCGCCGCGCGCCATGTCGGCCGACACCGCGTACGTCGCCTCGCCGGCCTGGCCGCCGACGACCCACGGCTGCTCGAGCGCCGGATAGAGCCCGACGCGGAGCTCGCCCGCCATGTATTGCAACGAGCCGATCACGAGCGCGGCGAGCACCGCGAACCGCGCGACGCGCGCGAGACGCAGCGCGCGCCCCTCCGGCAGCACCAGCACGAGCGCCTGGAGCGCGACGACCGTGAGCCAGGCCGGCGCCGAGGCGCCGTTCTCGGGATAGACGAGCACGAGCGCGGCGAGCGCGACCGCGCCCCACGTCCGCCCCCACACCGCGCCGATCGCGAGCGCGAGCACGAGCACGAGAAAGAGATCGAGCAGCGTCCAGCGCGCGATCCACGTCGCCGAGACGTCGTCGACGCCGGTCGCGTGGAAGATCTTCCAGCCGGGCGGCAGGTTCAGGATGCCCGAGACCTGCTGGAAGTCGTGATTCCAGCCGACCGCGGGAAGGTCGCGCACCGGACCCTCGATGCGGCTGTCTGCCTGCGCCTGGAGACTCCCCTCGCGCACCTCGACACCGGCGGGACCTTCCACTTCGAGCCGGGTGATGAACTGATCGCGCCCGGCGATCGCGAGCCGGCCGAGCTCCGTCGCGGGCTGCATCTCGAGGCGCCACGCGCGGCTCATCGTACCGCCGAGCTCGTCGTGGATCGTGAAGCCGCCGCCGTCGAAGTCGAGCCAGAGCGTGCGCGCGAGATTCAGGCGATCCGGCGCGGGATCGTCGTCGCCGCGGCGCCGCTGGACGAGCTTCATCGTGCTGCCCGGCGCCATCGGGTACGCCGGCAAGGCTCGCCACTCCTCCGGCAGCTCGGTCTGCTGCGGATCGATCGCCGGCACGCCTTCGATCGTGACGAGACGGAGGTCCGGTCGCGCTTCGAACACCCACGCTTCTTCCGGATCCCACGGGCCTTCGACCTTTGGCAGCGTGAGCTCCGCCGCGGGACCTTCGTGCCGCGCGAGCAACGTGAGGAACCACGTGCCCGGCCGCACCTGCACGCGGATCCGGCCGTCGGGCTCGACACGGGCCGGAAGAGGCGAGTCGAGCGACATCGGCACGAAGTGCTCGGGCACAGCGCGCGCGAGCAGCACTTCGCGGCCGTCGCCCGCGACGAGGAGCTTCACGCGCGTCTCGAGCTGGAGCGGCACCTCGTCGACCACGCGGCGATGAACGACGACGTCGAGCCGCGCTTCTTCGCCGGCCTCCGCTTGCCGTCTCTCGAGCCAGAGCTGGCCGCGCGGGTCGCGGTTCGGGAAGCGGACTTCTTGACCGCGCACGCGGAGCGAGACGAGACCCGTCGCTTCGGGAACGGTGAGGATCTCCGGCAGCGAGTCCCACGCGAACGCGCCGCTCACCTCGTGGCGCCCCGGTTCGAGCTCGAGCGCCGGCGTGCCTTCGCGATCGATGACGACGGCGGGCTTGCCGCCGACCGTGACCGACTGCGGCCAATGGTGGCGCTCGCCGGGAAGCTCGACGATCGCTCGCACGCCGACGTCGAACTCCTGGCGAAAGCGCCCGCCGCGATCGTCGAGCTCGAGCGAGAGTCGCGACGGCCAGACGCACCGACGCTCGTCGGGCGACGACGCGTGGAATGGGCAACGCTCCTCCTCGTGGCCGCGGAGCACCCAATCGACCCACGGGCGAAGCGGCTCGGGAACCTCGCCGCGCTCGAGCGGCGCGCCCGTCGCGTCCGCCGCGAACAGAACCATCCCCAGGATCCCCGCCGACATCCACGCGCGAGCCATCGTCCGACCTCCGAATCGCCGCCGCAGCATATCTCCGCTCTCTCGATCTTTGGAACGATGGCGAATGGACGCCTTGCAGAGGAAGATCGTGAGATGGCCGAACGAGTCGTTCATTTCTTCAGCGAAGGTACCCGTCTCGAAGGCGATCTCTTCGTTCCCGAAGGG
The DNA here is from genome assembly GCA_963790365.1 of uncultured delta proteobacterium. GTDB lineage: Bacteria > Desulfobacterota > Binatia > JACPRU01 > JACPRU01 > CAWBOU01. Next base: position 14,824 of record CAWBOU010000025.1, read on the forward strand.
CTTTCGCGCGGCGAGCGGCGGCCCGGCATCGTGCTGTGTCATGGGTACTCCGGGATTCGCGAGCTGATCCTTCCCGATTACGCGCGGAAGTTCGCGGCCGCGGGTTTCCCCGCGCTGTCGTTCGACTACCGCGGCTTCGGCGGCAGCGAAGGCGAGCGCGGCCGGTTGATCCCGATGGAGCAGATCGACGACATCCGGAACGCGATCACGTTCGCGCAGACGCTCGACGAGTTCGATCCGGAGCGGGTCGGCCTCTGGGGCACGAGCTTCGGCGGCTTCCACGTGCCGTACGCGGCCGGCGTCGACACGCGCGTGAAGGCGGCGGTCGGCCAGGTTGGCGGCGGGGACGGCGAACGCTTCCTCCTCGACACCCGGAACGAGGCGGAGCGCGAGCGTTCTTCCGCCTCCTCGACGAAGACCGGAAGAGCCGCGTGCTCACCGGCAAGGGCAGCGCGTCCGACACCGCGACGATCCTCGCGAGCCCGCAGACGCGCCAGTTCTTCAAAGAAGTGCTGCCCGCGTATCCGCAGCTCAAGATCGACATCCCGTGGCAGTCGGCGGAGAAGACGCTCGAGTACAAGCCGGTCGACGTCGTTCACAAGATCGCGCCGCGCGCGCTCCTCCTGATCGGCGCGATCCACGACGATCTCTGCAAGATCGGCGACTATCGGAACCTGATCGCGCGCGCGGGCGAGCCGAAGAGGCTCGTCGAGCTGCCGATCAAGCACTACGACATCTACCAGCCCGAGTGGGTGGAGAAGTCGGCGGCGCTCGCGATCGAGTGGTTCGACCAATACCTGCGGTGCTGAGCGACGTTCCCGGCAGGGTGAGCGTGCCGCGCCGGCCGGCGGGCTGGGTTGCGCCCGGGCCCGCTCCGGCGGCGCCGCCGGAGCGTCGCGATCTCTGGCCGTGCGCGGGCGAGGACCTCTCGCTCCTCGCCGGCGATTGGCGGATCTTGCAGAAGCATCGCGGCCACCGGTGGTCGCTCGATGATCTCGTGACGGCCGCGTTCGCGGCCGAAGTCACGGGCGCCGCGGCGCCGGCGCGAATTCTCGATCTCGGCAGCGGCATCGGCGCCGTACTCCTGCTGCTCGCCTGGCGCTTTCCGGAGGCGCGGCTCACGGGCGTCGAGGCGCAAGCCGAGAGCCTCGCGCTCGCGCGGCGCTCGATCGAGTGGAACGGCTGCGCTGCGCGCTGCGAGGCGCAGCTCGGTGACATGCGCGATGCCGCGGTCGTCGCGGCTAGCGCCTTCGATCTCGTGACCGGCACACCGCCCTATCTGCCGCTCGGCACGGCCACGGTGCCCCGGCGGGCCGAGCAACCGGGTTGTCACCTCGAGCTCCGCGGCGGGATCGAGGACTACGCGGGCGCCGCGGCACGCGCGCTCGCGCCGCGCGGGCGTTTCGTCGTCTGCCACTCCGACCGCGCGCGCGTCGAGCGCGCGGCCGAGGCCGCGGGCCTTTCACTCGGCCGCGCCCGCGACGTCGTGCCGCGTCGCGGGAAGGCGCCCCTCTTCTCGGTCTACGAGCTCGGGCAGGGCGACCTCACCCGCCGTGAGCTCGAGCCGCTCGTCGTCCGCGACCACTCCGGCGAGTGGAGCGGCGAGTTCCGCGCTCTCCGCCGCGCGATGGGGATGCCGTCGGCTACAACGTCTTCAGGTACTCGAGAATCGCCAGGCGCTCCTCGTCGGTGAGGACGTCGGTGAACTCGTGGCCGGCGTTCGACTGGCTGTACATGCGCGTGTTGTAGATCTTCCGGTTCTCGATCTGCTCGTTCGTGAAGCTCGGGGAGAGGACCGAGCCGAGGATGTTCCAGGCGAGCGACCCGTTCGCGAACAGGATGCTCAGCACGACTGCGATGAGCGGCGACGGCGAACGGGTGGCGGGATCGCATTCGAGGTACGGCATGAGCCCGGGCGCGCCGCAGGAGAGCGCGTCGTACTTCCAGCCGACCCGGCCTGGATCGTAGGCGCGCGCGAGATCCGTGTCGTAGCCCATGACGACGCCCGCTCGCTCCGGCTTCGACTGCCGGCGCCAGAACGGCGGCCGGTCCGACGACTTCAGCACGCTCCACACGTCCGGCACCGAGCCGTTGTGGAAGTACGGCGACGACGCCCACACGCCGTAGAGCGGCTGCGCGAGGTAGCCGATGAGGTTGTACTCCTCCGCGCAACCGTCCTGTCCGTAGTAGGTGAACCAGCTCACTTCCGCGGCCTGTTCGACGGCCTCGTCGTTGCCGAGCATGCGCGCCGGATCGGTGCCGATGACGTCGATCGGCGTGACGTTCGCCGCGATGCCGGTGAGCAGCGGGTTCGCGAGGAATTCCTCGCTTTTCGCATAGCGGGGCGCGTAGGCGCCGTGACAGCTCGCACACGAGCCGTTCCCGGGCTCGCGCGGGCGGCGGCACCGGATTGCTGCGCGCCGGATCCCACAGGTCGAGCTCGTGGAAGAGCGCGGCGCCTTCTTCCGCGAGCGCCGTGTCGATCGGCAGCGGATAGGCGGGCGAGCGCACGCCGAGCATCCAGGTGTTCGCCGCGTACTCGTGGTCGAGGATCCAGTCGTAGCCTTCTTGGAAATTCTGCGTCGCGGCGCCCGGCATGTACCAGGAGAGCTCGATCCGCGTGGAGTCGCTGCTCATCCCGGCGTCGTAGAATTTCGCGGGCCGGTGACCGAGGTTCCACCAGTTCGGCGGATCCTCGCTGCCGGTGTTGCCGGACAGCCAGAGCAACGGATTCAGCACCGCCGCCGGCAGCGTGGTCTGGAAGTCGAAGAGCGTGAGCAGCCCGAAGAGCTGGAAGTTGGTGATGTTGCCGCTGCCGCGGACGCGGTTCAGGCTCATGAGCGCGAAGCCGTTGCTCCCGCCGCCGATCTCCGTGAGCAGCAGGTTCACGTCGGCGAGGCCGTTGTTGCCGAAGAGAGGCCCGAGCCCTGCGCCGTCGGTCGCCGCGCCGACCTGGCCGCTGTGACAGATGGAGCACGTGATGCCGATCTCGCCGGTAAACGCGCCGTCGGCGTTCCGCGTCTGCGTGAGCGCCATCGGGAGCTGGCCCGAGCCGCCGTTCGTGAGGTTCGGATTCTCGCCGGGCAGCGGGTACGGATTGCGATGCGCGCTGAGCGGCGTGCCGTAGCGTTCCGCGACGAGCTCGTCGAAATCGGCCGGGCGCTGCGGCAGCCCCCATCGCTCCCACAGCTTGTTGTAGTCTCTCGCCGGCACCGCCCAGCTGCTCGACGGATGATCGCCGCTGAACTGCCATCCCGCCCCGACCTCGCCGTTGCCGCGGAGCAGTCGACCGCCGGCCGCTTGCAGCTCGCGGAGCTCGCCGCACGTCGCCGGCTGCTGGTCGAGACACGAGTGCCAGGCGACGTTGAAGACGACCGCCTTGTCGAACGTCGGCGTCACGAGCGAGCGCGGGTCGGGCGGGAGCGCGGTCTCGTCCGCTTGCCCTTCGCAGAAGCGGAACCAGTAGTGGCCGCCGCGATCGGTGTTCAGCGAGGCTCGCGGGCATGTCTTCCGCAAACGCCGCGCCAACGCCCGCGATCGAGCACGCGCACATGGCGAGGGCGACGCCGAAGCGACGGGCGACGGTCCGAATCTTCACGATGGTCTTCCGGGTAGCATCGGCGCGCGACAGAGAGCCAGCACGAGTTTGTGCAGCTTCACGAGCGCTCATCAGGGATGGGGACGCTGCTTCCGATCGTCTCACTCTCTGCTGCGCCGCATCGAATGCGGCGCGTCGCCGGACGATACGATCGGAAGCAACGTCCCCAGCTTCGTCAGCGGGCTGCCGGTCAGCGCGAGAAGCGCCGCGCGTCGTCGGCCGCGTAGCGTGCCATCGCGCGGTCGAGGTTCGCGGTCGCCTCGAGGCGCTCGACGACCGCGGCGAGACGCGCGCCGGGGATCGCGCACGTCATCTCGTCCGCGCGCATGCCGGTGCGCGCGCGGCTGAGCGCGCAGCCGACGCTCGCCGCGACGAGGCCGTCCTCCTTCGCCATCGCCACGATGTGGCACTGCGGTCGGCCTTCGAGCCGGAGATCGGCGAGCGCACCGTGGAGCGTCATCAAATCGAGCGCGCGGATGCGAACGAGCACGACGTCGGGCGTCGCCGCCGCTTCGGCAAGCGGTCCGTAGACGATCGCTGCGGGCTTTCGCCGGACGCGCGGCAACGCGGCGACGTCTTCCTCTCGCACCCAGCCCGCTTCGAGCACCGCGGCCACGTCGTCGCGCGTCGCGGCTTCTTCGATCGAGAGGAGCCCGTGCGTCAGGCTGCCGACGCTGCAGTTCGCGTGATCGGCCGGCCTCCGTCGCGAACGTCCGCTCGGTCGCGCGGATCCAGAAGACGCAGCCCGCGGGCACCGCGCCGGTGCGACCGGCCGCGTTCGGCGCGGGCCGCTCGACCGCCGAAGGCGGGCTCGGCCGTCGCGTCGTCGCGAAACGAGATCGCGATCGGCGGCGCCTCGAGGCGGAGCACCGCGGTCAACCTCCGCGCGAAAGCCGCGAACTCGCTCATGGGTTTGCGCAGCAGGAGCACGGGCCCGCTGCCTCCGGCACGTAGGTCCGCGTCTCCGCCGCCGCTTCGCCAGCGCCCGCCGCGGTCGCGACGCGCCGGCTCGAATGCGAATCGTCGCCGAGCGCGCGGGCTCTCGTCGCGATGCGGAAGCGGTGCTCGGCGACGTCGGTCTCGATCTCGATCGCGTCGTCCCCGACGACGCGCCAGCGCGGGAACGGCTGATCGTCGCACCAGAGCTCGGCGGCCGCGGGCGCGCCGAGCTTCGTCACGCGGAACTTCGTCGGCGCGCCGCGCCGCGACGGTGTCGCGACGTAGGTGGTGAGATGGAGCATGCCTTCCTCGGCGTCGTTCCATGCGCGCGAGAGGCCGAGCGCGGGATACTCGACGCCCTCGACGGTCGGCTCACCGAACTTCGCGCGGTTCGGCGCGCGGAAGACGCGCGACCAAGCGCCCTCGCCCGCCGCCTCGCAGACCATCAGGAGCGCCGAGAGCTGGCCGCGCGGGTACGGCTCGTCGAGCCCGAACCAGAAGCCGAAGCGGTTCTTCTCGTCGCCGAACCAGCGCGGGTCGTGCTCGCGCTCGACGAGCTCGCGGAGCCGCTTCGCCGTCGTGTGGTCGCCGAGATCCTGCGCGACGAGCAGCGTCGCCGCCGGGAAGCGCGGATCCGGGAACGGCAGCAGGAGCTTCTTCCGGGGATCGTTCCAGCCGAGCTTCGACACCGCCTCCTCGTAGAGGAAGCGCCCGAGCTCGGGCGCTTGCGGCACGAGGTATGGCGTCACCGCGAGGGCCGCGAACGCGACCATCGGGTCCGGAAACGAGCAGATCTCGTCCTCGATCGGGTCATAGTAGAAGGGGAACGTCTTGAGCCGCCCGCGCGAGTCGAGCACGAGGTAGTGCTTCTTCGCGAACTCGACCCAGTCCTCGAAGACGGTGTGCGTGCGGTTGCCGGTCGTGACGTCGTAGAGCTGAAGGCCGAGACCCGCGCCCGTCACGCAGAACGGCCAGATCTTCGTGTTCTCGCAGTGCGGGCCCTGCGGGCGCTCCTTCCATTGCAGGTGGAGGAACTCGGCGATCCGCGAGTGCGTCCACTCGAACGGCCGGTTGCGATAGCCGGTCACCTGGAACGGACGCTCCCATTTCTCGTCGCCGGCGACGGAGCGATAGATCGAGAGCAGCAGGTTGAAGAAGCCGCGGAAGAAGAGATTCCCGTCCGAGCCGATCGGATCCGGCTGCAATCCCCACGGCTCGACGCCGTTCGCCGTCCAGCCGGGCGCGTCGTAGCGGCCGCGGAGGCGCTCGGGGAGGAAACCCATCCACTCCGGTGGATAGCGATCCTGCGCGGGATCGTGGCCGATCATCGAGAGCCAATCGATCGCCGCCCAGAAGGTCGTGTGCCGGCCGACGAGCTCGTCGGCGATCCGCGCGTAGACCTCGCGCCACGCGGGCGTGAGCTCGGCGAGCACGGGCAGGATGTACGCCGTCTCGCCGAGGTCGAAGCGCGGGAACGTGCACATCGGCGCGGTGCTGTCGCGATCCCACCAGCCGAGCGGCTCGCCGCGGCTCGACCAGTCGTCGGGTGTCGTCGCCTTGTCCCAGACGAAGCGGAGCCAGCCGCGCGTGCGGTCGTTGAGCTCAGGCGTCATAACCCCCTCAGGGGGTCGAGCGTAAGCCGGGGGGTGAGCATCAGAAGAGCTTCGGCCGCTCGCCCTTGGCGACGCGGCTCATCACGAGCTTCTCGCGCGCCGTCGCGGCGTCCGTCCACGTGGGGTCGAGCTCGCTCGCCGCCGGTTCACGCGTGATGAAACGGGAAACTTCCGGCGAGGACGTCGGCTTCACGTAAGCGCCGGGCGGCGTCGCCGGCAGGCGGAGCTTCGGCGCGCCGGGCACGACCGCGCCGACGAGACCCTGGAACCAGCCGAAGAGCGCGGTGCGTCCCTCGAGGCGCACCGTCTCGTCGAAGAGCCCGTCGAAGAGTCGGATCGGGCCGTCCTTCGCGGTGAGCACCGTGAAACCTTGCCGCGCGGTCGCGAAGCGGAGCGCGCAGTCGGCGCTCGGCGCCCTACCCGCTCGGCTCGAAATGCGGCGGCCGCGGAAGACGAAGTGTCGCGCGACGCCGTCGTCCGAGGAGATCTCGATGGTGACGTCGCGCGAAAGCTGACTGCGAAAGCTCTCGCTGCGGCGACTCTTCCACGCCATCAAGGCGCCGAGAATTGCGAGGAGGACCCGCAACGCCATCGCCAGCGTTCTAGGCCTTCGCGCCGCGAAAAAGGAAGGGGACGCTGCTTCCGATCGTCTCACCGGCTGACGCGCCTCGTCGACGAGGATCACGCGGTCCGTTCGTCGGATCGATCTTCGACACGACGGGAAAGTCGGATGCGTCGAGATCCGCGATAGACGGTCGCGCGCCCGATTCGAAGCGCTCTCGCCAACTCGCTGCCACTCCGACCGAGGATCTCGAGCCAGACGTAAGCGGCGATGGCACGCAGATCGGAAGACCGCCGGTTGCCCTTGTGCCCCCACAGGACATCCACGCTCGCGCCCGCGCGACTCGCGACTCGCTCCAGCACGTCGTCGACTGAGACAGAAGCCGAATCCGGAGCACACCGATTCCCGCGAGCGAGGTCCCGCTCGAGCTCTGCGATGAACCGCGCCCGACCGAGCGCTCGCTCGTTCGAAGAATGACTCTCCCTTCCCGCAACGGGCACGGCGACATCCGAGCTCCAGCCGTCGGGACGGCGGAGCACGCGGCCGCTCACCAGTTCCGGACGACGCCCAGCGGCGACTCCCAAACGAACGAATTCTCGATACGCGTCGGCAGCGCTCGCTCGCGGGGACGCGAAGCTCGCGAGAATCGGCTCGATCGTTTGCCAGGGGCAATGGGTCGTGCCGACCACCGCTGAGTGCCCGGAGAACGGGAAACGATCGAGCTCATCGAGATCGCGAACGAGCCCGGCCCGGAGCGGATTCAGGTGAATGTATCGAACGAGCTCCAGAAAATAGCACTCGTCTTCGCAGAGGATCGACCGAAAGCGATTTTGGAACACGTGCCCGACGCGTCCGTGACGGCGGTTGAAGACGACGGCATGGCCGGTGAGTAGCGAGGCCATCGTGCGTCCCAATGGCCGATTCCCGCTTCGCACCAAGAGATGGAAGTGGTTCGGGAGCAGCGCCCAAGCGAAGATCGCCCAGCCGTCTTCGTCTACGGATCGTGCGAGGCGATCGACGAACCGTTGCGCATCGATTGTGTCGCGGAAGATCGCTTGCTTCTCGATGCCGCGCGCCATGACGTGGTGAAGCGCGTTCGGCGCATCGAGGCGCGGAGCGCGCGCCATCGTTCGACCCGATCCTTGGCCGAACGCGCCGGGGCGAGCATGACGATATCAGCTGACACCGCTCCGTCCCACGACGAAGTTAGCCAGCTGCGACGCGAAGCGTCGCCTCGTGAGACGATCGGAAGCAGCGTCCCCCTCACTCGACCCGGTAGGTGATCGAGTCGGAGCGGCCGGAGTCGTCGACGACCACGAGGCGGTGCGAGCCCTGCGCGAGCATCACGAAGGACCGCTCGGCAGGTGACGCGGCGGCGAGGAGCGCGCCGTCCTGATACCACCAGAGGCGCGTGACCGACGGCGCGGCGCGCGCCACGAGTGCCAGCTTCTGGAACTCGACCGGCGCATCGGCGCGGACGCGATAGGGCGTCGCGGCCGCCGGCGAGACGATCCGCGGTGGCTCGCCTTCGGCGCCGTCGGCGCACTCCGCGCGAAGCGGCGGCAGCGCCGGCGGGCTCTCGCCCTGCGCGCGCCACCACGCGACGACCTCGGCGGGAAAGATCGTGAGCACGTCCGTGCGATACGGCCGGCGGCCGAGACAGTCGCCCGCGAGCCGCTCGCCGCTCTCGGCATCGAGGAAGACGCGGCGATGGATCGCGCACGGCGCGAGCCGCGTCTTGCCGGGAATCGTCGTGATCGTCGTTCGCGGACAGTAGGCGCCGGCGAGATCGTGGCTGACCGCGCAGACCTCGACCGTGCCGAGGTTCGCCGCGCGCGCTTCGGGTAGGCGCGCACCCGCGCCCTCGACCGCCCGGAAGAGATCGAAGAGGAGCGGCCCGGCATGCTCCGAACCGGAGAGCCCCTTTCGTCCGCGGCCGTCGAAATTTCCGACCCAGACGCCGATCGCGTAGCGGCGCGAGAACCCGACCGCCCACGCGTCGCGATGACCATAGGACGTGCCGGTCTTCCACGCGACCTCCGGCACGCCGCGCGTGAGCGCCCAGCTCGCCGGCAGATCGGGTCGCTTCACCTCGGTGAGAATGCCGGTGACGAGCGACGTCGCCTCGGCGGAGAAGAGACGCGCTTCCTCCGAGCGATCCGCCTCGCGGAGGCGCGGCGCGCGGTGGAGCCCGCCCGCCGCGAGCGTCGCGTAGAGGTTCGTGAGATCGAGAAGCGTCACCTCGCCGGCGCCGAGGATCAGCGGCAGGCCGTAGCTCGCGAGCGGACGATCGAGCGTGGCGAGACCGCCGCGGACGAGCGTGCGATGGAAGCTCGCGAGCCCGACGTCCGAGAGGAGCCGCACGCTCGACGCGTTCAGGGAATCGACGAGCGCTTCTCTGGCGGTGACTCGTCCGCGGTAACGATCGTCGTAGTTCTCGGCGACGTAGCCCGAGAAGTCGGTCGGAATGTCGAGCACGTAGGAGTCCGGAACGATTCGCCCCTCGTCGATCGCCTGCGCGTAGAGGAACGGTTTCAGCGTCGAGCCGGGCGAACGCCGCGCGACCGCGCCGTTCACCTGCCCGCGGACGCCGCGGTAGTCGGGCGAGCCGACCATCGCGCGCACCGCGCGATCCGCGACCTCGAGCACCACGACCGCGGCGTCGTCGATCCCGCTCGCGCGGAGCCCGGCGAGCCGCGACGCGACCTGCTCCTCCGCGATCGACTGCAAGCGGCGTTCGAGCGTCGTGGCGACGCGCTCGCCGACATGCGAGCGCGCGGCGACGAGCTCGGCGAAATGTGGCGCCACGAACGGCAGGCGGCGCCGCGCCTTCGGGAGCGGATGGAGCCGCGCATCGGCAACGTCCTGCGCGGAGAACGCGCCGGTGCGCTCGAGCTGATCGAGCACGCGATCGCGCGCGCGACGCGCGGCCTCCGGATGCGAGACCGGGTCGTACGCGTTCGGCGCGCGCGGCAGCGCGGTCAGGAGCGCCGCCTCGCCGAGCGAAAGGTCGGCGGGCCGTTTCCCGAACCAGAAAGCGCTGGCCGCGCCGACGCCTTCGAGGTTCCCACTGAACGGCGCGAGGTTGAGGTACGCCTCGAGGAGCTCGTCCTTCGAACGCCGCGCGTCGAGCAGGATCGCGCGGATCGCCTCGCCGAGCTTCGCGCCGAACGTCCGCTCCGCGGGCGCCGTCATGCGCGCGATCTGCATCGGAATCGTCGAGCCGCCAGAGACGACGCTCCCGGCGCGGAGGTTCGTCCACGCCGCACGCGCGATCGCGCGGAGATCGACGCCGGAATGATCGAGGAACCGCCGATCCTCCGCCGCGACGAGCGCCGTCCGCAGCACCGGGGAGACTTCGTCGAGCGCAACGCGAAAGCGGAGGCGCCCGTCCGCCGGCAGGATGAGCCGGATCGGCTCGCCCGCGGCGTCGGTGATCACGGTCGCCGAGGCGCGCTCCTCGAGCTCGATCGAGACGAGCGCGAGGCCCAGCGCCAGCGCGAGCGAGGCGAGCACGCCGGCGACGAAGACGGCGGTGCGGGCACGGGCTGACGTGGCGGCCTCCTTCCGGTTAGAAGAGCCGATCATGACCGACATCTTGCCGATCGAGAAGGGGCCGAGCCCGTTCTATTCCGAAGAGCACGCCGAGTTCCGCGCCATGGTGCGCCGCTTCGTCGAGACCGAGATCCGCCCGAACGCGGTCAAATGGGACGAGGCGGAGGAGTTCCCGCGCGACCTCTATCGCAAGGCGGGCGCGGCGGGCCTGCTCGGCATCGGCTTTCCCGAAGAATACGGCGGCGCCGGCGGCGACTGGTTCCACCGCATGATCCTCGCCGACGAGATCGCCAGCGGGCGCGTCGGCGGCGTCGCGGCGAGCCTCTTCTCGCTCCACATCGGCGTGCCGCCGATCCTGGCGCTGGGTTCGGAGGCGCTGAAACGCCGCCTCGTGCCGCCGATCCTCGCCGGCGAGAAGATCTCGGCGCTCGCGATCACCGAGCCGTCGGGCGGCTCCGACGTCGCAGGGCTCCAGACGACCGCGCGGCGCGACGGCGACTCCTACGTCGTGAACGGCTCGAAGACGTTCATCACCTCGGGCGTCCGCGCGGACGTCGTCGCGGTCGCGGTGCGCACGGGTGGCGACGGCATGCGCGGCATCTCGCTCCTCGTCGTCGAGGGTGACACGCCGGGGTTCTCGCGAACGCCGCTCAAGAAGATGGGCTGGTGGTGCTCCGACACCGCGACGCTCTACTTCGACGATTGCCGCGTGCCCGCCGCGAATCTCCTCGGCGAGGAGAACCGCGGCTTCGCCGGGGTGATGCGGAACTTCAACTCCGAGCGGCTCGGTCTCGCCGCGAGCTGTTACGGCTTCGCGCGCGTCTGCTACGAGGACGCGCTCGCCTACGCGCGCGAGCGGCAGACGTTCGGCAAGCGGCTCGCCGATCATCAGGTGCTCCGCCACAAGCTCGTCGACATGGCGACGCGGCTCGAGTCGTTGAAGGCGTATCTCGATCTCTGCGCGTTCCAGATGAACGCCGGCTACTCGTCGCCCGCGTCGCTCGCGATGCTGAAGAACGTCGCGACCACCTGCCTCGAATTCTGCGCCAAGGAAGGCGTGCAGATCTTCGGCGGCGCCGGCTATCTCCGCGGCGCGTCCGTCGAGCGCATCTACCGCGAGACGAAGGTGCTCTCGATCGGTGGCGGCGCCGAGGAGATCATGAAGGATCTCGCCGCGCGCCAGATGGAGATCTGAGATGGAGCCGATCCGCTTCTACTTCGACTACGAATCGCCGAACGCGTACCTCGCGTGGGTGGAGCTCCCGAAGCTCGCGGCGAAGCATGGGCGCGAGATCGAGATCGTGCCGATCCTCTACGCCGGGCTCCTCGACGCGCACGGCCAGCTCGGGCCCGGTGAGATCGCCGCGAAGGGCCGCTGGATGTGGAAGAACCTGATCCGGAAATGCGTGCCGCTCGGCATCCCGCTGAGCCCGCCGGCGCACCTGCCGTTCAATCCTCTTCTGGCGCTTCGCTTGTCGCTGTTGCCGCTGCCCGACGCGGACCGGCGGCGGCTGATCCAGGCGCTTTTCGAGGCGGTCTGGGTGCGCCGGCTCCACGTGAGCGAGGTGCCGGTGGTCGAGCGCGTGCTCGGCGAGCTCGGCATGTCGGCCGCGGAGATGATCGCGCAGTCGCAAACGCAGGAGGTGAAGCAGCGGCTCCGCGAGCTCACCACCGACGCGGTCAACCGCGGCGTGTTCGGCGTGCCTGCGATGGAAGTCGAGGGCGAGCTCTTCTGGGGCGGCCGTGCAGGCGCGCCCACAGTCGGCTCAGGTACGGCCTGCGGAACTCCGCGAGTTCGTCCACGATGTGCTGCTCGCGCGGATGCGCGGGGACACCATCGATCAGATACCGCCGCGCATGCAGCACATAGGCCTCCTCACGCAACCTGGTTGGATTTGACCCGACAGTGATGGCGGGTCTGCGCCGACTCGTCAAGCGGCGCGAAGTCGACGGCAATCTCGATGCCTGCGATCAGCGTCGCCTGCTTGTCCTCGCCCAGCAGCTCCCACGGCGCACAAGACCGGTCAACCTCTTCGGCACACAACAGCGGAACATCGGGCAGCTCCTCGCGAGCCACTTGCGCGCCGCAGGGTCGCGCGCACCCAGTCAACAACACTGCGATCCAGCGGGCGCTCACCTCGCCGCTGGTGACCACCGGAGGCTGTTGTCGCTCAGCACAACTCATCCCGAGCCGACGATCGACCACGGCAACTCCGCACAGTCAGGTGGCGGCGGCGCCGAAGTTGTAGGGCGTCGCGTCGGCCACCAACGCCGACCACGCCCGCTGGGGCGCCACCGCCGCGTTGTGGCCGTCGGCCCGGCCCAACACGGTGGTCAGCCCGGCGATGAAGGTCAGGTGTACTCGGTGCCTGCGCGCACGTCGCGCCAGCTGCGAGTGAGCTGCCGCGAGAGCGCCCCGATGACGTCGGTCGCCCCCGATGTGCCGGTTGAGCACCTCGATGGCCGTGCGGTCGCGGCGGAGTGGATGTCCCTCAGCTGCGGTTCGGCCCTCCTGGTCCTGCTTTGTCGGCGCCCCTCTGGTGACCGCGAGCTCGAAGCAGTCGGGAAATACAGCTCCTGCGCGTTTCCCGTGGTGATCCCGGTCGGCGCCGTTCCCTTTTTAGCAGGTCGACCAGTGGGCCGTGCCGCGCAGGGCTCCGCGTGCCCGAGGATCACCTCGTGCATCTCGGCGGCGACATCAGCCGTCAGAAACCGCGCGGAGTACTCGTGTCGGAGCGCAGCCGCAACACCAGCGGATCGATGATCCTTTGACGTTCGGCTAGCGGGCCACCGTCGTCGGCGCTGAGCACCTCGAAACCGTCCCCGATCACGCCCACGCCGGCTCGATCACCGCGCGGCCGAGGCTGCCGCACAGCCACGGGCATCTCGGGACCGCGCTCACCGGAACAGGATAGAAGTGGGTTCGGAGCCGCGAGCGGTCCTGCAGGCTTCCTCGCGGCCCGCGTAGGTGAAGGTCGAGCACCACGACCTCGTCGCCGTGCCGCGGACGCGCAGGCGGACGAAGTTCGAGCGATGAAGCCGGCTCCTCCGCAGACCAAGAGCTTCATGCGTGGACCCCCCCGCCGTGCCAGACGCGGCGAGCCCCTCCTGCCACGGCGGACAGCAGGGGTGCGTCGTCGCGCTCGCGCATCCCGATGCGCATCGGTTCGACATCGAGGATGAGGACGGCGCGGTACTCGTCAATCGGCGGATCGTCTTCGCGTGGGGGAGACGCCAGCACGAACGTCACGATTCCGGCCACAACACCGTCCGTCACCTCGACGGGCGCTCACCAGCACCGGGTTAGCCGAGGACATGTCCGAACGACGGCTCACCGAGTGAGGAGCATCCGGAACGGCAACGCTCGCGCGAGCCTCGCACTCGCGGCGCTCTCCTCCAAAGCAATGCCCTTGTCACAAACCGGAATGTCGAGCGGCTGCGCGTGAAGTCGATCAACAAGACCATCAATCCAGCGGGCGTCTTCGCATGTCGCACGTCATGCTCGCGGGCACACGCATTGCAGTCGGGACGCGGGCATCCGCATCCCCAACTGCAGTGACGTCGTGGGTCACGGTCTTTTCGCTGGCGTCTCCGCAACGGTTGTTGCGAATCGCCACGCCGCGCGTCATGCAACGTGATTCACGAGGGGCATCGCTCGTGCACCACGTACCGGCGCCATGAAGACCACGTCAGCGATCCCGTCGGTCCCGCCACGGCTTGTTCGGAAGGAGACCCACCGCCGACGGCTCGACTCCGCGCGCAGCTGGCACTAGACCGAGATCGCGCTCACCGAAGCGGACCGGATGGAGCGGCTCGGGTACGGTCGGCCCACGGGCGCTCAAGCTCAGGCGATGGGGACGGTGGAGTGCCCCGACGGCGGCTCGATGACCGTCGATGCGGAGGGTGAGGTCACCGAGGATCACCAGGCCACCGTCCATCGCGTTCGACCGCGGCGTGCCCGGCCGACAGCGTGACGATCGACGGATTCGTACGCCGGCCTCGGCGCCGGGAGGAGGTCACGGCGGAGATCACGGCGACCTCGAGTGGTCGGGCGACAGCCGAAGGCACGTGCGCGGTCGACATCGAAGCGAGAGCGTCACGCGCGACGGTCCGAGCGTAACCGGGTCCGCGGCGTCGGGCGGCCTGTGCGGCCACGCCGTGGAACGACGTCTTCGGCCAGGGTGATCGCAGCGGCTCACTCGGGCGGCTTGGAGTCCGCCATCTCCGCGAGGTCGAGCGTGCGCGCGTAGCGTTCCGCGTGGTACACGGGCCGCGCCGCTTCGACGACGGGCGTCGGCGAGCTCTGGAGGCGTGCAGCGTTGATGCATGATCCCCGAGAACGCCATCAGGGCACTTGCCAATCCGGTCTTCAGACGCAGCGAGGCGAGCCGGATCGCCGACGTTCGACCGGGAGCCTCGGCGTCGCTCCTAGGGGCTGCTCCCTCGAGTTCTTTCGACGATTCACGGGTGGCTACGACAGCGAGTCCGTCGGGTTCTTCCTGCTCGACTTGTGCGAGGGCAACCATCTCCACTCCGGCAATCTGCGATACCCTCACAGAAATAGCTATAGTGACGCAAAATTGCCGCCGGATGCTGGCGCACTCGCGCCTCCAGTTCGCCGCGCCAATCCAGGCGCGCACCAGGAAATGTACGCGTTTAATCGAGCGACCTGCGGCGTGGTCCAGCCGTACGCTACGAACCAGGAGATGCCGTTGTTGTAAACGATCCGCTGTAGCGTTGCCCGACCCGCAATAGTTCGTCCCTGTAAGTCTCGTTTGTAGTTCTCTGCACTCGGTCCACCATGTAGAGTCACAGTAGTCCATGAGTCGGCAATGAGTGCTCAAGAGATTGAGCTGACCACCCCAGCAGTGAGGTCGATAGTGCTACCGCGGCGCGGCCCAGACGACCAGTGGCAATTCAAGACCGATCGGATCGTCAGCCGTCACAATCGTTGTCCACCGGTCGTATCATCGGCACTCTCATCAGAAGCGCCAGCGACAAGGGTGTTTCTTCCGATGTCAACGCGAGAAACGTGGCCAAAACATCCAACGTCTCCTGAGTTGTCCAACTCGCTGCTCATCCAGCAGGAACGAATCCAGCGCAACCGTGCCCATCCTCAGACCAGACTCGTGAACAGAACTGCGCCGCCGCCTGAAGGGCAACGATCGCCAACATGAAGCATCTGCGAGAACCTGACTTGCCATTGGACCGCGGCGATCACTCCTGGACGACAGCGTCCTCCGGCGAGGCGACCCCGGCGGGAGCGAGCAGCCAGTTGGCACGAGCCAGTTTCGATGCGCGTGTTCATGCTGCCGCCAAGGGCATTGAATCACAGCCAAAACAGACTGCTCGAAGAGTGCTCTGGTGATATCCGGATGCAACGTCGCAGAAATCGGAGACGTTGCGTTGTACTCTCCTCTTTCTTCGCGCGTGTGATTAGGGGACGCACCCACGAGCAGTCGCCCTCGAGCGCGCACGTCGTCTCGGGATCGTCGCAATTGCGTCGTACGGGTTGCCGACGCAGGCGGCGCGGCAGATGCCGGTCGCATCACCTCGTTCACGAGCAGGCACTCAATGAAACAGTCGTCGATGCCATCGTACCGCATACGCCACCGACGGGCACCGGATCCTCGAAGATCGGGCGCGCAGCGCGTGGCGTCGAACATCTGGTCCGCATCGCTGTCCCACGACGCGCACCTCTCCCCTTTGGGGCACTCCTGCGTGAAGAGGTTGCATGCGCAGCGTGCTGCCGTTGCAGACGAGTCCTTCGGACTGGACGCCGCAGACCTCCGCGCCCAGGCCTGCGGCAGCCCGGACCGCCGCAGGCCTCCCACCCGCACGCGGTGTCGCAGACGACTGGATTGTCCGTGCAGACTGCCGGGTCGCGGAATGCACTCCGTGAATCGGCGCGTGCGGCTCGTGACAGACGTCGCTCGAACGTTCGACGCACAGCTGGTCCGGCGCGCAGTCGGCAGTCTTGGAGTCTCGGCTGGTCGTGCTCGTCGCTCGAGCTCGACGGGTCCGCGCCCGTCGAGGACGAGGTGCCCGTATCCGTCGACGACGACACGCTGTCGCCGACATTGAAGACGACACGCTCTCGCCGGTCGACGACGAGCTCGCCGAGACGACGCCGTCGCGTCGGTCTCGCCGTCGTCGCCCCCGACGCGGCCGGCGCACGCGACGGCGACGAGAACCGACGCAACGATCCGACGCATGCCTACGACTCTAGCCCGTGCGTGCCGGATCACGCGCGCGTCCAAGCTGACTCACTCCACCTCGGAGCCGTACATCACGAACGCACGACCCGGCGCTGCTCCGGAATCGGAGAACCACAGCTGCCCTGCGTAGCGGCTACACTCGTGCGCATGAAGATCGCGCGTTGGCTTGTGGCGGGGTCGACGGATTGCCCGTCCCCGGAGAGAGTTGCCTCCGCATACGGGTTGCCCTACGGCATCCCAGATGTATCGGCGCCTCCGGGGCGAGTTCGTCGGAAAGCGGACGCTCGTCGTCGGCGGCGGCCATTCGGCGATCGACGTCGCGCTGGCCCTGATGGAATTGCAGGAGACGACCCCGAGACGGAAATCTTCTGGGCGCTGCGCACGACAGCGTCGACCGGCTGCTCGGCGGCGGCCTCAACGACCAATTGCCGGAGCGCGGCGCGCTCGGCCTCGCCGCCAAGCGGGCGATGGAGGACGGCCGGCTGAACATGCTGGCGCCGTTCGCCGTCGAACGCATCTACCGACGACGGCGTACGGTCGCTGCGCAGCTCGGCGGAAGCCGTTCGGTCGACGGTCGACCGCATCGTCTCGCCACCGGCTTCCGGCCCGACCTGTCGTTCCTGCGCGAATTGCGCGTCGAGCTGGATCCGGCCGTCGAGGCGCCGCCGGAGCTTGCGCCGCTCATCGATCCGAACATCCATTCCTGCGGCACCGTGCCGCCGCACGGCATCGAGGAGCTCGCGCATCCGGAGAACGGGGTTCTTCATCGTCGGCACGAAGTCCTACGGCCGCGCGCCGACCTTCCTGATGGCGACCGGCTATGAGCAGGTGCGCTCGGTGGTCGCCGACTAGCGGGCGACCCGCGGCGGCCCGCCAAGTGGAGCTGGTCCTGCCTGAGACGGGCGTTTGCGGCGAGAGGTCCGCGTGAACGGCCGCGGCGGGATGCTGCGGCGGCCCGCGCCCGCCGCGGTCGACGCGTGCTGCGTTGCCGACGCCGTCGCTAAGGCCGAAGGCAAGTCCGGATGCGGCTGCGGCTTACAGGAGGCACCGGAGAAAGTTGCGCGCGGAAAGCGTGTGACGATGGCAGACGGCGAAACTGCCGATGGGGCGATCTGGGCGCTCGGCGCGACGCAGATCATCGGCTACGGCACGCTCTACTACAGCTACAGCATGCTCGTCGCCGGCCATCGCGCCGCGACTTCGGCTGGTCGGAGCAATGGGTGTTCGGCAGCTTCTCGGCTGGCGCTGCTGGCCGGCGGCCTCGCCGCTCCGATCTCGGGCAAGCTGGCCGACCGATGGGCGCCGGCCACCTGATGGCCCGGGGTCGATGGGATCGGCGGCCTCGCTTGTCCTGACCGCGCTCGTCGCCCGGCCGCATCGACCTTCGCCAGCGTGCTCGGCGATGATGGCATTGAGTCCTTCGGGGCTGTCCTCTATTGGACGGCCTTCATCGCGATCGTCCAAGTCGGCGGCAGGGAAAGCGCAGCGTCGCATCGTCCATTTGACGCTGATCGCGGGTTTTGCTTCGACCCTGCTCTGGCCGCTGACGACGTGCCTGCACGACGCGATGTCGTGGCGTGAAGTGCTGCTTCTTCTACGACGGCGCTCCACTCGTGGCCGCCTGCCGTTGCATTGGGCGCTTCGCCCGTCTGACCTCCGGCTGCGGTCGCCGTCGAGCGCCGTGTCGGGCGTCCCCGTGGAGGAAGCGGTGAAGCGTCCATCGGAACAGAGGGCATGCCCGTCTTCCTACTCATGCTGCTCGGCTTCGCGATCGAGGGCTATGCGCTCTTCGGCGATGCTTGTCCACATCGTCCCGCTGACGCAGGCGCTTGGCCTCGGCGCGGCGGGCCTTGTCGTAGCCTCGCTGTTCGGCCCGGCGCAAGTCGCGAGCCGCTTGATCAATCTGATATTCGGGAACGGGCGCTATCCCAGAGGTATGGCTCGCGGTCATCGCTGCGGTCCTGATGCCTGTAGGCATCGTCGTGTTGTTCGCGACCACGGGCCGTCGTTCGCGGGAGCGGTCGTGTTCGCCATCCTCCATGGGCCTTGGTCCGGGGTTGACGGGTCTCGTCGGCGGCGGGGTGCCGGCTCGTTTGGTCAGCCGTGGCTACGGATCGCGGCACTCGGCTGGTTGACATCGGCAAAGCAACTCACGTCGGCTCTCGCCCCGTTCGCCATGGCGGCTTCGATGTCTGAAATGGGGGTCGTCTGGTCGCTGTGGTTGGTGGCGGCAGTTGGCGTGATCAGCGCGCTTGCCTTCGTCGGCATCCAGCTCACGGTCGAGCCTCGGTTTGCAAGGTCGACGGCGGACGGCAACGCTTGATCAGATTTTAGGCGAGAAGTGTAAACGTGTCGACAACGAAAAGTTGCATTTTGGCCAACGTTCCTGGTTTCGCTCGGCGTGACCAAAGTTACACCCAATCCATCGCTTGAAGCAGGCCGATGGGGGGAAATCTTCGCATAGAGACCCATCGCGGTACCTGAAAACGAAGGCCACCACACCGTCACCGCTGCCACATCCTCCTTTCCGACCAATGGCGCAACGGCCGTAGGTGCTGAATTTCTACGGAGGCGTCTTTGGCCGAGTGGGAACTCATCAAACGGCGACGAATTGTGTAGGCAGCGGGAATTCGGCAGGGGCTGGACTGATTTCACCCGTCGGCAATATGCCCGACGGCGCAGTGCGGTATGCAAGCGACAGATCGGGAATGGGGATTGATCTCGAACGTCGCCAGTCTGCCCTCCACTGCCTAGCGCCGCCTCCTCCGCTGCATGGTGATCATGCGGCCTGCTCCCTCTGAGGGTTGAGCAGCCCTTTTGAACTTATGCCGCGATACGACGTGCAGCTTTTTCGGCAGCCTTCCTGTCGTGGCCATATTCGTCGAGGATTGCCTGCGCCTCCTCGACGGTGATCCTGAATTTTTTGGCGATGACTTTTGCATCAAGTGGTTTCGCAGGCGTAGCCGCCTATGTCTGTTCGGTCATATCAAATCTCCATTGGGAAGTGCGGCGCGCATCAGTTGCCCATCAGGGCGCGCTGCCGGCATGATCTCTATATGGGAGTTGGATGCCTAAGTTACCAGTAGCTTATTGCGGTCAGTGCTTGAAGCGATTGGCCGCCCTATCGGCAAAGTAGCGGTCGGTTCCATGTGCCTCAATGATGCGCTTTGCGTCTTTCGTTTCCAGGCCGTGCTTTTTGGCAAAGTATGACACTTCGTACTTTTCGCCCCCGGCGACCAACCTCCGGTCCTGACCTTGCTTTTCCTTGTTGTCTGACATTTCCGTCTCCCTTCTTTGAGTAGATATTGTGAACGGATGACGGAATCGGAAGTTCCACCAGCTGGGTCGAGACCGTGCGCTTGGCCGTGTACGGACTGATGTCGCCGATCGGGTTTTGGCCTTCGCCAGCCTTTCTGGAGTACCACGAATTGATCCCTTTAATTGGGCACCTCGGTTTTCCAACAATTGATAGACTTGACCCCGCTAGTTCTGAAAGAGCTGCGGATGCCGGACCTTGAGCTTCACGAGGGCAAGCGGCAACAAAAACTCGTGCATAGGCACGCCACGCTGCTCACCCGTTTTCGTGTGGTTTAATGCGATCCAACGGTCTTTGAACTCACGTCGTCATTGCTGGTGAGGCGTTTTGCCGGTACAAAAACCGTGCATAAATGAAGCAGAAAAGATGTCGCTTTCCGGTCTAACCGGCTGAAATATTTAGTCAAGAAGGTTAGAAGTCAGCGACGGTAAAGGGTAAGTCAGTTGACCAAACCAAGGATGGGCTCGATCAGCGCCATCAACGTGAAGCCAACGACGAGGAATATGACCACTAGAACAATGAACTCGGTACGGCGGTTAGGCATCTACGGCTCGCCAACCGTGCCGATCATTGCAGCAAGTTGAGCGTGGTCGCGGACACCTTGTCGGTAGAGTTCGATCACCAGCGCTGCCAAGTCGCTCGCTTTGTCAGTTTCGGGATCGACGCGCTGCGCTGCGCAAATTTGATCGAAGGTAGCCTTACAAACATTCAAATCTTCTGGCGACAAGGGTTGATCGTGCACACTGAAGATCCGCGTATTCATGGACTTGCGCTCCTCCTTTCGACCGGTTTTCCAGGAAAGAAATATGATCAGGCGAAGTCGGAAGTCAGCCACCACGGTACAGCTTCCGTGCCGCCCAAAGCGACAGTGGCATAGCAGGTC